>NZ_AUBN01000011.1 GCF_000429265.1 Actinomyces gerencseriae DSM 6844
CACCGCCAACCCCGACGTGAAGTTCCTCCACTGCCTGCCCGCCTTCCACGACCGGGCCACCACCGTGGGCCAGGACATCTACGACAAGACCGGCATGAACGGCCTGGAGGTCACCGACGACGTCTTCGAGACCAGCACCAACGCCGCCTTCGACCAGGCCGAGAACCGCATGCACACCATCAAGGCCGTCATGGTCGCCACCCTGGCCGATCCCCCCTACCCCACCACCACCGGCACCACCACCGGCACCACCGGCGCCGACCGGGAGAACCGCGAGGAGGACGCCCGATGAGAATCGTGGCAGCCCTGGGCGGCAACGCCCTGCTGCGCCGCGGCGACAAGCCCGACGCCGACACCCAGATCCGCAACGTCCAGACCGCCGCCGCCCAGCTGGCCGCACTGGCCGCCGACCACGAGCTGGTCATCACCCACGGCAACGGCCCCCAGGTCGGCGTCCTGGCCCTGCAGTCCGCCAACGACCAGCGCCTGAGCGCCCCCTACCCCTTCGACACCCTGGGCGCCCAGACCCAGGGCATGATCGGCTACTGGCTCCTCCAAGCCATGCAGAACGCCCTGCCCGGCCGCCAGGTCGCCTCCATGATCAACCAGACCCTCGTCCTGGCCGACGACCCCGCCCTGGACAACCCCACCAAATTCGTCGGCGAGGTCTACACCCGCCAACAAGCCGACGACCTGACCGACCAACGCGGCTGGACCCTCAAACCCGACGGCCCCCACTGGCGCCGCGTCGTGGGCTCCCCCCAACCCCAACGCGTCATCGAGACCCGCCTGATCCGCACCCTGCTGCACACCGGCGCCATCGTCATCTGCGCCGGCGGAGGCGGCGTCCCCGTCATCCGCAACACCCACGGACGACTCCAGGGCATCGAAGCCGTCATCGACAAGGACCTGACCGCCGCCACCCTCGCCGAGCACCTCGAAGCCGACGCCCTGCTCATCCTCACCGACGTCGACGGCGTCTACACCCACTACGGCACACCCCACCAACAACACATCCCCCGCGCCACACCCGCCACCCTCAGAGCCCTCAACCCACCCGCCGGCTCCATGGGACCCAAAGTCGAAGCCGCATGCCGCTTCGTCGAACTCACCGGAGACATCGCCGCCATCGGCCGACTCCAAGACGCCCACACCATCCTCAACGGCACCACCGGCACCATCATCACCCCCGCCGGCAACTACGGCCACCCCAACGACCTCCAACCACCGGCATCCGAGTAGATTGACACTCGCATTCGCCGAGCCCGACCATCGCGACGGCATCCGTCCTTCGAGGAGGTGGTGAGAGCCGTCAACCGCACATGACCACACACCCGGGTTCGATGATCGCAACGGTCACGCACATGTTCGTGAAAGCCTTCGAGGGATCTTCCGGGTTTCCCTCAGGAGCGAAGGCGACTGTCGAACCGCAGGCGTATTCAACTGCCTCAACTCACGTCACACAACCAGCACAAAGGAGTGACTCACTCATGGCGAAGATCGTCAACTCATGGAATGACTTCGACCCGCTCAAGCACGTCATCGTCGGACGTGCGGACTTCTCGGTCATCCCGCCCGAGGAGCCGGCCACATCGGAGAAGGTGCCGATCGACTCCGAGATGCGCGGCATGTGGGGCCCCCGGCCCACCGCCACCGTCGAGGCGGCGAACGAGCAGCTCGACAACTACGTCAAGATCCTCGAGGACCTGGGTGTCACGGTCGACCGTCCCACGCCGTTGCAGTGGAACCAGGCCATCCAGACTCCCGACTTCCGCACGGAGTCGGGATTCACCCAGATGCCCCCGCGCGACATCCTGCTCACCATGGGCGAGGAGATCATGTCCGCTGCGAACTCCTTCCGCTGCCGCTACTTCGAGTACCTCGCCTACTGGCCGCTCATGAACCAGTACTTCGAGGACGACCCGGAGTTCAAGTGGACGCAGGCCCCTCGCCCGCGACTGACCGACAAGTCGTACAAGCACAACTACTACGACGAGAAGATCAGCATCGAGGAGAGGCTCGAGCGCACGGCGGCCAAGGACTTCGTGACCACCGAGGTCGAGCCCATGTGGGACGCCGCCGACGTCATGCGCGTCGGCAAGGACCTGTTCATCCAGCACGGCCTGACGACCAACCGGAAGGCCATGGAGTGGTTCAAGCGGTACTACCCCGACTTCCGCGTCCACGCCGTCAACTTCCCGGGCGACCCCTACCCGATCCACATCGACGCGACCTTCGTGCCGCTGCGGCCGGGCCTGATCATCAACAACCCGCACCGCCGTCTGCCCGAGGAGCAGCGCAAGATCTTCGAGGCCAATGACTGGCAGATCGTCGATGCCGCGCCGCCGGCTCACACCACACCGCCGCCGCTGTGCTACTCCTCGGTGTGGCTGTCCATGAACTGCCTGGTGATCGACCACAAGACCGTGTGCGTCGAGGCCAGCGAGGTGCACCAGATGGAGCAGATGGACAAACTGGGAATGAACGTCATCCCCGTGCCCTTCCGCGACGCCTACGCGTTCGGCGGAGGCCTGCACTGCGCGACCGCGGACGTCTACCGCGAGGGCACCTGCGAGGACTACTTCCCCAACCAGGTCGACGACCCCACTCTGGTCTGATCTGATTTTCAAGCGGGCGCGGGGCGGCGGCTCATAAATCGGGCTGCCGCCCCGTACCGTTCCCCACTCGATTCTCGCGATGCGGTTGCCATGCTCCCTATGGAGGCGGTGAGAGTTGATCGAGCCGCGCGAAGCTCAGCAAAGAGGCTGTTCGCCGCTGCGCGCCGGGAGAGAGCTCAGGAGCCACAACTGCCATGTCACAGACAACGTCCACCGATTCCTCTGTCACAGACTACGTGATGAACAAGAAGCTTGGTGCCATCGCCATGCTTCTAGCCGCCACCGGAATGGGGCTCGTCGGCACCTTCAGCCGTGGTACGACTGCTGGTCTCGCTGACGCAGATAAGTCCGTCATTGGATCATTCCTGGCCTTCGGTCGCATGACCGTCGGCCTGCTCGGTTTCATCATCATCCTCCTGCTGACCGGGAAAGCCGGCCTGTTCCGGCGCACCCGCTTGAGCACCACCGTGATCCTGGGAGGGGTGAGCATCGGCCTCTCTTTGGGCTGCTACATCTCCTCAACGCTGATGACCTCCATCGCCAACGCCGTCTTCCTCATTTACACAGGACCTCTGTTCTGTGCGCTGCTTGCACGTATCTTCCGTAAGGAGAAGATCAGTGTGCTATCGGGGATCTTCCTGTCTTTGGTGTTCGTCGGCATGCTGCTGACTATCGGTATCATTGACTTCAAGAACGGAAGCCTGACCCTCGGGCTGGACCTGTCATCCCATTCTGAAGAGTTCCCACGCAAGAGCTTGGGAGACCTTCTCGGCCTTCTTTCGGGAGTCCTCTATGGTCTAGCGATGTTCTTCTATGGCTACCGCAAGGATGTTGACTCAGTCGTGCGTGGAGTTTGGAACTTTTTCTGGGCGTCCGCTGCTACACTGGTGATGTCAATCTTCCTGCGCCCATGGCACGGGGTTTCCTCCTTCACGATCACAAACTGGCTGTGGGCAATGGCCCTCTTCCTCATCTGTGGACTCTTCGCACTGGGATTCCTGGTCGTTGCCGGACGCAATCTCCCCGCTGTGGAGTACTCGACGATCTCCTACTGGGAGTGTCCGGTCGCCATTCTGTGCGGCCTCCTCGTATGGGGAGAACGGCTCACTCCCGTGGGGATGGTCGGAGGACTGCTCATCGTCGGAGGTGGGCTGGCGCCCATCTTCCTGGACGCCATCACTCGGAGGTCCCGCACCTCTGACGCCTGAGCGCGCTGCATTCCCGTCCGCCTACGAGCGGGCACCATCTGCGAACGCGCAGGTCGACGCATTCGCAGAACCTCGACACCCATATCCAGAGTTACCGTAAGCGACCAGATCACCGACAACCACTCTGGTACTACAAAGGAGTAGCACCTTGAACAACGAATCCCGCCAGAAGCTCAAGGGGTTTGCCTTCATGTTCCTCTCTTCATCCCTTATGGGAGGAATCGGGGCTTTCGCGAGATACATTGACGCGCCCGGAGACTTCATTGCATTCTGGCGCTCATTCTCCGGATTCATCGGGATGACCCTGATATTCCTCATCATCGGAGGATTCAAAAAGGTCAGGACGACTCGGTTCTCACCGTCGCTCCTTTTCTCCGGGATCTTCCTCGGCCTGCTATCGGCCCTCTACGTCATCGGCACCCAGTACACGACTCTCGCGAACGCATCGTTTCTCATCTACACGGGCCCCATCTACTCGACGATCCTCGCCACGATCTTCCTCAAGGAGCCCTTCAAGCCGATGATGCTGTGCTCCCTGGCCGCCGTCGTCCTGGGGACCCTGCTCATCGTGCAGATCGTCTCGGAGGAAGGATTCGGCCTCGACCTCGATCCGCAGTACATGTTCGGAAACGCCATCGCACTCGCGTCCGGAGTCGCCTACGGCCTTTATCTCTTCGTCTCCCGATACCGGACCGACTGCGACTCGAATGTCCGCGCGTGGTACAATTTCCTCTTCGCCGCATCGACCATCGCGATCATGGTCGCCTTCCGTTGGAGCAGTCTGATGTACCCCGTCCGCGAGTTCGTCAACGGAGTCCCCACGACGACCGTCGACGGCGACGGGAATCCGGTGAGCCTCCCCTGGAGCATGACCGGCATGGGCGCCCGCTCGTGGATCGTCCTGGTCGCCGCGGCCCTGATCACGGGCTTCGGTGCGTTCTACTTCCTCACCCTGGCCTCGAAGATCCTCCTTGCGGGCGAGCTCGCGACAATCTCCTACCAGGAAACAATCATGGCCTCGATCCTGGGGTTCATCCTCTTCCACGAGCACCTCACGTCGATGCAGCTGATCGGAGGCGTGCTCATCATCGCGGGAGGCCTGTCGCAGGTCTACTTCTCGACGAGGGGGGCCGCCTCGCAGAAGGACTCGCAGAAAGAGATGCCGATACCCGCCAAGATAGCATAACATATGCATCACACGATCCATCCACGCAGGAGGGAGATCAATGTCCAGGCAAATCAGGCTCATGGACGCGTTCGAGTACCGGGCGCGCGTCGAGAGCGACCCCATCGTCATAGTCCCGGTCGGATCCTTCGAGCAGCACGGCCCGCACATGCCTCTTTGCGTCGATGAGTTGCTCGCGACGGCCGTGGCGGAAGAGGTCGCCTCGCGCGTCGACGGCCTCGTGGGCCCGACCATCGGCTTCGGATACAAGTCGCAGCAACGGTCAGGCGGCGGGTATCATCTGGCGGGGACGATCAGTCTCACCGGGGCCACCTTCATAAGCCTGGCGCGCGAGATCGTGATCGAGCTGGCGCAGCACGGGATCAGGAAGTTCGTGTTCTGCAACGGGCACTATGAGAATTACCAGTTCCTGTTCGAGGGGGTCGACCTCGCCATTCGCGACCTTCAGCTGCAGAACATCTCCATCAAGTGCCAGCTGATGTCCTACTGGGACTTCGTCGATGACGCCACGATCGAGCGCTTGTACCCGGAGGGGTTCACCGGCTGGGACCTGGAGCACGGCGGGGTCCTGGAGACCTCCCTGATGCTCCTCCTGCACCCGGACCTGGTTCACATGGACAGGGTCTCCGACGATGCGCCCGCCGTCATGCCGAACTACGACGTGCTTCCGATCCGGCCGGAGCTCACTCCGCCCTCGGGATGCCTCTCCTCCGCGAAGAACGCCACCCGGGAGAAGGGCGAGATCCTGCTCGACGTCGCCGGCTCCGGGATGGCGGAGGCGATCGTGAATGAGTTCTGAGAATAGGAGCGGCGATCTGCATCCGGAGAACGGGGTCGTGACGGACGGCGACGCCCGTCACGCTTCACTCCCGCATGACGAGGCTCGTGGCAAGGATGATCTCGGCATCCGCATTGGGGCGGTCGTCGTCGTCGCGCTCCTGTCATTCCTCGCGTTGACCTTCCAGGACCAGGCGACAGGAGTCATACAGAATCTTCGCACTTTCGTGACGAGATACTTCACCTGGTACTTCGTCCTTTTCGCCACATCCGTCCTCATCTTCGTCCTGGCGGTCGGCCTCGGCCGTCATGGCGATATCCGCCTGGGAGGAAAGGATGCGCGTCCGGACTACTCGCGTTTCGCCTGGTACTCCATGCTCTTCGCCTGCGGCCAGGGAATCGGCCTGATCTTCTGGTCGGTGGCCGAGCCGATCCTGCTGGAGAATGACGACCCCCTGGAGGCGCTGCAGCCGACCACCGGGGGCGACGGGCCCCTCGCGTGGACCTATTTCCACTGGGGTCTGACGGCCTGGGCGATTTATTGCGTCGTCGCGCTCTGCATCGCCTACTCGGTCCATAACCGCAAGCAGGCGGCCACCTTCAGGGGAGCGTGCGAGGACCTCTTCGGGATCAGGAGCCGGCGACCCGCTGGAATCGTCATAGAGTTCCTGGCCATTATCGCCACCGTCCTGGGAATATCCACGTCCTTCGGTTTCGCGTCCCTGCAGTTCACTGCGGGACTCGGATCACTTTTCGGGCTCGATGGGACGCTCGGGGTCAAGGTCGCCGTGATCATGGTGATGGGAGCGGTGGCGGCCGCATCCGTGTACTTCGGCATCAATCGCGGCATGAAGATCGTCTCGGAGCTGAACTCCATCCTATCGGTTCTGCTGGTCGTCGGGGTAGCGCTTTTCGGCCCGACTCTGTACCTGCTGCACCTCCTCCCCCAGTCGTTCGGGGCGTTCATCTCGAGATTCGTCGCCATGTCGGCCTACACTGATCCTTCGGTCGCCGCCAGCGGGATCTCCACGTGGTCGGATTCCTGGAACGGGAACTGGACGGTCTTCATCTGGTGCTGGTGCATCGCCTTCTCCCCCTTCGTGGCGTCCTTCATCGCAACCATTTCCAGGGGGCGAACGCTCCGCGAGTTCGTCATCGGCGTCATCGGCATCCCGACGGTGATCGTCATGGTGTGGGTCGGCATCCTGGGGGGCATGGCCCTTCATTACGATGAGGAGAGCCGCGGCCGCATCACCGCCGCTGTCGGCGAGGATGTCTCCTCGGGCCTATTCGCCTCCCTGAAGCTGGTGCCCTCGGCGGGCTGGCTGCTCACTTGCGTGGCGACGGTGCTGGTCTCAACGTATTTCGTCACCTCATTGGACTCCGGGGTTCACGCGCTCTCGACGTTCGTGTCGATGTCCGCGCGCCCCTCGGGGCTGTTCCGCGTCGTGCTCGTCACGATGATCGTCGTCATGTCATTGCTCCTGCTCGTTCTCGGTGGAGGGCGAACTCTCGATACGATTCAAACGGGAACCATCATCGGGGCATTGCCCTTCAGCTTCATCATTCTGATGATGATGGGCAACTTCGTCCGCCGAATACGAAACGATACCCGGGAGGACGGAGGCCCCGGACGCTAGCGCTGAACGCCGCCCGCACGGCTCGGAACCCGGCGGGCGGCATTCTGCTCCACGCTCAGCGCGCCTGACGACACACTGATCGTCGACTGCGCGGCGAGGCCGACGGCAGCACGACGAAACCTTTCCAGTAATAGCCCCTCCAGTACGACCTGAAGCACCCGGCCGATCACACTACCAGAAGGACCATTATGAGCGATGACAATCAGCATAGCGTTTTCCACAGCGGTCCCGAGCGGTACTTTGCGCTGAGGCGCGCCGCGACGGCCAGCTTCATCGGGAACTTCATCGAGTGGTTCGATTACGCATCGTACGGGTACCTGGCCGCGGTCATCGGTGACACCTTCTTTCCCGACTCCGACAAGTCAGTGCAATTGATGCTGGCCTTCGCCGTATTCGCCATGTCCTTCATCCTGCGCCCCGTCGGAGCCGTGGTCTGGGGAGCGTGGGGCGACCGCCGCGGACGCCGTTGGGCGCTCTCCTGGTCGATTCTCATCATGTCGGGCTCGACCTGCCTCATCGGTCTCCTGCCCACCTACGCCACGATCGGGATCTGGGGCGCCCTGGGCCTTCTCGTCCTGCGCATGGTCCAGGGCTTCTCCGCCTCCGGCGAGTACGCCGGGGCCGGCACATTCCTGGCCGAGTACGCACCGCCGGCGCGTCGCGGCATCTACACCTGCCTCGTCCCGGCATCGACCGCCTGCGGGCTGCTCGTCGGCTCTCTCATGGTCTCGGGCATGCTCTCCGTTCTGAGCGATGCCGCGATGAGTCACTGGGGCTGGCGCATCCCCTTCCTCCTGGCCGGCCCCCTGGGCCTGATCGGCCGCTACATCCGAGTGCACCTGGAGGACTCCCCCGCCTACCAGGCGATGCGCGCGGAGTTGCCCCGGGAGCCCCGGGCGGCGAATTGGTGGGAGCCGTTGGTTCTCCTGCTGCGGCGCCACTGGCGCGAGACACTCATCACCTTCGGCGTCTCCTGCCTGAACGCGGTCGCCTTCTACATGCTGCTGAGCTACATGCCCACCTACGTTCACGAGGAGCTCGGCTTCTCCCAGGACACCGCGACCCTGGCCACCTCCATCATGCTCGTGGTCTACATCGCCTCGATCTTCCTCATGGGGCGCCTGTCCGACTCCCTCGGACGACGACGAATGCTCATCGCCGCGTGCATCGCGTTCATCGTGCTGTCCATCCCGCTGTTCACGGTCATGACCACGGCCACCGGGAGTCTCGTGATCGTGATCCTGTGCCAGATCGTGTTCGCCGTGGTCCTCACCGCCAACGACGGCACCCTGGCCACCTTCCTGGCCGAGTCGTTCCCCACCAACGTCCGTTACTCCGGATTCGCCCTGTCCTTCAACGGGGCCAACGCGCTCCTCGGCGGGACCACCCCCTTCATCGTGACGTGGCTCATCAAGGTCACCGGGTCGCCGCTGGCCCCGGCCGGCTATCTCACTGCGATCTCCCTGATCGCCATGGTCGCCATCCTCATGTCCCGGGTCATCCACGGATCGGAGCTGATCGAGACCGACCGGCCCGGGGCCGAGGCGTCCTGAGGCGGGCCGTCTCCACGTCTCCGCTCCTCCCGCCCCGCGGCACATGGAGGGGCGGGAGGTGGGGCGTCAACGCGTGGGACGCAAATGCACGTGCCTGCGCCGATGCGCATCATTCTGCACTTTGTTGCTATTCTGCGTTGTCATGGCTGCACCTTTGCCTGCTCTCCCTGCCGCTTCCCGGTCGTCACGTAGGATCCGGGGCACTGTTCGCCCGACCGCACGCGGAAAAGACCGACGGCAGGCGATCATCGAGGCGGCCGCCGAGATCATCCGCGAGGAGGGGCCAGCCGCGGTGAGCCATCGCGGCGTCGCCAAGCGAGCCGGTTGCTCGTTATCGGCGACGACCTACTACTTCAAGGGCCTGGATGATCTGCTCTACCAGGCCGGTCTGGTCAACATCGCGATGTGGGCCTCGCGCGCCGAGAGCGTGGCCGACAGGGTCGAGGCCCTGGATCAGCTCCCATCCCTGTCCGGACGTCTGGATCTGGTGCTTCAGGCGACGCTCCCACCGGAGGGCCCGTATCTCGGCCACTACGTTCAACTCATCTCCGCGTGCGCCGTCGCCCCCGTCGGGCAGGCCTACCGCCGGGGCCGTCAACGTCTCAACGCGGCCGTCGGCAGGTTGCTGGACAGGCTCGAGGCTGCCATCGATCCGGATCTGGTGATCGCCGTCGTCGACGGAGCGGCGGTCACCGCTCTGAGCGAGGGCCGCGACGTGCACGCCACGGCCGCCGACCTCCTCAGCAAGATCGCCGCATTCGGAACGCAACCGGATCAGGAGCACGAGCGAGGCCGGTAGGAGTGGCCCCGCCTCGCTCTCCGGCGCTCCCTCAAGCCGGTTGAGGGCCGTCCGCCCGACTCGGGAGCGTCACCACAGCACAGTGGGATCGAGCTCGACTCGGACCGGCTCCTCCCGGTGGGCCGAGCGCTCGCGCTGACCCACCCGCAGCACGGCGGCCAGCTCACGGCCGCGGTCGACCGGTGCCCTGATCAGGGCCCGGACGATGGCTCCATCGCCCGGCGCCGACGGCGCCGCCCGCCCGACCTCGACCGGCGCCGGCCCCAGGGTCTCGAAGCCCTCGGACTCCGCCTGGGCGAGCAATGCCTCCACGCCGCTTCGCCGCCCGTCCAACCGCGCCGTGCGCCAGGCGGGAGGAAGATGCAGGTCCGCCCGCTCATGCAGATCCTCACGGGCGTACCCGGCGTGGTCCCATCGCACCAGCGCCTGGACGACCGACGGATCCGGATCGCCCAGAAGGATCACCCGTGCGTCCGCGCGCGCCAGAACCACCGCGTTGGTCCACCGGCGCAGAGCCTCCGCGCCCGCCCCGAGCTCGGGGCGGGCCGACAGGAGGGCGCCGTCGAGAAGCAGAACAGCGCGGTATCCGCCGTCGGCAACCGGCTCGGCGCCGGGTGTGGCGACCACCAGGCGGGGGGAGGCATCCACGGACTCGATGACGCCGTGGGACTCCCGGGCGCCGGAGACGACCACCGGCGTGCCCGGAAAGGCGCGCCCGAGCTCCTCGCCTGTACGGGTGCTGCCCGAGCCTCGCATGCGCACCTGGTCGCCGCCGCACGCGGGGCAGGTCCAGCCCGCAGGCTCTCGCGCGCACCACCGGCAGGTGATCTCCCGGGCCCTCTCCATGGACAGCGGCCCCCCGCAGTGGGGGCAGCGGGGGACCCGCCCGCAGCGTCGGCAGGCCACCACAGGGGCGTAGCCCGCGCGTGTGACCTGGACCAGGACGGGACCGTGAACCAGGGCGTCGCGCACCGCTCGGTGCGCGAGCGAGGGTATGCGAGCCATCCCGGAGGCGCCCTCGGCCCCCATCTCCGGTGCGCCGGGAGCCTGTACACGGGCGACGGCGGCGCGACGGAGCGACCGGACGGCGGTGAGCTCCTCGGCCCATCCCCGCTCCACATAGCCCTGCGCCTCGACGCTGCGCGAGTGGCCGGCCACGAGCAGTCCCGTCCCCTCCAGGCCGGAGCGCAGCGCCAGGACGGTGCGGGCATGCGTGTAAGGGGCGTGGCGCTCGTCGAGACGGTTGTCGCCGTCATCCCAGACGACCGCCAGTCCCAGGTCGCGCACGGGCGCGAAGGCGGCTGCGCGAGTGCCCACGACAACGCGCGCGAATCCGAGGAGCACCTGCAGGAACGCCTGGTAGCGGCGCGCGGGACCGCCTTCCGCGGTCAGGACGACGACCGGTTCGTCGCGCACGTCCTCCGGCTCCCGGGCCGACGCCCGGTTCAGCTCGTTCTTCAGCGCCGTCGCCACCGTCTCCGCGTGCGTCGCCGTCGCCACCACGACGAGAGCCCCGCGCCCCGACGCCAGTGCGGCTCTGACGGCATCGGCGAGCAGCGATGTCCACTCGCTCACCAGGCCCGCCCGCCCGGGTAGGGCGGTCCACACGGCGCGCGGCGTCCCTCCCCCGGCGAGGGCGTCCAGGAAGCCGGCTCCGTGATAGGCGTCCCAGCCCCCGGCCGACGGCGGCCGCCATTGACGCGGTGGCGAGGCGAGGCGATCCCGCTCCGCGCTCTCCGTGGAGGCGTGCCGAGGCGGCACCGCGAGCCTGACAACGTCCGAACGCACCCCGGCGCTCCGCGTCGCAACCGCCTCGGTCAGCGCCATCGTCGCCCCGGTGAGCAGGGGCAGGTCCGATACGACCCCGCGAAGGGGAGCCAGTCGTCCGGGATGGGTCGTCGTCGTGCCTCGTTCCCAGACCCATCCGCGCATGTCCTGCCCGCCGAATCGGACCGCCACGCTCGTTCCCACAGCGGCGGCGCCGTCGAGATCCGGAGGAACCAGGTAGTCGAAGAGGCGGTCCAAGTGCGGCAAGGGGGAGTCGAGCAGCACCCTCGCCACGGGCGAGGCGACGCCCTCGCCGTCCACGATGTGCTCCGCCGGTGCCGGGGCGGCCAGGAGCGCGCCCTGGGCGGGGCGGCGTCCCGCACGATCGGCCCGATTCACATCGATGCCCGACACCTCCGTCAAGGGCCGGGGCCTAGAGCGCGGCCCGCAGAGCGCTGGTGCGGCTGGTCTCCTCCCAGGAGAAGCCGGGCCGCCCGAAGTGCCCGTAGGCGCTGGTGGCGCGGTAGATCGGGCGGAGCAGGTCCAAATCGCGCAAGATCGCGGCCGGGCGCAGGTCGAAGACCTCCTCGATGACGGCGGCGATCCGCGCGACGGGGACCGTCTCGGTGCCGAAAGTCTCGATGTACAGGCCCACAGGGCGCGCCGAGCCGATGGCGTAGGCGACCTGGATCTCGCAGCGCTGCGCGAGCCCGGCCGCCACGACGTTCTTGGCGACCCAGCGCATGGCGTAGGAGGCGGAGCGATCGACCTTGGAGGGGTCCTTCCCGGAGAAGGCGCCCCCGCCGTGGCGGGACATGCCGCCGTAGGTGTCCACGATGATCTTGCGACCGGTCAGTCCCGCGTCCCCGGCGGGACCGCCGATGACGAACTGCCCCGAGGGGTTGACCAGGATCTCGGCGTCGGCAGTGGCCAGCTCAAGGCCCTTCGCCTCCTCGGCATCGAGCACGGGTCGGATCACCTCGGTGGTGATGGCGTCGGACAGCCAGGCGCGAGTGCGATCGGGATCGTGCTGGGTGGAGACCACCACGCTCGTCAGGCTCACCGCCCGGTCCCCGTCGTAACCGACGGTCACCTGGGTCTTGCCGTCGGGCCGCAGGCCAACCACAATGCCCTGCTTGCGCACGGCCGTCAACCGCTCGGCGAGACGATGGGCCAGGTGGATCGGCAGCGGCATGAGCTCTGCCGTGTCCGTGCAGGCGTAGCCGAACATGAGCCCCTGGTCCCCCGCGCCCTGGAAGTCGAGGGGATCGAGGCCACCGGCGTCGTCGCGCACCTCCAGCGCCTTGTCCACACCGGCGGCGATGTCCGGGGACTGCTGGCCGATCGAGACCGACACCCCGCAGGAGGCGCCGTCGAAGCAGACCTCGGAGGAGGTGTAGCCGATCGACACGATCTCGGAACGCACGATCTCGGGGATCTCGACGTAGGCGTCGGTGGTGACCTCACCGGCGACGTGGACGAGTCCGGTGGTCGCCATGGTCTCGACGGCGACGTGGGCGACGGGATCCTGAGCCAGGATGGCATCGAGGATGGAGTCCGAGATGCGGTCGCAGACCTTGTCGGGGTGTCCCTCGGTGACGGACTCGGAGGTGAACTGGCGGAGGGAGCTCGATGACATGTGGGTCGTCCTTGCGAGGTCGGTTGGAGGCGTGTTCAGGGGGGCGAGGGCGGCGGGTCGGCTCAGGCCTCCCACCAAGGACGCAGGGGGTACCAGTGACCCTCCCGGTCGGGTCCCGGACGCACGGCGAGGAGCTGGTGGATCTGGATGCTGTTGCGCTCGAAGTTCCAGCGCGCGCCCGCCATGTACAGTCCCCATAGAAGCGAGGTCTGCGAGCCGCCGCTCTCGACGGCGTCGCTCCAGTGCTCCTGCAGATTGCGGCACCAGTGCTCGAGAGTCAGGGCGTAGTGCTGACGGAGGTTCTCCCCGTGGATCACCTCGAAGCCGGCGTCGTGCAGGTGGGTCATGACGACGCCCGGTGCGGCGAGCTCGCCGTCGGGGAAGACGTAGCGCCCGATGAAGGCTCCCGCACGGCTCCTCTGGGTGGAGTCGCGGCGCGTGATCTGATGGTTCAGGAGCCTGCCACCAGGGCGCAGGAGGGAGAACATGGTCGAGAAGTACTCGTCGTAGTGGCGGACTCCGACGTGCTCCATCATCCCCAGCGAGCAGATGCCGTCGAAGTCGCGCTCGGGCACCCGCCGATAGTCCATGACACGCGCCTCGGCCAGGTCCGACAGCCCCTCGCGAGCGATCCATTCATTGGCCCAGTGCGCCTGCGGCTCGGAGAGCGTGACGCCGATGGCTCGGATGCCCCGCCGTGCAGCGGCGACGAGCACGGAGCCCCAGCCGCAGCCGATGTCGAGCAGACGCTGGCCGGGCTTGAGATCGAGCTTGTCGAGAACGAGCCGGATCTTGTTGGCCTGGGCGTCCTCGAGGGACTCCCCCGGATCGGTGAACAGGGCGCAGGTATAGGTCATCAGCGGCCCGAGCACCATCGAGTAGAAGCGGTTCGAGCGATCGTAGTGGGAGGAGACGGATTCCCTGTCGCTACGCTCCGTGTGACGACGTACGCCCGACAGAGCGCGCCTCCACGCCGGCGGGGCCTCGACCGCGGGGACCTCGGGCCGGCGAAGGCCGTCCCGGCCGAGTGCCAGGAGAATGCGGCGCGCGTCGCCGACCGAGGGGCGTCGGAGGCGTGTCCTGAGTTGTTCGAGGCGGTCGAAAGCGTTGTAGGGATCTCCGGGCTCAACACCGCGCATGGTGATTTTGCCCATAATGTATGCGCGTGCCAGGCCGAGCTCTCCGGGAGCCGACGCCATGTAGCTGAAAGCCCGGGGGGAGACGACATGCAGTTCGAGACCGCTGCTCGCCGGACCGACGACGGAACCGTCGTAGGCCGTGATGCGCACGGGCAACGGCGGAACCGTCACCGCCTTGACCATGTCCGCTACGGTACTGGGACTCGCTCCGATCCTCTTCATGCAGATCACTTCCATGCGCGGCCTCACGACAGGAAGAAGAACCGCCGCGCTGTGTCACCGTCTATCGTAGACACGAATAATGCGGTGTCTGAAGAATGAGTGTCGCACGTTTCCCGTGATTATTCAGACGTCCGGCGGCAGGAGCGTCGGACGTATCCTGCCCGGCCGAGCGTCGGCCGCCCCTGCTCCGCGCTCGTCCCGAGCGCGAGCGCGGAGCCTGCGGGCGACCAGATCCACGAGGAGGTCCGCGACATCGGCCTTGGAGCCCGCGCCCCGGGCGACCTCGCGCCCCCGATCGTCGAGGACGACGACGGCATTGGGCACGTCGCCGAAGCCGGCGTGCTCCCCCACCGCGTTGACGACCAGGAGATCCGCGCCCTTGCGACGCGCCTTGGCGGCGCCATGGGCGAGCACGTCGCCCTCGGCGTCGCCGGTCTCCGCGGCGAAACCGACGACGAGCGTGCGCCCGCCGTCGCGACGCGGCGGATCCGCGACGAGGCCCGCCAGGACATCCGGATTCTCAACCAGCTCGATGCTCGGCCGAAGGGCGCCCCCGCCCGCCCCGTCATCATGCAGGCCGCGCTTCTTGATCTTGTGCGTGGACGTCTCGGCAGGGCGGTAGTCGGCGACGGCCGCCGCCATCACGACGACGTCGGCGTCTCGGGCGGCCCGTCTGACGGCATCGCCCAACTCCACAGCCGTGCCGACGGGCACGACCTCCACCCGGCTCGGCAGAACCGCGAGAACGTCGTCCGCCACATTGGCGGCCACCAGAGTCGTGCGCGCGCCGCGCTCGGCGGCGGCACGGGCGACGGCGGCGCCTTGCCGCCCCGAGGATCGATTGCCCAGGTAGCGCACCGGATCGATCGGCTCGCGGGTACCGCCGGCGGACACGACGACGTGACCATCCAGCGGCGAGTGGAGTTCGGAGATGTTCTCGCCCTCCTGCGCCTGTTCCCGTGCCCGCCGATCGGCGAGCGCGGTCAGCGCCTCGGCGACGACGCGCTCCGGCTCGGGCAGTCGTCCCCGCCCCGAGTCGGCGCCGGTCAGGGGCCCGGAGTCCGGGTCGATGACACGCAGACCGCGGCGGCGCAGCGTGTCCACATTGTCCCGAGTCGCGGGATTGGCCCACATCTGAGTGTGCATGGCGGGGGCCAGGACCACGGGGGCCGTCGTCGTCAGGATCGTGGCGGTCAGCAGATCGTCGGCGCGTCCGGCCGCGACCCGGGCCAGCAGATCGGCCGAGGCGGGGACGACCACGACGAGATCGGCCCACTCCCCCACCGCGACGTGCTCGACACCCGCGGGGTCGTCGAAGATACCGCTGCCCACCGGTCTCCCGGTGACCGCGGCGAGTGCCGGCTCGCCGATGAAGCGGAGCGCGGCCTGGGTCGCGAGCGCACGGACCTCGTGCCCCGCCCGGCGCAGGAGACGGATGACGAAGGGGGCTTTGTAGGCGGCGATGGAACCGGATACGCCGACGACGATGCGCTGCGGCCCGGCCGGGACCGCATCGGAAGCCGTCATGCGCGGACCCCCGCGGGCGGGCTCGTGCGGACGGGGTCCGGGCGCACCGGTCCCGGAGGCGCAGCGCCCGGAGCGTCCGGGCTGCGCTGCTGGAACGCGCTCAGAACTGGATCTCGTCGAGGTTCGTGGTGGCCGGAACGTCCTCGCCCTGCGCGGACGTGGTCGACGAGGCGTCGAGAGGAATATCGGAGAACATGTCCTCCTCAGCCGCGCGCCGGGCCTTATCGGCCTCGACCCGCCGAGCACGGGCCTCATCGCCCGGAATGACCTGAAGCTTGTCCTCGGCCACCTCGCGCAGAGCGATGCTCAAAGGCTTCTCGTCGGGATCGGCCTCGATCAGGGGGCCGAAGTAGTCGAACTGGTTGTCCTCGAGCTGCCGAGTGTAGGTGTTGATCTGGCGAGCACGCTTAGCAGCCTCCACGACGAGCCCGTACTTGGAGTCGACCTTCTCAAGCAGGTCGTCGATCGGCGGGTTGGTGATGCCCTCGGGCTGTGCGGAGGTTCCGAGCATGAGCTTCTCCCCGTGTGATGGACGTCTGATGCACCTATCGGTAACCGGCTCAGTCTAGCCCCTGACTACCCTCTGAGCCCCAGTAGTTCTTCAAGCTCACTCGTGGCACGCGACACGGTGTCGTTGACAATGACGTGGTCGAACTCTCCCGCAGCGTCCATCTCCGTGCGCGCGGTGGCCAGTCGGCGCTCCTGTTCGCGGATGTCCTCGGTCCTGCGCCCGGTCAGTCGCGCGACGAGCTCGTTCCAGCTCGGCGGCATGACGAAAACCAGTTGTGCGGACGGCATGGACTCCCGGACCTGCCGGGCGCCGGCCAGGTCGATCTCGAGCAGGGCGGGGCGGCCGGCGTCGAGCTGGGCCTGGACGGGCCCGCGGGGAGTGCCATAGCGGTGCGTGCCGTGAACCAGTGCCCACTCCAGCATCTGCCCGGTGCTGATGAGCCTGTCGAACTCGGCGTCGGACACGAAGTGATAGTGCACTCCGTCGATCTCGCCCGGGCGGGGCGCTCGGGTGGTGGCGGAGACCGAGACGAACAGATCGGGATGACGCCGGCGCAGCTCGGTGACGATGGTCCCCTTGCCCACCGCGGTGGGACCGGCGAGGACGGTCAGGCGGGACAGGGGGCGCAGGACCGGGGAGACCGGTGAGACTGTCATGCCCGTATGATGCCGCACCGGGGCCATCGCCCGCGTCCCTCCTCAACCCCGCAGGGCCAGGGACGCCTGCGCGGCCGCCGTCCGCGCCGCTGCGCGCAGGGCGGCCGGATCGGGCCCGGCGTTGAGCACACCGCGAGAGGTCGAGGCCAGCACGTGGCGTCGCGCCGCTCCGAACACGGCCCTCAGCTCAGTCGCACCGGCGCCCTGAGCGCCCACGCCCGGCGCCAGCAGCGGTGCGTTGGCCCCGAGCAGATCGATATCGAGCTCGGTCACGGCCCCGCCGATCGTCGCTCCGACGACCAGGCCGACGTTGCCGAGCGCTCCGGCGGCGCGGGCGGCGGCATTCGAGCGGGTCGCTCCCTCCACGATGTCGGCCGCCACGGACCGCGACCGGAGACCCTCCCCCATCCGCGCGCGCTGAATGCCCGCCCCCTCCGGGTTCGAGGTGAGCGCCAGGACGAACACGCCGCGTCCGGCGGCATCCGCCAGGTCCAGAGCCGGCTTCAGCGAACCGTATCCGAGATAGGGCGAGACCGTGATGGCATCCGCCGCCAGAGGGGCTTCGTCGAGAAGGTAGGCCTGGGCGTAGCCGCCCATCGTCGAGCCGATATCGCCGCGCTTGACGTCCAGGATGGACATGGTGCCGATATCGCGCAGTGCGGCGAGGACCTCCTCCAGGACGGTGACGCCGGCGCCGCCATGGCGTTCGAAGAAGGCCGACTGCGGCTTGACCGCGGCGACCCGCCCCCCGAGCGCGTCCACGGTGCGCAGGGCGAACTCCCTCAGGCCCTGCGGGGTGTCGGGCAGGCCCCAGGACTCCAGCAGCGTCCGGTGCGGGTCGATGCCCACGCACAGCGGGCCATGGGCGTCCATGGCCTCGGCCAGAGAGACCCCGAAGGGCGCAGCGCCCGGAACGTCCTCCACGTCCGGCCCTCCGGCGGGGGAATCCACGGCGCTCATGCCCGGCCCGTCCGCTCGATGGCGCCCTCGCGCCGGGAGAGCCGGTCGGCGCCGTGCTCCTGAAGGCTGCGGACGCGGAAGGGACCGTGCAGCTGGGCCTCCAAGGCCTGTACGGCGGCCTGGAGCTCCTGGACGGTGGTGATGATGGGACGGCCAGCGCTCGTCGTGGCCGCCCGGATCGAGTATCCGTCCGCGCGCGCTCCCTGCCCCCTGGGCGTGTTGACGACCATATCGATCGCGCCGGACTCGATAAGACCGACGATCGTCTGCTCGCCGTGCGCGCCCCGCCCCTCGCTTATCTTGCGCACCGGCGTGGCGGGGATGCCGTTGCGACGCAGCACCTGGGCCGTGCCGGTGGTGGCGAGGATGGTGAACCCCAGCTCGGCCAGTCGGGCCACCGGCAGGATGATGGCGCGCTTGTCCCGATCCGTCACCGAGACGAACAGCGTCCCCTCGCCGGGCAGACCGCCGTACGCGCTGGCCTGCGACTTGGCGAAGGCGCGCGGGAAGTCGACGTCGTAGCCCATGACCTCGCCGGTCGAGCGCATCTCCGGGCCCAGGACGGTATCGACGACGCGACCGGTCGACGTGCGGAAGCGCTTGAAGGGCAGGACCGCCTCCTTGACCGCGATCGGGTCGTGGAGATCGGTGACACTCGCGTCCTCGACCGGCAGGTGGCCCGAGGCCCTGAGGGAGGCGATGGATCGGCCCGCCATGATCAGAGCCGCGGCCTTGGCGAGCTGCACGCCCGTGGCCTTGGAGACGAAGGGAACGGTGCGACTCGCCCGGGGATTGGCCTCGATGACGTAGAGCGTGTCGCTCATGAGGGCGAACTGGATGTTGATCAGGCCCCGCACGCCCACGCCGTCGGCGATGGCCAGCGTGGAACGGCGGATGCGCGCGATCTCCGCGTCCGACAGCGTCATGGGGGGCAGGACGCAGGCGGAGTCGCCGGAGTGGATGCCGGCCTCCTCGATGTGCTCCATGACGCCGCCCAGGAACAGCTCGTCGCCGTCGTAGAGGGCATCGACGTCGATCTCGATCGCGTCATCGAGGAACCGGTCGATCAGCAGCGGCCCATTCGCGTAGGCGCCGCCCGGCTCGGCGCCCGCACGGCGCAGGTAGTCGGTCAGGCCGCCCGCCTCGTAGACGATCTCCATACCGCGTCCTCCCAGCACGTAGCTGGGGCGGACCAGCACGGGGAAGCCGATCTCCCGGGCCACGGCCACGGCCTGCTCATCGGAGTGCGCGGTGCCGTGGGCGGGCGCGGGCAGACCGGCCCTCTCCAGCACGACGCCGAAGACCCGCCGGTCCTCCGCGGCGTCGATGGCCCGCGGACTCGTTCCCAGGATGGGCACGCCCGCGTCCTCGAGCCGAGCGGCCAGGGACAGCGGGGTCTGCCCGCCGAGCTGCACGATCATGCCGGCCACGGGCCCGACGGCCCTCTCCGCCTCGTAGACCTCGATCACGTCCTCGAAGGTGAGCGGCTCGAAGTAGAGGCGATCGGAGATGTCGTAGTCGGTGGAGACGGTCTCGGGGTTGCAGTTGACCATGATGGTCTCATAGCGCTCGGCCAGCGCCATGGTGGCGTGCACGCAGGAGTAGTCGAACTCGATGCCCTGACCGATGCGGTTGGGACCGCTTCCCAGGATGATGACGGCCTGGCGCTCGCGCGGTGCGACCTCGGTCTCCAGGTCGTAGGAGGAGTAGTGGTAGGGCGTGCGGGCGGCGAACTCGGCCGCGCACGTGTCGACCGTCTTGTAAACGGGGCGCAGACCGTAGGCGTGGCGGATCTCGCGGACCGTGTCCTCGCCGACGCCCCGCAGGGCGCCCACCTGACGGTCCGAGAAGCCGTGGCGCTTGGCCCTCGAGAGAAGCTGCGCGGTCAGTGCCGGGGCGCCGGCCACCTCCTCGGCGACCTCCTGCAGGAGCCGCATCTGATCCAGGAACCAGGGGTCGATCCTCGTGGCGGCGAAGAGCTGCTCCACGGTGGCGCCGCCGCGCACCGCCTGCTGGAGGTCCAGGAGACGGTGCTCGGAGGGCACTCGGATCGATTCGAGCAGAGCCGCGGTGGCCTCGGCGTCGGGCGCCGGACCATCCCAGTGGAGGACCGCCCCCTTCTTGTCGATGGAACGCATGGCCTTCTGCAGAGCCTCGGTGAAGGAACGGCCGATCGCCATGGCCTCACCGACCGATTTCATGGTGGTGGTCAGTGCCGGGTCCGCCCCGCGGAACTTCTCGAAGGCGAAGCGCGGCACCTTGACCACCACGTAGTCGAGAGTCGGCTCGAAGGACGCGGGCGTCGAGCCGGTGATGTCGTTGGGGATCTCGTCGAGGGTGTATCCCACGGCCAGGCGAGCCGCGATCTTGGCGATCGGGAAGCCGGTCGCCTTGGACGCCAGCGCCGACGAGCGCGAGACGCGCGGGTTCATCTCGATGACGATGACGCGTCCGGTGGCCGGGTCGACGGCGAACTGGATGTTGCAGCCGCCGGTGTCCACGCCCACCTCGCGGATCACGGCGATACCGATGTCGCGCAGGCGCTGCATCTCCCGGTCGGTCAGCGTCAGAGCGGGCGCGACGGTGATCGAGTCGCCGGTATGGACGCCGACGGGGTCGACGTTCTCGATGGAGCACACGACGACGACGTTGTCCGCCTTGTCGCGCATGAGCTCGAGCTCGTACTCCTTCCAGCCCAGGATGGACTCCTCCAGGAGCACCTCGGTGGTCCTGGAGGCCGCCAGGCCCTGCCCGCAGATGCGCTTCAGATCCTCTGCGTCATGGGCGATGCCGGAGCCCAGGCCCCCCATGGTGAAGGAGGGGCGCACCACCACGGGGTAGCCGCCCAGGGCCTCGACGGCCTCGTGGCACTCGGCCATGGTGCGGGCGATGGTCGATCTGGCCACCTCGGCGCCGCAGCGCTCAACAACCCTCTTGAACTCCTCACGGTCCTCACCGGCCCTGATGGCCGCGGCATCAGCGCCGATGAGCTCGACGCCATAGGCGTCCAGGACGCCGTCCTCGACCAGGCTCATGGCGGCGTTGAGCGCCGTCTGCCCGCCAAGGGTGGGCAGGAGGGCGTCGGGGCGCTCCTCGGCGATGATGGACTCGAGGACCTCGGCGCTCATGGGCTCGACGTAGGTGGCGTCGGCGATGTCCGGGTCGGTCATGATCGTCGCCGGATTGGAGTTGACCAGGATGACCCGGATGCCCTCGCCTCGCAGCACGCGGCAGGCCTGCGTACCGGAGTAGTCGAACTCGCACGCCTGGCCGATGACGATCGGCCCGGAGCCGATGACCAGGACGGATGTGATATCGGAGCGAAGCGGCATGTCAGCGCCCCTCCCTGGTCGTCCGGGGAGCGGCGCCGTCGTCGTGGTCATGATGGTCCGTCATGAGCCGCACGAAGCGGTCGAACAGGTGCTCCCCGTCATGGGGGCCCGCTGCCGCCTCGGGGTGGAACTGCACGGAGAAAGCCGGAAGGTCGAGGGCTCGCAGCCCCTCGACGACGTTGTCGTTGAGGCCGACGTGGGAGACCTCGATGCGTCCGTAGCGGCCGTTGCCGTAAGGCGCCGGACTCGGCCGTCCGATCGGGGCATCGACCGCGAAACCGTGGTTGTGCGCGGTGATCTCGACATGCCCGGTGGCGCGGTCGAGGACGGGCTGGTTGACGCCGCGGTGGCCGTAGCCGAGCTTGTACGTGCCGTAGCCCAGCGCCCGGCCGAGGATCTGGTTGCCCAGGCAGATTCCGAAGAAGGGGATGCGGGCATCTAGGACGCCGCGCAACAGCTCGACCTCGCTGCGCGCGGTACCGGGATCCCCCGGTCCGTTGGAGAAGAACACGCCGTCCGGATGGAGGGCGAGCACCTCCTCGAACGTGGTCGTCTGCGGCAGGACGTGAACGAGCGCTCCCCGCTCGGCCAGTTGCCACGGGCTGCGCGCCTTGATCCCAAGGTCGATGGCCGCCACCACGGCGACGGGCTCGGCGCCGGCGAAGGCCCCGGAGGGCTCGACGACGTAGTGCTCCCGGGTGCTGACCTCGGCGGCCAGGGCTCGACCGGCCATGGGAGGCGAGGCGCGCACGGCATCCAGGCAGACGTCGATGGCGGCCCGTGAGGGCCCCGCGGCGTCAGCGGCGCCCGCGGGCAGGGCGTCCCCGGAGAAGATGCCCGCCCGCATGGCGCCGCGCTCACGCAGGTGCCGGGTCAGCGCCCGGGTATCGACCTCGCAGATGCCCACCACGTTCGCACGCGCCAGCTCATCCTCCAGCTCACGGCGAGAACGCCAGCTCGAGGCTCGGCGCGCGGGGTCGCGCACGACATAACCGGCGACCCAGATGCGCCCTGACTCGGAGTCCTCATCGTTGATGCCCGTGTTGCCGACGTGCGGCGCCGTCATGACGACGATCTGACGGTGATAGGAGGGATCGGTGAGCGTCTCCTGATAGCCGGTCATGCCGGTGTTGAAGACGATCTCCCCGATCGTGCGCCCTGCGGCCCCGTAGGACCCGCCACGCAGGACGTACCCGTCCTCCAGGACCAGCAGGGCGGTCTCGCGAGCGCCGGGGCACGACGACGCGGACGTGGTGATGGGCACCTCAGGACTCCCGCGCCCGGACCGGGGCTCCGTCGAGCACGGTCGCACGCCCGTGCAGGAAGGTGGCCAGAACCCGACCGGGCAACTCCATGCCCGCGTACGGGGTGTTGACCGAATGCGTCCACTGCGTCCTGCCGTCGATGGTGCGCCGCGCCTCGGGATCGACCACCGCGACGTTCGCGGGCGCACCGACCCGAAGCTCCTGCCCCTGGTCCGTCAGCCGCCCGATCGCGGCCGGTGCGGTGGACATGACACGGGCCAGGTCGCGCCAGCTCATGCGCCCCGTGGCCACCATGGTCTCGATGAG
This sequence comes from Actinomyces gerencseriae DSM 6844, assembly GCF_000429265.1. GTDB lineage: Bacteria > Actinomycetota > Actinomycetes > Actinomycetales > Actinomycetaceae > Actinomyces > Actinomyces gerencseriae. Next base: position 23,106 of record NZ_AUBN01000011.1, read on the forward strand.
GACCGGCAGCGCCGTCTCCAGTCCCGTCATGCCGAAGGCGCCGGCCTGCCACTCGCAGTCCTTGTCCTCCAGGGGGTGGGGGGCGTGATCCGTGCCGACCACGTCGATGGTGCCGTCCGCCAGGGCCTCTCGCACCGCCTCGACGTCCTCGGCCGTGCGCAGCGGCGGATTGACCTTGTACAGGGGCGAGTAGGTGCGCGCCATCTGGTCGGTCAGCAGCAGGTGGTGCGGGGTGACCTCGGCTGTGACGTCGATGCCGCGGCCCTTGGCCCAGCGAATGATGTCGACGCTCCCGGCGGTGGAGAGGTGGCACACGTGAAGCCGACTGCCCACGTGCTGAGCGAGCAGGACGTCGCGGGCGATGATCGACTCCTCGGCCACCGCGGGCCAACCGCGCAGGCCCAGCTCGGCGGAGAGCGCGCCCTCGTGCATCTGGGAGCCCTCGGTCAGACGGGGGTCCTGAGCGTGCTGGGCCACGACGCCGTCGAAGGACTTGACGTACTCCAATGCGCGTCGCATGAGAACGGGGTCGGCCACGCACCTGCCGTCATCGGAGAAGACCCGGACGCGGGCGGCCGAGTGCGCCATGGCGCTCATCTCGGACAGGTGCTCGCCCTCCAGGCCAGCGCTCACGGCTCCGACCGGGTGGACGTCGACCCAGCCGGCCTCACGGCCCAGGCGCAGCACCTGCTCGACGACGCCGGCGTTGTCCTGAACGGGAGTGGTGTTGGCCATGGCGAAGACGGAGGTGTACCCGCCCACGGCCGCGGCGCGGGTCCCGGTGAAAACGGTCTCGGCGGACTCTCCGCCGGGCTCGCGCAGATGGGTGTGGATGTCCACCAGACCGGGCAGGACCACGAGTCCGTCGAAATCGTGGCGCACGGCATCGGAAGGGGCCTGCGCGACCGCGTCGGGCCCGATGGCGGCGATGAGGCCGTCGACCAGGAGGATGTCGGTGGAGTCCTCACCGTAGGGGCGGACACCGGTCAGAAGATGGGGGGTCACAGCTGGTTCCCTTCGTCGGCGAGGAGGAGGTAGAGGGCGGCCATGCGCACGGACACGCCGTTGCCGACCTGCTCGATGACGCGCGAGCGGGGGTCGTCGGCGGCCTCCGCGGTGATCTCGAGGCCGCGGTTCATCGGGCCGGGGTGCATGACGATGGCGTGCTCCGGCATCGCCGCGCGCCGCGCGAGATTCAGCCCGTAGGCCTGCGAGTACTCGGCGGGACTGGGGAAGAAGCCGCCGCCGGCGGCGCTCATGCGCTCGCGCTGGATGCGCAGCATCATGACGGCGTCGGGCTGAACGGAGTCCAGGGACTCGTCCAGGTCGAAGGACACGTCGCAGGTCCAGTCATCCATGCCGACGGGCACCAGGGTCGGCGGGGCGACGAGGGTGACGCGGGCCCCCAGAGCGGTCAGCAGGTCGACATTGGATCGGGCCACCCGGGAATGGAGGATGTCACCGACGATGATGACCTTCGCCCCGGCGAGGTCCCTCCCCCGCGGCGCCGGAGAGCCGTCGGCATTATCAGTGCCGTCAGCGCCACCAGCGCCGTCGGGCGCGTACCAGCGGCGCAGCGTCATGGCGTCGAGGAGGGCCTGAGTGGGGTGCTGGTGGGTGCCGTCGCCCGCGTTGAGGACGGGGACGTCGATCCAGCCGGCGTGGGCGAGCAGGTGCGCCGCTCCGCAGGCGGAGTGGCGGACGACGACGGCGTCGGCGCCCATGGCCATGATGGTCTGAGCGGTGTCCTTGAGGGACTCGCCCTTGGACACGCTCGACCCCTTGGCCGAGAAGTTGATGACGTCGGCGCTCAGGCGCTTGGCGGCGGCCTCGAAGGACAGGCGGGTGCGGGTGGAGTCCTCGAAGAAGAGGTTGACCACGGTCTTGCCGCGCAGGGTGGGCAGTTTCTTGACGGCGTGGCGCTGGGTCGCGGCCATCGCCTCGGCGGTGTCGAGGATCATGACGGCCTCGTCGTGGGTCAGGTCCTTGGCGCTCAGCAGATGCTTCACCGGGCGACCTCCTCGGACGAGGCGAGGTCCTGGATGGTGACGGCGTCCTCGGCCGCGCCGAGCTCGGTGAGCGAGACGACGACCTTCTCGGTGCGGGAGGTCGGCAGGTTCTTGCCGACGTAGTCGGCGCGGATCGGCAGCTCGCGGTGGCCACGATCGACCAGCACGGCGAGTTGGACGGCCCGCGCGCGTCCGATGGAGCCCAGGGCATCGAGGGCCGCGCGAATGGTGCGCCCGGAGTACAGGACGTCATCGACCAGGACGACCGTGCGCCCCTCCAGTGCGCCGCCGGGGATGCGAGTGGGCTGCGGGACACGAATCGGATGGCGGCCCAGGTCGTCGCGGAACATGGTGATGTCCAGAGTCCCGACCGGTACGGAGGTTGTGATCGGCTGTGCCCCGGTCAGGGCGGCGTCCTCCGTCAGGGCAACGCTCAGCGCCTCGCCGAGGCGGTGGGCCAGTGGCGCTCCCCCGGAGGGGATGCCGAGGAGGATGACGTCATCGACACCGCGGTTGCGCTCGACGATCTCGTGGGCGATGCGGACGAGGGAGCGCTTGATCTCGGCCGCGCCGAGAATCTGCTTCCCCATGGATTTCTTTTCGGCCACAGTAAGTGGACCTCCTTCTCCGCCTCACTGGACGGGCTTCAAGGATGCCTGGCGCGGCCGATGGTAGCGCTCCCGGCCCCACCGCGCTTCATGCACCCGGACCCTCGAGACGAACCGGGACGAACCTCACACGCCCCGCGCGCACCCTCCGTGCCGCGCTCAGGCGTAGGGAACCTGCTCCTCGATCGAGGTCCCCAGACCGCGAATCTTGATGATAAGAGCGATGTGCGCGATGAGGAGCGCGATCCCGATGACGGCCGCCACGACCAGCAGGACGTCCCCGTCGGAGGAGCTGGCGTTGTCCACATAGTACGCGAAGGCGAAGAAGAGGATGACGAAAGGCAGGCCCTGCAGAACGGAGACGCCGAGAGCACCGCCCATGATGCCCCCGGCACCGGCCCATCGCACCGGTTGCGGCCGCGCCCCGCCGCCGCTCGCCCTCACGCATGCGGCCAGAGACAGTCCGAAAGACGTGGCCCAGGCCGCTCCGACCAGTACGGGCATGACGAAAATGCCAAGAACGACTATCAATCCGCCGGTGACGGCGGCTCCGGTCGTCCAGGAGTCCGCGGTACCGACCATGACGACGAGGATCACCGAGTAGAGAACCTGGATCGCGACGGACACCGCCCCGGTGATCACGGCGCCCAGGCCCAGCCCGCGGGTGGTCCGCCGGCTCTTCTCCGCAACCTCCTCGGGGTTAGGCGGCGGGACGACGAACACGGGCGCGGGCATGGGCATCGGCATGGGAGCGGGCATGGCCATGGGCACGGCCTGGTTGCTCGGCGCCCCGTTGGGGGCGTAGGCCTGTCCCCCCGCGTATGGCGCTCCGCCAGGACCGTAGGTCGGGCCTCCAGCACCGTGCGGCGCCTCATAGGAGCCTCCGGGTGCGGACGGATAAGGGCCGGCATCGTACGGCGATGGGTACTGCCCCATGATCGAATCCTTCGAGTGCTTCATGGCGGCACAGCCTCACTGTGGACATCCGCCTGCGAACTAGTGGGTGCTCTCGCGTCCTCGCGCCGAGTGATTCGGCGCCGTGGGAGAATTCAGGGAGGGGCCGCGCCCGTGGTGACCGCCGGCGGTTGCGACGCCTGAGAACGACCGCCTCGGAGGCGACGGCACGGGAGCAGCGGGAGCATAGACACAGCCTAGACGCTGATCCAGGAGTGTCGATGGGGAGCGCTCATCGGCACCGGCCGAGTCGGTGACCGACATGACCGGTCACGACCCGGCTCAGGTCGTCGAACGGTCATCGGAGGGCATCAGCGCTCACCGGCGAGAAGCTCCGCGAGGCCGAGCGGGCGGCGTCCGGTGAGTCGTTCGACGTCATCCGTCACTCGGTCGAGGGAGCCCGAGGCGATGGCGGTGTAGGTGGACACCCAGGCATCGATCTCCCATTCGGGGGCGTCGTAGACCGAGCGGGAGGCGTAGGCCTCCTCGAGGGTCTGGTCGCGGTAGACGGTGGATCGGCCGGTGGTCTCGGTGATGATGGCAGCGGCCTCGGCGAGTGTGAGGGCCTCCGGACCGGTGAGCTCGTAGACGGCGGCGGCGTGCTCGCGACGGCCGGTGAGGAGGTCTCGGATGACAGCGGCGGCGCTGCGGGCGACATCGGCCCGAGCGACTGCACCGACGCGCCCCGTCCCGGCGGGACCCGCGATGACGCCCTCGACGGCCAGATCGGGGAGGAAGTCGGCGTAGAAGGAGTCGCGCAGGAAGGTGAAGCCCATTCCCGAGGCGCGCAGATGCTCCTCGGTGGCCCAGTGGGTTCGCGCCAGGGTGAAGGCGGCGTCCTCCGCCGCGCCGAGGAAGCTCGTGTAGACGACGTGACGCACCCCGGCCGCCGCGGCGGCGTCGATGAAGGTCCTGTGCTGAGCGAGCCGGTCGGCGGACTCGGAAGCGGAGACCATGAGAAGGACATCGATGCCCGCCAGAGCGGCGGTGGCGGCCCTGCGGTCCCCGTAGCCGGCGACGGCGACGTCATCGGCCCAATGGGACGCGCGGGTGGGATCGCGCACGAGCAGGCGGGGACGAACGCCGTCGCCATGGAGGAGGCGGGCGACTGCTCCCCCGATCCTGCCGGTGGCACCGGTGACGGCGACGGTGGTGGGGGTGCTCGCAGTGGTCATGGCCCTTGCATACACGACTCGGCCCGCCAGGGGTAGGGCCTCATCGGACGGTGCGGTCGGCGCGACGGCTCAGCGCAGGGTGTCGGCGAGGTCGCCGATGCGACCGAGCAGACCATTCAAGAAGCGCGGGGAGTCGTCGGTGGAGAGCATGCGGCTGAGCGTCACGGCCTCATCGACGGCGATGGGGGCGTCGACGTCGTCGTTCCACACGATCTCCCATGTCGCGATCCGCGCAATCGCACGATCGACCGCCGGCATGCGAGCGAGCGTCCATCCCTGGGAGTAGGTCTCGATGATCTCGTCGACCTCCGCCAGGTGATCCGCCACTCCGGAGAGAATCTCGCGGGTGTAGGCGGGGGCCTCGGTGTGGTTGGCGGAGTGCACGGCGCGCTCGGAGGCGAACTCGCGCAGACGCTCCGCGGCCCCGCCCGAGCCCGGGGCCCCGTCCCACCCATGCCCCCGATCGTGACCGTGTTCGTCACCACGCTCGCGATCACGACTCGCGTCGTCCGCCTCGCCGTCACCCTCGTCATCCCCACCGGTGGCCCGCAGCAGGCCGCGTTGGTCGCCCTCGAAGAGGATCTCGACGGCGCGACGGCGCGCCTTGGTCCGAGCGGTGACGGCGTGCCTGCTCGTGCTCTTCGAGGCGGGGCCCTCATCACCCGTCCCACCGGCGTCATCCCGCTCGACGTCGCCGGTATCATCGGGCATCGTGTGGACCATCGGCGGTCAGTCGGTGACGCGATTGATGTAGGAGCGGGCTCGAGTGTCCACCTTCACCCTGTCTCCGGTGTTGAGGAACAGCGGGACCTGGATCTCGGCGCCGGTCTCCAGCGTGGCCGGCTTGGTCCCGGCCGAGGAGCGGTCGCCCTGCAGGCCCGGCTCGGTGTGGGAGATCGTCAGGACGACGGCGGGGGGCAGCTCCACGAACAGGACGTCGTTGTCGTGGAAGGCGACGATGACGTCCTGGCCCTCGAGCATGAGGTCGGCGGCATCGCCGACCGTCTCGGCCGTCACGTAGGTCTGCTCGTAGCTCTTGACGTCCATGAAGACGAAGCCGTCGCCGTCCCGGTAGGAGTACTGCATGTCGCGGCGGTCGACGGTCGCGGTCTCGACCTTGAGACCGGCGTTGAAGGTCTTGTCGACGGTCTTACCGGACAGGACGTTCTTGATCTTGGTGCGCACGAAGGCGGGGCCCTTGCCCGGCTTGACGTGCTGGAACTCGACCACCTGCCACAGCTGGCCCTCGAGATTGAGCACCAGGCCGTTCTTCAGGTCGTTCGTCGTTGCCACGAGTGGATTCCTCACTGTCGGGGACGTGCATGAAGCGCATTGGAACGCCGCGAGTCTACCGCGGTCGCGCCCCGCTCCTCCGGCGCTCCCCTGCGAGGCCGGTCACGACGCTCCGTGCGTCGTGACCGGCCGGCGCTGGTGGGCATCAGCGGGTGGGAGCAGCGGAGTCAGTGGAAGTCGCGCACCTCCTCGTGAAGGGCTCTCGCTCCGCGCAGACGGGCCAGTACGGCGAAGCGCTCCTCCGCGTAGGGAAGGGAGACCGTTCGGAGGAACTCGGCCATCCGGGTCTCCCCCCGTTTCTCGAGCTCGTCGGCAAGGCCGCGGATGTCGTCGGGGTGGCGGTTCTGACTCATCTTGGCCTTCCCCCTCACCTCGGCCGCGCTCACCTCGACGGCGACGATGGCCCGTGCCATACGGCGGAGCTTGTCCTGACCGACCGGGGTCAGCACGTCGTCGGCCTCCATCATGTCGGTGAGTCGAGTGGCCGCGATCAAGGCCGCCTCGGGACCGGGATCGATGCGCACCTCGCCGCGCACGTGGATCGTGATGTAGTCCCATGTGGGGACATTGGCCTTCACCTCATTGGTGACGTACCAGTGCGGAGAGATATAGGCGTCGACGTCGTCCAGGATGACGAGCCCCGGTCCGCGGACGGGCTCGACGACCTGGGGATTGTTCTTGACCAGATGAGTGACCAGGGCGTTCCTCTCCTCGTCGAAGTAGAAGGGAACCATGGTGGCCTCGGGACCGGTATCGTGGACGGTCACGAGATTACCGGCGCCGGGACGGCTCAGGAGGGCGCGCGCGTAGTCCTCAGGCAGCTGGAAGTGTCGTGGGACATACATGAGACGAGCCTAGTCCCGCACGTCGATCGCGGGCACCCCCCGACGTCACCGCCGGCTACGCAGCCTCCCAGAACGACCTGATCAGCTGCTCGCGGTCCCCCGTCCCGCACTTCCTCAGGATGTGGTGGACGTGCACCTTGACAGTATTCACCGACAGGAAGAGGGAATCGGCGATCTCCTTGTTGCCCTCACCCCTGAGGACCAGCAGGAGGACCTCGACCTCGCGAGCCGACAGGCCGTGCTTCTGCGCGAAGCACTGCGCGCTGCTCGCGACGAACTCCGCGGCCAACGGGTTGGAGATCGTCGGCAGCTCCTGGGCCCTTATCCGCAGGGTCCGCACGCAGCGGTTCAGCGCCCATGCGCCCATGCCGACGAACAGGATGTTCTCGCAGAAGTTCCGCTCGGGAAGAATACCCGTGCTCGCCGGGATCAGCGTCAGAATCTGACCGAGGACGTTCTCGAGCACGACGAGGATGACGCAGACCGCGCAGGCCACGATGATCGGCCTGTGCACGCGCATACGCGCGCGTTCGGCCGGATCCTGCGAAGCGACGTAGTTCCGTACGATGTAGCCGATCAGCGTTACCGCCCCGACTCCCCTCATCGAGTAGAACACGAACTCGCGAATCCCCCCGAACGGCATGATCACGAGACTCACCGCCGAGCCGACCACGAAGACCGTGATGCCGATCAGCATCATCGGGGTGCGCCTGTGAAGGAACTCGAGCACGACGAGCCACGAGAAGAGAAGGAGTCCGGCCCCCAGCAGGATGGACTCCGGCGCGCTCGTGATCTCATAGACCGCCGTTCCCGTCAGCGGCGGGACCATTATTCTCCGGAATACGAGCGCCACGTCGAAGAAATATGTCGTGAAAAGGCCCGCCGACCACAGATAGATGCGGTGGTGGGTCACCGTGAACGTTGATATGCAGGTGGAGGCGACCACCATCACGAAGAACAGGACGATAAGAGTGTACTGGAAGAGAGCCATCGGCACGTGAACTCCCGTCTCCTCTCGGACATCCTTGTCTGAAAACAGATGAACAATCTGATTGTCGGTCGGCAGGTACGACAGGCCCGACGAACGCGCCGCCGGGCGGTTCGCGGACGGCCGTCCCCCGGCACGCCCCGTGAACCACCCGGCTCGCGCTCACGCGTGAACGAGCACCTGCGCGACGAGCATCGCGCCCCCGAAGCCCAGGACGAACACTACCATCGGCCACACGAATCTCAGCCAGTGCTGATACTTCATATCAAGCATCTGCAGGGTCGCCATCACGAGTCCGGTCGGAGCGAGGAAGAGCATCGCGTACTGCCCCCACTGGTAGGCGCACACGATGATGAAGCGCGGGATGCCCACCGTGTCGGCCAGCGGGGCGAAGATCGGCATCGCCAGGACGGCGAGTCCCGACGATGAGGGGACCACGAACCCCAAGACGAAGAAGATCAGCAGCATCACCAGGATGAACAGAGGGCCGTTGGTCCCCTCGACCAGGTGCGAGGAGGCGTTGAGCAGCGTGTCCGAGATCAGCCCCTCGTTCATCACCAGATTGATCCCCCGGGCGAGGCCGATGATGAGCGACACCGCGACGAGCGACGACGAGCCCTCGGAGAAGGCGTCCACGAGCTGCTTCTCGCCCAGGCGGTCCTTGCCGGTCATCGCCAGGAGCATGATGATGATGGAGATCGCGAGGAACGAGGAGGCCATGGTCGGGAACCACCAGCCCTGCGTCATCACCCCCCAGACCATGATGACGAAGGCCGCCACGAACAGGACGAGGATGACCCTCTTCTGCCAGGAGAAGGACGTCCCCCCGCCCTCGGATCCCATGGCCCAACGCTCGTTGAACGACTCCCGGTCCTCCCAGGTGTAGGAGCTCGCCGGGTCGCGCTTGAGCATCCTGGCGTAACGGTACAGATAGGCGCACACGACGACTCCGCCCACGACGCACCCCGCGACGCGCCACCACAGCCCATCGGTGAACACGATGCCGGCAGCGTTCGACGCGATGACGACGGAGAAGGGGTTGATGGTCGACATCGTCGTCCCCATGGAGCCCGCGAGGAAGATCGCTCCGACGCAGATGATCGAGTCGTACCCCATCGCCAGGAATATCGGCACGAGGATCGGATAGAAGGCCACGGCCTCCTCCTCCAGGCCGCACGCCGTCCCTCCCAGGATCATGAGGACGGAGACCGCCAGGACGAGCAGGAACTCGTGCCCCTTCGTCTTCTTCGTCAGAGCGATCAGCCCCGACTCGAAGGCGCCCGTGGCCCTGACCACGCCGATCAGGCCCCCCAGCACGAGGATGAACACGATGATGTCGATGGCCTCGATGGTGCCCTTGACCATCGACCCCGTGATGTCGCCGATTCCCTGCGGCTTCTGCGGCATGCGCTCATAGGTGCCCGGAATGGACACGGGCTTGTTGATGGAGCCGGATGTGAGCTTCTCGGCCTCGATCTTGACGCCCAGGTCGTCGAGGGACTCCTGGGTGGCGGGCATCGTCGTCACCTCACCGGTCGGCGAGGTGACCTGGAACTCGCCCGATGAGGACTCGTACGCGAGCTTGGAGTAGGAGCCTGCCGGCACCAGCCAGGTCGCCCCGACCGCGATGACGGTGAGGAAGAAGAGGATGGTGAACGCCGAGGGGACGCGGATCCGGAAGGTCCGGGTACGGGGGGCCTCGGTCCCACGGGCATCGGTCGTGGTGGATGCCGCGGTCGTCGTCGGGTCGGTGGATGCACCGGGCCCGGCGGGATCCGAGGACTCCGCGGAACCAGGTGAATCGGTGGGATCAGTGGGATCGGTGGGATCGGTGGACGTCGTCGAATTCGTCGAATGTGACATGCTTTCTCCGTTGAAAGTCAGTAGATCAATGGAAGGGACGGTGGAGAGCCGTGCGGGCGGACTGCGGGGAGCTCCGCCCGCACGGCGGGAATGGGCTCACTGAGCGGTGATCCTCGTACCGACCCTTCCTTCGAGCGCCTCGCATGCGCGCTCGAGCGAGGAGATGATGGCGGTGCCACCGGCGGACCGTGCGGCGAACTCCAGGCACGCCTCGACCTTCGGGAGCATGGAGCCCTCCGCGAAGCAGCCGTCGGCGATGGCCCGACGGCACTCCTCGGCATTCATATGGTCGATCGGCCTCTGCGTCGGCCGGCCGTAGTCGCGGTACGCCGCATCGGCGGCGGTCAGGATCAGCAGGGTCCTCGCCCCGGTCTCCAGCGCCAGAAGAGCGGCGGACCGGTCCTTGTCGATCACCGCGGGCACGCCGACGAGCTCGCCGTCACGGCTGACGACCGGAATGCCGCCGCCTCCCGAGGCCACGACGACGCTCCCCCCATCGACGAGGCTCTTGATGACCCCGGACTCGATGATTCTCACGGGGGCGGGGGAGGCCACGACCCATCGCCATCCACGGCCGGAGTCCTCGACGAAGACCTTCCCCGTCGCCGCCATCTCCCTGCGAGCCTCCTCCTCGCCGAAGAAGGCGCCGACGGGCTTCGTCGGGTGCGCGAAAGCCGGATCGTCCTCATCGACGAGGGTCTGGGTGATGAGGGACAGGCAGTCCCTCTCGATTCCCCGACGACGCATCTCGTTCCCGATCGCCTCCTGGAGATGGTAGCCGATGTATCCCTGGGACATGGCACCGCACTCGGGGAAGGGGATGGGCGGAGTGCCCTTGACAGCATGAGAGGTATCGGTCGCCACCTTGATCATACCGACCTGCGGCCCGTTGCCGTGCGTCACGACGACGTCCTGACCGGTATGCAGAAGGTCCACGATCGTGGACGCCGTGATCCTGATCAGGGAGAGCTGCTCCTCGGGCGTCCTCCCCAGGGCATTGCCTCCCAGGGCGACCACGATCCTGTCGCGCTTGTTGTCCGTCATCGTCCCGGGCCTCATGAGAGCGTGGCGTACATGACGGCCTTGATGGTGTGCATCCTGTTCTCGGCCTCATCGAAGACCTTCGACCGGCTGGACTCGAACACCCGGTCCTCGACCTCCATCTCGGTGACCCCGAACCTCTCCGCGATATCGGCGCCGATCGTGGTCCGGGTGTCGTGGAACGAGGGCAGGCAGTGCATGAAGATGGCATCCGCATCCGCCTTGTCCATGAGCCCCTGGGTGACGCGGTAGGGGCTGAGCGCCTCGATGCGCTGGGCCCACAGCTCGGCGGGCTCGCCCATGGACACCCAGATGTCGGTGTAGATCACGTGGGCGCCCTGCGCAGCGGCCTCCGCGTCGTCCGTCAGAACGACCGATCCTCCCGTGGCCTCGGCGATCTCGCGGCACGTGGCGATGAGAGACTCCTCGGGCATCTGCCCGACCGGCCCGCAGGCGACGAAGTGGAGTCCGAGCTTGGCGCACACGACCATGAGCGAGTTGGCCACATTGTTCCGCGCATCGCCCATGAAGACGAACTTCAGGCCCTTGAGGCCGGAGGGGAAGTTCTCCTTGACCGTGAGCATGTCGGCGATCATCTGAGTCGGGTGGAACTCGGTGGTCAGGCCGTTCCAGACGGGCACGCCCGCGTTGGCGGCCAGGTCCTCGACGATGCTCTGGGCGAAGCCCCGGTACTCGATCCCGTCGTACATTCGACCGAGAACACGGGCCGTGTCCTCGATGGACTCCTTCTTCCCCATCTGGGACGAGCCCGGATCGAGGTAGGTCACCCCCATCCCCAGATCCCTGCCGGCCACCTCGAACGAGCAGCGGGTCCGCGTCGAGGTCTTCTCGAACAGCAGGACGATGTTCTTGCCCTCGAGATAGCGGTGCGGGGTCCCGGTCAGCTTGAGGCGCTTGAACTGCGCCGACAGGTCGATGAGGTACCGGATCTCATCAGAGGTGTAGTCAAGGAGTTTGAGGAAGTTGCGGCCCGAGAGGCTGATGGGCATGGTCGCACCTTTCTTGCAGTGCACGATCCCGGACGCACGGCGACGCCCGGAAGCGGTCACATCATCGTGACCCGCAGGACGGAACCTTCCGAAGACGGCCAGCGGATGCGCAAGGATTACTCGGGTACTAATCGGGTTTATATGTGATAGCAGTCACTAGTACCGGTATAAATCCGAACGTCGCCGGAGATTCAGGTGCTCGAGACCCGGACGGGCGCCGTGCAGCGAGCCCGGTGCCAGTCCTCGGCCCCGATCCTCATCCCGAGGTCGGGGCCGCCCGACTCGCGTCGATCGCGACGACGACCTCCTGCGGTGTCGTCTCCGTGGTGTCGATCTGCACGGACGCGAGCTCGCGGCACGCGGTCTCACGGGTGCGCAGCATCTGGACGAACTCATGATGAACATGGCCCAGCGCCACCGAGCGCGGCGCGTCCAGGCCGTTGCGGGAGGCCAGCCGTCGGATGGTCGCCGTCAGGGCGATGACGCGGCCGCCCTCCTCGACCAGGACGTGCAGGGCCTCCCGGACCCGCTCGTCCTCCAGGCAGCCCGAGCCGAGCGCCACGACGCGTCGACGGCGCCCGGCCTCGGCGAGAAGCCCGAGCGCCGTCTCCGCCTCCGCCCGGCGGTAGCGGGTCTCGGGCACCATCACGAGTGCCAGGTCCTCGGGCGCGTCCAGCTCCTGCGCAACGGTCTCGGCGAGGTCCGAGACCGGCGCGCCCCACGAGGCCGCCAGAGCGCGCCCGACGGTCGTGCAGCCGGCGCCCGGCGGGCCGACGAGGACGACGGATCCGGTGGGCCGAGGCACGGAGGCTGCATCGATCGCCCCGCCCGCGTCGATCATGCCCCGGTCACCCCTCCGCCCCGGTCACCGCCTCGTGGGCCCCGTGCAGCACCGCGGAGTCGGGGACGACGCCACGAACGGGGCGGGCGACGTCGTCGAGGAGAACCATGCGGATCGCCCCGCCGCGGACCTTCTTGTCCGAGCGCATGATCTCCAGGAGCTCCTCGAAGCGCCCGGCCCCCTCGGGGAAGGTCACCGGCAGCCCGACCATGGCGAACGCCTGGCGGTGCAGGGCCAGGAGGTCGCCGCTCAGGCGTCCCATGCGGTGGGCGACCTCGGCGGCGAACACGCATCCGAGCGCGACCGCCTCACCGTGGCGCCACCGGTGGGCGGTCGCCGTCTCCACGGCGTGGGCGTAGGTGTGCCCGTAGTTCAGGATCTCCCGCGGGCCCGTCTCGACGAGATCCTCCCCCACCACGGAGGCCTTGACGGCCACGGAGCGGGCGACCAGCTCGGCGAGCGCGGGCGACTCCCACCGGGCGAGATCGGCGGGATCGGCCATGACACGGTCGAGGATGACGGGATCGGCGATGAACCCGCACTTGACGACCTCCCCCAGCCCCGCCCGCAGCTCCTGGGGCGCGAGCGTCCCCAGGGCCGCCAGGTCGCACACGACCGCGGAGGGCGAGTGGAAGGCGCCCACCAGATTCTTGCCCGCGGCGGTGTCGATGCCGGTCTTCCCCCCCACGGCCGCGTCGACCATGGCCAGGAGGGTGGTGGGGACATGGACGACCGGTACGCCCCGTAACCAGGTGGCGGCGGCGAAGCCGACGAGGTCGGTCGTCGCGCCCCCGCCCACGGCGACGACGCAGCCGTCGCGCCCCATGCGCATCTGCCCGAACCGCTCCCAGAGCGCGTCCAGGGCGGTACTGGTCTTGGAGTCCTCCCCACCGGGGACGGTGATCCGCTCGACCGTCAGCCCCGTGCCGCGCAACCCGTTCTCGTACAGTCCGGCACGGGAGTCCAGCTCGGGGGCGTGGACGAGCGCTACGCCCCCGGCGCCCCCGCCAACGGCCCCGGCGACGCCGCGCACGACCTCGTCGATCAGATCCTGGCCGACCACGACCTCGTAGGGCGGCGCGGTCGTCACCGTCAGGCGCAGTCGCCCGTCGGCTCCGATGCGCCCGGGGGGCAAAGGACTCGGCGGGGACATGGGGGCGTCGTCGTCGGTCGCGCTCGGCCGCGGCGTACGGGGGCTCCGACCGGCGCGGGGGGCCGAGGCGGTCAGCCCCGCCAGCGCCCGGGCGGTGTGCGGCGCCTGGGCCCCCAGGCCCACCAGGATGAGCGCCGCCACCTGTTGGGGAGTCAGGCCATCGGTGGGCACGGTCAGGGTGGCGACCTCGGCGTACAGGGGCGCACGCCGGGCGTGGAGGGCCTCCATGCGCGCCAGGACCGCATCGCCTCTGCCCGGTCCCCCACGATCCGCGCGCGCTGCCCCTCGCTCAGCGCGCAGCGCATCCTCGGTCGTATCGGAGTCCGCCTCGGGAGCCACCAGCGGCCGGCCCGTGCCGTCGCCGACGTGCGCGGCGGCGGTCTCGGGGGACGCGGCCAGATGCACCACCGTGCGACCGCGGAGCAGGGCGCGGTTCTCGTCGCGCAGGATGGCGCCTCCACCCAGCGCCACCACGCCCTGGGCCGGCGCCGGGGAGTCGAGAACGGCGCGCAGCGCGCGCGTCTCCCGCACCCGGAAGGCCTCCTCCCCCTCCTTGGCGAAGATCTCGGGCACGGTCATGCGGGCGCGTCGACGAATCTCCGCGTCGGTGTCGGTGACCTGCAGCCCGAGGGCCGTGGCGAGCAGCCGTGCCACGGTGGTCTTGCCCGCACCGGGCAGGCCCACCAGAACCAGAGGAAGGTGCTCCGGATCGAGCGCGACATGGGGAACGGGACGGCGGCTCATCGATCTCCTCCCCGCCATTGGGTACGTTCGGCGATACGGGCGAGGTAGCCCTCGAGGTTGCGTCTGGCCTCGGTCACGCTGTCCCCGCCGGTCTTGGTCAGCAGCGCGTCCGCCAGGACGAGCGCCACCATGGCCTCCGCGATGACGGCACCGGGCACGACGGCGATGGTGTCGGAGCGCTGGTGCAGCCCGCGGGCCGCCTGTCCCGTGGCGAGATCCACGGTGTGCAGTGCCCTGGGGACGGTGGAGATCGGCTTGTAGGCCGCGCGCACGCGTATCCGAGCACCGTTGGACATCCCCCCCTCGATACCACCGGCCCGGTTCGATCCGCGGACGACTCTCCCCGCCTCGACGCTCAGGATCTCGTCGTGGGCCCGGCTGCCGCGTCGTGCGGCCTCCGCGAAGCCGTCGCCGATCTCGACTCCCTTGACCGCCTGAATGCCCATGAGCGCCGCGGCCAGGCGAGCATCGAGACGCCGATCCGCCTCGACGTGCGTCCCCAGCCCGATCGGCACATCCGTCGCGATGACCTCGACCACGCCGCCGAGCGTATCGCCGTCCTTCCGAGCGGTATCGATCTCCTCCACCATGGCGGCCGACACCACCGGGTCGGTGCAGCGCACGGGGTCGTCGGTCAGTCGCTGCTCGTCCTCCGGAGCGGGGCGGGGCGCGTCGTCGGGCAGCGCCACCGAGCCGACCCGTACGACGTGACTGATCAGCCGAACGCCCGCCACCTGATCGAGGACCGCGGCCGCCACCGCGCCGAGGGCGACCCTGGCGGCCGTCTCACGCGCGGAGGCGCGCTCCAGGACCGGCCGGGCATCGGCGAGGTCGTACTTGAGCGCTCCGGGCAGATCCGCGTGCCCGGGACGCGGCCGGGTCAAGGGCCGGTTGCGGGCGATCTCGCGCTCATCCCCGGTGCCGGCATCGCGAAGAAGATCCGCCGGGTCGACAGGATCGGCGCTCATGACGGTGGACCACTTGGGCCACTCGGAGTTGCCGATCCGCAGAGCGATGGGGCTGCCGATGGTGCGCCCGTGTCGGATGCCGCCGAGGACCGCGAGACGATCCTGCTCGAAGGCCTGGCGTGCGCCCCTCCCGTGGCCGAGTCGGCGACGCGCGAGAGCCCTCGCTATCCGCTCGCCCGTGATCTCGACACCAGCGGGGACGCCGTCCATCAGCGCGGTGAGGGCCTCGCCGTGGGACTCGCCGGCGGTCATCCATCGAAGCATGGGGCTGATCATCCCACATCGCTTCACTCGCACGGCCGACGCCGCGCAGGACGGCGGGAGGACGCGCGGCGAGGGCAACGGCGTTCCGAGCCGATGGCCTCAACGGGACGCCGAAGCGGCTTCGAGGGCCTCTCGCATCGCTGCGACCGGCGGGGTCCTGCCGGTCATGAGAGCGACCTGCGGGACGGCCTGGTGCAGCAGCATGAGCCGGCCCGGCACCGACCGGCCTCCGGCGGCCGTCCACGTGGACGCCAGTGGCGTGGGCCACGGTGCGTACACGACGTCGAGCATGACGCCTCGCGCCCTCCCCTCCCCGCGCTCAAGGGCCGACGCGAGCGATGGGCCGAGTGCGTCGGCGGCGCCCGCCGGCAGCGTCGAGACGATCAGGTCGGCCTGAGTGAGAGCCTCGACCACGGCCCCATCGGATGCGGCCTCACCGGGTCGCCAGGTCAGAAGGGAGACATCCAGATCCATGCGATGCGCCGCGGTCGCGGCGCGTCCAGGGCCCGCGTGCCGTCGAGCCGCCACGACGATGTCGGTGGCACCGATCTCGGCCAGGGCGGCGAGCGCCGAGCAGGCCGTGGCCCCCGAGCCGAGCACGACGGCCCGCGACCGGTCGGGAGCACCGGTGGTGCGAGCAGTCGTCCACGCCGCCTCCCGCAGAGCGCCGACGATCCCGGCCACATCGGTGTTGAAGCCCGCCAGCAGCGCCCGACCCGTTCCCGCGCGCTGGGCGACGACGGTGTTGACCGCTCCGACCACGACAGCCAGCGGGTCGATGGCGTCCAGCATGGGGAGGATCGCCTGCTTGTGCGGCATGGTCACGCTCAGCCCGGCCCAGACCGGTCCCGTGCCGGTCGGAGCGGCGACCTCGGCCAGTACCCCGGGCAGATCGGACGGGGCGACCTCCTTGCGATCGTACGTCCAGTCATCCAGTCCGAGACTGTCGTAAGCGGTGCGGTGCAGCACCGGGGACAGGGAATGGGCGACGGGCAGGCCGATGACGGCCGCCCGGTGCCCCGCGGCGACGCCGCCGGGCGTGCGCACGGTGCTCAGCCCCCCGCCGAGGGTGTCGCGGCCGGGGTGGCGGTGGCGCCACTGCCGTAGCACTTGTCGCTGTGCGCCTCGCAATAGGCGTCGAACTTCTTCTTGTTCTCCTCCTGCTCCTCATTGGTGTTCGCGAAGAGCGTCTCCCCGGTATCGAGGTCCACGGTCACGAAGTAGAGCCACGCTCCTTCCGGAGGACTGATCACGGCCTTGATCGTCTTGTCCCCCGGACTGCCGATCGGACTGGGGGGCAGGCCGGCGTGGACGTAGGTGTTGTACGGGTTGGAGGCGTCGGCGAGCTGATCCGCCGTCGGGATGCCGCCCGAGCGCCCCACCCCGTACAGGACGGTGGAGTCCATCTGCAGAAGACCGCCGGTCGGCCCATCAGTGTCCTTCAGACGATTGTTGATGACGCGGGCGACCTGTCCGTAGTAGGTCGGGGTGGCCTCGCGCTCCACGATCGAGGCCTTGGTCAGGACGGACTGGTAGTCCGCCTTCGCCACGCCCAGATCGGCCAGTCGGTCGCGCGTGGTGGAGACCATCGAGGCGACGATATCGGTCGCGGAGGCGTCGTCCGCGACGTCGTAGGTGCCGGGCGCGAGCCACCCCTCGACGTTGCCTCCCGCCTCAGCGGGCAGTCCGATGGCCTCCGTGGCGCCGAAGGCCTCCTCGACCTGGGCATCGGTGAAGTGCCCCACACTCTTGAGGCGGTCCTTCACCTGAGTCTTCGTGGCTCCTTCGGCGACCGTCAGGGTGTGGTCGGTCTTCGACGCCGGATCCAGCAGCATGGCCACCGCGTTGGCCGCCGACATGCCGGATCGCAATGTGTAGGTGCCCGGCTGGATATTGGCCGCGTTGGCGTTGTCCGCGTAGGCGTCCGCGAAGGCCTTGGCGGACGCGACGACGCCGGCGTCCGCGAGGATCCGGGCGATGTCCTTGCCCGAGGAGCCGTCGGGGATGTTGACGACGACCTCGCCCTCGCCGGCACCGGAATAGTCCTTCGGGCTGCTCATGAAGCCCTCGATGCCGGCGTGCTTGTAGGCCGCGTAGCCGACTCCGGCCACGGACGCGAGGACGAGCACCAGGACAAGGGCGGTGATCAGCCGGCGCCTGCGCTTCCTGCGGCGCCGAGCGCGCTCCTCCCGACGCCGGGCCCGCGCCGCGTCCAGACGACGCCCGGTGATCCGGGCGGGCTCGCGCGGCTCAATACCCAGCTGGGTGAAGAAGTCGTCGTCGTCCTGGCTCACTATCTGTCTCTCCGGGTCGGGGGGACGATCTCGCCCGCCGGGGCGTTCGTCGTTCGCTCTGTCTCGAGGGCCTGATCGAGGATAATCACAGCAGCCGCCTGATCAACGACCTGCCGAAAACTCGCCTCCGTTCGTCCGGTCTCATGAAGCTCCCGATGGGCCGTCACCGTGGACAACCGCTCGTCCACCAGACGCACGCTCGCCGATGCGACGAGCCGCGCCAACTCGCGTGCCCAGCGGCGGGCGTCCCTGGTCGAGGCCGACGAACCACCATCCATGCGACGCGGCAGACCGACGACCGCCTCCATGGCATCGTACTCCTCGATCAGTTCGGCGGCCTCCTCGATGTCGGCGCCGAAACGATTACGCTTCAGCGTCGTCACCGGTACCGAGAGGATGGCCTCCGCATCGCATCGGGCGACGCCGATCCGCACCTTGCCGACATCGAAGGCCAGCCGAACTCCGGGGCGCACGTCTCGAGCTCAGGCGAGCTCGCCCGGGATCACCGCCAGAGCGGCATCGATCTTGCGGGCGTCCTGCCCGCCGCCCTGCGCGAGATCGTCCTTCCCGCCGCCGCCGCCGCCGAGAACGGCTGCTGCTGCGCGCACGAGCGCACCCGCCCCGGCCCCGGCCTCACGAGCAGCGGCATTGGTGGCGACCACCACGAGAGGACGCTCTCCCGCCACCCCCGCCAGCGCGACCACGACGGGCTCGGAGCCCGGCAGGCGCCCGCGCACATCCAGAACGAGGCCGCGCAGGGCGTCGGACGAGCCGACGGCGCCGACGCCGGCGGTCACGAGGAGGAAGCCTCCCGTGCGGGTTGCCGAGGCGGCGAGCTCCGCAGCGCGCGAGGCCAGTGCTGCCTGCTGAGCCGCGGCGAGTCTCTTCTCCGCCTCCTTCAGCCGGCTCATGAGCGACTCCACGCGATCCGGAAGCTCCTCGGGCCGCCCCCCCATCAAGGTGGACAGCTGGGAGACCAGTGCATGCTCCTTTCGCTGGAAGTGGTAGGCCGAGTCGGCCACGAGGGCGTCGATGCGCCGCACGCCCGATCCGATGGAGCCTTCGCCGAGTAGCGCGATCCGGCCGATGTGACCAGTAGAGGGCACGTGCGTGCCGCCGCACAGCTCCTTGTCGAAATTCTCCCCGATGGTGACGACGCGAACGTCCTTGCCGTACTTCTCGCCGAACAGGGCGATGGCGCCGCTGCGCCGTGCCTCCTCCAACGGCATCACCTCGGCGGTCACCACGAGGTCCTCCGCGACCTTGTCGTTGACCAGTGACTCGATGTCGTCCATCTGAGGGGCGCTGACCGCCGAGGAGTGCCGGAAGTCGAACCGCAGTCGGGCGGGCGAGTTCTCGGACCCGGCCTGCGGGGCGTCGGGTGAGACCACTCGTCGCAGCCCGGCGTAGACCATGTGAGTGGAGGTATGGGCTCGGGCGATGGCCAACCGGCGCACGACGTCGATCTCGGCGTAGGCGCGCTCGCCCACGGCCACCGTACCCTCGGCGAGGGTACCGCGGTGGACCGGCACTCCCCTGACGGGCGCCTGGACGTCATGGACTTCGACAACACCGCCGTCGGCCAGGCGAATGGTACCGTGATCGGCGAGCTGACCGCCCATCTCGGCGTAGAACGGGGTGCGGTCCAGGACGACCTCGACCTCCGCGGGAGCGGTCGCCACGGGCTCGGGCCGACCGTCCACGAGCAGGCCGGCGACAGAGGCGTCGGCCGCCGACTCGGTGTAGCCGAGGAAGACCGAGGGGCCTCCCATGGCCTTCTGGATCTCGTGGAAGGCGCGCACGTCGGTCAGCCCGATCTTCTTGGCGCGGGCGTCGGCGCGAGCGCGCTCCCGCTGCTCCTCCATGAGGGCCCGGAAGCCGTCCTCGTCGACCTCGACCCCCTGCTCGGCGGCCATCTCCAGGGTCAGGTCGATGGGGAATCCGTATGTGTCGTGCAGGGCGAAGGCGCGATCGCCGGCCAGTACCGGCCGTCCCGGTCGGCTCTTGGCGTCGGCCACCGCCGTGTCCAGGATGGTGGTGCCGGCGTTCAGGGTGCGCCGGAACGAGTCCTCCTCCGCATAGGCGACCTCGGAGATGGTGGACCAGTTGGTCTCGAGTTCGGGGTAGGAGGCCTTCATGGCCTCCTTCGAGACCGTCAGCAGGGTCGGCAACGAGGCGGAGTCCACGCCCAGCAGGCGCATGGAGCGCACCGCGCGACGAATGAGACGGCGCAGCACGTAGCCGCGCCCGTCATTGCCCGGGCGCACGCCATCGCCGATGAGCATGAGCGACGAGCGGACGTGATCGGCCACGACCCGCATGCGCACGTCGTCGAGATGGGCCTCGCCGGCCTCCGGACCGGCCGCGCCGAGCCCGTAGGTACGTCCGGACATCTCCTGGGCGGCCGCGATAACGGGGTAGACCTCGTCGATCTCATACATATTGGGCTTGTCCTGCATGATGAAGGCGAGGCGCTCCAGGCCGGCGCCGGTGTCGATCGCCGTCCGGTCGAGCTCGCCCACCAGCTCGAAGTCGTGACCCTTGCCCTCGCCGCGGACGAACTCGTCGAAGACGAGGTTCCAGATCTCCAGGAAGCGATCCCCCCGCGCGTCGGCCTCCGGACCGCCGTCGGGACCGTAGGCGGGGCCGCGGTCGTAGTGGATCTCGCAGCAGGAGCCGGCCGGACCCGGCTGGCCCGTGGACCAGGAGATCTCCTCGAAAGGGAGCTTCTGGACGCGCTCGGCCGGAACGCCGATGACGCGGGTCCAGTGGTCGAGGGAGACCCGGTCCTCCTCCCAGATCGTCATCCACAGCCGGTCGCCGTCCAGGCCGTAGCCGCCGTCCCCCTCGGAGCCGGTGAGCAGGTTCCAGGCGTAGTCGATCGCCCCCTCCTTGAAGTAGTCGCCGAAGGAGAAGTTGCCGTTCATCTGGAAGAACGTGCCGTGGCGGGTGGTCTTGCCGACGTTGTCGATGTCGTTGGTGCGGATGCACTTCTGCACCGAGGCGGCCCGGGGCCACGGAGGCGGTTCGGTGCCCAGGATGTAGGGGATGAACGGGACCATGCCCGCCACCGTGAACAGGATCGAGGGCTCCGGGGAGACCAGGGGCACGGAAGGACGGATCTCGTGACCGTTCGCGGCGAAGTAGTCGAGCCAGCGAGTACGGATCTCGGAGGTGCGCATGGAGTTCCTCGTAGTGTGTTCAGTGTGTCGTGCGTGATGTGTCGTGCGGAGGTCGCACCCGATGACGTGGAGGCGGAGCGGGAGGGGCCCCGGTGCGAGGATAACCCCGGGGAGCGATGATGCCCCGTACCGGCGGGCGGTCCGGGGCATCGCGTCGCGAACTCACGGCTCTCAGCGCGAGTAGTACTCGACGACCATCTGAACGTCGCAGGTCACCGGGACCTCATCGCGCTTGGGCCGACGCACGAGCGTGGCGGAGAGCTTCTCCAGCTCGACCCTGAGGTAGTCCGGCACGGGCGGCAGGACATCCCGGTGGGTGCCGGCGGCGGCGATCTGGAAGGGGGTCATCACCTGGGAGCGCGGGCGGACCTGAATGGTCTGCCCGGGCTTGACGCGGAAGGAGGGGCGGTCCACGACCCTGCCGTCGACGAGGATGTGGCGGTGGACGACGACCTGGCGGGCCTGGGCGATGGTGCGGGCGAAGCCCGAGCGCAGAACGAGGGCGTCCAGGCGCATCTCCAGCAGCTCGACCAGGGACTCACCGGTCAGGCCCTTCTCACGGCGGGCCTCCTTGAAGACGCGCTGGAGCTGAGCCTCGCGAATGCCGTACTGGGCGCGCAGACGCTGCTTCTCCTTCAAGCGGACGGCGTAGTCGGACTCGGCACGACGGCGGGCGCGGCCGTGCTCGCCGGGGCCGTAGGGGCGCTTCTCGAAGTAGCGCACGGCCTTGGGCGTCAGCGGGATGCCGAGGGCGCGGGACAGGCGCACCTGACGGCGGGAGCGGGAGGAGCTCATGGTTCTTCGTTCTTCTTCCTGTCGGAATGGACAATCGCACGTCACTGGCAAAGGCCCGGGACGCGGGGCCGGCCTGCGCGGGCTGAGACCCCAGGACTGCCGCCGCGCACGTCACCCGGCGCTGGAGGAGACCCCGAGACTCGTCGGCACTCAGAAGCACCGCGCGCAACGACAACTCGGGCACTTTACCGTTCGACGAGTCCCACACGCACCTTACGGAGCCCGATTGTGAGCCGATCCTCAGCCAGCGTCGTTCAGCCTCGTTCGGCGCCGTCCAGCGCCGTCCAGCGTTCTCCGGAGCCGTTCGGTGTCATTCGAGCCCGGGCCCGATCGCCCGAACCCGTGCGCGCCGACGCGCGCGCTCCCTGCGCAGCGTGCTGACGACGACGCCCAGGAGGAACAGGTCGAACAGGAGAGTGCCGGTCGCCGGACTGATACGAGCGGCCGCAGCGGCTCCGCCCGGGGCCGCGAGGACGGCGCCGAGCCCGACGACCAGGCCGGGCCTCAGGTCCACGACGCCGTGCCTGAGATTGGCCCATGTCCCGGTGACGGCGGTCGGGATCATGACGAGCAGCGAGGTGCCCCGGGCCAGGAGGTCGCCCACGCCGACGAGAAGCTCGAGGCCGGGCACGATGACGGCGCCCCCGCCCACGCCGACGAGCCCGGACAGGATGCCTGCGACCACCCCGACCACGATCAGGGCGGCGGCGCGCGGTCCGTCGAGCACGAGCGCCGCCTCGCGAACGGGCGCGCGCAATCGCATGGAGACGACGACGAGGACGGCGAAGCCGATGAAGATCCAGGGCAGCGTCCACTCGGGCAGGCGCCGCAGCGCCAGGACTCCCGCCTGCGCGCCGACGAGCGCGCCGACGACCAGGAGTCCCGCCGCGAGGAGCGAGACCTCGCCGCGCGCCCCGTAGGAGACCGAGCCGACGGCGGCGGTGAGCACGATGGCGGCCAGGGAGGTGGCCGCCGCCCGACGCTGACTCATGCCGAGCACGGTCATGAGCGCGGGGACGATGACCAGTCCGCCACCGACGCCGAACAGACCGGACAGGAAGCCGGCGCCCGCTCCCGTGAGCAGGACCAGGCCCGTCCTGCGCGCGCCGCCTGAGCCCCCCGCGGGATTCCCCGGAACGGTCGTCGCGCTCATCGTCGGTCCAGGATGCGGCGCACGGCCTCCAGGCGGGAGGCCAGCT
This sequence comes from Actinomyces gerencseriae DSM 6844, assembly GCF_000429265.1. GTDB lineage: Bacteria > Actinomycetota > Actinomycetes > Actinomycetales > Actinomycetaceae > Actinomyces > Actinomyces gerencseriae. Next base: position 46,332 of record NZ_AUBN01000011.1, read on the forward strand.
GTCTCTCGAAGCCGTTGCCGGTCGGCTCGTAGTAGCGCTGTCCGGCCAGGTCGTCGGGCAGGTAGTGCTGGGCGACGACGCCGTGCGGGAAGTCGTGCGGGTACAGGTACTCCCGACCGTGCCCCAGGCGCTCGGCGCCCGCGTAGTGGGCATCGCGGAGGTGCGGTGGAACCCGGCCGCCCCGGCCGGCACGCACATCCGTCAGGGCCCGGCCGATGCCGAGCGTGACGGCGTTGGACTTCGGCGCCGTGGCCACCGCCAGGGCGGCCTGGGCCAGGACCAGCTGGGCCTCGGGCATGCCGATGAGCGCGACGGCCTGCTGGGCGGCGACCGCGGTGGTGAGCACGGCGGGGTCGGCCAGGCCCACGTCCTCGGCCGCGTGGATCGTGATGCGCCGCGCGATGTAGCGGGGGTCCTCCCCGGCGGCGACCATTCGCGCCAGGTAGTGGAGGGTGGCGTCCGGATCGGAGCCGCGCATGGACTTGATGAAGGCGCTGACGACGTCGTAGTGCTGATCCCCCGCCCGGTCGTAGCGCACGGCGGCGATATCGGCGGCGCGCTCGACATCCGCCAGCGTGACGAGCGGGCGGACCCGCTCCCCATCGGCCGGGTCGGCCGGATCCGACCCGCCCCGCGCCCGCTCCGGCACCGGAGCGCCCTCCGCCAGGGCCGCGCCGGCCGCGGCCTCGAGGATGGTCAGGGACTTGCGCGCATCCGAGCCCGCCATGCGCACGATCTGCTCGCGGGCCTCGTCATCGACGGCGACGGCACCGCCCAACCCGCGCTCATCCGCGATCGCGCGATCGACCAGAGCTCGGATCGCCTCGGCATCCAGGGGCTGGAGGGTGAGCAGCAGGGATCGGGACAGGAGGGGCGAGACCACGGAGAAGCTCGGGTTCTCGGTGGTGGCGGCGACGAGCGCGACCCAGCGGTTCTCGACGCCGGGCAGCAGGGCGTCCTGCTGGGAGCGGGAGAAGCGGTGGACCTCATCGACGAAGAGGACGGTCTCCTCACCGCCGGCGACGAGCCGGCGGCGCGCGTCCGCCACGACCCGACGGATGTCCTTGACACCCGCGCTCACCGCGGACAGCTCGACGAACCGGCGCCCGCTCCCCCTGGCGACGAGGTAGGCCAGGGTCGTCTTGCCGGTGCCCGGCGGCCCCCACAGGACGACGCTGGAGACGCCGGCGCCGCGCGCGTCGCCGCCGGAGGACTCCACCAGGCGCCGCAACGGGGAGCCCGGCGCGAGGAGATGATCCTGGCCGACGACCTCGTCCAGCTCGCGCGGGCGCATGCGCACGGCCAACGGGGCATGGGCGTCCGACGGCAGACCGGTATCGTCCGTTCCGGCGCTCTCGAACAGGTCCATGCCCGAGACCCTAGACCCTCCACGGGCCCCGCAGGTCCCGACGATGCGGCGCCGGCGATCGGGACGCGGACCGCGGAGCGCCCCTGCGACGACCAGGGGCGCCTGTCTGCGACAATGCAAGCATGCTCGTCTGGCTCTCCCGTCGCGTCGTCAAGAACGCCTGGTACGTCGTCGGTACGTGGGCAGTGCTCGCCGTCACGCTCCTCGTCGTCTCCTTCGGCGGCCTGGGGGGCACCGCCCTCTTCGATCGGCTCGAGGCCGGCGACCCGGAGGTCTCGGGCACCCAGAGCGCCCAGGGCGAGCAGATCCTGCGCACCCTGGCCGGCGACTCGCAGACCGTGAGCCTGCTGGTCACCGGTGTCGACATTTCCGATACCGAGATGCAGCAGCGGATCGCCTCCGCGCTGGCCGAGGCGCATGCCGATCTGCGGGCCCTGGTGGGCGAGCAGAATGTGCTCGACCCCTTCGTCGTCCCCGGCATGCTCTCCGAGCCCGCGGCGCAGGCCCTGGCGTCCACCGACCTGGATGGCTTCCTCATGATCGTGACCGTCAACCCCAACGGGGACAAGGTCGCCCCCGCCGACGACGAGGCCTACCAGGAGGAGGTCGCGAGCCTGACGCGCAGGGTGGAGGACCGGCTGAGCGCGGTCCCCGAGGAGCTGCGCGCCATCAGTCCCCGGGTCACGGGGGTCGTCTCCGACAAGGCGCTCATGTCCCGGGCCGTCAATGATCAGGTCGCCGAGGACCTGATCAGAGGAGAGCTCATCTCCCTGCCCCTGGCGCTGCTGGTCATGGTCCTGGTCTTCGGAGGCTTCCTCGTCGCCGGCATGCCCCTGCTCGGAGCCCTGGCATCGATCGCCGGCTCGCTGGGAGTGCTCTACGCGCTCAGCTTCTTCACCGACTTGCAGTCCTTCGTCGTCAATATCATTTCGATCATCGGTCTGGGTCTGTCCATCGACTACGGACTGCTTCTGACATCCCGCTATCGCGAGGAGCTCGCCCGCAGCCGGGATGAGATCGAGTCCACGGGCGACGGGCGCCTGCGCCGACCACGCACCGGTCGGCGGGACCCGCTCATCGCCCAGTGCATGGCGACGACGTTGACAACGGCGGGACGCACCGTGCTGTTCTCCGGACTGACGGTGGTTGCGGCTCTCATGGGCCTGGTGCTCATGGGCACCGGCATCCTCTGGTCCATCGGGGTGGCGGGCATGGCGGTCGCCCTGATCGCCGTCGCCGCGGCTCTGACCCTGGTCCCCGCGCTGCTGGTGCTCCTGGGACGACGGCTTCTGCGTCCCGCCGCGCTGCAGCGGCTCCTGAGGCCGGCCGCGCGCCGGCGGCCGTCGGGCCGCGACTCCTCCGACTCCGGAGCCTTCGCCTGGATCGCCCATCAGGTCCATCGGATGCCCTGGGTCGTCTTCGTCGCCTGCATCGCACTTCTGGTGGTTCTCGCCTCGCCCCTGCGCGGACTGCACATGCTGACCTCCACCACCGAGCTCCTGCCGCCCCAATCCGACCAGCGCACGTACCTGACGACCCTGCAGGAGGACTATCCGGCGGCCACGGAGGAGGATGCAACGCTCATCATCGCCGCGACCGGTGATCGGGTCACGTCCTACATCAATGATCAGGTCGCCTCCGCGGGCGGCGTCGTGCACGTGCTGCGATCGGCGACCGCGGGCGACTACACGGTGGTCTATCTCGACCTCGAGGGCGAGGCGTCCTCGACCACCGCGGAGCGCGCCGTCGCCTCGATCCGCGCCCTGGACGCCCCTGCGGACGCCTGGATCACGGGCCAGGCCGCCAGCCAGTTCGACTTCCGGCAGATCCTCATCCACGGACTGCCCTGGGTGACCGGAGCGCTGGTGCTGGCGACCTTCGTGCTCCTGTTCTCCATGACCGGCTCCGTGCTCGTGCCGATCAAGGCGCTACTGGTCAATGCCGTCTCACTGGCGGCCTCGCTGGGCGTGCTGGTGTGGGTGTTCCAGGACGGTCATCTCAGCGGACTGCTCGGCTTCACCCCGATCGGCGGCGTCGAGGCGTACGTCATCGTGACGGCGGTCGGCGTGGGCTTCGGCCTGGCGATGGACTACGAGGTCTTCATCCTGGCCAGGATCAAGGAGTACTGGGACAGCGGGGACGACAACGACACCGCAGTCGAGAGAGGGCTGCAGCGGTCGGGACGCATCGTGACCTCGGCGGCCCTCATCATGGTGATCGTGTTCCTCGGCTTCGTGTCCGGCGAGCTGCTCATCGTCAAGGAGATCGGCCTGGCCCTGGCGGTCACGGTGGGGCTGGACGCCACGGTGGTGCGCATGCTCTTCGTACCCGCGACCATGGGCCTGCTCGGGCGCTGGAACTGGTGGGCGCCGGTTTTCCTGCAGCGGATTCGGAGCCGGTACACCGGCTCGTACTCCGCGATCGAGCCGGCCTGACGGCCCGCGGCGACTGCGGCAACCGCGACCGCCACCGAGGAGGCGCTCACGCGCACGGGCCCGCGGCGCCCCGAAGAGCACCACGAGCCCGTGCAAGAGACAATGAATGAGAGACGGAGACGAGCGCGACCTGCGGAGCCGACAATCCAGCCGGCCCCGCACTCACAGCAGAGCGATGTCCCCCGATCCCTCACGCACGACCTCGGGAGCGTCGTCGGTCAGATCGACGACGGTGGTGGGCTCGGTGGAGCCGACGGGACCCTCGATGACGACGTCCACGAGGTGGCCCAGGGCGTCCTCGATCTCCCATCCCGAGCTCTCCGGCTCGTTCCTCCCGGGGCGGATGAAGGTCGACGACAGGATGGGGGCGTCGAAGCCGGCGACGAGAGCCTGGGTGATCGCGTGGTCCGGAATACGCACTCCCAGGGTGTGCTTCTTCGGATTGAGCGTCATCCGGGGCACGTCCTTGGTGCCCTTGAGGATGAAGGTCCACGGTCCGGGAGTCAGACGCTTGATGAGACGAAAGGCGTTGTTGCCGACGATCGCCACCGGACCGACCTGGGCGAAGCTCGCGCACACGAAGGTGAAGTTGTGCTTGCTGTCGAGCCGGCGGATGGCGCGGATGCGATCCAGCCCCTCCTTGTTCCCGGGAGCGCAGGCGAGGGCGTAGCCCGAATCAGTGGGGTAGGCTATCAGACCGCCGTCGCGCAGCACGGCGACGACCTTGTCGACGAGGCGGGCCTGCGGGTTGACGGGATGGAGCTCGATGTATCGCGACATAGCCTCATTGTGCTCCAGATCCGCGCGACGCGGTAGCCGACAGGCGGAGCGGCCCTCGCCGGACGCGAGCCGCACGATCCCATAGCGACCCCATGCGATTCCGTAATCGATTCCGAAGCGAATCCGCGCCCCGCAATCTCGTGAAAATGATTTGCATTCCAGGACCGCATTAGTCGGCACGATTCACTCCGCCGCCGCAAGCAGATGAGAGACGTTTTCATGTTTGGCATTCCGACCTGCTCCCTCTTATGGTTCTCACGAATTAATAATGCAGCCGCACGACGCTGCGCCATCATCAGGATCAGGAGATTCACATGCCCGCCACACTCGAGCACCGTCCCGCTGAGACCCACCACCACACGCACGGCCCGAACTGCGGCCATCTGGCCATCATTCACGAGGACCACGTCGACTACCTTCACAACGGGCACCTCCACCACGAGGACAATGGTCACTACGACGAGTGCGATACCTGCGACTGCCCGCACTGCTCGGACTCCTGCGCCATGTGCGAGTGCTCCGACTGCACCTGCCCCACCTGCAACCACAACGTCTGCTCCTGCGAGCACTGCGACGACTCCTGCTCCTCGTGCACATGCGAGGACTGCTCCTGCCCCACCTGCGCCCACGCGGCCTGAGAGCTCCGTCACTCGTCAGGTATCGGCATGGCCGCCGTGCGCCCGATCGGCGCCGTCCTCGCCGCGGTGGTGACCGTGGAGGGCTGCGAGCCGCTTGAACCGCTTCGTCGGCCACGTACCCCGTAGGGGACGACCTGAGGGGCGAGGCCGGCCTCGCGCATCGTCTCCTCATGGCCCGGGGCGCGGAGGAATCCGGGAGCGCCGCCGATTCCCCGCCCCGCAGGCCCGGGAAGGCCCCGGAGCCCCTCTGAGGGATCCGGGGCCTTCAACGCCGAGGACGCACGGCGCTGCATCAGCCCCCCGCGGACTCCGGGGCGGCGTCGACGCCGGCCTCCCTGCGCTGAGCCGAGGTGATCGGGGCGGGCGCGTCGGTGAGCGGGTCCCAGCCCGCGCCGATCTTCGGGAAGGCGATGACGTCGCGAATCGAGTCCGCCCCGGTCAGCAGGGCGACGATACGATCCCAGCCGAAGGCGATGCCGCCGTGCGGCGGGGCCCCGAAGGCGAAGGCGTCCAGGAGGAAGCCGAATTTCTCCTGCGCCTCCGCCTCGTCCACGCCCATCACCTTGAAAACCCGCTCCTGGATATCACGGCGGTGGATGCGGATCGAGCCCCCGCCGAGCTCGTTGCCGTTGCACACGATGTCGTAGGCGTAGGCCAGTGCACTGCCGGGATCCGTGTCGAAGGTGTCCAGGCACTCGGGCTTGGGCGAGGTGAAGGCGTGGTGCACCGCCGTCCAGGCGGATCCCCCCAGCGCGACGTCGCCCTCCGCCCGGGCCTCGGCCGAGGGCTTGAACAGGGGCGCGTCCACGACCCACACGAAGGACCACTCGTCGTTGTCGATGAGCCCGCAGCGCCTGGCGATCTCCAGACGCGCCGCGCCCAGCAGGGCGCGGGACGCATCCGCGATCCCCGCGGCGAAGAAGATGCAGTCGCCGGGCTCGGCACCGGCCGCCTGGGCCAGGCCGGCCCGCTCGGCATCGGTGATGTTCTTGGCGACCGGCCCGCCGAGGGTCCCGTCCTCGGCGACGGTGACGTAGGCCAGACCCCTGGCACCGCGCTGCCTGGCCCAGTCCTGCCAGGCGTCGAAGGTGCGACGGGACTGGGAGGCGCCACCGGGCATGACGACGGCGCCCACGTAGGGGTTCTGGAAGACGCGGAACGTGGTGCTCCTGAAGTAGTCGGTGAGCTCGACCAACTCGCAGCCGAAGCGCAGGTCCGGCTTGTCGGAGCCGAACCTCGTCATCGCCTCCTCGTAGGTCATGCGCGGAATCGGCGTGGGCAGGTCGTGGCCGATAAGGGTCCAGATCTCCCTCAGAACGTCCTCGGCCACCATGATGACGTCCTCCTGGTCGACGAAGCTCATCTCCACGTCGAGCTGGGTGAACTCCGGCTGGCGGTCGGCCCGGAAGTCCTCGTCGCGGTAGCAGCGGGCGATCTGGTAGTAGCGCTCCATGCCGGCGACCATGAGCAACTGCTTGAACAGCTGCGGGCTCTGCGGCAGGGCGTACCAGGAGCCCGGCGCCAGGCGGGCGGGGACGAGGAAGTCGCGCGCGCCCTCGGGGGTGGAGCGGGTGAGGGTGGGGGTCTCGATCTCAACGAAGCCGTGGGAGTCCAGCACTCGACGAGCGACCTGGTTGACCTTGGCGCGCAGGCGCATGGCGTGCTGCATGGAGGAGCGGCGCAGGTCGAGGTAGCGGTGCTTCAGCCGCGCCTCCTCTCCGACCCGGCCCACGTCCTCGGCGTGATCGGAGATCTGGAAGGGCAGCGGAGCCGCGGGATTGAGGATCTCGACATCGGTGACGACCACTTCGATCTCGCCGGTGGGCAGACTCGGGTTCGCGTTGCCCTCGGGGCGCTTCGCCACCTCGCCGGTGATCCTGAGGACGTACTCGGCGCGCAGGTCGTGGGCGATCTCCTCGCGGATCACCACCTGGGCGATGCCGGACGCGTCGCGCAGGTCGACGAAGGCCACGCCGCCATGATCGCGACGGCGATCGACCCAGCCGGTGAGAGTGACGACCTGGCCGATGTCGGCGGCGCGCAGGGAGCCCGCGGTGCGAGTTCGCAGCATGGTGCTGTGTTCCTTCCACTGGGAGCACTGAGCCGGTGCTCGTCGGGGCGCGCCGCGAGACGAGCGGGCGCCGTCCACGATCCTATGCCGGGCCCGTCTCCGCGCGTCGAAGCCCATGCCGGTGCGACCGGGCATCGGGCGGGACCGCGATCGGGTCGACCGGCGTCCCTCAACCGGCGGCCCGCGAGGAGGTCGCCTTGTCCGCCGCGAACCGACGACTGTTCATCAGGCCGATGACGACCAGCAGCACCAGCAGGCTCACGAGCAGGAGGGCGGACGCGCCGACGGTCGGGAAGGTCCTCGCCCCGACCTCAACGGCGGAGGCCTGCGCGTCCTCCTCGCCGGTTGTGATGTCGACCTGCGTCGTACGAGAGCCATCCGGGGCGTCGGGGACGTCCGGCACCGCGGTGCCGGACGCCTCAGACCCCGCGGGTTCCGCCGGCTCCGGGGTCCCGATGATCGGTGAGGAGGTCGGTGCGGGGGCGGGCGCCGTCGCGGTGGCCGCACCGGAACCGCCGATGATCGTCACGTCTCCGACGGTAAAGTAGGGGCTCTTGTTCGTGTAGTCCAGAGTGCTCACCTCATTGGTCGGCACGTCCCGACCGGCCGAGACCTCGAATCGAAGCCAATGAACGCCCTTGGCGACATGACCGGGCAACTCGACGGCCCCGGAGGTGGCCCCGTTCTCATTGACTGTGGCGATTCCGACGACGTCCTGGCCGCGGGCCTGGTTGCCGAACACGCCATCGTCGACCGAGATCCGGATGGCCGCCCCGGGCGGGAAGCCGGACAGTGTATACGTCAGAGTCCCGCCGACCGCCACTGTCGAGGGACTGACGGTCGAGGCCGTACCGGTGGTCGACTCGCCGGTCTCCGCGCCGGACGCCGGTGGACGCGCCGTATCGGGCGCCAGTGCGGACACCACCACCAGTGCGAAGACCGCCAGCGCCGCACCACGTCGCAGGAGGGCCGAGAGAGCGCGGGGCGCCACGTGCCTCAGGGCCCGTGCCGGGAGGGCCCTGCGCGCCGGTCGCAGTTCTGCGTGCGTCCTCTTCACTGGCTCGTGTCGCCCCGCGCGCTTCTACCGCCTACGGCCTGCCAGTGCTGGGCGCGCGAGGACCAGGAAGGATGCCGCACCCACGAGGAGGAGCCCGCCCGCGGAGACGAGCATCCAGTCGTCCCGACCCAGGGCGCTCGAGCCGTGCGCGGTCGCCGTCCCCACCGTCATCCTCGCCGGCTCGGAGGTGCTGCCGGCCGCGGTGGTGATCTCGAGCTGCGCCCACCCGAGCAGACGGGACTCCCTGTCGCAGACGGCGAGTTGATAGGTGCCGGCCGCGAGGTCGGAGACGTCGATCGACACGGAGTTGTCGGCGTCGACCTGCGTCCATCCCGGAGTCGTTTCCTCGGGGAAGAGGAAGACCGCGACCCAGTCGTCCTTCTCGGCTTTGTCCGACGGGAGTATCAGCGTCACGACATTGCCGCGACGAGTCCCCGACAGGGAGCCGGCGTTGGAGGCGTCGAGCTCACTGGCGTCCTTCACAGGGGCCGTGGGCCTCTCGGATGGTCGTCCCCGACCCGCCTCGGCGTCCGACGCGGAGGCGCTCCCGGGCTCGGAAGGCTCGGATGGGGGTGCCATGGTGGGAGCAGCGCTCCGCTCCCCCGGATCGTCCGCGACTCCGTCCGAGCCCGGCGATGGGAGCCGGCCCCCGCGCGGATTCCCCTCATCGGGACGCGACGTCGCGATCGGGCTTGCGGCGGGCGTCGTCTCCGAGCCCGGTCCGTCGGGAGGTGCCGGGGATTCCTCGCCCGAACCGGTCTCGGGCGCCGAGGCCTCCGGCGTCGGCTCCGGAACGGGCTCCGTAGGAGATGCCGTGGTGGTGGGGGTGGCGGGCTCGGACGCCGCCGTCGACGCCGTCGAATCCGGAGCAGGGGTGGCAGGGGCGTCGGTCGGCCCCGGACTCGGCGTCGGCACGGGTCCGCCGGTCGGTTCCGAATCGGCCTCCGCCAGCGGCGCCGTGGTGGGTGTGGTGGGTTCTGGGGCGTCGACGGGATCAGGCGCCGTCGAGGGCGGAGGCTCCGGAACAGGCTCAGCGCTCGGTTGCGCAGAGGGATCGGTCGGCGGCGCGGGGGCATCGCCGGTCGCCTCCGCCGGGGGCTCGTCGGCCGGCGCCGACGCGGAGCCATCGACCGGGGCCGCGGCGGGCTCGGCGATCCGGAACTGGTTGGTGCCGGCGTAGAACCGCGAGTCGACGGTGGCGGACACGTAATAGGCGCCGGGTTCGCGTCCCGACAGGAGATCATCGATCCGGATGGAGGCGTCGAAGACGCCATCGCTGAACGTGACGGGGAGCAGGGCCTCCTCGCGGAACGCGTAGCCGCCCACCGCGACCAGGCGAAGGCGAAGAGTCCGCTCCCCCTGAGCGAGCCGGCCGTCAACGCACCAGGCACTGCCCGCGATGCGAGGTGAGGCCCCCGGGTCGAAGACGGGCTCGGCGTCATCACCGTCCCCGATGACCACGCGCGCGCCGTCCTCCTCGCACGCGCCCGCCGTGGGTTCCGGAGCCGCGGAGGGATCCCCTCCGGCCCCGGGCCCGATCGCAGTGCTGCTCGCACCATCGCTGCGAAGGATCCCGTTGCCGGCAACCGCGAGGGTCGTGCGGACGCCCCCGGCACGCGCGCCGGGCTCGGCCACCGCGGCACCTCCTCCCGCACCTGCGCTCGTCGTCAGTACTGCTCCCGCCACCACGGGAAGCACGAGCGCGGCGCGCACGGGGGACCTGACCCCGCGGCGCAACGCGGCGTAGCACTCTGAGCGTGTCATGCAGTGACTCTCGTCGATGGGCTCGATGGGTACGGGTCGTGTCGCGAGAGCTCAGGGGCCGCTGCGGCGGTGGGAGACCGATCCCGCCGAGCACGGGTGCCGTGACCGACCAGTAACCGGCAAAAGAAATCGTATCGTCACCGCAGGCGGCATTAAAGCCGGCCGAGACCGAAGCCGACCGACCGCGCCGCTCCCGCCGCTGCAACTGCGCACACGAACCTTCGCCCGTCATTTCAACGATATACCTTTCCCTGACGATCCGGTCGGACAGCTGCCGAGCCCGTCGCCGCAAAGGTCTCATCTTGGTAACAACTGTGTAGCGAGAGCCGCGCCGGGGCGTCGAGAGGACTGTCGGCCCCGTCCGCGTCGCCGCGTCATGGCCCGGGGCCACGGCCAGTGCCGCGGTCCGCACGATGCCCGCACGATGCCCGCGCCATGACCCGCACCACGTCCCGGCGACTCGTGCGACGCGCGCCCGAGGGCGTATCGTCCGGGCCATGGCACGCTCCGTCTCGACGACTCGCTCCACTCGCGGCGCTCGGACGACTGCCGTCATGCGCGGTCCTCGCATGTGTTGCCACTGTCAGGCGCTCTGACCTCTCGTCCGCACGGTGCGGGCGATCGCCGGGCCCATGGGAGTCAGCGCCTCCCGGAGGAACGAGGAGCACCGAATCGCTTCTTCCTCTGCCGGTGCGCGCCTCTCATGGACGGGCTCAGCTCCCCGCCCGGTCCGAGTCGCGAATCATGACCAGTGCGAGCTCATAGCCCGTGAAACCGGTCCGTCTCGATCGTTCCCGCCCACGCGCCTGGCAGCCTCTCCTCGCTCTTCGCCGGACGACATCCCTGCATCCACCGCCCCGTCCAGGAGAACCCATGCCCTCCTCCGCCTCTTCCGACACGCCATCCGCCGGCTCGCCCGGCACCCCCTCCCCCGGAGCTCCCGGGGTCCCCGAGACCGCCGAGAACGCCGCGCCCCCCGACGACATCGACGTGACCGTCGAGAACGCCGCCGAGATCCTCGCAGCCGAGGACGACTCCCCTCCGCCCACCGCTCGCACATCGCGTCGTCGCCTGCTCATCGGCGGCGGTATCGCCGCAGCCGCGATCGTCGCCGGAGGCGCGTGGCTGACCGTCCGCCGAACCGATCATGGCATCGGCGACACCGCGGAGGAGCTTCCGCTGGTCATCGGCGGCGACATCTGCGCGGCCCCGCTGTACGCCGCCTACCATCAGGGCTACTTCGACGACGCCGGGCTCAAGGTGACGCTGGCCCGAACCCAGCGCACCGAGGACACCAAGGACGCGGTCAGTGCGGGCAAGTACATCGGAGCGCCCGGGATCTTCTTCTCCTGGCTCGAACCCATCTACAACGGCATCAATGCCAGGCTCACCGGCGGATTCCACTCCGGCTGCCTGAGGCTCGTCGTCAACAACGATTCGCCCATCACTCGGCTGGCCGACCTCAGGGGCAGGAGGATCGGCGTGCCCTCCCTGTCCAGCTCGGCCTTCGCCTACTTCGCCATCGGCCTGTCCGACGCCGGACTCGATGTGGATCCCGAGAGCGGCGACATCGCCTGGGTGACCATTGACGAGGACTCCCTGGGCACACGTCTGACGAACGGCGACGTCGATGCCGTTATGGGCTCGGACCCGGCTCCGCTCCTGCCGGTGCTGAACGGTACGGCGAGGCTTCTGGCCTCCAATGACGCGGAGCCCTTCTGCTGCTCGGTCGCCCTCAACGGAGACTTCGTCGCCAAGCGGCCCGAGCAGGCCAAGGCGCTGACGGAGGCGTGGTTCAAGGGCTCGGACTACCTGGCGCAGGACGAGTCCCACCGTCGGGAGATCGCCAGGATCGAGGTCGACAACGAGTACGTCGCCGCCGACCAGAAGGTCATCGAGGACATCCTCGAGACCTACGGGTGGAGGGCCTCGGCCGTCGAGTTCCGGACCGCCGTCGAGAGCGGCATCAAGGACTTCAAGGGCACCGGATTCATCTCAGCCGAAGCCGGCGCGGCCGAGCTGGCCGACGCGGTCTACGCCGATCTGGGCATCACCCGATGAGCACCCGCCGAACACTGCGCCTGTGGGGCACCGCCGCCGTCGTCCTGTGGACCGCTCATCTCGCCGCGGTTGTCCTGCTGCCCGACGCCGTCGGGGCCCGGACGGCCCCGATCGCACCGCTGGTCGTCATCATCGCGTTCCTCCTCGCCGGGCTCGTGGGCTGGCTCGCGCTCGCCGAGGCGCGGCGGCCGAGCGCCGCTGCGCGCGCTCTCGCGCACCGCCTGCCGTGGATCGCCTTCGGCGGAGGCTGGTTCCTCCTCTGGCAGCTGTCGACCGTGAAGTCCGGCCTGCTCGGCCCACCCTACTTCGTGGCACCGGAGGTGCTCATCGCGGCGTTCGCGGACGACTGGACCCTCCTGGCCACGTGCCTGATGTCCTCCGGGCTGCTGCTCCTCACCGGCTACGTGATCGGCTCGGTCGCGGGCTTCATCACCGGACTGCTCATGGGATGGTCGCCACGGGCCGACTACTGGTTGCACCCCCTGCTGCAGACCGTCGGGCCGGTACCGGCCAGCGCCCTGCTGCCCCTGGCGGTGCTCGTTCTGCCGTCCACGTACCTGTCAGCGGCGTTCATCGTCGCATTCGGCGCCTGGTTCCCCATGGCGACGATGACCCGCGCGGGTGCGCGCTCGGTTCCCCGGTCCTTCATCGACGTGGCCCGCACGCTGGGCGCGAACGACGGCTTCCTCGTCCTGCGCGTGGCGATCCCCTCGGCTCTGCCCGACATGCTCACGGGTCTGTTCACCGGGCTGGGCACGAGCCTGGCCGCTCTCATGACGGCCGAGCTCGTCGGCGTCGATCGGGGCCTGGCGTGGTACATCAACTGGGTCAAGGGGTGGGCCGACTACCGGAGGATGTACGTGGGGCTCATCGTCCTCGTCCTCTTCTGCCGCGCCCTGATGGTCCTGCTGTTCAAGCTGCGCTCCTCGCTGCTGGCCTGGCAGCAGAATCTCGTCAGGTGGTGAGCCCGCTCATGAGAGGAGCATCCGCTGACATGACTGAGCCGAGGACCACCGCGGATGATGACGGCGCCCCACCGCGCCCGCACTCGCAGCGCCCCCGCGGCGCCCGCGTGCACCTCGGCGGCGTCTCGCATCGTTACCCGCTGTCCCACGACCTCGATCGCGGATGGGTCCCCTCCCTGATGCGCATGGTGTCCCCGGCCGCCCGCGCCCGTCACGAGGCGGAGGCCGCCAAGTCCTCCGAGCTGCAGGTGCTCGACACGATCGATCTGAGCATCGCACCGGGCGAGTTCGTGGCCCTCGTGGGACAGTCGGGCTGCGGCAAGTCGACGATCCTGCGTCTGCTCGCAGGCCTCGAGGCACCGGGCTCCGGCGTCGTGGAGGTCGATGAGCAGCCCGTGACCGGGCCCGCGCCGGAACGAGCGCTCGCCTTCCAGGACGCCACTCTGCTGCCCTGGCGCACTGTCCGGGAGAATGTCGGGCTGGGGCCTCAGGCGCGCGGACGACTCGCCGCCGACGAGCGCCGCATCACCGCCGCCCTCGAGATCGTGGGTCTGCGGGACTTCGCCGAGGCCTATCCCGCGACTCTGTCGGGTGGGATGGCGCAACGGGCGTCGTTGGCCAGGGCTCTGGTGAACCGCCCCCGCCTGTTCCTCCTCGACGAGCCGTTCGGCAAGCTGGACGCCCTGACCCGGCTGACCCTGCAGGAGGAGATCAGGCGCCTGTGGCTCTCGCAGCAGTTCACCGCCCTCCTGGTGACGCACGACGTCGATGAGGCCCTGCGCCTGTCGGGACGCGTCGTCGTCCTGTCCGAGCGGCCCGCGCACGTCGTCGAGGACATCGCTGTGCCGCAGGATGCGGGGCGGGACCCGGCGTCCTCGCGATTCCAGGAGCTGCGCCGCCGGATCCTGCACCTACTGGGTCGGTGAGACTCCGCGTCGACGATCCTCTCCCGCGACGAGACGGTCCTCACGTGTGACGTGCTGCGTCACGCCGTGCGCGCGCTCCCGTTCAACGGCGCCGGCCCGTAGACTCCTCCAAGGAGCGATCCGCATTGCGAACCCCGTTCGGGGCCGGTGAGCGCGCGTGCACGTGCAGCCGGTCAGCCCGTGAGTCTGTGCGTGAAGCCCAATCGGTGACCGTCGTCCTCCGTGAGGACAGGTCGTGGTGCAGGGCGAGTGTGGTGGGTGCGGTGCGGCAAGAGCGGAGGGCAAGCCGCCCTCCCCCACACTCCGCAACAGGCCCCACTGCAGGCCGGATACGGGAAGATCTTCATGACTGCCACCAGCACTGGCCCTTCTGCGTCCTCCGACGGGATGGGCGTCCCACCGGATCTCGACACGCTCTTCGACGCCGAGCTCGCGGCCCCCGCCGAGAGCGTCGCCGCGCCCCATGCGGCGGAGGCCTCCTCCGCCGCCACTCCGGACTACTTCGCGACCCCGGCCTCCTCGGACTCCCCCGAGGACCCCGAGGACGTCGAGCACGAGGGCGAGGACGACGACGTCGACCTCGCCCCGCCCGAGGCCGATCCCGAGGACGAGGAGGAGGACGACTCCGACGACGGCGATGCGGACACCGAGGAGGACGACGTCGACGGCCACGCGCCCTTCATCGACACCGACGATGCTGCTTCCGGCGATGAGAACGCCGCAGGAGCGACCGGGGGCGCCGAGACGGACGCCGAGGCGCCCGAGGAGATCACCTTCGACGACCTCGGCCTGCCCGCGGACCTGCTCAGGGCCGTCACCGACATGGGCTACAGGACTCCCACCGACATTCAGCGCGAGGCCATCCCGGTGCTCCTGTCGGGCCGCGACGTCGTGGGCGTCGCCCAGACCGGCACGGGCAAGACCGCCGCCTTCGGCCTGCCCCTGCTGGACGCCGTCGATGCCCGCGAGCCCGTCGTCCAGGCCCTGGTCCTGGCCCCCACTCGTGAGCTCGCCCTCCAGAGCGCGGACGCCATCACCGACATGGCGCACCGTTCACGCGGTCTCGACGTCGTCGCCGTCTACGGCGGCGCCCCCTACGGTCCGCAGATCGGCGCCCTCAGGGACGGCGCCCAGGTCGTCGTCGGCACCCCGGGGCGCGTGATCGACCTCATCGAGAAGGGGGCACTCGTCCTGGAGGACGTGAGGTACTTCGTGCTCGACGAGGCCGACGAGATGCTCCGCATGGGCTTCGCGGAGGACGTCGAGACCATCGCGGGCTCCCTGCCCGAGCAGCGGCGCACCTCCCTGTTCTCCGCGACCATGCCGCCGGCCATCCAGGCCGTGGCCCGTCAGCACCTCACGGATCCGGTCCAGATCGAGGTCTCCCCCCAGGCCTCCACGGTCGACACCGTCCACCAGGCCTACGCGGTCGTGCCCTTCCGCCACAAGATCGGCGCCGTCTCCCGCGTCCTGGCCGTGACCGAGGCCGAGGCCGCCATCGTCTTCGTGCGCACCAAGTCCACCGCGGAGGACGTCGCCATCGAGCTGGCGGGCCGCGGGATCCAGGCGGCCGCCATCTCCGGGGACGTCGCCCAGCGCGAGCGCGAACGCCTCGTCGAACGCCTGCGCACCGGCACTCTCGATGTCCTCGTAGCCACCGACGTCGCCGCCCGCGGTCTGGACGTGGACCGCATTGGCCTGGTGGTCAACTTCGACGTTCCCCGTGAGGCCGAGGCGTACGTGCACCGCATCGGCCGCACCGGCCGCGCGGGCCGCCACGGAGAGGCCGTCACCTTCCTGACGCCCAAGGAGAAGCGCAAGCTCCGCCAGATCGAGCGGTTGACGGGAACGAAGCTGGAGGAGATCACCCTGCCCTCCCCCGCCGACGTCTCCTCCCACCGGGCCCG
Source organism: Actinomyces gerencseriae DSM 6844 (assembly GCF_000429265.1). Taxonomy (GTDB): domain Bacteria; phylum Actinomycetota; class Actinomycetes; order Actinomycetales; family Actinomycetaceae; genus Actinomyces; species Actinomyces gerencseriae. The sequence continues at coordinate 62,305 of NZ_AUBN01000011.1, forward strand.
CAGGCTTCTGGACAGGGCCGCCGTCCGTCATGGGCGCGGTCGCCTGTCCATGTACCGGGATCTGGTCGAGCTCAGGACCGAGGAGCTGGGCATCGACGCCACGGAGCTCGCCTCCACCCTGCTCGCCCTGGCCGTGGGCGATGACGGTCCGCGCCGACGCGACGACGATGGCCGACCGCAGCGGCGCGGACGCCGCGAGGAGCGCCTCGACGCCGAGGGCACCTTCGTATCCGCCTCCTTCGAGGGCGGACGCGACCGAGAGGATCGCCGCGGCCGCGGCGGCAACCGCTTCGAGGCCCGGCCCGGCGGCGGGCGCGGCCGGCGCCGGCACGAGGACGGCACTGGCACCGTCTACCGCATCGAGGTCGGACACCGCGACCGGGTCCTGCCCGGTGCGATCGTGGGCGCGCTCGCCAACGAGGGCGGGATCCCCGGTTCCGACATCGGCAAGATCGACATCCTCCAGTCCTTCTCCCTGGTTGAGATCCACGCCCCGCTGAGCGAGGAGCAGCTGGCCGCCATGGGCCAGGCGACCTTCGGCGGCCGCGAGCTGCGCATCCGTCCCGATCAGGGCCCGGGCCACGGGTGGAATGGCGGCGACTCCCGGTACGGCGACGCGGCCTCGCACCGCACGGGCCGACGCGAGGACTGGCGCGACCGCCGCCGCGACGACCACCGGGACGACCGCGGTCGGGGCGACCGCTGGGAGGGACGCGGCCAGCACGGCCAGCGCGACCGTCGCGGCGGCCAGTGGGAGGACCGCGGCCAGCACGGCCAGCACAGCAAGTGGCGCGACGACCGTCGCAGTGGTCGGTGGGAGGACCGCAGCCGCGGGGACGACCGCCGAGGCGGCAATGACCGCCGGGAGGGCCGCACGTACGGAGGGGACCGTCGTGACAGCGGCCAGCGCGGAGGCTTCCAGCGCAACGATCGCTCCTCGCGTCGCTCGGATCGCTGGTGACCGGGGCCTGACCCCGCGAGTCGACGCACGTCGGTCGGTGCCCGCCGCCGAGGACGTCGTCGCCCCCTCGCAGTCACCGGCTCCGACCGGCAGTCGACGCGCTCCGCGCTCTCATCGCCCTCATCCGCGAGAGTCGAAGGAGCCCTCGACGGGAATCAGGAGTCGTGGGGCGAGGTCCGCCTCGTCCGCCGGCCTCCACGTGGCGGCATCGGCATCGACCTGCTCGCCGGAGCGTATGTCCTTCACCGAGTCGGGGACCCCGTCCGCACCGGGGAACCAGACGAAGGGGATGCCGCGCCTGTCGGCGAATCTGATCTGCTTTCCGAACTTGGCGGCCGTGGGGGCGACATCGGCGGCGATGCCGCGCCCCCGCAGAGCATCGGCCACGGAGTCGGAGACGGCGCGGTGCTCCTCATCGGCCACGGCCACGAGCACGGCGGTGGGCACCGCCCGACTCACCTCGACCAGCCCGGCGTCCGCGACGCGGGCCAGCAGGCGCGACAGCCCGATGGAGATGCCCACCCCCGGGAAAGTGCGCTTGCCATTGGAGGCGAGGGAATCGTAACGGCCGCCCGAGCACACGCTTCCGAGGTCCTCGTGGCCGGCCATGAAGGACTCGTAGACGGTGCCGGTGTAGTAGTCCAGACCGCGGGCGATCTTCAGGTCGGCCACGATGGCGCCCGGACGACGTCGGGCGGCGGCCCGCAGCAGTGCACTCAGCTCATCCAGCCCCGCCCGCAGGAGCCCGTTCGGCTGACGAGCGCCCAGGGCGGCCGCGACGGAGTCGCGCAGCTCATCGGGATCCGTACCGGTGATGGCGGCCAGGCGCAGGGCGGCCTCGGCCTGGGCGCGCGTGACGCCAACGGTCTCGACGAGCGCGGCGGCGACATCGTCGGCACCGATCTTGTCGATCTTGTCGACCACACGTAGAACATCGACGAGTCGGTCGTCCTCGATCCCCATGCACTGATAGAAGCCCTGGGCGACCTTGCGGTTGGACACGTGGATGGTGACCGACGGGATCGGGAGGGCGGACAGGGCCTCGTGCATGATCAGGGGGATCTCAACGTCATGATGCAGCGGAAGCGCGCCATCGCCGACGACGTCGATGTCCACCTGGTAGAACTCGCGGAAGCGGCCCTCCTGTGGGCGCTCGCCGCGCCAGACCTTCTGGATCTGGTAGCGCTTGAAGGGGAAGTGGAGAATGCCCGCGTTGTCCAGGACGTAGCGGGCGAAGGGGACCGTGAGGTCGAAGTGCAGGCCCAGCTGCCTGGAGGGGTCGGCGGCATCGGCCTCGGCGGATGCCTGCGCGGGCTCGGCCTGCAGTCGGGACAGGAGGTAGACCTCCTTGGAGGTCTCGCCCTTCTTGGTCAACTCGCCCAACGGCTCGACGGCGCGAGTCTCGACGCCGCTGAAGCCGTGAAGCTCGAAGGTGCGGCGCAGGGTGTCGATGAAGTGCTGCTCGACCACGCGGCCCGCCGGGAGCCATTCGGGGAAGCCGGAGAGGGAGGAGAGAGCCGGTCGTGCCTGTGCGGAGTGCGCCATGGGCGTCATCCTCTCACGGCGATCGACCCTGCTCCCCCATCGTGCTCCGCCCGCCTCCCCGACCGCTCACACGTGCCGGTCCCCGCCGCGCACCCTGGCCTCGGCCAGATAGGGGTTGCCGTGATGCTCGTGGGCCATGGTGGTGGCGGCGCCGTGCCCGGGCAGCAGCACCGTCTCGGGATTCACGGCCGAGGCGAGGAAGCGCAGCGTGGCCCACATCTGGACCTGGTCCCCGCCGGGCAGGTCGGTGCGTCCCACCGAGCCCTTGAAGATGACGTCGCCGTCCAGGGCGACCAGGTAGTCGTGCTCCTCCTCGGCCACGGACGGGTCGTCCTCGACGGCCTCCGCCTCGTGCAGCAGCGCGTTGTCCGTCAAGGAGGCGTCGAGGAAGAAGAGCGTCGACCCCTCCGAGTGGCCCGGTGCGGCGATCGCCCGGACGGGGACACCGGGAACCAACTCGATTGCGCGGTTGAAGGCCTCCGCGGGGACGACGCGACTATCACTCGGCCTGCGCCAGGGGGTTCCGGCCATATCGGTGAAGGTCATGCCGTTCGCGCGGATGCCCGTGGTCGCGTCCGGGTCCTCGAGACGGTAGTGGTCGGGCCCGGGGATGTAGACCGGTACGGATGCTGCAGCATCGGCCGGATCCTCGACGGCCAGTAGCCCCCCGTCATGGGCCTCCTCGATGAGGGCGGCGGTGTCCCAGACGTGATCGGCGTGGCCGTGAGTGAGCAGGACCGCCCCCAGCCTCAGTCGATTCGATCGCAGCAGGGCCAGTGCACCGCGCACCGCACCCGCTCCGGGATCCACGACCAGCGCGGGGCTGCCCGGCCCGGGCGCCAGGACGTAGCAGTTCGCGGCGAAGACGGGGGCGATTGTGCGCTCGAGGATCATGGGGGCAGCCTATGCGCGTCCGGGTCTCATGAACATCGCCGCGGCGAGGTTGCATCCGCGGCTCATCGGCTCGGGTCATCGGCCGGTGATCCTGCGGCGCACTCGTCAGGCGCAACCGGGGCCCGCTCCAGTGGGCGACGAGCCAGCGATCGTGGCTGGCCACGAGCAGCGTGCCGTTCCAGGTCGCCAGCGCCGCCTCCAGCGCCTCCGTGGTGTCGAGGTCGAGGTAGTTGGTGGGCTCGTCGATAATGAGGATCTCGGGCTCGGCGGCGATCGCCGCGGCGAGCTGGACGCGGCGCTGGTTGCCCGCCGACAGCTCGCCCACGCACCGGGACCAGTGGGCGGGGTGCAGGACGCCGGAGCCGATGGGGCCGATGCCCGACTCCCACGTCGCTCCGTCCAGGCCGGGGTCGCCCGGGCGCGGCAGCCGCTGGGGCACGACGGCGACACGACCGGACGTGGCCAGCGCCCCGCTGGAGTCGGTGGTGGGCGCTGCGCCGGTGGCGGCCCAGCGCAGCAGGGTCGTCTTGCCGCAGCCGTTGGGGCCGGTCACCAGCAGGTGCTCGCCGGCGCGCAGGTCGAGGGTCACCGGGGCCAGGCGCCCGGGGACGGTGGCGGCGCGCGCTGTGAGCGCCAGGCCGTCGCGGGCGGCGACCGGCGGCGGGTCGATGCGCAGGCGGTAGGAGCGGGGCCTGCGCACCTCGACGGAGGCCAGGGCCTCCAGGCGGCGGTCGTCGTTGCGGCGCCGTCGGGTGGAGGCCGAGGAGGCGCGGTCGGCGTAGAACTTCCTGGAGGCCCTGATCTCGGTGCGGGCGCCGTGGTGGCGGGCGGTGCCGTAGTGGCCGATGGTCTCGGACTCGCGCCGGTGCGCCCTCAGGGACCGCTTGTCCTCCTGCTGGGAGGCGTGGATGCGCTCGTGGGAGGCACGAGCGCGGGCCTTGTCCTCCAGGTAGTCGGTGTAGGCGCCGGCGCAGCGTTGGACGCCGGGCACCCGTCCGCCACCGGAGGAGGTCAGGAGCGCCTGCCAGGGGGCGGTGTCGAGGTCGAGGACGCAGGTGGCGATGTCGTCGATGAAGGCGCGGTCATGACTGGCCAGCAGGACGGGTCCCTCCCAACCGTGGAGGGTCTCGGAGAGGAAGGCGATCGCCCCGTCGTCCAGGTGATTGGTCGGCTCATCCAGGACGAGCGCGGCGGGGCGGGCGATCAGAGCAGCGGCCAGAGCGAGGCGGCCGCGCTGGCCGGGCGACAGGGACGCCGGCTCGCGCGAGCGCGCCGGGGCCTAGGCAAGGCCTCCGAGCCCGAGCGAGACCGGCGAGCACCGAGGCGATGCGGATGTCCAGGTTCCATGCATCTGCCGCGGTCATGGCGGCGAGGAGCTCGTCGTAATCGCGGGTGAGAGCGTTGTCGTCGGGGCGCGAGGCCAGTCGTGCGGTGATCGTCTCGAAGCGCGCGGTCATGGATCGCAGGGGCGCGGTAACGGCATCGAGGTAGTCGCCGACGTCGCCGGTGCGGGCCAGGACGTCGGGAACGGGAGCGACGGCAGGGGCCCTGAGCGTGCCGGAGTCGGGGACGAGGTCACCCGCGACCGTAGCAGCGGAGCGCGTCGAGGGGCGATCGGGTGCGCCCACCGCGGTTCCTCCCCGGCCCTCGCCGACGCTCTCCGGCTGCATCATCGTCCGCGAGCCGATGCCGAGCGGTCCCGCGCACCGCGCCGAGCACGTAGAGTGGTGGTTATTGCTGCCATCCCGCAGTAAGACACTCCCGGCACCGCCGGGCGCGAACGGAAATGGCCGGAGGCTCCTCCGGATCCACCCCGTCAATTCATAAAGGAGCACACGTGACTGAGAACACGCAGCCCGAGACCGCCCTGGATTCCACCACCACGTCCGCGAAGGAGTCCCCCTCCGCCATGGCTGCGACCACCGTCGACGCCGAGCCGCCTCGTGAGCACGCTGTCGAAGCGGGCGCCGGGGCCGGTTCCGACACGACTGAGTCGGCCGATTCGACCGCCGTCGACAACAGCGGGTCCGCACACGCGGATGAAGCGGCCGTCCCTCGTCCCCATGCTGATTCCGTCGAATCGGTTGAGGCTGATTCGGCCGAGTCCCCTGACTCCACTGACTCCACCGCCCAGGCCCCCACCGGGGCGGAGGGGGTCGCCCCCCAGCCCTCCGGCTCGCAGCCCCCGGAGGCGGGGAGTGACCCGAAGCAGAGCCACGGGCAGGATTCGCCATCCGCTCCGCCGAAGGCGGTGAGCGTGCCCGCCGATCCCGAGATCGACCCCGAGGAGGCCATGGACGCCGCCAAGTGGGGCCGTGTCGACGGCGAGGGCAGGGTCTACGTCCAGGACAACGGCACCGAGCGCGAGGTCGGGCAGTTCCCCGATGCGCCCGTCGCCGAGGCCATGGCCTTCTACGTGCGACGCTTCCTGGATCTCAAGGCCACGGTCGACCTGTTCGCGACCCGCCTGCCGCAGCTCAGCGTCCGGGAGATCGACTCGACGCTGAAGTCGATCGAGCAGTCCCTGGCGGAACCTGCCGCCGTCGGCGATCTGGACGGTCTGCGCGCCCGATTCGCCGCCCTCAGAACCGTCGCCGCCGAGCGCCGCGCGGCAGTCGCGGCCGAGCGCGCCGCCGCGAAGGAGCAGGCCCTGAAGGATCGCACCGCCATCGTCGAGCGCGCCGAGGCCATCAGCGCCCAGGATCCCGCCCGAACCCAGTGGAAGAGCTCGGGCGCCGAGTTGCGCGAGCTGTTGGAGCGGTGGAAGGAGGCCCAGCGCCGCGGCCCGCGCCTGGACCGTCCCACCGAGGACGGGCTGTGGAAGCGCTTCAGTCACGCGCGCACCGCCTTCGACCGCCATCGCCGCCAGTTCTTCAGCGAGCTCGACGCCAAGCAGGCGCAGGTCAAGGCCGCCAAGGAGGCGCTCATCAAGCGAGCCGAGGAGCTCTCCGGCTCGACCGATTGGGCGGGGACCTCCGCCAAGTACCGGGGATTGCTGGAGGAGTGGAAGAAGGCGGGCCGCGCATCCCGCAAGGAGGACGATGCCCTGTGGGCCCGGTTCCGCGCGGCTCAGCAGGTGTTCTTCGACGCGCGCCGTGCCAAGGACGCAGCCGCCGACGCCGAGTACGCCGAGAACCTCAAGGTCAAGGAGGCCCTCCTCGTCAAGGCCGAGGCGCTCCTGCCGGTCAAGGACGTCAGGTCCGCCAAGAGGGCCCTGCGCCCCATCCAGGACGCCTGGGAGGAAGCGGGTCGTGTCCCGCGCTCGGCCCTGCGACGCATCGAGGGCCGCATGCGCGCGGTCGAGGACGCCATCCGCGAGGCGGAGAACGCCGAGTGGCGTCGCACCGACCCGGAGACCAAGGCCCGCGCCGAGGGACTGGCCGGCCAGCTCGAGAGCTCGATCGCCGAGCTGGAGAAGGACCTCGCGGCAGCCGCGTCCGCCGGCGACGCGAAGAAGGTCGCCGAGGCCGAGGCCGCGCTGACCGCCCGGCGCGCCTGGCTCGAGCAGGTGCGCCGCTCCGCCCGCGCCTGACGCGCATTCCACCGGTCTCCCCCGATGAGACCGGCGACGCGACGCCCTGAGGCCGACGCGAGACGTCCGGCCCCAGGGCGTCTGCTCGCGCATCCGCGCAAGAGCCCCTGCGGAGACGATGCCCGGGTGCCCGCCCCTGCGCTCGTCGGGGGCATGCCGACCTTATCCACAAGCCCCCGAATCCCTGGCGCAATGCGAACGAACCGCCCCACCATGGGATCATGCCCGTCCTCCCCGTGCTCCCCGCGCCGTCCACGACCTCCGCACCGAGTCGCGCCTCCTGCCCGCCAGGATCCTCATGCGACGTGAGCGCGCGAGCGGTGCTCGCCCGTTTCCGGCCCCACGTCTTCGATCCCGCGCTGGGTCCCCTACGGCCCCAGGAACTGGCAGCGCTGCGCTGCCGTGGACTCGACGAGCGGATCCTGACATGCATAGGCGCCATCACGATGCCTCGCGACCTGGTGCGCACCGCCGGTGCGCGCGCCCGGGCGCTGGCCGCCGCCGTGCCCGACGGCGGCATCATCATCACGGAGTCGGCCATGTGGGTGCACCTGGGCGGAGAGCCTCCCCCCACCATTCACGTGGCCCACCCGGGCCGTCGCGGCTGGACCCGGGCGATCTCCTACTCACGCATGGCGATACCGCCCGAAGAGGTCGAGGCCGTCGGGGGCGTGCCCTGCTCCGCACTCGCCCGAGCAGTGGTCGATGTGGCCAGAACCGCGCCGCCCGCACGCGCGGTGGAGGCGGTGATCCGGGCTCGCGACGCCGGGCTGAGCCGCAACCGTCTCAACATCGCGCTTCTGACCTGCCAGGGCGCGGCACGGCGCGGACGGCCCCGGGCCACCCGCATCATCGACGCCATCATGCCGCCGCACCACCCGCCGGGGAGGCGGCCCCGCCCCGTCGAGGCTCAGACGTGATGACGGCGCGTGGTGGAGGTCGTGCGACGTGCCTCGAAAACGCCGTCGATGCGCCGCAGAGACGACAGCGTGTAGTCCAGATGGCCCGCCTCGGCCAGCTCGACGACGAAGCGGGCCGTGACAACACGGTCGCGCGACGTGCCGATGGTGGCGCTCATGAGGTTGACATGGTTATCGGCCAGGACCCGGGTGATGTCCGCCAGCAGCCCCCCGCGGTCCAGGGCCTCGACCTCGACCTGGACGAGGTAGGCGCTCTGGGCGTGCTCCGCCCAGTGCACCGACAGGATGCGCTCGGGCTCGTGCTTGAGCTGATCGACATTCTGGCAGTCGCTCCGGTGCACCGAGATGCCCGAGCCGCGGGTGATGAAACCGATGATCGGATCTCCGGGCATGGGGGTGCAGCATCGGGCGAGCTTGACGTAGACATCGCCCTCATCCATGCCGTCCACGATGACGCCGGTGTCGGCCGTCCTGGTTCGGTGGTGCCCCGTGGTGGCCTTGGTCGGCAGGACGCCCTCCGCGAGGGTCTCCTCCGCGCCCGCCTCCCCGCCCATGGCGTTCACGAGGGTCTCGACGACATGCTGGGCGGAGACGTGCCCCTCGCCGACAGCCGCGTACAGGCCGTCGATATCGCCCTTGTCGAGCGTCTGGGCCACGTCCATGAGCGAGTCATGACTCATGAGTCGTTGGATCGGCAGGTCCTTCTTGCGCATGGCCCGGGCGATCGCGTTCTTGCCCGCCTCGATCGCCTCCTCGCGGCGCTCCTTGGAGAACCACGAGCGGATCTTGTTGCGCGCGCGGGTCGAGCCCACGAACGTCAGCCAGTCCCGGCTGGGACCGGCGCCCTGCGCCTTGGAGGTGAAGACCTCGACGGTGTCGCCGTTCTCGAGTCTCGTGTCCAGCGGCACGAGACGGCCGTTGACACGCGCCCCCACGGTGCGGTGCCCGACCTCCGTGTGCACGGCGTAGGCGAAGTCGACCGGCGTGGAGGCACTGGACAGCGCCAGGACATCGCCCTTGGGAGTGAAGACGTAGACCTGGGTGCCGGCCATCTCGTAGCGCAGCGAGTCCAGGAACTCGGTGGGATCCTGCGTCTCCTTCTGCCAGTCGACGAGCTGGCGCAGCCATCCCATCTCTCCCGCGTCGGAGTCCCCGGGGGCGCCGCCCAACGGCGTGGGCCCCGTGGCATTCGGATCCTCCTTGTACTTCCAGTGAGCGGCCACGCCGTACTCCGCCATGCGGTGCATCTCCGCCGTGCGGATCTGGATCTCCACCGGCTTGCCGCCCGGACCGACGACGGTCGTGTGCAGGGACTGGTAGAGGTTGAACTTGGGCACCGCGATGTAGTCCTTGAAGCGCCCGCTCATGGGCGTCCATCGGGAGTGCAAGGAGCCCAGGACGGCGTAGCAGTCCTGGACGGAGTCCACAATGACGCGCACCGCCACCAAGTCGTAGATGTCGTCGAACTCCTTGCCCCGCACGATCATCTTCTGATAGATCGAGTAATAGTGCTTCGGACGGCCGGTGACGACTCCCTTGATCTTGCTGACGCGCAGATCCTCCTCGATCTGGAGGCGAACCTGGCGCAGGTACTCCTCCCGGGCGGGGGCCCGCTCGGCGACCATGTGCTCGATCTCGTCGTACACGCCCGGGTAGAGCGCCTTGAAGGAGCGGTCCTCCAGCTCCCACTTGATGGCATTCATGCCCAGCCGGTGCGCGAGCGGGGCGTAGATCTCCAGGGTCTCCCTGGCCTTGCGGGCGGCATTGTCCGCTGAGACGTATTTCCACGTGCGGGCGTTGTGCAGGCGGTCGCCGAGCTTGATGACGATCACGCGGATGTCCTTGGACATGGCGACGATCATCTTGCGAACCGTCTCCGCCTGAGCGGCGTCCCCGTACTGGAGCTTGTCGAGCTTGGTGACGCCATCGACGAGCAGGGCGATCTCGTCGCCGAAGTCGCCGCGCAGTCGTTCCAGGGAGTAGTCGGTATCCTCCACGGTGTCGTGCAGCAGGGCGGCGGCGAGGGTCTGCGGGGTCATCCCGAGCTCGGCCAGGATGGTCGCCACCGCGACCGGGTGGGTGATGTACGGCTCGCCGGACTTGCGCCTCTGACCGGCATGCGCCTTCTCCGCCACCTCGTAGGCGCGCACGATGAGACTCGTATCGGCCTTGGGATGATTGGCGCGCAGGGCCCGCATGAGGGGCTCGATGGCCGCAGGCGTCGAATGCCCCCGTGATCCGAACCATGCCAGACGGCTGCGCACGCGCGACCCCGGGACGACGGTCTGCCCGCCGGCGTCGCTGCTCCTGGTCTCCGTCATGACCGGATCATAGCCGCGAGACCGGGTCGCGTCCTGACGCGGCCCGGTCTCGCGGCCCGTGAGAGGTCCGGGCGACGCCGTGAACCGGCCGTCGAACGCGGCTCGGCTTCTCCGCCCCGGCCCGGAGGCGACGGAGTCCGGCGTGCGGCCTCCTCAGGCGGTGGTGAAGGTGACGACGGAGTCGATCGCCCGTCCCGGGAGCTTCTCGCGGCCACCGAGCCCGGCGAGCTCCAGGACCATGCAGATGGCCTCGACGCGGGCCCCGGCCCGCTCGAGCAGCTCGATCGAGGCGGCGGCGGTACCGCCGGTGGCCAGGACGTCATCGATGACCAGGACGCGTTGGCCGGGCACCACCGTGTCCGGCCGAACCTCCATTCGAGCAGTGCCGTACTCCAACGCGTAGTCGACGCCGATGACCGGCCCGGGCAGCTTCCCCCCCTTGCGGACCGTGAGCATACCGGTGCCCAGGCGCACGGCCAGGGGCGCGGCGAGGATGAAGCCGCGCGACTCCAAGCCGGCCACGGCGTCCACCCGACCGGCGTAATGAACCGCCAGGCCCTCGATGAAGGTGGCGAAGGCCCGACCATCGGCGAGCAACGGCGTGATGTCCCGGAACAGGACTCCGGGCTGGGGGAAGTCCGGCACCTCACGAAGGTTGTCCAGGACGAGCCGGGTCAACTCGGACGGCAGGGCGGAGGGGATCGTCATGAGCGCCTCTTCTTCCTCTTCGGCTGCGCGGACACGCCCAGGTGGTGCCCGGGAACGAGCGGGGCGGCCGTCGGCGCGGCGGCGATGGCCGCCAGGGCCTCCTCGTCGTCATCCGCCTGGCCGACGCGCTCGGCGCGCGCGGCGGCGACGCGCTCCGCCTGCTCAACGATCTTCCTCTCACGGCTGCGCAGGTCCACCAGGAGCGGTGTGGCCAGGAAGATCGAGGACAGCGTGCCCGCGATCATGCCGATGAAGAGGGTCAGTGCGATGTCCCTCAGGGTACCGGCGCCCAGGATGAAGGCGCCGACGACGAGGAGGGAGGCGACGGGCAGCACCCCGACCACCGAGGTGTTGATCGATCGGATGAAGGTCTGGTTGACCGCGAGATTGGCCAGCTCGGCGTAGGTCGAGCGCGTCTGCGCCTCGTAGTGGGAGGTGTTCTCACGGATCTTGTCGAAGACGACCACCGTGTCGTACAGGGAGTATCCCAGAATGGTCAGCACGCCGATAATGGTGGCGGGAGTGACTTCGAAGCCCGAGGCGGCGTAGACGCCCACGGTGACGATGATGTCGTGGCCCAGGGCGAGCAGAGCCGCCACCGCCATCTTCCACGTGCGGAAGTAGATCCAGATGAGGCCGCCCACGAGCAGGAAGAAGAGCACCAGGCCGCGCGCCGCCTTGCTGGTCACGTCCGCGGACCAGGTCGGGCCGATGGTGGTCGCCGACACGTGATCCGCGTCCACGTCGTAGGCGGACGCCAGCGCGGAGGCCAGGGGGTCGAGCTGGTCCTTGTCCAGCTCATTGGCCTGGATCCGGACGGAGGACGCGCCCATGGTCGTCACGCTCGAGCCCGAGGACAGCCCCCTGTCGGCCAGGACGTCGTTGGCGAGGCTCTCCGACGGATCGGCGACACCGGTGATGGTGATCTCCGAACCGCCCTTGAAGTCGATACCGGGGTTGAGTCCGGGCCTGACCACGAGGATGGCGGAGACGGCGATGACGACGACGGCGATGGTGTACCAGACGCGTCGTCTGGCGATGAACGGCAGGGAGGTCCTGCCCGAGTAGAGATCGTTGCCCAGCGCGGCGAGGGAGGTCACTTCGTCTCACCGTCCTTTCCGATGGCGGAGTCGAAGGCGACGGCATCGTCGGCACCGTCACCGTCTCGCGCATCCGCGCGGTCGTCGACGGCCCGGCGGGCGCTCCCATCACGGCCGTCCGCCTTTCTGCGGGCCTCCGCCTTGCGCCGGGCCAGCGTGCCGACGACGGAGTCGATGGCGGCCTGACGGCCCTTCCCATAGGCCGCCAGCGAGCGCGCCCCGAGGTGCTCGGGATCCAGGCCCGACAGCCGATGCCCCTCGCCGAAGAACGCGAATCGCAGGATCCAGACCATCATGGGATGGGTGAACAGGACGATGACGGCCAGGTCGACCACGGTGGTCACGCCCAGGGTGAAGGCGAAGCCCTGAACACCACCCACGGCCAGGAAGTACAGCACGATGGCGGCCACCAGGTTGACGGTGTCGGAGACGATGATCGTCTGTCGAGCGTGCTTCCAGCCCTCGTCCACCGCGGCCACCAGGGTGCGGCCGCTGCGGACCTCGTCGCGCACGCGCTCGAAGTAGATGATGAAGGAGTCCATCGTGATGCCGATGGAGATGATGAGTCCCGCCACGCCCGCCAGTGACAGGCGGTACCCCATCGACCAGCTCAGCAGCGCGATCGCCAGATAGGTGACCGCCGCCGCGATGACGAGGGATGCCACGGCGACCACGCTCAGCCCGCGGTACTGCCAGGCCAGGTAGAGGATGATGAGGATGAAACCGATGAGCCCGGCGATCAGGCCGTTGCGCAGCTGCTCGGTGCCCAGGGTCGCGGAGATCTGCTGCTCGGACTGGACGGTGAAGCTCAGGGGAAGCGACCCGAAGGACAGCTGATTGGCCAAGGTGTTGGCCTGCGCCTGAGTGAAGTCGCCGGTGATCTGGACACGGCCATCGGTGATGGCGCCGGTGACGTCGTTGTTGAATCCCGAGGACATGATGGTCAACCCGTCCAGCACGATGGCGAACTGGGCCTTCTGCGAGTCCGTGGACTGCCCGTTGGCCTGGCCGCCCGCGGCCGCCGCCTTGTCGCGGTAGGCGATGAGACGCTCCGAGACCGCGGAGAACTGCTCGGTGCCCTCGGCGTCGAACTCGAGGGACACGACCCACTTGTTGGTCGTCGTGCCCTGGCTGGTGGTCTCCAGGCCGGAGGCGGCGTTGGCGATATCGGTGCCGGCGATGTCCGCGGGGCCGAGGATGTAGGCCCGGCCCGTCCCGTTCTTGTCGCAGGAGATGACGGCCCTGGTCGGATCCTGCGTCTCACCGGTCAGGTTGTCCTGCGCCTTGCAGTCCGTCATGTAGGCGTCGTAGATCATCTTCTCGCTGATCCACGAGTCCGACGAGTTGTCCTCCGAGGTCGCCGGCAGCGGATCCTCACTGATGGTCCCGTCGCGATTGACGTCCGCGACGGTCGTGGCCACCTGCTCGGGGGTGACGGAGGTCGGCTGGTCGCCGGGGGCCTCAGTGGCACCGTCGGCGGGCGCCTCGCTCGGCTCGGCAGCCGGCTCGGCCCCGTCCTCGGCCGGCGCTTGAGAGGGCTCCGCCCCGTTGTCGGCGGGGGTCTCGCTCTGCTCGGCCCCGCCCTGGGTGGACGCCTCGCCCTCGGAGTCGCTCGGAGTCGGCGAGGCGCCGGAGGACTGGGCGGTGCGCTGATTCTGGGCCTCCGCGAGCTCACTCGCACTGCCCGGGAGGATCCTGATGACCGGGCGGAAGTAGAGCACTGCGGAGGTGCGCACCAGCTCGAGCGTGTCCTGGCTGGGGGTCCCCGGCAGCGAGACCACGATGTTCTGCCCGCCCTGTCGCGAGATCTGCGCCTCGGCGACGCCGGAGGCGTCCACGCGCTGGCGAATGATCTCGATGGCCTGGTTGACGTCCTCGTCGGTGATCTCGGAACCGTCGGACGTCGTGGGCGTCAAGATGATCTGGGTGCCGCCCTCCAGGTCCAGCGCCAGTCCCGGAATCATGGACGTGCGGCCGGTGGCGGAACCGGCGTAGAGCCCGGCGAAGCCGATCACGATGATGAGAAGCAGCACCAGGAGGCGACGCCCCGGATGCTTCGTCTGCTTGGTGGACACGCGGTCCCTTCCTCAGGATCAGGATGTGACGCGGCTCATGCCGCTCAGGTACGTCTGGTGCGATGCGTTCAGGCCTGAGAGGCCCCTGTGCGGGGACCCTCTTCAGCATCGGCCGCCTCGACGCCCTTCTCATCGGTCTCATCGCCGGCCTCGCTCCCCTCCCGGGGACCCGACTCGGCGGCGGACGAGCCGTCGGGCGCGTCGGCCGCCTCGGTGACGGCATCCTCCCCGGAGTCGTCGGACTCGGTCGCGAAGGGCGGCTCCTCCGCGTCGACGATCGCGGACCTGGCCCACAGCGACTCGTCGCCCAGCGGTGTGGCGAGCGTCACGACGTCGCCGCTGACCTCGACCACGGTGCCGTAGAAGCCGGCGCGTGTGCGCACCCAGTTTCCGGGCACGAGCGCCTCGTCGGTGCGACGCTCCTGCTCGGCCTGCATCTTCCTCTGCTGCGAGCGCGACAAGCGCGACACGCCCCAGAACAGGAGCAGCATGAAGGCGAGCATGAAGAGCATTCGAGGATCCATGGAGGTGACTTTCGTTTGTTTCGAGAGATCCTCTTGCCAAGAGGAACGACCGTGCAGAGTCTAGGCCACCGGCCGACACGGTCGGGTGTGAGACATGACCGCTACGATCACGGGACAGCGTCACCATACGGGATGCGCGGCCCGATCGACGCGCCGCCCGGCCCGACCGGGTGAGCCGATCAGGTGAACAGGACCCCGCGATCGTCATCGGGGCCCGTCGGAGCGCTCATGCCCATGTGCTCGTAGGCGGCCGGCGTGGCCATGCGCCCCCGGGGCGTGCGCACGATCAGTCCCTCGCGGAAGAGGTACGGCTCGGCCACGGTCTCGATGGTCTCGGGCTCCTCCCCCACGCTGACCGCCAGCGTCGTCAGTCCCACAGGGCTGCCCGAGAAGCGGGAGCACAGGGCCCGGAGCACTGAGCGATCCAGCCGGTCCAGGCCCAGGGCGTCCACTTCGAAGACCCTCAACGCGCCGCGGGCGGCCTCCAGGTCGAGGTGGCCCGGCGTGCCGCGGATCTCCGCCCAGTCCTGAACGCGGCGCAGCAGGCGATTGGCGACACGGGGCGTTCCGCGGGAGCGGCGCGCCAACTCCTCGGCCGCATCGGTGTCGATCGTCACACCGAGCAAGCCGGCGGAGCGGGAGACGATGCGGGCCAGGTCGTCCGAGTCGTAGTACTCCAGGTGGCCGGTGAAGCCGAAGCGGTCGCGCAGCGGCGCGGGGAGCAGCCCCGCGCGAGTCGTCGCGCCGACCACGGTGAAGACGGGAAGGGTCAACGGGATGGAGGTCGCGCCCGGGCCCTTGCCCACGACGATATCGACCCGGTAGTCCTCCATGGCCAGGTAGAGCATCTCCTCAGCGGTGCGGGCCAGGCGGTGGATCTCGTCGATGAACAGGACGTCGCCCTCCTCCAGGGAGGACAGGATGGCCGCCAGGTCCCCGGCATGCTGGATGGCGGGACCGGACGTCAGACGCAGGGAGCCTCCGACCTCGGCGGCGATGATCATGGCCAGAGTCGTCTTCCCCAGGCCGGGGGGCCCCGATAGCAGGACGTGATCGGGAGTGGTGCCGCGCGCCAGAGCGGCGCGCAGAACCACCGAGAGCTGGCCTCGCACGACCTTCTGCCCCACGAAGTCCTCCAGGCGCTTGGGACGCAGGGCGGCCTCGGCGGCGCGCTCGGTGTCGTCCGCACCACCCGCCACCAGCCGATTCGAGGGTTCCGACCCCGATGCGGGACACGCCTCAGCCACGGCCCCCGCCTCCCAGCCGGCGCAGCGACGCGCGCAGCAGCTCGGGCACGCTCGGCTCGGATCCCTCCGCCGAGCCGTCCGACTCGACGGCGGCCACGGTCCGGCTGGCGATCGCCTCGTTCCAACCGAGCTGGACCAGGGCGGCGACGACATCCGAGTTCGGCGGCGCCGCACCCGGCGTCGGGGCCGCGGCGGGCGTCGGTTCCTCGCCGGCCGGCGCACCGAGCTTGTCGCCGACGTCGATGATGACGCGCTGCGCCCCCTTGGGGCCCAGGCCGGGCACGCGCGTGAGCGCGGCGACGTCACGGCTCGCGATCGCCCGGCGCAGGGCATCGGGGGTGTGGACCGCGAGCACGGCCAATGCCAGCTTGGCGCCCACGCCCTTGGCCCCCAGCAGCACCCGGAAGCAGTGGCGCTCGTCGGCGTCCGCGAAGCCGAACAGGGTCAGGGAGTCCTCACGGACGATGAGCTCGGTGCGGACGAGTCCCTCCTCACCCGCGCGCAGCCCGGCCAGGGTGGTGGGCGTCGCCTGGAAGGCCATGCCGAGACCGCCGACCTCGATGACCGCCCCGGTCAGCGAGACCTCCAGGACGGTTCCGCGCAGTGAGGCGATCATGGGGACGAGCTCCTTGACGTAGAGGTGACGTAGAGGTGATGGAGAGGCGGCGGAGATGGGGTGCGGCAACGAGTCGAACACCTGTTCACAGGTTAGCAGCAGGCGGGCGATCCGTCGGCCGCGCCTGGGCGCGCGGCGTCATCGCCGGTAGCGGGGGTCAACGGCGCCCGTGCGCCGGGCCGCGGCCTGCGCGGCCGCCCACCGCTGCTGGGCGGGGGTGCGCGCCGAGGCCCTCACCGAGCCGCCCGCCGAGACCATCTCGGTGGAGCCGTCCACGCCCGTGCCGCCACCGCGCCATCCGTGGCAGATGGCCTGGGCGACGGCGTCGGCGGCGTCGGCGGGCCTGGGCGGCTCGGCGAGTCCCAGGATCCGCTGGACCATCGTCTGCACCTGCGACTTGCCGGCCGTCCCCGAGCCGGTGACCGCCGCCTTGGCCTCACTGGGGGTGTGCTGGGCGACCTCGAGGCCGGCCCGGGCAGCGGCCACCATGACCACCCCCATCACCTGGGCGACGCCGATGACCGACCGCAGGTTGTCCTGGGCGAAGACGCGCTCGACGGACACGGCGGTCGGGCCGAGCCGGGCGATCCAGTCCTCGAGCGACTCCGCGATCGCGAGCAGTCGCAGCTCGGGGCTCTGCGACGGCGGTGTGCGCACGACTCCCGCCTGCACGAGTCCGGCCCGGCGACGAGCATCGATGTCGACGCAGGCGAGCCCGCAGCGGGTGAGCCCGGGATCGACCCCGAGCACTCGCTGCTGAGCGACGGTGGCGCGTGCGGAGGCGGGGCGGCCCACGGGGCTCAGGACGGGCTCACTCGTCGTCGAGGCGGGCGGCGACCTCGGGGGCGATGTCCACCGAGGTGAAGACGTTCTGGACGTCGTCGAGGTCCTCCAGGGCGTCGACGAGCCGCAGGACCCTCCGCGCGCCGTCGAGATCGACCTCCACCTTGGTGCCGGCGACGAACTGGGACTCGGCGGAGTCGTACTCCATACCCGCCTCGGTCACGGCGCTGCGCACCGCGAGCAGGTCCGAGGGATCGCTGATGACCTCGAAGGACTCCGGGCCCTCGACGACCTCCTCGGCGCCGGCGTCCAGCACGGCCATGAGGATGGAGTCCTCATCGACGCCGTCGGCCTTGGCGATCTCGACGACGCCCTTGCGGGAGAAGTTGTAGGCGACCGAACCGGGATCGGCCAGGCTGCCTCCGGTGCGGGTGAAGGCGACGCGGACATCGGAGGCGGCGCGATTGCGGTTGTCCGTGAGGCACTCGACGAGGAAGGCGACCCCGGCGGGTCCGTAGCCCTCGTACATGATGGTCTGCCAGTCGGCGCCGCCGGCCTCCTCACCGCTGCCGCGCTTGACGGCGCGGGTGATGTTGTCCGCGGGGACGGAGTTCTTCTTGGCCTTCTGAATAGCGTCGAACAGGGTGGGGTTACCGGTGGGGTCCCCGCCGCCGGTGCGCGCCGCCACCTCGATGTTCTTGATGAGACGGGCGAAGAGCTTGCCGCGCTTGGCATCGATGGCGGCCTTCTTGTGCTTGGTGGTGGCCCACTTGGAGTGTCCCGACATGTGTTCTCCTGGGTGTCGATCCGGGTACGCGCCCCGCGCCGGGACGCCACGCTGCAGCCGTGGGCCGAGACGGCCCACGAAGAACCGCGGACATCCTAACGCCGCCGCGGACCGCGCCCATTCAGCCTACTCGTCCTCCTCCTCAGTCCTCCTCGCGGATCGTGAGCAGCGTCCCATTCCAGCCGCGCAGCAGTGCCCGGGCGAGCACGGGCAGGGAGCCGGGATAGACGATCATCCCCGCGCCGACGGCGGCGTCGAGCTCGTCCAGGGGCCACCATCGCAGCGAGTCGAGCACGTCGCGCTCGACGGCGGTCCACCCGCTGCGGTCCATCTGCCCGTCCTCACCGCGGGAGGCGTCGGCGCGCGCGGCCGCCCGGGCATCGAGACGGGCGAGGTAGAACAGCTCATCCTGGCGACAGGTGACGAGATTGAAGGCGAAGCGCGCGGTCCGTTCGATGACGGGCCCCTCCAGGTCGGCCGCGGTCAGGTGCACGCCGGTCTCCTCGGCCAGCTCGCGCAGCGCCGCCTGCTTCGAGCTCTCACCCGGCATCGTGCCGCCTCCAGGGGTGAAGGCCCAGGAGCGCTCCGCATCGGCGAAGTCGTGCCCGATCACCAGCAGCACCGCCGGAGCCGGGACGTCGCGCAGGACGATAACACGAGCGGCGCGACGGAAGGGCAGACCCTCGTGGTTCAGCGCCCACTCACTCGGATCAACGAGCTCGCGCCAGTTCTCCGGGACGCGGCGGGGATCCCTGCCGCCATCGGTCGGGTCCGGGGCCGCCGCTGCACCGCCCGCGCCCGCCGTCATGATCCGATCCGGCCGGTGAAGACACGGCGCGATGACGACACGGCATCCAGCAGAGAGGCCTCCCGCACAGCGAAATCGACCTCGGCGTGTCCGTCGATCGCCCGCTGGCGCAGCTGCGCCAGCGCCGAGGACGACGTCAGGAAGACCTTCATGGCATCGGATGCCCGCGGCCCCCGTCCCCTGGCCCACCGCCTGGCCGCCGAGCGCCCCGAGTTGGTGGTGAGCATGGTGATCTCGGCGGGGCTGTACCACCCGGCCCGGTGATAGTCGTACAGGCGCGCGCGCATGGTCATGCGCTCACTCCACCGCAACCAGATGACGATCCCGATCCAGGTGATGAACAGGGGCACCTCGACGAGGAAGTAGAGGATGAACATCTGGCTCACGACCCCGTTCCAGAAGGCGTGCAGCATGATCGCCGGCACCAAGCCCAGCGGTGTCATCCAGATCCAGGCGAGCGAGGAGCGCATGCGCGCGCTCGCACCGATGGCGAGGCCCGTGCAGGCGGTGAAGGTCACATGAGCGAATGGCGAGAAGAGGCCGCGCATGATGAAGGTGACGACGAGGTAGTCGTCGGCCCTGACGAAGTACAGGATGTTCTCCGCGAAGGCGAAGCCCCCGGCGACGACGCAGGCGTAGACGATGCCGTCCACCGGCCCGCTGAAGGCGCGGCGCCGCAGCAGGAAGACGATGAGCACGCCCAGGGCCTTGGTGGACTCCTCGACGATGGGCGCCACGACGACCGCGGAGAAGAGCTCCGTCCCTGATCGGTTGCCGGTGGAGGAGGCCACCAGGAGGGAGGCCGAGGTGGTGATGACCAGCGAGCCCACCGTGGCCACGCCGGCCCCCCACAGGAAGGCGGCGGCCAGGACGCTCGGGGGCTCGGGCTCCCATCTGCCGATCCACCAGACCGCCGCCAGGACGATCATCAGGGGGACGAGGGCGAGCAGCACCGAGACCTGCAGTCGCGACGGCTGCCTTGCGGACACGGTGATGAAGATGATCATGCCGACCAGTCCCAGGCCTCCGAGCGTGGCGAGCACGATGGTGACGAGGCGGTGCCAGCCGCTCTTCCAGGCGGCCTGCGGGGTCCAATCGGCCGGAGACGACGCGCTCGCACCGATCGCCGGGTAGGCCGAGCGCCGGTAGCCGGGACGCGGGGCCCAGCCGTTCGAGGGGGTCACAGGCGTACTCACGCGGAGCCTCCGTTCGTGGGATCGTCTGCCGCGGAGGTGACGGAACCCGTCACGGGGGCGGCGTCGTCGTCGATGTCGAAGGTCTGAGGCATGGGCGCGCGGCCGGCCAGGTGCAGCAGGCGCACGAGGACGCCGGAGCGCAGACGCCGCGCCTCGGCCACGTGCGTGTTGTGGAACCGCCTGGCGAGAACGAGGCGGTAACAGGCCTTGTCGAGACGCGTCAGCGCCTCCGCCGCCAGGGGCCGTGCGGTCAGGGCCACGCGCGCCTGCACGTTCAGCACCGCCCGGATGACTCGCGACAGGTCGGACTCGACCAGCGCACGGCTCCGCTGCCCGGGAACGGTGACGGCGTCGGGGTCCAGACCGTCCTCGACGACCGGGCCCTCGCAGTCCAGGACGTCGTGCGCGGCGCGGGACAGCAGAACGGCGGACGCCGGATCGAGAGCGCCGGCGGCCGCGAGGTCGACGGCGGCCTGGCCGCGGTGAACCAGCTGGGCCTCGAGAGTGGCTCGTGAGCCGAGGACCTGCCGGTGAAGCCGATCCACTCTCAGCGCTATGGCGTAGAGGTACCACCCCAGAGCCAGGAGCACGAGAGCCGCGGCGAGAACGATCAGCGGGGCGTCGGGCACGGCTCAGTCCTCCAGGGCGTCGCGCAGACGCCCCACGATGGTGCGCGAGCCCGGCGCGACGGTCACTCGGGTGTGAGCGGTCGACAACGCCATGTCGTAGACGTCGAGCACGGAGTCGGTGACAGCCGCCCAGTCGTAGTGCCCGACGGCGACGACCGCGGCCTCGCGCCGGGCGTTTGCGGCGGGCGCATCGGTGAGCGTCTCCACCACCGCGCGGGCCAGGTCCGCTTCGTCCCCGTTGCGGAACAGCGCACCGTAGGCGCCTCCGCCGAGGACGTCGGAGAAGGCCGCCAGGTCCGAGGCGACGACCCGGGTGCCCGCGGCCATGGCCTCCACCAGAACGATCCCGAAGGACTCCCCTCCGGTCTGGGGCGCAACGTAGCACGAGGCCGAGGCGAGCATAGCCGCCTTGTCCGCGTCCGAGACTCCGCCGAGGAACTCCACGGCATCGCCGTACCGGGCCAGGGCGGTGCGCTGGGCCCCGGCCTCCCCGCGACCGGCGATGAGGAACCGGGCCCCGGGGACGCGCTCCAGGACGGCGGGAACGGCCGCGGCCAGCACCTGCAGTCCCTTGCGGGGCTCGTCCAGGCGCCCGAGGAAGGAGATGGTGGGCGCCTCGGGCGTGCCGACGAAGCGCGGATCGTCCTTGGCGGCGGCGGCGAAGGGGGCGACGTAGACGCCGTTGGGGATCACCACGGCGTCACCGCCGTGGTACTGGATGAGGGTGCGGCGCGCCTCCTCGGAGACGGCTATGCGCGCGGTGATCCGCTCCATGAGCGGCACGGTGGCCGGGGAGAGCAGCTCGCGCGCCAGGGAACGATCCAGGGCGGCGTGGAAGGTGCCCACAACGGGGCAGGTGGCGGCCTGAAGGGCGAGCATGCCGACGCTGGGGGTGATCGGCTCGTGGATGTGAAGCAGATCGAAGTCGTAGGCGTCCAGCCAGCGACGGGCCCGACGCGCCACGGCCGCGCCGAAGTTGAGACGGGCGATCGAACCGTTGTATGGGATGGCGATCGAGTCGCCCGCCGAGGTGACCCACTCGGGCAGGTCGGCGTCGGCCCCGGCGGGCGCCAGCACCCGCACATCGTGGCGACGGCCGCGCAGCTCCGCGGCCAGGTCCATGACATGGGCCTGCACCCCGCCGGGCGCGTCCAACGAGTACGGGCACACGATGCCGATCCTCATTCGCGCCCCTCCTGCGCCGCGTGGCCGCGTGCAAGACGCTCGTGGTCGAGATCCGCGTCGAAGACGGCCTGGAGCATGTGCCAATCGACGGCGTGCTCGGCGAGCATCGGTCCCATGACGGCCGCCCAGGCGCGGGTATGAGCCACGATCAGCTCACGGCCGCTCAGTCCCGGAGGACGCGGCACCTCGCGCAGGGTCAGCACCAGCCCCCACGGCGATCCCGCCGCCCGGCGACGCTCGACCGAGAGCCTCTCGTAGTGCATCGTGCCGGTGTACAGGGGCAGGTCCAGACGCTCCGCCAGAGCCGCGGGCCCGGCGGCGAAGCGAGCGGTGTGTCCGCACAGGTCCACGTCCACGCCGGAGGCCGACAGGTCCCGGTCGGCCAGCAGCGGGATGACGTAGGGGCCCCCGTCACGGGCGGCGGCGACGAGTCGATCGAAGACCTTCTCACCGCGCCCCTGGCCGATGATCCTCATGCCGAGTCGCTCGCGGAAGGCGACGAACTGGTCGAACAGGTCCGCCGGCTCGAGACGCTCCGCCACGGTCAGCACGGTCGACAGCCGTCGGCACGCCCAGGCGCCGACCAGGTCCCAGTTGCCCATGTGGCCCAGGGCCAGCACGATCGAATCCCGCTGCAGATCGGTGCGCAACCGCGGGGACAGGTCGGCGCGCACACGCGCGAGGATCTGCTCCTCGCTCATGCCGGTCAGGGCGAAGGCCTCGTAGAAGTAGCGCATGTAGGAGCGCATCGCCCTCCGCGAGGCCCGACGCATCTGCGCCGGGCCGGCGGACGCGGGCAGGACGCGCATCAGGTTCCTCTCGAGCTGCCCGATTCCGGCGGCTCCCGCGTGCAGGCGGTGCAGTGCCCACGCGACATCGGCCCCGGCGCGGAACAGCCCGTAGCCCACCGGCGTCGGCAGCGCGTGCACGTGCCGCCAGGCGAATCGGTACAGGTCGTTGACGGCCGGGCTCACGCGTCCGCCCCCGGTTCGGCGCCGCTGTCCGCTCCGGCGGCCGCGCGGTCCGTCATCTGATGACGAACCGCGACAATGCGCTGGAGCACAGTGATGAAGGAGGCCAGGGCCACATAGCCGAGTGCTGCGGACAGCACCCACTGGGGCGCCCCGAGACCGACTGCGAAGGTCGCCACCAGGGCGACCACCAGGCGGTCCGTGCGCTCCGCGATCCCGACCGAGGCGGTGGCGCCGATGGATTCGGCACGGGCGCGGGCGTAGGGCACCGTCGCGGCCAGCACGACGCACACCAGGGCGAGAACGACCGTGACGGTGCGCAGGGCGACGCTGTCCGACGTCATGGTCAGGGCCGCCCAGGCGGCCAGGGAGGCGAAGACGGCACCGTCGGCGAGACGATCGAGCGTGGAGTCGAGGAAGGCCCCGAACACGGACGTGCGCCCCGTTGCGCGGGCGAGAACGCCGTCGAAGGAGTCTCCTACGAGGACGACCGCCAGCAGAGGCGGTCCCGCGATGAAGTGGCCCCGGGGCAGAGTCGCCACGGCCGCGCCCACCGACGCGACCGTACCGGCCACGGTGAGCATGTTGGGGGTGATCCCGGCTCGCGCCATGGCGAGCGCCGGGCGGGTGAGCAGTGCCCTGGTCAGGCCTCGGCCGTGCTGTCCGAGCATGGATTCCTTACAGATTCGTCGGGGTCGTCTTCGTCGGGGAGTGCCGCAGGTCGCCGGCGAGTCGCGGGAGCGGATCCCCAGGCGGCGGCGAGCCGGTCTCGCTGGTCGCCCAGGAGCTGGGGAACGGGCTTCGTCTTACCGACGATGGGCATGAAGTTGGCGTCGCCGGTCCAGCGCGGAACGATGTGCTGATGGAGATGCGCGGCGATACCGGCCCCCGCGACCTCGCCCTGATTCATGCCCAGGTTGAAGCCGTGGGGATGGGACACCGAGCGGACGACCTCCATGGCGCGGGCCGTCAGCCTCCCGATCTCCGCGCGCTCGACGTCCGAGGCCTCGGTCCAGTCCGAGATGTGACGATAGGGGCACACCAGGAGGTGGCCGGTGTTGTACGGGTAGAGGTTCATGAGCACATAGGCGCTCTCGCCGCGATGGACGATCAGCGCCCGTCGATCCTCCCGCCGGGGCGCCGCGCAGAAGGGGCACTGGCCGGGAGAGGAGTCCTCGGGCTTGTCCCGGCCGCCGATGTAGACCATGCGGTGGGGAGTCCACAGCCGCCCGAAGGGGTCGGGGGCGTCGGCGTGCTGGAAGGGCGCTTCGATGCGCACGCCATCGACGACAGTGCCCTCAAGACCCTCAAGATCTCCAAGGCCCTCGCGATCCCCCGGGCGATCCGGAGGCGCAATCGGCCCGACGGCTGCGGCATCCGCATCCGTGCCACCGCCGATCCCGGGGACGACGCCCCCGGGATCGAGGAGCTCATCGTGCTCGTCCACGGGCGATCCTCTCCTCCACGGGGTCGTTGACACGCGTTTCGATGATGCGGGTGATGTGTTCCACGGCCTCGGCCACCGGCACGCCGTTGGACTGCTCGCCGTCGCGGAACCGGAAGGAGACGGCACCGGCCTCGGCGTCCTCCCCGCCGGCGATGAGGGTGAAGGGGATCTTGTCCTTCGAGGCGTTGCGGATCTTCTTGCCGAAGCGGTCGTCGGAGTGGTCCACCTCGACGCGCACCCCTTGGGCGCGCAGCCGGGCGGCGACATCGTCGACGTAGGCGTCGAAGGCCTCGGCCACGGGGATGAGCCGGACCTGCACCGGGGAGAGCCAGGCGGGGAAGGCGCCGGCGTAGTGCTCGGTGAGCACCCCGATGAAGCGCTCCACGCTGCCCAGCTTGGCCGAGTGGATCATGATGGGGCGCTGGTGGGTGCCGTCGGCGGCCGTGTACTCCAGGTCGAAGCGCTCGGGCTGGTTGAAGTCGTACTGGATGGTGGACATCTGCCAGGTGCGGCCGATGGCGTCCTTGACCTGCACCGAGACCTTGGGGCCGTAGAAGGCCGCGCCGCCGGGATCCGGGACGACCTGAAGCCCGGAGGCGTCGCAGGCGTCCTGGAGGGCCCGCGTGGCGGCGGCCCAGTCGGCCTCGGAGCCGATGAACTTGTCCTTCTTGGCGCCGTCCTCGTCGCGGGTGGACAGCTCGAGGTGGAAGTCGGTCAGCCCGAAGGCCTTGAGGATCGACAGGAAGAAGTCGATCTGGGCGCGGATCTCCTCACCGGCCTGCTCAGGGGTGCAGTAGGTGTGCGAGTCGTCCTGGGTGAAGCCGCGCATGCGGGTCAGCCCGTGGACGACGCCGGACTTCTCGTAGCGGTAGTCGTGCCCCATCTCGAAGAAGCGCAGCGGCAGCTCGCGGTAGGAGCGGCCCCGGGAGCGGAAGATGAGGTTGTGCATCGGGCAGTTCATGGCCTTGAGGTAGTACTCCTGGCCCGCCTTGGTGATGTTGCCCTGTCCGTCACGCTCCTCGTCGGCGAGCATCGGCGGGAACATGGTGTCGGCGTAGTAGGGCAGGTGACCCGAGGTGTGGAAGAGCCCGCCCTTGGAGATCTCGGGGGTGTGGACGAAGTCGAAGCCGTAGTCCATGTGGCGATCGACGACGTACTGCTCGATCTGGTGGCGCAGCATGGCGCCCTTGGGGTGGAAGACCACCAGGCCGGGGCCGATCTCCTCGGGGAAGGAGTAGAGGTCGAGCTCGGCGCCGAGCCTGCGGTGGTCGCGCCTGGCGGCCTCGGCCAGACGGGTCTGGTAGGCCTTGAGGTCATCCTTGCTGGCCCAGGCGGTGCCGTAGATGCGCTGGAGGGAGTCGCCGGACTGGTCGCCCTTCCAGTAGGCCGATGAGGACTTGGTCAGTGCGAAGCCCTGCCCGATCAGCCGGGTCGAGGGCAGGTGGGGGCCACGGCACAGGTCGGTCCAGGCGACGCTCCCGTCGCGCCGGACGTTGTCGTACATGGTCAGCCCCCCGGCACCGACCTCGACCGAGGCGCCCTCGGCGCCCGCGCCCTTGGTGGTGATGAGCTCGAGCTTGTAGGGCTGGTCCGCCAGCTCCTCGCGCCCCTCGGCCTCGGTGATGTCGCGGCGCACGAAGCGCTGCCCCTCCTTGACGATCCGCTTCATGCGCTTCTCGATCTCGCGCAGCATCTCGGGGGTGACGGCGTCGATGGCTCCGAAGTCGTAGTAGAAGCCGTCGGTGATGAACGGGCCGATGCCGAGGTTGACGTCCGGGAACATCTCCTGGACGGCCTGCGCCATGACGTGGGTGGCGCTGTGGCGCAGGATGTTCAGGCCGTCCTCGGAGTCGATCATGATGGGCTCGACACTCGCGCCGGCGGGAATGACCCGGCTCAGGTCCCACGGCTCGCCGTCCACCCTCATGGCGACGATCTCGCGATTCCGCTCGAAGAGCGCGGTCCCCGTGGTGCCCGCCCCGATGCTGCGCACGGCGCCGTCGAGAGCGATGTCGATGGTGGGCTGGGATGGCACGGGACTGCTCCTGGTGGGTTGCGGACCGGGCTTGCGCTGGTGCTGGACTGGCGCACCCGCTGACGATGAGGAGTCTACTCGTCGGCGGACGGCGCCTAGACGCCCAGGCGGTCCCGCAGCAGATGACGCGCGCGACGGGCGCGGACCAGGGCCGCGTAGACGGCCTTGCGGATCGGAACGTCCCAGGCGCCGTCGACCTCGGTGGCGTGATGGGCGAAGCGCTTCTTGTAGCGGCCGACCCCGTAGAGCTCGGGCACCCGGGGGGAGTCCGCGCCCATGAGGTCGAAGGAGTCCTTGCCCTCGGCGGCCATGGTGCAGGCGACGAACCAGTCGAGGGCCTCCGCGCCTCGGAATGCCCGCGACTCGTCCGAGGACGCCCCGTAGTAGGCGACGGTGGCCCTGCCGGAGACGGTGACGAGGTCCCAGCAGTGCGGCGCACCGTCGCGACGCAGGACGAAGAGCCTGGCGTGCTCCGGGCCCAGGGTGCGCAGCATGTCCCAGTAGACCTGGCAGGGGTGCGGCCGGAAGCCATCGCGCTCGGCCGTGGTGACCATGACCGCGTAGACCTCGTCGAAGGCCTGCCGACTCAGCCCGGTCTCCTCCGCCAGGACGCACCCGGCCTCGGCCGCGACCCGGGCGGCGCGCTTGACACCGCGGCGGCCGTCCTTGGGCATGGCGGCGGCGATGGCGTCCGGGGTGCGCGGTCGCAGGTCGATGACGAAGGTCCGGTCGTAGGTGATGGTCGACAGCAGTTCACGGGTGTCGGGCGCCCCGTATCGGGCATGCATGCGCACGAACACGACACGGGAGTCCTTCATCCTGATCTCCCGCACCAGGAGGGCGCGCAGATGCGCCTCGCGCTCGGGGCTCTGCTCCTTGAGCCAGACGGGCCCGTGCTTGGCCCACAGGAAGCGCCGTCCCGCGATCTCGTAGCGGTAGAGGGCGACGACGGCCACGGGCTTGCCCTCGGCCTCGTAGACGTAGCGCCCGAACAGGGGGTGCCCCTGACTGGCCTCGTAGGCCTCCCAGGTCTCCAGCTGCTCGATGGGCGCGGGGGTGCAGCCGATGGCCAGACGCATATCCCGTGCGGAGATGGGACGGAGGCTCTCGGAGCGCGAGGTTGTGCGGGACGCGTGGGTCATGGAACCTCCAGGTCGGTTGTGCGACGGCCGTGCCAAGGGTATAGGGGTCGAGAGGCCTCGTGCTCCTCCTGCCGGACGAGACGAGACGCGTCGATCCACCGCGGGTCAGCGGGGTACGAGCGGGTACGGGCCCTCCCGGGACGGAAGTGCCCGACGAGGAGTATGCCAGAGCGACCGGAGCGGGCGGGCTGCTCAGCGCAGCCGCAGGCGCAGCGGTCGTGGGTGGTACCGGTGGAACTTCCGGTCGTGGTTGAGCTTCTGCGCGCTCACGAGCAGACGACGGCGCCAGGAGCGCTCCGAGGGATCGAGCAGGGGGTCGACCGCGCGTGCCGCGAGTCGCAGGACGCGCCGCCTCAGAAGGGGGTCATCGACCTGGTGGAGCACGAGATGGCGCGGCAGGAGGCTGTAGAGAGCCTCCCCCCTCGCCTCCCGGCGCGGTCCCGGGCTCCCATCGACCAGGT
Source organism: Actinomyces gerencseriae DSM 6844 (assembly GCF_000429265.1). Taxonomy (GTDB): domain Bacteria; phylum Actinomycetota; class Actinomycetes; order Actinomycetales; family Actinomycetaceae; genus Actinomyces; species Actinomyces gerencseriae. The sequence goes on from NZ_AUBN01000011.1 coordinate 90,192, forward strand.
CGCGGATCATGACGACCATGGGATTGACCCCCGCGGCGCTCATGTAGAAGGAGTTCCGTCCGATGCGGGGATTGAGCTCGAAGTAGACCGGGTCCCCTCCCCGCGGATCGATCTTGACGTCGAAGTTCGCGAAGCCCCGGTACCCCGCGGACGCCAGCAGCCTCTCCGCGCCCTCCCACAGCTCGGGGAAGGGCTCGGTGATCATGGCCACAGGATTGCCGATGAGCGTGGGCGTGTGGTCCTCCAGAAGCACCCGCGCCGAGCCGATCATCGTCATCCGCCCGTCGGATGCCATGTAGGCGGTCACCGAGCGCATGGCGTCGTCCTCGCCCGGGATCCGCTCCTGGATGAGGAAGGTGGACCGATACCCGGCGCCGCGCAGATCGGACCACAGCGCGGAGAGATCCGCGGGCGTATCCAGGAAGTAGATCTTGCGCTGGCCGGGGAACTCGACGGCGTCCCAGTCCGCACCGACGGCGGCCTTGCCGACCAGGGGTAGGGGGATGTCGATCTCGGGGTCGGCGTCCGCGAGACCGGAGCAGTCCACGACGGCCTGACGCGGTGTGCGCAGCCCCTGCCCGGCGCAGGCCGCGGCGAAGGCCACCTTGTCGCTCAGGGCGCTCATCGCCTCGGCGCTCGGGAAGGGCACGACGTACTCCGGCTCGAGCTCGGCACGATGAGCGATGAGGAACCGGGCGGTCGAGTCCCGGTTGCCGATGACCACGGCGCTGCGCTCGGCCCGACCCGCGACGAGCTTCCGCAGGAGGGCGACCATGCCGGGCTCGTCCCGGGAGTCCTGGTGGACGACATCGATGTAGCTCGACAGGGAGATCGCCTCGATCGGGCTGGGCGACAGGAGGGTCACCCGCTGCCCGGTGGCGTCGTGAAGCTGGCGGGCCAGCGCGTAGCCTCCGATGTCTCCGCCGATCACCACGGGAAGCAGATCGGGGCGCGAGGGTCTGCGCGCGGAAGAGACCACGTGTTCTCCTAGGTCCGGCCGGGCCCGGGTACGGACCGCGGCAGCTACGGGCGACATGGGTGGACGAGTATGAACGGGCTGTGAACAGCTGTGGATGGCCCCAGACGGCGTGCCGGAGGTCATCGGGGCGCTCGCCGCGATCAACCTACCAGCAGGGGCCCGCACGACGAGTGATCACGACGGGGGCCCGGAGCGCTGACGTTCCGGGCCCGGCGAGTGCGTGGGCGATACTGGGATCGAACCAGTGACCTCTTCCGTGTCAGGGAAGCGCGCTACCGCTGCGCCAATCGCCCGAGCGGATGACGGGACTCGAACCCGCGACCCTCACCTTGGCAAGGTGATGCTCTACCAACTGAGCCACATCCGCGCGCCGTCACCGGCGGCGGGCCGATGATCGATGCGGATGGAAAGGTAGCAGAGCACGGGCGGCGCGCCAAATCGGTCTCGGCGCCGTCGCCGCGGGCCGGACTCATCATGAGCTCGTCATGCTGCGGCGCCGGACGCCGCGCACGTGGCAAAGTGTCCCTATGCCGTCTGACACTCCGCCCACCGCACCCGACCGCCCGGGAGCCCCGACCACCGACACCGACCCCTCCGACGCCACCGCGCAACGTCACTCGGAGCGAGCGCCGGAGCGCGGGGCCGTCGCCCCCGCTCCCGCCATCATGTCGCCCACCACCTGGCCGGGGCGGCCCTACCCGCTGGGCGCGACCTACGACGGCTCGGGAACCAACTTCGCAGTGTTCTCCTCCGTCGCCGACGAGGTCGAGCTGTGCCTCTTCGACGACGCCGGCGCCGAGACCCGAGTCGGGCTGACGGAGGTGGATGCGGACGTGTGGCACGCCTACCTTCCCACGGTCCGTCCCGGCCAGTGCTACGGCTACCGCGTCCACGGCCCCTACGACCCGGCGAACGGCCTGCGCTGCGACGCCTCCAAGCTGCTGCTGGACCCGTACGCCAAGGCGATCTCCGGGCACGTGAGGGCCTCGCAGTCCCTGTACTCCTACGACTTCAACGACGTCTCGGTGCGCAATGAGGAGGACTCCGCCGGCGCCACCATGCGCTCGGTCGTCATCTCCCCGTACTTTGACTGGGGGCACGACCGCCCCCCGGGGCACGACTACCACAACACGATCATCTACGAGGCCCACGTCAAGGGCATGACCAGGCTCAACCCGCTCGTGCCCGCCGAGCTGCGCGGCACGTACGCGGGCCTCGCCCAGCCCGCCGTCATCGACCACCTCAGGGAGCTCGGCATCACCGCCATCGAGCTCATGCCCGTCCACCAGTTCGTCAACGACACCTACCTGCAGGACAAGGGCCTGTCGAACTACTGGGGGTACAACACGATCGGCTTCTTCGCCCCGCACAACGGCTACGCCGCCTACAGCGCGGGCGGCCAGCAGGTCCAGGAGTTCAAGTCGATGGTCAAGGCCTTCCACGAGGCCGACATCGAGGTCGTCCTCGACGTCGTCTACAACCACACCGCAGAGGGCAACCACCTGGGTCCGACGCTCTCCTTCCGCGGCCTGGACAACATCGCCTACTACCGGCTCGTCGACGGCGACCAGGCCCACTACTTCGACACCACGGGCACCGGCAACTCCCTGCTCATGCGCTCACCGGCGGTCCTCCAGCTCATCATGGACTCCCTGCGCTACTGGGTCACCGAGATGCACGTGGACGGCTTCCGCTTCGATCTCGCCTCGACCCTGGCCCGCCAGTTCCACGAGGTCGACAAGCTCTCCGCGTTCTTCGACATCATCCATCAGGACCCGATCCTGTCGCAGACCAAGCTCATCGCCGAGCCCTGGGACGTGGGCGAGGGCGGCTACAACGTCGGCGGCTTCCCCCCCCTGTGGAGCGAGTGGAACGGCACCTATCGGGACACCGTGCGCGACTTCTGGCGCGGCGAGCCCAGCACGCTGGGCGAGTTCGCCTCCCGCATCACCGGCTCCTCCGACCTCTATCAGCACGCAGGGCGCACCCCGGTGGCCAGCATCAACTTCGTCACCGCCCACGACGGCTTCACGATGCACGACCTGGTGTCCTACAACGCCAAGCACAACGAGGCCAACCTGGAGGACAACCGGGACGGCGCCAATGACAACCGCTCGTGGAACTGCGGGGCCGAGGGGCCCACCGACGACCCCGGGGTGATCTCGCTGCGCAAGCGCCAGACCCGCAACTTCCTGGCCACCATCCTGTTCAGCCAGGGCGTGCCCATGATCTGCCACGGCGACGAGATGGGACGCACCCAGCAGGGCAACAACAACGCCTACTGCCAGGACAACGAGCTCACCTGGATAGACTGGGACCTGGACGAGGAGGACCGCGAGCTTCTGGCCTTCACACAGGCCATGGTGCAGTTGCGCCGCAACCACCCCGTGCTGCGCCGACGGCGATTCTTCTCGGGGGCCGCCTCGCACGGAGGCGAGTCCGAGCTGGGCGAGATCGAGTGGCTGCGGCCTTCCGGCGAACGCATGATCGACCAGGACTGGAGCGCGTGGTACGCCCGCGCCATGATGGTCTTCCTCAACGGCGAGGCCATCGCCGAGCCCGATGAGCAGGGGCATCGCGTCACTGACGACTCCTTCCTCGTGCTGATCAACGCCAGCGAGGAGGACATCACCTTCACGCTGCCGGACCTCGGTCACAGCGAGCGCTGGGCGGTGGCCCTCGATACCGCCCCGGCCGTGGACAGCGAGTCCCACGACTCACTCAGCGCCGGTGACCAGGTCGTCGTCGAGGCCCGCTCCATGCTGTTCCTGACGTCGGCCGCGGACACGGCCGCAGCCTGACCGGCACCTGCCGAGGGAAGGGAAAGGACACGATGACCGAATCGCATCAGCAGGACAGCACGACGGCCCCCGAGACGACGCCCGCCCCCGAGGGATACGCCCCATGGTCCGGGCACGTGCCCGCGGACGGGCGCCGGACCCCCGTAACGACCTACCGGCTCCAGATGGGGAGCGCCCTCACCTTCGACGACGCCCGCGATCTGGTGCCCTACCTGCAGGACCTGGGCGTCACCGATATCTACCTGTCCCCCGTGCTCGCCGCCGCCCCGGGATCGACGCACGGCTACGACGTCGTCGACCACACACGTATCAGTGAAGTCATAGGCGGGCGCCCGGGGCTCGAGCGCCTCGCCGCCGACGTCCATGCGGCGGGCATGGGCCTGGTCCTGGACATCGTGCCCAATCACATGGCCGTGCCCGCACCCGCGTGGCACAACCTGCCTCTGTGGTCCGTCCTGCGCGACGGCCCGGACTCCCCCTACGCCTCCTGGTTCGACGTGCCCGTCGATGCGCCCATCCTCATGCCGGTACTCGGCGCGCGCATCGGCAAGGTGCTCGCCGACGAGCAGCTCGTGCTGGACCGCATGGTCGTGCCCACCGAGCCCGAGCGCGGCGAGCAGTGGGTGCTGCGCTACTTCAACCATGTCTTCCCCGTCGCCGAGGGAACCCAGTCCCTGCCGATGCACGTGCTCATCGACCGCCAGCACTATCGGCTCGCCTACTGGAAGATCGGCGACGCGGAGACGAACTACCGGCGCTTCTTCGACGTCGGAACCCTCGCCGCGATCCGCGTGGAGGATCCCGAGGTGTTCGCCGGCTCCCACGAGCTCGTCCTCGATCTGCTGCGCACGGGAGCGGTCGATGCCCTGCGAGTCGATCACCCCGACGGCCTGGCGGATCCCGCCGGCTATCTCAACCACCTCAGCGAGGCCACCGGCGGGGCCTGGATCGCCGCCGAGAAGATCCTCGCCCCCGACGAGCCCCTGCCGGTGGGCTGGCACGTCGCCGGCACCACGGGGTACGACGCCTCCTGGCGCATCGACCAGCTGCAGGTCGACCCGGGAGGCGCCGCGCGCCTCGGCGCCCTCATGCACGAGCTGACGGGACAGGGACCCATCGACTACGAGGGCGTGGTCGAGCAGGCCAAGCGCGAGGTCATCAACGGCTCGCTGGCAGCGGAGGTCAACCGCCTGGCGCGAGTGCTGGACGAGCTCACCGTCCAGGACGTGCGTCTGCGCGACCACACCCTGCACGACCTGCGCGCCTGCCTCGTCGAGCTGCTCGTCGCCGCGCAGCGCTACCGCGCCTACGTCCGTCCCGGGCAGACCGCCGACCCCGACCAGGCGGCGGTGCTGCACGCCGACGCCGAGCGCGCCCGCTACCGCCTCGAGGCCGATCAGGGCGAGACCCTCGACATGGTCGTCGCGCTCCTGCTCGGCGAGCCGGTCGGCTCGGAGGGGCTGACGGCATCGCCGCTGCGCGCCGAGGCCGTCATCCGCTTCCAGCAGGTCTGCGGGGCGGTGACCGCCAAGGGCGTCGAGGACACGGCCTTCTACCGGTGGACCCATCTGACCAGCCTGACCGAGGTGGGCGGCAACCCGAGCGGATTCGCCCTGGGAGCGGACGAGGCCCATGCCTGGGCCGACCGGGTCCAGGACGTGTGGCCGTGCACCATGGTGACCACCACCACCCACGACACCAAGCGCGGGGAGGACGTGCGCGCCCGTCTCGACGTGCTGGCCTCCTACGCGGAGGAGTGGAGCGATCTGGTCCACCGGCTGCGGGCCGCCACCGAGGACGCGCGCCCCACCGATCTCGACGGACGCTCCGAGAACCTCCTGTGGCAGACCCTGTGGGGCACATGGGCTCCGGACTCCGACGATCCGATGACGGGCGAGCGCCTGGCCGCCTACCTCATCAAGGCCTCGCGCGAGCAGAAGGGCTGGACCACGTGGGCCGCTCCCGACGCCGATCGCGAGCAGGCCCTGATCGACTATGCGACGCACCTGCTCACCGACCCGACCTCGGTCGACGAGTTGAACGCCTTCGCCGCGCTGACGTCCCGAGACGTGTCGGCCATCATTCTGGCGAACAAGGCCATGTCGCTGACCTGGCTCGGCGTGGCGGACGTGTACCAGGGCACCGAGCTCACGCGCACGAGCCTGGTCGACCCCGACAACCGCAGACCTGTGGCCTATGAGGGCGAGGGGGGCCTGCGCGAGCTGCTCTCCCAGGTCTCCGCAGGCGGATCGACGCGCACGCTGGACCAGGAGAAGCTGCGGCTGACCCACCGACTCGCCCATTTGCGCTCCGAGCGACCGGAGACGTTCGTCGGCCCGCGCTCCGGCTACCGCACGGTGCCGGTGACGACGTCCCACGCCTTCGCCTACGCCCGACTGCTCGACGAGGAGCCCGATGTCATCGTGATCGTGCGCCGGCTGGGTCGCCGACTGCGGCGGCTGGGCGGCTGGCGCGAGGAGAGCGTGGTCCTTCCCGACTGCCCCTGGACCGATATCCTGACGGGGCGCCCCATCGACGGTGGAGCTCAGCGCCTGGCCGACGTGCTCGCAGACCTTCCCGTCGTGGTGCTGGCCCGCGACCGGGAAGACACCGACCGAGGAGACGCCTCATGAGTACTCGCCGGGACTGGAGGTCCCCCGCCCTGCCGGTCGGCCCACTCGTGCCGGTATGGGCGCCGCAGGCCTCCGCAGTCTCCCTTCATCTGCCCGCCGACCACGAGGTGATCCCCATGAAGGCGCGGGACGACGGCTGGTGGGAGAGTCCCCGTCCCCTGCCGGCTGGAACCGACTACGCCTACCGGCTGGACGACGGCCTCGATGACCTGCCCGACCCGCGCAGCGCCCGGCAGCCGCACGGCGTCCACGGACCCTCGCGCGTCTTCGACGCATCGGCCCTGCGCTGGACGGACGACGACTGGCGGGGACGCGATCTCCTCGGCGCGGTGATCTACGAGCTCCACATCGGCACCTTCACGTCGGAGGGAACCCTTGACGCCGCTGCGCAGCGCCTCCGCCACCTCGCCGGGCTCGGGGTGGACATCGTCGAGCTCATGCCGGTCGCGGGCTTCCCCGGCCGGGCGGGCTGGGGCTACGACGGCGTCGATCTGTGGGCCGTCCACGAGCCCTACGGCGGCCCCGAGGCGCTGGCCCGCTTCGTCGATGCCGCGCACGCCGCGGGCATCGGCGTGTGCCTCGACGTCGTCTACAACCATCTGGGACCCTCCGGGAACTACCTGGGGCGCTTCGGCCCGTACTTCACCGAGGCACACGAGACACCGTGGGGATCCGCAGTCAACTACGACCAGCCCGGCTGCGAGCAGGTGCGCGCCTTCGTCATCGACTCCGCCCTGCGCTGGCTGACGGACTTCCACGTCGATGCACTGCGCCTGGACGCCATCCACGAGATCCGTGACGACGCCGGCCACGCCGCCGCCCCTCATCGGCACCTGCTGGCCGAGCTCTCCGACGCCGTCGGGGTCCTCTCGGAGCGGCTCGGCCGCCCCCTGTCGCTCGTGGCGGAATCGGATCTCAACGACCCCGGGGTGGTCACGCCCACGCGCGCCGAGCCCCCGTTCCGCATTCCCAGCCTCGGCATGACCGCTCAGTGGACGGACGACGTCCATCACGCGCTGCACGCGCGGATCACCGGGGAGACCCAGGGCTACTACGCGGACTTCGCAGCGCCGGAGGCTCTGAAGCACGTCTACGAGCGCGCCTTCCTCCACGACGGGGGCTGGTCCTCGTTCCGCAATCGCACCTGGGGCGCGCCCGTCCCGGCCGGAACGGATCCGAGGCGCTTCGTCGTCTTCGACTCAGACCACGATCAGATCGGCAACCGCGCCGCCGGCGACCGCCCGAGCGCCTCGCTGACCGACGATCTCGTGGCGGCGGAGGCCGCGCTCATCCTTCTGTCGCCGTTCACTCCGATGCTGTTCATGGGTGAGGAGTGGGGCACCCGCCGCCCGTTCCAGTTCTTCACCGATCACGCGGAGGCCGACCTGGCGCAGGCCGTCACGCAGGGGCGCCGTGACGAGTTCGCCTCCTTCGGCTGGAGTGCGGAGGAGGTGCCCGATCCGCAGGACCCCTCCACCGTGGAGGCCTCGGTCCTGGACTGGGCCGAGCCTCTGCAGCCGGCCCGCGCCCGCATGCTCGCCTGGTACCGCGATCTTATCGCCCTGCGGCGCAGACTCCGCCTCGGCGAACGGGCCCTGTGGCCCGAGTTGCGGGACACCGGGGACGTCATCATCCTCACCGTTCCCGCGAGGCCCGGTCGTGACGACCCCGAACTGATCGTCGCGATCGATCTCACACGGGCCGACGGTCGTCGTCGCACCGATCTCGCGGGCCTGGTGCCGAACACCGATGAGCTGGATCTCGCCCTGAGCTGGTTGGGGAGGCCCGCCGGGGGCGAGCTCCTGCGCTCGGCGGACACCATCGCCCTCATACGGCCCGTGTAACACCACGGACCACCGGGCCGTACTCATCCCTTCCGGGCCCCTTCGCCCCTCGACTCCGGCGCCGGCCGGTCATCGACCGCTCAGCCGCCGATCATCGATCGATGCGATCGCGCGCAGCCGCGAGCACCCGACCCGTGTCGTGCTTGAGGCCGAGGACCCGCGCGAGGACCGCGTACGCGTGCGGGCGGACGGGCAGATCCCATGCGCCCGGCACCTCGACGGGACCGCGAGCGTCGAACTTGCTCTTGAACTCCCGGACACCGGCGAGCTCGGGGACGCGCGCGGAGTCGATGCCCATGAGGTCGTAGGCCCGCACGCCCTCGGCCCTCAGCCAACAGGCCTCCTTGTACACCAGGGCATCGGCGGCCCGCATGCGACGCCCCTCGGCCGAGGAGCCGGCGTAGTAACGCAGCGCGCGGTCGCCCCAGACGGTGACCAGGGACCATACGAGAGCCTGCTGACCACGAGCACGTGCGACGTACAGTCGCGCGTGCTCGGGCCCGAGAGTGCGCAGCATGGTGCGGTAGAGGTCCTCGGGCGCCGCGCGGAAGCCGTCGCGGTCGCCGGTCTCCTCCAGGATCTCGTAGAGCTCGGCGAAGACCTCCTGGGCCCTCGGGGTCTCGTCGTGGTAGGTGAGGTCCTCATTGCGCAGCGCCTTGCGGACATCGCGTCGCCCGCGCGACTTGAAGGAGGCCAGCACCGCCTCATCGTCGTCGCGATCCAGGTCCAGGACGATCGTACGGTCGTAGGTCATGGTCTGCAGCAGCTCGTGAAGCCCGTCGGCCTCGTGACGGAAGTGGACGCGCACGAAGACCACTGACGGGTCGTGGAACCGCACTCCGTCAAGGAGAAGACTGCGCAGATCCGCCTCCTCGCGCCGAGTGGGAGCGCCGCCGAGCCAGACCGGAGCGTGCCGAGCCCATAAGTAGGGGATTCCGCGCACGCTCATCCGCGTGAGGGAAAGCAGTGCCCGAGGAGCGCCATCGGGACCCTCGTAGACGACGCGCCCCCACGGCTCGCGCCCGCCCATCGCCGCATCGAAGAAGTCCCACGCAGCGGTCTGCTCGATGGGAAGGGTCAGCGCCGCCCGTCGTGCGATCCGAGCGAATGCCTCCCATGTGATGCGACGCATCGTGCCGCGGGAGTCGATCATCGGCGCGGTCCGGCGCATGCTGCTCTCCTTCCGACGCCCCGAGCGAGCGCATCCGAGACCCGGCAACGATAAACCATCGGTCACGAATCATCGGAGCGCGTCCGAATCGTGTCTGCAGCATGGATAATCACCTTGTCGGCGTGGCAGCGGATATCACCGGTCCGCGCCGGTAGCCTGGCGAGGTGACCGAATCTTCCCCTACGGGTTCCCCGCACGACCCCAAGTCCGCTGTTCCCGACCGTTTTGCCGAGGCGCTGCTATCCATGCGCCACGCGTCCAGACCACGAGGCCTCGTCCTGGAGGAGGTGCCCGCGCCACGACGACTGGCCCCCTACTCGGCGGCGCTGTCCGCCGAGACGGTCGAGACGCACTCCGACGTCCCCATAGCCTCCGGAAAGTTCGTCGTCCTGCACGATCCCGCCGGGCAGGAGGCCTGGGACGGGGACTTCCGACTCGTCGTCATGGTGCGCTCCCGCCTCGACGAGGAGGTCGGTACCGATCCCCTGCTCGGATCCGCAGCATGGTCCTGGCTCACCGATGCTCTGGACGGCGCCGGCGCGGGATACCGGGCGCTCGTCGGAACGGTGACCCGAGTCCTCTCCGAGACCTTCGGCGGACTCGAGCTCAACGACGCCTGCGCGCATGCAGAGATCCGCGCCTCCTGGAGTCCGGCCTCCCCGGACCTCACACCGCACCTGGAGGCGTGGTACGAGCTGATCCACGTCGCCGCCGGCCACGAGCCCGAGATCGCCACGCCCATAGAGCTGGCGAGTGTGGTGCGGTGACGGTGAGCCGTCGCCCCCCTCGTCCGGTCCCCGTGCCCGGGACCACCGACTCCCCGGTCGCACCCGCCGACGTCGTGGCCTATACGTCGCCGCGGGACGGCCTGCCCCCTGTGACCGACTCGCCCGAGGCGCTTCAGGACGCCGCACGGGCTCTGGCCTCCGGCAAGGGTCCTGTCTCCATCGACGCCGAGCGGGCCTCGGGCTTCCGCTACGGGCAGAGTGCTTACCTCATCCAGTTGCGTCGCGCGGGCAGCGGCACCATCCTCATCGACCCCCTCGCAACAGGAGACCTGGATCCGTTGGCGCGTGCGCTCGACGGCCCGGAGTGGATCCTGCACGCCGCCGACCAGGATCTGCCGTGCCTCGCCGACCTCGGACTGGTACCGAGTGCGCTGTTCGATACCGAGCTGGCCGCCAGGCTCCTCGGTCGGGATCGCATCGGCCTCGGCGCCGTCACGGAGGAGACCCTGGGGCTGAGGCTCGCCAAGGACCACGCCGCCGCGGACTGGTCGATCCGCCCCCTGCCCGTCTCCTGGCTGATCTATGCAGCGCTCGACGTCGAGCTGCTCGCCGATCTGCGTGAGGCCCTGAGCACCGAGCTCATGGCGGCGGGAAAGTCCGAGTGGGCGGCCCAGGAGTTCGAGTTCGAGCGAACCCGGCCGCCGCGGCCCGCCAAGGTCGATCCATGGAGGAGGACACCGCGGGCCGGCCGGGCGGTACGGAGTCGACGGTCGCTGGCCGTGCTCCGCGAACTGTGGATCGCGCGCGAGGAACTGGCCGCCGACCTGGACCGCACGCCGTCCAAGGTCCTGTCGCACCGCGCGTTGATAGCGGCTGCGGTGGCCCGGCCGACGTCGCGCCGCAAGCTCACCGCGCTCAAGGAGTTCTCCTCCCGTCAGGCGCGCCAGCACCAGGAGCGGTGGTGGAAGGCGGTCGATCGCGCGATGAGTCTGCCGGACAGTCAGCTCCCGCCTCTCCACGCCCCTCTGCCCGACGGCGAGCTTCCCCAGCCGCGCTCGTGGGGGCGTCACCACGCCGAGGCGGCGCGGACGCTCGAAGTCGTGCGCGCAACGGTCCGCTCGCGCGCCAACGAGCTGCGCCTGCCTCAGGAACTGCTTCTGGCTCCGGACTCCCAGCGCCACCTCGCCTGGGACCTCGGTCGGGTCCATGAGTCCGGTGCTCCGATCGACACCGCGACCGGGGCGATGGCCGAGCGGCTGGCGGCGCTGGAGGCGCGCCCCTGGCAGATCGACCAGGTGAGTGCGGCTCTCAGCGAGGCGCTCACGGCCGCTCTGGCCTAGTGGACGGTGAACCCGTGGGAGCGGAAGATCTCCCTCGTCGACTCGACGAGCTCGGGGTCAGGGGGCAGGGTGTCGCGCAGATGGTAGGTGAGGCCCAGAGCGCTCCACTTGTCGGCACCCATCTGATGGAAGGGCAGGACCTCCACGCGGGTGACCGCGCTGCGCCAGCGCTCGACAATGCGGGCGACATCCTCCACGTTGGCGGGATCGTCCGTCAGGTCCGGGACGAGGACGAAACGCACCCACATCTCGACGCCCCTGGCCGCCAGCCGATCCCCGAAGGCGATCGTGGGCGCGAGCTCGCGACCCGTGGTCCTCTTGTACGTCTCCTCATTACCGCTCTTGACGTCGAGAAGGACCAGGTCGATATTGTCCATCATCTCGTCGGTGCACTTGACGCCCAGGTAGCCCGAGGTATCGATGCAGGTATGAATGCCCATGGCCTTGGCACCCGCCAGCAGCCGAGCGGCGAAGGCCGGTTGCATGAGGACCTCGCCGCCGGACAGGGTGATGCCCCCGCCCGAGGCCCGGAACACACTGCGGTAGCGCTTCATGCGGCGCAGCAGCTCATCCGCCGTCACGGGCTCCCCGTCCTTCATGAGGAAGGTATCGGGATTGTGGCAGTACAGGCACCTCAACGGGCAACCGTTGAGGAAGATGGTCATCCGCGTGCCCGGCCCGTCCACCGCGGTGACGAGCTCCCAGGAGTGAATGGAGCCGAGCGATCCATCGCGCATTCGGGCGAGACGCTCCGAGCGCTGTACGTCGGTCAGCTCCTCGAGCCCACCGATCCCGGCCCCTCGCAGGCGGGCGGCCGGGGCCAGGAAGTCCTGGTCCCGGCCGCCCGACGCCACAGGGGTGATGGTCTCAGTCATCTGAGTCCAGCACCATCCCGGTCAGGCGCCGGCGTGGAAGGTGCGGTTGAGGACGTCCAGCTGCTGCTCGCGCGTGAGCTTGACGAAGTTGACGGCGTAGCCGGACACGCGAACCGTGAGGTTCGGGTAGTTCTCCGGGTGCTCCATCGCATCCTCAAGGGTGTTGCGGTCCAGGACGTTGATGTTGGCGTGGTACAGGCCCTTGACGCCGCCGTTGTCCTGACGCTGCGCCTTCATCGACGCGAGGCGCTCTTCGTATGTGGCCATGATCGGCCCCTTTCTGGTGATGAGAGATGTGTTCGACAGAGAGTCGGTGGAGGACCGCCGATCGTCAGATCTCGGCGCAGTCGTCCGGCACGAAGCCGGCGTCGAGAACGCCCACGAGGTTGGCCACGCGCTCGTCGAGCGTGCGCCCCAGCCCCTGCGGGGTGATCGTGTTGGTCAGCGAGATGCCGTCGAGGGCGTCGTTGTAGTCGAGCTTGCCGACGGAGAGCATGGAGGCGACCATGCCGTGCGTGTCCATGCCGTTCTCCGGGTTGGCGCCCGGGGAGAAGGGTGTGCCCTTCTCGTGGCCCGAGGGGAAGGAGCCCGTGGCCTTGCCGTAGACGACGTTCGAGGTGATCGTCAGGACGGACTGCGTCGGAATCGCGTCGCGGTAGAAGGGCTGCTCCTTGATCTTCGACATGATCGTGTGGACCACAGTGGCGGCGATGTCGTCGGCGCGATCGTCGTCGTTGCCGTAGATCGGGAAGTCGCCCTCGGTGATGTAATCGACGACGAGACCGGTCTCATCGCGCACCGGGGTGACCTTCGCGTACTTGATGGCGCTCAGGGAGTCGGCGACGATGGACAGCCCCGCGATGCCGCAGCCCATGGTGCGCACAATCTCGGAGTCGTGCAGCGCCATCTCGATCGCCTCGTAGGCGTAACGGTCATGGCAGTAGTGAATGATGTTGAGAGCCTCGACGTAGGTGGCGACGACCCAGTCGAGCATCTTCTCGTACCTGTCCCAGACGTCGTCGAAATCGAGCGGGCCATCGCCCTCGACACCGGGCAGACCGGTGACAACCTGCTTGCCAGTCATCTCATCGCGGCCGCCGTTGATGGCGTAGAGCAGACCCTTGGCAGCGTTGACGCGAGCGCCGAAGAACTGCATCTGCTTGCCCACGCGCATCGGGGACACGCAGCAGGCGATGGCGGCGTCGTCCCCCCAGTGCTCGCGGATCTGCTCGTCGGCCTCGTACTGGATGGAGGAGGTCGTGATCGAGATCAGGGCGCAGAAGTCCTTGTAGCCCTTCGGCAGGTCCTCGCTCCAGAAGATCGTGATGTTCGGCTCGGGAGCGGGGCCGAGATTGCGCAGCGTCTGGAGAAGACGGAAGGACGTCTTCGTGACGAGGGACCGGCCGTCCTCACCGAAGCCGGCGTCCGACCAGGTGGCCCAGTACGGGTCGCCGGAGAAGATCTGGTCGTAGTCGGTGGTGCGCAGGAAGCGGGTGATGCGCAGCTTCATGACGATGTTGTCGATGAGCTCCTGAGCACGGGACTCGTTGATGACGCCCTCGCGCAGGTCGCGCTCGAAGTAGATGTCGAGGAAGGCCGAGAGACGGCCGATGCTCATCGCGGCGCCGTCCTGGGACTTCACCGAGGCCAGGTAGGCGAAGTACGTCCACTGGACCGCCTCGTGGGCGTTGCGCGCGGGGCCGGAGATGTCGAAGCCGTAGGACGCGGCCATGTTCTTGAGCTTCTTGAGAGCCTTGATCTGCTCGGAGTGCTCCTCGCGGAAGCGCGCCCAGTGCTCGGAGAAGGGCCTGTCCGCAACGGAGTCCTTGGCCTTCTGCTTCTCCTCGACGAGGCGGTCGACGCCGTAGAGGGCGACGCGCCGGTAGTCGCCGATGATGCGGCCGCGGCCGTAGGCATCGGGCAGGCCGGTGATGATGTGGCTCGAACGGGCGGCGCGGATGCGCGGGGTGTAGATGTCGAAGACCGCGTCGTTGTGGGTCTTGCGGTACCTGGTGAAGATCTTCTGGACGTCGGGGTTGACCTCCTTGCCGGCCTCCTTGATCGCCTGAGCGACCATGCGCCATCCGCCATTGGGCATCATGGCGCGCTTGAGCGGCGAGTCGGTCTGGAGACCGACGATGACGTCGTCGACCTCGGAAATATAGCCGGGCTCGAAGGCGTCGATGTCCGAGGGAGTATCGGTATCGACGTCGAGGATGCGGACCTTGCGCTCCTCCTTGAGGTACTTCTCCTCGAGAGTCTCCCACAGGCTCAGCGTCTTGTCGGTGGCCCCGGCGAGGAACGAGGCGTCCCCGTCGTAGGGGGTGTAGTTGCGCTGGATGAAGTCTCGGACATCAACGTCCTCGGTCCACGGGCCCGTGGCGAAGCCCTCCCACGCGTCGCGGCTGGTGCTGTCCTCCGCTGTGGCGGATGCTGTGACCTCAGTGGTCATCCGTACCCTCCTGTAGGTGGGTGGCGGGAGGCCACCCGATCGAGTGCGCCCTTGTGAGGCGTGGCGGTACATCGTTGCGCCGTCGCTCCCAGAGTAGGCCGGTCCCCGACGACAGCGGGAGCCGCCCACCCACAAGGCCGGTGGGATCACTCACAAGCGTCGGTCACGCGCCATCAAACAGGGACTAAAGTCCCAATGCAATGTCAGGTGATTCCTTGCGTTGTGTGCCAGCATTAGTGGCTTGCTCACACACTTTTCAACTCCTGCATAAATGTCGGCCATCACAGCAATAGGACAGGCGTCCCACGATTGCGGGACCCATCGGGCCGGCTCGGGAGGGGGGCGGCCCGCCCCTTTCACGAGCGCCGCACCCCGGCGGATGAGATGATCTGGTGGCCCAAGGCGACGCGCGACGGCGCGGCCTCCAGCGGGTTCACCGGGCCCGCTTCACCGTCGATCACGATCCTGGTGGTGAGGATGTGGCCGACGAGCCGGGCCGTTCAGGACCTTGACCGCCCCGAGTCCTATTGGTCTCCCCGCCTTCCGGTGCCGGCGGCCCCACCGGCCCGAACGGTTCAGCCCCTCGGCCCTCCCGCAAGTCGCCGTGCCGCCGCGGAGATCCCCTCCGGGTCCATGCCGAACTCGGCCAGCAGCTCCTCGCGGTCCGCCGTGGGCGGGAAACGGCGCGGCACGCCCAGGCGCATCACCCGTGGAACGGCCCCGGTACCGTCGGCCAGTGCCGCGTCCTCGGCGGCGTCGCGCAGCTGGGAGCCGACCCCGCCCTCGACGAGCCCGTCCTCCACCACGAGCGCCCCCCGGCTCTCGCGCACCATCTCGACCAGCGCCGCGGGCACGGGCACCGGCCAGCGCGGGGAGACCACCCGCACCGCCAGCCCCTCGGCCGCCAGGCACCGGCCGGCGTCGAGAGTCGCGGCGGCCATGGCGCCCACTCCGACCAGCAGCAGCGCTCCGGCCCCCTCCCCGGTGCCCGCGGTCCCGACGGGGACGTCGGCCGTGTCCAGCAGGACGTCCACCGCGCAGAACGCCCCGTCCTCCTCCCCCACGGTACGCGCGGCGGGCAGGGGGGCGGGCAGGGACCCCTTGGGGTAGCGCACCACGGTCGAGACGTCGTCGGCGCCGATCGCCACGTCCAGTGCCTGGCGCAGCGTCGCCTCGTCCCGGGGCGCCGCCAGGTGCAGGCCCGGGACGTGAGCCAACAGCGCCATGTCCCACATGCCATTGTGGCTGGCTCCGTCCGTGCCGGTGATGCCGGCACGGTCCAGCAGGATCGTGACACCGGCCCGGTGCAGGCCGACGTCCATGAGGACCTGGTCGAAGGCGCGGTTGAGGAAGGTGGCGTACAGGGCGATCACCGGGTGCATCCCGGCGAAGGCGAGCCCGGCGGAGAAGGTGAGCGCGTGCTGCTCGGCGATGCCGACGTCGATGACGCGCTCGGGCAGGGCATCGGCGAGCGGCTGCAGGCCGACCGGCTGCTGCATGGCCGCGGTGATGCCGACGATCCGCTCATCACCGCGGGCCAGCTCCACCAGCTCCTCGGCGACGACGGCCGTCCAGCCGAACCGCGAGGGCACCACCGGCAGGCCCGTCTCGGGGTGGATGCGCCCGACGGCGTGGAAGCGGTCTGCGTTGTCCTCCTCGGCAGGGGTGTACCCCCGCCCCTTCTCGGTGATGACGTGGACGATGACCGGCTCGGCGTACTCGCGGGCCCGGGTGAGGGCGAACTCGATGGCGGTGATGTCGTGGCCGTCGACCGGACCGGTGTACTTGACCCCCAGGTCCTCGAAGAACGCCGAGGGGACCAGGACGTCCTTGAGCCCCCGCTTGAGACCGTGCAGGGCGTCGAAGGCGGCCCGACCGGGCGCCCCCTGGGACAGCAGGGTCCGCTTGACCCCGGACAGGACGCGCTCGTAGCCGGGGTTGGTGCGCAGCGCGTCGAGGTGGTGGGCCAGCCCGCCGATGGTGGGGGCGTAGGAGCGGCCGTTGTCGTTGACGACGATGACCAGGTGCTTGTCGGCGGAGTCGGCGATGTTGTTCAGCGCCTCCCAGGCCATGCCCCCGGTCATGGCGCCGTCGCCGATCACGGCGACGACGTGACGCTCGTCGTGGCCCTGAAGGTGGTTGGCGCGGGCGATGCCGTCCGCCCAGGAGAGCGAGGTGGAGGCGTGGGAGTTCTCCACGACGTCGTGGACGGACTCGGTCCGTGACGGGTAGCCCGACAGCCCGCCTCGCTCACGCAGGTGGGTGAAGTCCTGACGACCGGTGAGCAGCTTGTGAACATAGGCCTGGTGGCCGGTGTCGAAGACGATGGCGTCCCGCGGCGACCAGAAGGTCCGGTGCAGGGCGATCGTCAGCTCGACGACGCCGAGGTTGGGTCCCAGGTGGCCTCCGGTGCGGGCGACCGAGGCGACGAGGTAGCGCCGGATCTCCGCCGCGAGCGCCACGAGCTCCTCGCTGGTGAGCCGGCCCAGGTCGCCGGGCCGCGCGATCGAGGACAGCAGCGGCGTGCGGGGCGGCGCCGCACCGGCCGCACCGGCGTCCGCGGACGCTACCGGCGCGGCCCGCACTGATGACGGCACTGACGGCACTGACGGCACTGACGGCACTGTCTCTCTACTCATCAGCGCGTTCCTCCCGCTCCTCGTCCTGGTCCTGCCGCGTCCCGTGCATTCCGCCGTGCGCCCGCGCCCCGGTCCGCGCCCAGGCGATGCCGCGGGCCGGCCGTGCACGATGCGCGCGTGCGTGCACGTACACGTGCATGGTGATATCCGATGGCGTCTCAGCATAGGCGCTGAGCGCCCGACTCGACCGTGTCGCTGCGGACCGGGGCGAGCACGTAGGGTTGGGGGCGCGGCGCCCCGCGCCGCGCCCAGCCGTACCGCACTCAGGAGGAACCATGAGCACCACGGCTCCGTTCGGGACCTGGCCCTCTACCATCACGCCCGGCACCATCACCACGCGGACGGTGCGGCTGTCGCAAGTGCGCGTGGACGGCGCGGACACCTACTGGGTGGAGCAGCGCGCCTCGCAGGCCGGCCGCAACGTCCTGCTGCGCCGCGGCGGGGATGGCTCGGTCGGGGAGATCCTCCCCCTGACGCCCTCCGACGAGCTCGTCGACGTGCACACCCGTGTGCACGAGTACGGCGGGCGCGCCTACGCGGTCGACTCCGGGATCATCGTCGTCTCCCACGCCGGGGACGGGCGCCTGTACCGCTATGACGTCGCCCATCGGATGCGCGGTCTGGTACCGCTGACGATCTACGGCGACGTGCGCCACGGGGACCTCGAGATCGACACCGCGCGAGGCCTGGTCTACGCGGTGCGCGAGGATCACCGGGGCGACGGCGAGGCCGTCAACTCGCTGGTGGCCATCCCGCTGGACGGCTCCGCCGCGCGCGAGGACACTCCGGTGACCACGATCGTCGCCGGGACGGACTTCGTGACCTCGCCGACCCTGTCCCCCGATGGCGAGCGCCTGGCCTGGATCACCTGGAACCACCCGAGCATGCCGTGGGAGAGCACGACCCTGCACGTGGGGGATCTCCTGCCCGACGGCGGCATCGGCGAGCAGGCGATCATCGACGGCGATGGCAACGCCGCGTCCGAGCCCCGGTGGACGGAGGAGTGCGAGCTGGTGCACATCTCCAACGCCTCGGGATTCTCCAACCTGTACCGCACCGAGGGGTTCCCGCGCCGCGGCACCAACCGCGAGGGCTGGTCGACCGGGCTGCGCACCCGCCCGCTGCATCCCGTCGAGGCGACCTTCACCTCGCCGGCCTGGATGCTGGGCCCGCACCACTACGATGTCCTCGACGGCGAGCACCTCATCGCCTCCTGGGCGCGCGACGGCGTATGGCACCTCGGCACGATCAGGCTGTCCAACGGGGAGCTGGAGGAGTGGAACATCGGCTGGCAGCCGTTGGGCAACGTCGCCTCGTCCGCGGGGCGGGTCGTCATGCTGGCGAACAACGAGATGGAGCTGCCCGCGATCATCGAGGTGCGCGACGGCGATGTCGAGGTCCTGCGCGACTCGGGCGAGTTCGCGGCCGAGGCCATCGGGATCTCCCTGCCCACGCCCTTGGCGTGGCCGACCACCGCGGACGCCACCGCGCACGGCTTCTTCTACCCGCCGTCATCCGCGTCGCACACCGGCCCCGACGACGAGCTGCCCCCGCTCATCGTCAACGTTCATGGCGGTCCGACTGCGGCGGCCCGCCCCGGCTACGACCTGAACATCCAGTACTGGACGAGCCGGGGCTTCGCATACCTGGACGTCAACTACCGGGGCTCAACCGGCTACGGCACCAGTTACCGGCACACGCTCAACGGCCACTGGGGCGTCTACGACGCCGATGACGTCATCGCCGGAGCCGAGTTCCTCGCCGCCTCCGGCAAGGTCGACCCCGCTCGCGTCGCGGTGCGCGGCGCCTCCGCCGGAGGCTTCACCGTCCTGGCGGCACTCACCCGCTCGACCGTCTTCAGCGCCGGAACCTCCCTGTACGGCGTGGCGGACCTGGCCCGACTGACCCGCACCACCCACAAGTTCGAGTCCCGTTACATCGGCACGCTCGTGGGCGCCGACGACGCCGACGCTCCGGTGCTCGCCGACCGCTCGCCGCTGCACCACATCGACGACATCCACGCCCCCCTGCTGCTCCTGCAGGGCAGCGAGGACCCGATCGTGCCCGCGGACCAGGCGACCGCCATGTACGAGGCCGTCAGGGCCAAGGGCCTGCCAGTGGCGCTCGAGGTCTTCCACGGCGAGGGCCACGGGCTGCGCCTGGCATCGAACATCCACCGGGCACTCCGCGCGGAGCTGAGCTTCTACACCCAGGTGTGGGGCCTGGAGTCCCCGGAGGAGGACCCGGTCGTGGTGCACGTGGAGAACCTGACCCGCTGATCCTCACTCGCTGCTCTCCTTCGCCGCGGAAAGGCCCGACCGCGGCGACGCACCCCTCCCCCATGACACTCCCATGACGATGCGATCCGCGCGCGAGCGACTTCGCGACGCTCTCCTGGAGCTGCTGCGCCACCACCGCAGCGGCCTGTTCACGCTGGCGGTCGGGGTCGGTCTCGTGTCGGGAGCGGGCGCCATCCTGTTCCGCATGGCCATCGACGCGTGGACCGGTGCTCTGACCGGTGCCCAGGACTACACGCTCTCCCTGGGGGCCGGCACCGGCGCGCTGTCCGCGTTGGGCAGATGGTTCCTCCTGGTCGCCCCCGTGCTCTCGGGACTCATGATCGGCCCTCTCATGACGAGGTTGGGAGGCACGCCGACGGGACACGGAGTGGCGGGCGTCCTGTGGTCGTCCCGGCGCTCCGATGGCGCCATGGCCCCGGGCCCGGCCGCGGCCGCGGTGGTCTCGGCGGCGCTGACGATCGGCGGCGGCGGCTCGGTGGGTCCCGAGGGCCCGATCGCCGAGCTCGGGGCGAGCACTGCGAGCCTGTTCGGCCGTCGCCTGGGTCTCCCCCGACGGGCGGTGCGGCTGCTGGCGGCCGCCGGAACGGCCGCGGGCATCGCCGCGGCCTTCAACGCCCCGCTCGCGGGAGCCTTCTTCGCGATGGAGGTGGTCCTGGTCGACTTCACCGTCGATGCCTTCACCTTCGTGGTGCTCGCCTGCGTATCCTCAACGGTGCTCTCGCACCATGTGCTGGGCACCTCGCTGTCGCTGTCCCTGCCCACTCTGAACCTCACCGGCGACGCCCAGCTCGGGTGGGTCTCCGTTCTCGGCGTGCTGGGTGGACTGATCGGCGTCGGCTTCTCGCGCGCCCGGTACCTGAGCGCCGACGCCGCCACCACCGGGGCCGACCGGCTTCGCATCCCCGACTGGGCGCGACCGGCCGCGGGAGGCCTGCTGGTCGGAGGCATCCTGCTGGTGGTGCCCGAGATGTACGGCGAGTCCTCGGCGATACTCGGTCGCGCCCTGGACGGGCGCTACACCGCCGCGGCGCTGGCCGGCCTGGTTCTGGCCAAGATCATCGCGACATCGGCGACCCTGGCAGTGGGCATGCCCGGAGGCGTCTTCGCCCCCTCTCTGTTCATCGGGGGCACGCTCGGGGCGTGCTTCGGCACGCTCATCACTCCCGAGCGTCCGGAGGCCGCCGCCGTCTTCGGAGTACTGGGGATGGGCGCCGTGTTCTCGGGCGCCGCCCGCGCGCCGCTCACCGGCGTCATCCTCATCATCGAGATGACCGGGCAGTACAACCTGCTGACTCCCCTCATGCTCGCGGTCGCGCTGTCCACCGTGACGGGACGGTTCCTCACTCGCTCGACCATCTACACCGAGGAGCTGCGCCGCCGCGGCATGAGCATCGAGGACCCTCAGGCGCCCACGTCCGTCGGTGCCCGCGTCCAGGAGCGCTGGAGGCGGTCCCACCATTCCGCGAACCGCAGGGGCGGTCATGGCGGAGATGACGGACGACGACTGGAGCGACGCCCGGAGGGCGACAAGGGATGACGACGACGGCGACGGCACCGATACCGATGAGGTGCGCCGTTCACCGGCTCTTCGGCTCCTCGCCGTCCGTCATCCCGCCGCCGTCCTCCTACGACTCCTCGTTGTGGCCTCCATACCCGTTCACGACCCGTTCACGACCATGGCCGTGTCCACCGCCGTGGTTCCCGCTGCTCCCACCACGACGTGATTCGCGCCCCGGTTGCGCCGTCCTGGCCCGTTCGGCGAGCGTGGCGCCCAGCTCATCCATCCGCTCGGCGTTGACCACGATGCGACGCGGGTTGCTCATCCACATCCAACCCGCCGCCACGATCGGGAGCAGGAGCGGCAGGTAGCCGAGACGGCAGCCGCCACCGGCCCATACACTGGACTCCAGCCCCTCCGCGGCATCAGTCCACGTCAGTACGCCGATGAGCACCGCACCGGTCAGCAGAGCTGACAGGCTCATCCAGCCGATGATCCGCATGCGGCGCCCGTTGTGCGCCACGCACACGGCCAGGAGGACGAACAGCAGGCCGGCGACGACATTGATCGACCCGACGACCGGAGCGGCAGTCGGCTGACGCACCAATGAGACCGTGGACGGAACCAGCACGACCAGCCCGAAGGCGGCGAAGACGACCACGAGGAGGCGCCCCCACCCGTGGGCGGGACGACGCCGGTCCTCAACGCCGCGGACCGGGGGGCGGTCGTCCGCTGGTGCAGACATCGCGGAAACTCCTCACGGGGCCGCAGCCATGACGGACGGCCCGGGCAGAACAACACCGAACAACTTCCGGCACATTACCATCGGAGGCTGTGACCACTCTTGAGCTGATGTCCTCCCGCCCCGCCCGCGCGAATGTCGAGGTGCTCGTGCTGGCGGCCGCGCGCATCGACGGGGCCCCCTCGCTTCTGACGGACGGCATCATCACCGAGGACCTCGACGTCGGGGCCCTCGCCACGGCCCTGTCCGCCGTCGGCTTCACCGGAGAGCTCGACGAGGTCGCGCGGGTGCCCTCCGGCGCCCTGGGCCCGGGCATGACCGCCGACTGCGTCCTGGTCGTCGGAACCGGCACCGACCCCGGGCCGGGGGATGCCACCGCGCTCGGGGCCACCCGAGCAGGGACCCTCAAGCGGGCCGCCGGATGCGCTGCGCGCACGCTGTCCGGGTCGGGCTCGGCCGCGTTCCTCCTTCCGGCCGACCGGCCCGACGACCTGGTCGCGGTGGCCGAGGGCGCGCTCGTCGGCGCCTACGCCTGGTCGGGGCGCGTACCCGCCCCGACGCCACCGCTGGAGCGCATCGTCGTGGCCACCACCCTGGCGGGATCCGAGGAGGGGGATGCCGCCATGACGCGCGCGAGCGTCCTGTCCGAGGCGACGACGCTCGTGCGCGATCTCGTCAATGAGCCGCCCAATCGGTTGACCCCCGGGGTCTTCGCCGAGCGAGCGCGGGCCATCGCCGACGAGGCGGGGCTGGAGGTCGAAGTCCTTCAGGAGGCGCTCCTGCGCGAGCGCGGCTTCGGCGGCATCATCGGCGTCGGTCAAGGCTCCGTGCACCCGCCCTCCCTCGTGCGCGTCTCCTGGGTGCCGGACCGGTCGGCGCAGCGCATCGCGCTGATCGGCAAGGGCATCACCTTCGACTCCGGAGGCCTGTCCCTCAAGCCGGCGACCTCCATGCCGGAGATGAAGTCGGACATGGCCGGCGCCGCCACTGTGCTCGGCGCGGTCGTGGCGGCGGCGCGCCTGCAGCTGGGAGTCCGGGTGGACGCCTGGCTGGCCCTGGCCGAGAACATGCCCATGGCCGACGCCCAGCGCCCCGGCGACATCGTGACGATGTACGACGGCACCACCGTGGAGATCACCAACACCGACGCGGAGGGGCGCCTGGTGATGGCCGACGCCCTGGCACGCGCCATCGAGGACGGGCCCGACTGCGTGATCGACGTCGCCACCCTCACCGGGGCGCAGATCACCGCACTGGGCGACCGGGTGGCAGGGGTCATGGGCACTCCCCCGGTGCGCGATGAGGTCGTCGCCTGCGCCGCCGGAGTCGGCGAGGCGTTCTGGCCCATGCCGCTGCCCGAGCACCTGCGCAGCGCCCTGGAGACGCCCGTCGCCGCGCTTCGGAACGCCGCCGTCGGCAGCCGTGCCGGGGGCATGCTCGTGGCCGGGCTCTTCCTGCGCGAGTTCGTGGGGGATGTGCCATGGGCCCATCTCGACATCGCCGGCCCGGCCTACAACGAGAACTCGCCCTGGGGCGCGACGCCCACCGGCGGCACCGGAGTCGGCCTCGCCACAATTCTGGGCCTTCTCCGCAACCGCGGTCGCGTCCCCGACCGTCGGGCGGTCGTCGCATAGCCGACGAGCGACGCCCCGCGCCGTCGGAGGGCCGATAGCGACGACCCGTCCCGGGGCGCGACGCCCGCCGTGCCGATGCACGCGGGGCCGTAGTCCGGATGCCCCGTCGGGTGATGGGACTCACCGGCCCTACAGGACTCAAGTCCCCCACGCATGCGATTTCAGCACCTACGGATCGCGACCAGGTGCAACAATGACCAACGTGCCGAGCCGCTCCGCGCATGCGGACAACATCAGCGAGGAGTTTTCGTGACAGACACCGTGTACGACCTGGTCATCCTGGGCGCCGGCTCGGGCGGCTACGCCGCCGCGCTGCGCGGCGCTCAGCTGGGCCTGAGCGTCGCCCTCATCGAGGCGGACAAGATCGGCGGCACCTGCCTCCATCGCGGTTGCGTGCCCACTAAGGCGATTCTGCACTCGGCAGAGACAGCCGAGGCCGTGCGCGAGGCCGCCGCCGTCGGGGTCAGGGCGGTGTTCCAGGGCATCGACATGCCCGCAGTCCAGAAGTACAAGGACGGCGTGATCTCGAGGATGCACAAGGGCCTGCAGGGTCTTGTCTCCTCCCGGGGCATCGAGGCCGTCAGGGGCTGGGGCCGGTTGATCGCCGAGGATACAGTCGAGGTGGATGGCAGGCGGTACAGGGGCAGGAACGTCGTCCTCGCCTCCGGCTCGTCGTCCAAGACCATGGGACAGAGGATCTCCGGGCCGGTCATGACCAGCGATCAGGCTCTCGAGCTCGACCACGTGCCGGCCTCGGCCATCATTCTGGGCGGCGGGGTCATCGGAGTCGAGTTCGCCTCCGCCTGGGCCTCCCTGGGTTCGCAGGTCACCGTCATCGAGGGGCTGCCCCGCCTGGTTCCGAATGAGGACGAGGCCATCTCCAAGCAACTCGAGCGGGCCTTCCGCAAGCGCAGGATCGTTGTCAGGACCGGCACCATGTTCGAGTCGGTCGAGCGCACCGCCGCCGGAGTATCCGTTCGCACCACTGATGGCAGGGCCTTCGACGCCGAGGTCCTCCTCATCGCCGTGGGGCGCGGCCCGGCCACCGCGAATCTCGGCTACGAGGAGGCCGGAGTCGCAATGGATCGCGGTTTCGTCCTGACCGACGAGTACGGTCGCACCAGTGTCCGGGGCGTCTGGGCGGTGGGAGACATCGTCCCGGGCCTCCAGCTCGCGCATCGCGGATTCGCCCAGGGCATCGTGGTGGCCGAGAGGATCGCCGGTCTCGACCCTCGACCAGTCGACGACGCCCGGGTCCCGAGGGTGACCTTCTGCGAGCCCGAGATCGCCTCCGTGGGGCTCAGCGAGGCCGAGGCCATCGAGACCCATGGGGCCGAGAACGTCACAACGGCCGAGTTCAATGTGGCGGGCAATGCCAGGAGCCAGATCCTGGGCGCGCAGGGATTCGTCAAGCTCGTCTCGCTCAAGGACGGGCCCGTCGTCGGCTTCCACGCCATCGGCGCGCGCATGGGCGAGCAGATCGGCGAGGGACAGCTGATCGTCTCATGGGAGGCCGATGCCCACGATCTCGCCCCGCTCGTCCACGCCCACCCCACGCAGAACGAGACCATCGGCGAGGCCGCTATGGTTCTCGCCGGCAAGCCCCTGCACAACCACGGCTGATCTCGAAGAGATAGAGAGTTTCCACCATGTCCGAGTCCGTAAAGATGCCCGCTCTGGGCGAGTCCGTCACCGAGGGCACTGTTTCGTCGTGGCTCAAGGCCGTCGGCGACACCGTCGAGGTGGATGAGCCCCTCCTCGAGGTCGCCACCGACAAGGTCGACACCGAGGTGCCCTCGCCCGTCGCCGGCACGATCCTGGAGATCCGGGTCCCCGAGGACGAGACCGTCGAGGTGGGCACCGTCCTGGCCATTATCGGGGCCCCCTCCGAGGGAGACGTCCCGGCGACCCCGGCGCCCGCGGCCGCCCCGGCCGCACCGATCCCCCCGGCACCCGCGGCCGCCCCCGCATCGGCGGCCGCGCCGACGCCCGCCGCCGCGCCGGCGGCACCGACGCCCGCGGCCGCTCCGGCCGCCCCGGTCTACGGCCCGAGGCACGCGGCGCCGACTCCCGCGGAGCCCAGGACCGAGTCGCCCGCGACGGCGGCGCCGTCCGCCGCCGCTGTCGCGTCCGCGGCGTACGTCACCCCGATCGTGCGCAAGCTCGCTCGGGACAAGGGTATCGACCTCACGACGCTCACCGGAACGGGCGTGGGCGGTCGTATCCGCAAGCAGGACGTCGAGGAGGCGGCCAGGACCGCCGAAGCGGCCAAGGCGGCTGAGGCGGCCAAGGCGGCTGAGGCGGCCGGAACGTCCAGGGCCGCCGAGGCCCCGGCTCACGCTGCGGCGCCCGCCGCCCCGGCCGCCGCCAGGCCCGCGGTCGATACGGCACTGCGCGGCAGGACCGAGAAGATGAGCCGTCTGCGCCAGGTCATCGCCGAGCGCATGATCACCTCCCTGCAGACCTCCGCCCAGCTGACCACGGTCGTCGAGGTCGATGTCACCCGCGTGGCCGCCCTGCGCGGTCAGGCCAAGAACGAGTTCCTCGCCAAGAACGGCACGAAGCTGACCTTCCTGCCATTCTTCGTGGCGGCCGCGACCGAGGCCCTCAAGGCCCACCCGAAGATCAACGCCACCATCGACGACAAGCAGGTGACGTACCACGACGTCGAGCACATCGGCATCGCGGTGGACACCCCGCGAGGGCTGCTCGTGCCCGTGGTGAAGAACGCCGGCGAGCTCAATATCCCGGGCCTGGCCAGGCGCATCAACGATCTGGCCGCCCGCACCCGGGAGAACAGGGTCAACCCGGATGAGCTGAGCGGGTCGACCTTCACGATCACGAACACCGGCTCCGGGGGCGCGTTGTTCGACACCCCGATCATCAATCAGCCCGAGGTCGCGATTCTCGGCCTGGGCGCGATCCAGAAGCAGCCGCGCGTCATCAAGGACGTCGATGGGGGCGAGGCGATCGCGATCCGCTCGGTGTGCCATCTGGCGCTGTCCTACGATCACCGGCTGGTGGACGGCGCGGACGCGGCTCGCTACCTCATGACGGTCAAGAGGCGTCTTGAGGAAGGCGATTTCACCGGCGAGCTGGGACTCTGAACCCGCCCCGGGCGCGTGAGGCCCCGCACCGTAATGGTGCGGGGCCTCACTGCTGCTGCGCTCGGAGCGCCTCCGCGCCGCCCGCGCTACCGCCCCGAGTCCCGCTCCTCGCCGAGCGGCCGCCGCGCGAACCCGGCGAGTGGAACAGCGACCAGGCCGACCCGACGGGCGAACTCGAGACGCTCCTGGAGGGTCTCGAGCTCTCCCGCCAACGGGCCGTCGAGCAGCAGTGACGCCAGCCCGTGCACGCCCGCCCAGAACAGCGTCTCGACCTCCGGTGCGGCGCCCTCGCCCGCCACCATCCTCGCCAGGCGCGCGAGCTCGTCGCGCGCGCGCGCACTCGCGTGCTCCACCTCGGGGAAGTGCTCCGGATCGCACATGTCGGGGCGGAACATCACGCGGAAGACCCCGGGATTGCGCAGCGCGAACTCGACATAGGCGTGCCCCGAGGCGATCAGGGTCGCATGCAGCCCCTGCGCCTCGAGTCCGTCGTGCGCGGCGCTCAGATGGTCCGCGAGGTCCTCGAACCCCTCGCGCACCAGAGCCGCGAGGATCGCCTCGCGGTTGGCGAAGTAGTGGTAGGGGGCCTGGTGCGTGCACCCGGAGCGACGCGCGACCTCGCGCATGCTCAGCGCGCTCGGGCCGCCCGCATCGAGAAGCTCCCGACTGGTCCGCAGAAGCCGGGCGCGCAGACCGCGGCCGTCGCCCCTCTCGGACTGCGCCACCGTTTCAGACGTCATGGCACAAGTGTAGAACCGTGCCACGCGACCTACTAGACAGTGTCTAAGTTCTTGTTATGCTGCTACCTGACACTGTCTAGTAACGAGAAGAGTGGACACATGGCATACGACGTCATCGTCATCGGCTCCGGCATCGGAGGACTGACCGCCGCGGGCATGCTCGCCCGCGTGGCGGGCAAGCGGGTCCTCGTCCTCGAGCAGCACACGGAACCGGGAGGTCTGACTCACACCTTCCGACGCGACGGGGCCTCCTGGGACGTGGGCGTGCACTACATCGGTCAGGTCGCGCCCGGCAGCCGGGCCCGCGCGTACTTCGACTACCTCTCCGGCGGCGAACTGATGTGGAACCGCATGCCGGAGGCCTACGACCGCTTCGTCTACCCCGGAATCGACCTGCGCGCCAGCAGTGATCCCGAGCAGTACGAGCGCAGCCTCACCAGCGCCTTCCCCGACGAGGCCGGGGCGATCCGCCGCTACGTCAAGGATGTTCGCCGCGTCGCCGCCTGGACGACGCTCGGCTTCGCCCAGGAGATGGTGCCCCGTCCCGTCGCGCCGCTCCTGCGTCTCGCACAGCGCCTGACCGGGCGCACCGCCACCGGCACGACGAAGGCGTACCTGGACGCCCACGTCCGCTCCCCCGCCCTCAAGGCCGTCCTGGCCAGTCAGTGGGGCGACTACGGCCTTCCCCCCTCGCGCTCGGCCTTCGCCATGCACGCGTTGGTCGTCGCCCACTACCTCGACGGGGGATGGTTCCCCAGGGGCGGCAGCGCCCGAATCGCGCGCACCTTCGAGAAGGGGATCGAGCAGGCGGGAGGCGCCGTTCGCGTCGCCCAGGAGGTCACGGGGATCCTGGTCGAGGACGGCGCCGCGACGGGAGTGCGGGTGCTGGACCGTCGTGGTGCGGACACGTGCGAGCGGGTGCATCGCGCCCCCGTCGTCATCTCGGCCGCCGGAGCATCCACCACGTTCACCCGCCTGCTGCCGACGAACGGCGCCGTCGGCCGGGCCACGGCCCCCGTGCGCCGCACCATCGGGCGCCTGGGCACGGGGATGTCGGCCGTGACCGTGTTCCTGCGCCTGCGAGACGACCCGCGCGGTATCGGCGTGGACGGCGGCAACGTCTGGGTCAACCGGCAGCTCGACCACGACGGCTTCGATCAGCGAGGAGCGGCTCTGCTGGAAGGACGGGCGCAGAGCGTCTTCGTCTCCTTCCCCTCCCTGAAGTCCGGCGAGACGCCGCACACCGCCGAAGTCACGTCATTCGTCGATGCCGAGGCCTTCCAGCGGTGGGCGGACCGTCCGCAGGGGGACCGGGGCTCCGACTACTCCGCGCTCAAGGCGCGCATCGCCGCCGGCATGCTGTCCCTCGCGGAGAGCGCCGTCCCGGGTCTGAGCGATCTGGTGGAGTACACGGAGGTCTCCACGCCCCTGACCTACGAGCACTACACCGCGCATCCCGCCGGGGCCTTCTACGGGCCGCCCGCCACACCGTTGAGGTACGCGTCCCGGCCGCTGGGCCCCCGTACGGCGATTCCCGGCCTGTTCCTGGCCGGCCAGGACGCCGGGAGCCTCGGCATCATGGGCGCCATGATGGGCGGGATGGCGGCCGCCTGCCAGGTGCTCGGATCACGCGGCTACCCCATGATCACCGCGGCCGTGCGCTCTCAGGCTCCCGCCCGACCGGCCGCCGCGCCCCGCGCGCTGCCCGAGGGCAAGCACCACGCCGTCCTGACCTCCGCACGGCGTCTGACCCCCAGCATCCGGGAGGTGGAGCTCGAGCTGGAGGGCCCGGTCGAGGCCTGGGCGCCGGGGCAGTTCGCCCGCCTTCACGTGGGCGACAACGCATGGCGCGACTACTCGATCGCCGGGCTCGACGGAGGAGTGCTCCGGCTCCTCGTCTCGACTCGAACCGGCGGGACGGGGTCGCGTTTCATCGAGCGGGCCGGGACCGGGACTCGCACCGTCGTCGAGTTGCCCCTGGGGCGGTACGCACTCAGGGAATCCGGGCGCCGTCGTGTCTTCATCGCCACGGGCACCGGGCTCGCCCCCTTCCTGGCCATGTTCCGCCACGCGGACGACCTGGGGAACGACACCCTGCTGTTCGGCTGCCGCAACCGCGGGGAGGATCTCACCACCCTGGTCGATGCCCCCCTGCCCGGTCGCGTGGTGCGTTGCCTCAGCCGTGAGGCGGTCGACGGCTCCTTCCACGGACGGGTGACGGATGCGCTCAAGGATATCGTCGCCGAACTGTCGGGAGCGGACGTCTACCTGTGCGGCTCGGCCGCCATGGTGGCGGACTGCCGGTCGCTCCTCGAGCGCGCGGACGTCGCCGAGGTGCTCACCGAGCCCTACTGACCACGGCCGGGGGACGATCGGGCGCAATGACGACGTGCGGGCGACGAGCGAATCGCGCCGGGGCGAGCCGGCCCGTACCACGCGGCCGGCTCCCTCAGTCGGCCTGCAGGACCTCGACGACCCTCCACGGGTCGGGGACCAGCACGAGCACGACATCCCGACTCGCCTGGGCGGGCACGGCCCTCCGCGAGCCGTCGGCCCCGATGCGCACCGACGGCCCCTGGGACTGCGACACACGGACGACGGTGGCGCCGGGCCAGTCATCGCCGGCCCGCTCCGCCTGCGCACTGGTCACCGAGTGCACCATGGTGTCCAGCCCCTCGACCCGCTCCCCCGCGTCGGCGAGCGCCGTCAGCAGCGCCTGATCGGCCAGGGCCGCCGGGGAGCCCGGTGCGGTCGTGGACGCCAGGGCCTCGGCATCGCCCTCGTTGAGAGCGGCATCACGGGTCACCGAGAGCTCGACCACCACCGGCAGCATATCGGTCTCCCCCGCATCGGCGGCGTCCATGGCAACGGCATCCGCGGCGTCCGCATCCGCGGCATCCTGCGCAACTGCTTCGGCCGCCATCGTCGAGGCGGACGCCTCGGCGGTGGACGGCGCATCGTCCCGGCCGAGTATCCGGTCGGGAGCCCACCCCGGCATCAGCGCACCGGCTCCGACGGCGACGACGACGGCGCTGAGCATCAGCAGCACCAGGCCCAGGAGCGCCGCGCGACGTCGATGACTCGCCGGAGGGCCCGTGAGCCCCCGGGGCCGGGCCGGTCGCCGCGCCCCGGGGGCGCGACCGCGACGCGACGCCACCGCCCGTGTCGGCTGAGCGGTCGCGGCCCTCAGCGCTCCGGCGGCCAGTCTGGCTCCGTCGGGCAGTTCGATGGCGCCCGGCCGACCGATTTCGGGGGCGCGGGCCGCAAGGTCGCGCGCGCTGGGCCTGCGAGCGGGATCGGGATCCAGGGCGTCGAGCAGCACCCGGTCCAGCCGTTCGGCCAGGGCCGGCGATCCCGCGGCGCACTGGCGCAGGAGGGCCGCCAGGGAGTACACATCCGCGGCGGCAGTCGCCGGCCCTCCCGTCCCGCGCTCGGGGGCCGCGCTCGACTCGGTGCCGGTCTCCAGGACGCCCCCCAGCAGATCGATGAGAACCGGTCGGCCGTCGGTGTCCACGATGACATTGGCCGCCGCCACGTCTCCATGAGCCATGCTCCGCTCGTGCAGATGCGCCAGCGCGGCCCCGAGGTCGTCGAGCAGCCGCGCGGCCTCGTCACGCGTCAGTCCGCCCCGGGCGCCCAGCACGACCGCCAGATCGGCTCCCACGACGAGGTCGCTGATCACGCCCACGCGTCCCCCCGGCAGGGAGATCACCTGCCGAACCCCCACGATCGCCTCACTGCGCAGCAGCCGAAGATCGGCCAGGCGACGCAGGGCGCGGGCCCCGGCCGCGCCCTCGGCCACGTCGACGACCTGAACCACGACGTCGCGCCCGGAGGTATCCAGGGCCCTCCGCGGAGCGAAGTAGCCCGGCCGATCACGCCCCATCGGCTCCCCGATCGCCAGGCCCGCCGCCACCAGCTCATCGCTGATCTCGACGGGCAGGGCGGTGTCCTCGGTGGACGAGGAGTCGCCGGCGCGCGGCGGCTCCGATTTCGATCGGCGCGGCTTCAGGGATCTCATGGCAGCCATGGTCCTCGTGCCCCCCATTGCGGCACCAGGTTCGAGGCACCCTGTGGATAACTCCCGATCGTCCGGGGTCGGCCCCGCACGACATCGGGGTCCGCACGGCGAGTCCGCTCTGCGCGCCGCCCCGGCAGGACGTCTATCGTGACGGTGTGAACCGCCTGGACCTCGACCTCGGCTCCCGCCTGGTCCCCTTCCGCGAGGGGTGGGAGCTCCAGCGGCGGATCCACGCGGATGTCGCCGATGGGCGCCGCACCTCGACGCTCATCCTCCTCGAGCACGAGGCCGTCTACACGGTGGGCCGCAGAGCGCACTCCTGGGAACGGCCCGACGGCGCCTTCGTCGAACCGGGCCACGTACCGGTCGTCGACGTCGACCGGGGCGGGAAGACCACATGGCACGGCCCCGGCCAGCTCACGGTCTACCCGATCGTTCGCCTGGCCTCACCCGTTGATGTGATCGAGTACGTGCGCGCGCTGGAGGCGGCCGTCATCGACGTGTGCGCCCGGCGAGGTCTTGCGACCCATCGGATCGAGGGGCGCTCCGGCGTGTGGGTCGCAGCGGACCCGGAGTCGTCCTCGTCGGTCCGAGGAATGGAGCGCAAGGTGTGCGCGCTGGGGGTTCGGGTGGCGCGCGGCGCGACGATGCACGGCATCGGCCTCAACGTGGATCCCGATCTGACCTCCTTCGACCTGGACCGGATCGTGCCGTGCGGCATCGACGACGCCGGTGTCACATCCCTGGCGGCCGAGACCGGGGCGCACCTGCGCGCGGTTGACCTGGCCGACGACGTCTCCGCCGCTCTCACAGAGCGGCTCGCACCGATGGTGGCGCATCACACGCCGATCCGCACCGCATAAATGGGTCTTCAGTCCCAGACGGACGCGTCCTGGCATAGACTGGCGGCGCTGTCGTCATAGGTCGAGGAGGGTTCGTGACCGGCACCATCGCTCCTGAGGGCCGTCGTCTTCTGCGTATCGAGGCGCGGAACGCCGAGACGCCGATCGAACGCAGGCCCGAGTGGCTCAAGACCCGTGCCGTGGTGTCGCAGACCTACCGGGAGGTACGCGGCCTGGTGCGTCGGAAGAAGCTCCACACCGTGTGTGCGGAGGCCAACTGCCCCAATATCTACGAGTGCTGGAACGAGCGCGAGGCGTCCTTCCTCATCGGTGGCGAGCTGTGCACGCGCCGTTGCGACTTCTGCGACATCGCCACCGGCCGCCCCACCGAGTACGACGAGGACGAGCCCGCACGGGTGGCCGCCTCGGTGGCGCGGATGGAGCTGCGATACGCCACGGTCACCGGAGTCTCCCGCGACGATCTCCCCGACGGCGGCGCCTGGCTGTACGCCGAGACCGCCCGGCAGATCCACGCCGCGCTGCCCGGCTGCGGCGTCGAGCTCCTGGTGCCCGACTTCAAGGGCCGCGCGGAGCCCCTGGAGGAGGTCTTCTCGGCCGCGCCCGAGGTCTTCGCCCACAACCTGGAGACCGTGCCGCGCATCTTCCGGCGCATACGCCCCGCCTTCTCCTACGACGGCAGTCTGGAGGTGCTGCGCCGGGCCTCCGAGGCCGGACTGCTGACCAAGTCGAACCTCATCCTGGGAATGGGCGAGACCCGCGCCGAGATCGAGGACGCCGTCGCCGGCCTCGTCGACGCCGGGGTCGACATCCTCACCATCACCCAGTACATGCGCCCCTCGAAGCTGCATCACCCCATCGACCGGTGGGTCAAGCCCCAGGAGTTCGTGGCGCTGGCGGCCATGGCCGAGGAGATGGGCATCGCCGCCGTCATGAGCGGCCCGATGGTGCGCTCCTCCTACCGCTCGGGCCTGCTCTGGGGCAGGGCCATGCGCGCCAGGGGCCGCCCCGTACCGGAGGAGATGGCCGATCTCGCGACACCGGTCACCGCCCGGCAGGAGGCCAGCGCAGTGGTCGCGCGGCTGGGAGGAGGCGCCTCCTGATCCGCCCGTCGCCGGATTCGCGCCGCGAGGGGCGTCGGACGGCCGATCGACTGCGACCGCGCGGGGGGTGGACCGGCGCCGTCGACTATGGTGGGCGCGTGAGCACCGCCCCCAGCCCCGAGTCGGGGAAGAAGCGCGGCTTCGGCCGGCGCATCCAGAGCCTCGTCCAGAGAATCAAGGACTCCTACACGATCTCGCGCAGGACCTACCCGTGGATCGGGTGGGCGATGCTGGGAACGGCGGTTGCGATCGTCGGCCTGGCCGTGGGCCTCTCCCTGGCGCTGCGACAGGCCATCTGGTACTGGACCCTCATGGCGGTGCTGCTGGCCGTCGCCGCGGACACCGCCCTCCTGACGTGGACCGCGCAGCGCGCCGTGTACGCCCAGCTCGAGGGCATGCCGGGAGCCGCCAAGTTCGTGCTCGACCAGATGCTCGGCCGTGGCTGGTACCTCGAATCCGACCCCGTGCACGTCAACCCCAAGACCCAGGACGTCATCTGGCGCCTGGTGGGACGCCCCGGGGTGGTGCTGGTCGCCGAGGGTCCCTCCGGTCGCCTCCAGCGTCCGATCGCCGACGAGCAGAAGGTCCTGCGACGCATCCTGTCCACCGTGCCGGTGCACGTCGTCAACGTCGGCGTCGAGGACGGGCAGACCCGCCTGGGTGAGTTGTGGCGCACCATCCGCAAGCTGCCGACCAAGCCCACCAGGCTCACGGACGCCGAGATCAGCCAGGTCTCCAAGCGCCTGTCCTCCCTGTCGTCCAAGGGTCTGCCGATCCCCAAGGGGATCGACCCCTCCAAGGTCCGTCCGGACCGGCGGGCCATGCGGGGCCGCTGAGTCCGGCGGAGCGGACCCCCGAGGCGTCCGGACGACCGGGGAACGAAACAACCGGGACACACACGCGGCACGTCCGCGTCACGGTGCGCCCATACCCTGCACGAAGCCGCACATCGCGTCGTCGAGGCACCCGAGCCGGGCCGGCGCTGGAGGCGGGCACCCAGATGAAGGAACACACATGTTCAAGGACGCGTCCGAGACCCTGGCCTACATTGAGAAGGAGGAGGTCGCACTCGTCGACGTCCGCTTCTGCGACCTGCCGGGCGCCATGCAGCACTTCACGATACCGGTGGACGCCTTCAAGGAGGACGCCCTGGCCGACGGGCTGATGTTCGACGGATCCTCGATCCGCGGCTTCACCGCGATCCACGAGTCCGACATGAAGCTCGTGCCCGACGTGACCACCGCGTACCTCGACCCCTTCCGCAAGGAGCGGACGCTCATCATCAACTTCTCGATCGTGGACCCGTTCACGGACGAGCGCTTCTCCCGCGATCCCCGATCGATCGCGGCCAAGGCCGAGGACCACCTGCGCTCCACCGGTATCGCGGACACCTGCTACGTCGGCGCCGAGGCCGAGTTCTATCTGCTCGACTCCGTGGAGTACGAGACCACGCCCGCCTCCACCCGTTACGCCATCGACTCCAACGAGGCCGCCTGGAACACGGGTCGCAGCGAGGAGGGCGGCAACAAGGGGTACAAGACGCCCTTCAAGGGCGGGTACTTCCCGGTCCCCCCCTCGGACCAGATGACCGACATCCGTGACGCCATGGTGCGCACCTGCCTGGAAGCGGGCCTCGAGATCGAGCGCGCCCACCACGAGGTCGGCACCGGGGGGCAGCAGGAGATCAACTATCGCTTCGCCTCGTTGCTCGCCGCCGGCGACGACATGATGAAGTTCAAGTACATCGTCAAGAACGAGGCCTGGAGGGCGGGCAAGACGGCCACCTTCATGCCCAAGCCGATCTTCGGCGACAACGGATCGGGCATGCACTGCCACCACTCTCTGTGGAAGGACGGCAAGCCGCTGTTCTTCGACGAGCGCGGCTACGGCCAGCTCTCCGACTACGCCCGGTGGTACATCGGCGGCATCCTGGAGCACGCGCCCAGCCTGCTCGCCTTCACCAACCCGTCGGTCAACTCCTTCCGCCGCCTGGTGCCGGGCTTCGAGGCCCCCGTCAATCTCGTCTACTCGGCCCGTAACCGCTCGGCCTGCATCCGCATCCCGGTGACGGGCACCTCCCCCAAGGCCAAGCGCATCGAGTACCGCGTCCCCGATCCCTCCTCCAATCCGTACCTGTGCTTCTCGGCCGTTCTCATGGCTGGGATCGACGGCATCCGCAACCGAATCGAACCGCGCGAGCCCATCGACAAGGACCTCTACGAGCTGGCCCCCGAGGAGTACGACGACATCGCCAAGCTGCCGTACTCCCTGGATCAGGCGCTCGACGCCCTGGAGGCCGATCACGACTACCTCACTGAGGGAGACGTCTTCACCCCCGACCTCATCGACACGTGGATCGAGTACAAGCGGGACAACGAGATCGTCCCCATGCGGATGCGCCCGCATCCCTATGAGTTCGAGCTCTACTACGACCTGTGACGGCCGCGGAGCGAGAGGGCGGCAGAGACGCGGCACGAGCAACGTGCTCGATGTCATCTCAACCAACTGAATATCTATACCGACCGACGTAATATTCTTTTGGTACTCCGAGACCGGCGCCATCGGTCTCGCGCCCCGCCCTCGAGGAGTTCCCATGAGGTCCACCCGCGCACTGGTCACCGGCATCGCCGTCGGCCTGTGCCTCGCCCTGGTCGGAGCACTGGCGGGCTGCACCAACGCCGCCGACTGGAGGACCGCGCAGACCGGGGCATCGGCCTCCACCAGGGGATACGACACCTCGGGCATCCGGCCGCAGGACGACATTATCGCCATGCTGCCCGAAGGGGCCCTGGCCGACGGAGTCCTCGACGTCGCCGCCGCCACCGATTACCCTCCCGCCGAGTTCCTGGACCCCGACGGCACCGCGATCGGCTACGACGTGGACCTGACCAGGGCCATCGCGGCCGTCCTGGGCGTCGGCTCCGTCACCCACACGGCCGAGTTCGACTCCATCATCGCAGCGGTGGGGACCACGTACGACGCGGGCATCTCCTCCTTCACGGTCTCCGGCGAGCGCGAGTCCGCGCTGGACATGGTCTCCTACATCAACGTCGGCTCGCGCTTCAACGTGGTCTCCGGCAATCCCCGGGGCGTCGACCCCTCCGACCACCTCAACCTGTGCGGGCTGCAGATCGGCGTCCAGACCGGTACCGCCCAGGAGGACGCGATACGCGCGGACTCCGCGGCCTGCACCCGCGCCAGCAGGCCCGCCATCGACGTGCGCTCGTACTCCACCCAGTCCGAGGCGACCACGGGCCTGGTCGGCAACGTCGTCGACGCCATCTACTCCGACTCCACCGTGGCCGGCTACGCGATCGAGAGCACCGGCGGAGCCGTCGAGACCGTCGGCGGGATCGAGGACGCCCTCCCCCAGGCCGTCATCCTGTCCAAGAGCGACCCCGAGTTCAACGCGGCGATTCAGGCGGCTATCCAGTACCTCATGGACTCGGGCACCTGGGAGAGCATCCTGGACTCCTGGGGCATCAGCGACTCGGCGCTGGCCACCGCCGAGATGAACCCGGAAGTGGAGGAGTGAATCGTGTCCTCAAGGCCCGCAACCGGCGAGGAGCCCGTCCAGCTCAACCATCTCAAGCCGGTCCCGCGTCCCGGGACCTGGATCAGCGCCGCGATCGTCGCGGTTCTGGGCGCCATGCTCATCCACGCCCTGGTGACCAATGACAAGTTCCACTGGGGCACGGTCTGGTTCTTCTTCCGCGAGATCCACGTCGTCCGCGCCGTCGGCTGGACCCTGCTGCTGACCCTCCTGGCCATGGTCATCGGCATCGTACTGGCCGTGACCACCGCCATCATGCGCCAGTCCTCCAACCTCATCCTGCGCTGGGTGGCGGTGAGCTACCTGTGGTTCTTCCGGGGCACACCGATCTACACCCAACTGGTCTTCTGGGGCGCCCTGTCCGCGCTCTACCAGCATCTGAGCCTGGGAGTGCCCTTCGGCCCCGAGATCCTGACCTTCAGGACGACATCGGTGTTCACGCCCTTCGTGGCCGCGGTTCTCGGACTGGGGATCAACGAAGGCGCCTACCTGTCGGAGATCGTCCGCTCGGGCCTGGCCAGCGTCGACCCGGGCCAGGCCGAGGCCGCTGGAGCCCTGGGCATGAGCAGGGGCCGGATCCTGCGCCGCATCGTGCTGCCCCAGGCGATGCGGGTCATCGTCCCGCCCACCGGCAACGAGACGATCTCCATGCTCAAGACGACCTCCCTGGTCCTGGCGGTGCCCTTCACGCTGGACCTGACCTTCGTGACGAACTCCTACGCCTCGTTCACCTACCAGACGATCCCGCTGCTCATCGTCGCGGCGCTGTGGTACATCATCATCACCTCCATCCTCATGGTCGGCCAGCACTACCTGGAGCGCTACTACGGCAGAGGCTTCGACGGCTCCTCGTCGACCTCGGGCTCCAGGCGAGGCCGGGCGCTGTCCGCCCGGCAGCAGGCGATCCTCGACTCGCACACCACCGAGGACAACCCCTTCCTGGAGGCCACCTCATGACCACTCCCGCCACGCCCGGCACACCCGGCACGACCGCTCTCGCCGCCGCGGGCTCCGACGCCATCGCCAAGGTGCGCGTACGCGGCCTCCACAAGTTCTTCGGCGAACTGCACGTCCTCAAGGGCATCGACCTCACCGTCCCGCCCGGCTCGGTGACGGTGCTCGTGGGCCCCTCCGGCTCGGGCAAGTCCACCCTGCTGCGCTGCATCAACGAGCTGGAGTCCATCGATGCCGGCCGGGTATGGGTCGATGGAGAGCTCATGGGCATGCGCGAGGTCGAGGGTCCCGACGGCGACGTCCAGCTGCACGCCCTGACCGACAAGCAGCGCGCTCGGCAGCGCGCCCGGATCGGCATGGTCTTCCAGCGCTTCAACCTCTTCCCGCACATGACGGCCCTGGGCAACGTCATGGAGGCGCCGGTGCAGGTGCGGGGCCTGAGCAGGGCGAGCGCGCGCGAGTACGGCGTCGGACTGCTGGAGCGCGTGGGGCTCGGCGACCGTCTGGGCCACTACCCCTCCCAGCTCTCCGGCGGCCAGCAGCAACGGGTGGCCATCGCCCGGGCCCTGGCCATGGACCCCGAGCTCATGCTCTTCGACGAGCCCACCTCGGCGCTGGACCCCGAGCTCGTCGGCGAGGTCCTCCAGGTCATGAAGGATCTCGCCGCCTCGGGCATGACCATGGTCGTCGTCACCCACGAGATGGGCTTCGCCCGCGAGGTCGGCGACCAGCTGATCTTCATGGACGGCGGCGTCATC
Organism: Actinomyces gerencseriae DSM 6844; assembly: GCF_000429265.1. GTDB lineage: Bacteria > Actinomycetota > Actinomycetes > Actinomycetales > Actinomycetaceae > Actinomyces > Actinomyces gerencseriae. The sequence goes on from NZ_AUBN01000011.1 coordinate 128,924, forward strand.
CGCGAGTCCGGTGATCCGACCGAGGTCCTCGGCCACCCGCGCGGAGCCCGCACCCGGGCCTTCCTCTCCTCAGTGCTGTGAGGTCACCGGCGGTACGCCCGACCCTCCGAGATCGTGCGGAGGGAGTCGGCCGGCCATCCGCTCACCGGCCGAGGGCGAGGCACGAGGCCATCAGCTCGCGACGCCGGGCCGCCCCGGGCTGACCCACTCCCCCTCGTTCCAGTCGACGAGGCGCCACCCGCGCCCCGGATCGCCCTCGACCAGGCTCACGGCCGCGTTCCGCATGGGATGGTCGGCGATCCAGGCGGGATCCGCTCCCCCGCCCGATGCCGCGGCCAGAGCGGTCCACAGACGCAGAACGGTGCCGTGGGCGACCAGCAGTGCCGTTGCCCCCGCACCGGCGGTCTGCGTCGTCGTGCGGGCGATCCGACCGACGGCGGCGTCGAACCGGGCGAAGGTGTCGGCGCCGTCCTCCGGGCTGCCGGGCAGGCGCGCAGCGGTGCGCCCTATCATCCATGCCCGGGTCGTGTCCGCGTAGCAGGCGACCGAGCGCGCGTCCGTGCACATCTCCAGATCGCCTGCGAGCACCTCTCGCAGACCCGAGTCGATACTCGCCGTCAGGCCCGTGACGCCCTCCAGCGGCGCGATCGTCTGACGCGCTCGGGCGATCGGCGAGGTCCACAGCGAGGAGATCCCTCCGAGTCGGTCGGCACCCAGCAGATCCGGCAGCGAGGCCGCCTGGGACAGGCCGGTGGGATCCAGGGAGTTGCCGGGAAAATCCGTATCGAGAGCACCCATGGTGTTGGCGATGGTCTGTCCGTGACGGACGAGGAGGAGCTTCACGGGTCCATCCTGTCAGGAAACGCGCGCGCTCTCCTCCGCAGGGATCCGGAGGTGGTCACGACCACGGATAGGGGCCGCCTCCGCGGCGCGCAGGAGCGCGTCGGGACGGCCTCGGCACGGACCGGGCGGGTGCCGACGCGGGCCGGCTCCTCGATGCCCCGGCGCGATGGCCGGCCGTCTCGTCCTCGTCCGTCGCGCCCGTGCGCCGCTCCTCGGCCGTGCTCGACGCCCGATCGTCGCCAGGGCGGTCCCGAGGAGGCTCAGGGGTCCCCGACCCGACGTCCCCACCCGCCCGGGGCGCCGGCCCCGCCGGGTCGGGCCGGGGCTCGCAGATCCGTCCGAAGACGACGCGCTCGACGATGCGACGGGCGTGCCGGGCGCGCCGCCGGTAGAGGTCCTCCAGATCGCGCTCCCGCCCGGGGGGCATGCCCAGCAGGCGCCCGACCAGACGGATCTCCCGCTGTCCTTCCGGCAGAACCTCGACGCGCGTTCCGTGATCCCGCCCGGTTCCCAGAACGTTCGCGGCCCGCACCCGCGAGGCCAGCAGCCAGGCGCTGCGCAGATCATCCGTCTCGCTCGCGCCGAGCAGCCCCGCCGACCGCGCCGCGTCCAGGGCCGTCAGGGTCGACGTCGTACGCAGTCCGGGCACCCGTGCCGCGTGCCGCAGCTGGAGGACCTGCGCCGCCCACTCGACGTCGGACAGGCCGCCGGGCCCCAGCTTGAGGTGCCGTGCGGGCGTCGTGCCGCGGGGCAGGCGCTCCGCCTCCATGCGCGCCTTGAGACGACGGATCTCCCGCAGACCGTCGTCGTCCAACCCGCCGGGGCTCCAGCGCAGGGGTTCCACGAGCTCCTCGAAGGCGCGTCCGAGCCCGGCGTCGCCGGCGCAGGCCCGCGCCCGCAGGAGCGCCTGGCGCTCCCACACCGAGGACCACCGTTCGTAGTAGTCCGCGTACGAGCCCGGCGAGCGGCTCATCGGACCGCGGCGCCCCTCCGGACGCAGATCCGCATCGACCTCCAGCGAATGCGGCTGCGCCCGGGAGAGCAGGCGCACGACCAGTCGGGCGACCGCCTCGGCCTCATCGGCCGCCTCCCGCCGATCGGCACCGGGGCGCGCCTCGTGCACGAACAGGACGTCCGCATCGGAGGCGTAGGTGATCTCGGCCCCGCCGAAGCGCCCCATCGCGATCACCGCGTGGCGGGCCAGCGCCCCGCTCCAGGTACCGTCTCCCCGCGGTCCGGACTCAACCGCACGGGCGCCGTCGCGCGAGGCGACGACCATGCCGGTGGCCAGGCTGAGCACCCCGTCGAGAACCGCGTCAGTGGCGTCGGTCAGAATGCGGGCGGTGCGCTCCGGGTCCACGCCGTCCAGGGAGTCGGCCAGCGCGGCGCGGACGAGCTCGCGGGTGCGCACGCCCATGACCGCGTGCACCGCCTCCGCGGCCTGACGCTCCAGGTCGGACTCGTCGTCGGCCACCAGGGCGCGCCGCCGTAGAAGACTGCGAACCTCCGATCGCAGGGCCGCAGGATCGCGGGCGATCAGCCCGCCCGCGTCGTCGAGCCAGGCGATCGACTCCGGTCTCTCGGCCAGGCGCTCCGTGGTCCACCTGGCGGTGGACAGAACGTGGCACAGGGACCGGGCGGCGGCCCGCGAGTCGCGCAGCATCGCCAGATACCAGTGGGATCCGCCGATCCTCTCCGACAGGAGCCTGAAGGAGAGCAGGCCGTTGTCCGGATCCGGGCCCTGGCCGAGCCAGCCGATCATGACGGGCAGGAGCTGGCGCTGGATCGCCGCGCGCCGGCTGACGCCCTCCGTGAGGGCATGGATATGGCGCAGGGCGCCGTCGGGGTCGAGGTAGCCCACCGCCTTGAGCCGCTCGCGCGCCGCCCGTGGGCTCAGCGCCATCTCGTCAGCGCTCAGCGTCGCCGCCGCCGTGAGCAGCGGCCGGTAGTAGATCTCCTCGTGGAGGGCGCGCACGCGCCTGCGCGCCGAGGAGAAGGACGCCCACAGCGCCTCGGGCCCGCCCATGACGCGCCGGTCGATGCCCCGTCCCAGACGGCGCAGGTCGGCCTCGCCGCGCGGCAGATCGTGGGTCCGCTGCAGACGGTAGAGCTGGCTGCGGTGCTCCAGCAGTCGCAGCAGCCGGTAGCAGGAGTCCAGCTCGGCGGCATCGGAGCGTCCGACGTATCCGGCCGCCGACAGCTCGGCCAGGGCGCCGAGGGTCGAGCGGACGCGCAGACGCGCATCGCCGCGCCCGTGGACGAGCTGGAGGAGCTGAACCGTGAACTCGACGTCGCGCAGCCCGCCCGGACCGAGCTTGATGCGGCGGTCCTCCCCACCGCCCCCGCCGGACTCGTTCTCGACGCGCCTGCGCATGGCCCGGGCGTCGTCCACGAAGTTGTCCCGACTGCTGGCCCGCCACACGAAAGGATCGACGGCGCGCGCGTAGGCGGCGCCGAGCCGGGCGTCCCCGGCGCAGGGCCTGGCCTTGAGCAGCGCCTGGAACTCCCAGGAGGCGGCCCAGCGCTCGTAGTAGGTCACATGGGACTCCAGGGTGCGCACCAGGGCGCCGCCCTTGCCCTCGGGGCGCAGCGCCGTGTCCAGGGGCCACAGGGGAGGCTCCCACCCGGAGGCGGAGGTCGCACGGGCCAGCTCGACGGCGAGCTCGGTGCCCAGGCGCACCAGCTCGTCCTCATCCACGGGTCGTCCGGGGCGCTCGGAGGCCTCGACGCGGCTCGTGGGCCCGACGACGTAGACGACATCGACGTCGGAGACGTAGTTGAGCTCACGCGCTCCCGTCTTGCCCATGGCGATGACGGCCAGGGCGACGTCCTCGGCCCGCGGTCCGACCCCGGCGCGGGCGATCATGAGGCCGGCCTCGAGGGCGGCGTCGGCCAGCCGGGTCATGCGCTCGACGACCACGGGCACGTGGCCGAGCGGGTCGGAGGTCGTCAAGTCATCGGCGGCGATGGCCAGGAGCCGGTCGCGGTAAGCCACGCGCATGGCCGCCGTGGCCGCGTCGATGCGCGCACGGCCGGCGGCGTCGCCGGCGGAGAGCACAGCCCTGACCGCCCCGGTCAGGACCGCGTCGACGGGCGGCCGATCGGCGGCATCGATGGCGCGGGCCGGGCTCAGGGCGGCGAGGTGATCGGGATGGCTGATCAGGAAGTCGCCCAGCGCGCGAGAGGAGCCCAGGACGGCGAGGAGCCGACGGCGGTGCTCATCGCGCGCGCGCCCGTCCTGCGCGGTGTCGTCGCCCTCGGCTGAATCACCGCCGCCGGCGCCTCCGCGGTCCGCGCCCAGGGGGCGGAAAAGCTCTCGCAGCTCCTCGCCTCGAGCGCCGACGGCCGACGCCAGGCGCGCCAGCGAGAGCAGCGCGAGGTCCGGATCCGCGGTCGCGCCGAGCTCCTCGACGAGCGCGACCCGGACCGGGTCGAGCCCGTCGCCGTCCAGGGGCGCCTGCGCGAGCGGGAGCAGTCGGCTCAGGGCCTCGTCGTGCAGACAGGATCCGGCGCGATCGATCTCGACGAAGCCGGCGCGCACCAGCCGTGCGCGCAGGCTCGTGCGCCTCCGGCCGAACGGCCCGGAGGCGGACCCGCCCCGTCGCCCGGTCATCGCAGCGCCCCCGGATCAGGCGCGCGGGAAGAACTGGCTGAGCTCGAAGGCGGTGACCTGCGCGTCGTACGACCGATACTCACGACGCTTGTTGCGCATGAAGTACTCGAAGGCGTCCTCGCCCAGGGTGTCGGCGACCAGGTCAGAGTCGCTCATGGCCGTCACCGCCCGCTTGAGCGAGGTCGGCAGGGCGGCGATGCCCATGGCCCGACGCTCGCCCTCCGTCAGCGCCCAGACGTCGTCCTCGGTCTCCGAGGGCAGCTCGTAGCCCTCCTCGATCCCCTTCAGGCCCGCCGCCAGAATGGCGGCGTAGGCGAGGTAGGGATTGGCCGAGGAGTCGATGCCGCGATACTCCACGCGCGCGGACAGGCCCTTCCCCGGCTTGTGCATGGGCACGCGGACCAGGGCCGAGCGGTTGTTGTGTCCCCAGCACACGTAGCCGGGAGCCTCATCACCGCCCCACATGCGCTTGTAGGAGTTGACGTGCTGGTTGGTCACCGCGCAGATCTCCGAGGCGTGGAGCAGGAGCCCGGCGATGAAGGATCTGCCGGTCATCGACAACTGGTACTCCCCCGACGGATCGTAGAAGGCGTTGCGGTCGCCCTCGAACAGGGAGAAGTGCGTGTGCATGCCGCTGCCCGGCCGACCGACGAAGGGCTTGGGCATGAAGGTCGCCAGACTCCCCTCCTGGAGAGCCACCTCCTCGACGACGGCGCGGAAGGTCATGATGTTGTCCGCCATGGACAGGGCATCGGCGAAGCGCAGGTCGATCTCGTTCTGCCCCGGGCCGCCCTCATGGTGGGAGAACTCCACGGAGATGCCCATCTGCTCGAGCATGAGGATGACCCGGCGGCGGAACTCGTGGGCCGTCCCTCCCGGGACATGGTCGAAGTACCCGGCGTGGTCGGTGGGGGTGATACGGCCGTTCGCGTCCCGATTGACCAGGTAGAACTCGATCTCGGGATGGATGTAGCAGGTGAATCCGGCGTCGGCGACACGCGCCAGCTGACGCTCCAGGACCGCCCGCGGATCGGTGCGGGCGGGTTCGCCGTCAGGGGTCAGGACGTCGCAGAACATGCGGGCGACCCCGTCGGCGCCGTCGCGCCAGGGCAGCATCTGGAAGGTCGACGGATCCGGGGACAGCAGCATGTCCGACTCGTAGACGCGCGTGAGCCCCTCGATCGCCGAGCCGTCGAAGCCGATGCCCTCCTCGAAGGCGCCCTCCACCTCGGCCGGCGCGATGGCAACGGATTTGAGCTGCCCCAGGACGTCGGTGAACCACAGGCGGACGAAGCGGATGTCGCGCTCCTCGATCGCCCGAAGAACGTACTCCTGCTGCTTGTCCATGGTGCCTCCTGCGCGGTGATGCCGGACGGTGCCATCCGCCCTCCGATCAGAGCCTACAGAGGCGAATGAGCCGGAAGGATCTCACACGCCCCGAGAGAGTGGCCGCGGGGCCCGACTCGTTCGAGGCGTGGCCGTGCGAACCGGCATAGGCTTCGGGCCATGACTACTCCCGAGTCCCCCTACGGGTCCTCCGCCGCCGAGAACGTCGCCGGCGGCGGACCGGTCCGGCTCCCCCACCTGCTCGCGGCGAAGGCCGAAGGCACCAGGCTCACGATGATCACGGCCTATGACGGCCTGACCGCGGCGATCTTCGACGAGGCCGGGATGGACATGATCCTCGTCGGCGACTCCATCGGCAATGTCATGCTCGGTCACGGATCGACCCTGCCCGTCTCCCTGGACGAGATGGTGGTGGCCACGCGCAGCGTCTGCCGCGCGGCCAGGCGGGCCCTCGTCATCGCCGACCTGCCCTTCGGCACCTACGAGGCGGGCCCCGAGCAGGCGCTGAGCAGCGCCGTCGGGCTGATCAAGGCGGGAGCCAACGCCGTCAAGCTCGAGGGCGGGCGACCGCGCGCGAACGCGATCCGAGCCCTAACCGAGGCCGGGATCCCCGTCATGGGGCACCTCGGCTTCACTCCTCAGTCCGTCAACGCGCTGGGCGGCTTCCGCGTCCAGGGTCGCGGCGAGGCGGGTGAGGAGCTCCTGGCCGACGCCCTGGCCATCCAGGAGGCCGGGGTCATGGCCATGGTGCTGGAGATGGTGCCGGAGCCGGTGGCCGCACGCGTCACCGAGGCCCTCGCCGTCCCCACCATCGGCATCGGCGCCGGGGCCCGCTGCGATGGACAGGTCCTCGTGTGGTCCGACATGGCCGGGATGACCGAGTGGAGGCCGCGCTTCGCCAAGCGGTTCGGACGGGTCGGCGAGGCCCTGCGCCGGGCGGCCCGCGACTACGCCGCCGAGGTTCGCGAAGGCGCCTTCCCAGCCGAGGAGCACTGGTTCGACTCCTGACCCCTCCCCGCCAGGAGCAGCAGGAGCTCCCCGCGGCCCCGGCACCCCGGAGCCGGTCCCTGGAGCCCTCGTACGACAGGGCGTGACGGAATATGACGGGCGCAACAGGGGAGGAACGGAGGCGACTCATCGCGCAGCGCTCCTATGCTGGGCGCATGACCACCTCGACCTCATCCCTGGCGGACAGGGCTCCCCGCGGCACCCTCACCAAGGGCAGGCTCGGCCCCGATCGGCACGTGCCCGCCTCGATCGCCCGACCCGAGTACATGTTCCATGACGGCCCCGAGCGAGTGACCGCCTCCGACGTCAAGGATGCGGAGACGGTCGAGAGGATCCGCCGTGCGGGTCGTGTTGCGGCCCGCGCCCTGGCCGAGGCCGCCGAGGCCATCGCCCCCGGAACCACCACCGACGAGCTCGACCGGATCGCCCACGAGTACATGTGCGACCACGGCGCCTATCCGTCCTGCCTGGGGTACATGGGCTTTCCCAAGTCGATCTGCACCTCGGTCAACGAGGTCATCTGCCACGGCATCCCGGACTCGACCGTTCTGAAGGAGGGCGATCTGATCAACCTGGACGTGACCGCCTATCTCGATGGCGTCCACGGCGACACGAACGCCACATTCCCGGTCGGGCAGGTCGATCCCGGGACGGCCGCGCTCATCGAGCGCACGCGCACCGCCATGGAGCGCGGCATCAGCGCCGTGCGCCCCGGTCGCCAGGTCAATGTCATCGGGCGGGTGATCGAGAAGTACGCCAAGCGCTTCCAGTACGGCGTCGTGCGGGACTACACCGGTCACGGTGTGGGAGAGGCCTTCCACTCCGGCCTCATCATCCCCCATTACGACGCCGCGCCCCGGTACGCCGACGTCATGGAGGTCGGCATGGTCTTCACCATCGAGCCCATGCTCACCCTGGGCACGGAGGAGTGGGCGCAGTGGGACGACGGCTGGACGGTGGTGACGAAGGACCGCTCTCGAACCGCCCAGTTCGAGCACACTCTGGTGGTCACCGAGGACGGCGCCGACGTGCTCACCACGGTCTGACTCGCGGTCGCGACTCACCATCCGACTCCCCGTGATGCCCCGGGCGCCCGCCCTCGGCCTCGCGCAGGCCCCGCGTAACTGCGCGGACACAACTCCCCATTATCCTCCCACGCGATATACGATCATGAATAACGGCGGCGCGTCCACCGCGTGTAGATTCTTCCCCAGGACGACGCACGTCGCACCAATGCTCCCATCATCCGACCGCCCCGGAGGTTCCTCATGGCACTTCGATTCAATCCGCCGCCGAACTGGCCGGCCCCTCCGGAGGGATTCAATCCCCCCGCGGGTTGGCAGCCCGACCCCGCATGGGGACCGGCGCCGGAGGGCTGGCAGCTGTGGGTCGAGGACTCCGCACCCGGCAGCAGCGCCGGCTCGGCGCCCCAGGCATCATCAGCCGCGGACGCCGCCTGGGCTCCGACGCAGGCGGTTCCGGCCGGCTCGTCCCCCGTGGCCGATCCGACCGGGCAGTCGGCCTCCGCGCCCTCGGGGGACTACGCCGGATCGGCCGCCGGAGTCGGCGCCGACTCGGGGGCGTCCCCGTACGCGCCCGGCATGAACTACGCCCAGTCGCCGACGCCCTACCACAACCAGAGCGCCCCCGGCGGGCCGCCGCCGGGAGGACCCGGCTGGCAGCCCGCCGACATGAGTGCCCCGGGAGGGCCCGGCCCCAAGCCCGTCACCCAGCAGTGGTGGTTCTGGCTCATCATCGGCGTGCTCGTGATCGCGCTGGTCGGAGGCATTCTCGCCGCCGTCCTGTTGAACCGCGGCGGTAAGAGCGACCCCGCCCACAGTCCGGTGCCCGCGCCCTCCATCACCGGAGCGCCCGGCCCGGGTCCGACCTCGGGCCCGACCACGCCCTCGGCCAGTGATCCGGGCATGTCGGAGAAGAACCCGCTCGAGGCGGACAGCTCCATCACTTTCAAAGCAGACGCCTACAGCCTGGGCGACCCGAACTCGTCGGTCGATGTCGCCCTCGGAGTCGTCGAATGGGACGCGACCCAGAAGGTCAAGGATCAGGTCGACAACCCCTACACGTGGAAGAGGCTGGACCCCGGCGACGGTTCCGTCTACGTCCGCGTGCCGGTGAGCGTCACCTACCACGGTACGGGGCAGTACGAGGATTACGGCCTGAAGATCGACTACGTCGAGAACGGCAACACGACCTCCTCCACCTCCCTCTACAGTGTCAAGGACGAGTTCTCCGAGCAGGACATGCCCCGCGACGGGGGCACGGCCAAGGGCTACATCACCTTCCTCCTGACGAAGGAGCAGGCGCAGGCGAAGAACGGCGTGTTCGCCGTCAAGGGCTTCTCCGGCAACCAGGAGACCTACATCAAGCCGAGGTCATGACCCGGCGATCGATCGGCTGAGGTCACCACCGACCGATCGAGCGCCGATCGATGAGAGTGGGGGTGCCCGTCACCGGACCGGTCCGGTGACGGGCACCCCCATGCGAACGACGATACGAAGCCGCGCCGGGCGGAGGAGCCGCCCGGGGCACGACACGGCCTCGGTGCGAGGGCGGACGAGCCGACCTGTACGCCGGGTTCTGTTGCCGCCGACCGTTGCCGGTGCGGCGGTGGCGACCATCCATCTTGGCCCGCCGTTGCCGGCGGGCTCACGCGACCTACCCGCAGGCTCGGGCGAGCAGCCCTCGGGCGCCTGCTGCGCGGTCTTGCTCCGGGCGGGGTTTGCCTAGCCGCCGCAGTCACCTGCGGCGCTGGTGGGCTCTTACCCCACCGTTTCACCCTTACCGGCCGGCCTCCCGGCAGGCGGTCTGCTTTCTGTGGCACTGTCCCGCGGGTCGCCCCGGGTGGCTGTTAGCCACCGCCCTGCTCTGTGGAGCCCGGACGTTCCTCGATCCCCCGGTCTCCCAGGGGCACCGCGGCCGCCCGGTCGGCTCGTCCGCGCAACGCACTCTATCCTCTTCCGCTCCCGACCGCCTTCCGAGCGCCCCTCTCGGCAGCGATGCCGATGAGAACCGCCGGGTCACTCCCCCATGCGCACGAGGATGACATCGTTCTCCTCGGCGTGGATGACCGCGTCCGGCGGTGCGGCCGCGATTCGCGCATGCTCGGCCGGACTGACCTGGACGGCTCCCTCGACCCGGCGCCCGTGCAGGGCGACCGCTCCAAGGCCGCCGGTCGCGGCTCGAGCGGCGTCGTACTCGGCCAGCAGAGGGGCGTCGATCGTCTCGGCGAGATCGGCGCGTCGGGCACGCGTCCGCTCGATCTCCCCGTCGAGACGGGCGAACTCGGCATCACGGGCGGCGGTGAGCTCACGGCCGGCGGCACGGATCTCCTGCTCCTGGGCGGCGAGGCGATCGGCCTCCGCCTGAGCGGCCTCCAAGGCCTCCATGGCCGCGATCTGAGCGTCCTCCAGGACTCTCTGGCGGCGACCGAGCTGATCGATCTCCCCCTGAATGGCACTCAGGTCACGGGCGCCGGCAGTACCCGAGGAGAGCCGCTCCCGTAGGATCTCGGCACGGCGCACGACCTGCCCGACCTCGTCCTCCGCGCGAGTGGACTCCGCCTTGGCATCGGCGAGTACTCCGGCGGCGACGACGGCGTCGCGCCGATTGGCGCGCAAGCGCTCGACGGTGGCCTCGATCCTGCGCAGGACGGGCAGGTGGGTCCGCTCATGGGCGAGACGGGCGAGCCTGGAGTCGAGGCTCTGCAGATCGATGAGAAGACGCTGCTGGCGGAGGGGGGCGCTCGTCACTGCTGTGGTCCTTCATTGGCTGGTCATCGGCTGGGTATCACGTTCTGGGCGATCCGAGCGCTCGCTCAGGAGCCAGTGCTCAGACGCAGAGTCCACGGGTCGGTGACGACCTCGGACACGTACGCGGCGAGTCTACGTCCGCCCGCCGAGGCCGCCCGCTCCAAGCGGGCCGCGAGCGGCGGCAGTCCCACCCACTCCGTGGCCCAGTGGGTTCCGCACAGCAAGTACGGGCGGCCGGCCTCCAGGTGCTCGGAGGCGGGATGATGGCGCAGATCGGCGGTGAGGAGGACATCGGCGCCGGCTTCACGCGCGGTATCGAGCAGGGAGTCCCCGGCCCCGCCGGACACGGCGACGGTCTCAACGGTCGCGTCGAGGTCCCCGCCGACGAGCAGTCCGGGCGCGGAGTCGGGCAGTGCAGAGGCGACGGCCACGGCCAGGTCGCGCAGCCGAGTGGGGCGCTGAAGGTCGCCGATGCGCCCGATGCCCTGAGTCGGATCATGCGGATCGGGCTCCAGCGGCACGGCGGCGAGCACTCCGACGGCGGCGGCGAGCGCAGCGGCGACGCCCCCGTGCGCGGCGTCGAGGGTCGTGTGGGCGTTGGCCAAGGCGATTCCATGACGAATGAGACGATGAACGGTCCGGCCCTTGGGGTCGGTGGCGGAGACGTGGTCGGTGCCGCGCAGGTAGAGGGGGTGGTGGGTGATGACCATATCGACGCCGCGCTCGATGGCCTCATCGACGACCGCGGTGACCGGATCGACAGCGAGGAGCACCGAGCCGGCAGAGTCCGCCGGGTCGCCGCAGATGAGCTGATTGGAGTCCCAGGGCTCGGCGAGCTCGGGCGGGGCCGCCGCACGAAGCATGCCGACGACGTCGGCGACGGTCGGGGGCGCGTCGGAGGGCGCACCGGCGTCCTGCGGGGAGACCGGCTGGATGCCGGCGGCGGTGGGAGCGAGGTCGGCTTGGCTCATGAGTGAAGGCTAGCCTGGTGCGCACGCGCTGGACGAGGATATAAATTAACCGATCGCTAATATCCAGGAATGAGCGAAAGATCATGAAAGGGTAACGCGACCCATCGTTTTCTTTTACTCTGTCGTTATGCCTCGAGGACTCAAGAATGCTCGAACGGACCTGCGCGCGTTCCTCACCGAGCATCGCGCGGCAGTCACCCCGACCATGGCCGGCCTGCCCGCCAAAGGTCTGCCGCGCCGCGTGCCCGGCCTCCGCCGCGACGAGATCGCCAGGCTACTGGGCGTCGCCACCGACTACTACGTGGATCTCGAGCAGGGTCTGTTGCCCACGGCGCCGGAGTCGTCGTTGCAGGATCTCATCAGCGACGTGCTCGCACTGAGTCCGAACGACCGCCATCGCTTCAATCTTCTGCTCGACGCGGCCTATCCCGACGCCGGTGCGGTGTCGCGCGAGCGGGCTCCCGCCGCTCCGTCCGAGCAACGAACGAGCGCCGCCGAATCCGGTCGGGGGCCGGAGCGCGGCGCGGTATCCGCTCCGACCAGGCAGCTTCTCGATTCTTTCGACATGCCCGCCTACCTGCGTTCCCGGTCGCTCGATCTCGTGGCCGTCAATAGGCCGGGCCGCCTTCTGTACGCCCCCGTGCTGGAGTGGGCGGGCGCTCGGAAGAAGACGGTGAACCTGCTCGAATTCGCCTTTTTCGATCAGGAGGCGGCGCAGAGCTTCTGGCCCGATTGGGGCGATGTGATCACGCGTGCCGTCGCCGATCTGAGAGCGGCCCTCGAGGCCTACCCGAACGACCCCGAGCTCATCGGCGTCGTCGGCACGCTGAGCGCCCGCAGCCGCCTGTTCTGCCGCATGTGGATCGACCAGGACCTGCCGCCCAGCTCGTCCCAGGGAGAGGAGAGGATCTTCCACTCCCTCATCGGCGCCGTCACGATCCCCTTCCGCATGCTCGCGGAGGACGACGGTGCGCAGGTCGTCGTCTTCACGCCGTCCGCCGGCTCCCCCGCCCACGCGGCCATGCAGCGTCTGCGCGCCTGGGCGGCGGCGGGTTGAGCCCGATCGGGCCCGGCCCGACCCCGTCGGCCCCGCGATCCGAAAGGCGGATCGCATCCTGCACGTCGGCCTTGCGTCCCGGGCCGAGACATGCATATGTTTATGCGCATGCCCAGTAAGAACGTCTACGTCTCGGAGGCCGACCTGCCCCTGTTCGATCGCGCTGCGACACTTGCGGGCGGGATGTCGGCCGCCGTGACGGTGGGGTTGCGTCTGTACCTGGCGCAGCACGACGAACGACAGAAAGAGGACACGATGGCAACCATCGAGCTCACGGTGGACGAGGGCCCGGTTGCGGTGACGAAGCGGTTCTCGGGACGACGCCTGCTGCGCTGGAGGCAGCAGGACGGCGGTATCCGCTCGCTCACCGCTCGCGTGTACAGGACGGCCAAGGGTCAGTACGCCGTGCACCTGCGCGACGAGCCCAACTGGGACGTCCTGTCCAGCCCGGAGGACGACGACCCGGTCTGGGAGAACCCCGGGACATGGCACGGAGACTGGTGGAGCAGCGGCAAGCGGGAGCTCCGGGTCTTCGCCGCAGTCGACGACATGGAGGGGGAGCTGCCCGACGAGCTGATCGAGGCGGTCAGGAGCGTCGAGTCCCGGCCCCTCGTCGAGGACCTGGACATCTGATCGCCTCCCGTGCGCGCCGGAGCCGCCCGACGAGCCCGAGCCCGAGAAGCGTCCGGCATAGTCCCAGCCTCCGGGATATTCTCCGGATCCGGACCATTTCCTCTTCTCGCTGAGGGCGGTGGACAGGGTGACAACAATTGCTATCGCCCGCACTCCCACGACGACGATCGATCTTTGGTCGAGAAGTCCATACTTGAGAAGCCCAGAACGCACATGCCCATGGACGTCCACATGAGAGCGCCGAAGATGGCATACGAAATCCCTGGCTTCAACGTGGCGACCACGCCGAAAGTCTCCGAAGCCCGTCGGAGCCCCGTCAGGTTCCAGAGCCGGTACTCGTCCCTCCCGCCGGCGGGCAGGTATAACCGATGAGGATGAGCGTTCCCCATCGTCCGGCACGAGCCCCGACCATGACACGCCTGGCACGAGGTTCGTATACGAACCTCGTGGTGCCCCCGGCGGGACTCGAACCCGCACGCCCGCAGGCAGCGACTTTTAAGGTCGCGGTGTCTACCGATTCCACCACGGAGGCCGGCCACTCCCGATCATCGGGAGCCAGGACAACTTAACACCTTCGACATCGGCGGCCGTGACCAGTTCCGAGGGCCGTCACTCGGCCGCGATGGCCCCGCGTCGCCGGGCCGGGATCGCCGACGAGCGCCCCGAGCAGGGCCCGGTGAATCGAGCAGATCCTCGATGCGACGGCAATCGGTGGGGGTGAAATGGTTGCGGGTGGTGGATGCGCTGCGATGTGGACGAACCGCGGGCGCTCGGGGGGTTGTCCCGTGGGCGCGAGTGTGCTTGGGTTGTGCGCGTCACAGCGCGGTGGCCGGGCGGTGCGCCGTCGAAGGACGAGCCGCTTACCGCTACCGCGCGGATCCCTGAATCAGGCCCCCGGGAGGCTCGTGATGATGTCCGCATACGCCCCTTACGGCGGTGACTCCTACGATGACGACGGCGGGGGTCATCCTGATTGGCCTCCTAATCTCAAGCTCAAGGCGGTTCAGGAGATCAAGGCCAAGGCGGAGGGGGTGGAGACCGATCTGACGACGGAGTGGAGGACGTCCAATCAGGCGATTCCCTCGGGCGGTGGCTCGGGTGATGTCAATCCGACCATCGTCGTGGGCGGTGAGACGCTGGAGAGTCTGAAGACGGCGCTGGACGACGACGTGTGGGACTCCCCAGCGGCCGAGGGCTACCGGGGCTGGATCACAGGTGGTATCGACGCGGTGGCCACCATGCTGCGCTGCATCGTCGAGGACCTGACCAGTGCCGAGAACGTTCAGCTGACCTATCCCGGGAAGAGGGCCGAGCCGAACTCGCCCGAGGCCACGTGGAGGCAGGCCCAGTGAGAGCCCGGGGAGGGCTCCGAAAGTGCGATGGGCTCGCGGGGGCCGCGGAGATTCGTGGAGACCATGGGGGATCGTCATGACGTTCGTGAAGTTCGATCCCGAGGGCGTGCAGGCGCTGATCAACAACCTGTACGCCTATGTCGAGGATACTGATGAGGGGCGCAGCGCGATCTACTGGGCCAGTGATGATCGTGATCACCCGGTGCCCACGGTCGAGGAGATGACGAGCGCCCCGGCCCTGTACTCGTGCGCTCCGGCGGACGGGGTGTCGGCGACCACGATGGGCAACGCCGCCGCGATCCTGCTGGAGGTCGCCGACGATCTCGCGGCCCGCCGCCGGGAGATCATCGATCTCAACAGCAGTGGCGTCACCGCCGCCGCCCCGGACGGCAGCCTGACCTACTACCTGCCCGACGGCGCCGAGGACACCATCACCAACCTCCGCGGCTACAACACCCAGGCCGCCACCGCCGCCGGCGCCGACGCCGCCGCCCTGGCCCAGGCCAAGGATTCCGAGAACGGCACCGCCGACGACGGGCGCACCACCGACCAGATCCTGACCGACATCGCCAACCACCAGGACAACCCCGTCTACGGCAAGATGCTCGTCGACGGGGTGGGGGGCGCCCAGGCCTACCTGGACCTGGTCGAGGACCTCAACGACTACTACCGCGATGACTACGACGGTGATGACGCCGCGGGGCGTTTCACGGCCTCCACCGCGACGTTGGGGCGTGTGCTGGCCGCCGCGAGCCGGTCGGACTCGGGCGGCGAGTCTCTGGCGGAGGGCCTCCACCGGGTGATCGAGGACAAGGGCGGGGCCCCGGGCTACATGGTGGCGCTCAACATGATGCTGAGCGCGCCCGAGGCGGTCTACGGCACCGACTTCCTGATCGGCCTGGCCGGCAGGCTCGAGAGCCGCGACCCGAACTCGATGGTCCCGCCGACCATGCACTTCATCAACGGCCAGGCGGGCACCTCGGACCCCCTGACCGGAGTACTGACCGCCATGAGCAACAATCCCGAGGCCGCCTTGGAGTATCTCGCGCCGGCCAAGGACGGCAGCGTCGATGACGCCGGGAACTGGGTTTCCTCCCAGACCGCCACCGAGCGGTGGGAGCTGCTGACCAGCCGGGACTGGAACATCCAGCACCAGGACGCGGCCGAGGCCCTGAGCGCCGCGACCGCGGCGGCCTCCTCGTTCCGCAATCGTGCTCCCAGCGCGGATGACCCGGTGCCGGCGGACGCCGACGCGCGCGCCACCTGCGCATGCGGCCGGGCCATCACCTACTTCGCCGGCGAGGCGTTCTCCAAGGACGACATCACCGACGCCATGAAGCAGAACCTGGCGGTCATGGCGGCCAACAGCCCCGAGGAGATCACCGCCGTCGCCGAAGGAAAAGACCTGAAGAGCGGCGACGGACCCAGGCTTTTGAACTGGGGCGTCAGCAAGGCCGACATCTCGACGCTGGTCTACCGCCTCGGCGATGACAAGGACGCCATGGCGACCCTGGCCACGGGCATGGGCGAGTTCCACCACGACCGAATCCAGAGCAAGATGGCCGAGCCCGGCGCCGGGGAGGGGACCTTGAAGAGTGAGTATCAGCAGGCGGCCGCGTCCTCGACCTACATCCGGTCCCTGTCGGAGTCGCGCTTCACCGACGACGGGGCCGAGGGCTCCGCCGAGCAGAAGGACACGGTGGGTACAAGCCTGTCGGTGCTGACCACGGTGGCGGCGGCCGGGGTGTCGGCCCTCAGCAGCGGCGCGGCCGCCCCGCTGGCCTTCTCGGTGGGCTCGACCATCGCCAGGCCCCTGGCCGCCGACGCCATCACCGACGCGCTGGGAGCACCCGCAGGCGACGCGGTCGACGCCGCCACCTCCTCCAGGACACTACGGGCCCGGGCCTTCGCCGACGCCCTCAACCACGGCCTGCTGGACGGCGACAGCGACAACGGCGGCCGCAGGGCCGTCGAGACCGCCAAGGACCACGACTGGTACCACCAGGACGCCGACGGCAACCCCGCCATCAACACGGCCGCCCTGACCAATGACCAGGCCCAGGACATGGTGACCTGGAAGGACGACGAGGTGAGCAACAACGACGACCTCAAGGTGCTCGGTGAACTCGAGGACGGCATCACGAACGGAGACAGTCACGGAAAGACCCATGCGGAAAGCAGCAGTGACGACGGTGGTCCCCGCAAGGGATGACTCGCCTGTGCGAGCGGAAAGGATGCGGAGAAAGAGGATGAGGGAAACGGAGGACCCATGATGGCTCCTCGGCACGGGCCCCGGCCGGTGCGGCGTCTCGTGACCGCGGTGGTGGCATGCGTGGCACTGGCCCTGGGGCCAGCGGGGTGCGGGCGCGGGCTTGTGAACCGGGTGACCGGCTCACCGTCCCCCTCGCCCACATTCCTTGACGAGCAGGCCGTGTGCGAGATCACCTCCACCGACGCGCTCCGGGAGGCCGTGTCCTTCCAGACCGTTGACTACGAGTACTGGCACGACAGCTACCCGAACAAGCCCGACCAGAACGGCTTCCAATGCAGGATCAGAGGCCGGAACGCCTCGGCGAATCTGTCTCCAACCGCGTTCTACATCTCCTACGAACCCGGCGGCTACCTGGACGCTATTGGCGGCATTCATCCTTTCACCGACCTGGACGGTGAGGGGCATGACCCACTGGTCCTGGACGGCGTGGAGGGCCGAGGCTACATCTGGTTGGACAGCCCCAACATCGATGGCGTCATTACGAGCGTCGATGCGGCCTGGCTCTACCCCGACAACCACGTCCTGGAATTCCAGTACTTCATCGAGGGGAGACCGGACCACGGCTACAACGACACCACCCTGGAAGGCGTACGCACCCTCATGACCACCATCATCCCCACCATCCCCGAGACCGCCGCCGGACCCGACCAGCGCTACACCAAGGTACCGGCCGACCAATGACCCGAACCCCACGCACATGACCGCCGACGCCCCGACCCGACCCGCACCCCCTACTCACCCTCCTCGCCATCCTGGCCCCCAGGCCGCCGTCCCGACCCCGGTGAGAGAACCTCAATGATCCCAACCACGAAAAATCCACTCGACGCGCAGCGCGACAAGCCATTCCACTTCGTACTCATTCGTCTGGTCGCCATGGCGGCACTGGCGACCACAACATATTTTATACTCCGACTCGCTGGCATCAGTAAGGATTTTCCACCGCTCGACACGCCCTATTTTCCCTTCGTCAATATCGTCTGCGGCGCCGTTATCTGGCGTGCGTTCCGGCGGCACGGCGTGTCGACATGGACGTATCTTGGTTTCGAGAAGCGTCGTCTCGGCAAGGACATCGCCTGGGGACTCCTGTGGTTGTTCGTCACCTATATCCCGATGATCATCACCCTGATGGGGTCGATGTATCTCATATTCGGCGCAAACATGTTCCAGAATTTTGAACAAGTATTCTCCAAATCCAGCCCGCAGCTGCCCGCCGGCGTGTTGCCGGCGATGAGCGTCTTCGGTGCAGTCATCTTCCTCGCGAACGCTCCGATCGAGGAGATCATCTACCGCGGTTGGCTCCAGAAAGGCTTGGTCGGGCGCTCCGGAATCACGACCGCCATCCTGATCCAGGGAGTGCTCTTCGGCTTGCAGCACATGATGTTCGCAGGCGACGTCCGCGGTATGGCCATCTACGGTTTCATGTTCACGGCCTGGGGCATCACCGCCGGCATCATCGTCCATAAGCAGAGACGTCTGGCGCCGATGGTGATCACCCACTGGATCGTCAATATCGCTTTCGGCGTCGGACCGATGCTGGTGCTCGGATTCATGGGAGCATGAGGCGGACGTGACCGATTCCGAGGCGTGCCCCTCACGCTGCTCCGGCACCAGTCGGACCACGTGCTCACGGAACTCCCGGTTGCCCTTCACGACGGTCGTGCCATGACCCGCATCTTTCGCCGAAGGCCTCCTCGATGAAGGGATCGACCAGCCCATGGTAGGCCTCCGGGGCGTCCCGCCGCACGCAGTGGCCGACGCCGTCGAGCAGCACCAAGCGCACGAGCGGGTTGATCACCTCAGAGGGGTCCGGGGCCATGTCGCCGTGGCGGGGCGCGAGGTACAGCGTCGGCATCATCAGCCGGTTGACTGCGCTGATGAGGTCGGCCTCACCGAGATAGGTCCCCTCGCGGATGTAGCGGCGGTCAACCTGCCCCTTGCACCCGGCCCACCCCTCGATCTCGGCATCACTCCACGAGGTCTCGCGCCGGATACGCTCCCGCTCGGCCGCGCCGCCGTCGGCGAACGCGTCCAGGAAGCGCTCCTGGTGCTCCACGAACCAGGGGTCCGGGGCCCAGTGCCCAGTGGGGCGCGCGACGTCCTCCAGGACCAGGGCCCGAACCAGGTCGGGCCGGGCAACGCTCGCCCGCAACGACACGAGCCCTCCCAGGCTGTGCGCTACGACGACCGGCGGCTCCGGGAAAGAGGAGAGCACCAGCTCAAGGTCCTCCTGCATGGTCTGCGGCACCCGGCCCAGGAACTCGTCGTCCCAGCGCGGGGACGCCCCGTGCCCCCGCTGGTCCACCGCGAGGACGTGATACCGGGGAGACCAGCGAGCCACCGCGTCGGGCCAGGCTGCAGCCGACTCCGTCAGGCCGTGGACCAGGAGCAGGACCGGAGCCGTGGGATCCCCCCCACTCGTGCAGCGCAAGCATCGTCACCTCAACGAGTATAGGCGGGCGACATGCGCACGAACCTCGTGCACGCATTGACTCCGGCAGTATTTAGCTGCATTTATCGGCCCCGACGAGGACGACTCTCTTGAGGATCACGTCACTAGGCGCGACACGGGAGCGGAGCGCGGACGCCGAGCCCCGGCAGAAGCGAGTCATCCACGCCCGCTTCCGGTGGAACCAACACCCCACCGGCAAGCCCTAACCTGATGACGCAATTTCTAAGAAGAAGGCGACTGTTATGGGGCGCTGGTGGTGAAGGAGTTCGTTGATCGCGGTGAGTCCGCCCGCAGCGCCAACCGCCCCGAGCCGCAGAAGATGCTCCGCTACCTCAAGGATGCCGGCGACGTTGACTACGTCATCGTCCACAAGCTCGACCGCCCGGCGCGCAACAGGGCGGACGATGTGAAGATCAACCGGGCCTTCGACGAGGCCAGTGTCCGCCTGATCTCCACCTCTGAGAATATCGACCAGTCCCCCGGCGGTATCCTGCTGCACGGCATCATGAGCTCCATCGACGAGTTCTACTCCCGCAACCTGGCCAACGGGGTCATCAAGGGCATGGGTGAGAAGGCCAGGAACGGCGAGACGCTGGGGAAGGCTCCGCTGGGGTACCGCAACTGGACTGCTGGGTGGTGTTTTTCGGACACTGTTTGTTTTGTGTTTCAGGCCGTCTTGGTCAGGCCCAGGAATTCACGTTCCGCCTCGTTGGGGACGCGATATCCTAGGATTGAGTGAAGGCGGACGTGATTGTATCTCAGCTCGATCCACGAGGCAATATCCTTGATCGCCCTGTCCTTCGCGGGATACACCATCCGCAGCCCCATCCACGCCGGACGCCCCAAGGACCACCTCACAACAACCACCTAAAAGTGCCAATAAGCCCCACCTACCACACCCTCAAACGCGAAGAGCCTCTTTCAGTCAAGCTCGCGCAGACTCGATACAGTGATGTAGACTATATCAAGTGTTCCCATCTCGGAAGCTTCTCGCCGTAAGCGACCTACATGTCGCTTACCCGGAGAACCAGCAACTTCTGGAGAGCATGGAGCCGACGACGGAGGACGATTGGCTGATCGTCGCCGGCGACGTCGCTGAGGACTTCTCCCAGGTTGAAAAGTCCTTGCTTTACTGTCTGCTCGATTCGCAAAGGTGATCTGGATGCCGGGCAACCACGAGTTGTGGACGACACCGAACGATGAGGTGCAGTTGCGTTGCGGGGCGAAGCCTGTTACCAGAAGTTGGTGGATGTGTGCCGAGCGCCGGGGGTGGTGACGTCCGAGGACCCATACCCGACGTGGCAGACAGCAACCGTGCCAGTGGTCATCGCGCCGCTGTTCGTCCTATACGACTACACCTTTCGCCCTGCAGGCACTTTCACGAAGGAGGAGGCACTCTCTGTTGCGGCGTCCGCTGGCGTCGTCTGCACTGACGAGTACTTCCTGCATCCAGATCCCTACCCCACCCGTGAGGACTGGTGTCGTGCGCGGCTCGCATACACGCAAAACCGGTTGGCCTGCCTCAACGGGGTACCCAACAGCGCTCGTCAATCACTGGCCACTACACTGTGAACCCATGCAGATCTTGCGTCACCCCGAGTTCGGTCTGTGGTGCGGCACTGCCCAAACCGCACGGTGGCACATCGAGTACAACGCGAAGGTCGTGGTGTACGGACACCTGCACATCCCTCGTATCCATCGAGCTCTCCGGCGTCCGCTTCGAGGACGTGTCGGTGGGATACCCGCGGCAGTGGAAAGCTCAGCAGACACGCAGCGACTGGTTGCATGAAGTGCTACCCGGTGTACCGAATCAAGGCTCCGAAGAGGCTTAGAATCTGACGGTAACGACGAGAGGGGACGACGTTGATCGAGGTTTCCGCCGAACAGGTGCTCGCATGGCGGCTGCACAGGCAGTACCTGGAACCGTTGACGGACGCAGATCCTGTTGAGATCGTCGGACGGCTCTGCGGTACGCAGGCGCAGGTGGCTTCCGCTGCTGAGACCGCTATCGCCTTACGGCAACGCAACCCGCGACCTGAAGGGGTCAAGCGTGCGTACTCCGACCGCTCGCTTGTCAAGACTTGGGCGATGCGCGGAACGCTGCACGCGATGCGGTCTGCGGACGTAGCGGAGTACCTATCGCTGCTAGCTAGCGCTCGTACGTGGACCAAGCCCACCTGGTCACGGCACTTCGGCGCTACGCCAGAGGAGGTCGAGCAACTGACGGAGTCTGTTGCTGATCTCCTCGACGGTCAGGTGCTGTCTCGCGATGAGCTGGTGAGCGAACTGGTTCAGGACAAACGGTTCAAGGGGATGGAAGAACAACTGCGTTCCGGATGGGGCGCTCTGCTCAAGCCCCTCGCATGGCGGGGTGCCCTGTGCTATGGCCCAAGCAGTTCTTCGAAGGTGACATTCACTAACCCTGCCAGTTTTCTGAAGAACTGGAATGGGCTACCCGATCCTGCGGAGGCAGCACCGGCGGTCATTAAGCGATACCTCTCCGCCTATGGCCCGGCGACCCCTGAAACCTTTGACGCGTGGCTCTCGCGCAACAGCAACAAGAAGTCAACGCTCAAGGGCTGGTTCGCCAGTCTTGGCGAGCAAATCGTCGAGGTGCGGGTGAAGGATGAGACACGATATCTGCTCGCCGAGTATGAGGACGAGCTCGCGGCCACCCAGCCCAGCCGCGCCACCCACTTCCTAGGAGCGTTCGACCAGTTCGTCCTTGGCCCTGGGACTAAGGACACTCACATGCTGGCGAACAAGCATCGCTCGCGGGTGAGCAAGACTGCAGGTTGGATCGCTCCCGTCCTGACCCAGGGAGGGCGGATCACCGGCGTCTGGGAAATGGATGACGGGAATCTTGTCGCCACCCCGTTTCCAGGTGAGCAGGCGCCGCCTTCCAAGGTGCTGGAGGATGCAGCTGCGCGGCTTGCAGCGGTGCATGGTTTGGTGAAAATGACACCGCGGGTGGGATGACCCCCACCCCGCAGTGTCATCACATCATTCCGTCTAGTTGGGACAAGCGCTTCCCCGGTGATTCTGCCGCCCGCTACAGCAGATTCGTGACAAACGCAATCCGCTCCAAACCGGTCTGCTGTGTTCAGAGATCGGCACTGAGCTCCAGCATGACAGACATATCAGGCTCTTCACAAAGACCTACAACACCACCGTCAACCAGGTCTGCTACACGATCGATCGGATCATATTCACATACAGCCCACGAATAAGTTTCATGGCGTATCCCACGAAGGATAAGACGATCAACGATAGTGCCTCGTGGATCGAGATGAGATACAATCACGTCCGCCTTCACTCAGCCCTAGAATATCGCGCCCCCAACGAGGCGGAACGCGAATCTCCTGGACCCGACCAAGACGGCCTGAAACACAAAACAAGCGGTGTCCGAAAAACGCCCACCCGGCGGGGCGGACGCTCTCAACCATCAAACACGACCCCAAGCCATGACCCTCATGATGCAGGCATGACCCATATGATGCAAGTTCGTATAGGAACCTCGTGGTACACCTGGGCAACATCAATTCGAACAACTGGCTACCCCTACTCGCCTTCCGCAAGCGCCTCATCGCGGGTGAGATGGCTCCGGAATCGAGTACGCCTAGCGTAGCGCCTACCGAGCAGGCGAGCGAAACCACGACGGCCCGCGGTATTCGCAAGACGGTCTGCCGTCCGATCAGCGCGGCGAAGAAGCAGCAGATACTCGATCTGGAGCCCACCGGCATGTCCGCCCGAGCGATCGCTAGACAGGTCAGCACGTCTACCTCTACGGTGAAGGCTGTCTGCCGCCAAGCTAAGCAACGACCCCGCCGCAAGCGGCGCTTCACCGATGATGATCTCCGTCGTGCTCAGCAGCTCCACGCTCAGGGCCGTACCTACATCGAGATCGGGCTGGAGCTCGGCTTCGGGCGGGATACGGTGAGCAAACACCTCAAGGCCAACGAGGGCAGATGGGGTGATCGGTCGGACCTTGCCTGAAGGGTGATAAGTGGATCTTATATGCTGCTGAATTATCATTCTGGAACCTAAATTTAGGCGGCACGTAGCCAACCATGTATAGTTGCGCCACCAACAAATTCTCTTGACGACTCTGTAATGGTCAGACGATCGTCACGGTGCGGCACAGTGCCTGTTCAAACAGCACCCAAGATCTGCTCAGCGCGAGTGGTATGTGCTCACCTCAGAAATACAGTAGTGGGAAAAACGTCACCCCGCTCGTCGCTAATTTTAAACACTCAGTATCTGCCTGTTTCCCTAACTGATCAAAGTCGCTTATATTGCCTCTAGTCCTTATACCACTCGGAATGTCTCGAATTGGCTCACGACGCGATGTTTGGCCTGTTCTATAGAGATGGTTCTGACGTTATCCAGGATGGAGTGGTCGTCAAGGTTGAGGAAGTCGCCTGGGTGATTTGGTTCTATCCTTCATGGTCATGGGAATATTGCGACGAACGTAGGACTCTGCTAGGTCGAAAAAAGTGTTGACCAAACCTGCCCAGGTTTTCCGGCTCTTCGCGTTTGAGGGTGTTGTAGGTGGGGATTATCGCCTGGTTTAGGTGGTTGTTGTCAGGCGGTCTTTGAGGCGTCCGGCGTGGATGAGGCTGCGGATGGTGTAGTGGGTGAGGTTGCGGAAGCCCAGGGCGATGCCGCGTAGGTGCTCCAGGCGTCCGCCCGCCGCTTCGGTGGGGCCGTTGGAGGTACGGGGGCGGTCGAAGTGGGCCAGGATGTCGGAGGCTCTTTCGGTCAGGGTCCTGGCCAGCGTCTGGATCTCCTCGAGCCCGTCTGGGATGGCCTGTTTCAGGGAGCTGATGAGCCGTTGCATCAGGAACCGCCCCAGGCCCGGGTCCTCGGTGCGATAGGCCTAGATCAGGCGCTGGTAAACGCCCCAGGCGGCCGTAACCGGAGCGTGGCGTTCGTCGGTGAACAGGGCCTCGAGACGCTCGGCCTGGGTGTCGGTGAGCAGGTCGGCTCCGGTCAGTAGGGTGCGCCGGGCCCGGTAGAGCGGGTCCTCCGCCCGGCCCCGCCGGCCCGTGATCGCTCGTTGGATGCGGCGGCGGCACTCATCGAGCTTGCCGGCCGCCAGGGACACGACATGAAAGGGGTCCATGACCGCCCGGGCCTTGGGCAGCTCCTCGCCGGCGGCGCTCTTGAACCCGGTGAAGCCGTCCATCGCCACCACCTCAACCCGTCCACGCCAGTCCTGGTCGCGCTGGGCGAGCCAAGTCTTGAGGACCTTCTTGGACCGGCCCGGGACCACGTCCAGAAGCCGGGCCGGACCACTGCGGTCGCGCACGGGGGTCAGGTCGATGATCACGGTGACGTACTTGTCGCCCCGCTTGGTGTGGCGCCACACGTGTTCATCAACTCCGAGGACCTCCACACCGTCGAAGCGGTGAGGGTTGCCGGTGATGGCCTGCTCGGCCTGGGTCAGGATTGCGTTGTTGGCGGTGTGCCAGGAGATCCCCAGAGCGGCTGCTACCCGGGAGACCGACATGCACTCCAGGGCAAGGGCACGCAGCCCCCACTCGACCGCCGAGCGGGTCAGCCGCGCTCTGGGCTCAGCCAAGGTGGAGGTGTCTTGCCTCCACACTCGGCAGCAGTGGGTGCAGGCGAAGCGCCGCAGGCGTACCAGCAGCTGCGTGGGCCTCCACCCCGCTGGCACGTGGGCCAGGCGCCTGGCCACCGTCCCACGAGCCTGTCCCTGGGCGCCGCAGGCCTTGCAGAAAGGATCATCGACCCCTATCTGCATGCGGCACTCGATCAGCGCGCACTCCGCCGTGAGGTGCTGGCCCACCGCGGTCAGTCCCAGGGTGTCCAGGCCCAGGAAGGTCGTCAGATCAGGGGCGGTGAAGGTAGTCTCAGGCATGTCGAGGTCTCTCAGGTGGCGTGTGTAGCAGCTCCCATCATCAGGGGACCTCGACCCCTACCCACCGCAACGACACACCCACCCCACCTATGCACTTCAATAGGCTCCAGCTACAACACCCTCAAACGCGAAGAGCCGGTTTTCCATCTTGTCGCGAGTGAGGTAGATGTCTCTGCTAGAGCCGTCGCTCTGACAGGCAGATCTATGAGATGAATGGTAACAATAGTACCCAAGATTCCGTCGCGCTCGCCCCAGTATCACTTGAAGTGACGCGCGCCTCAAATGAGATGACGTTATTTGTGTATCAAAGTTACTGTTTGGGTTCGCTAAAACCCGAACGTCCTTAAAGCGGAGACTATCGCCGGAGTTCGAAAATACTGCCTTATAGATAGACTCCTTGCTGCTGAATAAAAGCCGATCGAACGAAATGTGTGGATGTAAAGCGCGCAGATATTGGACGTGTTCGCATTTCGTTGAAGACGCGATGCGATCTAGCACTCCTGGAGTAACACCCCGATTTGGCTCGGCGTCGATTCCTATCGCGTTACAAACCTGAGAAGGCGCTACCGCGGCAGCGCAATAACTATTGCAATGCGTCATACTACCGATAAGACCATTGAGCAAAGTGGGTAACCCAGACCTTCCTGGAACCATCACCGGTCGCTCGTAGTTTAGTGATTGCAGCGCGATCTTTGCGCAGAGCCTAACAGCCGCAAACTCTTGCCAGCGCTTCTGTCCCGCTTTTTTGAGGTAGGCTATTTCCTCTTCGTAGGGCGCCTATAGGTGCGCCTTGACTTTCAGCAACGGAAATCCAATCAGGAGAAATGTGCATTAGGACCATCGGGGAGATAATCCTGTGCTATGATTTTACTCGTGTAAGTAAATATTGTTCCGAACGAGCCAGGTATTCGCGGAAACAGCGAAATTCGTCTTCGGTGAAATTAGAACGAAGGTCGTCTTCGATTGACTTAACCGTTCGATCCGCATTAGACACTAGTTCGCAGCCCGCGCTAGTCAAATGGCATATAAGTACCCTGACGTGTAATGACGACACGTCTCGCTCAATCAGCCCTTTCGCCTCCAAGTTACCGAGAATGGTTGCCATCGTCTGAGGTGACACAAGCGCTGCTCGCGCGAGCTGTGCGGCGGACTGGCCAGGGGAGTGGGCAAGTGTTGCCAGGGTGGCGTACTGAGGTACTGTCAGCTCAAAATCACGTAAGGCTCGAGCTTTTTCTCCCATAAGGAGCTGCTCGACCCGTTTGATTCCATTGCCGAGGCGTAGTGTCATATCTTCATTGCAATTACACTGCGCTTGATCTGAGTGATTTGTCACACTTGTCCCGTCTTCGGCTGATCTAACACTGTCCACTCCAGTGTAGTCGGATGATTGATCCTTCAATGTCGGCCGTGCGTCGGCGCTGAGAGTGGAAGCGCCTCAAGTTGCCCCGGAAGCGTGATGTTCACCGAGCCGCACTGCCATCGGTGTTCCCCGAGATACGACACGATGCCATACAGTGGCCCGCAAAATCGACTGTGACAATGCTCTCACTTTAGGTGCTGGCAGTTGGTTGAGCGCTGCTGCTCTGTTTGTGGTGGCGAGAGGTCGTTCGGTGGTCGACATCGAGGGCCGGCTCATCATGGTTCGGTGAGTGACATATCGCACTTTTCGACCAGTGGGTGGATGGGACAAGAACGTTGCGGTTGCGGGCATAACGCGCCGTTCGTGACCATCGGTCGTCAGATGATCGAAGTCTGTCATATGACAGGACCCTCATGCTAGTCTGTCACCACTCTCCTCGACGGCCGCTATTCAAACCTAGGAGGTAACTTGGTAAGCCCCGCACTTGTCACTCTCGGAGATGAACTAGTCGCCAGCCGAATGGGGTTCGGCACTATGGCACTGACTGGTGTGTATGGCTACAGTGCTCATGAAAATGACATTGCAACACTCAATCATGCACTCGATATCGGTGTCAACTTCATCGACACGGCAGACATCTATGGTGACGGAAGGAATGAACTCACTGTCGGTGAGGTGGCAAAGCATCGACGAGGCGAGATGACCATTGCAACCAAAGTGGGGATCTCGCGCTCTGCCGACGGAAAATCCCTTCGCGTGATCAACGATGCGTCATACATTCGTAAGGCAGTTGATGAGAGTCTTGGTCGTTTGTCCGTAGACGTGATCGATCTTCTCTATCTGCACAGGCGTGACATTTCGATACCGATCGAAGATGTTGTGGGAACTATGAGTGAGTTGGTGTCGAAAGGAAAAGTTCGCCATCTAGGCCTGTCGGAAGTCATTGCTCCGGAGATAGAAGCAGCCCAAGCGGTACACCCGATCGCCGCTATACAAAGCGAATGGTCAGTCTGGAGTCGTGACGTAGAGGAGCATGTCGTTCCAACTGCTGCTGCACTCGGAATCGGATTTGTACCATATTCGCCGTTGGGTCGCGGATTCCTTACCGGGACCATCAGTAATGCGCAGCAAATTCACGACGCTTGGCGTGGGTCATTCTCGCGATTTAGCGGCGATGCGCTCGCAATAAATCAAACGATCGTGACAACATTAAACACGGTGGCCAAAAATATGAAGCCACGGCGGCACAGATTGCATTGTCTTGGTTGTATGCAACAGCTGAACGTAAAGATATTGCACTTGCTCCTATCCCGGGCACGCGAAAAAGCATCGCATTGACGAAAATGTCCGCTCGATGACGGTCACTCTTGACTTGGACGATATGTGTGCACTCGATGCGTTAGCGGCTGATGTCGTCGGCGAGCGCTGCGACATCGACGACCCCAACTGGACTAGTCAACGCCGTGAGCGCCTCATTTCAATCTAGCCCACCTCTACCAACTAACCACCACAAGAAGGAGAAGCCTCTATGCACGCACTCATTATCAACCGCCACGACCGCTTCAACGGGCTGGAGTACGCAGAGGTCGAGACGCCATTGCCAGCTGAAGGTGAAGTCAGTATCGATGTTGACTTCGCAGGCGTTGGCCTCATTGACGCGCTGTGGACCACTGGGCGGATGCCATCTCGGCTTGGTCGTATTTCCGGACTGGAGGTATCAGGCTCCATCCGTGAGCTCGGCGCAGGTGTTACCGACCTCACTGTCGGTCAGAAGGTGGCCGCAATCCTGCCAAATACCGGAGGGTTCGCTGAGGTGGTCTGCACCCCAGCCTCGCTAGTAGCCGAGGTCCCCAACGCGCTGCCTATGGACCTTGCGTCCGTTGTACCGATCAACACCGTTACCGCCCATTTGGCGCTGACCACCGTGGCCCGGTTTGCTGCCGGCGAGAGTCTGCTGATTCACGCCGGCGTTGGTGGCTTGGGGTCGCAGTTTGCCCAGGTAGCCCGTGCGCTGGGGGCCGGTCGTGTCGATGCCGTGGTTGGTACCGACGCCAAGAAGGAGATCGCACGTGGCTTTGGCTACGATAACAGCTACCTACGCGACGACCTTGCTGCTATCCCCGAGGACTTCTACGACATCGTCGTTGACCCCGTTGGTGGCAAGGCGACAGAAGACGCCTTCCGCGTCCTGCGCAGTGGTGGTCGACTGATTCGTGTTGGCAATGCATCGCAAGCAGAAGACGTTGCCGTAAACTCCACACAGCACTGGCTGCAAAACAAGACCACCGCCGGGTTCAACGTCGGTGCATGGCTAGTTGCCCACCCAGAGGAAGGAACCGAGTCGCTACGGTGGTCACTCGACGCTGTTGCCAACGGCACCATTCGCGTCGACCTCACCGACGTCGCTAACATCATCGACGCTGCACGGCTGCTCGAAGCCCTCGAAACTGGCCAAACTACAGGCAAGGTGGCGCTGCGCGTTCGATAGCGCAGCAGAGTGGTAACTCACTCAAAGCCCATCTGGACACCACGGTTACAACGGAAGTCCATCGATGTTGAACAGTCTGTTCTGTCGTTGAATATCTGCTGAGAGACCGAGACACGGGCGCTTGCGAAGACGGGTGGATATTGGTTCATTCTCTTGCAAGCGCCCGTATTCATTCAGTCGAGCGCCAATTTGGTGAGTGGACTCACCTAGATCGACAACGGCGGTGGCGTAAATCACCCAATCGGCCGGATCAATTCGCTTCTTTCGCGTTGCAGGGTTCCGTGGCGTCGATGTAGTCTGTCGAATGACAGGGTACGAAGTAAGGCAACACAAATACATCGCCAGCAAGGCTGATTTGCTCAGGTGGCTACCTCATCTTCATACGGTTAGGTGTCGTGAGCTTGATCGTCACAACAATTTCGAGTCTTCGTCTAGCAGACATGTCAAAAATGTTCGAAATAGAAGAGCAAATTTAATCAATATTTATCCAACGCCGATGGATCTCCTAGTTGAGATCTTTGCGGGAGATAGCCCCAATCGGCAATCGATGTGCGCTTGGTGCTGCTCGAATCTTTAATTTAACTATAGTGATGTGCGCGGACTTGCCAGATTTGATCGTAAACCTTTTGCATGATCTATGTCTCAAAGCATGTGTCGTTGCCTATCATTCTGTTGAAAAGTTAGAGAGGTCGACACGCTGATGGTGCAACGATTTAAGTTGCTCGTTAGGTCGTCTCGATTAGCTGATCTTATCGGAATTGCGTGTAATTTACACCATTCAAAAAAGTTATGCTGGTAATTTTTCGAAGATGTCTTTCTTCTGAGTGAGTTACTCACTTCATTGGTCGTGAACGGTGTACTTGGCGACGAATTAAATCAAGGAGGCTTATTCATAGGGGTGTTTAGGGTGTTTAAAGGGGGATGTGTCGTTAGATAGGGTGGCGGCTTGCTCTTGAGAGAATCTTAGGTGTCAAATCTAAAGCACCTCAGGAAGCAAGCCGCCATGACGAATAGTAGCACGAGAATCTCCCGCAGTGAGGTTCTGGGCCTGTGCGAGGCCATTCACGCCTCCGGTCCTCTGCCGGTGTTCGGGGCGAGGGCGTTGGGGCTGCTCCTGTGCGTGCGCCTGATTCTGATCCTGGCTGCGGCATAACCTGCCCCAGAAGCTGCTCGCCGAGCTCTACTGTGTCTCCCAGGCCACCGCCTCCCGAGTCATCACCTCCTACACGCCCCTGATCGCCCACGCCCTCAGCGACCAGGTGCCAGTCGTGGAGGACCTGGACCCCACCGCCCAGCTGATTGTGGACGGCACCCTGCTGGAGTGCTGGTCCTGGAAGGACCACCCCGAGCTCTATTCCGGTAAGCACGGGACCACGGGGCTGAACGTCCAGGTCGCCCGCACCCTGTCAGGGACCCTGGCCCGGGTCTCCGACCCCCAGGACGGATGCACGCACGACGCTGAGGCGCTGCGCCGCTGCGGCCTGCTCGACGTACCACCCGCCGACCTCCCGGACAGAGCCTCACCACCCAGGCACATCGGCGACAAGGAGTACATCGGACTGGGAATGATCACCCCGAAAAGAAAACCACCATGCCTGCCGCTCCACCCTGACGACAAGGCCTACAACACCACCGTCAACCAGATCCGGTACAAGATCGAACGAGTCATCGCCAACATCAAAACATGGAAGGTCCTGCACGCCGGCTACAGAAGACCACTACAAACCTTCCCAACAACCATCACCGCCATCCTCGGAATCATATTCACCTACACCCTATGAATAAACCTCCAGGTGTCATGGACTATTTTTAAAAGAAAGTCGTCGATCGTAATAATAATTTGACAGTCGCGGGCTGTATTGACTTGTTCTCGCGATGCCTTAAATCTTGATTCAAAGATTTTCATTCCTCTTGAATCACGACCTCTCGCAAGAAGGGAGACATACTCAATGTTTACTCCACATACCGTAAACCGATCACAACAGTTGCTGACGTTACTGACCGCTTGTCTGGCGGCGCTTATTCTCCCCGCATCTCTAACCGGCACATCGGTCGCAATCCCTCAGATTAATGCTGAATTGCATCCTGGCCTCGTAGAGTTGCAGCGGGTTGTAAATGCGTGCAATCTAACGTTCGCTGCCTTTATGTTGATCTTTGGATCGCTGGCAGACATTCTTGGCCGTAAGCGTGTGTTCATTTTTGGTACAACATTGTTCGCTGCCTGCTCTTTGACAAGCGTACTGGCTAACAACATCTTGTTACTTGATGTGGTCCGCGGCCTGTCGGGTGTCGGAGCGGCTGCGATGATGACTGCTGGTAGTGCTCTGCTCGCTTAAGCATACACGGGTGAGCAATTGGCGAAGGCGTTCGCCATTTTCGGATCTACTGCTGGCGCCGGATTAGCTATTGATCCGTCGTTGTCAGGATTCCTGGTGGGGCTCGCTGGATGGCATTCGGTTTTTGGCCTGCACCTAGTGTCGCGTGTTGTTAGTTGTTTTGTGGTTGGTGTTTAGGATGATGAGGGGTATGGCGAATAGACCTGCTCCTGAACTGGTTCTGCGTGAGGGTGACCTGGAGGTGCTCGAGTCCTGGCTGCGTGCCACGACGGTGCCGGCTGGTTTGGCGCGGCGGGCGCGGATCGTGCTCCTGGCCGCTCAGGGGATGGCTAACAGTCGGATCGCGCAGGCGGTGGGAATCAGCGTCCCCACGGTGGTCTCCTGGCAGCGCCGCTACCAGGCCGGGGGTGTGCGGAGGCTGGAGGACGCGCCCCGCTCGGGGCGTCCCGGGCAGGTGCCTCAGGAGCGGGTCGTGGCCGCTACTTTGGCGCCACCTCCCAAGAGGTACGGGGTCACGCACTGGTCGAGCCGACTGCTGGCACGTCACCTGGGCATCGGCAACGCCACCGTGGCGCGGGTGTGGCGCAGTTATGGGATCCAGCCCTGGAGGTCGGGGACCTTCAAGTACTCCACCGACCCCGAGCTGGTGGGCAGGGTCACCGACGTGGTGGGCCTGCGCCTGGCGCCCCGGACAACGCCGTGGTGCTGTGCGTCGACGAGAAGTCCCAGATCCAGGACCTGGACCGCACCGCCCCGATGCTGCCCATGCAGCCGGGCGGGATCGAGCGGCGCACCCACGACTACACCCGGCACGGCACCTCCACCCCGTTCGCCGCCCTTCAGGTCGCTACCGGCCGCGTCACAGCCGCCTGCAGGCCCCGCCAGCGCCGTACCGAGCTGCTCGTCTTCCTGCGCCAGGTCGCGCGCGCCTACCCCGACGAGGAGCTGCACCTGGTGATCGACAACTACGCAACCCACAAGACCCCCGAGGCGCGCGCCTGGCTGGAGGCCAACCCCCGCATCCACGTCCACTTCACCCCCACCGGTGC
>NZ_AUBN01000012.1 GCF_000429265.1 Actinomyces gerencseriae DSM 6844
GCCTCCACTGTTGCGTCCCCTTGCCCCCGGCCTCCGTCACCACATCCGTCGTCTTGGTGATCCCGCGCAGAGCATGCCTCCCGGCATTCGCCGAGTGGTTGGTGACGTACTTGGTGTACTTGAACGTCCGGGTGACATCCGCGGAGGACGCCCTCAAACCGGCAGCCTCCACCACCGTCGCAATATTCTTGGCGCGACCGATACCCCACTTGGTGACCTTCGCCGCCGCGACCCAGCCACCGCCCTTGGTATCGGGAACGAAGTACCCGCCCACAGTACTCGACACGGTGCTGGTGACGGGGTTGGACCCGATCTTCGCGCAGGCGTCCGAGAAGGCCTGACGCGCCTCGGTCTCCCGAGTACGAATATCGCTCGTCTGCGTCTCCAGGTTCTTGTACAGGGCGGTTCTCGCCGCAGCGCCGCTGTCGCTCTCGCCGCCGGCGCCGCCACTGCCGCTTCCACCGTCGGCGGAGGCCGCCTTGACGGTCGCCGGATCGTGCACGGTCTCCCCGGCGACTATCAGTCCCCCGGCCGTCGCCTGGTCGCGGATCCCCTGCAGATCCGTCTTGATACTGCTCAGAGCGCTCGCCAGGTTGTCCAGAGCCGTCTTGTAGCTCCCCAGGTCCGTCACCAGGTTCTCGCAGTCGGTCACCGACGTGGAGATCGACCCCGAGGCGGCTATGGCCGACGATCCCTCCAGCTCGCACACGCTCTTGCGCGCGCTGATCAGATCATCCTCCGCGCTGTCGACATGCGACTTGACGTTACCGATCGCCGTCGCCGACGCCGTGATATCCGATGGCGTCGCATCCAGATGAGTATCAATCGGCATAACCACTGCCCCCCAGTCCTGCATCAATGTCCATTAATATCCACTTGCTTCTACTTACCGCTCCCAAGAGGATCGGACCCCGTCCGCGGATACGACGGAACCCCCGAACCCGCGTGAGACGTGGAAGAACCCGACTGCGGAATCGAGAACTGCGGCTTCACACCTCCGGAGGCCGGATTCGACGAGGAATTCCCGGAACCAGGAGGAGTGCACGTCCCGATGAGCGGCCCCGAGCTCGTCATCAACGACGGGGGCACCGACGACGAGGACGGAACGCTGCTGGCGACGTGCCCGTCAACCGTCGTCATATTCGTATCGGCGGTCGACAAACTGCTCGACGTCGCCGGAATACGCGACTGCAGACGCGATAACGCCGACTGAAGGTTCGACACCACGGTCGACGCCGCCGACGCCGACCATCCGCAACCCGACGGGGATGTCACCGAATCGCCACTGACATGACTGCTCGCCGAATTCAAACTCGATATGGCCGACGACGCCTGATTATGATCCCACTTCAACTGACCCGGCATCTGACAGCCTCCCACCTAACTGTCGCGCCACCTCTTCGCCGCGACTGGAACGGGCAGACCCTACCACCGGATCTCAAAGCGGTCACGGGGATCCGCTCTCGCCGACGAGGTGGATCGAGGGTCGAAGGCGCCGATGGACGAAGCCGGGCATGAGGACACCACGAGTCGACGCGACCCCGGAGCGCGAGCGACCCCGAATGGAACCCCGTCGCCGACGCGGCACGACCCGGTGCGAACCCGGAGCACGAACGAGATTCTCGACACACCCACGCTCGTCGCGCGCCGCTCAATCTCTCCTGTCGCACCGGTCTCATCGATCACGTGAGACTCATGCTCCGCCTCCGTCCAGGTCGGCCCACACGCCCCGGTCGTCCCGGACTACGGGGGCCGACTGCGCGACCAGGACCCCGAGCTCCGACCCGCGCAGGCCGACGTTCCGACGGACACGATGTCGTGGGCATGGCAGGCGTTCCGCGCTCCGCGCGCGGTCGTACCCGGGCCCGCGCGGTCGTACTTTCTTCCACGTGGTCGTGCCTTAGGGCCTCGCTAAGGTACGACCTGGAGCAGGAGGGTACGACCACGCGGTTCCATGTACGACCGCGAACCGCAAGGTACGACCGTGCGAGGCCCGGGATTCATGGAAGCAGTCGACCTGCTACCGAAGGGCGCGAATAGTCGCATAGCCGCCGCGGCAGTCGGGCTCGCAGTCGCAATCATGAGGAACTGGACGAGAGAGAGAAGAGTGGATCGATCGTCTTGATGAATAGGTTTACCCGAGCGAGGGCGCGTGGGCTTCACGACCATGGCAGCCATCGGCGCTTGCGCTTGTGCCGCCCTGAATAACGACGGGGCGTCTGGTACGGCGAGACCTCCTCCTCGAAACCCTCGGGGACGTCCGGGTCCCCCGTCGGATAGCCCGCGCGCCGCCATACCTCCTCAGCTGCCCCGGCACCCGACCGCGCGTCCCGCCGACGACGCTTCTCCAACTGCCACTCCGGATACATCGGCGCCGGCAAAGGAAACGGAATCAAACCCAACGCCGCCACCAACAAAGACAGCAAAGAAACCGCACCGAAAAACGACATCAAAACACCACCGGTCCCAAAACCAGCCACCCCAACCAACAACAACCCCCCACCGAACAACATAAAACCGCCCACCGCGGGCTCAATGACCGCCACCGTATTACGACCCAGACTGAAACCCCCCCACAACATAGAACGACACCCCTTCCCATAACCACTGTCCGAGAACATCGCGAACCACCAATTCACGAACATCATCCCACCCAAGAACAGGCACCCAACGCCGTTCAACACATCCTTAACCACACCTCACCACCCCAACCCGTACGACAGGCGCGAGGGTGCGCGGGCTCACGACCACGGCAGCCACCGGCGCTTGCGCTTGTGCCGCCCTGAATAACGACGGGGCGTCTGGTACGGCGAGACCTCCTCCTCGAAACCCTCGGGGACGTCCGGGTCCCCCGTCGGATAGCCCGCGCGCCGCCATACCTCCTCAGCTGCCCCGGCACCCGACCGCGCGTCCCGCCGACGACGCTTCTCCAACTGCCACTCCGGATACATCGGCGCCGGCAAAGGAAACGGAATCAAACCCAACGCCGCCACCAACAAGGATAGTAACGCAGCCGGAGCGAAAAACGACATCAAAACACTATCGTTCCCGAAGCCAGCGACCCCAACCAGCATTGCCGCTCCACCGAATAACATAAAACCGCCCACCGCGGGCTCGATGACCGCCACCGTATTACGACCCAGACTGAAATCCCCCCACAACATGGACCGACACCCCTTCCCATAACCACTGTCCGAGAACATCGCGAACCACCAATTCACGAACATCATCCCACCCAAGAACAGGCCGACAACACCGTAGAACACGTCCCTAACCACACCTCACCACCCCAACACAACAATCATCAATCAATGGAACCAACCAAGAGCCTTATCAGCGAGCGCCTTCCCGGCACCAGACCCGACGACCCCGCCGACGATCCCACCGACCGCGGCCCCCACCGGTCCGCCCACGCACGCACCGATCGCCGCACCGGCCTGAGCTCCTGCCCAGCCGCCGGCGGCTGAACCGGCGCCCTTCGTCGCCGCACGCGCCACCTTCTCTCCCTGACCGATGGACGGGTCCTTGGAGTCCTTCTGCCACTGCTCGTAGGCATCGACGCCGAAGCTCACCGCCGTGCCCGCACGACCGGCCCACTTCAGGGGTTTACCGGCCTTGCGCACCGTATCGACGACCTTCGCCCCCGTGGAGCCCTCCGCGGCCTTGGTCGGGCTCCAGTTCGAGAGCTTGCGGTCGCTCAGCGCATGCCTCCACTGTTGCGTCCCCTTGCCCCCGGCCTCCGTCACCACATCCGTCGTCTTGGTGATCCCGCGCAGAGCATGCCTCCCGGCATTCGCCGAGCGGTTGGTGACGTACTTGGTGTACTTGAGCGTCCGGGTGACATCCGCGGAGGACGCCCTCAAACCGGCGGCCTCCACCAGCGATGCGATATCCCTGGTGCGACTGATGCCCCAGGTGCCGGCACGCGCCGCACCCACCCAGCCCCCGGCCCTGGTATCGGGAATGAAGTATCCCTTCACGGCATTCGACGCAGCATGGGCGATGGGGTTGGTCCCGATCTTCGCGCAGGCGTCCGAGAAGGCCTGACGCGCCTCCTTCTCCCGAGTACGGATATCGCTCGTCTGCGTCTCCAGGTTCTTGTACAGGGATATCCTGTCCTGCTCCACACTGTTCTCATAAACCTCCACGGAGTTGTCGGGATTCGCTCCGAGAGGGTAGGAGCTCTTCGGCTCGACCACGGTCTCCCCGTTGAGCGTCAGTCCACCGGCCGTCGCCTGATCACGGATCCCCTGCAGATCCGTGTCGATACTGCTCAGGGCGCTCGCCAGATTATCCAGGGCCGTCTTGTAGTCCCCCAGGTCCGTCACCAGATCCTCGCAACCGTCGACCGCGGTGCTGAGCGAGCTCAGGGCGGCCACGGCCGACGACCCCTCCAGCTCGCACGCGCTCTTGCGCGCGCTGATCAGATCATCCTCCGCGCTATCGACATTCGTCTTGATAGTACCGATCGCCGTCGCCGACGCCGTGATATCCGACGGGGTCGCATCCAGATGAGTATCAATCGCCACAACCACTGCCCTCCAGTTCTACAATCACATCACCCATGTCAACCAAGTCAGTCCACTAGCCGCCTCGCCTACTTGCCACTCCCAAGAGGATCCGACCCCGTCCGCGGATACGACGGAACCCCCGAACCCGCGTGAGACGTGGAAGAGCCCGACTGCGCAGCCGAGAACTGGGGCTTCACACCCCCGGAGGCAGGTCCCGAACTCGACGATGAGCGCCCGGAACTCCCGGGGCTCCCGGATCCGCCGGGCGCGCACGTCCCGATGAGCGGCCCCGAGCTCGTCATCAGTGACGGGGACACCGACGACGAGGACGGAACACTACTGGCGCTCTGCGTATCAGCGGTCGTCATATTCGCATCGGCGATCGATAGGTTATTCGATATCGACGGGATGAGCGACTGCAGACCCGATAACGCCGACTGCAGCCTCGACACCGCTCCCGACGCCGCCGACGCCGACGTCCCGCAGCCCGACGGGGAGCTCACCGAATCGCCGCTGATATGATCGCTCGCCGAGTTGGAACTCGACATGGCCGACGACGCCTGACTATGATCCCATTTCAACTGACCCGACATCTGAAAACCTTCCACGACGTGCCGTCATCATCATCGTTCGTTGCGGACTGGGACGGCGTTGACTCTACTACCGGATCACGGCTGGCCACAGGGGTTTCGGAGATCGATCGTCGCGGAATATTTGTTCCAGCGTGTCACTTTATGACCGTCGTCCAGGGCGGGCACGGCGCGCAGCACGTCCGGGGCGGCCACCGGCCCGGGCGCTCCAGGGCGAAGGCGTGGCGGCGACGAGGGTGGAGCCCGAGCCCGCCACCGGCCCGGGCGCTCCGGGGCGAAGGAGCGGTCCTACACGCCGTGGGCGGCACGGGGGAGGGCCCGCCCGGCGCCCCGGGGCGAAGCCGCCCGTCGGCTCGCCCGGCTCCGGCCCTGCTCTGGCGCTCCGGGCGAAACGGCTTGCCCGACGGCCCGCCCACCAGGGACGATGAGCCCTCCGCACGCATCTTCGAGGAGCCCGACGTGTTCTGGAAACGCAAGCGCGACACCCCCGCCCCGCCGCAGGTAGTCACGGTCGAGGACCTCCGGGTCCGCGCGGGCAGAGCGCTCGTGACCGCCGACGACGCCGTGCGCTCCGCCTCCGAGGAGCTCTCCTACGCCCAGGCCCAGTTCGGGCTGTCGGCCACGGACGCCTTCACCGGAGCGCTGAACACCGCTCGCGGCCACCTCGCCCGCTCCTTCGAGCTGCGCAAGCTCCTCGACGACGACATCCCGGAGACCGAGCCGGTCCAGCGCCAGATGTACGGCGAGATCCTCCAACGGTGCACCGACGCCATCAACGTCATCAGGGAGCAGGAGTCCGCCTTCAACGCCCGGCGCGGCCTGGAGGCGAATCTGCCGACCTCCGTGGCCGAGACCGAGCAGAGGGCCGACGAGACCGAGCAGGCGATCGCCATGGCCAACACCCTGCTGGTCACCCTCCACGCCACCTACCCGGCCGGCTCGCTGACCTCCGTCTCGCAGGCCCCCGAGCGCGCGGAGAGGCTGCTGGCCGCCGGGCGCACGGCCCTGGACCAGGCGCGCGCCTCCATCGAGGCGGATCAGCAGGCCACCGCCGTCGAGCAGGTGCGCATCGCCCAGGGCACGATCGTCCAGGCGGGCGAGCTGGCCGCCCAGGTCACCGGGGCGCGGGAGCGTCTCGAGCGCGCCGCGGCCGACCTGACCGCGGCCGTCGCCTCGATCTCCTCCGACCTCGTCGATGCCGAGCGCCTGGCCTCCCAGGTGCCGGCGGCGTCGCTGAACCCGCTGGTGGCCGACGCCGAGGCCGCCGTCGCCGAGGGGCGGGCCGCCTCCGGCCCCGGGGCGAGCGGGGACCCGCTGGCGGCCCTGGACCACCTGGCCCGGGCGGAGGCCGCGCTCGACGAGGCCCTGGCCCCGGCTCGCGCCCGGGAGGAGAACGACTCCCGGGCACGGGCCTCGCTCGGCTCGCGCCTGGCGCGCCTCAACTCCCAGATCGCGGCGGTCACCTCCTACATCACCACGCACCGCGGAGCCGTGGGCCCCTCGGCGAGGACGGCGCTGTCGGAGGCCTCCAGGCACGCGGCGGCCGCCACCTCGATGCAGGGCGCGGACCCGTCGGCGGCCCTGGCGGAGGTCGCCCAGGGCGAGCCGCTGGTGGCGCAGGCCCAGGCGCTGGCCGAGACGGACGTGCACCGGTCGGGGTCGTGGGACGGCCCGCGGGGCGGGCGGGGCTCGGGCGGCGGGCTCGACGTCGGCTCCCTGGTGCTGGGCGGCCTGCTCCTGGGCGGCCTGACCGGCGGCCACCACGACTACGGCGGCTGGGGAGGCCCGGACATCGATCTGGACTTCGATTTCTTCGACTGACAGCAGCCGCACCGCCCTGGAGGCACCGGGCCTCCCGGAGGAGCCGTCTCATCGGGCTCCCGCCGGGGCCCGTCGACCGGCCCCGCGGGGCTCGCGCCCGATGACGCCCTCCTCGAACGCACTGGGCCGGGCACGGGTTTTCTGGAACGATGTCCCGGACCCCCGCTGACAACACGACAGCACTGACAACAGAGCCGACCACGGACCTGCTCGCGCGTCGCATCCGGCAGCCGGGCACGAAGAAAGGGAATATCGCATATGGCTGAGAAGCAGTCGATCCTGGGGCGCATCGCCCAGCTGACCCGGGCCAACGTCAATGCCCTCCTCGATCGCGCCGAGGACCCGGAGAAGATGCTCAACCAGCTGGTGCGCGACTACACCGCCTCCATCTCGGAGGCGCGCGACGCCGTCGCCCAGACGATCGGCAACCTGCGGCTGGCCGAGAAGGACCACGCCGCGGATCTGGCCGAGGCCAGGGACTGGGGCAACAAGGCCCTGGCGGCCTCCCGGAAGGCCGACCAGATGCGCGCCGGCGGGGACGCGGCCGGCGCCGACAAGTGGGACTCGCTGGCCAAGATCGCCATCACCAAGCAGATCACGGCGGAGAACGAGGCGAAGGCCGCCGAGCCGATGATCGCCTCCCAGCAGCAGGTCGTCGAGCAGCTCAAGACGGGGCTCCAGCAGATGGAGGCCAAGCTCGGCGATCTGCACTCCAAGCGGGACCAGCTCATCGCCCGCAGGAAGACCGCCGAGGCGCAGGTCAAGGTCCAGGGCGCGATCCGCTCGATCAACGTCATGGACCCCACCAGCGAGCTCTCCCGCTACGAGGACCAGGTCCGCCGCGTCGAGGCGCAGGCCGCGGGCCAGATGGAGCTGGCCGGGTCCTCGTTGGAGTCGCAGTTCGCCGAGCTGGAGGCCTCCGGCGCCGAGATGGAGGCCGAGGCGCGCCTGGCGGCCCTGAAGTCGGGCGGCAACAGCGCGCTGCCCGCCGCCCAGTCACCGGCGCAGATCACGGACGGGGACGACGTCGACGCCGCCTTCGCCGCGCTCAAGGCCGAGAGCGCCCGGCCGACCGGCCAGCCGGCGGACCCCGAGGCGTCCTCCTACTGACGCCCACCTGCCGCCTCACGGACCGCCGACCGCCGACGACGGGTCCAGCCGGCCCGGCCACCGGCTCCGCCGGACCGGCTGAGCCGACGTCATCAGCGGTCGGACCCCGCCGACTCGCCGGCCACCGTACATCGATTCCAGCCAGCCGCACGCCCCCGAGGCCGTTAGCATGGCGTCATGAGCATCCCCACCTACCTCCTCGTCGACGGGGAGAACATCGACGCCACACTGGGCATGAGCGTCCTGGGACGCCGGCCCGAGCCGGAGGAGCGTCCGCGTTGGGACCGTGTGCTCTCCTTCTGCGACGAGCTCTCCGACGCCAGCGCCGGAGGGCAGGGAGCCGATACCACTGCGCTCTTCTTCCTCAACGCCACCTCGGGCCATATGCCGATGGGCTTCGTCCAGGCCCTCATGGCGATGGAGTACCGCCCTCTGCCGCTGGCCGGGTCGGGCCATGCCGAGGAGAAGGTCGTCGACGTCGGCATCCAGCGCACGCTGGACGCCCTCGCATCGCGCGTCGAGTCCGGCCAGAGCGCCCAGGTCCTGCTCGGCTCGCACGACGGCGACTACATTCCGCAGGTCGAGCGCCTCCTGGGAGCCGGCGCCTACGTCGGCGTGCTGTGCTTCCGCGAGTTCCTCAACGCGCAACTGGCGGGCCTGGTGGAGTACGGCCTGGTGATCCACGATCTCGAGGAGGACGTGGACGCCTTCACCAGTCCGCTGCCGCGCGTACGGATCATCCCGCTCGACGAATTCGACCCGCTCAAGTTCATCTGACCCGGGCTCGGAGACGACGAATCGGCGCTCCGCCCCCGAGATCGCGCGGTCCAGGGGGCGGATCCGACGTGCGCCTCCCGGCGCATCAGGACTAACACCACATCCGATACTCAGGAACCTTTCAGTGTTCCCGGGCACAGTTGCGTGCATGGACCGCATCCAGGACTCCCACACGACTCACGAGGCTCACCTGCTCGTCGTCGACGACGAGCCCAATATCCGTGATCTGCTCGCCTCCTCGCTGCGGTTCGCCGGTTTCGAAGTGACGACGGCGGCCGACGGCAATGGAGCGCTCCACGGGGTCGATGAGGCCGAACCGGACCTCATCGTGCTCGACGTCATGCTGCCGGACATGGACGGCTTCACCGTGGCACGACGTCTGCGCGAGCGCGATATCACCACCCCCATCCTCTTCCTGACCGCCCGCGATGACATGGCCGACAAGGTTCAGGGCCTGACGGTCGGGGGCGACGACTACGTCACGAAACCCTTCGGCCTGGAGGAGGTGGTCGCCCGTATCCGCGCCATCCTGCGCCGAACGCACAGCGCCGCGGAGGACGACGACGGCGTCGTGCGAGTGGCCGACCTCGTGCTGGACGAGGACGCCCACGAGGTGCACCGCGCCGGGGTGGATGTCGACCTGTCCCCCACCGAGTTCAAGCTCCTCCGCTACCTCATGCTCAACTCCGGCCGGGTGGTGTCCAAGGCCCAGATCCTGGATCACGTCTGGGAGTACGACTGGAACGGGGACGCGGCCATCGTCGAGTCCTACATCTCCTATCTGCGGCGCAAGGTCGACCAGATCGAGGACCGGGACGGGCAGAGCGTCGCGCCCCTCATTCAAACCCGTCGAGGAGTGGGCTACATGCTGCGCGAGCCCAAAGGCGAGTGAGCGGTGCGCACCGCCAGGCGGACCGCTCGCACCGGTCCCTCCGGGGCCCGCCCCGCCCGCCGCCGCAGCACCGCGAAGAACACCTCCCGCCGGGCGCGCACGACCAGTAACCGCCAGCACCGGCCGATCAAGAAGGGCCGTTGGCACCCGTTGACGACGTTGCGGCGCTCCTGGATGGCCCAGCCGCTGCGCAGTCGCCTGGCCCTGATCACCACGGGCCTGCTCACCACGGGCCTGCTCATCGCCACCATGTCGGTCACCTCGCTGCTCAGCACTCACTTGATCCGCCAGATCGACGACCAGCTGCGGGTGACGGCCGAGACCATCGGTCGTCAGGGCCTGAGCCAGATCCGCACCGGCGAGGGGCCCGGCATGCCCTCGACCTACTACGTCGAGGCCCAGTACCTCGACGGCACGTCGGGCAGGATGATCTCCGACGACACGGCGGCCGAGTACGGCACTCCCGTCCTGGGCAAGCTCTCCCTGGAGGAGGCCATCAAGCAGGAGTTCTTCACGGCCGACTCCAACCTCGAGGGGCAGCAGTGGCGCGTCCTCGCCCTGCCGATCAAGTCGGAGGGCGAGTACACCGGGGTGGTCGCGATCGCCCTTCCGCTCAGGGACGCCACGCAGACCGTCGAGAGGACTCGCCTCGTCGTGGCCTCCACCGACATATCGGTGATCATCCTGGGCGCGGTCGCCGCGACCTACCTCGTCCG
Source organism: Actinomyces gerencseriae DSM 6844 (assembly GCF_000429265.1). GTDB lineage: Bacteria > Actinomycetota > Actinomycetes > Actinomycetales > Actinomycetaceae > Actinomyces > Actinomyces gerencseriae. Next base: position 10,418 of record NZ_AUBN01000012.1, read on the forward strand.
GCGCTCCTTCCGCCCGCTGCGCCAGATCGAGCGGGTGGCCGGCCGGATCGCCTCGGGAGACCTGTCGGCGCGCGTTCCCAACACCGAGCCGTCCACCACCGAGGTCGGCTCCCTCCAACGAGCGCTGAACACCATGCTCCAGCGCAACGAGCAGGCCTTCGACGTCCAGGTGGTGGCCCAGGAGCGCATGACCCGCTTCGTCTCCGACGCCTCGCACGAGCTGCGCACCCCGCTCGCCGCGATCCGCGGCTACGGAGAGCTCTACCGCATGGGAGGGGTGCCGCCCGAGCGGACGGACGAGGTCATGGGGCGCATCGAGTCCGAGGCCTCGCGCATGGGGCGTCTCGTCGACGACCTGCTTCAGCTCGCCCGCATGGACGAGGGCCGGGAGATGACCATGGAGCAGGTCGATCTGACGGCCATCGCCGCGGGCGCCCTGACCGACATGATGGTCCTCTCCCCCCAGCGCGACTGCGAGCTGATCCCGTTCGACGACGACGCCGCGGCGTCCGGGAAGGAGGCCCCCTCGGTCACTGTCATCGGCGACAAGGACCGGCTCTCCCAGGTCATGACGAACCTGCTGGGCAACGTCGTGCGGCACACCCCCGAGAACTCCTCGGTGGAGGTCGCCGTCGGACTGGGCCCCGAGTCGACGGTGGCGCGCACGCAGCTCGCGGACCGGGCCGTCGGGGGCGGGAGCGCCGCGAGTCGGCGAGCCGGACGCCGGGACGCCCCTGCGGGCTCCGGCGGCTCGACGTCGGCGGCCCCCACCGCGCAGTCCCCCCGAACCGTCGCCATCGTCGAGGTGCGGGACCACGGCCCGGGGGTGTCCGACCAGGACGTGGAGAAGGTGTTCCGACGGTTCTACCGGGCGGACACCTCCCGCAACCGGCAGACGGGCGGATCAGGCCTGGGGCTGGCGATCGTCCTGGCGATCATCGAGCGGCACGGCGGCACGGTGCGCATGGGCCGAACCCCGGGCGGCGGCGCGACGGTCCACATCGAGATACCCGCTCTGCTTCCCGGCATCGCGCCCGCGAACGCCTGATCAATGCACGTGATGCACGTGATATAAGAGGCGCAAGAGACACCTGCGCCCCCGCATCGCTTATGGGTCGCGGCACATTCGAAGGGCGGACGGAAAGGTGGTAGGCCGAACACACCTGTACCTTCACAAATCTCCGCGACCAGCAATACGATGTTTCGTGTCCTGCACCCTATCTCGGAGGCTCGTATGGGCGTCATCGACGCGCCACAGTGGCTCCTTCCCGCCTATGTCCGCAGCGTCAGGGCACTGGGGGCATCCGCCTCCGCTGAGACCATCGGCCAGTCGGGAAAGACCCTCATCGACATGTGGTCGAGCCCGGACCGCCATTTCCACAATCTCAAGCACGCAATTAATATGCTAGCCCGCGTCGACGAGTTGGCGGACGAGTCCCACGATCCCGACGTCATGCGTTTGGCCGCCTGGTATCACGGTTGCGTCTTCTCCTCCGCCTCCGAGCAGACGTACAAGCGCAACGGCGGCGAGGACGAGGTCGCCTCGGCGGCCTACGCGGCGCGCGACCTGCATCGACTCGGCCTGCCCGACGCAACGGTGGATCGCATCTGCGCCCTCATCCTCAACCTCAAGCACCGCAGCCTGCCCCGCAACGACATAGACGCCCTGGCGCTCAACGACGCCGACCTGGGCACGCTGGCGGTCGAGCCCCAGCAGTACAAGCGCTACCGCCAGATGGTGCGCGAGGAGTACGCCCATATCCCGGTCGAGGACTACCTGCGCGCCCGCCTGACGATCATCACCCGTCTCCTGGACCGCGAGATGCTGTTCTCCTCCCCGCTCGGGCAGCGCTGGGAACGGCCCGCCCGTCAGAACCTCCAGGCGGAGAAGCAGCGACTGACCGACGAGCTCGCCCGAATGCGCCCCGTGGATGCGGACGCCGAGGTCGATGCCGGCACCGGGGGCGACGCCCCACCGACGTCCCGCGACGCGGCGCCACCTGTGCAACGCCCGAGCGCAGCGGGACGCAGCGGCCCCGTCGACGCGGGCGACTCGACCACCCCGGGCGGTCGGAGCGGTCAGGAGTCCCGTGGTCGTTCCGCCTCCGGCTCCCCGATCCCATTCCCGGCCTCCGCCCTGCCCAAGAGATCTCCGGCATCGGCCTCCTCACCGCGCACGCCCGCCAACGGCGTCGAGGTCGCCGCCGCCCCGCCCTCCTTCCCGCCTCGGCGCAGGCCCCCCCGACCGGACTCCCGCCGAGGCGATGGCGAGGAGCTGGGCCACACGACGATGGAGACCTGCGTGGCCGACCTGGACCGGCTTCTGTCGAGCCCCCGTCCGCTGACCGGTGATGACGGCCGGGCGGCGGACCGGGCCGCCCTGGTCGAGGCCGAGCGAGCCAAGCTGGCCGAGCGGCTGCGATTGCGGACCGAGGCCGCCAAGGCCCTGCGAGAGACACGGACTGGCGAGATCGCCCCGGTCACCGCGCCCCTCGCCGAGGACGGCGCGGGGGACCTCTGAGCGCCGCGATCGGTGGACGGCCCTCGAATCGAGGAGGGCGAGGCGAGCAGGGGCGAGTCCGACCCGGCTGAGCGCCAGGTCGTCCACGTCGTCCACGGTGCACGGAGCGCACGGGGCTCCACCGGCCAGTCCGTGCGGATGCCGTCCACAGGGGTCGGAGACTCCGCGTGCAGGGGACGCGCGCGCCGCCCTACGGTGGTCCCGCGCCTCGACGTCGAGGCGCACACCATGCATCGCGCAGCGCTCTCCGGCGCCCTCATGAAAGGCCTCGTCATGCCCGTCTTCTCCGTCGATACCCAGGCCGTCGCCGACACGGCCTCCCGCACCCGCACCCGCATCGCCACCATCCAGACCGAGACCGACGGCCTCAAGGGCGACATCTCCCTGCTGCAGTCCTCGTGGACGGGCGGCGCCTCGGACTCCATGGCCACCTGCGCCGCCGACTGGCACGTGACGGCCATCCAGGTCCAGTCGAGTCTGGATCTCATCAGCCAGGCCCTCGACCAGGCGGCCGTGTCCTACGACGACGCCGAGGTCACCAACAAGGGCCGCTTCGGCTGCAACCGCGGCCCGGTGTGAGCTCGGCCCGGACCCGAGCCCGCCCGATTCGAGAGCGCCCGGCCCGAGGGCGCACCGGCCTCGACCTCCCGAGCACGCGACGACGGCGGGTCGCCCGCCCATCGCGCTGGGGGACGACCCGCCGTCGTCGGAGGTCACTCGGAAGCCACGCAGAGGTCGCTGAGACGACTGAGGCAACCAGTGGCGAATCGATCGTCCTGCCCGGGCCGGGCAGGACGATCATGAGGCGATCAGTACATGCCGCCCATCTCGTCGCCACCACCGGCGGCCGGCGGGGCCGGGGGCTCCGGCTTGTCGGCGACGACGGCCTCGGTGGTCAGGAACAGGCCCGCGATGGAAGCGGCGTTCTGGAGAGCGGAACGGGTGACCTTCACCGGGTCGGCAATGCCGGCGGCCAGGAGGTTGACGTACTCGCCGGTGGCGGCGTTCAGGCCCTCGCCGGTGGGCAGGTTGCGGACGCGGTCGACCACGACACCGCCCTCGAAGCCGGCGTTGACGGCGATCTGCTTGAGCGGGGACTCCAGGGCGACCTTGACGATCGCGGCACCGGTGGCCTCGTCGTCGGCGAGCTTCAGGCCGGCCAGGGCCTCGGCGGCCTGGAGAAGGGACGCACCTCCACCGGCGACGATGCCCTCCTCGACGGCGGCCTTGGCATTGCGCACGGCGTCCTCGATGCGGTGCTTGCGCTCCTTGAGCTCCACCTCGGTGGCGGCACCGGACTTCAGGACGGCGACGCCGCCGGCGAGCTTGGCGAGGCGCTCGGAGAGCTTCTCGCGGTCGTACTCGGAGTCGGAGTTCTCGATCTCGCCGCGGATCTGGGACACGCGGGCGTCGATCGCGTCCTTGGAGCCGGCGCCCTCGACGATGGTGGTCTCATCCTTGGTGACGACGACCTTGCGGGCCTGCCCCAGGTCCTCCAGGGTGGCGTTCTCCAGCTTGAGGCCGACGGTCTCGGAGATGACGGTGCCGCCGGTGAGGATGGCCATGTCCTGCAGCATCGCCTTGCGGCGGTCGCCGAAGCCGGGGGCCTTGACGGCCACGGACTTGAAGGTGCCGCGGATGCGGTTGACGACGAGGGTGGCCAGCGCCTCGGCCTCGACGTCCTCGGCGATGATCGCCAGCGGCTTGCCGGACTGCATGACCTTCTCCAGAAGGGGCAGCAGGTCCTTGACGTTGGAGATCTTGGACTCGACCAGCAGGACGTAGGCGTCCTCCAGGACGGCCTCCTGACGGTCGGCGTCGGTGACGAAGTAGGGGGAGATGAAGCCCTTGTCGAAGCGCATGCCCTCGGTGACCTCGAGCTCGAGGCCGAAGGTGTTGGACTCCTCGACGGTGATGACGCCGTCGTGGCCGACCTTCTCGAGGGCCTCGGCGATGAACTCGCCGATCTGCTCGTCGGCGGCGGAGATCGAGGCGGTCGCCGCGATCTCGTCCTGGGTCTCGACGTCCTTGGCGTCGGCCAGGAGGCGCTCGACGACGGCCGCCACGGCCTTGTCGATACCGCGGCGCACGGCGATCGGGTTGGCGCCGGCGGCGACGTTGCGCAGACCCTCGCGCACGAGCGCCTGGGCGAGCACGGTGGCGGTGGTGGTGCCGTCGCCCGCGACGTCGTCGGTCTTCTTGGCGACCTCCTTGACGAGCTCGGCGCCGATTTTCTCGTAGGGGTCCTCGAGCTCGATCTCCTTGGCGATGGTGACGCCGTCGTTGGTGATCGAGGGGGCGCCCCACTTCTTGTCGAGCACGACGTTGCGGCCCTTGGGGCCGAGGGTGACCTTGACGGTGTCGGCGAGGGCGTCCAGGCCCCGCTCCATACCGCGACGGGCCTCCTCGTCGAAGGCGATGATCTTGGGCATTACTGCTCCTTACGTGACAGGTGGCCGTGCGGTGCCCGCGACGGACGAGCCGGTCCCCGGCGTTCACGTCACGCCCGGTCCCGACCCTCACCTAGCGGCCTGGGTCGTTCACACGCGGCCATCGGGCGGTTATCACTCGACGACCCCGAGTGCTAGCCGCAATGCTGGCACTCTCCACCTTCGAGTGCAAGGCGCACGGGTTCGCCCTCGGCAGGATCGACACGCGGCGCCCGCGCCGCGGCCGACCACCGCCTCATGACGGTCGGTCCGCCCCCGGCCCCTCCTCCAGGACGGCGAGGACGACCAGCGCGCAGGTCCAGGCCAGGGGCGCGGGTCCGGCCGGGGCCCCGTCGGCGGAGACCTTCTCCGGCAGCGCCCCCAGCGCCGTGCGGTGGGAGTCGAGCCACTCCAGAAGCCGCCCGGCCTCCCGCGGACGTCCCTGCGCGACCGCGGACCACGCCAGCAGCGCCGTCTCAGGCGTCCACGAGACGCCGTCGTCGCGCCAGGACGCGCCCGGCGCCACGCCCCCGCTCCTTCGGCGCATCCGCGGGACGGCGTCGGCCCGCGCCTCTCGCGCGCCCGACAGCTCCCGTGTGAAGGGCGGGCCGACCAGGGCGATCGCGGCGTCGATGTCGTCGTCGCGCATGTGTCGGCCCCACGCGGGGGCGAAGGCCCGCTCCACGGCGACGCGCACCACCGCGGCCCGCTCGGCCGCCAGTCCCCCCGGGATACCGATATCGAGCCCCGCCTCCTCCAGGGCCGCCGCGGCCTCCAGGCCGAGGAGCGCCGGCGCCGCGATGCCCAGGGTGAGGGCTCGCTCGGCGACCTCCCAGTAGTCGGGCGAGGCGGCGGGCAGGTGCGACGGCGTGTCGGTCAGGGCCACCAGGTTCTCGGCGGCGCGCGCCAGCGCCGCCCCGCAGACGGCCCCGAGCTCGTCGGCCCCGGCCCCGTCGGCCAGGACGCCGCCCGCCGCCCACAGCATCCAGCCTGCGCCGTCCGACTGGGCGGGCCGGTCATCGGGCGTGCCGCCGTCGGCGCCGTAGCGCGCCTCGAAGCCGCCGCCGGGCAGCTGCAGCGCGGCCAGTCGGGCCAGGACGCCGAGCGCCTCACCGCGCAGGCCGACGCCGGAGAAGGCGGCCGCCGCGAAGGACGCGTCGCGCGGCCAGGTGTAGCGCCAGGGGCTCACCGGCCCGGCGACGACGGATCCGGCGGGGAACGCGGTCGGTCCCCGCCCCCCGCCCTCGGCCAGGGTCGGGCCGGTCAGGACGAGCAGGTCGGTCAGCGCCGCATCGGCCAGGGCTCCCCACCTGCCGCCCGGAAGGCGGGCGCCGTCGCGCCGTCGCCTCGCGGAGGCCCGAACGGAGGCCGACGCAGGCCCCATCGCCGAGGAGCTCACGCGAGTCCCCGGCGCGTAGACGGCGGTACCGCCGGGCGGCACCGGGCGCACCGCGCCGTCGGCCCCGACGACCACCCCCTCCGACAGGAGCGGGACCGACCGTCGCGCCCAGGGACGCGCGCCGAGGGCGGCGCTTCCCACGACGGCCGCGCCCGTCGCGGGGAGCAGCACGGCGGCGCGCAGGAGATCGCGGCGGACGGGCGGGCGGAGGACCCGGCTCACTCCTGGTAGTCGTCGCGCAGGACGACGACGATCGGGTTGGACGAGGCCTCCTCGGCGGACTCCACGACGTTGGTGACGCCCAGGGAGTCGGCCACGGCCCGGGCGGTCGAGGCGTTCTCCGGAGCGGCGTAGAAGACCGTGGTGGTAGCCGGGTCGGTGGCGCCGTAGACACCGTCGGCGACGTTGACCGAGGTGAAGCCGTCGTTCCCGAGCTTGCTGCGAGTGCGGCCGGCCAGTCCGCTGACGGCGGTGCCGTTGTGCACGGTGATGCCGGTGGTCAGGTCGGCGTTGTCGGAGGACTGCTGCCCGGGGGTGCCGCTCGCGTCGGGCGCGGGGGCGTCGCCGGTATCGGCGGGACGGGTGGAGGCCGCGGGGGCGTCGGGCGCCGCCCCGCTCTCGGAGGACGTGGCGGTCGAGGAGGGAGCGCCTCCGTGCCTCAGCAGGGCGACCGCGCCCCAGGCCACGAGCGGCACGATGATGAGCACCGCCAGCAGCGGGATCCAACTGCGCCATGCGGGCACTTGAGCCCGATGCACACCGACGGGAACCGGTCCGTCGGCGTCGGCTGCGTCGAACTCGTCGTCGGGGTACTGGTAGTTGCTCATCTTGTGAGAATAGCGGGAGACCGCTCCCGCGCACGGGAGACCCGCGGAATCGGTCGGAGGCACTCATGAGAGCCCATGGGAACGCAAAAGACCTCGAGGGGCCCGGACGCACGGGCTGCGGATAGGGTTGCAGGATGAGCAGTCCCAGGCCATTGTCCGAGATCGTCCATCCCTCATGGGTCGAGCCCCTGGCGCCCGTCGAGCAGACCATCCACGAGATCGGCGCCCGCCTGCGCCAGGAGGTCTCGGCCGGACACGGGTACCTGCCGGCCGGCACCGATGTGCTGCGCGCCTTCACCTACCCGATGCAGGAGGTCAAGGTCCTCGTCGTGGGGCAGGACCCCTACCCCACTCCCGGGCACCCGATGGGGCTGAGCTTCTCGGTGCAGCCCGGGGTCAAGCCCCCACGCAGCCTGGAGAACATCTTCGCCGAGCTGGTCGACGACCTGGGCGTGGATCGGCCGACGTCGGGGGACCTCACACCGTGGTCCCGCCAGGGGGTCATGCTTCTCAATCGGGTCCTGACGGTGCGCCCCGGCGCACCCGCCTCCCATCGCGGCTGGGGCTGGGAGGCGGTGACCCAGCGGGCGATCGAGGCGCTGGTCGAGCGCCCGGAGCCCCTCGTCGCGATCCTGTGGGGCCGGCCGGCGCAGTCGCTGACCCCGATGCTCGGCACCACGCCGATCATCGCCTCGCCGCACCCCTCGCCGTTGAGCGCCTCGCGCGGCTTCTTCGGGTCCAGACCCTTCAGCCGGGCCAATGACGAGCTGTCCCGAATGGGCGCGGAGCCCGTGGACTGGCGCCTGCCCTGAGGTCGACGCGCTCGCGCCCGGGAGGGGCGTCATGCCGCGCTGTGCTGATGCATGCGGGTGCCCGGGCCGATCCGACCGGTGGGGGACAGGGACTCGATGACGTCGGCCCTCCCGACCTCCGGGTCGGGAACGTACCCGGTGACGGTGTCCACTCCCAGGTCGAGCAGGAGCGGGTGCATGGGCGTGGAGGGGCCCACGAGCACAGTGTGCGCCCCGCCGCCGATCGCCAGGTCGAGGAGTCGGGGAGTCGTCTTGTTGACGAAGCTCGACGAGGAGATGAAGACGTAGTCGGCATCGGGCAGCAGGTACTCGCAGGCGGTGTCCGGGTAGTCGCCCGGCTCGGGGAAGCGCTCGAGGATCTGGAGGTCGGCGGCCTTCCACAGCACGCCGCGCGCGAAGGGGAAGTGCCCGATGATCGCGACGACCTTGCCCTCCACAGAATCGGCGTAGGGATCGAAGACCTCGCGCCAGGTCAGTCCCGCACCGGTGGGCACGAATCCGTTCCGGGCGGCGACCTCGGCCAGGGAGTACCACGAGTTGATCGCCGCCAGCCCGACGCTCGCCTCGGCGAGGTTCCAGCTCCTCACCAGGGCCGCGACATCACGAATGGCGCGGCCCTCGTCCGGGAGGTCGGCGGAGAGCGCCGGGCGGCTCGCGACTCGCATCGACCAGGCCGAACCTATGCCATTGGCGGAATTGACGACCCGGGTCCACCGGGTGCCGCGATCAGAGACGGTGACGGTCACATCCTCCGGCAGGTCGTCGATGAGGGCGTCGTAGATGTCCCAGCGACTGGTCACGGGCGAACTCCTTGCAGCAGATGATCCTGATATCTATAAGGTGCACCTTACCCTCCATCCCTCTGCCCCGGACACCACCGACGACGCGGGCGGGTGGCGCTCCAGGACGTCGGTCACCTCCCTCCGCCTCGGGCGCGAGGAGCCGACGCCGGTGCCCCTGGCACGGGGGATGGCCCGCCGCCCTCCGCCCCGGGAGCGAGGAGCCGACCTTGGCAGGTGCTGCGGGGAGGCCGGCCTCGACCCCTCCTGCCCTGGGCACGACCGACGACGCGATCACGAGCACGGGGCGACGCGGTGGAGCCGCCCATAGGGCTGGAGCTGTCGGTGGGCTGGAACCGCTGGACTCGCGGCGGGAGGCCACGGCGGGCCGGGCCGTCCAACGCCGGATCGTCGCGAAAGCCCCGCGTGGTCGTACCCGGGGACGCGCGGTCGTACCCGAAGGCGCGCGGTCGTACCCGGGAGCGCGCGGTCGTACCCGGGAGCGCGCGGTCGCACCCGGGGACGCGCGGTCGCACCCGGGAGCGCGCGGTCGCACCCGGGAGCGCGCGGTCGCACCCGGGGACGCGCGGTCGCACCCGGGGACGCGCGGTCGCACCCGGGGACGCGCGGTCGCACCTTAGAGGGGTTCTAAGGTACGACCACGGGGAGTTGCGTACGACCGGGAGCGCCGGGGGTACGACCGCGCCGGATTACGTACGACCGCGCGGCTTTACGTACGACCGCGCAGGGCCGATGGCGCACGGCGACGAAGCGGCGTGCCCGTTACCTTGTTGGTGGTTCCCGGTGGTAGGTGCCGGGGGCCGGGCCGACTGCCATGGGCACGGAAGTCTTGCCCCTGTCCGTAGATGATCCGGGAGGCGAAAGTCACCCGTGGCAGCCGGTCGCTGGTGACAGGACGAGTGAGGTTCGGGCCAGCGCCACGCTGAGAGGCGAAAGTCACCCGTGGCAGCCGGTCGCTGGTGACCGCTGATAAGGGGAACGACCCGCTACAAAACGGCAGAGGTCTTTCACGCGGGTGCGGGGCTGGCAGCGGCGCGCGGACGTGAAGCCGCTCGAGAGGTCTTTCGCAGACGCGGGTGCGGGACCGCTCCGTCCGCCGGCTGGCCCTCACCCACTTGAGCGAGAGGCGGCACAAGGATGGATATCGAGGGCATCGACGTCTTCATCGCTCCGGCGTCGGCAAGGAGCGAGCACCGGGCCACGGCCCCGACCCGGGCCGGTAGGAAGGCCCTCGACAAGGCCCTGCCCGACGACGAGGCGCGTCCGCGCGCCCTTTACGACAAGCCGGCCGATACGACAAGCCGGCCGACCACGGGAGCCCGCTGGTGGTGGTCGATCAGCCCGCCATCACCAGGGGCACTGGCTCTGGCGGTGGCCCAGGACATGGGCATCACCATGGGCTACCCGCCCGAACTGTCGATGCGCCGCACCGCCGACCCGGCACCGGACAGCGCCAAGACCGATGCGAAGGACGCAGCCGTCATCGCCGGCGCCGCCCGCACCATGCCCCCCACCCTGCGCGCCATCAGCACCTCGGAGGAGGACACCGCGGCGCTGAGCATGCTCTCACTGGTTTCGACCCGGACCCGGCCCGCCAGGTCAACCAGAGCGAGGGCCGCATCCGGGGCCAGTCGTCAAGCCCTCCCCACGACCCGCAACGAGGCGCTGCGGCGGGTGAGCGAGGGCCGCATCCGGGCGTCAAGCCCTCCCCACGACCCGCAACCAACGACGGAACTATCCGCAGCCGCTCGACACACCGCATAGGCCCCCGGAGACGCATACCATCCCACGCGCCATTCTCAATGCGCCCGGAGAACCGACCAGCACCGGGGGACTCGCACGACTGGTCGCGATTCCGCCGTCTTCCTGGAGCCGCGTATCGGACTCGAACCGATGACCTGCTGTTTACAAGACAGCTGCTCTACCAACTGAGCTAACACGGCATGCACGCCCGAGCCTACAGGGTCGACCGGCTGGCCGACGAGCTCGGACGGCCCTCACCCGATCCCGGACCGTCCTGAGCGCGCACCGGCCCGAAGGCCCGAAACCGGCCGGGCCCGATCGCCGACGCGGCTCGGCGCGCTACCCGATGAGCTTCGTCAGCCCGTCGGCCGTGTTCGTCTGATTGAGGTCGAGCGTCTCGCCCCTGAGCATCACGGTCGGGGTCCCCGTCAGGCCACGGCTCTGGAAGGTTTCGTTCCCGAGCGAGACCCACGGGTCGTACACCCTGCCGACGATCGTGTCCTTGAGCCGCGCGGTCACGTCCTCGCTCACCCCCGCCTTCTCGGCGATGGAGACGACGGTCTCGACCGTCAGCCGCGAGGCGTCACCGCTCTGGGCGATCGAGAGGTACTCTGCGAAAGCCTCATTGTGGAAGGCCAGCGCTCGATCCGGAGCCTCGTCGATGACCAGGCCCAGGGCGTTCATCACCAGATCCGTCCAGTCCTGCCTGAGGATCTTGCAGGGGTGCAGAACGAGAGTGATCTTGCCGCCGTCGAGAAGCGTGGATATCTCGTCGGCGTGAAGACTGTCGAATTCCGCGCAGTGGGGGCAGGCGTAGTCGAAGAAGACATCGAGCACAGCGGCATCATCATTGATGGTGTCGATGGTCGAATCCCTGCCGTAGGTCCAGGCGCCGTCGGACAGCACGAGGCCGGGGACTCCCTCACGGTTCGCCTTGCCCTGGGCGATCGTGCCGTTGGACTGCCGCTTCCCCCGCATACGGCTGGCGATCACGAGCCCGGCGCCGCCCCCGACGACGACCACCGCACCCGCCCCGAGCAGAGCGCGACGCGTGACCTTCGCACGGCGTTCGCGCCGCTCCTGCTCCTCGCGGAGCGCCTGCGCCTTGGCACGGGCGGCCTCGCGACGCTCGGCCTTGGTCGGACGGGGGGTGTTCGAGGCCACGGAGAACTCCTCAGATCGGCACAGGACCGCCATGCTCGGAGAGGCTCAACAGCCCACCGACAACGGGTCCTCAGACATGACACGGTCATTCTGCCTGGCGACCCGACGATAAGCACCGTGCGATCGCTGCGGCCTGCCTCACGCCCTCGGCCGAGACGATGGAGATGAGGGGGTGGAGGATGCCGCCAGCGGGTGGGGGAACGGCGGGAGAGCCTACAAACCGTAGACGGGGAGGGCTCCCATCGTGTGGAGGATGAACAGACCGAGGGCGAGCGCGAGCAGGAAGGCCGTACCGAAGACGAGCCCGGACCCGTCGCCCAGGGCGGCCCCGATCATTCGCGCGGCGCCGCGCCGCGTCGGCGTTCCCCACGGGACGAACCAGGCGACGAGCAGCAGCACCACCGCCATGGCGTACAGGAGCAGCCCCAGGCGGTGGTAGTCCGACCAGCTCGTCAGGACAGTCACGTCCTGCGAGTCCGTCCCGGTCAACGGCCTGCCCGCCAGGAAGACGATGGCGGTCACCAGAAGGGCCGGGATGGCCGTGAACACGTTGGCCACGAGCGAACGCAGCAGGTACCAGGGCATCCCGGCCCACATGCGCGCGGTGTCCCCCGCGGAGGCGTGGCCGGCCTCCAGCCGGCGCCATCGTCGAGCGTCATCGGCGCGCCCCACGGTTCCCGCCACGAGCAGGGCGATGGCGAAGACGATCGCCACCCAGACGGGAATGCACGCGGACAGCGCCACCAGGAGTGCGAACAGGGAGAAGACCACGATCGGGTGGCGACGCGGCTCGCTCGCCCACTGCGGCAACGATGCGCTCGGCGCCGCGGAGACGGCGGGCTGGACGCCGGTGGGCCGGGCGGGCTGCGACGCCTGCGGCGCGGGAGTCGGCGCCAGCGCCGGTGACGGAGACGGCGCGGCCTTCGTCGCCGGGAGGGCGGGACTGTGCATCCGAGGGGTGGGGCGCGCCGGGCCGGACGGCGTCGGTGCGGATTGAGCCGGACCGGACTGGGGCGGGCCGAACCGGACCTGCTGCGGACCCGTACCGGAGCCCGGCGCGTAGGCGGCCGGCGCACCGGCCATCCGCATCCCGGCCTGCGGCGTCGCCGGGCCCGGACGACCGTCATTCGGCGGGAAGCGGGGCGGCGCGCCAACGGCACCGGCAGCGCCCGACGTCGGTGGCACCGACGGCACCGAGGGAGCTGACGGCATTGACGACGACGCCGATCCCGGGGCGCCGCTCGCGGAGGCGCCGAGGTATCCGTATGCGCCGGGCCTCCCCGTACCGACGGGGGCCGGGCCGCCCCCGTACCCGCCGGAGGGGATGCCGGGCCTCGGGCCCGTTCCCGCGGAGGAGGCACTGGGCCCGCTGCCGTACCCGGAGGGCTGCTGCACGGCCATGACTCCGTAGCCGGGCGCATAGGTGCCGGTGGCCGTGTCGGCCTCGGAGGGCTCGTCCTCCCCGAGGATCTCCTCGATCACCTCCTCCCCCGTTCCGCCATCGGCGATATCGTCGAGGACCCGCAGCAGGTCGTCGATGCCGAGCCGGTCGGCGGCCTCCGGAGCGAGCGCGGCCGTAAAGGCGCGTCCGAGCGCGGGGCAGTCGTCCTCAAGCGTGCCGAGCTCCGGAGTGCCGGCGTAGACGCGCCGGAAGACCGCCTGCCAGGGCCCTGAGCCGAAGGGCGCGCGACCGGTGACCGCGAAGAGGAGCACACCGGCGCAGGCGTACCAGTCGACACCGGGGCTGGGCTCGTCGCCGTCGAGCATCTCCGGCGGGATGAAACCGGGGGTGCCGGTCACCTGACCGGTCTGGGTCAGGCGGACGTCGTCGGCGACCTGGGCGATGCCGAAGTCGATGAGGACCGGGCCCTGCGCCCCGAGCATCACGTTGGACGGTTTGAGGTCTCGATGGATCACGCCCGCGGCGTGGACGGCGGACAGCGAGTCGACCAGCCCGTGGGCCAGATCGGAGAGGTCGCGCGCGTCGGTGGACAGGTCGTAGGCGCCCTCGTGATCGACCTCGTGCTGAAGAGTGGGCCCGTCGACGAGCTCGGTGATGACGAAGGTGACGCCGCTGCCGTCGGCGCCGTCGCCGGTCTCGATGTCGAGGATGCGGGCGACGCGGGAGTCCTTGACGCGCGCCAGGACCGAGGCCTCGCGATCCAGCCGACGCCGCGCCATGGGGTCCGCGGCGATCTGGGGGTGGAGGATCTTCATGGCGACGTGGTTGCCCTCGCCGTCGGCGACCTCCCAGACCACGCCCATGCCGCCGGCTCCCAGCCGCCGGAGCAGTCGATAGCCTCCGACGTCCGTGCCGGCACGGAGTCCCGCCAAGGAGATCGGGGTGCCTGCCCCCGCATCCGGGTTCTGCGTCATGACGACACAGTACCGGTACCCTCCATCCCAGCACGGCATGTGAGGGGCTTCACCGCCCCGGAAGCGACTCCGATCGCCGCAAACCTACCTGATCGGCTTGATCATGTGACAGCATGAGTTCCGCCCCTGGTCGCCCGACCGGGCGCATGTGTCAGTGCGGACACGCATCGGCACCTTTCACTACGGATCGTCCGGCACGTACCTGCCGGTGAAGGGATACCCAAGCTCATGGCAACAGTGACTTTCGATCACGCCACCCGCATCTACCCGGGCAATGACCGCCCGAGCGTGGATGCCCTCGATCTTGAGATCGCCGACGGCGAGTTCCTCGTCCTCGTCGGCCCCTCCGGCTGCGGCAAATCGACCTCCTTGCGCATGCTCGCCGGCCTTGAGGACGTCAATTCCGGCCGCATTCTCATCGGAGACAAGGACGTCACCGATGTCCAGCCCAAGGACCGCGACATCGCCATGGTCTTCCAGAACTACGCCCTCTACCCGCACATGAGCGTGCACGACAATATGGGCTTCGCTCTCAAGATCGCAGGCACTCCCAAGGCCGAGATCGACAAGCGAGTCAAGGAGGCCGCCAAGATCCTCGGCCTGACCGAGTACCTGGACCGCAAGCCGAAGGCCCTCTCCGGCGGGCAGCGCCAGCGCGTCGCCATGGGGCGCGCGATCGTGCGCAAGCCCAAGGTCTTCCTCATGGACGAGCCGCTGTCGAACCTCGACGCCAAGCTGCGCGTCCAGACCCGCACGCAGATCGCCTCCCTCCAGCGCTCGCTGGGCGTCACGACGGTCTACGTCACCCACGACCAGACCGAGGCCCTGACCATGGGCGACCGCATCGCGGTCCTCAAGGACGGCATCCTCCAGCAGGTCGGCACCCCGCGCGAGATGTACGACAAGCCCGCCAACGACTTCGTCGCCGGCTTCATCGGTTCGCCCGCCATGAACCTGGGCCGCTTCGCGGTCGAGGGCGACGTCGCCACCCTCGGCGCCGCCAAGATCCAGCTGTCCAGCGCCACCGTCGACGCCATCAAGCCCGAGGACGGCGGCAAGGTCACCATCGGGTTCCGCCCCGAGTCCCTCGAGGTCGTCTCCGCCGAGGACGAGCACTCCATCCCGGTGCGCCTGTCCTTCGTGGAGGAGCTGGGGAGCGACGCCTACATCTACGGCGAGCTCGTCGGCGCCGAGGACTCGGAGGAGAAGCTGGGCTCCGGCGAGGACTCCAGCCAGATCATCGTCCGCGTCCCCCCGCGCACCGCGCCCGAGCCCGGCGAGACGGTCTACGTGCGCATCAAGCCCGGCGAGGAGCACATCTTCTCGGCCTCGACGGGCGAGCGCCTGCCCGTCTGAGAATCGGTTGCCCGGGCATCCGAGTATCCGGTAGGGGCCCGGTCCGGCGGAGAGCCTGACCACTCGACCGTACGATGTCCGGCCGAGGGCCCGACCGCCCGGCGTTCGGATCGCCCGAGGCCCCGCGGGCCGCCCCGGTGCGCACCGGGGCGGCCCGCGCTCGTCGGCCCACGCGGATGAACCTGCGTCGTCCGAGTCGCCCGAACCGCGCGGGCGCCCCCGCCGCTCGCGTGCGGGAACCCGCGCTCGTCGGCCCGCCTCTCCTCTCGGTTCGGTCCCCTCGCTCGCATGCGAGGCCCCGCCGGTCCCCGCTCCACCGCCGCTCCGGCGGTCACCGCGCCGTCGAGGCCGTTTCCTGAGAGAATCGCCCCATGCCCCAGTCCATGCAGATCACCGCGGCCACGATCGACCCCGCGCTACTCGACCTGCCCTGGGAGATCCCGCTGGAGACGTGGCCGCCCGAGGTCCTCGCGGCCCTGCCCCGCGGCCTGTCCCGGCACATCGTTCGCTTCGTCAACCTCTCCGAGCGAGTCATCGCCGTCAAGGAGATCGGCGAGTCGGTCGCCTACCGCGAGTACGAGTTGCTCCGCAACCTCGTGCGCCTGGGAGCGCCCTGCGTCACGCCCACCGCCGTCATCACGGAGCGGGCGGACCTGTCCGGGAGCGCCCTGAACTCCGTCCTCGTCACCGAGCACCTGTCCTACTCCCTGCCCTACCGCGCCCTGTTCAGCCAGTACATGCGCCCCGAGACGGCGACGCGCCTGATCGACGCCCTGGCCGTCCTGCTCGTGCGCCTGCATCTGCTCGGCTTCTACTGGGGGGACGTCTCGCTGTCCAACACGCTCTTCCGACGCGACGCGGGCGCTTTCGCCGCCTACCTGGTCGACGCCGAGACCGGAGAGCTCCACACGGAGGGCCTGACGGAGGGCAAGCGCCTGTACGACATCGACATCGCCCGTACGAACATCATCGGCGAGCTCATGGACCTCCAGGCCGGCGCACTGCTGGAGCCCAGTGTCGACACCATCGAGGTCGGGGATCGCATTGTGACGCGATACACCGACTTGTGGGAGGTGCTCACGGGCAAGGAGACCTTCGACATGGGCGAGCGGTGGCGCGTGCGCCAGCGCATCGAGCGCCTCAACAAACTGGGGTTCGACGTCGGCGAGCTCATGATGAAGACGCAGGCCGACGGCTCGGGCACACGCATGGTCATCCAGCCCAAGGTCGTCGATGCCGGCCACTACCACCGCCAGGTCATGCGCCTCACCGGATTGGACGTCCAGGAGCGGCAGGGGCAGCGCATGCTCAACGACCTGGAGGCCTACCGAGCCTACACCGGCCGCCAGGACGAGCCCATCGAGCAGGTGGCCCACGCCTGGCTCACGAACGTCTTCGAGCCGACGATCGCGGCCGTGCCGATGGAGCTGCGCCGCAAGCTCGAGCCGGCGGAGATCTTCCACGAGGTGCTCGAGCACCGCTGGTACATGTCCGAGGCCCAGCAGCGCGACGTCACCACCGAGGAGGTACTCGCCGACTACATCGACAACGTCCTGCCCCAGCACTGGGACGAGGAGTCCTATCTCTCGCTCGGCGACACCCAGGAGATGGCCGCGATCTTCGACGGGGAGGAGGACGAGCCCGTCGTCAACGACGACGAGGAGTTCGCCGCCCGCGACGAGGAGATGGCCATGGCCTACGAGCTCAATCCCATGGGCTTCACCGCCGGCATGAAGTTCAAGGGGGAGTGAGCGAAGGCCGCCCGCGGAGCCGCGGCCGCCCGTCACGAACGCCCGGTTCCCGCCGCTCGGCGGCCGCGGACGCCCTGCGAGCCCGCCTCAGGCGCCGAGCTCCTCGGCGACCAGCGCCATCTCCTCGTCGGCGCGGCGTCGCAACTCGCGGTGGCGCGTCCAGGAGGCCAGCGAGGTCTCGGCGATCGCGTCCGCCATGAGCACGATGCCCACGCCCAGCAGGCCGCCGGGCAGACGGCCGTTCCTGTGGTGACGGCGCACCGCGACGCCCACCAGCGCCCCGCCCAGTCCCGCCTCGAGGATCGCCGCGCCGCGCACGGCCCAGGGCATGTCGGTGACAGTGCGGACGTAGGACTGCCAGAAGGCGGAGCCCGGGGTGGAGGGGTCCCGCAGAAGCATGCCGACGCTGCGCCCCACCGCGTTGGACAGGCCGCGGGGCTCGTGAACGACGGCGCCGGGCACCTCCGCGGGCGCGAGACGCCGGGCCAGGACGGACTCCACCCAGTCGGGCAGGCCCAGGGCGCGAGTCAGGGAGATCATGCCGTCCAGGCCCGGCGTCTCGAAGGCGGCCGCAGCGGCCTCGACGTCGGCGCCCGGCACGGTCGAGGCGATGACGGAGGCGTCGGTCGAGTCGCTGAGGAGCTCATCGACCAGCGCTCGCAGCGCCGGACCCGGTTCATCGACCCCGCCCCACACGTAGCGCGAGGTCATGCTCCAGGAGAAGACGGCGTCGTCCTCGCTCTCCCCGGTGGGAATGGCACGAGCGGTGACGTCGCGCTCGTCGACAGTCAGAACGAGGACGGGCAGGGACTCCTCGTCCCAGCCGAAGGTCCCCAGCCCCGCGCCGTCGCCGGTGTACATGACGATCCGGCGGTCCAGGCCGGGCAGGGAGGCCACGACGAGCGGGCGCTCCAGCAGCGTGGCCTGCAGGGGCACCGTGTAGGCGCTCAGCGGGGAGACCACGAGCGTGCAGGTGGTCGCCCCGGGGCCGCCCGGGACCTCGGGAAGGACGACGTCGTCCGGCAGCGCGTTGAAGGCGGCGGGGCCGATGGTCACGTCCGCCCCGAACTCGCGGGCCAGGGACTCGGCGAGTTCGCTGACGCCGAGTCCGGCGACGACTCCCCCGCGCGCGGGCGGGGTGACGGCGACACGGCCGTCCGCGTCGGCCATGAGCGTCATCGACAGCAGATGGGGGCTGGAGGGGTACCACTCGAGACGGGCGACGACCCGATCCGCGGAGAGGCGGCCGGCGACCGCCTCCGGCTGGGTGCCCGGAGCGATGAGCACGCCTTCGGTGCGGTTCCAGCGCTGTGCGGTGTCCTGAGCCATGGCGGCCTCCTAGCCGGCTGGGGCCGGCCGCGCCGCGGTCGGCCCGGTGATGGGAGTACGGGTCCGACGCCCATTGTGTCAGCAACGGGCACGCTGGTCAGCCCTGGGCGCTCGACCGGCGTCGAGCCGGTGCGCCCCGGTGGCCCTGACGCTCTGATCACGGCCTCACGCCTCTGCGGCGGCCCGCCCCGACGCCCGCTGCGCCTCCTCGGACATGGCCCGGGCGGCGCGGCGCAGGCGGCCGATCTCGTAGAGGCCGACGCCGGTGGCCACCGCGGCGTTGAGCGACTCGACGGCGCGGGAGATCGGAATGGAGGCGATGACGTCGCAGGTCTCGCGCACGAGGCGGGTCAGGCCCGCGCCCTCGGCCCCGGTGACCACGACGAGCGGGGCGTCGGCGAGCGTGAGGTCCTCGAGCACCGTGTCCCCGCCGCTATCGAGTCCGACGACGAAGCAGCCCCTCTTCTTCAGGGTCGTCAGGGTGCGCACGAGATTCGTCTCGCGGGCCACCGGAACCCGGGCCGCCGCCCCGGCCGAGACCTTCCACACGGTGACGTTGACCCCGGCCGACCGCCGCTCGGGAATGAGGACGCCGTCGGCCCCGAAGGCCCCTGCGCTGCGCAGGACCGCCCCGAGATTGTGCGGGTCGGTGACGTGGTCCAGCGCGACCAGCAGCGGCGTGCGGCCGGTGCCGCGGGCGCGGTCCAGCAGGTCGAGGGCATCGGCGTACTCGTAGGCGGGCACCTCGATGGCCACGCCCTGGTGGGCGGCGTCGGTGAGGGCCTCCAGATCGAGCTTGGTGACCTCCACCACTGGAGCGCCCAGGAGGGTCGCACGCCGGACGACGGCGCCGAGGCGCTCGTCGGCGCCGGAGGAGGCCGCGGAGGCGATCATGAACACCCGCGTGATCGGGACGCCCGCGCGGGCGGCCTCGGCGACCGCGTTGCGACCGCACACGATCTCATGGTCCGCGGGCACGCCGATGCGGGCCCTGGCCTGCTCCAACCGCTTGGCATGCGTGGGCTGGGCGGCGCGAGCCTCGGCGCGCGCCTTCGCCCGCGCCCTGGGGTGGCCGACGCGGTCCTCCGCCTTGGGCGTGGGGCCGCGCCCCTCCAGCCCCCGACGGCGCTTGCCGCCGGAGCCCCTGGTGGGGCCCTTCTTGGAGGTACGGCGCCTGGCTCCGGGGTACTGCTCGTTTCCGGGCATGGGTGGTCCTTTCAGCTGCGCTCAGGCGAGGTGCCAGCGGGCGCCGGCGGGAGAGTCCTCGACGACGACGCCGGCCGCGGTCAGCTCGTCGCGCAGGGCGTCGGCACGGGGCCAGTCCCTGGCGGCGCGGGCCTCGGCCCGCTGGTCGAGCAGGGCGGCGACGAGGTGGTCGAGCGCGTCCATGGCGGAGTCGCTCCCGACGCCCGAGCCGCCGAGGACCCGGGAGCGCCAGGGCTCGGCGAGGGGGTCCAGGCCCAGGACGTCGAGCTGGGAGCGCAGGTCCAGCGCGGCATCGGCGACGGCGCCGCGCTCCGGGGAGGGAGCAGCGAGCGCGGTGTTGAGCCGCTTCAGGGTGGCGTGGACGACAGCCATGGCCCCGGCCAGGCCCAGGTCATCATCCATGGCGGCCGCGTACTCGGCCGGCAGGGCCCGGGCGCGGACCTCCTCGGCGGAGGCGTCCACCGCGACGGCTGCGGCGTCGGAGGCGCCGGAGGCATCAGCACGACCGGGATCATCGACCACCTCCCGGGCGCGCAGGACGGCGCCGCTCAGGCGCTCCCACAGGGCGGCGGCCTCGGCGAGGGTCTCGTCGGAGAACTCCACGGTGGAGCGGTGGTGGATGGTGCCCAGGGCCAGGCGCAGGACGGCGGGGTCGTACGTCTTGAGCAGCTCGGCCACGGTCAGGGAGTTGCCCAGCGACTTGCTCATCTTCTCGCCCTTGATGGTGACCCAGGCGTTGTGGACCCAGTGGCGGGCGAAGCCCCAGCCCGCGCCGTGGGACTGGGCCTGCTCGTTCTCGTGGTGGGGGAAGCGCAGGTCGATGCCGCCTCCGTGGATGTCGAACGCCTCCCCCAGGTACCGCCGGGACATGGCAGAGCACTCCAGGTGCCAGCCGGGCCGGCCCCGGCCCCAGGGGGCGTCCCAGGCGGCGTCGTCCGGCTCGGCGGGCTTGGCGGTCTTCCACAGGGCGAAGTCGCGCGGATCGCGCTTGTCGGCCTCGACGTCGTCGTCCAGCTGGGACTCGTCCTCGGTGGTGGCCAGGTCCTCGACGCGCTGGTTGGTCAGCGAGCCGTAGTCGGGCAGGGAGCGCACGTCGTAGTAGACGTTGCCGCGCTCCCCGACGTAGGCGTGCCCGGAGTCCAGCAGGCGGCCGACCAGATCGATCATCTCCGGGATGTGGCCGGTGGCGCGCGGCTCGTACGTGGGCGGAGCCACGCCCAGTGCCCGGTAGGCTGCGTCGAACTCGCGCTCATGGCGCTGGGCCCATGCCCACCAGGGCACGGGGGGCTCGGCGGCGGCGGACTTGGCGAGGATCTTGTCATCGATGTCGGTGACGTTGCGGATGAGGAGGACCCTCTGGCCGCACCGTTCGAGCCAGCGCCGCAGCACGTCGAAGACGATGGCCGAGCGCATGTGCCCGATGTGGGGCGCGCCCTGGACGGTGGCGCCGCACAGGTAGATCGTGACCGTCCCGGGGACGACTGTGGGCGCCAGGGGGACGACGGCGCGGGCGGCGGAGTCGTACAGGCGCAGGTTCAATGCAGGGCGCTCGGCGCGATCGGTACTCACCGGCTCAGCGTATCGGGTCCTCCCGGGCGGGGGCGGCAGCACTCGACGACGAGCATCGGCTTGCCGTTGGACGTCGGGCTCTCCCGGGCGGGGCGCCAGTCCGCGTCCTCATGCTGAGCAACGCGATCTCCAATCGGGTCCTCCCGGGCGGAGGCGCCAAGCGTCGAATCCGGCATCTCGGTGCGAGTCGGACGGCGGACGCTCACCGCATACTCCGTATCCCGTTGCGCGCCCCTCCACGAGACGGGCTTTTCTGCGCGAGTCGGACGGCGTCGTCGTCCGACTCGTCCCACAACGTCAGCCTCGTCGGGCACGTGCGCACGCCCCCGTTCAGATCGTGGACCCCCGTTCAGATCGCAGAGGAAGGCGCCCCGCGCAGGACCGGGCTTCGCGCGGGCCCCGCCGCGCGCGACCCCGCGCGGTCGTACATGAACTCGCGAAGTCGTACATGAAGCCGCGCGGTCGTACATGGGCCCGCGCGGTCGTATGTTAGAGAGGCCTTAAGGTACGACCGCGCGGACAAGGGTACGACCTCATGGGTCCGGGTACGACCGCGCGCAACAAAGTCCGATCGCGTGGACGCGCTCCGAGCCCGGAGCAGAAGGCGCGACGGCCTCCCCGGCACCCATCGGGCGTCCCCTGCTGATCCGGTCGATACGATCGGATCAGCAGCCGCAGCAGCCTCATGGCGCCCGTCGGATGCCCCACGATTCCGGCAGGAGCGGGCTCGGAGCGCCAGGATCGAGTTTCCCGCGGAGGCGGAGCAGGCTGGACGGCGTCGTTCTGGCGCGCGACCCGGACACCGAGTCCCGCGGAGGCGGAGCAGACGCTCGCCACGCGGGTGGGCTCAGAGCGCCGGGACCGAGTAGACCAGGGCGGTGGCGATCGCCAGCAGCCCCTCCTCGCGCCCCAGGAATCCCAGGTGATCGGTGGTGGTGGCGGAGAAGGCGACGTCGGCCCCGACGGCGGCCGACAGGGCGGCGGAGGCCTCGCCGACCCGGCCCGCGACACGGGGACGCGCCCCGACGAGTTGGACGGCGATATTGCCGATCTCGTATCCGGCCGCACGCACCCGCCTCGCCGCCTCGGTCAGGAGCACACCACCGGCCGCTCCCCTCCACCGCGGCTCGGCAGTCCCGAAGTTGGAGCCGAGGTCCCCCAGTCCCGCGGCGGAGAAGAGGGCGTCGCAGCAGGCGTGGGCGACGACGTCGCCATCGGAGTGCCCCTCCAGACCGCGCTCGCCGGGCCAGGTCAGACAGGCCAGGTGCAGGGGCTCGGTCGAGTCCGGGTCGGTGAAGGCGTGAACGTCGGTGCCGATGCCGGTGCGCGGCAGGATAGGCGCCCTCATGGGCGGCGAGTCGAGGACGGGGTCGGTCATGGGGCAAGTGTGCCCGAGAGAGCCGGGGAGTCGAACGCCCCACCGACCGTAGTCGGCGGCGTCCTCGGAGCACGCTTCGAGGATCCGGATGATCGGAGGCCCTCCCACTCACGCACTCCGCCACCGTGACTCACCGCCCCTCTTCCGGCGAGCCCGAGGCCCCGCTCGACCGCCACGCCCTGTGCCGGGCGCCCACGCGCCGGCGGAGCGTCACTGCGCCGGACTCCGACGGGACAGTGCAGCATGTGAGAGCCCATGCAGTGGCGGGCGTCGTCGAATCTGCGCCGGGGCCCGTCCTCCTCATCAGTGCCACCGTCACGACGATCCTGCGGGCCCTGACGCGCTGAACGTGGCGTTACGCAGACGTTTCACATTTCCTAGGTTTCTTTCAGGCGCCTTAGTGGTGTTCGTCCAGGTTCATCCGGTTATATATGAGTCACCGCCGGACGGGAGCGGTCGTGAGGGTTGGGGAACCCGATGACCGGGCGCTTTCCGAGGCGACCGAGGGTCTAAGGGAGCCCGAGGCGCCGCTTCGGCGAAGGAGGAGCGCTCCTCCCGGAATTGGGAACCCGGGAGTCGAGCCCCTCGGTGACGAAGGCCCGTGGGGCCGGGAAACGCGTCCCGGCCCCACGGGTCAGGTCATATCAACTCAGCCCCGCGTCTCTCCCGCGTCCGCTCGTCTCTCCTCCATGGCGGCACCGCGCCCGCGTCACGCCCACTGCCGGGGAGGGCCCACAATTGTCCCCATGCGCGCCGGCACCCATCATCCACCGACGTCGGCCGCCTTCTGCCCACTGCACAGCAGCGGGACCTGCCGGTCCTGCCCGCATCAGGACGTGCCGCTGGATCTCCAGCTCCACCGCAAGCAGCAGCGCGTTGCGGCGCTCCTCGCCTCCGCCGCCCGCCCCGTGCCCGACGGGGCCTGGCTGGCCCCCGTGGCGAGTGCCCCGAACCGATTCCGCAACAAGGCGAAGATGGTCGTCTCGGGCCGGGCGGCCTCCCCGATCCTCGGCGTTCTCGGCCCCGACGGCGGCATCGACCTGCGCGAATGCCCCCTGCACGTGTCCGAGATCGAGGCGGCTCTGCCCGCCCTCGCCCGGACCGTGAGCCGGCTGGGCCTCGGGCCCTACGACGTCCGAGCCCGGCGCGGCGAGCTCAAGCATATCCTCGTCACCGCCTCCCCCGACGGCGACCTCATGGTGCGCTGGGTCCTGCGGTCGCACCGGCACGTCGAGCGCCTGCGCAGCGCCCTGCCGGGGCTGAGAGAGGCGCTGCCGACCCTCGCCGTCATGAGCGTCAACATTCAACCGGTTCACCAGGCGATCATCGAGGGAGAGGAGGAGCTCATCCTCACCGAGGACATCCCCTGGGGAGATCGCCTGCTCATGCGCCTGCGGCTGCCGGAGCCGGACGGAGGCGCCGCCGCCGGGGCCCGGGCCAGCGCCGAGGCCCGGGCCAGCGACACCGCCGGCATCGGGGCCCGGAGCGGCGAGGCCGCGGTGGGCGCGGCCGCCGGATCCGCATCGGGCCGAGGGGCTGCCGGAGTCCTCGTCAGCCCCGGGACCACGCGTTCCCCGGGAATCGAGCTGCCCCTCCTCCTCCCCACCCGTTCCTTCTTCCAGACCAACACAGGTGTGGCCGAGGCTCTCTACGCGACCGCGACGCACTGGGCACGCGACCTGAGCGGCGGCGCCGAGGTGTGGGACCTGTTCTGCGGCGTCGGGGGCTTCGCGCTGGCGCTGGCCGGCCCGGGTCGTCGCGTGCTGGGCGTGGAGGTGTCGGCGCCCGCGATCCGCGGGGCGCGGGAGTCCGCGGAGCTCATGGGACTTCCGTCCGGGGAGGTCCGCTTCGAGGTCGGCGACGCACGAGTCCTGGACCCCGGCGGCAGCGCCGTGCCGGACCTGCTGGTGGTCAATCCACCGCGACGCGGGATCGGGACCGGGCTGGCGAGACGGATCGAGAACTCCAGTGCGGCCCGAGTGCTGTACTCCTCGTGCAATCCGGTGAGTCTGGCAGCCGACCTGGAGGCGATGCCCTCACTGCGGGCCCGTCGGGCCCGGCTGTTCGACATGTTCCCCCACACCGACCACGCCGAGGTCCTGGTCGAGCTGGTTCGCCGCCCGCCCTCCCGCACCGCCTCTTCGCCGACTCAGACGAGCTCGGCCAGGGCCGCCTCGACCAGCACAAGACGGGCCTCGACATCCGCGGCCGCGTAGGGCACGTCGAGGTCGCGCACGGCACCGGCGAGATCGGCCAGGTCCCGGGCCTCCGGGAAGCCGTCGCGAACCAGCGGACGAGCGGCGCGCACGGAGGCCCCGGCAACGGTCCCCGCCTCGGAGGCCGCATCCAGCAGGTCGAGCAGTGGACGCCGGATGGCGGTCAGGGCCCCGGCGACGTCGTCGAGCTCGCCGCCGACCAGTTCGGCACGGGCGTGGTACAGGGACAGGCGCTCGGTGAGACGCTCGGCGCCATCGCGCAGGGCCCCGGCCAGCTCATCGAGGGAGCCGACGGCGTCGTTGGCCTCCAGCTCGTCCTCGCCGTCGATGATCTGCAGGGCGAAGAAGCCCGAGGCCAGATTGTGCAACCGCAGCAGGGCGATGCCGAAGCGCACCGAGTCCACGTCGCCGCGCAGCTCGGCGACCTGACCCGCCAGGGGGTGGAGTTGCTCGACGCATTCCAGGATGAGGGCATCGACCTCCCGGTAACGCTCGGAGACGTCGTTCTCCCGGCCCGATCCGAGACTCCCGACGTCGGCCGCCACCTCGCGCAGGCAGTCGCGCAGCCGCCCCAGGCGGGCGGACAGGGCGTCGATGTCGGCGGAGCGTCTGCCCAGCAGCGCGACCAGGCGGCCGCACTCGTCCAGCAGGGCGACCAGGTCGGCGGTGGCGACCTCGACGCCGTTCATCTCGGCGAGGACGCGGGCGAGCGGGCCGCCGACATCCCGCTCGGGGATGGCGACGCCGGCGGCCACGAGGGCCGCGACCTCGTCGGGAAGAGTCCTGCGAGTGAAGTCGGTCGAATCGCGGTAGCCGAGTGCCCGCAGCTCCTCGACCAGGGCGGCCTGACCAGCGGCGGCCGCCTCACGACGGGAGGAGCCGCCGGCCGCGGAGGCGGCCTCGACCATCCGCACACGGGCGTAGACGGCCTCGATGGTGTCGCGCAGACCGGTTCTCATGGGCAGCGTGCGCACGGACAGGAAGCCGTCGCCCGAGGGGACGATCGTGGCGAAGACGCGGTAGCGGCCGCCATCGGACGAGCGGTTGGTGATGTAGGCGCTGGCGGCGCCGCCGGCGCTGATGTCCTCCCATATCGAGCGGAACAGGCCCGCCGGCATGTCGGGGTGGCGCACGACGTTGTGGGCGCGTCCCACCAGGGCGCCGCGCGGGTATCCGGACAAGCGCATGAAGATCGAATTAGCCCGGCGGATCCTGCCCGAGGCGTCGGTCGTGGAGAAGAAGAGCTCATCCGCGGCATAGGTGCGCTCACCACTCACGACGTCGGCCGCACCGGCAGCGCCAGTCGCGTCAGCAGCGCCGGTGGCACCGACCGCATCAGCCGCACCGGCAGCACCGACCGCACCGGCCGGCCCGGAGTCGGAGGCTGAGGCGTCCGCGGAGGCGCGCCCGGAGCCGGCCGCGGAGAGCCGCACGGAGGGGAGCACTGAGTCGTCCCACAGCAGCAGGTGCGGCGTGATGGAGGCCAGATCCCTCACCACGATCAGGCCCGGATCCCCGGGGAAGTGCTTGGCGCCGCCGCCCACCTGCACGACCAGCAGATCATTGGAGCGCGCCGAGGCCGCCCCCGTGGCGGAGTCCTCGACCACGACGCACTGCTCGGGCCTAAGGCCGAGGAGCTCGACCGCCGCCGCGTAGGGCGCGGGCGCGGGCTTGCCGGACAGGCCGTCGTCGCCGGTGACGAGGGCGACGAACACGTCGCCGAGCGCGCGGGCGACCGATTCGACGATGCGCCGCGGGGACTGCGTGACGATGACCTGCGCCAACCCGACCTCGCTGAGCATCGAGGTGATCCTCCGGGCGCCGGGCAGGATCGGGGGATCGGCGCGGACCGCCGCCTCGACCTCCGCGGTCATCCGGGAGAAGATCTCGGCGGCAGCCGGGTCCTCGGGCGAGGGCGCGGCGCCGGTCGCGGCGATGAGCCCGCGGGTGCGCTCGATGGACGCCCCCGCGATGCCCGCGACATGCTCCTCGGTGACGGTCCCTCCCCGCTCCCGGCAGCAGCGGCGGAAGGCCTCGTCCCATAGCGGCTGGGAGTCCATGAGCGTGCCGTCCATGTCCCACAGGACGGCTTTGACGTAACGACCGGCGGTCATCATTCCTCCTGGGTGTCGCCGGAAGCGCCGAGAACGCGATCGACGAGCTCGGCCACGGATCCCACCGTGCACTCGCACACGGCCGCGACCTCGGCGGGGGACCACGGCAGGGCGACGGCGTGGTCGGCGGCCTCGTGCATGGAGATGTCGTTCCACGAGTCGCCGATGCTCCAGGTCTCGATGCGCTCGCCCCGGCAGGGGCCGTCGTCGGCGACGAGGAGCCCGACCAGGGAGGTCAGACCCGCGCCCTTGGACGACCCGGCCGGCACGACATCGAGGAACTCCTGATTGCGCACCACCTCGATCCTCTCGCCCCAGCGCTCGCTGAGGCGCAGGACGAGTCGCTCACGCACATCGTCGTCGCGCACCCGCATGGGCACTCCGATGAAGCGGTGCCCGGCCATATCCCCGGGCGGCATGGGGACGAACACCTGGAGTATCGGGGAGACCTCGTGGTACGTGTCCGTCACGATGTGATCGGTCTCCAGCGTGGTGGCGAAGACCGTGAGACCGTCGACCCCCTGCAGGTCCATGACGATCTCGTGCGCCAACCCCTCGGGGAGGAAGCGGGAGGACAGCACGCGGTAGCCGCCGTCGACGAGCACAGCGCCGGTGAAGGCGACCGCGTAGTCGAAGACGACGCCGAGCGGCTCGAGGGTGTCGCGGGTGGCGAAGACGGACTTGCCGGTATCCACCACGAGCAGGTTCCCGGCCGCCCTCCACCGCCTCATGGCATCGAGGTCGGCGGGCGAGACCTTCCGGTCGAACAGGATCGTGCCGTCGAGGTCGGTGGCGATGAGCTGACGCATGCGGGTACTCCTCGCGTTCCGGGCGCTCGCGCGGGCGGCTCCACGACGAGGACGCGGAGAGGACGGAGCCGCCGAGGAACGAGCGTGTCCAGGATAACGCTCCCCACCCGTCGGGCTGACAGCGCACCCGGCCCCGCTGGAGACTGTCCCCATGAAGTCCATGAGCCCGTCGTCTCCGAGCGGCCGCGTCGCGCGCCGTCCGCCGCTTTTCGTCCCGCGCCGCACCGCCCTCCGGTCCTTCTCGGCACTCGCGGCCCTGGCATCCGCGGGGGCGCTCACCGGTTGCGGCTCGGCCCCGTCCGACAAGAAGCGCGACGACGCCCTGGCCAAGATCGAGTGGCTGCCCTCGGAGGTGGACACCGAGTCCGTCAGCCTGGACGAGGCGCGATCGGCCGCCGCGACGGCCTCCTGCAGCACCGTGGGCGCCACCATGATCTCCACACGGCTCGACGAGGAGGGCGACCGCAACGCCCTGTCCTGCCCCATCGGGATCGCCCTCATCCTGGCCCTCCTGCACGCCGGGGCGGACGCCGTCGGCGAGGGGCTCAATCCCGCCCTGGGGCTCGACGCCGCCGCCGACGCCCGGACCCGCGACTCCACCTGGAGCGCCGTTCAGCAGGCCCTCCAGCGCTTCGACGTCGAGGACGTCCAGCGGCTGCGCGACTTCGACCCCGACGCCATCCCGGAGACGCCCCTGCTCCACGTCGCCAACAACATCCTGCTCGTCAAGGAGGACACCGTGGTCAGTCAGCGGTACCTCGACGACGCCAGGCGCTGGTACGCCGCCGAGGTCGGCCGCGCGCCCAACGACGATGCCAAGGCCGCCCTCGACGCCTGGGCCTCCCTGCACACCGGCGGGCTCATCAAGAAGTCCGGCATCGACGTCACGCCCGGCATGCGCCTCGTACTGCAGAACGCGCTGCTCTTCGCCGCTCGCTGGGCCGCCCCCTTCACGGCCGAGCACACCGCCAAGGGCTCGCCCTTCACGCTGTCCGACGGCTCGGCCTCCACCGCCGATCTCATGACCGGGACGGGCACCTACGCGCTGGCCCAGGGGCAGGGGTGGCGCGCCCTGCGCCTGCCCTACACGGCCGGGGCGACGACGCCGGGCGCACCCGTCCCCTCCCCATCGGGATCGGGCACGACGGATTCCGGCGAGCTGGTCATGGACGTGATCCTGCCCGACGACGTCGTCTCCCCCGCCGATATGCCGCCGAGCACCTGGGGCGAGGCGACGGCGGCCCTCACGTCGGCGAGGGCTCGGCAGGAGGTCGCCCTCAAGCTGCCGAAGCTCGACCTGGCGTCCGGAGTCATGGACATCAAGCCCGTCCTGCAGTCGCTGGGCGTGAAGACGCTGATGCTGGATCACATCTCCCCGGGCCTCGACATCGACCAGGCCGTGCAGCAGGTGCGCCTGATCGTGGCCGGTGAGGGCACCGTCGCCGCCGCCCTCACCGAGGTCGGGGGCGACGGAGCGCCGGCCGACGACGCGAGCAGACCCGTCGAGTTCGTCGTCGACCACCCCTACGTCCTGCGCATCGTGGACCTGGCCTCGGGGGCGGTCGTGATCGAGGCGGCCATTCTCAATCCCACTGAGGGCTGAGCCCCTCGGCTGCGGGCGCGGAGTCGTGCCCCCGTGCCGTCGCGAGGCCCCGCCGGAGGATCCGCGGGAGTGCGCCGCCCGCGCCACCCCGGCCAGCGCGCTCCCGGTCTCGTGGAGCCGGCCCGGTGCTCTCCGCGGAGCCGAGTGGGCGCACTCCCGATGCCCTCCATGGAGCCGGCTCGGCGCTCTCCGTCGGATCGGCCCACGGGGGCGCCCCCGGGCGAACGGCCCCTAGGGGCACCCGAGTCGAGAGCAGGGGCAACCCGCGGAGAGCACCCGGCTCATCACTTGCCGGTGTAGCGGTACACGTTCGTCTCCCGCAGCTCGAAGCCGCAGCGGCGATACAGACGGTTCGCGGCCTCGCGTGACGGGCGGGAGGTCAGGTCGACCGTGCGGGCGCCAATCCTGCCGGCATGGGCGACAGCCGCCTCCACGAGCGCCTGCCCGGCCCCCTGACCGCGGGTGGCGGAATCGACGACGACGTCCTCCACCCAGGCGCGCAGACCCGTGGGGATCGAGAAGGTCGCCAGGGTCAGCATGCCCAGGATCGGGCGGGCGCCGTCCGTATCCGGAGCGTCGGGGCGGAAAACGAACAGGTGGACGCCCTCCTGCCCCACGAACGCCTCGCACTGCTCGGCGGTCAGCGCCGGAGCGGAGCGGGAGAGCTGGGGGATGAGGCGCTCCATCGCCTCGACGAGCTCGGGGTTGGATTCGGTGACGATCTCAACAGTCATGGACTCTCCTCAGTACTCTGTTCTGCGTTGTTCCGCATTGTTCCGCGTTCCACCGGGCTCCGCCCGGCACTCTACCGGCTCCACCGGGTCCGCCGACCCCCACCGGGCTCTGCTGGCCACTGCCCGGAGCCCGCGGCGGCGGGCGACCGCGGCCCGCGTGGAGCCTACCCGGTCCCGATCGGAGCATGAGCGAAACCGTGCCGTTCCACTCGGACGCGGCTCAGTCGGAAGCGGTGAGTATCGAGTCGATGAGGGAGGCGACCGACGGCGTCGTGCCCTCGCAGACGGCCAGGACCTCGGGCGGCGAGTCGTTCATGGCGACGGCGTGGTCGGCGGCCTCGTGCATGGAGATGTCGTTCCACGAGTCGCCGATGCTCCAGGTCTCGATGCGCTCGCCCCGGCAGGGGCCGTCGTCGGCGACGAGGAGCCCGACCAGGGAGGCCAGGCCCGCGCCCTTGGACGACCCGGCCGGCACGACATCGAGGAAGTCCTGATTGCGGAAGGCGACCGCGGCGTCCCCCCAGCGGTGCCCGATCTCCGCCTGCACGCGTGCGAGGAGTACGGGGTCGGCGATGCGCAGCGGGACGCCGACGACGGTTCGCCCCGCCAGGTCGGCGCGGGACGCCCGGGAGAACAGGGTGAGCAGGGCCGTGTCGGAACCGATCGAGTCGTAGAGCTGGAGGTCGCCGTCGAGCGTGGTGACGAAGACCGTGACGCCGGCCTCGCCGTCGAGCAGGTCGAGCACCTCCTCCGCCAAGCCGTCGGGCAGGGTCCTGGCCTTCAGGACGTCGTAGTCGCGGCCGGTCAGGACTGCGCCGGTGTAGAGCACGGAGTAGTCGAAGACCAGACCGGAGCCGCGCAGGGCGTTGCGCAGAGCGGATACCGAGCGCCCGGTGTTGGGGACGAGAATGTGGCCGGCATCGCGCCAGCGCTCCATGGCGTCCAGATCGGTCCGGGACACGGTCGCATTGAAGATGATGGTGCCGTCGAGGTCGGTGGAGAGGAGCTTGCGCATCGTCTCAGCCTACGAGTCGGAGCGCGGCGACGTCGGCCCGATCTCGGTGCGGAACCGGACCGATCTCGGTGCGGAACCGGACCGATCTCGGTGCGGAACTCGACCGATCTCGGCGAGAATGCGCTCTCAGGACGGCGGGACGTTGCGTTCGAGCTCGGCGATCCACGCGCTGCCGCCGGCGTCCGAGGGCATGCGCCAGTCCCCGCGCGGGGAGAGCGACCCGCCCGCCACGACCTTCGGCCCGTTGGGCAGAGTGGACCGCTTGAACTGGTTGGAGAAGAACCGGCGGAGGAACAGCAGCTCCCACGTCCTGATGGCGACCAGGTCGTAGGAGACCCTCTCCTCCTCCGGCAGGCCGGCCGGCCACCGGCCCGCGCCCGCGTCCGCCCACGCCTTCTCCGCCAGGAAGGCGATCCGGCTCGGCCGGGAACCGCGGCGCAGCACGTGCCACAGGGTGAAATCCTGCAGGGCGTAGGGCCCGATCATCGCCTGAGTGGACTGGATCGTCCCGCCGGCCTCGGCCGGGACCAGCTCGGGACTGATCTCGGTGCCGAGGATGGCCAGGAGAGTGCGCCCGACGGCGTCGTCGAACAGGCGCTCGGCCACGACCCAGCGGATGAGGTGCTGGATGAGGGTCTTGGGGATGCCGGCGTTGACGCCGTAGTGGGCCATCTGGTCGCCCACCCCGAAGGTGCACCAGCCCAGCGCCAGCTCGGACAGGTCGCCGGTGCCCAGCACGATGCCGCCACGATGGTTGGCGATGCGGAAGAGGAAGTCGGTGCGCAGTCCGGCCTGGACGTTCTCGAAGGTGACGTCGTACGCCTCGCGCCCGCGCTCGCCGCGCCCGTAGGGGTGGCCCATGGCGGCGAGCATTCGCTCGGCGGCGGGGCGGATATCGAGCTCCTCGGTGCGGCAGCCGAGCGCCTCCGCCAGGGCGAGCGCGTTCCGCTTCGTCTCGGCGCTCGTGGCGAATCCGGGCATGGTGATGGCGTGGATGTGCTCGCGTCCCAGGCCGAGGCGGTCCACGGCGCGGGCGGCCACGATGAGCGCATGGGTGGAGTCGAGCCCGCCGCTCACCCCGATGACGATCCTGGGCAGCCCGATGGCCCGCAGGCGCTGGACGAGCGCCGCCACCTGGATGGTGTAGGCCTCGTAGCAGTCCTGGGCGAGTCGGGCCGGGTCGTCGGGGACGAAGGGGAAGCGGTCGACGACGCGGCGCAGCCCGATGTCGGAGCGCGGGACCCGCAGCGCCCGGCGGCCGATGCGGACGGTGAGGAAGCGGTTCGGGGCGGAGGCCGCGCGCCCGGGCAGGTCATCCGGTTCGAGCGGATCATCCGCTCGGCGGACGGCGAGGGCCTCCCGGTTGTCGTCGAAGGAGCCCTGGCGCAGGCGCTCGGCGAGCAGCCCCTCGACATCGACGTCGACGACCGTGGCGCGCGGCCCGTCGGGGAAGCGCTCGGTCTCCCCCAGCAGCACCCCGTTCTCGTAGACGAAGGTCTGACCGTCCCAGGCCAGGTCCGTCGACGACTCCCCCTGCCCGGCGGCCGCGAAGACGTAGGCGGCCAGGCCCCGTGAGCTGGAGGCGCGGGCCAGCAGCTTGCGGTCCTCGGCCCTGCCCACGGTGATGGGCGAGCCGGACAGGTTGACCAGGACCGTGGCGCCCGCGAGCGCCGCCAGGGAGGACGGCGGGACGGGCACCCACATGTCCTCGCAGACCTCGACGTGGAAGGTCAGGCCGGGCACGTCGGCGACCTCGAAGAGCAGGTTCGGTCCGAAGGGGACACGGGCGACGGTCTCGTCCCGACCATCGCGGACCCCGGGCAGGGCGATCCACCGCCGACCGGCCGCACCGCCCCGGCCCTCTCCATCGACTCCAGCGGCGAAGTGCCGCTTCTCGTAGAACTCGCGGTAGTCGGGCAGGTAGGACTTGGGGGCGACGCCGAGCACGACACCGCCCTGGATGACGACGGCGCAGTTGCAGAGGCGGCTTCCGCATCGCAGGGGGGCGCCGACGACGATCGCCGGCAGGAGCTCGGCGGAGGCCGCGCGGATGGTCTCGATGGCGGCCAGCACCTCGGCGAGCAGCACATCGCTCAGCAGCAGGTCGTCGATGGAGTAGCCGGTCAGGCCGAGCTCGGGGAAGACCGCCAGGCACGCGCCGTCGTCGGACAGGACGCGGGTCTGCTCGATGGTCGCGGCGGCGTTGGCGGCGGGGTCCGCCAGCACGACGGGCAGGGTGACGGCGGCGACGCGCGCGAAGCCCTGGTCGTAGGCGGAGCGGAACTCGATGGTCGGCCTCCCGGCGGCGGCCGTCGGCGATGGTGGGTCCTGAAGCATGTGGCGATCATCCCACGGCGCTCGGGAGGGAGGACGACGGAGCGGCGGGTCGGCCGCGGTCGGGCTCGGTCGGGCTCGGGGCGGCCGTTGAGGCCCTCTCAGGGCCCTCGGAACCCCCGCGAACAGCCGATGTTACCGTTTCGTTACCTACAGAACAGAATCGAGATCGTTTCGTTATCATGGACCACCGGAATCCCGCGGAATTCCGGTGAGCCTCGAATGGATTTCTGGGCGCGGACCCCCTATAGTTTTCCTCGTCGGAACGCAGACGGCACGAGGGGATCAGGGACCCCGATGACTGCCGATGCGTTCGGGGATGTCGCGATTCAGGGACCGCGCCCCCGAGCCCGGCGAGAGGCCCCGCACCGTAAGGTGTCGGGGCCTCCCTCTGTTCTCCGGCATGGTTCTCCGGCAGGTCCATGATCGCAACACCTGCCGGAGAGCCGTCGGAGCGCGAGGCGCTCCGCGGGCCACCGGCGTCGCCCCAACGCTCAGCTCCGGGGCGACGCGCTCCGCAGCCTACGCGAGTGCCGCACCGCCCGTGTCGAACTCACGCACGCGCATCGGGATCGATCCGCCACCGCCCTTTCAGCCCGTCCACGAGAAGACGGACCTCGGGAGCCATCGTGGTCGACAGGCGCCGATCCGCGGCGCTGCCCGGCGTCGTCGAGCACAACCACTGGATCTGCAGCCCGTCGCTGAGGGCCACGACCGATCGGGCGATCAGCCGCGACGGAGCCTCCGGGCGCACCGTGCCCGCCCTCTTCCCGCGCTCCAGGGCCTCCTCGATCATCGTCACCGACTCCGCCAGATGGGCGGCGAACCACCGGTGCGCCGGATGCCCGGCGTCGAGGGCGGACATGGTCGTCGCCGCGTAGATCGCCACGAGGTCTCGACGAGCCGCATTGTGCTCGACGAGTGCGACGAAGGCGTCGAGCAGCTCCCACGGGTCCTCGATCGAGCCTCCTCCCATGACGCGGGCGCGGTCGGCACGATCGCGCCGCTCCAGCACCTGGGCGAAGAGCTCATCCTTGGAGGTGAAGTGGTGCAGCAGCCCGGCTTTCGAGATGTCCGACGCAGTCGCGATGTCCGACAGGGAGGTGCCGGCGTAGCCGTGCGCTCCGAACAGCGCGATGGCCTCGTTGAGGATCCGCTCGCGCTTGTCCTCGCTGCCCGCTCTGGGGCGACCGGGCCTGCGCCGCGAGTCCTCCCCGGGTGCGGAAGCGCGATCGCCCGAGGCGGCGCCGTCGAAACTGCTCATGCTCGCATTGTGGCACCGGTCGTGCCATCGGCCCGCGAGCGCCGCATCCCCCTTTCGTCGAGATCGGTCCGGTTCCGCGCCGAGATCGGTTCAGTTCCGTGCCGAGATCGGTCCGGTTCCGCATCGAGATCGGTCCGACGGCGCCGTGCCCGGCCACCGGGGCCACGAGTCGGACATTCCTGCACGAGTCCGACGACGCCGTCGTCCGACTCGTGCAGGAATGCCAGCCTCGACAAGGCTGGCGGGCGACCCGGGTCCAGCGCCCAGCAGGACTCCGGATCGCAATCGCAGGAGCCCCGCGCGGCGACACCTCTCCCTCACGCGGTCGTACCCTCCCGCGTGAGGTCGTACCTTGGAGCCCATCCAAGGTACGACCCGGCGCAAGAAGATACGACCGCGCGAGGCCACGTACGACCGCGCGAGGCCACGTACGACCGCGCGACCATGAGCACGACCGCGCGGGCCACGGACATGCCCCTCGTACCGCCGAGCAGTCCCGGACGGGACCCGCGAGCCCCCGAGAGCGCATGAAGAAGGCGGGGCCGCCCGGTCCACGATGGACTCGGACGGTCCCCGCCCCGATGCCTCAGGCGGCGCTGGTGGCGCTGGGGGCCCAGGCCTCGCCGCGCGCGGTCAGCGACAGCCCGGCGAGCACGCCGTCGGGACTGACGTCGACAACGACCTCCTGCCCATCGAGGACGTCGCCGGCCAGGATCATGCGGGCCAGCTCGTCGCCGATCTCGCGCTGGACCAGGCGACGCAGCGGGCGAGCGCCGTAGGCGGGGTCGTAGCCCTCGTCGGCGAGCCAGGTGCGGGCCTCGTCGGTGACCGTCAGCGTGAGCCGGTGGCTCGTCAGGCGGTCCTGCATCTTGGCCAGCTGGATGTCCACGATCCGGCCGAGCTCCTCCTTGGTCAGCGGGTCGAAGATGAGCGTGTCGTCGAGCCGGTTGAGGAACTCGGGCTTGAAGGAGGCGCGGACCTGCGCCATGACCTCCTTGCGCTTCTCCTCCGGGCTCAGCAGCGGGTCGATGAGGAACTGGCTGCCCAGGTTGGAGGTGAGCACGAGGATGACGTTGCGGAAGTCCACCGTGCGCCCCTGGCCGTCGGTGAGGCGGCCGTCGTCGAGCACCTGCAGGAGGATGTCGAAGACCTCGGGGTGGGCCTTCTCCACCTCGTCGAGCAGCACCACCGAGTAGGGACGGCGCCGCACGGCCTCGGTGAGCTGGCCGCCCTCCTCGTAGCCGACGTAGCCGGGAGGGGCGCCCACGAGTCGGGCCACCGAGTGCTTCTCGGAGTACTCGGACATGTCGATGCGCACGATGGCGCGCTCGTCGTCGAAGAGGAAGTCCGCCAGCGCCTTGGCCAGCTCGGTCTTGCCCACGCCGGTGGGCCCCAGGAACAGGAAGGAGCCGGTGGGGCGGTCCGGGTCGGACACTCCGGCGCGAGAGCGGCGCACGGCATCGGCCACGGCCCCGACAGCGGCCTTCTGCCCGATGAGACGCTCGCCGATGACGGACTCCATCTCCAGGAGCTTCTTCTGCTCACCGGTCATGAGCTTGCCCACGGGGATACCGGTCCAGGAGGAGATGACCTCCGCGATCTCGGTCGGACCGACCTTCTCGGCGATCATGGGAGGCAGAGCCTCGGAGTCCTTCGGGCGCTCGACGCCGTCGGGTCCGACGACGGCCTCCCCGGCCGCCTGGGCGGCCTCCATGTCGCGGATCTGAGCCTCCAGGGCCGGCATCTCGCCGTAGCGCAGGCGCCCGGCCTCTTCGAAGTCGCCCTCGCGCTCGGCCAGGTCGGCCCTGGTGCGCAGCTCGTCGAGAGCGGCTCGCAGCTCGCCGACCTTGTTGTGTCCGGCCTTCTCGGCCTCCCACCGGGCGTTGAGCGCGGTCAGTCGCTCGGAGGCGTCGGCCAGCTCGGCGCGCAGGCGCTCGAGGCGCTCGACGGCGGCCGGGTCGGAATCGGCTCCCCCGTTCCGCTCGTCGGCGAGGGAGTCGGCGAGATAGGACTCCTCCATGCGCATGCGGTCGACGCGGCGCTGGAGCTCGTCGATCTCGACGGGGCTGGAGTCCAGCTCCATGCGCAGGCGGGACGCCGCCTCGTCGATGAGGTCGATGGCCTTGTCGGGCAGCTGACGACCGGTGATGTAGCGGTCGGACAGGGAGGCGGCGGCCACGAGGGCGCCGTCGGAGACGGTGACCTGGTGATGGGCCTCGTACTTCGGGGCGATGCCGCGCAGGATGGCGACGGTGTCCTCGACGCTGGGCTCACCGACGAAGACCTGCTGGAAGCGGCGTTCCAGGGCGGGGTCCTTCTCGATGTTCTCGCGGTACTCGTCCAGCGTGGTGGCGCCGACCATGCGCAGCTCGCCGCGGGCCAGCATGGGCTTGAGCATGTTGCCGGCGTCCATGGCGCCCTCGGAGCCGCCGCCCGCGCCGACGACGGTGTGCAGCTCGTCGATGAAGGTGATGACCTCGCCGTCGGAGTCCTTGATCTCCTTGAGGACGGCCTTGAGGCGCTCCTCGAACTCACCGCGGTACTTGGCGCCGGCGACCATGCCCGCCAGGTCCAGGGCGATCAGGCGCTTGCCGCGCAGCGACTCGGGCACGTCGCCCGCGACGATGCGCTGGGCCAGCCCCTCGACGACGGCGGTCTTGCCGACGCCGGGCTCGCCGATGAGGACCGGGTTGTTCTTAGTACGCCGGCTCAGAACCTGGACGACGCGGCGGATCTCGGCGTCGCGGCCGATGACCGGGTCGAGGCGACCGGCGCGGGCGTCCTCCGTCAGGTCGGTGCCGTACTTCTCCAGGGACTTGTAGGTGCCCTCCGGATCGGGCGAGGTGACGCGGGCGCCGCCGCGGACCTTGGGCAGGGCGTCGCGCAGCGCGGAGGCGGTGGCGCCGTTGTCGGACAGAATGCGCGCGGCCGCGTCGCTGTCGGGGTTGCCCGCGGCGATGCCGATGAGCAGGTGCTCGGTGGAGATGTACTCGTCGCCGAGGCTCTTGGCCTCGTTGGAGGCGGCCTCGAGGGCCGCGAGCAGGCCGCGGGAGAGCTGGGGCCGGCTCACCGAGCTGCCTGAAGACGCCGGAAGCTGAGTCAGGGCACGGCGGGTGGCCGCCCCGACGGTCTGGCGGGCGCCGGCGTCGGGGTTGACAGCGGCGAGAAGGCCGACGGCGACGCCGTCCTCCTGCCCGAGAAGCTCGACGAGCAGGTGAAGCGCGTCGACCTGGGGGTTGCCGGCCGCGGCGGCGGCCTGCATGGCTCCGGAGATGGCCTCCTGGGAGCGGGTGGTGTAGTTCGTGTCCATATGGGGACCTCCTTGACAGTCGTTCAGACGGCGCAGGTCCTGGCGGGCGGAAGCGACCGGGGGTCCGCTCCTCCGGCCGTCGAGGACGACTGCCGAAGGCGGTGAGGCCCCGATCCGCGAACGCGCGGGGGTCCTGGCGTCTCCGAGCAGTGCAACCCCATTGAGGTTGAGTCTATTCCGCTCAACTTTTCTTCGACCGGTGTCACTCATTGTGATCCGCCTCATGCGCGCCGCGCGGCGCGAGGACCGGACGGCGCGCCGGTACAGCGGGTACGGCGAGTACGCCCCGCGCCCGCGCCGGCCCCGGAGGGACCCTCGCCGGCGGGTCCGCGGTGAGCTTGAGAAGACCGTGCCAGTCCCTGCCGACCGCTCAGCGCCGTCCGGAATCGAGGTTCTTCGTGTTCGAGGGTGCGGTCGGGATGGGCAGCGGCGGTGAGTGGGCGGCGGCGGGCGGGTGCTGGTGGTTCGGTGCGTCCGGGTCCTGCGCGGTCGTACGTCGGGGCGCCGGGTCGTACGTCGGGGCGCGCGGTCGTACCTTTTTGCGCGGTGTCGTACCTTGTGACGCGGGGTCGTACGTTAGAAGGGCTCCAGGGTACGACCGCGCGCTTTCGGGTACGACGTCGTGAGAAGAGGTACGACCGCGCGCTCCCGGGTACGACCGCGCGGGTGGCTCTTGCGACGGCACGGCGCCGTACGAACAATCCGATGCCTTCTCGTCCGGCCCGGGCCGCGCGAGGATCGGCCGATCCCGATCGTTTCGGTAAGGCCCCTCGCGCGCTCCAGCAGGCTCCGGGCCCTCGCAACAGATCCGGACACCCGGGCACCGGGACGGCCCGCGCCGGGAGGACGGCGCGCCCCTGGGCGAGCCCGGGAGACCACCGGCGGGCGCGAGCGCTCGCCCCGGAACCGCCAGCCGTCATCCCGACGACCGACCTCGGCGAGAAGGGCCCGCTCAATCGCATACGCCCCGCCCACCACATCTGGAAGCACGAAGAACCGGAATCGGGCACCGCGCACGGTCCCCCGCCCCGCGCATGGCCCCGACGGACGCGTCCCACCGGCGCACTCCTCCGGGCACTTCTCCCCATTGCCCCGATCGGCATCTCTGGGGCGCATACTATACGAACTGTTCCTCTGCAACTTCAGGAGACGACCATGACGACCTTCCACCGCGCGACCGCAATCGTCGCTGCTGTGCTCCTGTCCGCTTCCCTGACAGCATGCTCACTGATCGGCGGTTCCAGGAACAATTCCTCGGATCGGGAGAGCGCCTCGGCGCAGTCGACTGACTCGCAGGGCGCGGGCTCGCAGGCCACCGGGCCGACGGACGAGTCCTCCCAGCAGGCGTCCGACGGCCACCAGACGGTCACGACCTCCACGACCATGATCTCCTTCGACATCCCGGAGAACTGGGCGGTCATGACCGGCGCCGACATGCAGGACGACCAGAAGATCGCGCTGTTCGCCAGAGCGTTCAATATGGACCCCGACCAGGCGCGCGAGGTGGTCTCGCAGATCGACATGCAGGCCCTCTCCCCGACGCCCGATGCCAACGGCTTCATCGAGAACGCGAACGTCGCGCCCATGACGGGGATCCGCTCCCTGCCGACCGAGGACGCGATGTACCAGCAGATACAGGCGCAGGGCGGCGAGCCCACGGGGTACTCCACCTCCCAGACCATGCTCGGGGAGGCCGCCGTCCTGACCTACACCATGACCCAGCCCCAGAGCGCGCAGATTCTCCAGGGCATCCAGATCGCCGCCCCGAGCAAGAGCGAGAGCGGGGACTGGGCGACGATCACGGTCACGACGACGGACGCCGCCCGCACCCAGGAGCTGGCCGACACCGTCCTGTCCACGCTGTCCTGAGCGGCCTCCCCGTCCTCAGCCGTCCGGAGCCCGCGGGCCCCGATGCGGCACCGCCGGGAACCGTGCCGCCTCGCCAGGCGCCGCGCCCGCGGTGCTCGCAGCGCCCGCGACGACGTGCCATCCTGTCTCCAGGCCGGTGCCATCCGGTACCGCGCCCCCCGACGAGAGGAGGCTGCTATGGGATTCGATGATCTGACGAGCAGGGCCGGCGAGTTCCTCGGCTCCGACAAGGGCGAGGCCGTCAAGGACCAGGCCCTCGACAAGGCCGCCGAGACGGCCAAGAAGGCGATCGGCGGCAAGTTCGACCCCCAGGTCGACGCCGCCCGCGACGCCATCGACTCCAAGCTCGGCGGCGCCTGAGTCCGAGGGCGCGATCGCACGGCCCCGCGATCGCAGGAGAGTCCCGGCATCCCGCGGGATGCCGGGACTTCTATCATCCCGTTTCCGTCTCTCGCCGTTCCTCCGCTGTCCTATGAGCGAGCCTCCCCGCGCGCGGATGCCCCCTTTCGCTGTCGTGAGTTTCGGGTCCTCGGCACAGCGAGCCCCCCCCCGCGCGGCCGCCCCTACGAGCGCCGGCGTCGCAGCGGATCAGCGGCGACATCACGCGACGCGCGGCCATCCCTGCGGGGCCGGCGTGGACGATCCGGCGACGTGCGCAGGAGGAGGGGCGCCCGACCGTCCCTGCGGGGCCGGCGGGCACAATGGAGCCCATGACCGATTCCGCGACCGCCTTCCCACCCCC
The DNA here is from genome assembly GCF_000429265.1 of Actinomyces gerencseriae DSM 6844. GTDB lineage: Bacteria > Actinomycetota > Actinomycetes > Actinomycetales > Actinomycetaceae > Actinomyces > Actinomyces gerencseriae. Next base: position 51,088 of record NZ_AUBN01000012.1, read on the forward strand.
GTCCGACCTGCCGCCCGCGCCTGCCTGGCTCGACGACATCGAGGGGGATCGGGCCCTCGCCTGGGTCGCCGAGCGCAACGCCGCAGCCCTCGCCGCCGTCGAGGGGAGCGAGCGCTTCGAGGCTATTCGGACCGAGGTCGAGACGATCCTCGACTCGTCCGACCGCATCCCCACCGCTGCTCAGGCGGACGGCCTTCTCTACAACTTCTGGACCGACACCGACCACCCGCGCGGCCTGTGGCGCCGCACCACCTGGGAGTCCTACCGCGCGGGCGCGCCCGGTCGGACCGGCAGGATCGGCGGGGTCGGCCGGGCCGACGGGAACAACGCGCCCGGCACGCCCAGCGGGACCAGCAGGACCGGCGCGCCCAGCGGAACCGGCAACGGCAGCGATGAGCACGGCGACGACGGCCCCAGCAGCCACGGCGACGACGGCAACAACACCGGAACGCGGTGGGAGGTGCTGCTCGACCTCGACGCGCTCAGCGAGGCCGAGGGGGTCACCTGGGTGTGGCACGGCGCCCGGGTCCTGCGCACCGGCCCCCTGGCCGGCAAGCGGGCCCTCGTGAACCTGTCCGACGGCGGCTCGGACACCGATATCACTCGCGAGCTGGACCTCGGCACCGGGCGCTTCATCCCGCCCGCCGAGGGAGGCTTCCACCGCGAGGCCTCCAAGGGATCGCTGGTATGGGCCGACGACGACGGAGACTCGGTGCTGGCCGTCGCCGACCTGGGTCGGGGATCGCTGTCCCCCGCCGGATACCCGCGGCAGGTCAGGCGGATGCGGCGCGGGCAGCAGCCGACCGCGGGCGAGGTCCTGCTCACGGCCGCGGTCGACGACGACGGCGCCTGGGCCCACCGCGACCGCTGGGGCCGCACCTGGCTGCTCACGCACCCCGACTTCCACACCGAGGAACTGTGGCTGCTCCCCGACGGGGCCCGGACCCTCCCGCCGTCGTCGGGGCCGACGGCCCTGGCGGACACCGGCACGACCGTCGCCCCGGGTGCCGTGCACATCGACGTGCCCTCCTCCGCCCAGGCCACCGCCGCCTGGGAATGGCTTCTGGTGAGTCTGCGCGAGGACTGGGAGATCGCGGGCGCCGTTCATCGGGCCGGCTCGCTCCTGGCCGCGCCCCTGGATGCATTCCTGTCCGGCGAGCGCACGTTCGAGACCCTGTTCGCCCCGACGTCGTCGGCCTTCCTGACCGGCTTCACGATGACCGCCCACCACCTGGTGCTGACCCTGCTCGATGACTGCGTGCCCACCCTGGAGGTGCTGACGCCGCCGGGCGGGGCGGACGACGGCTCGGCCGGGTGGATGCGCCGCCCCCTGGATCTGAGCGCGCTCGACGGAGGGCCGTGCGAGCCGACGTCCGGCACCGGGAGCCCCGGGAGCACCACGGGTCCCGCCCCGGCGGCCGATCCCACCGCGCTACGCCCGGGCCGTCCCCTGATCGAGGTGAGCGCCACCGCCATCGACGGGCGGGAGGGCGACCGATTGTGGCTGACGACGTCGTCCTTCACCCGGCCGACCACCCTCATGGCGGGCGAGCTCGACATCGACGGCCGCCTGACCGGCGTCGAGGTGCTGCGCGCCGCGCCGGACCGCTTCGACGCGACCGGCATCGAGGTCGGTCAGCACGTGGCGGTCAGCTCGGACGGCACGCGCGTGCCCTACTTCCAGGTGGGGAGACCGGTCGTCGATGACGAGGGGCGCGCCGTGCCGGGGCCCACGATCCTGTACGGCTACGGCGGCTTCGAGGTGCCGCTGGGCGTCGGCTACATGCCGGTGATCGGCAAGGCCTGGCTGGAGCGCGGCGGCACCTACGTCATCGCGAACATCCGCGGGGGCGGGGAGTACGGGCCGGCCTGGCACCGGGCCGGTCTGAAGGAGCACCGGCACCGCGTCTACGAGGACTTCGCCGCCGTCGCCCGGGCGCTGAGCGAGAGGGGTGTCACCACGCCGGACCGGCTGGCCGTGCACGGGGGCTCCAACGGAGGCCTGCTCGTGGGCATGATGCTCACCCGGTACCCCGAGCTGGTCGGGGCGGTGCTGTGCGAGGTGCCGCTGCTGGACATGAGCCGCTACACCCACCTGCTGGCCGGCGCCTCCTGGGAGGCTGAGTACGGGGACCCGGACGACCCCGCGCAGTGGGAGTTCATCCGGGACTTCTCCCCCTTCCACTTGCTGAGACGGGGGCGCGACTACCCTCCGGTGCTGCTGATGACCTCGACCCGGGACGACCGGGTCCACCCGGCGCACGCGCGCACCATGGCCCACCGGCTGGAGTGCCTGGGGCAGACGGTGACCTACTTCGAGAACTCCGAGGGCGGGCACGGCCGGGCCTCGACCAATGCGCAGCGGGCGCTGATGAGCGCTCTGACGTACGACGTCGCCTGGCGGACCCTGACCCCGAGCGCGTCGTGACGGGGCCGGGAGCCGGGCGAGTCCGAGACGGGGAGCGCCGGGACCGGGAGGGAAGGCCGTGGCCGGGTCCGAGCCGCCGGAGTCGTCTTCGGCCGGGAGCCGGGCGACATGGAGGTCGAGGAATGGCTGCGCCGGCACGGTGGCGACCTCATCGACCGCGCGGCCGCGGCGAGGCCCGTCGTCGACGACGCCCGCTCAGCGGCGCGGGCCCGCAACCCGAAACGCGCTCAGCGCGAGGCGCCCGGGCGGCACGCAAACCGCGCAGCAGCACCGCGGCCCGGGAGGCCCTGGCGACGGACCTGGAGGCCCTGGCGGCGGACCGGGTGCAGGACCGCTCCATCCGACGTCGTCAGGAGCGCGCGGAGGTCCGGGCGAAACGACGCGCACGACCCCGGGCGCGCCACCGGGGTCGGTGAGTCCGCCCACCGCACGAACCGATCTCGAGCCGGAACCGGACCGATCTCGGTGCGGAACTCGACCGATCTCGGCGACGTGGGCGGAGAGGGCACGGGGCCGCCGGGCGCGCACCCCTGATACACGCCCCCGGCGGCCCACCGCGTTCCGGACCTCCTTCCACTCGATGGAGCTCCACGACCCGCATGCCTGGATGGGTCGTGGAGACTGGACAGCTCCCCCCGACTCGGCTCCTCGCGCCCCTACTGGGCATTGAGCGCCGCCGTCGGGGGCGTGCGCGCGGCGCGCACCGCCGGGTACAGCCCGGCCACCGCGCCGATGAGGACCGTGACCCCCAGGCCCGCCAGCACGATGAGCAGCGGCAGGGCGAAGGGCCAGCCCCTGGCGGCGGCCATCCCGGCCGTCACCCCGGTCCCCAGGACGCAGCCCAGCGCCCCTCCCAGCCCGGCCAGAAGCAGGGCCTCGGCGAGGAACTGTATGAGGATGTGGCTGCGCATGGCCCCCAGGGCGCGCCTCAGGCCGATCTCACGACGCCGCTCCAGCACGGAGATGATCATGGTGTTGGCCACCCCGATACCGCCCACGAGCAGGGCGATCGACCCCACCCCCGCCAGCAGACTGGTGAAGGCCTGGTCGGCGGCGTTCTTGGCGGCCAGCGCGTCCGAGGGGCGCGAGATCTTGACGGACCCCGGCATCTGGGGAGAAATCGTGGGACCGATCAGGCTCCTCACCCGCTCGACGGCGGAGTCCTCGCTGCGCTCGTAGATGGTCGTGGGATTGCCCTCGTGGCCGAACAGCCGCTCGGCCACCGGCGCCCCGATGAGCGCCCCGTTGTCGAGCTCGGGGGCCAGCACCGAGGGCTTGAGGATGCCGACCACGGTGAAGGAGGTGCCGCCGAGCCACACCTGAGTCCCCGGCTCCACCACGCCCAGCCGCTTGGCGGCGGTCGCTCCGAGCACGGTCGCCGGGTAGGTGGAGGTCGCCTCATTGAGCCAGGTGCCCTTGTCGACCTCGCCGGCGACGACGTCGAGCAGTCCCTGCTCGGCCACGAGGGTCGAGATGCCGCCGGTCGCGTCCTTGTCGCTCAGAGAGTTCCGGTAGACGGAGGCGTCCTTGACCAGCGAGGTCGAGCTCGCCTGCTGGATGCCCTCGATCTGCTTGACCCGTCCGACGGCGTCGGTGGGGAGCTTGACGTCCGTGCCGCTGAGGTCGGAGCCCGGGGTGACGGTGAGCATGTTGGTGCCCAGGGACTCGAGCTGGGCGGTGAGCTGGGCCCGGCTGGAGGTGGACACGCCGACGACCGCGATCATGGCGGCGATGCCGATGGCGATGCCCAGGGCGGACAGGAAGGCGCGCATCGGCCGGGCGCGCAGGCCCGTCCCGGCCAGGCGCAGGACGTCGGCCGAGCGCAGGTGCGGGCGCTCCAGGCGCGTCGTGGTCGAGGTCATCGTGTCTCCCTCGTCGTAGTCGTTGTGCCGGCCGGGGCGAGTGCCCCCGTGCCGGTGGCCGGCACGGCGGCCGCCTCGGGGTGGGCCGAGTCGGCGACGATCCGTCCGTCGCGGATGGCGACGCGCCGTGGCAGCCTGGACGCCAGCTCGTTGTCGTGGGTGATGACGACGACCGTCGTCCCCTGCTCGTGCAGCTCGTGGAGGAGCTCGACGATCGAGGCGCCCGAGACCGAGTCGAGGTTGCCGGTCGGCTCGTCCGCCAGGAGCAGAGGCGGGTCCCCGACGACGGCGCGGGCGATGGCCACGCGCTGCCGCTCGCCGCCGGACATCTGGTGGGGGCGGTGGTGCAGGCGGTGCCCGAGCCCCACCCGGTGCAGGGCGACCTCGGCGCGCTCGCGCCTCTCCGAGCGCGCCACCCCCAGGTAGAGCAGCCCGTCGGCGACGTTGTCGATCGCCGTCACGCCCTCCGACAGGTGGAACTGCTGGAAGACGAAGCCGATGCGGCGAGCGCGCACGGCGGACAGCTCCTGGTCCGACATGCCGGCGACGTCGAGGCCGTCGATCTCGACGGTTCCCGAGCTGGGCCGGTCGAGGGTGCCGATGAGGTTGAGGAGGGTCGATTTCCCCGAGCCGGAGGGACCGACGACGGCGACGAACTCGCCGCGGTCGACCTCCAGGCTGACCCCGGCGCAGGCGGCGACGGGTGGCTGGCCGTAGGTGCGGCGCACGTCGCGCAGGGACAGGATGCGGCTCATCTCTGCGGCACCACCACGCGCTGGCCCTCGGTCAGGCCATCGCCCGAGATCTCGACCCGGCCGCCGGCGAAGAGGCCGGTGGTCACCGGGACCCGCTTCGTCGTGCTGTCGTCCTGAACCACCTCGACGCCGAACTGCTCCGGGCTCAGGGCGACGAGCGCCCCCACGGGCACGGACAGGACGTTCTCCCGCTTCTCGCTGGGCAGGCCCACGGTGACCGAGACCTCCTGGAAGTTGGAGGTGACCGAGGGGTCGTCGGGGACGACGGTCACCGGGATGACGCGCTCCTTGGAGTCCTTGTTCTCGCCCGACCCGCTCTTCTCCGTAGGGGTGCCCACGGAGGTGATGGTGCCGGTGGTGTCAACGGCTCCGGGCAGGTGCAGGGTGACCTTGTTGCCGACGACGCCGAGCTGCTGGTCGGCGAGCTTGATGTTGACCTCGACCACCTGAGCGGTGGAGGTGACGTCGTAGAGCTCGCCGTCGGACGCGGCCCGGTCCCCCACGCGGGACTTGATGCTTCCCACGCGCAGGTCGTCCGTGGCGAAGACGATGCGCCCCAGGGGGAGCGTGCCGTTCTGCTCCAGGCCCACGTCCTTCTGCCAGGCCTTGATGGCCTTCGTGGTCCACCAGCCGAAGGTGCCGTCGGGTTCGAGGCTGAAGTAGCCCATGGCCTGGAGGGCGCTCTGGAGCTGCTGGACGTCGCTGCCCTTGCTCATGTCCGGCTCGAAGGCGCGCCAGGCGGGGATGGAGCCGCGCATGAGGTAGGCGGAGTCGTCGCCGATCTCGTAGAGCCGGTCGCCGGCGTGGATCACGGTGCCCGCGGCGGGCAGCCAGGTGACGACGCCCTCGAAACCGGAGCGCAGCGCATGGGAGTCGGAGAACCGCAGGGTGCCGGTGGCGCTCGTCTCCCCCTGGAGGTCGCCGCGGGTGATCTCGTCGGTCGCGCCGGTGAAGGTCGTGGGGTTGTCGTCGGCCTTCCTGCTCCGACCCGGCAGCACCCCGACCGCCGCCGCGGTTCCCACCCCCGCCCCGGCCAGGAGGAGGGCGGCCCCGGCACCGATGAGGATCCGACGACGGCTCAGACGCGGGGAGGACTCCGCCCTCCCCGGCAGGTCCGCCTCATCCGTGCCGGGGAGATCGGAGACGGTCACGGCGTCGCCGGTTCGGTGCCGCCACTTCACTTGTCGCCCTCAGTCGTGGCGGTGGCGCACTTCTGGAGCGCCGAGTCGGGAATCGTGCCCAGGTCGAGGGACAGGCCCTTGCCGGGCTCCGGGTCCTTGACGTCGTAACCGTCGGCCCGCAGGCACTCGGCCATCTTGACGCCCGCGTCGAGGGTCTCGGGGTCGTTGAGGTCATCGGAGCTGGCCCCGGGCGCCGGTCCGAGCTTCTTCTCGCACTCCTGGCTGGCCGCGTTGAAGGCGGCCGGGTCCCCGCCCGTGTCCTCGGAGCGGACGTCCTTGTTGGCGGAGGGGTCGGACACGTTGAAGCCCGCGTCGCGCAGGCACTGGGCGAACTTGAGGTTGTAGTCCTCAGCGGACTCCGTCGCGCTGGTGGCCGACGGCGCGGCGTCGGTCGTGCTCTTGCCGCCGCACGCGGCCACCATCCCGAGCGCGCACACCACGCTCGCCGCCGCCACGAACACCCTCGTCCTACCGTTCCTCATAATAGACGTTCTCCTCACGTTTCGGTCGGGCCGGCATCCGGCCGGCGCCGGGCCCCGGTACCTCCGAGGCCGAGGCCCATTCCAGCGAAGAGGATGTTGCGAGAGCCTTCGGAAAAATGCTTACGCGGGTTTTACCTCACCCTCCCCTATCGTTGACCCGGGGCGGCCGTTCCCCGGCCGCCCGGTGAGAGAGCAGGAGGTCGATGACGTGCGCGTGCTGGTGGTCGAGGACGAGTCCTACCTCGCCGACGCGATAGCCACGGGGCTGCGCCGCGAGACGATGGCGGTCGACATCGCGGAAGACGGCGCCGAGGCGCTGGCCCAGGTGGAGATCGCCGACTACGACGTCGTCGTCCTGGACCGGGATCTGCCCGGAATCCACGGCGACGAGGTCTGCGCCCGTCTGGCCCGTGAGCACCCGGATGTGAAGGTCATCATGCTCACTGCGGCCCGCTCCCTGCGCGAGCGCGTCGAGGGCTTCGAGCTCGGAGCGGACGACTACCTCGTCAAGCCCTTCGAGTTCCCCGAGCTCGTGGCGAGGCTGCGCGCGCTGGAGCGGCGAAACCAGCCGGCGCGCGAGCCCATCCTGGAGTCCCGGGGGGTGCGCCTGGACCCCTTCCGCCGGGAGGTCTCGCGCGACGGCCACTTCGTGCGCCTGAGCCCCAAGGAGTTCGCGGTCCTCCAGCTGCTCATGGAGGCCGACGGCGGGGTGCTCAGCGCCGAGACGATCCTGGAGAAGGCCTGGGACGCGAACGCCGACCCCTTCTCGAACACGACGCGGGTGACCATCTCCAACCTGCGCAAGCGCCTCGGACGACCCTGGGTCATCCAGACCGTCCCGGGCGCCGGCTACCGCTTCGGGGACTGACATGGTGGACCGTCCCTCAACCGATCGGCCCGACGTCGGGCTCCCGACGACGGCTCCGGGATCCCGGCTTCGACGGCTGACCATCCGAGCCCGGCTCACGCTCACCTACGCGGGCCTGGTGACCGGGTCGGGCGCCGTTCTCATCGCCCTCGTCTACCTCTACATGAGACAGCTCCAGGTGGCGGTCCCCGAGCAGGCCCCGAGCACGGACGGGGTCGAGGAGGAGGTCTACCTGCGGATCACCCTCATGTCCGAGTTCCTCAACACGATGCTCGTCATCTCCCTGGGGGCCCTCGTCCTCCTCGCCCTGCTCTCCGGGGCGGTCGGCTGGGTGGTCGCCGGCCGCATGCTCGCCCCGCTGTCGACGATGAACGAGGCCGCCAAGCAGGCCGCGTCCGGAGACCTCAGCCGGCGACTCTCGCTGACGGGTCCCCGCGACGAGATCCGCGACCTGGCGGACACCTACGATCACATGCTCGACTCCCTGGAGACCTCCCTGGGGACCTACCGCCGCTTCGCGGCGAACGCCTCCCACGAGCTGCGCACGCCGCTGGCGACGGCCCAGACGATGATCGACGTGACACTGGCGGATCCCACCGCGTCCGCGGAGCAGCTGCGATCCCTGGCGGAGCGGTTGCGGGAGACCAACCGGGCCAATGTGGAGACCGTTGACGCCCTGCTCGACCTTGCGGAGGCCCAGTCGGGCGACCTCTACCGGGAGCAGGTCGACCTGGGGGAGGTGGTGGCCTCGGCGCTCTCCCAGCTCGTCCCGGAGGCCGGCACGCGGGAGGTGGACCTGCCCGAGCCCCCGGACGCCCTCGTCGTCGTGGAGGGGGATCCGGTGCTGCTGCGCCAGGCGGTCTCGAACCTGCTGCGCAACGCGGTGCGGCACAACGTCGCTCACGGCGGCATCGAGCTCGAGCTCACCAGCACGGACGACCGGGCCCGACTGCGGGTGTCCAACGACGGCCCGCTCGTGCCCGCGGAGCGGCTGGAGTCGCTGCGGGAGCCGTTCGTCCGCGGTTCCGGCCGGGGCCGGACGCGGGACGCCGGGCACGGTCTGGGCCTGGCCATCGTCTCCGCCGTGGCGACCGCCCACAACGGCGTTCTGGAGCTGTCCGCGAACCCCTCCGGCGGTCTGACCGTCACCCTCGACCTGCCCGTGCGCAACGATGATCCGACGCATCCCGAGGACGACCCCGCCGCCTGATGGGCGGTCGGCTCGCCGACCCCGGCCAGGGGGACGGTCCGTCCCATCCAGGGCCTCGGGACAGAGCCCGACGTGCCGGGCGGGCCCTCCCCTCGACGGTCGGACGGACCCGGCACGAGCACGGCGGACACGGCTGGGCGCGGGTGCGGCGATACCGCTCGACGAGCCCCGGTGATCGGACCCCGGTTCGCTCAGCGCAGCGGACCCCAGCTCGCGTACATGCGATTGAGGGCACGGTGGCGCAGCAGCCGGACGGCCCCGACAATCGTCACCACCAGCCCGGCCATTCCCGTCACAGCGGCGACCAGGAGCAGCATCTCGCTCAGCGGCAGGCGGGAGAGGTCCAGGGGCGGCCCGATGATGACGTCGTCGGTCCCTCCGGGGCAGGTCACCGTGAAGGTGCCCGTCGACGGCGCCTCGAAGGAGCCGTAGGGGAAGTCCTCGGTCAACGGGGTCAGGGCCACGGAACCGCCGTCCGGGCCCGTCACGGTGCAGTCGGTCGTCGTCCTGCCGAGCGTCGATGTGTACAGGGCCGAGGCGCTTCCCTGCTCCAGGTACACCGTGCCGGCTTCGCCCAGGGGCTCGCCGGGGCCGCGGGATCCCCCGAAGGCGAGGGAGACCGCGGCGAGGGAGAGGATCAGCGGCAGCACGAGCATGAGGACCAGACCGATCGCCGCCATGCGCCACGGATGGTACGCCGCCGCCCGGGAGCGCGCACCGAGCCCGGTGTCGTGCCCCGGACCGGTGCGCTCGCGCACGGGGGGCAGAGGAGCCGCCAGCCGAACGGCCCTCCCGCCGGACGGGCGCACATAGGGGTCGGGATCCTCCCTCCCGTGGTCCCCCGTCGGTCCTCCTCCGCGGCCCGGATCGCGCCCGTCCCCGATGTCCTCCACGGGCGAGCCGTACGACGGCGTCTGAGAGTCCGATGACCAGTCCGAGTCCGCGGCCGACTCCATCAGCGGCCCATTCCCCTGCTCGTACAGGTACGCCGCCAGCTCCTCGGGACTCAGGCGCTTCCCGTAGCGGGGCTCGCCGTCGTCGGTCTCGTAACGCGCCACGCGAGGCTCAGCCCTGGCGGCCGCCCGGGCCGCCGATCCTCGCCGCGATCTCGAGCACGAGACGCAGCAAGAAGATGTCGACGCAGGCCTTGGGGGCGTTCATGAACAGGTTGACGAGGAACCTGCCGACGTCGAGGTTGTTGCTGCCGAGGCTACTCGTGCTGTAGCTGTAAGCGGCGTAGAGCCACAGCAGGACGTAGCCGACCGTGCCCACGATCATGACGATGGTGCCGTACCTGGACGCGAAGGCGCGGCTGGCGTCGAACAGGTTGGAGAAGAGCGAGCCTCCGGCCGCGGACTGCGGCGGCATCACGCCGGCGGGGGCGTACTGGGCGGTCTGCGGAGCCCCCGCGAACTGCTGCTGCGGGTTGTACGTGCCCGGGGCCGACGGCGCGGAACTCGGCGGAATATAGGGCTGCCCAGGATTGGGAGCAGGGCTGGGAGGCTGTGTCATGGCGAACTTCCTTCGTCGTTGGGGGTACCTACACACTATAACCGCGAGCAGAAGCGCTCCGGGTCATGGATCACGCTTCGATCACGGTTAGATGCGGCGCAGGACGACGCCCTTGCCCGGGCGAGTCTCCCGCATCACCCCGGGCGCACCGGCGGTCGGCACCCCGGCGCCGGCGGTGAAACTCCGGCCCGCCCGGCCCGCCCGACCGGCGCGGGCGGGCACGACCCGGACCTCGCCGTCGGCGGCCGCGGCGAAGACCCGTTCAGCGGCCGCCTGACGCAGGCGCATGGCGCGGTTCTCGCGCTCAAGAGCCTCCAGACGGCGTTCGAGCTCCAGGATGCGCCGGATGCCCTCGAGGTTGACGCCGTCCTGACTGAGAGCCTGGACCCGGCGCAACTGCTCGACGTCGCGGTGGGAGTAGCGTCGCCCCCGCCCGGAGGTGCGGGCGGGGGTGACGAGTCCGAGGCGGTCGTACTGGCGCAGCGTCTGCGGATGCATGCCGGCCAGCTCGGCGGCCACGGAGATGACGTAGACGGCGCGCTCGGCGGCGTCGTCGGCTGGGAAGTCGACGCCCTGGCCGGTGCGACGCCGCGGGCTCATTGCGAGGCCTCCCGGGCCAGCGAGGCGCGCGGGTCGGACTCCATGGCGGCGTCGAAGGCCTCGAGGGCATCCTTGGCCGCGCGCGAGAGCTTCCTGGGCACGGCGACCTGGATGGTGACGAGGAGGTCCCCGGCCTTCTTGGAGGTGACGACCCCCTTGCCGCGCACTCGCATGACGGTGCCCGAGGAGGTGCCCGGCTTGATCTTGATGCGGGTGGTCGTCCCGTCCAGGAGCGGCACCTCGACGGTCGCTCCGAGAGCCGCCTCCCTGAGAGTGACCGGCAGGTCCATGCGCAGGTTGACGCCGTCGATGGAGTAGACGGGATGCTTGGCGACCGTGATGGTGATGACCATGTCGCCGTTCTCGCCGCCGTCGCGGCCGGGACGCCCCTTGCCGCGCAGGCGGATCTTCTGCCCGTTGTGGACGCCCGCGGGGATGCGCACGGTCATGGTCCGCCCGTCGGCAGTGAGCTCGACGGTGGTGCCGGCCACGGCGTCGCGCAGGGACAGGGTCGCGCTGGTGATCACGTCGGGGCCCTTGACGGGCTCGGGCTGGGAGGCGAAGCCTCCGAAGCCGAAGGGGCTGCGCGAGCGCCTGCCCCCGAAGCCGCCCGTGCCGCCGGCGGCCCCGAACTGGCGCAGGAGCTCATCGATGTCGGGCTCGGCGCTTCCCGACGTGGAGAAGCGGACGTTGCCGCCCCCGCCGCCGAACATCGAGGAGAAGATGTCCTCGAAGCCGGCGCCGGCGCCGCCCGACCCGGAGGTGAAGCGGGCTCCGCCGCCGGCCATGGAGCGGATGGCGTCGTACTGCTGGCGCTCCTTGGCGTCGGACAGGACCGCGTAGGCCTCCCCGATCTCCTTGAACTTCTCGGCCGCTGCGGCGTCGTCGGGGTTGCGGTCGGGGTGGTACTTCTTGGCGAGGGCTCGATACGCCTTCTTGATGGCTGCGGAGTCGGCGTCCTTGGCGACGCCGAGGACCGCGTAGAAGTCCTTGGTCATCCAGTCCTGGCTGGCCATGGGTCACCGCCTCCTTGTCCGGGTGGTGGTCGTGGTTCTCTGTCTTTCGTGCGATGCGGGTGCGTGGTGGGCTCCGACGGCGGGGGCCGGGCGCGGGTGCCGGCCCCCGCCGTCGGATCCGGTGCCGGTCCGAACCGATCTCGGTGCGGAACTGAACCGATCTCGGTGGGGAACTCGACCGATCTCGGTGCGGAACTGAACCGATCTCGGCATCAGGCGGGGTTGGCGACCTGGACGCGCGCGGCGCGCACGACCCGCTCGCCGAGGCGGTAGCCGGGCTGGAGGACGAGCGCGATGGTCGGCTCGCTCACCTCCTCCGACTCGGTGGCCATGAGCGCCTCGTGGATCGTCGGGTCGAAGGCCTCGCCCGCCTCGCCGAAGCGCACCACACCGAACTTGTCGGCCAGGATCGCCTCCAGCTTGCCGGCGGTCGTCTCGAAGGTGCCGGTGAGGTCGCCGTGCTGGCGGGCCAGCTCGATCTCGTCGAGGACCGGGATGAGTGCCTCGACGACGGCCGCCTGACCGGTCTCCCGATGCCCCGCGGCCCCCTCCCGGGAGCGGCGCACGAAGCCCTGGTACTCCTGCTGGAGGTTGTACAGGTCGGCGCGCGCGCGGGCCAGGTTGTCGGCCGCCCGGGCGGCCTCGGCGCGGACCTGCTCGAGCGTCGAGGCCTCCGAGGGCTCGGAGGACCCGGCGGCCTCGGAGGAGTCCGCGGCTCCGGCCCCGCCGGGCCCGGCCGCGCCGTCGTCGGCCTCGGAGGACCCGGCCGACCGAGTCCCGTCCTCGTCGTCGGCCGACGGCCTCTCGGCCCCGCCGGCCTCCCCGGCCGCCCCCGAGGGAGCGACCGGGTCGCCCGACTCGTCCAGCACGACGTCGTCGAAGGCGGACTCGACGGCATCCGCCAGGGCGGGGTCGATCCGGCCCTCGCCGTCCTCGCGATCGGCGTCCCCGGCACTCACTTGGAGTCCTCGTCGTCAACGATCTCGGCGTCGACGATGTCGTCGTCCTCGGCGGGGGCCTCGGAGGAGGCGCCGGCGGAGGCCTGGTTCTGCTGCTCGGCCTGCTCGTGCTGGTAGAGGGCCTCGCCGATCTTCTGCGCGACCTCGTTCAGCTTCTCCTGAGCGGTCTTGACCGGCTCGATGTCGTCGCCCTCGAGGGCCTTCTTGAGCTCGTCGACGGCGCCGGAGACCTCGGAGTGGACGGCCTCGGACAGCTTGTCCTTGTTGTCCCTCAGGAGCTTCTCGATGGAGTAGGCCTGCTGCTCGGCGGAGTTGCGGGTCTCGGCGTCCTCGCGGCGCCTCTTGTCCTCCTCCGCATGGGCCTCGGCCTCCTTGACCATGCGGTCGATGTCCTCCTTGGGCAGGGCCGAGCCGCCCGAGATGGTCATGGACTGCTCCTTGCCGGTGCCGCGGTCCTTGGCGGAGACGTGGACGATGCCGTTGGCGTCGATGTCGAAGGAGACCTCGATCTGCGGGATTCCGCGGGGGGCCGGGGCGATTCCGGTCAGCTCGAAGGTGCCCAGCGGCTTGTTGTCGCGGGCGAACTCGCGCTCGCCCTGGTAGACCTGGATGAGCACGGACGGCTGGTTGTCCTCGGCGGTGGAGAAGACCTCGCTGCGCTGGGTCGGGATGGCCGTGTTGCGCTCGATGAGCTTGGTCATGACGCCGCCCTTGGTCTCGATGCCCAGGGACAGGGGCGTGACGTCGATGAGCAGGACGTCCTTGCGGTCGCCCTGGATGACGCCGGCCTGCAGGGAGGCGCCGATGGCGACGACCTCGTCCGGGTTGACGCCCTTGTTGGGCTCCTTGCCGCCGGTCAGCTCGCGCACGACCGAGGTGACGGCCGGCATGCGCGTGCTCCCGCCCACGAGGATGACGTGGTCGATTCCGGAGACCTTGACCCCGGCGTCCTTGATGACGTTGTGGAAGGGGACCTTGGTGCGCTCCAGGAGGTCGGCGGTCATCTCCTCGAAGCGGGAGCGGGTGAGCTTCTCGTCGAGGTGGATGGGGCCGGCCTCGCTCATGGACAGGTACTGCAGGTTGATGTTGGTGCTCGTCGCGGACGAGAGCTCCTTCTTGGCCTGCTCGGCGGCGTCCTTGAGGCGCTGCATGGCGATCTTGTCCTTGGACAGGTCAACGCCGTTCTTGTCCTTGACCTGCTTGACGAGCCAGTCGACGATGCGGGCGTCCCAGTCGTCGCCGCCCAGGCGGTTGTCGCCGTTGGTGGCGCGCACCTGAATGGTGGAGAAGCCGTCCTCGTCCTTGCCGACCTCCAGGAGGGAGACGTCGAAGGTGCCGCCGCCGAGGTCGAAGACGAGGATGAGCTCGTCCTCCTTGCCCTTGTCCAGGCCGTAGGCCAGCGCCGCCGCGGTGGGCTCGTTGACGATGCGGTCCACGCTCAGCCCCGCGATGGTGCCGGCCTCCTTGGTGGCCTGGCGCTCGGCGTCGTTGAAGTAGGCGGGGACGGTGATGACCGCGTTGGTGACGGTCTCGCCGAGGTAGGCCTCGGCGTCGGCCTTGAGCTTGGCCAGGATGCGGGCGCTGATCTCCTGGGCGGTGTACTTCTTGCCGTCGATGGCGACGGACCAGTCGGTGCCCATGTGGCGCTTGACCGAGGAGACGGTGCGGTCGACGTTGGTGACCGCCTGGCGCTTGGCCACCTCGCCGACGAGGACCTCGCCGGACTTGGAGAAGGCGACGACGGAAGGCGTCGTGCGGCCGCCCTCGGCGTTGGGGATGATGGTGGGCTCGCCGCCCTCGAGGACGGCGATGGCGGAGTTGGTGGTACCGAGGTCGATACCGACGGCGCGTGCCATGTGTGGCTCCTTGCTGCTCCCGAGGGAGCGATGATCGAGATTGAGTGGTATGCACTCAGGATTGTGGTTGAGCGGGGGCTTGTCAATTTCGCGCACCACGATCTTGAGTCTGTTGGGCTCAACCTTTGTTGCGAGCGATCCATTCCAGGAGCCGCAGGTGACCTGAGACACGCAGCGCGGAGAGGGCGCGGATCGGGGTGCCGCCAGTCCACCGGACAGACCGTCACGGTCCGATAGCCTCGTCGCCATGTGCACCCCACCCCGGCCTCAGGCCGACAGGCCCGCGCCCGAGGAGGTCTTCGACCACCTGCGCCGCGAGGACGGCGAGCACGTGGGCTACATCGAGATGACCACCGACGGCCGTTTCACCCCCTACGACCTGCTGTGGGTCCGCCGGGGCGAGGCGATGGACCTCGACGAGGCGGAGGCGACCCTGGACGAGGTCGGCCTGCGGCTCCTGGCGGAGGACTGGCTCCTTCAGGAGGAGGACGGGCAGACGGGCGAGGCGACCTGGGCGCGAGTCAGGATCCGCGAGGTCCACCGGGACCGCGTCGTCGTCGCCAGGGCGATGGAGGACCTGTCTGCCGACGTCGCCAAGGCCGTGGACCTCGTCGGCGGCGTCGAACTGCCGCTGCCGACGACGCGACTGCGCCCGGGGCGTTGAGCGGCGCCCCCGCCGGCACCGGCCCCCGACAATGGCGTCCCCGTCACCACCTGCGCAGGCCCCGGCGTCAACGCGCCCCGCGCGGAGGCGAAGGCACGCGGCTCGGCGCCCGCCGGATCGCACGGCCGCCCGTATCGATTCGATCTCGCTCGGTCAGGGTGTCGGGCGAGCTCTTCGACGCATTTCTGGCCGCGCTCGAGTCCGACGTGCCCCGGACCCGTCCTCTGCATCCTGGATCACCAGAATCATGCGAGGCCTCGCGCGGAGAGGGCCGCCGCCGTACCCTGAAGGCGGTGCCCCGCGCGCCGCCCCATCCGTCTCAGCGAGGAGGCCTCATGTCCGAACGCTCCCCATCCGCAGTAGATACTCTCCCCTGGGCGACCCAGGAGGATGTCGATGACTTCTTCGCCCCACCGACCAAATCCGTCAAGCCGCTCTTCGTCACCGCCTACCTCCTGGCCCAGCTCTTCTTCTTCATCGCCCTCCTGGGCCCCGCGATCGTGGCCATCCAGGTCAAGGTCATGGAAATGTTCCCGGGCGACAACTCCGCTCAGGTCGACGCGGTCGCCACCATCGCGGGCCTGGGGGCGCTGGGGGCGCTCTTCGCCAACGTCATCTTCGGGCAGATCTCCGACCGCACCACCTGGGCGTGGGGACGACGCCGCCCCTGGCTCGTCATCGGCATCGTCACCATGACGGTGGGCCTGGCCATGATGGGCCTGCTCAACACCGTGCCCCTGGTGGCCACCGGCTGGCTCATCGGCCAGATCGGCGCCAACGCCACCCTGGCGCCCTTCGTCGCCGTGATCTCCGACCAGATCTCCGAGACCCAGCGCGCCCGCGTCTCCTCATGGATCTCCATCGCCCAGAACCTCGCGGTCCTCATCGCCACCTACCTGGCCCAGGGGCTGGCCACCCGTCTTCCCCTGCTCTTCATCGGCCCGGCCATCCTCGCCATCATCTTCATGACCTGGTTCGCCTTCGTCCTGCCGGACAAGCGCATGCCCGTCAAGCCGACGCGGTTCGGCCTCGTCGAGATGCTCAAGACCTTCTGGGTCAACCCGATCGCTCACCCGGACTACGCCCTGGCCTGGTGGGGTCGCTTCCTCATCACCTTCGCCAGCTTCTCCTTCACCACCTACCGCCTCATATACCTGGTCCACCGGGTCAACCTCACCGAGGAGCAGGCCCGCTCAGTCGTGTCCACGTCCGTGCTCATCTACACCATCGCCCTCATAAGCGCGAGCTTCATCGGCGGATGGCTGTCCGACCTGTACCACCGCCGCAAGGTGTTCGTCATGCTCGCCTCCGTGCTCTTCGGCATCGGCACCGCCCTGCTGGCGCACACCACCACGGTGGGTATGTTCTACTGCGTCGAGGCGATCATGGGTCTGGCCTACGGCATCTACGTGGCCGTCGACCTCGCCCTCGTCGTCGACGTCCTGCCCAACCCGGACAACGCGGGCAAGGACCTGGGCGTGTTCAACATCGCCAACGCCCTGCCCCAGTCCCTGGCCCCCTACGTCGCCCCTATCTTCCTGGCGATCGGATCGCCGGAGGACAAGACGAACTACCCGGCGCTGTGCTACATGGCGGGCGTCTGCGCCATTATCGGCGGTCTCCTCGTCATCCCCATCAAGAAGGTGAAGTAGCTCCGCGGGGAGGACGACCGGGGAGGCGACGCGGCTCAGCGGCAGCGCCCGGTCCTCCGGCGAGGGGCTCGAGGGCCCTGCGGGTGGCGGCGGCCCGGCCGGGCCGCCGCCACCGCCTCTCGCGGGCGCTCACCATGCGCGCCCGCGCTCAGCCCGGCGGAGCCTCCCCGAGGAGGTTGCCGCTGAAATCACGAGCCTCGCCTCCCAGTCCATCGACACCGTCCCGTTCCACCGCTTCACAAGCAGCCTCACTGGCGGCAGGGCTGAGCGCGGTCCTGCGGGGCGAGGTGACGGGGATGCTGGGATCCGATGGACGTGGGCCGATCAGAGGCTCGATTGTCCAAATCTGCCACAAAGGCCCGGATCCTGTGGGAGTGCGCGAGGAGAATCGTTGAGATTCCGGGCTTTTCTTCGGCGCCGATATCGGCTTTCAGCTCCTTTGTGGCAGATTTGGACACGCCTTGCCCGGACGAGTCCCAGGAGCCCCACGCGCCTCACCAGACGGGTGCGCCCCCTACTCCTCGCATCCCGGTCCCCGCCGCCGGGCGGGTCTTTGGGCGCACTCGCCGCACCATCCCCGGCAGGAGGAGCCAGTGAGTTCGTGCGCATCCCGCCCCGTCGGTTCCGGGCACCATCCCCGGGCGGGAGGAACCGGTACCGTCTCCACGTCGATCAGGACCTCCACAGGCGCCCGACAGCCGGGGCCGCCGAACAGAGCCCGAGCCCCAGCCAGTACGAGGTCCGGGCCCTCATCGCGCCCTCGCATTGAGGGGCGGGCACGGAGGACGCCACCCCGGACGGCGCACGCCGACGGCATCGCCATCACAGCTCCGAGCGGCGCTCCCCGCGTGCGGCCGCCTCGTCGGCCGGGCGGTCCCCGTCGTCGGCCGCGTCGTCATCGCCCACGCCGAAGGCCGCCAGCGCGTTCGCGACCACGCCGAGGGCCACGACGACCACGCCGAAGGCCGCACCGCTCGCCTCACCGGTCAATCCAACCAGCGGACTGACCAGGCCGCCGACGACGAACTGGATGAAGCCGAGCAGGGCGCTGCCCGTGCCCGCCCAGCGGCCGGTGCGGTCCAGGGCGATCGCGGGCACGTTGCCCATCGACAGGCCGAGGCAGACCACGTGCACGAGGAGGAGCGCGATCACGACGACGAGCAGCGGCATCCGCTCCGGCCCGTCGACGGGCCCGCGCAGCCGGACCAGGCACACGGCGGCGAGGACGACGTCGACGACGAGCCCCGTGAGCAGCCCGACGCGCACCTGCCGGGTCTGCGGGAAGCGGCGCACGAGCGAGGCGGCCACGGCGATCGTCACCGTCACCGTCGCCCCGCACAGGCCGAAGACGGCCGTGTAGGGCGCCGTCCCCATGCCGAGGACGTTGCGCAGCACGAAGGGCGCGGCGGACAGGTAGGCCATGAGGAGCCCGAAGGCGAGGGCGTTGATGAGGAGGAGCCGCACGAGGACGTGGTCGCGCGCCAGCTCGCGCGTGCCGTCGAGGAGGATCCTCATACCCCCGTCATGACGTCGTTCGGCGGGTAGGGACTCGGGAACCCAGAGGGCGACCATGAGGACGAGCATCCCGGTGAAGCCCGCGACGACGGCGAGGATGCCGCGCCAGCCGATGACGTCGACGAGGGCGCCGCCCAGGATCGGGGCGACCACGGGGGCGATGCCCTGAATGGCCATGACGAGGCTGAGGGCCCGGGTGGCGGTGATGCCGCGCGAGCGGTCGGAGATCACGGCGCGCCCCAGGACCATGCCGGCGGCACCGCCGAGTCCCTGGAAGAAGCGGGCGACGAGGAGGAACGGCAGGGCCGGCGCCACGACGGTGCACACGCTCGCGACGAGGGCGAGCACGCTGCCCCACAGGAGGAGGGGGCGCCGGCCGAAGCGGTCGGACAGGACGCCGATGCTCAGCTGGCCGAGCGCCACGCCCACGAGGAAGGTCGTCATCGTCAGCTGGACGCTGGAGGCGGAGACGTCCAGGTCGTCGGCCATCTGGGCGAAGGCGGGCAGGTAGGTGTCGGTGGCCAGGGGCGCGACGGCCGCGAGCGCCGCGAGGGCGACGAGGAGCGTGGCCGTGAAGGAGGTGCGCAGCCCGGCATCGGACCGCGCATCCGCAGCGCCTCCCTCCCCGGTCCCGCCGCCGGGTCCCGGGCTCCCTTCCTGGGGGGAGGGCGAGGATCCTGAGGGCGGGGATGGCGTCATGCACTGAGATTACGAAGCGTCCGGACCGCAGCGTCAGCGGGCGGCGACGTGATGTGCTCCACGTCGGACTCGTGCGTCCCGGCGCTCCCCCGCCGACTCCCGCCGACGGCGCTCACCGCCCTCGTCCGCCGATCGCGCCGACCCTCAGGGCCCCCACTGACGGGCGACGCTCCCGGTGATCCGCAACCCGGTCGCGCAGAACCAGCGGCCCAGCCCGCTGACGGCACTGCGAACGCCGCGAGCGCCGGGAGCGCCGCAGGCGTCGTCGGGGTCGGGGACCGGGAGGCCGGGCTCGACCCGGTCGATGAGACCGCCGATATCGCCGTCGGGCGGGACGGGGGCCACGATCGCACCGGCCCGCAGCCCCGCCATCGCGCCCTGATCGGTGCAGGCGATCAGCAAGACTCCGCGCAACGGGGCGGCGGTGTCCCGCGCCGCCCGACGGACGGTCAGCGCCGTGGGCCGGTGCGGCAGGGTCCTCCAGGGGATCCGATGCCGGTCCAGCAGCATCACGACGTCCAGAGCGCCGTCGGGCGGGGTCGGGGTCACCGGGTCGGGCGACTCGAACAGGACGGCGCGCGAGTCGGTGATTCTCATGGCAGTCGAGAGCTCGGTCGGGGTCCCGCCGAGGCCAGGAGCCGGCGCAGCTCGTGCAGATCATCGCACGCCACATCGCACTCGGCTCCGGCCTCCCGGGTCCCGCCCACCGCCACGACGAGCGTCCCCGCGGCCCGTGCCGCCTCCAGGCCGGGGGCGGAGTCCTCCACACCGGCCACTCGGCGGGGCTCGACCCCCAGGCGCCGCACCCCCAGCAGGTAACCGTCCGGATGGGGCTTGCCGCGCTCAACGTCGTCGAAGGAGACGATGACCGGCGCCTCGATCCCGGCGGCCCCCAGGCGCGCGCGGGCCAGACGCAGGTGCGCGTTGGTGACCACGCCCCAGGGCAGGCGCCGCTCATCCAGCCAGGCCACCAGCTCCGGAGCGCCAGGGGCGGGGATGACGCCGTCGATGTCCGCGCACTCGCGCTCCAGGTGAGCGGCGACGTGGCGAGCCAGCTCCGCCGCCCCGATGCCCGGCAGGAAACGGCGCACGGTGGTGGCGGCGTCCGGGCCGTGGCACACCGCCAGGACGGTCGCCGGATCGAGGCCGTTATCGCGGGCCCAGGCCCTCCATGTGGCCTCGACGGCGGCTCCCGAGTCCACCAGGGTGCCGTCCATGTCGAGAAGGACGGCACGGCAGGAGGCAAGATGGCGCATGGGCGAGGTCATGCGCCCATTAAACTCGTTATTCGATTAAAATACTAGACGCAGATACAGGAACCGGAGAACCCGTGGCACGACGACGCAGCACCGCCGATCAGCTCCGCTGGGCCCTGGCGGCCGACGTCTGCGCCCTCGTGCGGGCGACTCCCGGCATCACCCGGGCGGGAGTCGCCCGGGAGCTCGGGATCTCCACCGGCACGGCCACCGACCTCGTCACCAGGATGCGCCGGACCGCCATCCTGACCGAGGGGGACCCGGTCCCCCACGGCCGCGGGCGTCCCACCTCAGTTCTCGCCGCGCATCCCCGGGGGCCGCTCGTCATCGCCGTCGAGATCACCGCCACCGACTGGCGGATGGCCAGCGCGGGCCTCGACGGCCGCCTCACCACCGCGGTCTCCGCCCTCCACCGAGGACGCAGTCCCGCCGACGTGCTCGCCCCCATCCGCCGGGCCGTCGCCGCCGAAGCGCGTGCCCGCGCGGGCAGGGTGCGGGTCGTGTCGGTCGCCGTGGCCGCCACCGTCCGCGACGGGAGCGTCGTCCAGTCCTCCGTCCTGGACTGGGACCGGGTGAGCCTCGCCCCCCTGGGTGCACCGAAGGCCGCCCTCCTGGTCGCCAATGACGCCACATGCGAGGCCCTGGCCGAATCCCGCCGCGGCGCCTCGCACGGGGCGCGCTCCGCCCTGCACCTGACCGTGCTCACCGGCGTCGGCGGCGGCCTCGTCCTCGACGGCGCGCCCGTGCTCGGGGCGACCGGCCTGGCCATGGAGGTCGGCCACCTCCCCTTCGGCGACCCGCGGGCGCTCTGCAGTTGCGGGGCCCGGGGCTGCTGGGACACCGTCCTCGGCGCCAGGCCGCTGGCCGCACGGCTGGGGGCCGACGACGACTCCCCGGCGGACATCGAGACGATCATCGCCCGAGGGGATCCCGCTCACCGCCCCGCCCTCACCGCCGCGGCCACGAGCCTGGGACGGGGACTGGCCGGACTGATCAGCGCCGTCGATCCCGACGTCGTCACCCTCGGCGGGCTCGGGCCGCTCCTGCGCGCTCACTGTCCCGAGGCCTTCGAGAAGGCCCTGACGAGCGGCCTCATGACGTGCCTGAGCGAGAACCGGCCGCGAATCACCACCAGCGCGCTCGGAGCCGATGCCGCGCTGGTGGGCGCCGTCGAGACGGCCCTGGACGAGGTGACGAGTCCCGCGGGTCTCGCCGCCTGGGCGGCGCGCGGCGACCCCGCCACGGAATCGCCGGCCAGCCGCGAGCACCCGCCGCCCGGGCGCTGAGAGCTCCGAACCTTCTCCGGACGCACCGGTCCAGCCGATGCCGCCCCGCCCGGACACTGAGAGCCCGGGCTGCGCCGTCCGGCACCGTGGGCGGGAGCCGCGCGGGAGGCGCTGGCCGCCGATGGACCGCGTGTGGTCCGAGAGGACGTGGGCGGGAGCCGCGCGGGAGGCGCACCAGCGGCACCCGAACAAGAGCGTCCGGCATCGTGGGCGGGAGTGCCGGCCCCGCCCGGGCGCTAAGCCCCCCCCTCAACCGACGTGAGCCTCAGCATCACATGCTCCGCCGGCCCCGCCCGGGCGCCGGGGCTCCCGCCCGGACGAGAGTCGAGATCGACCCGGCTCCGCGCGGAGGCCGGCCCGGAGCCGGAGCAACGGCCCCGACACGCCGTTAGACTGATCGAGTGAGCGACCCACTCATCGACTCTCTGGCGCGCGCCGTGGACGCGGCCCCCGACGACATCCGACTGCGCACCCACCTGGCCGAGCTCCTCATCGAGGCCGGCCGCCAGGCGGAGGCGGTGACGCAGTGCGCCACCGCCCTCCAGTGCGACCCCACCGACGAGGCCGCTCGCGAGCTCATGGCTCGCGCCCTGTCCGCCCGATCCGCGACGACGCCGCAGGATGCGCACCCCGAACCCCACCACCGGTCCGAGCCCGGGCCCGCGTCGCCAGTGCCGCCGCCGGCATCGCCGTCCAGTCCGGTGACCCTTCCGGCGTCGCCGGCCGACGCCGCCGCAGCCGGTACGCCTGCGGCGAGCCCATCGCCCAACGGGCCCGCGGCGGGCACCCAGCCCGGCACGCCCGAGGCGGGCCCCTCGCCCGAGGCAACCGGGGACACCGAGGGCTTCGACTGGCACCGGGCCGAGAAGGACCTGACGACCGACCCGGCCGCGTTGTCCACGCCCGGCGGCCCCGACCTGGTCTCGGTACCGGTCAAGGCGGGCGACTCCGACGACCCGGATATCTGGGAGGTGGAGAAGGCCGATATCACGCTCGCCGACGTCGGCGGCATGACCGAGGTCAAGAACCGTCTCGAGGCCTCCTTCCTCGCTCCCATGCGCAACCCCGAGCTGCGCCGACTCTACGGCAAGAGCCTGCGCGGCGGCCTGCTCCTGTACGGTCCGCCGGGCACGGGGAAGACCTTCATCGCCCGCGCCGTCGCCGGGCAGATGGGAGCGGGCTTCCTCAACGTCACCATCACCGACGTCCTCGATCCCTATATCGGCAACTCCGAGGCCAACCTCCACAAGGCCTTCGAGCAGGCCCGCGAGCACAGCCCGTGCGTCCTCTTCCTCGACGAGCTCGACGCCATCGGCATCAAGCGCTCGCTCTCACGCAGCTCGGGTATACGCGGCACCGTCAACCAGCTCCTCGAGGAGCTCGACGGCATCGGCAGCGACAACGAGGGCGTCTACCTCCTGGCCGCCACCAACGCGCCCTGGGACATCGACCCGGCGCTGCGCCGCCCCGGACGGCTCGACCGGAGCATCCTCGTCCTGCCGCCGGACGGGCCGGCGCGCGCCGCCATCCTGCGCACGCACCTGCGCGAGCGCCCCGCCGAGGGCATCGATCTCCAGGAGCTGGCCCGCACCACCGACGGCCTGACCGGGGCCGACCTGTCGCACCTGTGCGACAGCGCCGCGGAGAAGGCGCTCCTGGACTCCGTGCGCACCGGCTCCCCCCGCATGATCACCATGGAGGACATGCTCGCCGCGCTGCGCGAGATCCGCCCCTCCAGCGGCCCGTGGTTCGAGGTCGCCCGCAACGTCATCGAGTACGCGGATTCCTCGGGGGAGTACGCCGAACTGCGCGAATGGATGAAACGGCACCGCCTGCTGTGAGCGATGAGGACTACAACCGGCAGTGGGCGAGGGCCTACCAGCTCGTGGAGATGGGGCAGGACGACCGGGCCATGAAGGCCCTGACCGATCTCCTCGCCCACTACCCGGAGCACGCGGATCGCACGCAGCTCGCCCTCGCGATCGCCCACGACCGTGCGGACCGCATCGATCAGGCCGTCGCCTCGGCTCGTGCCGCGGTTGCGCTCGCCCCGCAGGAGCCCGAGGCGCACCACTGCCTCGGTCATGTCCTGACGCGCCAGGGGGACCGGGACGGCGCCGAGCACGCCCTGCACGAATGCCTCGCCCTGGATCCCCACAATGCCGGAGCGCACTCCGCCATGGCCCGCGTGCTGGTGGAGTCGCCGCGCAACGCGGAGGCTCTCGCCCACGCCCGCGAGGCCGTACGGCTGGACCCCGATAATCCGGAGCACCACGCCATGCTGGGCGCCGCCCAGGCGACCGTCGACCCCGCCGCGGCCGACCTCTCCCTGCGGGAGGCCCTCCGACTCGACCCCTCCTACGACCAGGCCCTCGCCCACCTCGCCATCCTGCGCATGCGCCGCGGCGACCAGACCGGCGCCGCGCGCGCCCTCGCCTCCTTCGCCGCGCAGAACCCCCGCAGCAGCATCGTGCGCACGGTGGTCGACCTCTTCCTCGCACAGGTCGTGTCCGTCATCCACACCGGAACGATCCTGTGCCTGCTACTGATGCTGGTGGCGCTCCTCCTCATGCGATTCGCGGACCTGCCCGCCGTCATCGCAGTCCTGGTGCTGCTGGTGATGGCGATGCTGACCGGCATATGGGCGCATCAGCGCATACAGGCCCTGCGCTCCGCTCTCCCGGACCGCGGTCGTCGTATCGCGTGGTCCTTCGTACGGCGCCGTCGCCTCATCGTCGTGTGGGCGCTCCTGCTCGCAGCGATCTGGGCAGGTCTGGCGATCGGGGTCTCCCTCCTGCTCGCGGGCAACGGCGCCGCACCGTGGTGGACGACGGTGAGCGGTTTCGTCGCGACCCTGATCGGCTGGCGCTTATCCCACATCGAGTTCGACGACGAGCTCGAGTGACACCGGTGCCGGCGGGCCGGGCCCCGGAACCGTGTCGCCGCGGGAGCGCGCGCATCTCACGAGCCATGACGTCCGAGACCCTCAGAAGTCGCGAGACGACGCAGGACCCGAGACCGCCCGGTCGTACGTTATGGCGCGCGGTCGTACCCGGACTCGCGAAGTCGTACCCGAGACCGCGCGGTCGTACGCAGACGCGCGCGGTCGTACCTTAGAGCCTCTCTAAGGTACGACCCGGCGCAAGAGGGTACGACCGCGCGCTACAACGTACGACCCGGCACAGGAAGGTACGACCGCGCGGGACCCGGAGCGCCGACACCGGGGCTCGCCCGCGCCGGCCGCACACTGGATGTCACAGACCGCCTCTCCGTGTCATCCCACCCGCCGGCGCGCTCCGCACGTCCACGTCGCTTGCGCCTCAGACCCCGGAACGCGAAGAGCCTCTTTCACAGGAGACCCACAAGAACGACCTGCGTCCGCCACACGCCGATTCGACACCGTGGAGCCATGTCGAACCAGCACCGGCCACCGGCCTCAGACCCCGCCGGCACAGCGGGCGCAGCAGGCACCACCGACGGCACAGCATGCACCATGAGCACGGTAGGCACCACAGACGCCACCGATACAACAGGCACCTCGGGCGCCACAGGCACAGCAAGCACAGCGAGCTCCCCCGGCTCCGCCGACTCGACCGCCGGCTCCATGACCGTCTCAACGGCGACCGCGCCCGAATCGCGGACCCCGCGGCCCCGCCATCGCACGCGTCGCACCTTCCTGCTCGGGGGCGCCGCCGTCCTGGGCCTGACCGTCACCGGCACCAGCGCCTGGGCGCTCAACCGCTTCGTCATCGACCACACCGAGATCACCGACGTGGCCGCCTACGAGGCCGAGAACGCCGCCGCGGCCTCGGCGGCGACCGCCGACGCGGCCAGCGTCGCCATCACCGACTCCTCCTACACCTCCTCACTCACCTCGATCGCGATCAACACGGTCGCCACCGGCTCCGGAGCCGACTCCGTCACCTACTACACGGCCGATGTCACCGTCTCCGACGCCGCCGCCGTCCGCAGCGCCTTCGCCAACAACGAGTACGGCACCAACATCACCGCCAAGCCGAGCCTGATCGCCTCCGAGCACGACGCCGTCCTGGCCACCAACGGCGACTACTACGGCTTCCGCTCCGACGGCATCCTCATCCGCAACGGCGTCGTCTACCGCGATGATGGCGTGCGCGACGGCATCGCCTTCTACACCGACGGCCGCTGCGAGATCTACGACGAGACCTCCACCAGCGCCCAGGCCCTCCTGGACGACGGGGTGTGGAACACGCTGTCCTTCGGTCCCGCCCTGGTCAACGACGGGCGGGTCCTCACCGGGATCGACGAGGTGGAGGTCGACACGAACGTCGGCAACCACTCCATTCAGGGGGCCCAGCCCCGCACGGCCATCGGCTGGGTGGACACCAACCACTACATGCTCGTCGTCGTCGATGGCCGCGACGAGGGCTACTCCCGCGGCGTCACCATGACCGAGCTGGCCGGGATCATGTCCGACCTCGGCTGCCGAGTCGCCTACAACCTCGACGGCGGCGGCTCCTCGGCCATGTACTGGGACGGACGGATCATCAACCGGCCCTCCAACGGTGGCGAGCGAGCCACCTCCGACATCCTCTACATCACCCGGGGGGCCTGAATGCGCACGACGACCCGGCCCGACTCCGGCTCCCGCCCGACCCGGGAGCGCCCCCGCCTCGACGACGTCGCGCCCCGGCACCGCCCGCCCCTCCCGGCCGCGGAGCCTCATCGCGACGCCCGACGCGCGACCGCGGCGAGACACGGCGTCGTCGCGCTCGTCGTCCTCATCCCCGCCTACCAGCCGGACATGCGCCTGACCCGCCTGATGCGGGACGTGCGGCGCGCGCTTCCGGAGACGCGGGTACTCGTCGTCGACGACGGCTCCGGCCCCGCCTACGAGGGCGTCCTCGCCACGGCCCGCGCCGCCGGAGCGGTGGTCACCGGCTACCCGGTCAACGCGGGCAAGGGCGAGGCCCTGCGCACCGGTCTGGCGCGGGTGATCCGCCTGTGGCCGGGCGCCGACGTCGTGTGCGCCGACGCCGACGGCCAGCACACGCCCGCCGACATCGCCGCGGTGGCCCGCCGGGTCCACGAGACCGGTCGCATGACGCTGGGCGTGCGAGCCTTCACCGGATCGGTGCCTCTGCGAAGCCGACTGGGCAACAGCGTCACCGCGCTGCTGTTCCGCGGGGCGACGGGGTGGCGGCTGCGCGACACCCAGACCGGTCTGCGCGGCTACCCGGCGGGCGAGCTGGAGTGGCTGCTGGAGGTCCCCGGCGATCGGTACGAGTACGAGCTCTCGACCCTGCTGAGATCCCACGAGCTGGGGATGGCGGTCGAGGAGATCGAGATCGCGACCGTCTACGAGCCCGGCAACGCCTCCTCCCACTTCCGCCCGCTGCAGGACTCCGCGCGGATCTACGCTCCGCTGCTGCGCTTCACGGGGGCGTCCCTGGCGAGCTTCGTCATCGACTGGATCGGGGTCGTGGTGCTGCACCTGCTCACCGGGAGCCTGCTGACGAGCGTGGTGGGCGCGCGGCTGATCAGCGGCGCCGCCAACTTCTTCATGAACCGGCGCGTCTTCCGGGCGGCGCCGGGAACGGTGGGGCGCACGGCCGTGCGCTACGTGGTGCTGGCGCTCGTCCTGGTCGCCGCGAGCTACCTCGCGCTGGCGGCGCTGACCGGGGTCGGCGTCCCGCTGGGCATCGCCAAGATCCTGGGCGACAGCGCGATCTACGTCGCCAGCTACATGGTCCAGCGCCGGGTCGTGTTCCGTGAGAAGGCGTGAGCGATGGGACCGAGCCGGCGCGATCCCGCCGGGGATGGCGGCACTCCCGGCGGGCGGGGCGCCCCGAGCACGGGTCCGTGCAGTCGGAGCCCTCGGTGGCCGGCACTCCCGGCGGGCGGGGCATCCCGGCCGGCCGGGCCTCACCCTCGGCTCCGCGAGTCCTCGCCGGCCTCGGTCTCAGGAGCCCGATCGAGGCTGCATCCAGGCGGGGACGGTCTCGGGGCGACGCGGGTGGAGACGCAGATCCTCGGCGCAGTCCTCAGGGGTGTAGGGAGGATCGAGAGTGGGCGGGGCGTCGTAGTCGAAGTCGGTGGTCAGTCGGTAGTCGTCGGATTTCATGGTCAGGTGCGCCTTGGTCCAGGCCCCGCCGCCGGGCTGGGCCATGGCGGCGCGCAGGTCGATGGCCTCGCGCACGATGATCGCCGGGACCTCGTTGTCCACCCACTGCCCCCGGTACAGGGCGCGGGTGTGGACCAGGACCCGCTGCCCCAGGGCGTCGATGCTCATGATGGTCTCCTGCACACCGGCCTGCCGCATCCACTCGCCCATGTGGTCGGCGACGGTCTGCATCGCGGTCATCTGGTTCTCGAAGGACCAGGGGCTCATGAGTTCTGAGTTCTCCTTGTCGACGGGGTGCCGCGGGGACCCGCGACGCTGCGGCACCAGTCTGCCCGGCCCGTCCGACGTCGGCCAACCAGGTGGCGCCGTCGGGCTCGGTGATGAGATTGCGATCCATCCGACGCCGGCCGCTCCGGACCGTCCGGGGCGCGGCGCGCCCCGCCTCACGCCCCCGGCTGCACGAGACCCGCTTCGTAGGCGGCGATCACGAGTTGGGCGCGGTCCCGTGCATCCAGGCGGGCCAGCAGCGCGGTGATGTGACTGCGGCAGGTGGCGCGGGTGATGCCGAGCACGGTCTCGATCTCGCCGTTGGACAGTCCCCGGGCGATGAGCACGAGAACCTCCCGCTGCCGGGGAGTGAGTCGCCCGACGTCGTCGGCCCGCCGCCCGCAGGCCGCACCGGACGGCGAGCGCGACACGAGACCCCGGAGGATCTGGGGGCTGAGGAGCGACTGACCCTCGTGGACGGTGCGCACGGCGTCGACGACCGTCTGCGGGTCGGCGTCCTTGAGAAGGAAGCCGGAGGCGCCGGCACGCAGCGCCCCCAGCACGTACTCCTCGATCTCGAACATGGTCAGGACGAGGACCCGGGTGCCCGCGAGCGCCGGGTCGGCGCAGATCCGAGCGGTGGCCTCGATACCGGTCAGCCCCGGCATCCGAATGTCCATGACGACGACGTCGGGACGGAGGCCGGCCGCCAAGGCGACGGCGCGGGCGCCGTCCGCGGCCTGCCCGACGATCTCCAGGTCGTCCTCGGCGTCCAGGAGCGCCGCCAGCGAGGCGCGCAGGAGCGCCTGGTCCTCGGCGACGAGGACGCGGACGGGACCGCCGGCCGGGCCGCCGCCGGTCGGCATACCGCCGGCCGGGCCGCCGCTGGTCGGGGCACCGGACGACTCTCTCGTCCCACTCGCGTCACTCATGGGATTCCTCCGCGGACTCGCGCGGGCCGGCTCTCGAAGCGGTCGCCCCGCCGACTCCGCCGGTCCGCGTCGCGGGCAGCGGCAGGACCGCCTCGACGACGAAGCCCGCCCTCACGGCCCCGACGGCCCCGGCCGTCCCATCCGCACCGCCGGCGCCCCGGCCGCCAGCAGCGCCGTCGCCACCATGACCAGCACCGCCGGCACCGCGGAGGGGTCCCGCTCTCAGCGTCCCGCCCATGGCCTCGACCAGCTCGCGCAGTCCCCGAAGTCCCTGGCCGGTGCCGGGGCGAGGCGTCCAGCCGGGAGCCGGACCGTCGTCGACGACGATGACGCGCAGCCGGGAGAACTCCCGCCGGACCGTGACACGGGCGCGCGAGGGCCCGGCATGACGGGCAGTGTTGACCAGCGCCTCGCCCACGACCCGGGCGACCGCCTCCCCCATCGGGGAGGGCCCGGCGCCCCGGTCGGCGTCGATCTCGACCTCCACGCCGGCGCGACGGGCGCGGGTCACGGCCCCGGCCAGAGCGGAGTCCGGATCGCCGGCGCCAATGCCGCTCCCCCGCCACGAGGCTGCGACGGCGGCTCCAGCGGTGCCAGCGCCGTGCGGGGCACCGGCACCGGCGGGAGCCCCGCGGGCGGGCCGGATCATCCGGTCCCCGGGTCCACCCGGGGCCCCCGCCGCCCTCGCCGGCCCGGCCGGGCCCGCAGCCGCAAGGCCCGCCGGACTCGCCGAACCAGCCGCCCTCACCGGCCCGGCCATCCCCGACGCCCCCGTCGGGTCCGGGATACCGTGCGCGGCCGCGCCCTCGTCGCGCAGCACCGCGAGCATGCGCCGCAAGCCGTCGGTGGCCTCCCGGGAGGCCGACTCGACGTCGCGAAGGGCGTGACGCAGACCGTCCGGGGAGGTCTCGAGCCGCTGGGCCACGGCGCAGCGCACGGTGATGGCGCCGAGGTTCCCGGACACGGCGTCGTGCAGCTCGCGGGCGATGACGAGGCGGTCCTCGACGACGGCGCGCGCGGCGGCCTCCCGCGCCAGGCGCCGCTCGTAGGCGCATCGGTCGCGCCGTCGCAGCCACAGGGCAGCGACCGTCAGCAGGGCCATGGCGAGCAGCATCACCATCTGGA
The DNA here is from genome assembly GCF_000429265.1 of Actinomyces gerencseriae DSM 6844. GTDB lineage: Bacteria > Actinomycetota > Actinomycetes > Actinomycetales > Actinomycetaceae > Actinomyces > Actinomyces gerencseriae. The sequence continues at coordinate 81,316 of NZ_AUBN01000012.1, forward strand.
CTCGGGGGGAGGGCTGCGGGTGCACGCCGACGAAGAGACCCCAGAGCACGGTGAACGCCATGAGGCCGGTGATCACGCGCCCCAGCGTGGAGTGGCGCGGGGGAACGTCGAGTGCGGGCACGCGGCCAGTCTAGGAAGGCGGCCGGGCGAGGTCATCGAACCACGGTCCGAGGCGCGGGGTCCGACGCCTCGCGAGCCCCTCCTCTCGACGGCCGATGCGCATCGCGTCGTCCCACCGGTGAGGTTGCCCCATGATCAGTGTTGAGAACCTCGTCAAGCGGCACGGCCGGAGAGAGGTGCTCCACGGCGTCAGCCTGGAGGCCCGTCCCGGCCGCGTCACCGGCTTCGCCGGCCCCAATGGGGCCGGAAAATCCTCCACCCTGCGGTGCCTGCTGGGGCTGGACCGGACCGACGGCGGGCGCGCGCTCATCGGCGGCCCCCCCTACCGCGAGCTGCGCGAGCCGCTGCGCGCGGTGGGCGCGATGCTCGACGGCTCGGGGGCGCACCCCTCCCGTACGGCCCGCGGTCACCTGGCATGGGTGGCCTCGGGCGCGGGGATCGGGCGGCGCCGGGTGGCTCAGGTGCTGGACATCGTCGGGCTGAGCGAGGCAGCCGGACGTCGGGTGCGCACCTTCTCCCTGGGGATGGGGCAGCGGCTGGGACTGGCCGCGGCCCTGCTGGGGGACCCGGAGGTGCTCATCCTCGACGAGCCGGTCAACGGCCTGGATCCCGAGGGGATCCGCTGGATCCGCAGGCTGCTGCGCCGTCGGGCCGACGCCGGGGGCACGGTCCTGCTGTCCAGTCACGTCCTGGCCGAGCTCGCCGAGGTGGCGGACGACGTCGTCGTCATCGCCGACGGGCGGGTGCGGGCGGCCGGGACGCTCGAGGAGATCGCAGCCGGCTACGCGAGCCTGGAGGAGGCGTTCTTCTCCCTGACCGGGGGCGGGTCCGGCCGCGCGCCCGGGGGTCGGGCCCCGTTCGGAGGCCGGTCGGGACGCCCGGGTCACGCGGATCGTGGGGGCCGCGGGGAAGGGGGCCGGGCATGAGCGCGGCGACGGCGCTGGTCCGCTCGCTCAAGGCGGAGGCGCTCAAGACGGCCGGTCTGCCGGGCGTGTGGGTGGGGGCGGCGCTGGCGCTCGTCCTGCCGGCGCTGGTGGAGTACTACGTCGATCATGACCTACCGGCCAGGCTGGCGGCCGGCGACCCGCGGGCGCTGGCAGGGCTGGACGGCGTCGGCGTCATCGGCCTCTACATGGGGACGACGGGGATCGTGGTACTGGCGGCGAGTGTCGTGGTCAGTGAGTACGCGAGCGACCCGCGCACGAACGGCGCGTCGCGGCAGGTGGCGACGACGATGCTGGTCCAGCCGCGGCGCGGAGCGGCGGTGGTCGCGAAGCTGATCGTCGTCCTGGTGTCCGCGCTGGTGCTCCTGGCGCTGGCGTCGGCGGTGACCTTAGGGCTGTGCCGGCACCTGCTGGGGTCCTGGGCGCCCCTCGATCCGGTGCCGTGGCCGCTGCTGACCGGGATACTGGCCTGGTGGGGGTTCTCGGCGATGGCGTCGATGGCGCTGGCGGCGGCCACCCGCAGCGCGCTGGTGTCGATGACGGTGCTCATCGCGATGTCGACGATGATCTCGCCGGGGGTGCTGCTCATCAAGTCCACCGATGCGGCCCGGTTCCTGCCGGATGCCGCCGCGGTCCGTCTCATCGCGAACCCGACGACGCTGAACTACGACCGTCTCGTGGACCTGCTGTCCGTCCCGATGGCGGCCGCGGTCTGCGCGGCGTGGGCGGGCGGCTGCGCCGTGACCTGCTGCTGGGTGTGGATGAGGAGGGACGCATGAGTGCAGCGAGTCGGGCGCGACGGACCCGGTCTGATCGCTCGGAGAGCCAGGAGCACCAGAGCCGTCCCGGCATCGGAACCGGAGCGGTGGGCCGCCTCGGGGAACGCGAGGACTCCGGCCCGAGCCGCCTCGGCACCGGGGTCCGGGGGCGCGCGAGGACCGGGGCCCGAAGGCGGGCGTTGCGCAGCGAGCTGCTGAAGGTCGCGACGCTGCCGGCGATGTGGTGGACGCTCCTGGTGACCGCCGGACTCGGGGCCGCGATCATCCTGTCGGCGCTTCAGAACGACACGGGCGGACGCGCGTTCGGCTTCGACCAGATCGCCCCGACGTGGACGCTGGCGGTGCAGATCGGGTTCGTGGCCGCCGGGGTGATCATGTCCGGGGCCGAGCACTCCAGCGCTCAGGGGACGACAACGCTCCTGGTGACGCCGGCGCGAGCGCGGCTGGCGGCGGCACGTCTCGGTGCGCTGACCGGCGCGGGTCTGGTGACGGCGAGCGTCCTGGTATCGGTGGGCGTGGTGATGTGCCCGGAGATATCGGCCGCGGCTCTGCGGGCCGGCGGCAGGAGCGTGGTGTGGCTGACGGCGGCGCTTCTGCTGGCCGCGGGTCTCGGCGAGATCCTGCGCAGCACGACGGGTGCGGCGACGGCCGCCGTGGTGCTGGTGGTCCTGGCGCCGCAGGTGGCCGTGATCGCGGGCGACGCCGCCCGCTGGCTCCCGGGCCAGGCGGGCCAGATCTGGGTGGCGGCGGCTGGGCCGCGCGCCGACGTCGTCATGGCCGGATTGGTGGTGCTCGCCTGGACCGCGGTGGCTCAGGCGGGCGGAATCCTGCGCCTCATCCGCTCGGATGCATGAGCGCGGATCCTGACAGAGCGACGGACCGCCGCGCGCAGTCGCCCCGGTTCCGCAGCAGTCCACGGCAACGCGTCGTGACGAACCTGTTACTCTGCTCATGAGCCTTTTGCACAACCCCTGATCCTGAGGAAGCACAATGGCCGCCAACGAGAAGAGAGCAGCTCTCGACAGGCAGCACAGCACGACCTCCACGGCGGTCGACGTCGACAGTCTGAAGAAGGCCTTCACCGACTTCCTCGAGACGCTCGGCATCGCGCTGGCGACCGAACCCAGGGAGGTCGACGATGACGACCCGCGGGCGCTGTGGCCGGCAACCGAGCCCACGGACTCGTTCGGGGCCCCACACGGCCGTCCAGACCGTCAGAGACCGCGCCGACACGATCGAGAAGTACAAGGACAATATCGTCGCGTTGAACGAGTCGGGCACGGCCTCGATGGACGCCGACGGCGTCATCACCCTGACCCTGCCCGACGACGCCGCCCTGCCCGACGATCCCACGGACTTCGCCTCGTGGGCGCAGGCCACGATCGACGCGAATGATCTGAAGTCCCTGACCGAGTCCAGCGATATGACCGCCACGTCGCCCAGCGGGCGCACCTACGACCAGGTCATCGACTCCATCCGGGCCAACTCCACCGATAGCGGCGGCTACGACGCCGACCACCGGGCGGCCTACTCCGATGCGCTCATCACGGCGATCGGCCCGGAGAACCTCACGAGCCTGCCGATCAGCGCTCAGCAGCACTTCCTCTACAATCCTCCCACCGGCAAGGAGGTGAACACCCGCCCCGAGGCGGGCGGGGACCTGGCGAGCCTGCTGGGCACGGTGCTGGCCACCGCGTCCTGGTCCTGGTCGTGGGACGAGGTCCGCTCCCGGAAGGTGGCCGACGCGATCGTCTCCTCGGTCGACGAGGAGGGCGAGTACGGACGGATCAGCGCCCTGAACGCCATCCTCGGAGGCCACGACGCCGATGACAACCACGTCAATGATCTGACGTTCGACCGCCGGCTGCTGGTCGACCTGGCCGAGGGCCTTGATGACATCGATTACCAGAAGGTCGCTCGGGCAGCCTCCTACCCGGAGCAGGGAGGGGGCGACCTCACATCGCAGGGAGAGGCCCGGGCACGCGCGACGATCCTGGGCTCCAGCCTGAGCGGCTACTCCTTCGATCCCCTGACCGGGGTGCTGGACGCCATGGGCAACAATTCCTCCGCGGCCCTGGCGTACCTCGCGCCCACGACCGAGGACGGCGCCGTGGACACCAGCCGCGTCGCCGACCTGTCCGCACGGACATGGGATGAGGCCGGCCTGGCCGGCTACACCGGCGCCGTGGCGGCCGCCTCCTCGCTGCGCACCAGCGAGGTGGGCAACCAGAGCGAGCAGGCCACGCAGCTGGCCGGCTCCGCCATCCACAGCCTGGCCCGGAGCACCAGCGCCGACGCCTACAACGAGGACGCCAAGGCCCGCACGGGCATGCTGCTGGCCAACTGCCCCGCGGAACTGGTCGTGGCTGCGCAGAAGGATAATGGTCAGGGTGCCCCTATCACGGATCCGGAGACGGACTCGCCGTTCCCGGAGGCGACCTCGGACGACATGAGGACCCTGATCTACGACGTCGCCGACAGCACGTCCGCGGTGACGACCATGAGCTCGACAGTGGCCGACTACACCCACAACCACGCCGTCGCCCTGGCCAAAGACGCGGAGGGGGACGAGCAGACCAAGATCTCCGCTCTCAACAACGAGTACAACCACGGGGCCCAGGCCGCCGGCCTGATCGCGGGCCTGGCCGACAACCGCGCCGCGGACATCACCAGCGCGGGTACGGCGAAGAGCGACGGTGCGGAGAGCACCGCGTCCACCGCCCTGGGGGCCTTCTCCACGGCGGTCAGCACGGGCCTGTCCACCGCATTCCCCGAGGCCACACTGGCCTCGGCGGCCTGGAGCGCGTTCTCGACCGTGAGCACGCCGGCCGCGGTGGACGCGCTCACCCCCGATGCGAGCTATCAGGCCAGTCAGGGCTCGGAGGGCCTGAAATCGGGACTGTGGGTGTCCCTGATCCGGGACACCGCCAACCTCGGGCTCCTGAGAGACACGGACTTCAACCCGGCCAAGGGCACCTACGGCTGGCTGGACAACGACGCGCGCACGATCGACCTGACCGGCACCGACCCCGCCACGGTTCACAGCGAGATGGTGGACTGGACCAACAAGATCAACTCCTCCACGCAGTGGGCCAGTGAGCGCGACCCCAATATCCCCGCGGTGGCCGACAACATGCACGAGTTCTTCGGCAGCGGCCGGAGTAAGGGACATGAGTTCAGCACCGAATAACCGTCGGGCCGCCCATGCACGGCGGGCAGTGGCCGCGGTGGTGGCGTGCGCGGTCCTGGCCCTGGCCGTGCTTCTGGGGAGCCGGGCCTGCTCACCCGGACGGGGCGGCGGAGCCGCCCGGGCCTCCTCGACGGAGACCCCCATGGCCGGAGACGCCATCGTGTGCGAGCTGATCGAGGCCTCCCGCCTGGAGGAGATCTTCGGCGAACCGGTCGTGCGCTACGGCCAGGCCTACAACCCCACCAACACCAGACCCGGCTCCCCACCACAGGGCACCTGCTTCATCTACTTCACCTCCCACAAGATCGACAGCATCGAGATCACCTACACCAGCATCGACTACTTCCCCCGACTCAAGGAATTCGGCGGCACGGCCTTCGAGGACGCCTACAACGGCCCGGACGCCGCACCCATCACCGCGGACGGCATCGAAGGACGCGGAGCCACCTGGGGATACAACCTGCTGACGTGGAGCTACCCCGACGGGACGTTCCTGGAGATGCAGATCGATCGTCACGGCCCCTCCACCGACGGGCCCGCCGACTACACCAGCGAGGCGGCCGAGCTGTTCCAACAGATCGGCACCACCATGCCCCAACGCCTCACCAGCCCCGGCCCCGCACCCACCTTCAACACCCGCCCCACCATCAGCCCCACCCCGCCACCGACCCGCTACCCCTCAGAATCCACCCTCGGCTGACCCGATCACGGCCACCGTCACCTGACCACGCACTGCCGGCCCCGACGCCTCTTCACGGTCAACCGCTCGCCAGTGCTTCCGTCCCGACGACGCGCTGCGGCCCTCGAGGGCCTCACCCACACACGACCGCGCGTGCGGCGGGGTGGGGCATACCGCCGTCACGATTTGCTCCCGAATGCGCGCAGCTGCACGGAGACGGAATGGGATGCGGCGCCGTCGTCGGGCTCGCACCGGCGTCGCGCGACCCCGACCACTCGGGCACGCGCCCGAGTGGGCCTCCCTCAAGCCGCGAGCGGATCGACGACGGCGAGGCCACGGGCCCGGGCCGCGTCGGCCAGGCGGGCGTCGTGGGTGAGAACGGTGATTGGGTCCCGCGGGTCGTCCAACAGCGTCGCGGTGGCCAGGTGGATCGCGTCGAGGGATTTCAACTCCCCGGTCAAGGCGCAGGCCCGCTCAATGACGTCGTCGCCGATGTCGAGGAGTTCGACTCCGTCCACGGAGGCGCTGACAAGGCGAGCATCGAAACCTTCACGATGCGCCGCTCGCGCTTGGCCGGGCGAACCCTGCCCTCGCGGACCATGCGCTCATACCAGGACCCCTCGCGATGGATCGGGACGATCCGGGCGATGGGCGAACTCATCGCGTTCACAACACGAGGATACCGGTAGGCCTCTGCACACCCTCCAAGGAGACGCGACAACCCGCGGCGGCAAGGACGACGCCATCGACGCCGAGGCCGCCAGGGCGCGCCGGCTCGGACGCGGCGCCGCGGATGCCCTCACGCCGCCCGGTAGGTGAACCGCTCCCAGCCGAGTGCCTCGATCGACGCGGCCATGCGCTCGCAGGCGGCGTCCCAGCCCTCGGCGGTCACCGCGAAGTCGCCCGTCGTCCCCCTGCCGCGCGCCTGCTGCAGGGCGTAGACGCGCGCTCCCGCCTCGTGCACTCTCCGGGCCACCTCGACGGCGTCGTCGGCCGTCACGTCCCCGGGCACGACCGTGGTGCGCACCTCGAACGGCACCTCGGCCTCCAGCAGCACCCGCAGGCTCTCCCAGGCCTTCGCGCCACCTGAGGGGCGGCCGACCACGGCCTCGTAGTGCTCGGGCAGCGCCTTGACATCCAGCCCCACCCAGGAGATGAGCCCGGAGTCGAGCAGGTCGCGCAGGCGCCGCGGATATGCGCCGGCGGTGTGCAGTCCCACGCGGAATCCCGCCTCGACGACCTCGCGAGCGGCGTCGGCGAGCGCGTCCTGGCGCAGCGCCTCGCCGCCGGTGAAGACGACGCCGTCGAGCAGCCCGCGGCGGCGCCCCAGCAGAGCGCGCACCTCGTCCCAGGCGACCGCCCCGGGCGTGCGCGTGGGGATGAGCGCCTGATTGTGGCAGTAGAAGCAGTTCCACGGGCAGCCCTGCAGGAAGACCGTCGCGGTGAGGTGGTCGGGCCAGTCGACGGTGCTCATGGGCACGAGCCCCGCGATCACCAGAGCATCAGCAGGGCCGGTCGACCGGGCTCTCGCCTCCTTCACCTCAGGCATCGAGACCGAGGGCCGCCGCGATCTCGTCGAGTCGGCGCGTCTTGATCTCACCGCGCCTCACCGCCTCCGCCTCCGTCTTCAGCGCGTACGCGTACTCCAAGTCATCAAGTCGGCGCTTGAGGTCCTCCGGCAGCCGAACGCTCAGAGCCCCTCCTTCTCCGTCGCGAGTCCTCACGCGCTCACCGCGCTCAGCCGGGAGGTGGCGGCCCCGTGGGCGCCGGCGGCGCCCTCGGTGAACATCTGCCGCTCCATGTACTCGCCCTTCTTGCCGATGTTGAACGACTGCACGGGGCGGAAGTAGCCCATGACGCGCGTCCACACCTCGCACTCGACCGGCTCGGCGTCGGGGTGGAGCGCGGCGCACTTCTCGCAGGTGAGGTGCTCCCCGACCAGGTAGCCGTGGGTGGGGCAGATCGAGAAGGTCGGCGTCACGGTGATGTAGGGGGTGCGGAAGGCCGTCAGGCTGCGCCGCACGAGCTCCTTGCAGGCCCGCGCCGAGGAGATCTGCTCGTTCATGTACAGGTGGAGAACCGTGCCGCCGGTGTACTTGGTCTGGAGCTCCTCCTGCATCTCCTGGGCCTCGAAGGGATCGTCGGTGTAGGCCACGGGCACCTGCGAGGAGTTCGTGTAGTAGGGGTTCGTGTCCGTGCCGGCCTGGAGGATGCCCGGGTAGCGCTTGCGGTCCTCCTTGGCGAAGCGGTACGTGGTGCCCTCGGCGGGGGTCGCCTCGAGGTTGTAGAGGTGGCCGGTGGCCTCCTGGAACTCCACCATCTTGTCCCGCACGTGGTCGAGGATCCGCACGCACATGGCGTGACCGCGCGGGTCGGTCAGGTCGTAGGCGTCGTGGGTGAAGTTGCGGACCATCTCGTTCATGCCGTTGACGCCCAGGGTGGAGAAGTGGTTGTCGAGCGTGCCGAGCCACCGCTTGGTGAAGGGGAAGAGACCGGCGTCGATGTGGTGCTGGATGACGGTGCGCTTGAGCTCGAGGGTGTCGCGGCCGATCTCCAGCAGACGGTCGAGGGCCGCCACGAGGCCGGCCTCATCGTCCGCGTGCAGGTAGCCCAGGCGCGCCATGTTGACGGTGACGACACCGACGCTCCCGGTCTGCTCGGCGGATCCGAACAGGCCGTTGCCGCGCTTGAGCAGCTCGCGCAGGTCCAGCTGGAGGCGGCAGCACATGGAGCGGATCATGCCGGGGTCGAGCTCGGAGTTGATGAAGTTCTGGAAGTAGGGCAGCCCGTACTTCGCGGTCATGGTGAACAGGCGCTCGCAGTTCTCCGTCTCCCAGTCGAAGTCCTTGGTGATGTTGTAGGTGGGGATGGGGAAGGTGAAGACGCGGCCCTCGGCGTCGCCGGTGGTCATGATCTCCATGAAGGCGCGGTTGATCATGCCCATCTCCTCGGCCAGGTCGCCGTAGGTGAAGTCGCACAGCTCGTCGCCGATGAGGGGGTGCTCGTCGGCCAGGTCCGCGGGGCAGGTCCAGTCGAAGGTGAGGTTGGTGAAGGGCGTCTGGGTGCCCCAGCGGGAGGGGACGTTGAGGTTGAAGATGAGCTCCTGCATGCCCTGGAGGACCTGGTCGTAGGTCATCGAGTCCAGGCGGACGAAGGGGGCCATGTAGGTGTCGAAGGAGGAGAAGGCCTGGGCCCCGGCCCACTCGTTCTGCAGGGTGCCCAGGAAGTTGACGATCTGCCCGACGGCGGAGGAGAAGTGCTTGGCCGGCGCGGAGGCGATCTTGCCGGGAACCCCGTTGAAGCCCTGCTGGAGGAGGTTCTTGAGCGACCAGCCGGCGCAGTAGCCGGCGAACATGTCGAGGTCGTGGATGTGGACGTCGCCGGCGCGGTGGGCGTCGCCCGCCTCCTGGGAGTAGATCTGGCTCAGCCAGTAGTTGGCGATGACCTTGCCGGAGGTGTTGAGGATCATCCCGCCGAGCGAGTAGCCCTGGTTGGCGTTGGCGTTGACGCGCCAGTCGGAGCGGTCGAGGTACTCGGTGATGGTGGAGACGGCATCGACCTGGGGCCGTGAGCCGTGGGCGACGGCCGAGTCGGCGGAGCCGCGCGCCACGAGCTCGGGGTGAGCGGCGGCGAGATGCGCGGCGGTGGGGATCTGGCTGCTGTCTGACACGGTCATCTCCAGAGTGCTTCCGTTAACGAGTACCGACGCCGTCATGGCGACGGTAGGCGCCGCTCCGACCCCCAGGGCGGGTGCCTGGAGCAACTACGCTGGTTCTGAAGCCTACAACCGAACCACACTCGTGCAACACATCATGTAGGTGCCAACCCCTTTGGCAACCACAACATATTGTGGTCAAGGCGACTTCGATAAGATTCATGGACGACCTCTTTCGGCATGATTGCAAGGCTCCCCGCCCCTCGATCCGGCATGTGCGGCAGATCACATCACGAAATGTCGGACGGCGCCGAGCGCGTGTCGCGGGCGGTGGGGTGGTGGGTGGTGCCCGTGGTACGGCGCTGCGCGGCGCCCCGCGCGCGGCCACGCACGTCGAGTCGGGCTTTTCGGCGTGAGTCCGACGGCGGCGTCGTCGGACTCACGCCGAAAAGCCCGACTCGCGCAGGAATGCCCGACTCCCGTCGCACCGGCCCGGGCGCAGACGCCGCCCGGGAGGCGCTCCTGCTCGACGTCGTCGCCACGCTCTTCGACCACTTCCCGCCCGAGCCCCCGGCGCCCGGCGCCCCGGGCCGCCGACGGCGATCGAGAGCCATCGGGCGCTGCGCCGGGCCGTGGCCCGCATCGACACCTCCTTCCACGAACGCGTCACCCTGGATCGCCCGGTACGGCACGTGGGCTCCCCCGGTTACCCGTCCCAGGTCTTCCCTCAGCAGGTCGACACGACCTTCTCGGAGGATCTCACCCGCGTCCGCCCGCGACGGGCGACCCGGGACCCGGGCGGGACCGGCCACCGCATCGCGCAGTTCGCCGTAGACAGCGGCTTCCCGGCGTCAAAACCCTCAACACGGCCTTCCGGCCGCGCCTTCGGGCGCACGCCCCGGCCTGCCGTCGCCTGCTGACGGCCGCCACCGCCGCCGCGAACTCGGTCTTCCACCAGCGCTACGTCTCTCACCGCGACGAGACAATCATGCGGGTCCTGCACATCTGGGCCTCACGTGCCACCACCGGCGAGACGGCCTCCTGCGCGATGACCAGGGGATCGGATCCAGTCGGAACGCACAGGAGAAATCGTTGGTATTACGGGCTTTCCTCTGCTTTCGATACCGGCGGACTGCTCCTTTGCAACAGGTTCGGGCACGCCCCGCCCGAATGAGCCAAGGCCCGGGCGCTCGCCGCGTGCTGCTAACGGGTACGCGCACCGGCATGAGTCCTGCTGCATTCCACAGGCCCCGCAGCCGCGCCCCGCCGACCTGCGCGACGCTGGCCTGCGGAGCCCGGAGCGCCCGGGAGCGCATACCGGTTCATCACCGTGCGCCATCGGCCCCGCGCGGTCGTACGCAGTCCCACCCGGTCGTACGTAAAACCGCGCGGTCGTACCCCCGGCACACGCGGTCGTACGCAACTCCACGCGGTCGTACCTTAGAGAGGCTCTAAGGTACGACCGCGCGCTCCCGGGTACGACCGCGCGCCCCCGGGTACGACCGCGCGCCCCCGGGTACGACCGCGCGCCCCCGGGTACGACCACGCAGGACCCCGAGACACCGAACCACCGGCACCCGCCCACCCCAACCACACCCTCACACGAAGGGCCCTATCGCGGTCGGACAAGCGGCCCAACTCCCGCGCAAGGTCAGCCTCGATACTGACACGCGCCCACCTCCCGGCGGCTCGCCTCGCCCGCACCGGCGTGCGCCTCATCGTCGGCAAGGTCGGTCAAGGTCGGTATGGACCCGGGCACCGAGACCGGCTGCCGGACGCACGGCGCCCTGCACCGCGTCTTCCCAACCGGCAACGCGGTCATCGCCGCCACCGCCGTCGAGGAGGTCGAGGACACCCAATAGCGCGACCTGGGGATGCCCGAGACGCTGTGGGCCTTCCGAATCACGCATTTCGGCCCGCTCATCGTCTCCATCGACACCCACGGCGACAACCTGTTCGAGTGGTAGAAGAACGAGCGCAAGAAGGCCGCACTGGCCAAGCTCGAGCGCAAGGTTCGGTACATCGGATGAGCGTCGACGGCACCCGCCCGATCGTTCGGAAGGCCGCCGATGCGGGCGCGGCGGGCGCGGACACGGCCGAACGGCTCCCCACCGGCACCATCGCCATCGACGCCAGCGCTCCCCGGCCGAGAGGCGGGCCGGAACCGGGCCTGAGACGCGAGACCAGACCGTGGGCGCGGGTCGCCCATCTCGCCGTCGGCAATGCCGGGGACAGGGCCCCGGCGGCCCTGTCCGGCTTCTCCAGCTCCACGATCCGGCTCATCGTCTCCGCCTTCTTCACCGTCCGGGCGGTGATCTCCTCGGGACCGGACGAGCGGCTCGTCCACCCGTTCGTCAGGGTCCTCGGGCGCTCGCCCCTCGCTCTTGTGCCGGGCCGGCCCGACATGAGTCAACCGGGTGGCTGGATCATCCCGGCGAGGGCGCCGTGGCAGCCTGGCTCCATGAGCACCGCGGCCTCTCCCGCCCCTGGCTCCCATCCGACCTCGCCGGTCCGGTCGCCGCGCGGCCTCCTCCCCCGCTGGGCCCGCGCGGTCCTGGCGGCCTGCCTGGCCCTGGCCGTCTTCGCCGCCGGACCGCACACGCCGAAGGCGGACACCTCCTCCATCACCGGCGACCAGGACCTGGCCAAGCAGGTCATCGACCTCCTGCCCGACGACTACCAGGCCCGCGGCGTCCACGTCTCCGTCATCACCGCCGACGGCGCCCGCCACGCCGGCATCGGCACCGCCGCCTCCGGCCAGCAGTACACGTCCACCACCCCCATGGAGATCGGCTCGATCACCAAGACCTTCACCGGCCAGCTCCAGGCCGACGCCATCGCGCGCGGCGAGGTCAGGGCCGGCGACCCGCTGTCCGCCCACCTGCCCGAGCTCGCCGGAACCCCGGCGGGCGAGGCCACCCTGGAGGAGATCGCCTCGCACCGATCCGGCCTCCCGAGCTTCCCCTCGCAGGACATGGGCAGGTTGCTGCGCGCCCAGATCCTCGGGCTGAACCCCTTCACCGACAGCATCGACCAGCTCATCGACAGTGCCCGTACCACCGAGCTGGGCGAGCGCGGTGAGTTCGCCTACTCCAACCTGGGGATCTCTCTCCTGGGCGAGGCTCTCGCGCGCGCCGCCGGCGCCGACTCCTGGAGCTCCTACATCACGGAGCGGCTCTTCACGCCATCGGGCATGGAGCGCACGATCATCAGCCACGGCGGCATCACGATGGAGTACATGACCCATCTGGCCATCGACAGGGAATCGGGAACGGCCGTCATGGTCTTCACCGACCAGAACAATGATGGGACCGCCTCCGCCCTGGCCGCCGCTCTCCTGACCGATGGACAGAAGACCTCGGCGGCGCACGCGCCGCTATCGGCCGAGACGCTGGCAGAGATTGCACTCCTCGGCGCCTTCACCATCCTGGCGCTCGTCATGGGCCTGTACACGACCGCCCGCGCGGCGAGCGTCCCCAGCCGCATGGCGGTGGTCTGCCGCGCGGCCTCACTCATCGCCTGCCTCATGGCGGCCGCCGCCAGCGGACCCTGGGCGTACCTGCCCGGCTGGATCCTGGCGGTCGCTGCATCGCCCGGCCTGTACGGCGTCGTCCGGGGCATCACGCCGTGGACGCGACTGCCCGCCCTGCCACGTCGCCGGGCCTGGCTCGGCTGGATGCAGGTGGGGCTGAGCGCCGCCTTCGTCGGCGCCTGCCTGGTCGTCGCCTGGCCCAAGGCCTGAGCCGCTCCGGGCCCGGAGCCTTCACGACCGTTCTCGTCCCCCAGGCGGAGGAGCCGGGCACGGGCCGGAGGGTACGGACGCGGCAACCTCCCGGAGGAGGACAGCGGACGTCATCCCCCTCCGCCGGGAGGTCGACCTCGTCCACCCGGAGGCCGCGAACCGACACCTCCGGGATCCTCCCGACGGTCGAGGAAGTCGACGTCGCCGCGCCTTTAACGTCGCGAACGTCCGGGCACTGCGGGAGCGCGGCCCGGGCGGAGCCCATCAGCAGGCATGAGCCGGTCATGCGGCATCGAGCTACCCGCGACCGACCCGGCCCGCGGCAGGCAGCAGAGGAAGACCGACGACGATCCAGACACCGCAAGGAGGGCACACCCCATGAGACCGAGACCCCTCATCGCGCGGAAGGCGGGCGCGGCCCTGGCAGTACTGATGCTGTCGACCGCCCTGACGGCCTGCCAGCCACAGGCCGCCGGCGCCACGGCACCCGCTTCCGCGCCCGCACCCACCGCCCAGGCCAGCGCCCCGGCGGGTGACGCCACCGGCAGCTCCAGTTCCTCCCAGAGTGACGTTCCCCAGGAACTGGAGAGCTTCTACGGCCAGTCCATCGACTGGCAGGACTGCTCGGACGGCACCTCTCCCTTCCAGTGCGGGACGGTCACCGTCCCCCTGGACTACGAGCATCCGGACGGCCGCACCATCACGCTCGCCCTGAAGAAGCTTCCCGCCTCCGACGGCGACGCCGAGCACGGCTCCCTGTTCCTCAACCCCGGAGGCCCGGGTGGCAGCGGCGTCGAGGCAGTGGCGGACGCGCCCCGAGCGCCCGAGGAGCTTCGAGCCGCCTACGACATCATCGGATTCGACCCTCGGGGAGTCGGGCGGTCCACCCCGATCACCTGCTGGACCGACGACGAGATCAACCAGTCCCTGACGGATCCCGGCAACGGCGACATCAGCCCGACGAACCCGCTCAGGGGCATCACATCCAAGAACGTTCCGGCCCAGGAGAAGATCGACCGAGGTACGGCCAACGCCGCCAGGTGCGCTCAGCACTCGGAGGTCCCCGAGCTGCTCGACCACGTCGGCACCCGAAACGTCGCCCGCGACATGGACGTCCTGCGCGCCACGAACGGCAACGCGACGCTGAACTACCTGGGCATCTCCTACGGGACCCATATCGGAGCCGTCTACGCCGACCTCTTCCCCGGCCGCGTCGGACGCGTCGTCCTGGACAGCGCCGTCGATCCATCGAAACGAGAGATCGACCGAAACACCGAGACAGTAGCATTCAAGGAAGACGTCCTGCGCCAGTACGTCGAGCACTGCCAGCTCCAGAGCGACTGCCCCCTGACCGGCTCCACGGACGAGGCGATCGCCCAGCTGACGGCCTTCGTCGACGGCCTGGACCAGGCCCCTCTCGCCGCCCCGGACTCCAGCGCCACCGTCAACACGCAGGACGCCATCGGCATCATCCAGCAGCACGCCGTCGCACAGCCGGACTGGGACGCGCTGACCGCCATGCTCACCCCGGCGATGAACGAGCGTGACGGCACCCTCATGGTGAAAGCGAAGCAGAACTCGGGTGAGGCGCCGCCAACGACCGTCGAGACGGCGGCCAGCCAGGCGAACAGACAGATCATGCTCGCCGCGGTCATCTGCAACGACAACCCGGACACGGCCGACACCGCCTCCGACTGGGACGCGCAGTCGGCCGCCGAGAAGAAGGCCTCCCCCTTCTTCGGTGGTACCTCGAGCGCCATGGACGCCTACTGCCGCGGCTGGGGGCACCGGACGCAGACGCCACCCGCTCAGACCCGCGCCGAGGGCTCCGACCCGATCCTCGTCGTCGGGATCACGGGCGATGTCCAAACACTCTACTCATGGGCCCAGAGCCTCGCCGGCCAGTTGGACAACGGCCGCCTGTTCACCGTCGAGGGCTACGGGCACGGCGGCGCTATCGGCAACTGCGCCAGCGCGGCCACGATCGGCTTCCTCGTCAACGGGACCGTCCCGGCGGAGGGCGCCACCTGCACCGCCGAGCCCCGACAGGCCGCCGGCGGAGCCGAGGGCTGACGGGCGGCGCCTCCGCTGTCGCGATGACGCAGGGCGACGCAGCCGCGAGCGCGGGACGCATGACAAAGCCCGCGAGCTCGCCACCGAGTGGGCCGCGCCGCAGCCGCGAGCGCGGGGGGGCTTCGGAGCCTCGGGGCCGCTCCCGGCGAGCTGCCGGGTGACATCGACCGGAGCCTCGACGTCCGCGCCCCCGTCCGCCCGCATCCGTGCTCCCGGGCCCCTGGCGGGCTCCAACGGGCCCCGCCAGGAGGCCTCCGTGTCCGAATCTGCCACAAAGAGGCTCACACCTCTCGAACGCGCTCGACAGAACCGCGGAATCATGCAGTTTCATGCCAGCCGCTCGGGCCCTGCGGCGGCCTTTGTGGCAGATTCGGACAATCGTCCTTCGCATCGACGACTGACGACCCGGCCGTACGCGACCCGCAGGGGAGGCCGGGCCCTACGCGGAGTTCCTCGCGCACCAGGCCCGGCAGGACAGGTGACCGGCCAGTGCAGCCGCGTACTTCGACCCTTAGACCAGTGCTTCTACCCTTCCAGGTGTACAGCACAGGGCGAAGGGGCGAAGTACGCGGCTCAGCAGGGCAGGACCGCGGTCGACGAGCGCCGTCATCCGGCGGATCGCGACACCCGCGACACCCGCGACACTATGGTCACGCCCTGACGCTCCGCGAGCGCACGGACGCCGTCGCAGGCGCTGGTCTCGACCTTGATGGTCGTCATCCTGAACATGAGATCAGTGCGTCGTGACTGGACACTCCCCGCCGCGCCCGACCGTCGACGGCTCCATCGCCACCATCTGGCCACGGCTCGTGATCTCTTGGAGCTCCGGCGCGGTTCGCCGCTCCTTCTCGGGAAGGTTCACCGAGGCCATGAGCAGATCCGCCACACGGCGGACCTCTTCGGCGTGAGCGTCGTCTACGGCCCAATCGTCGAAGCTCACGGTGATGTTCTCGTCCCTCGTGATGATGTCCAGAGTCGCTCCCTCCTTCTCCATCCGAAGACGGACGTAACGCAGGTCCGACAGGGAAACGCTCCGCTCGATGCTCCCGTCCCCGGTGAGAGCCGACTGCGATGTGAGGAAGAACCGTGTTGGCGTAACACCGAGGTAACTGGCGGCGCCCGTCAAACGCCACTGGGAGACCTCGGCCAGGGCGAGGAGGGGCTCCTCGCGGGGCAGCGCCCACCTGAGGATGCCGAGGGCGCGATTCGACGCATCGTCCTTGACGACCTTGATACCCGGACTCAGGACGAGAGGCTCCTCATAGACCGCACCGCGCAGACGGTCGACGTACTCAATCATGGCGCTCACCGCCCGGTCGACGCCGGACGAACGCCGGGATCTGAGGTCGCGAAGGCTCCAGGTCCGCCCACTCGACTCGGCGGCGAGATGGCAGTGGGCGTCGAGCTGCTCGAGAACCCCGGCGATCAGTTCCATCGACCGACGACGCTCAGCCGGGATCTGCCTGGCGAGGTGCCGCATGAGCTCGTCGTCCCCGGCGGAGCGATGGTCGTCGGCCGCGATCTCGGCGGCTCTGAGCGTCTGGTAGCGATAGTAGGCGGTCTCCGCCATGACGAAGCCCTGGACGTCCGCGACGATCTCCTCGGCCTTGTCCCTCAGGTAGTCGCGCCGATCGGCGTATCCGGCGTCGAGCGACTGCAGATGCTTGTCGAGATAACCGGCGAAGGCCCGGCGCTCCTTGTGCAGCGAGTCCTCAAGGCTCTTGACGCGGTCGAGGGTTCGCGACGTGACGGTTCCGACCTCGCGCGCCTCGCCAACGGCGCCGGCGATGGTGTCGCACAGCCCGCCGAGCCTGTTCCAGTGATCCTCACGAAGGGCCCTGAGCACGTCACGGGTCAACTCGATGTTCTCATCGACCTTGCTCGAGGTCGCGGTGAGCTGCGCGCCGATCGTCAGGAGGGCGAGAGCGGGGCCCAGGCTCGCCACGATGGCGCCCATCTGGGCACCCGTCGCCGGCGCCCAGCGAACGGATGCGGCGAATCTGCCGCCCCGGGTCAGGGTGCCCAGGTAGTAGCCGTCTTTCGCAACGGTCTGCATGGTCCCGAGGTTCCGGATCGTCTCCGGCGCGAGCCTGACCAGCCCCTGGACGGAGGCGAGACCTCCTATGCCCTGTGCGGCAAGGTTCGCGGCGCCGACGGCGTTGCTCAGCGCGTGGACGACCTCACGGTCGCCACGCCTCCCCAGCCCGAAGGGCTCGACCTCCAATCCCGCTGGCACGCGATCGCCGAGGAGGACGGCGACGCCGGGCTCCACTTCGAGAAGGGTCGCCTCCGCGCCTCGCGCCTCCAGCGAGGACCCACTCCCATTATTCATACTCATTGCTACTCCTTGCTCCCGCGGACGTCGTCGTCGGCTGTTTACGGAAGGATGCTTACGGAGGGAACAGTAGCCTCAGGGTGCGACACATTCGTGACCGCGCAGGAATGGAAGCGGCTCCAGGCGCGGCCAGCCGCTCCCGCAACCCGCGCCCTCACGACCCCGGAACCGGGTCACAGATTGATCATGTGCTCGTCATGGCCCCGAGGATCCCGGTTCCCTCCCTAAGATCGTTCTCGTGACCACGGTCGTTCCTCCCGCCTCCCCCGCACCGGCGGTGGCCTCTCCTGCGCCGTCCCTCGACGTCGCACCGGGCTCCGTGGTCCGGGTGCGCGACGAGGACTGGCTCGTCACCCAGGTCTCCATGACCTCTGACGGCACGCTGGTGACGGTGCAGGGCCTGTCCGAGCTGGTCCGGGACACCACGGCGCAGTTTTTCGCGGGCATCGACCGCATCGTCCCGGTGGACCCGCGCCGCACCCGCGTCATCGCCGACGCCTCCACCCGACATCGGCTCTCGCGCCTGTGGCTGGAGGCGACGCTGCGCAAGACGGCGCTGCCGGCGAGCTCCACGGACCTGGCCGTCGTCGGCGATGTCCTGGCGGACCCCCTGGCCTACCAGCTGACGGCGGTGCGCCAGGCCCTGGACCCGGCGAACCTGCGCCCGCGCATCCTGCTGGCGGACACCGTGGGCCTGGGCAAGACCCTGGAGATCGGCATGATCCTGGCCGAGCTCGTGCGCCGCGGCCGGGGCGACCGCATCCTCATCGTCACGCCCCGCCACGTGCTCGAGCAGATGCAGCACGAGATGTGGTCGCGCTTCGCACTGCCCTTCGTGCGCCTGGACTCGGTGGGGATCCAGCGGGTGCGCCGCTCGGTGCCGGCCTCGCGCAACCCGTTCTCGGTGTTCCACCGCGCGATCATCTCCATCGACACCCTGAAGTCGGACCGCTACCTCAACCATCTGCGCAAGCAGCGCTGGGACGCGGTGGTCATCGACGAGTCCCACAACGTCACCAACAAGGGCACGCTCAACAACCGGCTCGCGGACATCCTGGCCCGCCAGACCGACGCCCTCATCCTGGCCTCGGCCACGCCCCACAACGGCGACCCGAAGTCCTTCGCCGAGCTCATCCGCCTGCTGGAGCCGACGGCGGTGCGCGCGGACGGCTCCCTCGACGAGGAGGCGGTGCGTCGCCTCGTCATCCGCCGCCACCGCCACTCCGACGAGGTGCGCGACGTCGTGGGCGGCCGGTGGAAGGAGCGCCTGACGCCGGTCAACAAGCTGGTGGCGCCCTCCCCGGCTGAGGACGCGGTGGCGGGCGAGCTCTCGCGCACCTGGCTTCACGGCGGCGACGGCGCCGCCCCGCCCGGCGGCCGGAAGGCAGGCTCGCGCGGCGACTCGCTATTCGCCTGGACCCTGGCCAAGTCCTTCCTGTCCTCACCGGCGGCCCTGATCCAGACGATCGACGAGCGCCTGTCCCGGCGCCGCAACCGGGCGGCGGGCCCGGACGGCCCGGAGCCCTCGGAGCAGTCGCAGGCCCTGGCCCGCCTGCGCGAGTTGGCCACCCGGGCCAACACGACGGCCTCGGGCAAGTACCAGGCGCTGCTGGCCGAGCTGCGCCGCATCGGCATCTCCCGCTCCTCGGCCGAGCGCGTCGTCGTCTTCGCCGAGCGCATCGCGACGCTGACCTGGCTGGCCGAGCACCTGCGCGAGGACCTGCGCCTGCCGGCGGAGGCGGTGCGGGTCATGCACGGGAGCCTGTCGGACGTCGAGCAGCAGGAGATCGTGGAGCAGTTCCGCCAGGCTCACACGCCGGTGCGCGTCCTGGTGACCGGCGACGTCGCCTCGGAGGGCGTCAACCTGCACGCCCAGTGCCATGAGCTCGTCCACTACGACATCCCCTGGTCGCTCATCCGCATCGAGCAGCGCAATGGCCGCATCGACCGCTACGGCCAGAGCGTCTCCCCGCAGATCACGACGCTGCTGCTGAGCCCGTCGGACCCGCGCTTCTCCGGCGACGTGCGAGTGCTCACGCGCCTGATGGAGAAGGAGGACCAGGCGCACCGGGCCCTGGGCGACGCCGCCTCCCTCATGGGCCTGTACTCGGGTGAGAAGGAGGAGGCGGCGATCCGCGAGGCGCTGGCAGCCGGGGAGGATATTGACGAGGTCGTGCCCGACGCCGACGACGCACTCGCTCTGGACCCCATGGCCGCCCTATTCGCAAGGCTCACGGGTACGGCCGAGGCCCGGGGCGGCGACGACGCACTCGCCGGTGCCGACGACTCCCCCGCACCCGGCGATCCGAGCGATTCCGGTGATCCGGACGGTCCGGCCGACTCCGCCAACGCTGCCGCTCCGGCCACCCCCACCCGGCCCGCCGCCCCGCTGCCGACGTCGACGCTGTACGAGACCCAGCTGGACTACCTGCGCCAGGCGCTCACCGAGCTCTATGAGCGCCCCGAGGAGGCCGAGCAGCGCCAGACCGGCGGCGGGGGCGTCTCGTGGCGCGAGCACGGCCCGCAGCACGTGGTGGAGATGGTGCCCCCGGCGGGGCTGCGCCATCGCCTGTCGGTACTGCCGCAGTCCTACCTGCGCGAGCGCCGCGTCCAGGAGCACCTGCTGCTGGCCACCACGCAGGCGAAGGGCGCGCGTCTTCTCACGGAGGCCCTGCGCGACTCCTCGGACTCCTCCTGGCCGGAGGCCCACTACCTGGGGCCCTTGCACCCGGTGCTGGACTGGGTCGGCGACCGGGTCCTGGCCAAGCTCGGCCGCTCCTCGGTGTTCGCGGTGCGCGGCGATGTGGACTCGCCGACCGTCCTGCTACTGGGGACGCTGACGAACCGCGCGGGCAGGACGGTGTCGATGGTGTGCGTCAGTGCCGCCTTCCCGTACCTGGACCCGGCGGCAGCCGGCGCAGACCTGGCTGCGGGCCGGAAGTTCGAGCCGGTGGCGATCGGGCAGGTGCACGACTCCCCCACCGCCATGTTCGCCTCGGCGGGCATCTCCCGTCAGCTGCGGAACTCCGGGCCGGTGACGGACACCGGCCTGCTGGAGGAACTCATCTCCCCGGCGGTGGACGCGGCCGAGAGTCAGATGGCGCTGACCGTCCAGGCGGCGAGCCGCCAGGCGCGCGAGCGCGTGGATGCCTGGGCGGAGCACGCAAACGCCTGGGATGACGAGGCCGGTCTCCTCATCCAGAACCGCCACCTGCGCGCGCAGCGCTCCACGGTGGCTCAGGAGCGCGAGCTCATGGACCAGCACCTGCCCGCGCACACGCTGGTGCGCCCGCTGCTGGTCGTCGTACCACAGGACTTCGGGACGGAAGGGGAGTGCTGATGGCGGCATCGGACGCGCTGGTCGTCGGCGAGGACTGGATCAGCGAGCACTACTTCACCACCGACGCCGTCAAGGAGTCCTTCCTGGCGCGGGTGCTGGAGCGCCGCAAGGAGTGGGAGACCCTGGAGAAGCCGGCCGATCCCAGTACCGCTCCGACGCCGACGCCCCGCTCCCGGTTCCGCTCCGAGCGCTCCCACCTGGAAGAGCTGCTGGCGGCCCTTCCCGCCGACGACGCCGGTTCCCTGACCAGTGCCGCCCTGGAGGCGGCCGAACGGCTCGATGCGCTCCTGCGCGAGATCCTGGGCTTCGCCTCACCGGAGTACCGCCTGACCGAGCGGGGCCCGGTGACCCTGGTGAGGCCGGTGGGCGATGAGGGCCCGGCCCCGTTGGCGCTGCTGCGGGCCCGCCCGGTGACGACGGTGGAGGACCTGCTGGTCAAGGACGCCCCCACGCTCGCCGAGTCCTGGGAGCCGGTGGATCTGGCCGACCCTGACGCCCCGGTGCTGGAGGGCTCCGAGCCGGTGGAGTCGGTGTCCCGGGCGCTGTCGACGCTCATGACCGATGAGCACGGTCCGGCCTTCGCCCTGGTCCTGGCGGGCCAGTGGGCGCTGGTGGCGGAGCGGGAGCGGTGGCCGGAGGGCCGCTGGCTGGCAGTCAACGTGCAGCTCGTCGTCGAACGCCATGAAACCACGCGCGGAGGCGAGGTGGAGCGGGCCCTGACCTGCCTGGATGCCCGCTCCCTGGTGCCGACGGCGGAGGGCGAGACCTGGTGGGCGGCCACCCTGGAGGACTCGGCGGCCCACACGGTGGGGGTCTCGAAGGACCTGCGTGAGGGCGTGCGCGCCTCGATCGAGATCATCGCGAATGAGGTGGTGCGCCGTCGCTCCGCCCGGGGGCTGGAGCCGCTGGCCCAAAAGCGGGCGCAGGACCTGGCCCTGCAGTCGCTGCGGTACATCTACCGGATCATCTTCCTGCTGTACGCGGAGGCGAGTCCCGAGCTGGGGGTCCTGCCGGTGGGCGCCACCGAGTACGACGCCGGCTACGGCCTGGATCGTCTGCGCGAGCTGGCCTTGAGGGAGCTGCATGAGGAGTCGGCCCAGGCGGGCACGCACATCTATGACTCCCTGGACCGCCTGTTCCACCTGGTCGATGAGGGGCACAACGAGCAGGTGCCGGCCGCGCAGGAGGGCAGCTTCGACGGCCTGGTCTTCCGGCCGATGCGCGCCGACCTTTTCCGCCCGGTGGCGACCGCCCTCATCGACGAGGTGGGTCTGGGTAACGGGGCGCTGCTGCGGGTGCTGCGCCACCTGCTGCTGACCAGGGAGAACGGCAAGAGTGGCCGCGGCTTCATCTCCTATGTGGAGCTGGGCATCAACCAGCTGGGCGCCGTCTACGAGGGGCTCATGAGCTACTCGGGGTCCTTCGCCACCGAGCGCCTGTGGGAGGTGGCGCCGGGCGGCGATGCGTCGAAGGGCTCGTGGGTGGTGCCCGAGGACGTCATGAAGGGCCTGGAGGAGAAGGACTTCGTGACGGTGGAGGATGAGGTGACGGGTGAGCGCCGCAATGTCACCTATGAGAAGGGCCAGTTCGTTTACCGGCTTTCCGGCCGGGACCGGCAGCGCTCGGCTTCCTTCTACACCCCGGAGGTGCTGACGCGTTTCACGGTGCAGCAGGCGCTGGAGGAGCTGCTGGATCAGGATGGGCGGACGACGAGCGCGGAGGAGATTCTGCACCTGACGGTGTGTGAGCCGGCGCTGGGGTCGGGGGCCTTCGCGATTGAGGCGGTGCGACAGCTGGCGGAGCAGTACCTCTCGCGGCGTGAGCGTGAGCTGGGCCGGCGCGTAGATCCTGAGGAGCGGCCCCGGGAGCTGGCGAAGGTGAAGGCGTATCTCGCCTTGCACCAGGTCTACGGAGTGGACCTCAATGCGACGGCGGTGGAGCTGGCGGAGGTGTCCCTGTGGTTGGACACGATGGTGGAGGGGCTGGCGGCCCCGTGGTTCGGGCTGCGTCTGCGGCGCGGTAACTCGCTGGTGGGGGCGCGCCGAGCTCTGTACTTCACCCCCCAGCTGAAGAAGCGGGCCTGGCTGTCGGCCGCTCCGGTGGCCGAGCCACTGAGCCAGGTGGCGGCCGCAGTCGACGACGCCGATGCCGCCTCCCGGCACCGGATCGGTGGGGCACTGGACGTCTCCGGGAGCATCCATCACTTCCTGTTGCCGGCCAAGGGCTGGGGCAGCGCGGTGGAGGTTCCCAAGCAGGTGCGGGACCTGGTTGATGCCGGCCGGCTTAAGGCCCTCAAGGCCTGGCGCAGGGAGACCACGAAGGCACCGAATAAGACCCAGACCGAGCGGCTGACGGCCCTGGCCCGGCGCGTGGAGGTCCTGTGGGAGATGACCCTGCGGCGCCTGCGGGTGGCGGAGACGGAGGCCTCGCGGCGCATCGATCTGTGGGGCCGCGAGACGCAGGACGACGCCGGTTCAACGGTGTCCCGCGAAGACATCGAGGCGTATCTAGCGGCGCCGGGCTCGGCGTATCGGCGGCTGCGGCTGGTCATGGATGCGTGGTGCACCCTGTGGTACTGGCCGCTGACCACGGAGGTAACCCCGCCGAGCCTCGATGAGTGGCTGGGTGCCCTGGAGGGTCTGCTGGGTAAGCAGGTCAAGGACGCCAAGGGCACCGACGGAACCCTGGTGGATGCCTCCTCATGGGCGGAGCTGGAGACCATGGAGGAGGTTGAGCTCGGTCTCGCCGGCGCTCGCCGGGTGGAGGCGGTCATTGACGAGCACCAGTGGCTCGCCGTGGTCCAGGAGGTGGCGGAGGCGCAGGGCTTCTTCCACTGGGAGCTGGACTTCGCCACCGTCTTCGCCCGCGGAGGCTTCGACCTCCAAGTGGGGAACCCGCCGTGGGTGAGGCCCCGCACCGATGTTACTGGTCTTCTCTCTGAGGGAGATCCCTGGTGGTCACTCAGCAACAAGCCGTCTGTCACCGCAAAGAACGAACGCATGCCACACACCTTGGCTCGTCCTGGAGTCCTACGCACAGTCCTTGACGGAACCGCTGAGGTCATCGTGCTCTCTGAGCTCCTGAGCGAACCGGCTGTCTATCCGCTCCTCAGCGGCCAGCCGGATCTCTACCGCGCATTCATGTGCCAGGTGTGGCAGCACCAAAGCCAGGGCGGAACGTCGGGGCTCATCCATCTAGAAAGTCATTTCACTGACTCGAAGACTCAAAGTCTTCGAGCAGCATCTTACCGTCATTTGCGTCGACATTGGCAGTTCATCAATGAACTTCACCTCTTTGACATCCAGAACCAGAAACAATACGGCGTTAATGTCTACTCCACCGAACAGGACCCCTACTTCCTACACGCAGTATCTCTCTATCATCCAGAGACTGTAATGCGTTCACTCAAACACGATGGTTCAGGAGAAGAACCGGGCTTCAGAGATCCTCGCACCGGCTTCTGGGACCTCCGCCCACACTCGGCTCGCATACAACTTGTTGACATTCCGACCCTTCAGTCTTGGCAAGCCGTCACTGAATCCAGCGATTGGCATTCCACTTCTATGGTGTCAACCGTCAACTCCACCACATCACGGACGCTTGCAACCCTTGCCCACAGACCACGCATCAATTCACTGGAACTTCGTCACTCCAGAGGATGGGACGAGTCAATCGATCGCCAGAAGGGGAGATTTATCCGGTCATGGGGCCCCTCTTCCTGGGACGACGCAATCATTCAAGGATCGCATCTCTACGCGTCCACGCCGTTATACAAGCAGCCGAACCGGACAATGGCTAACCAACGCGACTGGACGTCAACCGACCTGGAAGCACTTGCCCCGAGCGCACAGCCCGTTACCCAGTACAAGCCTGCGGGCGACCGCGCCACCTACGACCGTCTCTACACCCACTGGGACGGCTCCCCCGCTCGCGACCACTACCGCATCGCCTGGCGCCGTATGGCCCCTCTGACCGGAGAAAGAACTCTTGCGTCAGCAATCATTCCTCCCGGTCCAGCACACATTGACGGCGTTTTCTCAGCAGCCTCTAAAACACCTTCCGATACCCCACTCGTAGCAGCCACATTATCCACACCGCTCAGCGACCTATTGATTCGAGCAGGCGCAAACACCAACATTCGCGAACGTGCAATCAGTCGCCTTGCTCTACCATCTTCAACTTCACCCCTAGCGAAGCAAATTACGCTGAGGGCACTTCGCCTGAACTGCCTCACAGATGCCTACGCCGATCTGTGGACAGAGTGCTGGGATGAGTCGTTCCTGACTGATATTCCAATTCTGGAGCGCTATGACGAGCGTCCGATTGGTCCGGAGTGGACAGCGGATACGCCGTTGCGTCGGGCGGAGGATCGTCGCAATGCCCAGACGGAGATTGATGTCATGGCGGCAATGATGCTGGGGGTGCCGATCGAGGACTTGTGCACGATCTACCGCACCCAGTTTGCCGTCCTCTATGACTACGACCATGGCCGTGGCCAGGGCGCCTACGTCTACGATACGAACGGCCGCCAGCTGCCGACTCCGGTCCGCCAGGCCTGGGAGAAGCGCCATCGCCCTACCTCCAACGAGGACATGCCATTATCGGAGCGCACTCACACCCACCCTGGCTCCGACGTCTCCTACGTCTACGACCTCCCCTTCCGCATCCGCGACCGCGAATCCGACTTCCGCCGCATCCACACTCATCTATCCGACTAGAGCCCAGGCTGTAATACTCACCGACACGCCACACCTTCGAAAAGGAGAGCTTATGACCGCCCCTTCCAGCATCAAGCAAGCAGATGAGGTTTTCGGAATTTCACCGAATATCCACAAGGATTCTTACGTCGATAGAGGCAGACTTGACGCCAAGATGAAACGACTACTTAAACGCGACCAGCACATAGCATTAAAAGCCCCCTCCAAGGCAGGGAAAACCTGGCTGAGAAAGAAAGCGCTCAATAATCCCATTGAAATTCAGTGTCGAGTAGGCCAGAGTGTCGACGAAATTTACACGAACGCTCTAGCCGCTCTTGGTATTAAACTAGAAATCACACGCACTCGAACCAACTCATTCTCCGGACACGCAGAAGCCGAAGGAGAAGGCGCACTCAGCATATTTGTAAGGGCTTGCGCGAAAATAGGCGGAGCAATCGGACGCGAAAACACCGCAACATACCAACAACTCAGGCAGAGTGTAACCAACCTCAATTTTATCGCCGAGTGCATCAAGGAGTCTGGACGACGTTTAGTGGTCGAGGACTTTCATTACCTCCCCAAGGACCAACGGAAACTATTTGCTTATGAAATGAAGGCACTCTGGGAGCTCGGAGTTTTCGTTGTCGTCGTAGGCATTTGGGAAGAAACAAACTATCTATTGTCTCTAAATCACGATCTCGCAGGACGCATCGAAGAAGTTTCCGTTAGATGGAGCCACGAAGAACTTAAAGAAATCTTAATTTCTGGCGGCACAGCACTCAACATCCGTTTTTCAGAGGAAGTAATTAAAGAAATTACTCGATTCAGTTACAGTAGCGCCGGAATTCTTCAAGCTCTCGCATCCAGAACACTGGAAGCGGCAGGCATCGAAGAAACGCAGGAACACGAAACTGTAATTTCAGATATCGAATTGGCCAGAACAGCCGCAAAAAAGCAGGCGAAACAATCTCGTTCAATCTATGAAGATTTTGCAAAGAAAGTCGCGGTAGGGATTCGACGACGCAACAATTCGACTCACATTTACGCATATGCAATGGAGGCGATCATGAGGCACGACGATACGGAACTTGCTACAGGGGTTCCTGTTCACAGAATCTACGAACTGGCTCACGCAAGACAAGATAGAATCAATCTAGGCAACCTGCGCAACATTCTAAGAAAACTCGAATCTATCCAAACAGACGAGGATAGCCGAGGATTAATCCTCCTATACAGCGAGGATGACGATGTCGTTTCTGTTGTCGACCACCAGCTTTTACTTTATCGGCACTTCCGGGAAACCCCTTGGCCTTGGGATGTTATCATTTCAGAAATCGACAGAAACCCTTCGAATGGAGTCGACTACGAGAGAGACGAATAGGGATCGAGAAACAAGTAAGAACCGCTTTCTCGCCCCACAGAGCATCAGCAAGCCCCCGAGGTGAGGGCAACTGATTTAGTTTCAGAGCGAATGGTGTACCGCTGGTACGGGAGCACTGAACCCATAGGGGCGATGATTGGCGCTTAATCGGTCTCTCATCCTGAAAGTCCATGAGGATGCCATCAGCTCCCATGACCACCCTGTCATGCCGACCTCGATGAGACCCATTAGGAGAAGGAGCGCCCGAAAGATCCGTAAATCATGGCGGCCGAAAGAAGTGTATCACCCAGCGCAACCAAGGACAGTCTCCCACTGTCCTGCTGGTACATGCTTTCAGGCTGCGTGATGGTCGCTGAAGTCCCGCGAGGTGAGGTGGCACGGATCCACCTGAGAATCGACACTTTGGTCGTCGATGGCTCTGCACGCGATCGCGTTGCGCTGAGCTTAATCAGTGCTCATATCAGGCGACCAGATATGAGCAAGGACACAGTCGAATCGGCACCCCGTACCCCGCTGCCGGATCGGACTCGAGGAAACCGCATAGAGACGCTTGTTCGCACCTCGGCGAGTCATGTCCGCACGCCTCCGATGGCTTGCCATAACAGGCCAACATTACGTGCTTGCTTCACGGACTCATCGAGCGCGCGCCCAGTGGCGCGGAGTCGTATCTGCGCGACCACGACTCTCGTGAGGGCAGGATCATCGACCGTGGCTGCAGGATCCGGACCATCCCCATTATTGGCGTTCTCGATCTCGTCAAGCATCTCTTCGACGGTCTTCATACTTCACTCCCTCCTCAAGAGCTTCTCGTGCGCAAACATAGTATGAAAGACGAAGTCATCGCCATTGACGTCGACTTTGAGCAGGTGACTAGACCGAGAGAAGCCAACAGCGCAGCAGTGGCCATTCAACAACCACAGCGAGCTCGGAAGGCAGGATCACGGTCATGCGACGAGCTCACGCAGTAATTCTTCCGCTTGAGCACGCTCAGCCTGGAGGGCGCGTACCTGGTCCAAGACGTCGCTCGTGGAGTCAGCAACGCACGCCTGGCCGGTGCGAGCAAGATCCCGTCCCCAGGAGGTGGTCTCGGCTACGCGGCGAGCGAGAACGATTCCGCGTCCGTGTTTGACTGCCTTCTTTGTCTGGGAGCGAGTGCCTGAGTGCTCGGAGGCTGTAACAACGAAGGTGGTGATGCCGTAGCCGCTCATGACGGCGTTGCGCATCGGAAAGTTTGCAGGCTTCACTGGAGCATTCGGTTCGAACTGAGTCATGACCAGCCCGCGGTTGGCAACGATGCGCTCACGCAGGTTCTTGTTTGTCGCCGGGTAGATGCGCTCAAGCCCCGTGCCCATGACGGCGACAGTGCGTCCTCCGGCATCCAGGGCAGCGGTGTGGGCGGCAGTGTCAATGCCAGCGGCCAAGCCCGATACGACAGTCAGACCTGCCTCGACTACCGCTCTGGCGACGTAGTCGGCAACACGGAGAGCATCGTCGTCGGCATCGCGTGAGCCGACAATGCACACTCCCTGGTCTGCCGGGGTCAGGTCACCCTGGTAGTAGAGAAGAGCCGGCGCCTCGCGAACATCACGCAGACGTGCGGGGTACTGGTCAGCCAGTACAGAGACGAGTCCCATGCCCTGAGAGAGCCAGTTGTCGACGTCCTCGCGGGCTTGGCTCAAAGCCGGGTCATCGAGCAGGGAAGGACCAGCAATGTCGGCAAGGACTTCGCGGGGGTCGGCACTGTCCAGGAGAACCTGAACGCGATCAGGCTGAGACAGGCCGCGCTTCTTGATACGGGTGATAGCCAGGACCTGGGCGAGGGCTTCCGCGGTCTCCATAGCACTCATAGTAGCCAGGGGTGAGTTCAGAATGTCAGTGCAGGCTGACATCATGGGACGTGCCTCTCTTCGGCACCTTTTCCCGGAACGTCCATGTGTCCTTGCCGGGGAGGGAGGGCTTGGGAAGGAGGTGAGGGCCGTGTCCAAGCCGAAAGGCCGACGCGCACACGTCCGCAAGGACAAGGTAACGGCCCGGAAGGTGAGCGACATACTCAACTCGATCGCTCGCCTTGTCCGGGCCGTCGGTGTCCTTGTGGATGCCCTCAGCAAGTGGATCGGATAGGCCTTCCTCTTGCCAGGGGAGTCGCCCGGATGCGACCCGGGTGGCTCCCCACCATTATGGATTGCCCCGCTCAGCCCTGTCCACAGCGCGACGAGGCTCACTAAGGATCTCCGCAAACGAGGCTCGGAACCTCACGTTGAACCGCCCGCTCCCTTTCTCCCGAGGTCGGCCTTGACCTCGTCCCAGGGGATGGGGCCGTGCTCTGCGATCTCAGCCCGGGCGGCGGCGGCCTCGTCATCAAGAAGCGACTCGGACCGTTTCCTCTTCCTTTCCCTCGCTGCGGTAGCCTCTGAGTTGCGGGATCAATCTCCCGGAACGACGACGATCCGCACGAGGCCGTGCCGGCCCCGGCGGGCACAGGTCCCGTGCCCGCCCCGGCCGACGCCGCCCCCATGCCGCATCCGAGCCCCACCACTCACAACCAGCGCGCCTTACTCATGACTCTTCTGCTCCCCAGCCTCCAGGCCGAGCGCATCCGGCGCTCCATCGTCGACTACCTCTCGACGACCTTCGCGCTGACGGACGCCGAGCCGCGGCGCGTCCTCGCCGACTTCCTGGAGGACGAGGAGCAGGGAGTCTTCGTCGGCCCCTTCGTCCGCCTGCGCCTGCCCTACCTGGCCGCGAGCGCCGCCTCCCGCGCGGCGGGCCAGGCAGACAGCCCCCTCGACTGGGACCCCGGCCTTCCTCCCTACCAGCACCAGGAGGACGCCTACCGGCGCCTGACCACCAAGGGCGGTCACCGCCCCGAGCCGACCATCGTCACCACCGGCACCGGCTCGGGCAAGACCGAGGCCTTCCTCCACCCCGTCATCGACCACGTGCTGCGCGCCCGAGCCGAGGGGGTCACCGGCATCAAGGCCCTCATCCTCTACCCCATGAACGCCCTGGCCGCCGACCAGGCCGGCCGCCTCGCCCGCCTCATCGCCGGGGATCCCGCCCTGGCCGGCGTGCGCGCCGCCGTCTACACGGGAGACTCCTCCGCCCGGCCGCACAAGCACGTCACCGCCGACTCCCTCATCACCGACCGCTACGTCATCCGCGACAACCCGCCGGACATCCTGCTCACCAACTACAAGATGCTCGACCAGCTCCTCCTGCGCCCCGAGGACCGCGAGCTGTGGCGGGCCTCGGCCGGGTCGCTGACCTACCTGGTCCTCGACGAGTTCCACACCTACGACGGCGCCCAGGGCACCGACGTCGCCATGCTGCTGCGGCGCCTGGGCCTGGCCCTGCGCGCCCACCTGCCCGCCGACGACCCCCGCCAGGAGGCCTTCGCCGCCTCGCCGCTCGGCCCCGTGTGCCCCGTGGCCACCTCCGCAACCCTCGGCGACGGCGCAGACCCCTCCCGGATGCTCGCCTTCGCCCGCGACGTCTTCGGCGCCGACCTGCCCACGAGCGTCGTCGTCACCGAGACGCGCGCCGACCTCGACCGGTGGGCCGCCGCGCACCTCGCCACTGCCGAGTCCAAGGGCCTGGCCGGTTGCGCCCTGCGCCTGCGCTCCCTGCCCGGTGAGAACCTGCAGGCCCTGGCCCGCTTCGCCGAGGCCGGCTCCCCCGATCCAGAGGAGCTGCTCCGCGGCGTCGTCAGCAACCTGTATGACCTGCCCGAGGAGGTGGAGGACGCCCTCGACGCCGCCGGCCTCGCCTCCGCCCTCCAGGCCCACCCCGACGTCCTGGACCTCGTGCGCGCCGCCGGGAACTCCACACCGCTGGCCGCCCTCGCCCAGCGCCTCCTGGGCCCCGCCCCCGAGTCGGGTCCGGCCCGGCGGGTCCTCTCCGCGATCCTGGCGGCCCTGTCCGTCGTGCGCGCGGGACTCGACGGCACCCCCGACCGCCGCGCGGTCAACGTGGAGGTCACCCTGTGGATCCGGGAGGTCACCCGCGTCGACCGGGCCCTGACCTCCCTGCCCTCCTTCCGCTGGGCCGACGCCGCCTCCGAGCAGACGCGAGCCGAGGAGCCCGCGCGCCCCGCCCTGTACTGCCGCTCCTGCGGGCGCTCCGGCTGGGGCATCGTCCTGGCCCCCACCGGCCAGAGGGAGAAGGACGACCAGACCCACGTGCGCCGCGACCGCAGGACCGGCGATCCCCGCTTCCGGGCCCTCCTGCACGCCCCCGGCGAGGACGCCGACGACCGCACCCAAGCCGAGGCCGGCGAGATCAACCTGGAGGCCCGCCACCCCGGGCTGCGCTGGTACTCCATCAACAGCCGCGAGCTCCTCACCCGTCGCCCGGCCCAGGAGAGCACCGAGGCCAAGGAGGGCCTCGTCCTGCCGGTCCTCACCCTCACCGGGGACGAGCGCAGCATCGCCGAGGACTCCACCCACGACGTCTGCCCCTCCTGCGGGGCCAAGGACTCCATCCGCTTCCTCGGCTCGGCCGTCGCCACCCTCCTGTCGGTGTCCCTGACCACCCTGTTCGGCGACGACGCCCTCGACGACACCGAGAAGCGCGCCCTCATCTTCACCGACTCCGTGCAGGACGCCGCCCACCGCGCCGGCTTCGTCAACCAGCGCTCCCACACGATGAGCCTGCGCTCGGCCCTGCGCGGTGCCCTGCGGGCGGAGATGCCCATCGAGGAGTGGGCCGAGGCCGCCCTCGACGACGCCCGGGCCAGCGCCTTCGACCGCTACCGCCTGGTCCCCGCGGCCCTGGCCGAGCACCAGCGCTTCAAGCCCTACTGGGACCCGAAGGCCCCGGCCTCCAGGCGGCGGCGGGCCGAGTCGCACGTGCGCCGTCGGCTCCTGTTCGACATCGCCCTGGAGGTGGGCCTCCAGTCCACCTACGGGCGCACCCTGGAGGCCACCGGCTCGGTGACCGTCCACGTCAGCGCCGGACGCGCCAGCGCCCTGGCGGCCCTCGCCCGTCAGGCCCTCGGGGCCGACCAGCAGGGCGTCCTCGACGGCTTCGAGGGCATCAGCGACGCCGATCTGCTCGCCTGGGTGCGCGGCACCCTGGAGCACATGCGCCGCGAGGGCGCCATCGACCACGAATGGCTCGCGCGCTACAAGCGCGACGACGGCAAGCGCCTGTGGATCTGGTACAAGCGCAGGCGCGACCAGGGCCAGCCCGCCTTCCCCTCCGGGCGCGCCGCACCCGCCTTCCCCCAGGTGGGCGGCGGCCTCGACACCCGCACGTCGGCCTTCCCGCCGGTGGGCTCGTCGAAGTCCTGGTACGCCACCTGGACCCGCAAGTGCCTGGGGGTCGCGCCCACCCACGCCTCCCGCCTGGCCTGCGCGCTCCTGGCCCGCCTGGCCGAGGCCGAGATCCTCAGCGTCACCGCCACCGACTCCGGCGGCACCGTCTACGGGCTGCCGGCCGGGCGCGTCGTCGTCTCCCCCCTGCGCGAGACCACGCGCGAGACCCTGCTCCTGGTGTGCGACACCTGCCGAACGCAGTTGCCCGCCGCCACCGCCACCGTCGATCAGCTCGACGGCGCCCCCTGCTCGGCCGCCGGCTGCCCGGGTCACCTGAGGGCCCGGCCGCATCCGGCGGAGAGCTTCTACCGCAGCATGTACGCCGGGGCCCACGTGCGCCGCGTCGACTCCCACGAGCACACCTCCCTGCTCGACGCCGACGAGCGCGCCGCCGTCGAGGCCGGGTTCAAGCGCCCCGAGCAGGCGCCGGGGGACCCCAACGTCCTGGTGGCCACCCCCACCCTGGAGATGGGCATCGACATCGGGGACCTGTCCACCGTCATGCTCGGCTCCCTGCCGGCCACGGTCGCCTCCTACGTGCAGCGGGTCGGCCGCGCGGGCCGCCGCAGCGGCTCGGCGCTCGCCCTGGCCTACGTGCCCGGCAGGCGCAGCCAGCTGCCGATCCTCGACGCCCCCGACCGGCTCCTCAACGGATCGGTCGCGCCGCCGTCGACCTACCTGGGGGCCGAGGAGATCCTGCGCCGCCAGTTCCTGGCCTCCGTCATCGACACCCTCACCCGTGAGAACCACCCGGCCGTCCCCTCCGGGGGCCGCGGCGGCGGCACCGCCAGGACCGCGCTGGGCGCCACCGGCGAGGGCTCGCTCATCACCACCGTGTGCGAGCGGATCGAGCGCGACGGCGCCCTGCTGGCGCAGGTCTTCACCGCCGCCTTCCGGGAGCGCACGCCGGCGCTCGACCGCCTGACCACCTGGGTGACTCGGGACTGCGGCGCCGGGCCCCGAGAGATGCTCACGCGGGACGCCGCCGAGCACCGCGCCGAGGCCGAGCGGCTGCGCCATCAGGAGCGCCAGATCCGCGAGACCCTGCCCGGGCTCAAGGCCGCCGCCGAGCGCCCCAACCCCACCGAGGAGGACCGGCGGGCCCAGCGCGCCGCCGAGGGAGCCCAGAAGGCGGCCCGGTCACGGATCCTCGAGCTGGAGGAGGAGC
Source organism: Actinomyces gerencseriae DSM 6844 (assembly GCF_000429265.1). Classification (GTDB taxonomy): domain Bacteria; phylum Actinomycetota; class Actinomycetes; order Actinomycetales; family Actinomycetaceae; genus Actinomyces; species Actinomyces gerencseriae. The sequence continues at coordinate 114,734 of NZ_AUBN01000012.1, forward strand.
ACTGGGTCTCGGCCCTGGAACGCCACGGCATCCTGCCCAACTACACCCTCATCGACGACTCCGTGCGCCTGTCCGCCCGCGTCTCCTGGCGCGACCCGGACAACGACGAGTTCCACTCCGAGCCCTACGACGTCGAGCGGGCCTCCGTCCACGCCCTGCACGAGTTCGCCCCCGGCGCCACCTTCTACACCCGCGGCCTGGAGATGACCATCGAGGGCATTGACGCCTCCGACCTGCGCAACCAGGCCCAGTGGTGGTTCTGCTGCGAGGCCTGCGGCTACACCGACGTGCGCGAGCCGCAGGAGACCCGGCCCGCCGCGCCCCCGCAGTGCCCGAGGTGCCGCGACACCGCCATCGCCGATGTCGGGCGCGCCCGGCGGGTCCTGCGCCTGAGTCGGGTCTTCGCCGACGTCTCCCGGGACGACGCCCGTATCGGGGACTCCAGTGACGAGCGGCTGCGCGCCCGCTTCGAGGTCCTGCCGCTGGCCGACGTCGACCCGGCGCGCGCGGTGCGCCAGTGGAGCGTGGAGGCCTCCGGGTTCGGGCTGACCCGCTACCGGGCCATGAACCTGCGCTGGCTCAACACCGGGCGGCCCCTGGCCGGCCAGAGCGTCGACCAGGTGGCCGGCAACGCCCTGTCCTCACGGGACTTCCGCCTGTGCGAGGCCTGCGGCAAGCTCGACACGGACACGCGGGCCGCCTCCGCCCGCGAGCACCGGCCCTGGTGCCGGTACCGCAGCGACCCGGCCGAGCACGTGATCGCCGTCGACCTCATGCGCGAGCTGAGCACCGAGGCGCTCGCCCTCGTCCTGCCGCTCGGCTTCGCCACCGACCGGGTGGGCGTGGACTCGCTGGCCTCCGCGATCCTCCTGGGACTGGAGATCACCACCGGCGGCTCCCCCGACCACCTCGGCATCGCCTGCGTCCCCCACCCCGTCGCCGACGGCGCCCCCGGCGAGACCCGCCCCGCCCTCCTGCTCCACGACACCGTGCCCGGGGGCACCGGCTACCTCACCGACCACGACGACTCCTCCCGACTCTGGAGCCTCCTCATCCGCACCGGCCAGCGCCTGGAGAGCTGCCCGTGCCGCGCCGAGGGCAAGGACATGTGCCCGGACTGCCTGCGGCCCCACGCCGTCTCCGCCGAGGTCACCCGCGCTGCCGCCCTGCACGCCATCGGCCAGGTCCTCGGCCTGGACACCACGGGCACCGACGTCCTGTTCGCGGACCTCGACCCGGAGGTCCCCCAGTGGGAGGTCACCGACGAGGCCGTGCGCGCCGGCACCGGGGAGAGCCCCCTGGAGGTGCGCTTCCGCGCCACGCTCGCCGAGCTCCTGGGCAAGGAGATGGCCGTGCGCACCACCAGCGACCCCTCGGGCGCGCCCGCGCTGGAGGTCGACGGGGGCCGCTGGCGGATCCGCCCCCAGCTCGACGTCCGCGGCACCCGCCCCGACTTCGCCTGCCTGCGCCCCGGGGGCCGCGGCCCCATCGCCATCTTCACCGACGGTCGCAGCTACCACGCCAGTCGCGCGCACAACCGCCTCGCCGACGACGCCGACAAACGCGCGCGGCTGCGCGCCGCCGGCTACCGGGTCGTCTCCGTCGGCGCCGAGGACTTGGACGAGCCGTGGGACCCGGCCTGGCTGGGTGAGACCATCATCGCCCAGCTCAAGAACGGCGCCCTGGGGCCCGCGCGCGCCGGCGGCGTCACCGACCAGGCCATCGCCGCCTGGCGCGGCGGGCCGATGGCGCTCCTGGAGGCGATGCTGAGAGACGACGTCGAGGACCCCGGCTCCAGCCCGACCGCCGCCGCCCTGGAGGCTCTGGCCGACTCCGCCTGGGGGCCGCTCATCGTCGGCGCCGCCGGCCACCTGCCCCTGGGTCAGAACGCGTCCCTGCGGTACTCCGCCACCCAGGGCGCCGGGGCGGATCCGCTGTGGGAGGCGCTGCGCGTGCTGCGGCCCGAGGATGATCTGCCCGAGCCAGCCGGCGCTGCTGATGCCGCCGCCTCCCCCGCGGGTTCCGCACGCTCCGGCTCGGTCTTCGCCATCCCCCACCTCGCTCTGGCGGTCCAGCTGACCGGTGTCTCCACCACGGGGATGGCCCTCGTGCTCGACGACTCCGACGAGGCCCTGGCCTCCCCCGAGCACCCCGAGGCCTGGCTGGCCTGGCTGCGGCTCGGCAACGTGCTCGCCCTGTCCCGGGCGTCCGTGGACATCACCACGACCAGCCGGGCCCTGGCCGAGCTGCGCGCCCGCGCCCAGGTCGAGGTCGCCGTCGCCGACGTCGCCGGCAGCCCCGCCGCCATGAGCGATCTCGGCTGGGACGACGTCGACCGGGACCTCACCCCCGAGCCCGTCCTCGCCCTCCTGCCCCACCTGGCCGCGGCCGGCGTCCCCCACGGGGGCGACGGCGTCGAGGTCGGCGGCATCATGACGGACCTGTCCTGGGCCGCGCCCAAGGTCGCTGTCCTCGCCGAGCCGCAGGACGGCGACGAGGAGGCCCTGACGGCGGCCGGCTGGCGCGTCATCGTCACCGGCGACGATCCGGCCCGCACCGCCACCGATATCTGCGCGCTCATCCCCGAGCTCCTGGAAGGACACTGACATGGCCACGATCCTGTTGCCCAGCAGCAAGACGAAGGACGCCACCGCCAAGGACCCCTCCCTCAGGGCGAAGATTGGGCCATTCATCAGCAAGCTGTCCACCATGACCGCGAGCTCGGGCCTGCACCTGGAGCCCATTCGTGGGGCGCGGGACCGGCGCGTGCGCACCGCGCGCGTCACCGACTTCTACCGGGCCGTCCTGTTCGAGCTCGCCGCCGACGGCGAGGTCGTCTACGTCGTTCACGGCATCTGGCCGCACGACGAGGCCATCAAGATCGCCGAGTCCGTCACGGTCCACGTCAACCCCCGCAACGGCATCACCGAGGTCGTCGACGTCCGGGACCTCATCGGCCTGGATCCCGACGCCGTCGAGGAGGCGCGGCGCGCGGCCCGGGCCAAGCTCGCCGCTGCCCAGCGCGAGGCCGACGAGATCGCCCGCGAGACCGTCCGGATCCAGGCCGCCAACGCCGAGGCGCGCCGTCGCAACCAGGAGGCCGCGAGAGGCTCCGACGCCGGTTCCGAGCCCACCCAGGCACCCGGTGCTGAGCCGGTCGCGGTGACTGCTGCACCACCGGTGGAGGGCCGCCGGAGCGAAGGCGGGACGGCTGCTGGGGTGGCCACCGGGGCCGTTACTGTGCCGGGCGCCGTCGTCGTCCCCAGCCGGGACCAGGCCCCCAGCTGGCCCGAGGGGCTCACCGTGGAGATCCTGCGCGACGAGCTCGGCATCGACGTCCAGCTCGGCGCGGCGGCACTGGCGGCGGAGCGTGAGTCCCAGCTGCTCGACCTGGCCTCCACCGCCCAGGTCTCCTGGCAGGGCGAGGCGCTGCTCAACCTGGCCACGGGGGCGACGATCGAGGACATCCGTGAGGACTTCGGGCTGCGGCTCTCGCGCGACGTCGCCGCCGAGCCCACCGACGCCGACCTCATCGCCGGTCTGCGCACCCGCGCGGCGCGCTCGACCTTCACCTGGGTGGAGACCGACGAGGACCTGCGCCGCGCCATCGAGGGTCTCAGCTTCGCCGAGTGGCAGCTCTTCCTGCACCCCCAGCAGCGGGCCCTCGTGGAGCGGCGCGCGAACGGCCCCATGCGCGTCTCGGGCGGCGCCGGAACCGGGAAGACCGTCATCGCGGTGCACCGCGCCGTCGAACTCGCCGAGCGGGATGCGGCCGAGGGACGCGAGCCGCGGATCCTGCTGACGACCTACACGCGCAACCTCGCCGACGACCTGCGCCGTCAGGTCGCCCAGCTCGAGCCACGGCTGTCCTTCACCGAGAGGCTTGGCGAGTCCGGGGTCATGGTCAGTGGCCTGGACCGGGTGGCGCGCATGATCCTCCAGCGGGCCGGGAGCGAGATCACCCCGATCGCCCAGGGGGTCATCGGCCAGGCTCGCGCGCGGGTGCTGACCTACCCCAGGGGCAGTGTGTGGCAGGAGGTCCTCACCCTCATGGGCGATGAGCTGCCCGAGGGGCTGCGCTCCGCCGACTTCCTGGAGTCCGAGTACGACCTCATCGTTCTGCCACAGCGCATCACCACCCTTCGGCAGTACCTGCGCATCCGCCGGCCCGGGCGGGGCGTGGCCCTGGACCGGTTCAGGCGGGCCGCCGTGTGGAAGGCGGTGGAGCGCTACCGGGACCGCAGCGCCGACCTGGGCGTCACCTCCTTCTCCGAGCAGCTCGCGCTGGCCGCCGCCTGGCTCGACCACGAGGCGGCCCTCGGCTCGCCCAGGCCCTTCCGGCACGTGCTCGTCGACGAGGCCCAGGACCTGTCTCCCGCCCACCTGCAGCTGCTGCGGGCGCTGGTGGAACCTGGCCCGGACGATCTGTTCCTGGCCGAGGACTCCCACCAGCGGATCTACGGCAAGAAGATCACGCTCAGCCACTACGGGATCCAGGTGCGAGGGCGATCGCGGCGGCTGACGCGCAACTACCGCACCACCCGTCAGAACCTCGACGTCGCCTTCGGGATCCTCGATCCCGGCACCTATGAAGATATGGAGGGGCAGGCCGAGGAGCACCGCTACGTCTCGCCGCGCTCCGGACCGGAGCCGCTGCTGCTGCACGCCACTGACCGCGCCGATGAGCTGAGCAAGGCCGCTGAGCTGTTGACGGTGTGGCTGGAGCAGGACCGGGACAGTGAGGACAGTGCCCCGGAGTCCATCGCCGTCCTCGTGCGTGACCACTACCAGCGCGACGCCGTCGTCAACGGCCTGGCGCAGCACGGGGTGGAGGTGCGCGCCGTGGACCGCGAGGCGGCCGGTCGGGGCCGGCCGGTGGTCATGACGATGCACCGTGCCAAGGGGCTGGAGTTCCGCAAAGTCCTGCTCTTCGACGTGTCGGAGAACGCGATCCCCCGGTCGCTGCGGGACCAGCAGTACTCCGAGGCCGACCACGCCGATGCGATGCTGCGGGAGCGCTCGCTCCTGTACGTGGCGGCCACCCGCGCCCGCGACCAGCTCGCCATCTCCTGGAGCGGGAAGGCGAGTCCGTTGCTGGACACCATCGCACGACGAGAGCAGCAACCGCTCGCATAAGCGAAAGGCCATCTCATGAGAATTTCCTGCCTTCTTCCCAAATATTGGAATAGGCGTGGAGAATCCTCGACGGATCCGACGCCCGAAGCGGTAGCCCGCCCCCAGTCTTCCGCAGAAAAATCGCCCACTCAATTGGATCCCACGGAGCCCCCAGCGAATCATGCGCCGACCGGACCGACTAGGCCGACCGGACATTCTCCCATTGGCGAGCGCGCCGCCGCCCTGGTTTTAAGCCACCAATCCTGGGTGAGAAGGAGGGTCGAGTCCGTTCAGTTTCTTCCAGGAGGTGAGACCAGGCATCGCATCAGCTTCGATCTCGCGATACCCGAGGAGCTCACCATCTCCGGCCAGGAGATCAGCGCCAGCGAGAACAGCAGTCTTATCGCCGTACCTTTGACGTATATGCGGAAAGGGGCGCTCGTCGATCTTGACATCAGCGGAGCGGATGGAAGCGCTCTGCCCTCGGTCGGAGCCGAAGAAAATGGGCGCATCACAGTGGCGGCACTCCAGTGGCTCGTGGACCGCCTCCCCAGACTCGAAGAACTTCCGAGCGGAAGCGATCTCGAGAAGGATCTTCAGCGCGTCGTTTACAGTACCTCCGTTTTTGATGACATTAATTCCTCCGGCACGCGCCCCATGATTGTCAACGGCAAGCCCACGAGTCTCAATGACAAGCGCGATAGGTGTTTTAGAGCCCTACTGTCCTCCCTCATCGACGAGAAGGATCCGCCCGCAGTCGATGACACATGGCTCGAACTGGCGCATCTAGGCACTTATCTCTCCAGTCAGATATCAGCGCACCTCGCGGACCCCATCCCGTCTACCGAAGACGACGATAATGAGCGAACCGAGAATCGTGCAGCCCTCGCCTCACTGCTCATGCTTCTGTCGACCGTTTCAACTAGTTACGCCTTCACCATTCTCGCCCCTCGTGCAGTCGTCATCTCCCGGACTATAATTAAGGTCTCCTTTGACACCGACATACCGAATAGTCTCCGAAAGAAGAAGGGCTCCACCGTCCCCAAAGTCGAGCAGTATTCGATTTACGTTCCAACGAGAGCAGCAAAATCAACCCATATCGACCTCCGCCCCGCCGACGGCACAGAATTGCTTGGATTGAGCGCTCATCGTATGGGACACGCCCCGCATAAGGCACTCTCCGTCAAAGCGATGGGGCCCAACATCCACATCAACGCCGGTCGCCCTAGCGAGGCCCCTCTCACCGGACTCGCAGTGAGCATGTGGTGCACGCACCGATCGCTCATACCGGTGCTCATCGGATCCGTGCTCTCCTCTCTCCTCTGTCTTCTCTTGTTCGTCATCTCATTTCTGAGAGTCAACATATTTTCGAAATTTTTCACAGCCGACAGCGTTCTCGCGATTCTCGCCCTCGTGGTCGGCCTGTGGGCGGCAACAATTTTCGACATCGGACGTCATCGCCTTACCAAAGACATCAACAAGCCGCTCCTCTGCCGAATCATAACTCTTGCCGTCGCTGTCACTTCGAGCCTCCTCTCCGTCGCCGCCGCCACGGATCAGCAGGGCGCATTCCAGACCGAAGGAGTTCTCACAGGAGGTGTGCACTGGAATACATGGAGCGCAACCGCTCTCGTCGCCCTTTTCTGCGCCATTCTTTGCATCAAGATCGCGATTCAGGCATGTCTCTGGGCATCGGATCGCAAAAAACAGTCCAAGATCATGGACGAGATTCGCGAAAAAGGTCGACTCATCCTCCCGACCAATACCGCAGCAGCACCGACGTCACACAACGATCGCATCGATGCAGCCGAAGTCGCGGCGTTCGAATGCGTCGCGGACCTTCCCGAAGACGGCCCCTCCCAGGCACTTGAATGCGTGAAGCATGTCTGCCATCATATCTGGGAGCAGCACGCATGCGCCCCAACAGAAGCAGATCAATGAACCCGACCATACCGACGACGACCTTCCCACAATCGCTCATCACCCCTCGCGGCTCCGGACATGCGATCATCGATATCGATCTCGACGGCGTATGCGCAGACTACATAACGGCGATGCGCACCATCTGCGCCAAAGAATTCAATATCCCCGAGGACTCGATTCCGGAGCCGGACACCTACAACCTGGCGGACGCCAAGGGTTGGCCCATCAGGGACAGTAAGACATTTTTGCAGATCCACACAAAGGCAGTTGCCGGCCACCTCTACCGGAAGATCCCAATCTTCCCAGGAACAAAAGAAGCCTTCAACTACCTCAGCGACAGCGGTTTTCACATCCGAATTGCAACGCACAGGCTCATCTCCTCCGGCCTGCATCAGATCGTCGTATCGGATACCGCCACCTGGCTGGAGGAGCATCATCTTCCTTACATGTCCCTGTGCTTCGTAGGTCCGAAGGACACTCTTGACGCGAATCTCCACATCGAGGACTCCCCATCGGTGGCAAGCGATCTAGTCCGTGCACATCAGCAGACAGTTCTGATGGACCGCACGTACAACCGATCCATCACAGGAGTCCCACGCGTCCACTCATGGGATGAACTCACGAGGGCGATCGAACTGCACCTGAATGAGGCCAGAACGGCATCTCTCACGTGACCAACATGGATAGAAAAGCCGACGGACCTGGACGTCGTGCTTCAGGAGGACCACAGTGCCGCGCCCCGCCTTCTCCCACGTGCAGCGAACCCCTTGAGAGTCGCGTGGGCTGTACGTTATCTCACAGATCGCGACCCGCTTCGCCAGTGGCGCGCCCGACTATCATGGGATTGATCGTCCCCCAGCCAGGCCTCTTACCCCCTCGGGAGTAATGCCCACATGGCTGAGGCCTTTTGATATGTGGAACGGAGGCCTCACCTCTTTACCGCATTCCGCGCGGCGCAACCGTCGGAACGCGGAAACGCGGGGTCAAGCACCGGGTGCCGTCAAACATCTGCGAACGCTGTAGGCAGCATCCCTCTCGAGCAACTGCCGGGCATCCATCTGCTCGGAGACAGGATCGACCTTCGACGATCCCTCGGCTAGAGCGCGTCGCACCCGAGGATCGAGGTCAGTAGCCAGACGCGCACCGAGGTGAGGCGGGAATGGATGGCGTGCCCGGATGGTGGCGGCAGGTGAGCGAGCAGCACAACTCTGGCCGGAGAGGAATCCCAGGTCGTCATTGAGCGCATCGGTATCCTGAAGCTGCCGGAGCGCACAGGGGGCGGCAAAGTCTGTTTAGGTGATTGGCTGGGCGATGAGCTTGATAGCTCGTTTTGGTCGTCTTGACAGGGCTCTGGTGGTTGAGGAGATAGAGACTCTGGCGCCGTGGAAGAGTCGGATGAGGCCGATGGCGAGGTTTCTCAGCGCAGCCATGATCTCCGGGCCGTTAGCGGTGCGCAACTGGCGGTGGTCCTCGCCCGTGACGACGTCTCTGACCCGGTGGGGCCGGTTCTCGATTCCCCGGTGCCCTTGGATCCAGACCGCGACGACCTCGGGCCGGGCCTGGTCCATGGGCAGTGAGCAGACCCGGGTGGACCACCTCAACTCTCGTCTTCGTAGCGATTGTCTTAGCGCTGCTATTCTTGCCCGCTTTCTTGCGGTTCTTGGTGGTTTGGGTGCGTCGGACCCGGACCACCATGAAGCGCAGGAGCACGGGCAAGAACGGCAGGGCCAAGCTCAGGATGTCAGTGCCGGCTGGCATGATGGAACCTGCCTTTCTCCGGCACCTTCCCCCCCGGAACACCCACGTCCTGGCCGGGGAGGAGAGGAACTGGGAAGGAGGTGAGGGCCGTGTCCAAGCCGAGAGGGCGACATGCCAAAGTCCACCGGGGCAAGGGAACGGCCCGGAAGGTGAGCGACGTACTCAACTCGATCGCTCGCCCGATCCGGGCCGTCGGTGTCCTGGTGGATGCCCTCAGCAAGTGGATCGGCTAGGCCATCCGCTTGCGAGGGGAGTCGCCCGGCTAGCACCCGGGTGGCTCCCCACCATTATGGCCGGCACCGCTCCGCTCTGTCCACAGTCCGACGAGACTCATCAGGGATGCCCGCGCAGGAGGCTCGGTGCCTCACGTAGGGATGCCCGCGAAGTCCGTGGACCGTGGTGGGCACGGGAAGTGGGTTGTCGATACAGACCAGGGCCGAGATCACGAGCAGGTACGCCAGGGCGTATGCGAAGGCGTCGAAGAAGGACAAGAGGCGGGGATCCTTGACGAGGTCTGGCTCTCGCGGCCTGGAGCCGGGACAACGCCCTCAGCGCGGCGGGCGGCCCGCACTCCGCCGCGATGGACAAACCGACGCATTCCTGAGAATCGCATTCGCCTTGCGTAGCTCACGGTTCTCGGCCTCCAGCTCCCCGATCCGCTCGGCGTCCTCGCCGGTGGTTCCCGGCCGGGTGCCGCCGTCGATCTCGGCCTGTCCGACCCAGATGCGCAGAGCCTCGGGGCAAACGCTCGGATCGTCGGCGATCCTGCGGATCGCGCCCCCGAACCTCTCAGGGTCCCGACGGACCTCCACAGCCATCCGGGCGACCCACCCCCTCAGCTCCTCGGGGTACTTCCTCGGCGCACTCATGACACCATGACACCGAATTCTTCCGCGCATTCACCGCCTCCACGAAACCCGGGGCGATTCACGGCAATGGCATGCCGTCGAAACAAGGAGCAATCCACTCATGGCGTAGCCAGCGAGCGAAGTTGAGATCTCAAACGATGTATGAGAGCCTTGACGCATGCGTCTCTCAAAGGGGGTCGAGTGGGCTCTTCATACAACCATCCTGCTCGCTCAGGCGCCCGAGGGCACCTGGATCCCCCGTAAGACGATTGCAGAATTCTACGGCCTGAAGGAAGCCTACCTCGCCAAGTATCTCCAGCGGCTTGTTGCGGAAGGTGTTCTTCTGGCGACAACGGGTCCTCGCGGAGGGTATCGTCTGGCCGCCCCCGCCGAGAAGATCACCACCCTGAGCGTGTTCGAGGCCATCGAGGGCTCGGCGCCGGCATTCACCTGTCAAGAGATTCGGCGACAAGGAATAGGGGCGGCGACGCCGGAGGAGTGCCAGCACAAGTGCATTGTCCACTCCTTGGTCGACCAGGCCGACGCCGCATGGCGCGCCGAGATGGCGGGGCGTACCGTCGCCAACCTGGTCGAGGTTCTTCCGGATTCGCTTAAGACGAGAACAGCAGCCTTCCTATCAAAGGTATGAGTCACCCCAGTAACCATCAACAGCAGTCTTCGGACTTATATTCGCCCCCACCCATAATAGGCCCCGCATTCTAACGCGCCGTCGCCTCCTGCTTGATCGTTGCCCTCCAGCACGTGAATCCGACCAGCGCGACGAGCAGGATGTGGATGATGGTGGATGCGGTCATCCCGTTGATCATGCTCTTCGTTGCGAAACTGTAGAAGATGGCTCCTACTATCACCACGCCGAGCGACGCGCCGAATTGCTGAAGGGTCGTGACGACTCCGCTCGCCATTCCCGCCTGCTTGGGAGCGACCTCCGACAGTGAGAGTCCGGTGAGTGTCGGAAGAATCAAGCCGTTGCCGAATCCGGTCAGGCTGACGGCGACCACCAGCCACCACGGCAGAGTGCTCGCAGAAGAACCGGCCAGAATCGCGACCACTATCACGCCGAGCCCGATGCTGGTGATCCCGCACCCGAGCATGAGGCTTCCGCGAAGGTGCTTGCGCACCTGGCTGGACCCGGCCAGCGAGCTGATCATGAAGGTCGCGCCCGAGGGGACGAAGACCAGGCCGGCCTGGATCGGGGTGAGGTCGCAGTAGCGCTGCAGCACGACGGTCAGGACGAACATGAAGCTCGCGAAGTAGGCCATGAAGGCCCCGGAGGCGACGCTGCCCAGGCGCATCGATCGCACCAGGAACAGTCTCGGATTCAACGTGACGGGGAGCTCTTTCGCAACGCGGCTCGCCTGACTGCGGATGGTGACCGCGAGGACGATCAGCCCGAGGACTCCCGAGGCGATGGCGATCCTGGGGCGTTGGTACTGAGCGAGAAGTGCGGCCCCCATCAGTCCCGCCACGCCGACGAAGACGGCCAGGGCCCCGATTCCATCGACGCTGTTCTCGCCCCTCGACGACACCGGAGGCAGGTAACGGAGGGACGCGATGATGGCGATCAGCATGATCGGCACGTTCACCAGGAAGATGAGCCGCCACCCGAGGCCCCAGGGGTTCGCCTGCACGAGGAAGCCCCCCAGGCCCTGGCCGGCGATGGAGCCGACCCCCGAGGCGACACCGAACCACCCCATCGCCCATCCCCGTCGTTCCGGTGCGACGACCGTGTTGATGAACGCCAGCACCTGGGGAAGCATCACCGCCGCGCTCAGGCCCTGCATGGCTCGGCACGCGATGAGAACGCCGGCGTTCGGAGCCAGTCCGCACAGCGCCGACGTCACCGCGAAGGCCGTCAACCCGGCGATGAACACCCGGCGGCGCCCGAGCAGGTCACCGAGACGGCCCCCTGTCACCAGACCCGCCGCGTACATGAAGGCATAACCGGCGACCACCAGCTCCAGCGCGGTGTTGCCGGCGCCCAGACTCGTCTGGATGTCCGGGGCCGCCACGTTGACGACGAAGAAGTCGAACTGTCCGATGAAGGTCGCGATCAGGACGGTGCCGAGGAGGCGCCTCCGATCGATTGTGGATGTCATACATCCACAATATCTTCAATCGGAGGCACTGTCACGCCCGCTGAGCGAGGTCTCACACGGATCCCCGACGAGGTCCGCGCGGTCATGGTCTGGAGCGGGGAGGGCGCATGCCGTGGCCCGGCGGCAGCCGCCGGGCGCCCACCGGGCGCCGGCGGGCCGGGGACCTGACCATCCAGTCCCACCCGATCAGGCCCTGTTCGACACCAACGACAGGGCCCTCGGCCCATGCCTGGGCCCCACTCCCGTCGCGCTGCGTCACGCGATCATCGATGCCATCATCCTGGCCGCCGACCTGCCCGACGACGCCGTCGTCGACGTACGCCTGACCGCCGGGGAGGATCTGGGGGACGACGTCGCCCGAGCCATCGAGCCGGGCAACCGCCGCGCCGACCTTCATGCCGCCCAGGTCGCCCGGCCGGCCATGAACAGATCCGCCCCCCAGGAGGCGGCACACGCTCGGACATGCTCGGTGCCGGCCCGGCCGTCGCCGTGCGCCTCCTTACGGCCGAGAGTCGCGGAGTCTCGCGCACCCGCCCATGCGCGCGCACTCACTCGTAGTGGAACCGCGCCTGGAGGATCACAAGGTCATCGCCGTCGACGAGGTACACGAGCCGGTGCTCGCCGGAGATCCGCCTGGACCAGGCGCCGGACAGCGCGTGCCGCAGCGGCTCCGGCTTCCCCAGCCCCTCGAAGGGGTGGCGCACGGCATCCTCGATGAGCCCGTTGATCCGCGACAGCATGCGTCGGTCCGCCCTCAGCCAGGAGCGGTAGTCCGTCCAGCCGTTCGACGTGAAGACGAGCCTCACGACAGCAACCCGTGCTCCTCGATGCGTCCCTCGCGCGCCTGAGCGAGGCTCCCCAGGAGGTGCGCGGCGTTGGCGGGCACGCGCAGAAGGTGAGCCGTCTCCTCCAGCGCGTCGAATTCGCTGCGCGAGATGAGGACGGCGTCCCCTCGCCGCGAGGTGATCTCCACGGGAGCCGCGTCCTCATTGACCTGCTCGATGAGCCCGAACAGGTTCGCCCGGGCCTCGCTGGCGGACATGATGGACATGACCCCTCCTCCACATGTACGAGATCCAGTACAATCATGCGCGGCGTGCTCGGTGGGGTCAAGAGCCGAGACGGATGCCGGGGAGCCGCGCTCCACGGCCCCGCCCCGCGCCGCGGGACGACCTTCATCGATGAGACGGTCGTGAGGATCGGCGCCCATTCATGTCTCACCCCTGCGGCACACTGGTCCCATGACCGACCGGCCCGCGCGCGATCTCACCGAGCTCTTGACGAGCATCGGCGCGCGCGACGGCAGGCTCGTCCATCTTCAGCGCACCCCGGCCCGCCCCGGCCGCCACGGCCAGTGGCCCGCCTGGGCCGATCCCGTGCTCGTGACCGCCTACGGGCGTCTCGGGATCGGGTCCCCGTGGACGCATCAGGTCGCGGCCGCCGACGCCGTCCACTCCGGCCATCACACCGTGCTCGCCACCGGGACGGGCTCCGGCAAGTCCCTGGCCGCGTGGCTGCCGCCCCTGTCCGGCGTCCTGGCCGCCCAGGATGCCGGGACGGACGGCGGGCCCGGCGTCGGCGCCACCGGGCGCGCCCGCATCTCCGCCCACGGCCGCCGCCCGACCGCGCTGTACCTCTCCCCCACCAAGGCCCTGGCCGCCGACCAGGCGGTATTCCTGGAACGACTCGCGGCCGAGGTCGAGTCCGTCCAGCGGGAGGCCGGCCTGCCGGCCGGGTCGGTCCGCACCGTGCGCACCGGCGCCTGCGACGGCGACACCCCCCCTGCCCGAGCGCGACTGGGCCCGCGCCCACGCCGACGTCGTCCTGACCAACCCCGACTTCCTGCACTTCTCCCTCCTGCCGGGCCACGAGCGGTGGACGCGCCTCCTGCGAGCGCTGCGCTACATCGTGGTCGATGAGTGCCACGCCTACCGCGGGATCCTGGGCGCGCACGTCGCCCTCGTCCTGCGGCGCCTGCTGAGACTGGTGCGCCGGCTGCGCCCCGACGGCCCGGGGCCGGTGGTGCTGTGCGCCTCCGCGACGGCGGCCGAGCCGGCCCTCACGGCCGCGCGCCTCATCGGGGTGCCCCCGGAGGCCGTGACCGCCGTGACCGACGACGGCGCTCCGGCCGGCGAGCGCGCCCTCGCCCTGTGGCAGCCGGCGCTGCGCGACCCGTGGTTGTTCCGGGAGAGCTCGGCGACCGCACCGGCGACCGCCGCCGACGTCCCGGCGTCCGGCCCTCGTTCCGACCGGTCCGACGCCGCCGCCGCGAACCGGGGCCCCGGCGCGGGCGCTGGCGGACGGGCCAACGGCTCAGGCCGTCTCACGGCGGGGACCGCCGCTCGTAGCGGCGAGACGGGCGCGCCCGGCGCCACCGCTCCGGCCGGGGGAACCGGGCCGGCGCCCGCGGGGCCCGTTCCCGTCGGCCCCGACACGCTCGACCCCACCGAGGACCCCTCGGCCCGCCGCTCCGCGGTCATCGAGGCCGCCGAGCTGCTCGTGGACCTGCTGAGCGCGGGAGCGCGGGCGCTCGTCTTCGTGCGCTCGCGCCGCAGCGCCGAGATCGTGGCCGAGCGCGCCCGGCGCACCCTGGGGATGAGTCTGCCCGAGCTCATGGGCACGGTGGCCGCCTACCGGGGCGGCTACCTGCCCGAGGAGCGCCGGGCCCTGGAGAGGGACCTGCGCCGCGGGAGGCTCCGCGCCCTGGCGACGACCAGCGCCCTCGAGCTCGGCATCGACGTCACCGGCCTGGACGCCGTCATCATCGCCGGCTGGCCGGGCACGCGCGTGAGCCTGAGCCAGCAGGCGGGCCGCGCCGGGCGGGCCGGCACCCGCGGCGTCGCCGTCCTGGTCGCCGGCGACAACCCGCTGGACGCCTACCTGGTCCACCACCCGGAGGCGGTCCTCGCCGCCCCGGAGGCCACCGTCTTCGACCCCGCCAACCCCTACGTGCTGGCCCCGCACCTGTGCGCGGCTGCCAGCGAGGCGCCCCTGCGCGAGACGGATCTGGCGCTGTTCGGGCTGCCCGACGAGTCCCTCCTGGCGGACCTGGCCGCCCGCGGAGCGCTGCGCCGCCGCCCCGCCGGCTGGTTCTGGAACACGAGCCTGCCGGGTCGGGCCCAGGACCTGACCTCCCTGCGCGGGGACGGGCCGCCGGAGGTGCCGGTGGTCGACGCCGTCACGGGCACGGTGATCGGCACGGTCGACGGCGCCGCCGCGGACTCCACCGTGCACGTCGGCGCCGTCTACATCCATCAGGGGCGCAGCTACGTCGTCACCGCGCTCGACGACGAGGCGGCGCTCGTCGTCGAGAAGGCGGCGATCGGATACCGGACCCGGGCACGTGAGCGCTCCAGCGTGCGCATCATCTCCGAGCGCGAGGCCCGCGAGTGGGACGGCGGAGTCCGCTGGTCCTTCGGGTCGGTGGAGGTCACCAGCCAGGTCATCGGCTACGCCCGACTGGCCCTGCCGGGCATGGAGGTGATCGCGCAGGAGCAGTTGGACATGCCCGAGCGCATCCTGCCGACCGCCGCCGTGTGGTGGACGGTGCCGGAGAGCGCCACCCGGTCCGCCGGCATCGCCCCGGCGGACCTGCCCGGTGCGCTGCACGCCGCCGAGCATGCGTCGATCGGCATGCTGCCGCTGCTGGCCACCTGCGACCGCTGGGACATCGGCGGGCTGTCGATCAGCGCGCACCCGCAGACGGGGGCGCCCACGGTCTTCGTCCACGACGGGCACGCCGGCGGCGCCGGCTTCGCCGAGCGGGGCTACCGGGCCGGGAGGCGGTGGCTGGCCGCCACGCTCGCCGTCGTCGAGGACTGCGCCTGCGCGACCGGGTGCCCGAGCTGCGTGCAGTCGCCCAAGTGCGGGAACAACAACGAACCGCTCGACAAAGCCGGGGCGATCAGCCTGCTGCGCCTGCTGGTGGCGGCGGCGCCGGGTGCCGAGGACGACGTCGTCGGGCGAGCCGTTCCGAGCCCCGGGGCCGACGGCGGGGAGGCGGCGCCGTGAGCGGGACCGCGAGGGCCGTCGTCGGGCCGGCCCTCCCGATCGCGGCGTCCGGCCGGCCGCGCGCGTCATGTGCGCCATGCGGGCCGCGCGCGTCATGCGCGGCCCGACCCGTGTCGTCCGCCCTCCCAGTTCTTGGACAGTACTGTCCAAGAACCTGTAGCCTGGGACCCCGCTCGCCCCGGCGGGCGCGGACCCCACCGGGCGGCTTCGCGACTCAGCGACCGGGCCCCGGACACACCCATAGGTGGAAGGAGGCGAGGCGAGTGGCCAGACCCGCGCAGCCGCTCGATCCGGAGCGACGAGCGCGCCTGCTGGGCGAGGCGCGTCTCGCCTTCGCGGCCCACGGTTTTCGCGCCGCCGGTCTCGCCCCGATCCTGAGGCGGGCGGATTTCCCACGCAGTTCCTTCTACCACTACTTCGGCACCAAGGAACGGCTTCTCGACGAGGCCGTCGCCGATGGGCTGCACGAGCTCGCGGGTCTCGTGGAGATCCCCACGGTCGCCGAACTCGACGAGAGCTCCTTCTGGCCATCGTTGACGAGACTGGTCGCGACCCTGTCGGAGGCGGCGGCGACGCGGCCGGACCTCGTCGCGGTCGGCGCGATGTACCACCTCGGGGACCTACCGGAGTGCCCGAGCCTCGACGCCTTCAGGGGGACGGTCGTCGCCTGGACCACGAGCGCCGTCGCCCGAGGGCTGGAGCTCGGACTCCTCGACCCGCTCATCCCCTCCCAGATGCACGCCGAGCTCGCCTACACCGTGGCGAGCCTCATCGACCGCTGGGCCGTCCGGGGCGCCATCGGCCCCGAGACGGCGCAGGAGCTCGCCCGCACCGTCCTCCCGCGGATGCTCGGCGCGCCGCGAGGCCCCGGCGAGCGCTCCCGTCCCGTGCCGACGAATCAGGAGGCCCCGTGACCGCGCCCATCCTCGTCGCCGGGGCCACCGGTTACCTCGGACGCTTCATCGTCGCCGAGCTGCACCGCCGTGGGCACCGGGTCCGCGCCGTCGTTCGCGACCGCGATCGGGCCGTCTCACCGGGCCCTTGGGAGGCCCCCGGCCTGGAGGGCCTCGTCGACGAATGGATCGTCGGGGACGTCACGGACCCCGGCGTCACCCCCGGAATCGCCGCGGGCGCCGACGCCGTCATCTCCGCGCTCGGCGTCACCCGGCAGAGGGCGGACCCCTGGGACATCGACTACCGCGCCAATCTCGCCATCCTCCGCTCCGCCGAGAGCCACGGCGCCCGATGCTTCTGCTTCGTCAACGTCATCGGGGGCGAGCAGTGCCCGGCCCGGCTGACGAGGGCCAAGACGGCCTTCGCCCGGGAGCTGGCCTCCTCGTCGATCCCGAGCCAGACCATCAACCCTCCGGGGTACTTCTCCGACATGATCCAGATCCTGCGGATGGCCCGGCGCGGGCGCGTCCTCGTCCTCCGCCGCGGCGTCCGGATCAATCCGATCCACGGAGCCGACCTCGCGACGTTCTGCGCGGACCGTCTGGTCTCCGGGCGGGAGGGGACGTGGGACGTCGGCGGCCCCGAGCTCTTCACCTGGCAGGGCCTGGCGGAATGCGCCTTTCACGCCCTGGGGCGGCCCGCGACGGTCACGACCGTCCCGTCCGCCGCCCTGACTCCCCTCACCCGGGTCGTCGGGCTCGTCAGCCCGAGGCGGGCGGACGCGCTGCGCTTCGCCGCGTGGAGCATGCTCCACGACTGCGTGGGCGAACCCATCGGAACGCACGGGCTCCTCGAGTTCTACAAGCGCCACGCCGCGGACATGGACTGATCCGTCGTGCATGAGTGCGGCCCGTGGGTCCGGGGCGGCGACCCGGACCCACGGGCTCTCGTCATCGAGACCGCCGCACCGGGTTCCCACTCCCGGCCGGACGAGCCTCCTTCGCCGGAACGCACCACCAGGGCTCCCTTGGACCCCAGCAGCGCTCGACGCGAATCCCTCACCGGGTTCCCCAACCCTCAGGACCCGCCCCGTCCGACGGCGACCACTATGTAACCCCACCACCCTGGAGATTCACCCCCACCCCACCTGGCAAAACCCTGACAGCACCCGCCCCGAACCGAACTCGAGCCGGAACCGAACCGATCTCGACGCGGAACCCGACCGAACTCGACGATGGAGGGTGGGGCGCGATCAGGGGCATCCCATCATCCGCCGCATCAGGGATCGTCCACGGGGCCGGCGCGTGCGGAGGAGACCGCCGGGCGCGAGACGCCCAGCACCCGCGCCTCCACGGACACCTCCACGACGACGTCCTCCCCGGTCACGGAGCACGTCGTCACCTCGGCCCCGTTAGCCCGTGCCACACGGCTCGCCGCCTCGCACGGGTCGCCCGGGGCGACGATCGAGGACAGCGCCGTCGCCCCGCCCAGTGCCGCCAGGTCGGCCGCGGCTCTCGACCGTCCCGCGGCGGCCTGCGCCTGGATGAGTCCCGAGACGCCGAGCGCGGCCGCGAGCAGGACCGCGATCACCCCCACGACGAGCACCGTGCCCGCACCGCGCTCGTCCGATAGCGCTCCACTCGCCGCCCCGCGCCCCCGCCCGAGCGGCGCCCGCGCCCCCCGCAGCCTCACGATCCGGCCCCTCACGGCCCGCTCGGCTCGGTGTAGGCGCAGGCGGTGCTGCGCGCCGTGAGCCCGAGGCCGCCGAGCGGCCCCGGCACCGTCCGGCTCACGTGAACGCAGGTCAGCTCGCCCCGGTCGACGTCGACGCTCACCGCGCCCGCGGACCGCGTGGCCGCGCCCTCGACGTCGTCGGACCCGATGGCGGCCTGCCGCGCCGCCGCCCGTGCGGCGTCCGTGACGCGCAACTGGGTGACGCCGGCGCTCACGGCCGACAGCACGAGCAGCAGGACGAGGACGACGGCGGGCAGGGCCACGGCGATCTCCGCGGTGACCATGCCCGCCTCACCGGGCGCGACGGCGTGCGAGTCCGGGCTCGTCCCCGCGAGACGGGGCCGGTCCTTTCTCCACGCCATGGCGTCTCAGCCCGCCGAGAGCGCGGACTCGATCAGGCCCTGCAGGACGCTCTGCAGGGAGCCCGACCGCATGATGGCGAGCAGGAGTCCGGCGAAGGCGGCGGCCGCCAGGGTGCCGATGGCGTACTCGGCGGTGGCCATGCCGGCCTCGCCGTCGTCGTCCTTCGTGCCGTCCGGGGCGAGGCGGTTCTCGCCCCGGAGGTGTGCGAGGCTCCAGGCGTCGCGCACGGTGTTCCAGATGTGCTTCATCGTGTTCTCCTCGGGGTGGAGGGGCCCGATCGGCCGACGTCGCGCGCCCCCGGCCGCCCGGACTCCGCGGGCACCGTGCCCGCCCCACCAGGGTCGGATACGGGCGCTATCACGCGCATATGGGCCCGTTGAGCCCTGTGGATAAGTCCCGCGCGAGCCCGCCTGTGGAGACCTGCGAGGGCCCGATCAAGCCTTGGCCGGTCGTTGGCCGACGAGGAGCGCTACCAGGCCCTGCGTCGCCGAGAGCCTCCGGCTGCGAAGGCGTTCGCCTCGGCCACGCGCGCCGGGTTCCCGCATTGCGCTGAGCCCGGTAGTCCGCGGCCGACGAGCAGACCGCGGATGACCGGGTTCCTACGTCATCAAGAGCCCCGCGCGGCCGTGCTCGGGCCTGCGCGGTCGTACCCGGGTTCGCATG
This sequence comes from Actinomyces gerencseriae DSM 6844, assembly GCF_000429265.1. GTDB lineage: Bacteria > Actinomycetota > Actinomycetes > Actinomycetales > Actinomycetaceae > Actinomyces > Actinomyces gerencseriae. The sequence goes on from NZ_AUBN01000012.1 coordinate 134,160, forward strand.
GTCGTACCTAACTGCGCGCGGTCGTACCTTAGAAGCACTCTAAGGTACGACCGCGCGCCGCAGAGTACGACCCGGCGCGAGAACGTACGACCGCGCGCCGCAAGGTACGACCCGGCGCGAGAACGTACGACCGCGCGCCCCAGAGTACGACCGCGTGAGGATCGGACATCGCGAGCCTCAGAGCCCGCCGGGCCCCGAGCCTCAGGCCCCGCCGATGAGCTCGCGGATCTCCTGCGCGGTGAGTCGGGCCCGACTCGCGCCAGCGCCCGCATCGCTCCCCGCGGCGTCATCCCCGGACCCCTCGACCACGCGGTCGAAGAGCTCGGCCTTCTTCTCCTTGAGGGCCATCACCTTCTCCTCGATGGTCCCCGCGGACACGAGCCGGTAGACCATGACCGACTTGTCCTGACCGATGCGGTGCGTGCGATCGACCGCCTGCTCCTCGACCTGCGGGTTCCACCACGGGTCGAGCAGGAAGACGTAGTCGGCCTCCGTCAGGGTCAGGCCGAAGCCGCCGGCCTTGAGCGAGATGAGGAAGACGTCCGCCCGCCCGTCGCGGAAGGCGTCGATGATCTCCTGCCGATTCGCGGTCGTCCCGTCGAGGTAGGCGGTGCGCATCCCGTCGGCCTCCAGCGCCTCGCGCACCCCGGTGAGGTACCGCGTGAACTGGCTGAACACGAGGGCCCTGTGCCCCTCGGCCACGACCGGGCGCAGCGTCTCCAGCAGCATCTCGACCTTCGCGGTCCGCTTGCGCCTGCGGCCGCCGCCGGTCCGACCGATCTCGCCGCCGCGTCGGGGCCCCTCGACGAGCACCGGGTCGAGCGCCATCTGTCGCAGGATCGTCAAGGACTTCAGCGCGGTGAAGCGCGCCCGCGCGGAGTCCTCCTCCAGCAGCCCCAGAACCTTCTGCCGTTCGCGAGCGAGGCGCCGGTCGTAGGCGCGGCGATGGGCCTCCCCCAGCTCGACGGACAGGATCTGCTCGCTCTTGTCCGGCAGGTCGGCGGCGACGTCCTCCTTCGTGCGGCGCAGCAGAAAGGGGCGTATCCGGGCGCGCAGCGCCGCCAGGGCGTCGTCGTCCCCGTGCTCGACGGGACGCCGGTAGACCTTGGCGAAGCGATCGGGCCCCGGCAGCAGGCCGGGCGCCGTGATCGACAGCAGGCTCCACAGGTCCATGAGCGAGTTCTCCAGCGGCGTGCCGGTGATGGCGAGGGTCGACGGCGTGCGCAGGCGCCGCACCGTCTTGTAGGTGACGGCGGTGTGGTTCTTGACGAACTGGGCCTCATCGAGCACGACCCACGACCAGTCCACCCCGGTGAACTCCTCCTCCTCGAGCCGCACGATCGTGTAGCTGGTGACCACCACGTCGGCACCGGCCACGATCGCGCCCAGGTCCTCGCCCCGCTTGGCGCGCGTGCGGGTCACGGCCCGCACGCGCACATCGGGGCAGAATCGCGCGGCCTGCTCCACCCAGGCGCCGACGACGCTCGTGGGCGCCACGACGAGCACCGGCCCGCTCCGCCCGTCGGCGGGGACGGCGGCCTCGGAAGCGGTCCCCATCGCCCCGGCGTGGGCGGGCTCGGCCCCGGTGGCGGCTCCGGGAGCATCGGTCCCGGCCCCGGCGTCGGCGGGCTCGGCCCCGGCGGAGTCAGCGGTCCCGCCGGCCGAGGCGGCCCGCGTCTCCAGCATCCGCTGCACGACGGCGAGCACCTGGAGCGTCTTGCCCAGACCCATGTCGTCGGCCAGGACGCCGCCGAGACCGGTGGACTGCAGCAGCGCGAGCCACCGGTAGCCGTCGAGCTGGTAGGGACGCAGCGTGGCGCGCAATCCCGTCGGCACGGGCACGTCGATGGCGGAGCCGATCCCACCGCCGGCCCCGCCCTCATCCTCGGCTCGGGTCCCGGCCCCGGCGTCCCCGACCTCGGCGGCGGCCACCACCGCCAGGAGCCGCTCGACGCCCTCGCGCCATCGCTGCGTCGCCTCCCCGACGACGCCGAGGCCGACGAGCTCGGCGTACAGCCCCGCCTGGAACGGGGTGACGGACAGGTTCCCGGCGCTGCGGGCCTCCGGGTCGCGCAGGTCCCGCCCCTCCTCCATGAGCTTGCCCAGGCGCACGATCTCGGGGCGGTCGGCCAGGCTCACCCACCGGCCGGAATCGAGCAGGACCTCCCCGGCCCCCGTGGCGACCGCCGTCATGAGCCGGTCGATGGGGACGTCCTCGTCGCCGACCCTGACGCTCACCCGCAGGGAGAACCAATCGAGCTGCTCGGCATCGTCGGCGACATCGGTGGTGATGAGCGGGGCCTCCTCGGCCTCGCGGTAGTCGGGCACCTCCCCCGCCATCTCCACGACGACGCCGTCGATCCGCTCCAGCGCCGGCAGAGCCTGCGCGACGAGCCGGGCCGTGCCCATCCCCCCGTAGGTCCCGGCATGCCACAGGGGGCCGTGCGTCTCCGCCAGGGGCAGGCACTCGTCCACGACGCGGCGGGCCAGCCGGTCCTCGGCGGCGTGGTCACGAGCAGCGGGGGCGGCGGCCCCGGGGTCGGTCATCCGCGAACCGCCGCGCGCCGAACGGGCCCCCGCGCCCCGGGCACCGGTCAGGGCCGACGGGGCTCCGGCAGGAGCTGCGGAGCCGGTCTCCGCGCCATTGCCGCCGCTCCCGCCCGTCCCTTGCCCCCAGTCGAGGGGCTCCGGCCCGTCGAGAACCGTCGTGAGGTCCCCGATGGCCGCCTCGCCCCGGTTCTCACCGTCCTTCGTCACGTACCGGATGACCCAGGTCGTCTCCGCGCGGTGCTCGGCGGCATGCACCTTGACGCGCAGCACGGCGACGGGCTCGCCCGTGTCCGGCAGCCTCAGCGCGGGGTCGAGGTCGATGATCGGAACAGTGGCGGCGAGCCGGCCCAGGTGCGTGTTCTCGAAGCGCTCCACGTCCGCGGCGGGAACCGCGATGCGCTCCTCGCGCCGCAGGATCCTGCCCAGGACCTCGCCGGGCAGCGGGTCCAGCGGCATGAGGTTGAGAACGCCGTCGGTCCCGGTGAGGGCGTAGCCGTGAGTGGGGTCGCCGATCGGGCGGGGTCTGGAGCCGCGGGCGCCCCCGGCCGTGAGCCCCTCGACCCCGGACAGGTCGACGGAGGGCGCGATGAGGGCGGTGCCGTCCTTCCGCCGCTTGACGCCGACCCCCGCGCGCAGACCGGGCAGGATCCTCACCTGGCTGCCGCCCCGTTGAGCCGTCGTCAGGGTCACACCCGCGTCCACGCTGCGGCGCAGGACGCCCCATACGCGGGAGGGCAGCGTCTCCAGGGCGATGCGAGCGTTGTGGTAGTAGAGGTAGCCGTCCGGGTCCATGGCGGCCAGGTCCGCCAGGCACTCCAGGGCCTCGGGAGCGACCTGCCCCGCCAGGTCGCCGTCGAAGACGGCGCGCCAGGAGATGCCCTGCTTGATCCACCCGCGCTTGCCCGCGATCAGGGGGAGCAGACCCAGTCTGCCGGTCCGGTGCGCACCGGAGTTCTGCGCGGAGATCTCGATGGCGACCGCGCGCCGCGGCGTCCCCCGGGTGCGCAGCATGTGGATCAGGCGGCGCTCCCAGTCCGTGTCCCCCGGCGGGGCGCCGGCGGCGTCGGCCCTCTCCCGGGCCGCCAGGATCAGGGCCGCCGTGTGCTTGCAGTTGCTCCCCACGGGGCACGAGCAGCTTCCCCTCCAGGAGATGCGCTTCCCCACCGACTCGGAGAAGACCAGGGTCTGGTAGACCTGGCTCCGTGAGCCGCGAACCGTGGCGGCTATGATCTCGCCGTTGCCCGACACGGAGATGTTGGAGACCCTGTGCGCCTCCGCGTACCTGCGCCCGCGGGCGAAGGCGGTCGGTCCCGTCACCGCGGAGACCGTGGCGTCGGTCGTGCGGGCGGGCCAGTCGTCGGGAGTGATCTCTCGGGCCATGAAAGCACCCTACGAGCAGGGTACGACGCATTGCGGGGCCCGCCAGGCCTGGTGCATCGCACGGCCCCGCCGCGGGCGGGAGCGGCTCAGAGCTCGCCGGGAGCACCCATGACGCGAGCCGGCTCCGCGTGCGGGCGAGGTGCGCTCCGTCGCCCCGAAGCTCGCCCCGCGCCCGGGCGGGGAGGCCGGCAGCTCAGGGCGGGGAGGCCGGCAGCTCAGGGCGGGGAGGCCGGCAGCTCAGGGCGGGGAGGCCGGCAGCTCAGGGCGGGGAGGCCGGCAGCTCAGGGCTCTTCATAGACACGATGGAGCCGCCCGCCCCGCGCCCGGGCGACGGTCGGGCGATTCACCGTCGAGCGGGCGCGACTGCCGCGCTCGTCCCGTGCCGTCTCAGCTCTCGCCCTCACTGCCGGCACCCCCGCGGCGGACCTCCTCGTGCAATTCGCGCAGCTGTTCGAGCTCGCGACGACGCTGGGCGCGATCCTGCGCCCACAGCACGGCGCGGCGCTGACGGGTCTCCTCGCGCTCGAGCCTCAGCTGTCGGCGCATCTGCTGGCGCCAGTGCGTCCGCTCGGCCTCGATCTGCGCCAGGCGCTCGGCCAGGCGGCGCGACTCCGTCTCCGACAGGCCGTGATGGTGGAAGATGAGGTCGCGGCCACGACGCGGCAGACCGCTGGCGGGCGTCGACGGGACAGGCGACTCGGGGGACGCGGCCGACGACATCGGGGCCGCCGGGCGCTGGGCGGTGGGACCGGCCTCCTCGCCGTCGGCCGTCGCGGCGCCGTCGTCGGCGGACGGCGTCCCCAGGCCGGCGGGCCGCCGCGGCTCGCTCACGAGCATCTCGCCGGTGTCGCCCGAGGCCTCGATGAGGCCGTGACCATGCCGCTCGCGCGGCCCCTGGACGACGGCGAGCGCCTCGACGGCGGGGGCGTGGTCGTCGGCGGCGGACAGGGCCAGCCCGAACGTCGGCATGACCAGCACGCTGACGGCGCCGGCCAGCACCAGGGTGGAGGCGAAGGAGGAGGTCATGGCGTCGGCGCTCACCGCGACCTGGGTGACGGCCACGATGATGGGTAGGGCCGTGGTGGAGTACACGGCGATCTGCAGGGACTGGCGCATGGAGTAGGCGCGCGAGCCGTTGCGGCGCCGCTCCAGGCGGGAGGCGACCCACACCGGCAGGCCCCGCACGAGCACGAGCAGGAGCAGGAAGGCGCCGATGGTCGCCAGCGACTGCTCCGACATGCCCAGCTCGATCCCCATGCCGGAGACGACGAAGAAGATCGGGATGAAGAAGCCGTAGGCGAGCCCGTCGAGCTTCTCCTCGAACTGGCGATTCCCGTCGGGCAGGGCGTAGCGCAGGATGAATCCGGCGGCGAAGGCGCCCAGGACGACGTCGAGGTCGAAGGCCTCCGCGAGCGCGCACAGGCCCACCAGCAGCAGGACCGTGATGCGCACCGTGGTCTGCGCCGTCGTCGTGCCGCCCAGCCGGATGGCCTCGATCAGCCGCCGCCCGGCGCGGCGCACCCGGTCGGTGAAGCGCACGATGGCGAAGGTGACGACGCCGAAGAGGACGAGGATCGCCAGGCTCGCCCCGGTCGAGCGCGACCCGAGCAGAAGCGCCATGAGGATGACGGGGCCGACCTCGCCGACGGCGCCGTGATTGAGGATCGCCGCGCCCACCGCCGTGGGCAGCAGCCCCCGTTCGCGCAGGATGGGCAGGATCGTGCCGATGGCGGTGGAGGTCATGGCGATGGCGATGGCGATGCCGTTGGCGGAGAAGACCCCGCCGGACACTCCGACGGCGGCGACCGCCGCGAAGGCGAGGCCGAGGGACCCGGCCCAGGCGGCCATGGCGTGGCGGCCGCCGGAGCCGCGCAGCTCGTTGACGTCGATCTCGTAGCCGGCCATGAGGAAGAGGAACGAGACGCCGAGCTCCTTGAGGAACTCGATGTCTTGGCCCTCGTGGGCGATGCCGAGGCCACTGGGGCCGATGAGCACGCCTCCGGCGATGAGCAGGACGGTCTCCGGAAGCAGGCGCTTGGGGACGCTCCAGGAGATGAGCGGCGCGATGAAGGAGACCGCCACAATGCACAGCAGGGAGACGAAGACTGCGCTCATGCCTGTTCCTTTCCTCGGTGGCTTCCCCCCGGCAGGGGCCCGCGGGCCGGGGCGGTGCCCGGGCCCGCGGTGTCGGGCGCGCGACCGAGTCCGCTCCGGCGATGACCGGCGGTGGGGATGATACCCAGGCCCCGGCGCCCCGGTCGGATCGCGCGAGTCGGTGACGCCGCCGCCGGCCCGGGCCCGCGACGCGCCTCCCGGGCGACGCGTTCTCAGGAGCTCGGGAAGACCGGGAAGAGCTCGGGCGGTACCAGGTGGATGCCGCCGAAGTCCAACTCGCCGGCGGCCTCCGCGTCCAGCCACGGCTCGAGCCACTCCAGGAAGCGCAGGGGCCTGCGTGTGGTGGGGTGGACCATGGGGAGGATGCCGCAGTCATTGGCGAGGTCGAAATACCACACGGTGCCCCTCACCTCGGGGTCGGCGGCGGCGACCACCAGGATCGTGTCCATGCCGCAGCCCTCCGTGCACAGGGGGATCCATCCGCGGTCGGCCTCGCCGCGCTCCAGCGCGTCCCAGTAGGGGTCCTCGTCCGCGGGGTCGCAGACCAGCGGCCGGGTGAAGGTGCAGGGGAAGGGACGGCCGGGGTCGAAGTGGCTGAGATCGTTGTCCCGGTCGGGCACGCCGAGCTCGCGCAGCCCGTGGAAGGGCCGGGTGCCGGACCCCGCGACCCGGGTGATGAAGGCGCGGTAGTCCTCGGGCAGGACGACCCCGTGCTCCGCCTCCCAGGCCGCCACCGCCGGCTCCGCCAGAGGCGGCCGCCACCGCATCGCGCCGCCGGGAGCGGAGCCGGGATCCCGGCGGGACGTCAGTCCCACGAGCTTGTCCGCCACGCGCTCAAGATCGTCGGATACCGCCACCGACGACATGCTACCCGGCCTCGCTCGGGCAGGTCTTCCTCCCTTGATCCCTTCCCGGCCCGGGGCCGACGGCTCTCGAACGCCGCCGTACGGCATCAGCTCCGATGGACACAGCCGCAGCGGGCAGCGCGATTCCCGCGGTCGCCGCGGGAATCGCCCACGAACGGCCGGAGGCGAGAACGCCGCCGATTGCGCCCGCGATCGATACGGCGATGTACATGGCCGAGGAGTTCAGCGCGACCGGCAGACCCGAACGAGTCCGATCCGCGGACAGAAGACGATGCTGCTGCGGACCGGTGATGGCCCAGGCGGCAAGGCCGAACAGCGCTGCCGTGGCCAGCACCGTTGCACGGCCCGTCGCGAACCGTGCCGCGACAGCGACGATCGCGATCAGGAGCAGCGCCCCGGTGACGATCGGCGAGGCACCGCAGCGGTCCGCGGCGCGACCCGCCAGAAGATTGCCCACGGCTCCGGCGGCTCCGACGACCGCAAGCACCAGGGCCAGGAATCCGGGCTCCGCGGTGAAGGGCGCGTAAACGATGGAGATGTAGGCGTAGAACAGGTACACGGCGACGAAGCCGACGAGAGTGGTGGCAAGCACCCACCGGATCACAGGTACGCGAAGAGGTGCGAGTCGCTGCCGCAGTCCGCGTCTGGAGGCTCCTGGCAGCGCAGGTACGCCGCGCACGACGACGGCTCCGACGAGTACGGTCGCGAAAGCGATTCCCCAGAGCACATTCCGCCAGCCGTACTGACCGCCGACGACGGTTCCCAGCGGCGCCCCGGCGGCGGTGGCGACCGTCATCCCCGTCATCACCACGGCGATCGCCCGAGCACGTCCATCGGGCCGAGCGAGGGAAGCCGCGATCAGGATCGCCGTCGGCGTGATGAGGGAGGCGCCCGCAGCCGTCACCGCCCGCCAGACGAGGAGATACCAGTACGTGGGCGCCGTGGCGGACAGGCCGTTGCCCGCCACGAACAGTCCCAGCCCGATCAGCAGTGTCGTCCGACGCGGCAGGGACTCCGTGGACATTGACAGCAGCGGCGCGAGAACCGCGTAGCACAGGGCGAACACCGTGGTCACCTGCCCCGCCGCACCGAGGCTCACATCCAGGTCCGAGGAAAGGGCGGGTAGAAGTCCGGCGAACACGAGCCCCTCCGTGCCCACCGCGAACACGGACGAGGCGAGCAGCAAAAGAGCGAGACGGTTCCGCCTCATCGAGATGGCACTGATTTGTTCCATATCCAAAACGGTACCATTATGTTTCATGTTGTTGGGGCGAGTCCGAGCGACACGACGTGGTACCGTCCGTCACATGGCGCGCCGAGCCCGTGAGCGACTCCTGGAATCCGCACGTGACTTGTTCGCCGCCGACGGTATCCGAGCAGTCAGCGTCGAACAGTTGCTGGAGAGATCGGGCGTAGGGCGCGCCTCGTTTTATCGGCACTTCGCAACCAAGGACGAACTCGTCGTGGCCGTGCTCAGTCGTTACAACGAACGGTGGCACGCCATGCTTCGCAGGGCGCTGTGCGAGGGCGCCGGTGTGCTGACGGTCTTCGACGTCCTGGCTGCCCGCCTCTCAGAACCGGACTACCGCGGTTGCCTGGCCCTCACGGCGCTCATGGAGTTCCGCGAGCGCGGTCACCCCGTGCACCGTGCCGCCATGAGGCACCAGAAGGCGACTGCCGCTGGCCTGGCGGAGCTGCTCGACCCGGGGCTGTCCGACGAAGAGCGATCACGAATCGGACGGCAGCTGCTTCAGCTCGTCGACGCCGCGATGATCGCCGCCCTCGATGATCACAGCGGTCGGCCGGTCGCGGAGGCCCGTGCCACCGCCGCGGCCCTCCTGGACAGCACGAGAGCCGCACCTACCGAGGACTCACCACGGGATCGTCCTGCGCAGGAGGGTGTGTCGGGACACGACGACTCGCAGACGGCCCGGCACCCCCTGCACCAATAGTCCGGCTCCCGCTCGTCCGCCCGGCGAGCAATCAGCACCGTGATCGAGCCGGGCACGGCGGGGCGGGCCGGGCGCAGCGAAGCAAGCCAAGCACAGCGGGCACAGCCGGGCATGCCGGGCCTGGCGGGCCGGGCGCGCCCCGTCGGGCGCTAGCGATCCTCCCGCTCGGCCTCCTTCAGAGCGGCCTCGAGGGCGGGCAGGACGCCGCGGGCGCTCAGCTTGCGCTTCCTGGCGCTGAGCCGCTTCAGAGCCTTCTCGCACAGTTCCTCGGCGGACGACCACTCGGGGGAGCTCGCGCGGACGTCCCTCATGAGCGCGACCAGCTCGCGCGGATGGATGTCCTCGATGGAGTCCACGTAGTCCAGGGCCTTGCGGCGGTACGGCGGCGCCACGCGCATGGCATCCATGTTCCGCCACACGAAGTCGCGCTCGCCGACACGGTCGATGTAGGCGAAGGCCTCCCCCAGGATCTCGCCCACCTTCCTCGCCCGCGACTGCGTGGTGCGCGACACGCCGAAGGCGCGGCAGATCTTCACGATCAGCCGGTGCCTGATGATCGGCGACTCGACGTCGCAGATGGTCCGGGCCACCTCGACGACCCGGGCCCTCGCCTCCTCATCGCCCGTGGCCGCACGGTCCAGGATCTCCTTCGGGAGCACTCCCCCGGGTTGCCACTGCCGGTAGTCGGCCGGGCCGATGAGCACCGCCGGCCCGGCGGGCACAACCGAGCCCTCAGCGCCATCAGGGCTCTCAGCGCCATCGGCGTCCGCCCCGGGCTCCCCCTGCGCAACATCCGAACCGGCCCCGCCACCGGCGGGCCCGACGACGCCGGAGGCAGTCCCATCGGCCGCGCTGCCGGCGAGCCCGGCGGCGTCCGCCCCGGACTCCTCCGGCCCCCGCACGGCCGGCTCCCGCGGCTCCTGCGACGCGGCCGCCGGCGGGTCCTGAACGGGCGACTCCACGGCCGGCTCCCGCGGCTCCTGCGACGAGTACGTCCCTCCGGCAGCCTCGACGAGCCGGGCGACGACGGCCTGCGCGTCGGCCACCCACTCGGGCATCCACACGCGCTCGACCCGCTCCCATCCCATGGTCCCCAGGACATCGACCGGCAGCAGATCGCGATCCGACGTGCTCCCCCGCCGGTCCCACCCGGGCCCGTCGAGGAGCACGGCCACCCCGGGCCGCCCCGGCCGCCCGGGGTCCTCCTGGCTTCCCGGTCGCCCGACCGGCCCGGACTGCTCGGGCGCCTCCGAGACCTCCGGCCGCCCGGCCGGCCCGGACTGATCCGCAGACCCGGAGCCTTGCGGCAGGGCCAGGGCGAGGTCGATCTCGAAGGACGAGTGCCCGACTCCGACGTGCACGTCCAGCCCCGCGTCCCGCAGGCGCTCGGCGATCTCGTTGCGGTGGAGGTCCACCGCGCTCCCGGAGACCGGCAGCGCCGGGGGCGCGCCGCCGGCGCGCGCCTGCTCCAGGTAGGCGCGCAGGTCCTTCAGCCCCTGATGGCTCGAGCGCTCGGCGTGCAGGTCCTCGGGATCGAAACTCGCGAACACGACGATCTGACGGCGGGCCCGGGTGATGGCGACATTGAGTCGCCGTTCGCCGCCGGCATGGCCGAGCGAGCCGAAGCTGAGCGGGACGTCGCCCCTCTCATTGGCGGAGAAGGTGAGCGAGAACAGGATCGTGTCCCGCTCCTCGCCCTGCGCGTTCTCCAGGTTGCGCACGAACAGGCCGTCGCGCGCCTCCAGCGCCTCGGCGACGCGATCCGAGCCGAGCTCCTTGCGCAGCCACGACTCGATGAGGTCGCGCTGACGGGCGTTGAAGGTGATGATCCCCACCGACGGGGTGCGTCCCGGAGATGCCTCGAACCGCCGGACCACCTCCTCGACGATCTTGCGCGCCTCGGCCGGGTTCGTGTTGGGCCTGATCGACGGGTTCTTGACCCGGCCCTCCGGCCTGATGTACGTGCCGTCCACGCGCCGCAAGGAGATGCCGTGGCCGTCGGGGCCGTCGTCCGACCGCGGGGCCATGGCCCGAGGGCTCGGGAAGGACAGCAGGCGACCGCCGTAGTAGTGCCGGTTGGAGAACGCGATGAGGGACTCGACCCGACTGCGGTAGTGCCAGGTCAGGGCACGGCTCGGCACACCGCCGGCGAGGCACCGGTCGAGGATCGACTCGTTCTCGCCGCGGCCCGCGCTCCCCGGCTCCCCGCCGCTCCTGGCCGCCCCCGGGGCGGCGGTCGGCGGCATCTGCTCGGGATCCCCGACGACGACCACGGAGCGCCCCCGCCCCATGGCCCCCACGGCGCCCGCGACCGTGATCTGGGAGGCCTCGTCGAAGACGACGACGTCGACGTAGCGGCGGTGGGCCGGGAAGAAACGGGCGACCGAGTCCGGGGAGACCAGGAGGCACGGGGTGATGGCGACCACGAGGTCCCCGTAGAGGTCGATCAGGTCCCGGATGTTCAGGGTCCCCTTTCGGCGAGCGATCTCACGACGGAGCGCCTCGGCACGCGGACCCGCCTCGCGCAGCGCCGTCTCACGGCGGTCGAGGACGACGTCGAGCAGCTCGGGGGTCAGGGCCTCGCGCAACCGCTCCTGGGTGCGCCGGTAGTCGTCGAGCAGCTGCGCGTGGACGGCGGGGTCGAAGGAGTCCAGGCCGGTGGCGCGGGCGCGGTCCTCGAAGGCGGCCCGGGCCCGCTCCCACTCGGCGCTCTCAGGACCCGCGACGCCGTCGGCCATCCCGGCGCCCTCGACGCCCCCGGCGTCGCGCGCCTCGATGAGCGCCTGGCGGGCGCGGTAGTAGGAGGAGGGGGAGCTGCCCTGTCTCGGGTCGTGCAGCCCCTCCCGGTAGGCGTCCAGGCGCGCCCGGAGCGCGGCCAGCTCCCGGCGCAGCGCGTCCGGATCGGCGCCGGGGGCGGGCGCCCGCAGATCGAGTGCGCGTCGCAGGGCCCGGCAGACATCGACGGGCTTCATGTCGTTGTCGTGGAGGTTGAGCAGGAGGTCCCCGATGCCCGCCTCCTCGCGCAGGCGGCGGGCGACGACGTCGAGCGTCGAGAGCTTCTCCGCCACGAACATGACGGTGCGCCCCGTGGACAGGGCCCGGAAGATGAGGTTCGCGACCGTCTGCGACTTGCCCGTCCCGGGCGGCCCCTTGACGACGAGGCTGAGCCCCGCCGCGGCATCGGCGATGACCCGCGCCTGGTCGGAGTCGGCGTCCAGCGGCAGGTTCTCGACGACCTCGTCGATGTCGGCGCCCGCAGCACCCGCTGCGTCCTCGGCCGGCCCGCCGCCCGCCGGGTCCGCGAAGGCGGCGCCCGGGGCCTCCAGGAGGTGTCCGACCACCGGGTTGGAGACGATGGTCGGCCAGTCCGTCTCCAGGTCCTGCCACATGCGGTAGGTGGAGAAGCGGAACATGCCCAGGTGCACGGCGGGTTCGACGACGTCACGGCGGCCGGACTCCCGCAACCGGCGGCGCAGGCGCTCCAGGGTGGCCTCGATGTCGATGCCGTGCTCGTCGCGCACGGGCTCGGCGAGCTCGGCGAGGTCCATGCCGGTGTCCGCCCTGAAGCGGGTCAGCAGGGAGTGGTTGGGGGTCGAGATCCCGTCCTCGTCCAGGACGATGCCGTACGTCTCGCCCTCCTGCCTGAGTCTGACGGGGATGAGGATGAGGGGGGAGCGCACCCGGTAGCCGTCGATGCGCCATGCCAGGGCGCCGACGGTCAGGTAGAGGTTGTTCGCCCCGGTCTCCTTCAGGGTCGTACGGGCGGAGACGGTCATGGCCCGCAGGCGCTGCTTGTACTTCTCACGAGTCGACAGGTCGACGTGGACCGTCCGCTGCTCGGTCAGCAGCGCGGCCCGGTCCTCGGATCCCGCGGCGTCGTGCGGGACGGGGCGCAGGGTCACGAGGTCTCCGGCGTTGACGAGGTCCTCGAGACGGCCGATGAGCTCGGGCTGCACGAGCAGCTCGACGACGTCGCGCGAGGGGCGGCTGATGAGCGGGTTGCGCCGGGACAGGTCGAGCAGATTCCGTTTCCACTCCTCGACGGCGGGCGGGGCGGGGAGACCCTCGACGGCGGCGGCCTCGGGCGCCGAGGCGGGCGCGCCGTCGGCCGGCGATCCCCCGGCGTCCACGACCGCGGAGGACGATCCGGGGGCGGGCCCGCCGTCCTCCGACGCGACCGGGCGGGTCGGCGGCGGCAGCTCGACGACGACGTCGTCCTCATCGCGCTCCAGCATGGGCTGCGGGGGCGCGCCGTCCGCTCGGGAGGATCCGATCGGGGCGACGAGGGCCAGATCGGACAGCGTCCCCAGCGCGACGCTGCGCGCCGGACCGGTCAGCTCGTGGAAGACCGCGGCCGACAGGGGCGCCGACAGGTCGGGATCGATGAGGCCCATGACGCCGCGCCGGACGAGGTCGGCCGCCTCCTGCGGGGAGGCCGGCGGCCGGCCGACGCCGCTCCCCCGATCCCTCCGATAGCCGAGGAAGGCGGCCTCGGGGGTGAGCAGGAGGGTGGTGGCCGTGTCCAGCCGCTCCAGGACGCCGGCGATCAGGGCCGCGACATCGAGGGTGCTGCCGGCGCGCGCCTCGAGCAGCCCGGCGGCGGTGCGGATGAGATGGGGGGAGGAGCTCCACGGGCCGCCCGCGGCCTCGATGGTGACGCGGTGCCGACGCAGGACGGCGCACGCAGCCGCGGCGAGAGCGTCCGAGTCGTCGGTGGCGGCGCGCGGGCTCCGGCCGTCGGCCGCGACGTCGAGCGCCTCGGCCGCCAGGGCCCCGACGGCCGCCTGGTCGGGCTGGACGAAGGTCGCCAGCGCCGCGCCCGCCCAGCGCTCGCCCCCGGCGAGCCGCCACTGCCGCGGGGGCAGCACGGTGAGTCCCGGGATCCTGCGCACGGCCGTCGTCCCGTCCTGGCCGTGCAGCTCGACTCGCACATGGGCGGAGCCCGACTGCTCCACCTGGAGCAGGTTCGCACGATTCAGCGTCAGGGCGCGGGTGTCCGTCAGCGTCGGACGAGTCGTGTCCCAGGACAGGCGCCAGGGCTCGACGACCTCGCTCCCGCCGTCGTCCTCGATGACGGTGAGCGTCACGTCGAGGATTCCCGGCTGGGACTCCCGGGCGCCACGGGCCGGGGAGGTCAGGACCCGCCGCTGCTGGCCGTCGGCCGCGGCGCGCGGGTCGGGAAGGGCGCCGCCGTGCCCCGAGAGGGACAGGCCGACCGAGATCACGGGGGCGGCGCCCGCGACGGCGTGGGCGTAACTGATCACGGGGACGCACTCGACCTCGACGCCGATGGCGCCGAGCGGATCGCCGCCGAGGCCTCGGCCGTCGTCGATGGCGCCGATGAGCTCGCGTATCTCGCCCTGGCCCCGCGAGGAGCCGATGAGCCGGAGCGTCTCGCTGACCGCGACGAGGGCGGCCAGCGTCCTGTCGGCGTCGAAGCGCTGGCCATGGACCGCCTCGTTGCGGAAGCGGCGGACCTCGTGCAGCTTGCTCACCAGTCCCGGCGGCAGGGGCAGAAGGTAGCGTCTGTCGGAGCCGCGGGCGGTGAGGATGCGGATCTGGGTGGACAGATCGGCCAGGTCGGGGAGGTCCGGAGCCGAGCCGTTGCCCGCAAGGAGGGCGCGCAGCGTCTCGGGCGTGCAGCGGTCCCCCAGGGAGGCGCGGAGGTAGCGCTCCAGGTGAGTCGGCAGGATGCCGAGGAGTCCTCGCAGGACGAGGTCGAGATTGCTGAGCTTCATGAGTCCGGGTTCGGGATGCGGGCACGGTATGTCGAGTAGGGGCCCTGCTCCACGATGCTCCGGCTGGCAGGCCGACGCACCGGCGGAGGGCGGCCGTGGCGGGCGGGGTGCGGCCGACGTGTGCAGGCTACAACGCCCCTGCGACACGATTGTGCGAACGTGGTGACGGATCGGGCGGCAGCGAGCCGGGATCCGGTCGGGGCCGAGTGGGTCGGGGCTGAGTGAGGAGGGCGGCGATCGGTCCGGCTCGACCGCGCGGTCGTACCCGGGCCCGCGCGGTCGTACCCGGGAACGCGAAGTCGTACTCGGACCCGCGAAGTCGTACCCAGGGACGCGCAGTCGTACCCTCCGGGCGCTCTAAGGTACGACCGTGCGCAGGAGGGTACGACCGCGAGACATGGTGTACGACCGCGCCTGAGAAGGTACGACCGCGCGGACTCCTGCGACGCGGAGCACCCGGCCGGACGATCCGGTCCGCATGAAGAGATCGCTCCCGACGCTCCGGGACCCGCCCGGGGCCGCCGACCTGAGGCAGCAACTGCAAGACCCGGCGCGTGTGCCATCCTCCGTGACGGCGCGGCTCATCCCCGCTGGCGCCGGGAGCCCGTGCGCCGCGCGGGCCGCCAGCATCGTCAACCCCGCTCATCCCCGCTCGCGCGGGGAGTCCGGTACTTCGCCGACTCGAACCTGGAGATGGCCAAGATCATCCCCGCTCGCGCGGGGAGTCCGGAGAGAACACCGCCACCCGGACCGGCCTACTGCCCATCCTCCCTCGTGCCCTCGACGAAGGTGACCATCTCCTCCAGCCCGTGGGCCCAGAACAGGACGAGACCATCGGACTGGGCCGCGACGAGGTTGCGGACCTTGAAGACGCCCGACAGGACCGCTGCGGGGACGCAGGTCATGGTCCCGAACTCCTGGATCCAGGTCTTCGCCTTCACCGCCGCGTCATTGTTGAGGCGCTTCACGGAATTGGTCGAGGAGTTCGAGACCTTGCACTCCGTTGGCATGACGCGCCCGTCCCAGAGGCGCACGACAAGATCCGCCTTGCGGCTCCCGAACAGCGTCTCGGCGCAGAACTCGCCGCGTCCGGGGACGTGCGACATGTTCGCGATCGTCCGGGGAGGAACCTCGGTGAGCCCCGCGGCGCGCAGTGCCCCGGCAACAGCGCCCTCCTGGGTCTTCTTGGCCTCGTTGCGCCTGCCCGTCTGAACCTTCTGGGTCGCGATGAGCGCGGCCGTGGCGACGACGGCGGTCCGCCTCTCCGCCTCCGTGGGATCACGGTCCTCACCCACCCACGGGAACCGCTCGCGGTCGAGGCCCAGGAGAACCGTCCCGATCACGCGTCGCGCCATCCCCGGGTCGGCCCGCAGACGCTTGGGGCTCAGCACGGCATCGGCGAGCACCTTCACGTCGTCCTCGCTGATCGCCGGGGAGGCCAGGTAGCGGATGGTGGTCAACCGCTCGGGGCCCGTCAGGAGCTCGACCGCCCGATCGTCGAGCCGGACACGTCCGGTGGGGTCGGTGAAGCCGGTGAGATCCGTGGTCTCCTCGATGAGAGACTCCACCTGACGCCGGTACTTCTCGAAGTGGTCGAGGTAGGCCTCCAGGGGCTCGTGCATTCGCGTCTGACGGAAGTGGAGGATCGCCTCGGCGGCATCCCTCTCGAAATCCTGCTCGGTCCACCTCGGAGGGCTCAGCGCCATCGTCTACGCCCCCTCGGTCAGCATGTCCGGACCGGGCACCGGGATGCGCTCCATCTCCCTGGGCTCGAACTTCACCAGTCCGCCCGCATACGTCCGCCCCTGGGCGAGCGTGACCTCCGCCCGCAGCCGGTCGGCGAGACGATCCAGGAGCACATCGCTCATCCTCTCACGCGGGTAGAGGCCGTGAGCGATGTTGATGTGCCGGGCACCGGCGTCATTGCGCACGAACGCCGGGGGACGACGAGCCATGTAGGTGGCCAGGATCGGAGCGGCCGCCCGCAGGCCCACGCTCCACCACGCCCTGCGATTGGAGGCGATGTAGCCCTCGTGAACGCCCCTGGCCCGGGCCTCGCGCAGGAACCGGTCGACCTGCTCGCGCTCGTCGTCGTCGAGGACGTCGAGATCCACCGGCAGGTCCACCACGCGACGGAGCGCCTCCAGGCTGCCGAGACGCGCCCCGGCGCCGAAGAGCTCACGGGCCTTGGTGATGCTCGGGAAGAGCACCCGCTCGGGCAGATCCGGGCTCGCATCGCGCCTGACCCACACGGCATTGGCCCCCGTGACCGTCCCGCGGTGGACCCGGCACAGCTCGCCGAGCTCGACGTACCCCTCCCGAAGCCTCGGGGTCTCGCGCGTGAGGACGGACCAGCGACTCGTGCCGGCCAGGCGCTGCCGGGACACGCTTCGCCCTCCGGCGAGACGGCCCAGATCCGAGAGGGACTCGACACGGCGGATCCTCATCGTCGACGGCGTCTCGCCGATGCGGAAGCACGTGATCGCGCTCGTCGTCGTCGCGTCCGAGAACAGCGGGGCCTCGGGGGCCAGGACGTGGAGCGACTGACCCCCGAGGCCGTCCAGCAGCAGCTGCCGCACGAGCCCTCCGTAGTTGACGTCCAGCCACTCCGAGGAGGTGATGAAGGCGCCGTAGTCGCCATTGCGGCCGTACTCGGCGGTGGCGAGGAAGAAGTGGACGTGCAGCCCGGCGAGAGCGCTCGCGTCCAGGCCGCGCCGGCGCGCCGTCTCCAGGAGCCACGTCTTCCACTCGGGGGCGATCCGGTGGTGGCGGACGTACGGCGGATTCCCCACGAACAGAGTCGGACCATCGACCGGGGGAAGGCTCAGCGCGCGGTAGTCGCCGACATGCACGCGGGCGCGGTCCGCCAGGCCGGCCGCCGCGAGGTTGGCGCGCAGCATCAGCGCGGCGAGCGGGTCGATATCCGCGCCGTGGAGGGCCGCCCCGGGGAAGCGCTCGCCGGCCGCCACCAGATAGCGCCCCGACCCCGCACCGGGATCGACGACGCGGACCGGGTCTCCGTGGTCCGAGGCCCACCGCAGCATCGCCTCGATGATCGGGCGCGGCGTGTAGGTCTGGCCGAGCGGACGGCGCTCCTCGGGGGAGCGGATCGTGCAGTAGGCGTCCCCCAGCGGGTCCTCGCCCCGCCCGATCATCCCACGCACCCCGCGAACGAGCGCCGCAGTCGTCCGGGCGCCGTGCGCCTCGTCGACCAACCGCCTCTCGGCGGCGCTCAGATCGCCGGCGTCCTCGGCGCCGAGCGCGAGGGCCAGGGACACCAGGGAGGGGACGGTCTCGATATCCATGCCGTCCAGAGTCTCAGACGGCACCGACATCAATCGCCCTCCTCGCCCGGCCGAGCCGGAACGTCCCTCGGAAGCCGACCCTAGCACGCACGGAAGCAAGCGTATTCAGCGCGCGCAGCCGGCCCAGGTCGCATGCCGCGCATGCCGCACACACCAAGACCCCGACGTGGTGTCACTCGCATGCACGGGTGCAACCGGCGCCGGGGTCTCGACTGCCTCAGTCAGGTTCCTTCGGTGTAATACCTTGGGAGTCGCTTGTGAGACACTTCAAGCGACCCGTGATAATTATGTGTCCGGACCCCGGGCGACGTCCACCACGTGGATGAGGCGCGGACGAAATATCGAGGATCCCCGCCGTCGGATCACCGGCGCGCAGGCGGCCGCCAGGGTCTTTCGTCTCACATCGTCCCGTTCACCCTCCCGCCCCGACCGCACGCCGCGCCTCGGCGCCCCGTCCCGTCAGCCCCCGCCGGTCGGGAGGGAGTGAGGAACCCGCCTTTGCGCACCTCCATCATCCGCGCCGGCTCCGCCGGTCGAGCGGGGCATCGGCGCCGGGGCCGGGGCCGGGGCCGGGGCCGGGGGAAGAATGCCGCAGATCGTCAAGGGCCGAGATGCCGAGGGATCGAAGGGATCGAGAGGAACGGCAGGGCCGGGGGAACGGGGAAGAGCCGTGGACGACGGCGTCGGCTCCGATCGACCGCGCACCGGGATCGGAAGGACCTGGCGAGCCGCTCAGCGCCCTCGCCCGTCACGACGTCGCGCTCACGGGCTCGCTCGCCTCCGGCAGCAGCGTCGCCCTGCTCGATATCGACGCCGACTACACGCCGGCCCAAGTGGCACAACGCCTACGAATGAGTCGAACTCACCCGTACAAGCCCCTCGACTCCGGGAGGATCCCATCCCACCGCGTCGGACGCGACCGTCGCATCGCCGGGCGCGACGCCGTCGCCTTCGAGCGTCACCGCCAGGAGGAGCGCCGCGCACTCGCCGAGCGCTTCGCCGGCGCTCAGACGATCCGCCGAGGCGCCGTCGACGGGCTCGCCGCAGAACTCTGACATCCTCCTCCGAGGCCCGGGCCCGGCACCGAAGTCGGCGTCGGCACCGTGTCGCGCGATGTATGCGTGCGTCACGACCCTGCTGCCCGCCCAACCCTGAGACTGCTCACCGAGCTCTCGGAGGGATGGGCGAATGGAATGGAGTGGGTGGTTCTCGGACTGGGGAGGTTCTCCGGTCCTTCGTGTGTGAGGGTGCGGTCGGGGCGGGCGGGGGCCGGCGGTTCGGTGTCCCGGGGTCCTGCGCGGTCGTACCCGGGGGCGCGCGGTCGTACCCGGAAGCGCGCGGTCGTACCTTAAAGACCCTCTAAGGTACGACCGCGCGAAGTTGCGTACGACCGCGCGCGCCGGGGGTACGACCACGCGGCTTTACGTACGACCGCGCGGGACCGATGACGCACGGCGACGAAGCGGCATACGCTCCCCGGCGCCCCGGGCTCCACAGGCCGACGGCGCACGGCGCGCGGACCAGCAGCGCAGGACTGCGGGACCCGCGGAACGCAGCAGAACCCATGCCGACGCCAATGCGCGCACCCGCAAACAACGCGCGACGAGCACCCGGGACCTCCGAGACTCATTCGCGCAGGGGCGCGCCCGG
>NZ_AUBN01000013.1 GCF_000429265.1 Actinomyces gerencseriae DSM 6844
CGCCGTCGAGTTCGGTTCGGTTCCGGCTCGAGTTCGGTTCGTTGTCGTGGTTGTGTGGTGGGGTGGTTCGTGGCGGGGCCGGTGGTGGGTGGTGGTTGTCGGACGGACGTGCTGTGCGGCTTGCGGTCGGGGTGGGTGGTCGTGGTCGGGGTGTGGGGGTGATGGGTCGGGTGGGGTCTGGTGCGGTGGGAGGGTTGTGCGGTGGTGCCGTTGCTCGTGCGGTCGTACGTCCGACGGGGCCGGCGGCCGTTGCCTCGGGCCGGTCGTACCCGGGCTCGCGCGGTCGTACCCGGGCTCGCGCGGTCGTACCCGGGCTCGCGCGGTCGTACATGAATGCGCGTGGTCGTACGCTGCGGCGCCGGGTCGTACTGTAGGGGGGCTTTAGGGTACGACCGTGCGGCGTCGGGTACGACCCCGTGGATCTGGGTACGACCGTGCGGCGTCGGGTACGACCCCGCGGTGCTGGTCGGGCCCGTGCGGGGTGAGCGGTCCGTGCGGGGCGAGCGGTCCGGCGCTCGTGGGGGAACCCGCCGGCGCACGGCCTCGCCCCCGTCGAGGTCGACATTTCGGCGCGAGTCCGACGGCGGCGTCGTCGGACTCGCGCCGAAATGCCCGCCTCGCGGCCCCGGCCCCCGGGCGCGCCGCCGTCGAACCGATCTCGACGCGGAACTGAACCGATCTCGACGCGGAACTGAACCGATCTCGACGCGGAACCGGACCGATCTCGGCACGGAACCGGACCGATCTCGACGAAGGAAGAAGGAAGCAGAGGGGCGAGCTCGCGGTCCGGGCCGGCTCAACTCGGCTCGGCTCAGCTCAACTCGGCTCGGCTTGGCTCTGCTCGGCTCGGCTTGGCTCTGCTCAACTCGGGGCGGCTCCCGAGACCAGGTAGGCCATGCGGCGGGCCACGGATGTCGAGTGATCCCCGAAGCGCTCCAGGAACCGCCCCATGAGGACGGCATCGACGACCTGCTGACGGCTCAGCTCGTTGGAGGGATCCAGGATCATCTGGAAGGACTGGCGGTGCAGGTCGTCGAGCTCGGAGTCGTCGCGCTGGATCCGGGCCGCCAGCTCCAGGTCGTGGGTCGCGATGAGACGGGCGACGTCGGCCCCGGCGCGCACGGCGGCGTCGGCCATCTGCAGGATCAGGCCCATGACCGGCTCGGGAACCGCGGGCTCGGGGTAGCGGCCGCGCGCGATGGCGGCCACGTGGCGGGCGAGATCCCCTTGCCGTTCGAGGGTCTGCGCCATGCGCAGCGCCGAGATGACGTTGCGCAGGTCCCCGGCCACGGGCTGCTGGCGCGCCAGCAGCATGATGCACATGTCATCGATGTCCCGCTGCAGGTCGTTGATGCGCTCATCGGCGTCGATGACCTGCTCGGCGACGATGATGTCCCCGTTGCTCAGCGACTCGGCCGCCCGCTCGATCGCCGTCGCCACCTGAGTGGCCATGGTCTCAAGGTCCGAGCCGAGTTGCTTGAGCTCCTGGTTGAAGATGTCGCGCACGAGATCGCTCCTGATTCTGTGTGGCGGATCGCGGTGGTCGGGTGCCCGTGCCCGGACGCCCGGCGGTCACCATTGTGGCCGCCGAGGGGACGGATCGGGGAGCCCGGGCCGCGCGCCCCGGGCCCGGCCTCGCCGCGCTGGATTCCGGACAGCCGCGGGCCGCCCGGGCCGCATGCTCGGGGCCGGCTCACAGCGAAGGGCCGACCAGGCGACACGGACGGCCCGGGCCGTGCGCCCCTGGGGCCCGGGCCGCGCGCTCGCCTCCGGGGAACCGTCCGGAGACGACCGGCCGCTCGTTCTCATCGCCTCGTTCCCGCGCTCTTGCTGAGAGACGCCGCCGCCTCCGGCCCGGCGGCTCGCTATCGCCGCCCTCCCGCCTCTACCCTTGGGGACGTGGGAAGCATTGTGCTGCTGATCGGCGTTGCCGTCGTTTGTCTCGGTGCGGGCGCTGCCGTCGCCTTCGCGTTCGCGCTGCCGCCCTATGACCCGCGCTCGAATGGCATTACCGCGGGATCGACCCTTGAGGACGACGGCCTCGTGCCCGTCCTGGCCGCGCTGCGCTCGACCGTCGTCGTGCTGGATGACGACGACGAGGTGCTGCGCGCCTCCGCCACTGCGTACACCTACAACATCGTGCGCGACGATGAAGTCTGCGAACCGCGCGTGGCGGAGATGGTCGCCCGTGTGCGCGCCGGGGGAGATCCCGAGGACGTCGAGCTGGCCGTCGCCCGCGGACGCGTCGCCGGGGCGGGGCAGTTCCATCTCCACGTGCGCGTGGCCGCCATCGGGCGCGGCCGCGTCCTCGTGCTCATCGAGGACCGCACCGCCGCCAAGCGCCTGGAGGACATGCGCCGCGACTTCGTCGCCAACGTCTCCCACGAGCTCAAGACCCCCGTCGGGGCCATCGCGCTGCTGGCCGAGACGGTCGAGGGCGCCGTGGACGACCCCGACCTCGTCCGCAACTACATCGGTCGCATACGCAAGGAGTCCGCGCGTCTGGGCGTCCTCGTCCAGGAGATCATCGAGCTCTCCCGCCTCCAGGAGGGGGACGCGCTGGTCGAGCCCGACGACGTCGATCTCGACGCCGTCGTCGCCGAGGCCATCGACCGCGTGCGCACCGAGGCCGAGAGCAAGGAGGTCGCGCTCGTCTCGGGCGGCACTCCCGGCCTGCACGTGCGCGGGGACGCCGCCCTCATCACCACGGCCGTGCGCAACCTGCTGGACAACGCCATCCGCTACTCCGACCCGCGCACGCGCGTGAGCGTCGGGCTCAGCGTCGATGGAGTCGAAGGGTCCGCCGAGGGCGCGGGGGGCGCGGCCGGTGCCGCCCGTGCGGGAGGGGCCGAGGGCTCCGACGGCGCTGCGGGGGGCGCGGCCGGCGCGAGCGGCCCAGGCGTCGCGGCCGGCGAGGACGACGCCGACGGCGCACGCGGCGCTGATGGCGCGGATGACGATGCCGACGGCGCGGATTCCGCAGCCGGCGCGGCTTCAGCGGATCCGGCCGGTGATGAGCTGGTGCGCATCGCCGTCGTCGACCAGGGCATCGGGATCGCCAAGGAGGCGCAGGAGCGCGTCTTCGAGCGCTTCTACCGCGTCGACAAGGCGCGATCGAGGGCCACCGGAGGCACGGGGCTGGGGCTGTCCATCGTGAAGCACGTGGCCGCGGATCACGGCGGTACAGTGGAGCTGTGGTCGACCCCGGGGCGCGGCTCCACCTTCACCCTCGTTCTGCCGCGCCTGATTCCGGATCAGCCGGATGAGTCGGACGCGGCCCCGGATCCCGAGGCCGCCGCCGCCGTCGCTTCCGGTGCCGCGGGTGCGGCTTTCGCCGCCATCGCCGCGATCTCCGAGGGGGATCAGACGTGACCCGCATTCTGCTCGTCGAGGACGAGGAGAACTATCGCGATCCGCTCGCCCTCGGTCTGCGCCGAGACGGCTTCGAGGTCGTGGAGGCCCAGGACGGCATCACGGCCGTTGAGCGCTTCGAGGCGGCCGGCAGGGCGGACGGGGCCGATCCGATCGACCTCGTGCTGCTCGACCTCATGCTCCCGCGTCTGTCGGGAACCGAGGTGTGTCGCCGCATTCGGCGCGCCTCCCGGGTCCCCGTCATCATGCTCACCGCCAAGGACTCCGAGGTCGACAAGGTCGTCGGCCTGGAGATCGGTGCGGACGACTACGTCACCAAGCCCTACTCCTATCGCGAGCTGCTCGCCCGCGTGCACGCCGTCCTGCGCCGCAGCCACGAGGACGGGCCGTACGATCGGTTGCTGAGCGCGGACCGGGTCGTCATGGACCTCGAGCGCCACGAGGTGCGCGTGGACGGTGAGGCCGTCACCATGCCGCTGCGGGAGTTCGAGCTGCTCGAGCTGTTCCTGCGACATCCCGATCGAGTGCTCGCGCGCAGTCAGATCATCGAGCAGATCTGGGGGGCGAACTACGTCGGCGACACGAAGACCCTTGACGTCCACGTCAAACGCATCCGGGCCAAGATCGAGGTCGAGCCGGGCGCTCCCCGGCTGCTGACCACCGTGCGCGGAGTGGGGTACATGCTGGTCTCCGCCGGGGAGGCCCGGGAGGACGCCTGAGGGCCGACGACGCCGCGGGCGCTGCGGACCCCTCTGGTTCCGAGCCGGTGCGGGCGCGGGCGCGCTGCTCAGCCGCCGGGTGCCGGCCGGGGACGCGGTTCCGAGCCGGTGCGGGCGCGCCCGGCGGCTGAAGGCGCTTGAGAAGACGAGGCGGTGCCGCCGGACTCCGAGCGGCCCGTGTGTGACCTGTGAGGTACCTCCCCGGAATATGCCCAGCATTTCCTGGTAAACTGGGGCTCCTGCCATTAGTTACGGAGTGACGTCACCCATGACCTTTGAAGTCGGCGAGACCGTCGTCTACCCCCACCACGGGGCGGCTCGGATTATTGATATCCGTCAACGCAAGGTGCGCGGCGAGGAGAAGACCTATCTACAGCTGGAGGTCGCGCAGGGGGATCTGACAATCCTCGTCCCCGCGGAGAGCGTGGAGCTCATCGGAGTGCGGGATGTGGTGGACGCCGCCGGTCTTAAAAAGGTCTTCGACGTCCTGCGCGCCCCTCTGACGGAGGAGCCCACCAACTGGTCGCGCCGTTTCAAGGCCAACCAGGAGAAGATCGCCTCGGGCGACGTCATTAAGGTCGCCGAGGTCGTCCGCGATCTCTCCCGCCGGGACACCGATCGCGGCCTGTCCGCGGGGGAGAAGCGCATGCTGTCCAAGGCTCGTCAGATTCTCGTCTCCGAGCTCGCCCTCGCTGAGAAGACTGCTGAGGATCAGGCCGAGTCCAAGCTCGACGAGGTCCTCGCCGCCGGCGCCGCCGCCTGAGGCCCGAGCCGCTCGTGCCCGCGACGAACGGTGCCGATGGTGCTGCTCAGTTCGGTGACGCGGGTCGTGCCGGTCGTGTCGGCGGAGCCGACGGCGTTGTCGCCGTTCTGACCGCGGCCGGATCCGGAGCCCGTCTGGGCGCCGCCGAACCCAAGGCGCTCGTCGAGGTCGCGGGGGAGACCCTCGTGCGCCGTGCGGCACGCGGCCTGCTGTCCTCCGGGGTTGTTGATCACGTCGTCGTCACCTCCCCCGCGGAGCATCTCGACCGTTTCCGGGACGAGGTCGTCGGGATCAGCGCCCTCGGCGTCTGCGGCGCGATCGAGGTCGTCCCGGGGTCGCCCGACTCCCGGCAGGCCAGCGTCGCCCTCGGCCTGTCCGCCGCGATCGCAGCTCGGCCCGACGCCCTCGTCGTCCTCGTGCACGACGCCGCTCGCGCTCTCACTCCGCCCGAGGTCGTGCGCCGCGTCGTGGCGGCGGTCAGGGCCGGTCATGACGCAGTCGTCCCGGCCCTGCCCGTGACGGATACCGTCAAGGAGATCGCCGGGCCGGGCCGCGGCGACCCGGGGGACGCCCTCGCCGGCGATGTGCCGGTCGAGGCGGTCGTCGGCACTCCCGATCGCACTCGGCTGCGGGCGGTGCAGACTCCTCAGGGCTTCGCCATCGCCGCTCTCGTCGCCGCCCATCGGCTGGGAGCCGACCGCGCCACCGATGAGGCGCGGGCCGCCTCCGATGACGCCGGGCTGGTCGAAGCCGCCGGTGGTGCCGTCGTCGTCGTCCAGGGGGATCCGCGCGCCATGAAGATCACGACGCCGGTCGATCTGGCCCTCGCCGAGGTGCTCGCGGCCGCGCGGTGACGCCCTGGTGCGGAGGGGCGCGGAACGCGTCGCCATGGCCCGCCTGTCGGGCGCGGCGTCGTCGGACCGATCTCGGTGCGGAACCGGACCGATCTCGGCGGACGTGGACCTAAGGTCACCTCGCCGACGCCCTCAGCATCGTAGGCTCACCGTTATGACCCAGACCCCCCAGTCCCAGGGCGACCTCGCCGTCGCCGCTCGACCCGAGCCCCGCAGCGGCCCGCATCCGGATGGGCGGACCCGCTTGCTGTCCTGGCCCGTCCTGGCCTGGGGGCTGTGGGACTGGGGGAGCGCCGCCTTCAACGCCGTGATCACCACCTTCGTCTTCACCGTCTACCTCACCAGCTCGGCCTTCGGCGAGAAGGCGTCCAATGAGTCCTCTCTGTCCCTGGGGCTGTCGATCGCGGGGGCGTTCATCGCTTTGCTGGCGCCGGTCACCGGCCAGCGCTCCGATCGGGCGGGGCGGACGGTCTTCTGGCTCGGCGCCTACACGATGATCGTGGTGGCCATCAGCGCGGCGCTGTTCCTGGTCCTGCCCGAACCCGGTTACCTCTGGTTCGGCATCGCACTGCTGGGTATCGGCAACGTCTTCTTCGAGCTGGCGAGTGTGAACTACAACGGAATCCTGTCCCAGATCGCCACTAAGGACCGGGTCGGCGCCGTCTCCGGACTCGGTTGGGGCATGGGGTACATCGGCGGCATCGTTCTGCTGCTCATCGTCTACGTGGGATTCATCAACCCGGAGATCGGCTGGTTCGGAGTCACCGGGGAGAACGGCCTCAATGTCCGCGTGTCCATGATCGTGGCCGCCGTCTGGTTCTGCCTGAGCGCGATTCCGGTCCTGGTGACCCAGTCCGGTAGGCGGGGGAGACGACTCCGTCAGGCCGTCCTCGATGAAGCTCGTCGCGGCGCCGACCGGGAGAGGGCGGGGATCGAGACCGAGCCCGCCGAGCCGTCGTCGGGACCCGTGACGGGCGTTCGCCGTCGGGAGTCGATATGGGTCTCCTACAAGCGACTGTGGCGCACGCTCGTGGCTCTGCATCGGACTCATCCCGAGGTGCTGTGGTTCCTGCTCGCCGCCGCCGTCTTCCGCGACGGTCTGGCCGGGGTGTTCACCTACGGTGGCGTCATCGCCCAGAACACGTTCGGCTTCTCCAGTGGGAGCGTCATCATCTTCGCCATCGCGGCCAACGTGGTCGCCGGCGTCGCGACCATCGCCTCGGGGACTCTCGACGACCGCGTCGGGCCCCGCAAGGTGATCCTCGGGTCGCTCACCATCCTCGTGGTCGCCGGCGTCGGCATCTTCGTCCTGCACAAGGGCGGGGCGATGGTGTTCTGGACGCTCGGCCTGGTCCTGGCCGGATGCGTCGGTCCGACCCAGTCCGCGGCGAGGTCCTTCCTGGCCCGCGTCATCCCCGAGGGGAGGGAGGGCGAGATCTTCGGCCTGTACGCGACGACGGGCCGAGCCGTGTCCTTCATGGCGCCGGCCATGTACGGGGCGTTCATCTGGATCGGCGTCCGAGTGGTCGGGCAGGAGGCGTCGTACTGGGGCATTCTCGGGATCGTATCGATCCTGGTGATCGGCCTGCTGCTCATGGCCCGGGTCAAGGATCCCGCTGGCCGTATCACCGATCTCGGGGATTGACGCGTTCTGGTGATTCGGGGCTCCTCCTCGCCCTCTCCCTCGGACTCGCCGGTACGGGCTCTCGGGATCACCGGCCCCTGCGCGCCGATGACGACGGTTGGGCCTCGATGTCCTCCTCCGACAGCGGGCCCTGGGCGGTGCCCGGCTCGCCGTCGTCGCGGATCCAGACGACGGCGAGCCGATCCCTCTGCCCGAAGCGGGCCAGATGGATACCGGTGACCCGTTCGAGGCGATCGAGGTTCTCCGCCGTGGTGCGCAGCGTGAGGACGAGTGCGCCGTCGTCGCAGGCCAGCTCGACGACGCCGGTCACCGGGCCCTCGAGGTCGAAGGACAGCAGGCCGGTAGCGGAGTCATCGTCCCAGTTCGTCGTGATCTTACGGCCCATATGGGCGACGAGCTGACGTCCGTACCGGGCGGGCCGGTCCGTTGTCACATGCGCGACGGAGCGATGACTGAAGATCGGGGTCTCGGACGAGCTCATGACCCGAGGCTACCCTTACCTCCATTGATCACCTCTGCTGTGTCCGCCCGAGATGCTGCTGATCCCTGCTCCGTGGTCCCCATTAATGATATGCCGAGCCGTGGTAGTCCCTGATCAGCTTCTCGTACAGGGTCACCATGCTCATCGCCATCGTCGATGAGTCGAACTCCCGGGCCACATCCAGAGACCCCCTGGACATCTGCTCCAGCTTATCCGGATTGGAGAACAGGTCGTTGAACGCCCGTGCCAGGCTCTCGCCCTCGATGCCGTCGGTCAGGATTGCGTTGCGCTCGGTCAGGCCCTCCGTCATCTGCTCGTCGCAGTACACGATCGGCAGGCCGCTCGACGCCGCTTCGAGGAACGTCATCGGCTGGTTGTCGAAGTGGTACGACGCGAGGGAGAAAACGTCCGCCTGTTTGAGCAGGGAGGCGACCTTGTCGCTCGGCTGCATGCCAGTGAATATGACCCGGTTCGCGACATTCAGCTCCTCGGATCGCCTCCGCAGGTCCTGCTCGTAGGGCCCTCCTCCGGTGAGGACGAGCGCGACGTTCCTGTCGGAAATGTGCGGGAGTGCCTCGATGAGGGCCTTCTGGCGCTTCTCCGGACTGAGGCGGGCTACTGATATGATGAATTTCTCTCCCGGTTTCTTCGAAATAGGGGAATCGGCGGGGTCGGCGTCGCGGTACCGTTTCGTGTCGATGCCGTTCGGGCGCACGTAGCACGGCGCCGTCAGTCCGCCCTCGTCTATCAGAATCCTCGCCAGGTGCTTCGACGGCGATATGCAGGCCTCGCACTTGTTCGCGAAGGCGGCGGTCAGCCTCCAGCCCTGGTGGGAGAAGGTTTCCTTGATCGCCTCCTTGCTCATTGTGCGCAGCTGCTCGCGAGACGGCGTCGGCAGGATCGGCTTGGTTCGCAGCACGATCGGCAGCGCCGCCGTCAGGGCGATGATGCCGGCCGTCACCATGAGCGGGTAGTCGTCGATCAGCTCCGTGTACAGTGTGTGCACGGTTGTGATGTGAGGAATATTCTGCCGCTTGGCCACGCTGTGCGCCAGGACGCCCACGTAGAACTGCATCTGGCTGTGGACGATGTCGAAATCGTACTTGTCGAGCCTTCTCGCGAGGCCCGGGTATATGACGCCCGTCTCGCGTTTGTCGAAAATATAGCTTTTCGATGATGGGACGCGGATGACGTGGTCGTCGTCATCGTCGTACCCCTTGCATTTCGGGGCTATGATGTACACCTCGTGCCCGAGGTCCTCCAATGCTTTTTTCAGGCTTGTCGTTGAAGTTGCCACGCCGTGCACCGACGGCAGATAATCGTCAATAAATATACCGATCCGCACGGTTCATTGTATCACGGATGCGGATATGCGCGCTTCCGGGTTCGATAGCGGCCCTGCCTGTTTTCGCCCGCCGGAGCGGGGAGGGACTTTCCCTATTTCCGGTGGCGTGGTTGCGCACGGGCCTTTTGCTGAGTGCTGTCACTCTCGGTGCGAGAGGGGTCGTCGCGGCTGAAATCCACTGGCCCGAGATTCTTGAGGAGGTGGGGCATGGTTGCTTCTTCACCGTTGGTGACGATGAGAATGGTGCGCCGCTCTGAACGCCTTGGGTGCCGCCGGCGTTTCTCGCACAGCCAGGCCTCGCTGACCTCCGGAAGCTGCGTGAGGGGTGTCCAGAAGGGGGGCGTGTCGTGAGTGGTGAGGACGAGCTGCGCGCCTGTGCGGAAGAGGACGAGGGAAAGCTGAGGGGTCCGGAGGGTCTCCTCGGGGATCTCCGCGTCCGTCCCGTCGTCGCTTCTGAGGTTGCCTCGCAGCCTGCTGAGGATCTTGGGTGGGATGTCGTGCTCCTCGAGCTCGACGCGAGGACTCGACTCCGGCCAGGAAGCTGCCGGGGCGCGGTGCGAGCGTCGTGAGGTCGCGCGGCCTTCACCGCTCGCCGCCCGGGAGATCGACATGTCCGGGTCCGTCGCCGAGTCGTGCGCTTGCCGCTGTGCGGTGGTGGTCGGGACCGGGGCTCCGGTCCCCGGAGTCCCTGCGACGGGCCGCCCTCGACTCCGTGTCAGGTGTCTGAGGTGCGCTCCTCGTGTCCAAATCTGCCGCAAAGGTCCGGAACCGATCGGGGAGCGAGAAGAGAATCGTTGGTATTCCGGGATTTCCTCCACCGATGATTCCAGTGCGGGGTGTCTTTGTGTCAGATTTGGACAACTGTTGCCTGTATCGGAGGGTGTCGTGCCTGTCCGTGCGGGGCTCGCGCCCAGTCGAGTCCTCGCGGACCACCGCATCGGTCGCCGTGCCCATTGGGGGGTGGCCGGCGCTGTGGTCGGCCACACCGCGGTCGCGGGTTCGGGCTTCTCCGCGTGCTTCGTCAGGTGGATCGATGCTTCGGCCCGCAACGGTGTACGGCACCGGCCCAAGCGGCGAAGTGCACGCGCGGACCGATCTCGACGCGGAACTGAACCGATCTCGGCGAAGGGGCGGGCCGTCGGATCGCTCGCCGGGTCGCCGGGCCGCTGGTCGGGGATCGGCGCGCTCCGCGATTGTGCATGCTGTACATGTGTGATATACACAGTATGTGCACATCGTTCTCTCCCGGACGTCCGGGACGCCCATGTACGAGCAGATCGTCGACCAGATCCGGCAGGCCATCTGGTCCGGCGATCTGCCCGCCGGGACCCCCCTGCCCTCGCTGCGCAGGCTCGCGAGGGACCTCGAGGTCTCCCTGATCACCACCACTCGCGCCTACAACGACCTCGCCGCGGCCGGCCTCATCGCCAATCAGGCCGGCCGCGGCAGCTTCGTCCTCCCCCAGGACGAGGCCGAGACCCGCGAACGACTCCTCGTCCGGCTGGACGCCCAGCTCGACGACGCCGTCGCCACCGCGCGCCTGGTCGGCCTCGACCTCCCCGATCTCCACGAAAGGACCGCACAACGATGGACCGAGAAGAAGCGGACCGGCGGGAAGCCGGCCGAGAAGGAATGAACGGGCCGGCGCCCGCGGACGCGGCCCGTCCTGAGCTCGCAGACGCCATCCGCCTGGATGCCGTCGTGCGCACGCAGGGCTCCTTCACGCTGGGGCCCCTCGATATGACCGTGCCCGTCGGCATGGTCACCGGATTCGTCGGCCCCAACGGGGCCGGCAAGACCACCACCATCAAGGCGATGCTCGGTATGGTCGGCATCGACGCCGGTTCGATCGGCGTGCTCGACGGCGCCCCCGGGGCCCGTCGCGATCGCATCGGCGTCGTCCTGGACACCGTGGCCCTGCCCCGGGAGTGGACGGCGGCCTCCGCCGCCCGCAACCTGGAGCGCTTCTACCCCGACTGGGACCGGGGCCGGCTCGATGAGCTCCTGGCCCGGCTGGACGTGCCGGCCCGGGTCAAGGTGAAGGACCTGTCGCGGGGACAGGGCGTCAAGCTCCAGCTCGCCCTCGCTCTCGCCCACCATCCCGAGCTCCTCATCCTCGATGAGCCGACCTCGGGCCTGGACCCCGTCGCGCGTCTGGAGGTCCTCGACATCTTCCGCGACTTCCTCATCGCCGAGGGGCGGACGATCCTCTTCTCGACCCACATCACCTCCGACCTGGAGCGGATCGCCGACCACCTTCACGTGATCGGCGCCGGCCGCACCCGCTTCGCCGGGCCCCTGCCCGATCTCTTCGAGCAGTGGGCCGCGGCCCGCGGACCCGTCTCCGCTCTGACGCCCGAGGCCGAGGCCGTCCTCGTCGGGGCCCGGCACAACGGGGCGGGCGTCTTCTCGGGGCTCATCAGGACCGCGGACACCGCCGTCTTCGGCCCCGACGTCCTCATCGAGACCCCGTCCATCGACGAGGCCGTCGTGGCCATGACCCGCGGCCCGGACCCCGACCGCGGTCGCACTCGTCCCACCGCCGCGCCCGCGGCACTCGCCGAGAAGCAGTGAGAGAAGCACTGGAAGAAGCACTGAGAAGAGGCGCCGATATGCACATCATCTGGAACCTGCTGCGCGCGGAGCTGTCCGCCCACGCCGCCACGCTGCGCACCTTCGCGGTCATCACGGCCGTGATCGTCGGGACGAACCTCGCCATGGGCGGGGCGACGCCGGCCATCGCCATATGCGTTCTGACGGTCGGCTTCCTGCCCGGCCTCCTGTTCGCGCAGGACGAGCGCGCGCACCTGGACACCATGTACTCGATCCTGCCGGTGACGCGCGCGCAGTTCGTCGTCGCCCGCTATCTGCTCGTCGTCCTGGCCGCCGCTGTTGCGGCTCTCGTGGGCGTCGTCGTCGCGCGGATCGACGACGCCGTGCGCGGGCCCGGGGCCGGTGTCCTCCCCCTGTCCACGGCGGGGGTCGCGGGCCTGGCCGTGGCGGCGGTCGGCATGGTCGCCGCCGTTCAGCTCCTCCTCCTGTTCTCCCTCGGCCACGCGCGCACGGGTGTGTACGCCTACGGCGCGACCATGGTCCTCATGTTCGGCGGAATGTTCCTGATCGAGAGGTTCCCCGACCTGGCCCTCACCATCATCCGGTGGGCGGGCTCGCCGTGGGCCGGGGCGGCCGGACCGGGGGCCGCGGCGGCGGTGCTCGCCCTGTCGGCCATGGGCGCGGTGCGTCTCTACCGGCGTCGGAGCCTGTGAGGCCGGGGCACCGCTGAGCGGGTCGGGACGCGGGCCCGGCCCGCCCTTCGCCGAGACCGGTTCAGTTCCGCATCGAGATCGGTCCGACGGCGCCATGCCCCGTCGAGGCGGGCAATCCTGCGCGGGTCCGACGGCGTCGTCGTCCGGCTCGTTCCGACATGCCCGCCTCGTGTCTCCGGCCTCTTTTCCCCCACTGGTGCGACCGTCAGCGGCGAAGACGACGGTAGTCGGCGTCGAAGTAGCGGCCGGCGCGGATGTCGTAGGTCATTCCCTCGTAGGGGGCCTCGGCGATGACCTCTTATCAGATCCTTATCGCGTGCGGCTCATCCGGATGCCTTCGTGCGTGGCGCGGCTCGTCGGACCGCCACGCCCATCATGACGCCGGCCAGGACTTGGATGCCGGCCAGGACCCACCATCCGATCAGGGCTGGAGTGGTCACGAGAATGCTGAACACAGTTGGTCCGATCATCACGCTAAGATCCAGCCCGGAGTTGAAAGTACCTTGGTACTCGCCCAGGCGATCCCCCGGTGCTAGGTCGAATGCCAGTTCCCAACTGGCGGCTGACTGCAAGAGTTCCCCGATCAGGTGGAAGAGGGCCGCGACGATGAGCGCTGTCACCTGCAGCGGCCCTGCGAGGCTGCTCGAGCACACCAGCAGGAGAACGGCTGCAGTGAGGGCTAGCCCCGTTCCGAGGCATGCGTGCGCGGCGTCGCGAGGCGTTTTCACGAAGCTGCTCATCGGCACCTGGACGAGCACGACGCCGATGGTGTTGATGAGAACAACCACCGAGATGAGGTAACTGGGCGCGGAGGTGCGCTCGCTGATCCACAGGGGGAAGGCGACGCTGAGCATCGGCACGTGAGTCATCAGGATCGCGCTTAATCCGACGACCATCAGGAAGCGCGAATTCTTCATGACCGGCACAGAGGCGATCGCAGGAGTCCTTGGGGAGGACTCGGTCTTCCCGCCCTCGGCGCTGCCTCTCGGAGCACTCGCGTAGGGCAGGCTGACCGACGCTGTCAGTGCTGCACCAAGAAGATACCCCACCGGTACGGCTCCCATGGCGATCGTTGTGGCGGTTGGCGACGCGTAGCCCAGCGCTACTCCGCCGAGGGCAGCACCCACGGCCATAGCGGCGTTGGCCACGGACCTCACCGTGGCGCGGTAGGTGACGAGGCGCTCTCGGCCCACCATTGCGGCCATGAAGGGGCCGCGGACCGCGGCTCCGCCTCGTCCGGCGATGGAGACGGCGCCCACCATGACACCGAGCAGAACGGGCGAGGTGGAGACCAGGTATCCTGCGGCCGCAACAGCCTGGACCACGCCGAGGGCGGGCATGAGCCTGCGAAGATTACGGCCGTCGGACCACGCGCCCAGGGCGACGCCCGCTACCAGACCCAGCATCGCCCCG
Organism: Actinomyces gerencseriae DSM 6844; assembly: GCF_000429265.1. Classification (GTDB taxonomy): domain Bacteria; phylum Actinomycetota; class Actinomycetes; order Actinomycetales; family Actinomycetaceae; genus Actinomyces; species Actinomyces gerencseriae. The sequence continues at coordinate 13,859 of NZ_AUBN01000013.1, forward strand.
CAGGTCAGTGCGAATCCGAGGTGCACCGGCGTGATATTGAGGTTCTGGGTGACGAAGACAACCTGGACTGTGAGCATGAGGCCCGTCCCCAGGCTGCTCACGAAGTTCGACGCCAGGTACCGCAACTCGTTCGAGAGTCGTTTGTGGGGTCGAGGAACACAATCGTCACTTATTGTCATGACTTTCTTGCGTGGTCGGCGATTCGGGGTGCGAGCGGCGCGGGGAGGATGCCTCTCATCACTGAGAAACGATCATCCGGCGCTATCCGCTCTCCGTGCGCCACTCGATGGATTCGAGGGCCCGTCGAAGCTCGGCCGAGGAATTCGCTCGCACGATCATGCCTCCGACGGCGTCGACGGAGTGCTGCGGCTCGGCGGTCGTGCGCGGGCGCGTCCAGGTCGACGCGACCCATTCGGGGAGCGGGTCGCCCAATGCGGGAACGACGGCGGTGAAGAGCATCCACCCTGCCGAGGTCTCGGGCGGCGGCGTCGGAGTGATGGCGTCGCCGAGGCCCGCGGCCAGGAGGTAGCCCTCTCGGGCCAGATCCCGACCCGTCGCCTCGCGAACCGCCGCTCGAATCCCGCCGCCCCCCATGCGGGCGCCCACCTCGCCGGCGGTCACACCACTCCCGTTCGGGCTTTCGAAGAGCTCGAAGTGGAGCATGGTCGCTCCATGATCCCGCGGGAGGCTCTCGACGAGATGCTCGACGCAGCGTCGGGCCTCCGGGTAGGTCGGGTCGCTCGTATCCAGGGTGTACGAGGTGTAGTTGTGCGTGGCGTAGGCGCCGGGAGGGGCCAGTGTTCGAGAGACCGAGAAGGTCTTGATGCCGCTGCCCGACAGTGTGACGTCGCAGTGGAGCCCGTCGCCGACGACGTACTTCTCCCACATCAACCGCCCTGCGTGAAGGTCATCCAGAACCGGCGTCACCGCCGCCAGGACGTCGGCGTGCCGAGCGTCGGCATCGATCGTCACCAGGCCCTTGGCCCCCATGCCGTCCAGGGGCTTGACCACCCCGCGGCCGTGCTCGCGAGTCAGCGCCACGATATCGCTCACGCATCGCACCGCCGAGGCGGGAGCGGCTCCAAGACCGGCGTTCGCGAAGAGGCGCTTCATCATGAGCTTGTCACGGAAGGCGAGAGCCGTGCGGGCCGACATTCCGGGCAGGCCCAGCGCGTCACGGACCTCGGCCACGCGCAGGACGTCCTGCTCGGCGTTGCTGACGATGCGGTCGGCTCCCATCGCCTGCGCCTCGTCATAGGCGATGGTCATCGTCTCCGGTGAGAAGTAGTCCTTCGCCTCGACCACCTTCACGCCCTCGGCGTATTCTCCTCGCCGAACCGATCGCGGACCCGTGATGAGCGTCAGATCTGCCTGGGGATCGGCCTGGAGGAGCCAGTGGTCGACCGGCGACGAGGAACTCGGTTGTTGCAGGATGAGTACGCCGGTCATGCGTAGACCAACCTGAAGGACTCTGCGATGCGGGTCGCGGACGCGGTCACGTCGTCGGCATCGGCGTGGAAGACGACATAGCCCGAGCCGACCGAGGAATGACGGTAGCCGGATGTGCGGCCGGCCCGGCAGGTCACGACGATCTCGTCGACTCCCGGCAGGGCCGCTATCTCGTCGGCGGGGGTCCAGTCCGCGACGGGCCGCTTCGCCTCGGGCAGCATCACGCAGGCGATCACCTGGGACGTGTCGTTCTCGATGCCGCGGGGGACCTCGCGACCCAGCGTGGTCGCGACGAAGGCGTCCCACGCGTTGACGCCCAGGTGATGCTTCATGAGCGGAGAGCAGCTTCCGCCCCCGGGGCGTCCGGCGATCTCGCCGACGACGAAGCCCTCGGCGGTCTCGAAGATCTCGCAGTGGGTGACGCCGTCGGTCACGTTCAGTGCGGCCACGGCCGCAGTGGCTAGAGAATCGACGTGGCCGTGGGCGGGATCGTCCGGATGGACGGTGTAAGAGCCGCGCGGGCCCGGCTCGCGCCAGTTCATCGGCGGTGCGAAATAACGTCCGACGAGGTCGTACATGATGACGCCGCCGGAGATGACGGCGTCGACGTGGTACTCGGCGATGACATCGAGTTTCTTCTCGATCAGGGTGTAGTAGTCCTCGGTGCTGACATAGGCGGGCGGACTGGCGAATGCCGCCTCGCGCTCGCTCTCGGTGGTCACGGCGGTGATGCGGACGGCGCCGGTGCCGCGGGACGGTTTGATGATGAGCGGGAGCGGTCGGGAGGAGACGGCCTCACGGAACTGGTCGAGACCCCGGATCGCCTGGAACTCGGCGACGGGAAGACCGGCGGCCCGCCAGGCCCGCTTCATCAGGTACTTGTCGGTGAGGCGCGCGCACTCCTCGAAGCCGGGCCCATCGAGCCCGAAGTAGGAGCGGACGAAACCGGCGGGCTGCACCGCGCGCTCGGTGCCGCCGATGACGCCGACGGGGTCGATCGATTCCAGCAGGCGGGCGAACTCCCCGCGAACCGCAGTGAGGTCTTCCATCGCGGGGACCGAGAAGACGGGGTCGAACCCGGCGGCCTCGTAATCTGCGCGGTACTTGTGCTCGGTGAAGATGATCATCCTGTAACGAGGATCTTCTGCCGCCTGCCTCTTGAGCCCCGAGACTCGGTTTGTGGCAAGGACGACTAAGGTCTCGGTCATTGTTTTCCTCGCTTGAAATCTGTGCGATCAGGGACGGAAATTATTACACGTGAACGAGGTGTTCGAATGACATGCTGTGAACCCTGTGATTCTCCTTCGTGATCTGTCCAGGTGGTGGCAGTGCCTGTCGGGGCGCATGCCCGGTTGTTGTCAACGTGGAGGTGCAAGCAACCGTAACTATAGTGACCTTTGAATGCGTTGGCGGAGCCGACCAGGGCCCGCCGGGCGGTCTCGGGCATGGGGCGTGATCGCACAGCTCCTCCCACGCGCGCCGTCCCCTCCCGCGCACGCCGTCGAGCCGGGGCCCGCGACTCACAGCGGGTTCATGGGGAGCGGATGCCCGGCTGATAGAGACCTCCTCGACAGTGGAGCCCATCGACCGCGCCCGGGCGGCGTCGGGCGACTCGCCGCGTCGCCGTCCGCCGCCCCCGGCGGCACCGGACGCCACGTCCTCCGCCGCGCCGCCCGTCGAGCCCAGCGGGCCTGCCGAACCGATCGGCCCGCCACCCACGGAACCGAGGAGATGCACCATGACCACGTCATCCACGTCATCCACGTCATCCACGTCGCCCCCTTCGGCGCATCCGTCGAAGCCCCCGACCCCGTTCGCGCCGCCCCGCCCGCCTCTCTCCGACGCCGATGCCGGCGGTCCGCCCGACTCGGGGGTCTCCTTCGCCCTGCGGCGCCGCAGCCTCCTGGTGGGAGGCCTCGGCATGGCGGCCGCCGGTGTGCTCATGGCCTGCGGTTCCGGCGGCGCCGACGCCACCCCCTCCGGCTTCTCGACCGCGACCGGCTCCTTCACAGGGACCGACGGGACCGACGCCGATGCGGGCGGCACCGCCTCGGGCCCCGAGTACCACGAGGCCAGCGCCTCCAACACGCCCCTGTCGGCAGGCACCTGGAGCGGCACCATCGGCGACAAGCAGGTGACTCTCTCGGGCGCCTACCTCGTGGACGGCATCACCGCCACCATCGACGGAGGCACCTTCGAGTCCACCGCCGCCGACCAGACCGTCTTCCTCGTCGTGAACGGCGGCAGCCTGTCGATCACCAACGCCAGGGTCGCCAAGTCCGGCGACGCCTCCACCGACGGTCAGCACGGCGTCGATGACTCCTACAACTTCTACGGCCTCAACTCCGCCGTCGTGACCGTGGGCGAGGGCTCCGCCGTCACCGTGGGCGAGACGACCCTGACGACAAACGCCTCCGGGGCCAACGCCATCATCGCCACCGGGGCCGCCACCGCGACCGTGACCGCCTGCGCCATCGCCACCACCGGCGAGTCCTCCCGCGGACTGCACGCCACCTACGCGGGCGTCATCAACGGCTCCGACCTGGCCATCGAGACCCGGGGCGCCCACTGCGCCGCCGTCGCGACCGACCGCGGCTCGGGCACCGTCACCGTCGACGGCACCAACACCTTCACCACCAATGGCGACGGCTCCCCATGCCTGTACTCCACCGGTCGGATCACCGTGTCCGGCCTGACCGGGCGGGCCAACGCCTCCCAGGCCGTCGTCGTCGAGGGCAGGAACCACGCCGTCGTCTTCGGCTCGACCCTGACCAGCGCCTCCGACAGGGGCGGAGTCATGCTCTACCAGTCGATGTCCGGGGACGCCGCCGACTCCGACGCCGCCACCGAGGTCTCCACCCTCGCCCTGACGGACGTGAGCCTCACCTGCACGCAGGAGGCCCCGATCCTCTACGTCACCAACACCTCCTCGCAGGCGACCCTCACCCGCTGCGCGCTGGAGGCCCCCGGGGGCCTGGCCACGGCCGACGAGGACCGCTGGGGGACGGCCGGCTCCAACGGCGGCGTCCTGGCCCTCACCATGGACGCCACCACCTCCGATGGCGCCATCACCGCCGGCTCGTCATCCTCCATCACGGTGACGACAACGGGCGGGGGAGCGGCCACGGGGACGACCTCGGGCGGCGTCACCGTCTCCTGAGCCCCGGGGCGGCGGGGTCGCCGTCGCGCCCCTGGCCGGTGCCGGGGGGGGCGACCCCGACGGGTGGCGGCCCGCCTCATCGCGGGGACGCCGTTACGAGTCTGATCCGGGACGGCCCCGACGGGTGGCGGCCCGCCAGGCGAACTCCTGGACGAGGGCCGTCGTCCAGGCGCGCTGGGTGTGCGAGCCCACGCCGAGGTGCCCGCCCTCGGCGGTCTCCAGGTAGGAGACGTCCTGGCCCAGTGCGAGGAGCCGGTGCGCCATCGCGCGGGCGTGCACGGGGTGGACGCGGTCGTCGCGCGTGGAGGTCAGCAGGAGCAGCGGCGGGTAGACGCGCCCGGCCTCCAGCGAGTGGAGGGGCGACAGCTCCCGCATCCAGGCCCATTGATCGGGGTCGTCCGGGTCGCCGAACTCGCTCGTCCAGAAGGCCCCCGCGAGCAGGTGGGTGTACCGGCTCATGTCCGTCAGCGGCACCTCGGCCACCGCCCCGCCGATGAGATCCGGATGGCGGGTGAGCATCTGCCCGACGAGCAGTCCCCCCGCCGAGCCGCCGTGGACCACGAGCCGCTCCGGCGTCGTCGCCCCTCGCCGGATGAGCGAGCGGGCGACCGCCGCCAGGTCCTCCAGCACCCGATGGCGCCCCGGTCCCGTGGCCGTCAGATGCCAGCCCGGCCCGTACTCGCCGCCGCCGCGCGTGTTCGCGACCACGTAGGTTCCTCCCCGCTCCAACCACCCCTTGCCGGTCAGCGGCTGGTAGCAGGGCGTCTGCGAGGTCCCGAAGGCTCCGTAGGCGTACAGCAGCGTCGGTCCGGGACCGGAGCGCGGCCGGCCGACCTGGAAGTAGGGGATCCGGGTGCCGTCCTCGCTCGTGGCCATGTGCTGGGTCACGCCGACGCTGCGCGCGTCGTAGAGGGCGGGCGCCTGCCGCAGTACGGACATGCCGGTGATCTCGCCGGCCCCGGTGAGACGGCCCACGGCGAGGGACGCCGGCGTCGTCCAGCCCTCCGCGGAGATCCACAGGTAGTCGGTGTCCCGCGGGCGGACCGCCCGGGTGCTCACGGTCAGCAGGGCGCGGCCGGGGCGCAGCTCCGTGCTGTCGGCGCCGTCTGTGCCGCTTGCGCCGTGAGCGGCTCCTGCGTCGTGAGCGCCGACGGGGTCGGCGGGCGTCGAGCGGCCGGGCGGGTCGGCGGCGCCGGTGAGGTCGATCCCGTGGCGGGCCCACTCGCCGTTCCCGGAGGCGGGAGGCGTGCGCACCTCGAGGCGGCTCGCGACGTCGTCGAGGACGGTGAGGATGAGGTGATGGCGCGTCCAGGCGGCAGCGGTCAGGGCGGACGACGGCGTGGGGGAGAACAGGACGGTCATGGTCCGGTCGCCGGCGAGATAGCCGTCGAGGCGCGCGCCCAGGAGCGTCCCGGCGGGGTGGGCGCTCCCGGCCACCCGGCAGGGCTCGCGCAGCTCGACGGTGAGCCACTCGGCACCGACCCCCGCGGACGCCGACTCGGGCACGTCGAGCCGGATGGCGCCGTCGGGCACGACCATCCCGCCCGAGCCCAGCGCGGCCCTGGCCGCCTCCTCGCCGGAGAGGGCGACGACGTCGTCGGGCAGGAGCCAGACGCGCACGGCCCCCGCCGAGGGCATGGCCATGAGCCACGTGCGGCCCCAGGCGTCGCGGGAGGCCTTCGCGACGATCGCGTCCGGCGGGATCGTCAGGAGCACCTCCGCCTCCTCGATCCGCTGGCCGCGGCGCAGACGACGGACCTGCCGGGGGAAGCCCGCCGGCGACAGGGACCCCTCGCCGAAGTCGGCCGAGACGAGAACCGCGCTGCCATCGGCATCGCCCCACGTCAGGGAGCCGTGCGACGCCGGCCGGCGGAAGCCCCCGTCCGCCTCGGCCACGAAGCGACCGGTGCCCAGGTCGAGCTCCTCGGTCGTGGCGGCGTCGGAGCCCTCCTCGGACAGGGTGACGAGGGCACGACGCCCGGCGAGCGGTCCCTCGGCGAGCACCTGCGCCCCGCCCCAGGTCAGGTGCCTGCCGCGCGCGTGGGAGAGCTCGTCGATGTCGAGGAGCGTCTCCCAGCGGGTGGCGGCCCCGTGCCCGTCTCCGCGCCCGGCGGGGGCGCCGCTCCCGGTGGTGGGGGCGCCGGAGGCGTAGGACTCCCACGTCGTGCGTCGCCACAGGCCCCGGGGATGGGCCGGGCCGACCCAGATGTTGTAGAGCATCCCGGCGGCCTCGCTCACGGCCGGGACGCGGTCGGGCGCGTCGAGGATCCCCTGCATGTCGTCGACGAGCCGGAGGAATGCGGGGTCGTCGCCGAAGGCGCGCTCGGTGGCCTCGTTGCGCTCCGACACCCAGGCGCGGGACGCCTCGCCGTCGATCTCGTCGAGCCAGGCGGGAGTCGTCGACGGCGAGGCGGGGCGGCTGCCGTCCGCGGTGTCTGGCGCATGGTCTTCGTCTGGCGCATGGTCTTCCACACCAGTATTCGAGCACATCGGGGCGGGGCGGGACGAGTTCGTTGTCGTGGTCGTCGGCGGCCAGGGCGCGGCGCATCGCGTGCCCAGCACCGAGCAGTCGTGCCCTTGCGGACTCGGGCGATCTCACAGAGACTCTCATCGAGAAGGGACCATGACCGTCGTCCCTTGAGAACCCGGGAGATCTCCGCCCTGAGGGTCTCATCGTGCACGCTCCTGGCGCCGGGAGGCCGGCAGCGACGGGCGCGAGTCAGATGCCCGGGGCGATCCGTGCGCCAGTGTCAAGAGCGTTGACGGAGAGCGACCGGGCCCCGAGTTCCTCGGCGACCCGCCGGATCGCGCCTCTGAACCGCGCCGGACCAGTCGGCACGACCCGACATCATCCATATCGCCCGCTCGCGCGGTCGTACCTGGGCTCGCGCGGTCGTACCTTAGAGCCTCCCTAAGGTACGACCTGGCGCCGTGACGTACGATCTGGCGTGGGAGGGTACGACCGCGCGCAACGACGTACGACCGCGCGGGACCTCGGGGACAGCTGGCAGCGTCGGGGCACCCGGGACCGCCGGCAGCGCCGGGACCGCCGGCAGCGTCAAGGGCGCAGGACTGTCGGGGTGCTGGCCCATAGGATCAGACGCCCGGGCCGCGGCCATCAGCGCTCGGTCATCGGTGCCAGTCCCTCCGTGAGAACGCGCGCAGGCCTTTGAACATGCTCGCAGGCCCGCCCGAGCCCCCGACGACGCTCTCCGACGGCGCCTGCCGACGACGCGCCCCGGGAACGCGAAGCGATCCTTCCAGTCACGTCCGAACAAAGACTTCCCGGGCTGCGCGCCTGTGGCAGGCTCACCCCATGCGCAAAGAGGCCTTCCCCCGCACCGACCGCCCTCGCGTCGTCGTCACCACCGACCCCGAGCTCGACGACCTCAACTCCATGATCCGTCTGCTCACCCATGCCGATGAGATCGACCTGCGCGGCCTGGTCTACGCGGGATCCGAGTGCCACTGGGCGGGGGACCCCGATCGCGGTATCGCCCCGCACCGCTGGCCCGCCCCCGGCGAGACCCTCCACATCGAGACGGCGATCAACGCCTACGCCCGGGTCGAGGACACCCTGCGCGTCCACGACCCCCGTTTCCCCACGGCTGATCACCTGCGGTCCCTGGTCCGCGTGGGCAATGTCGCCGTCGCCGGCGAGATGGACGACGTCACCCCGGGCTCCGCCCTCATCGCCGATCTCCTGCGCGAGACCGCGCTGACCCCCGACGGGGCTCTGGCCGACGACGGCGCGCCGGCCGACGCCACCCGTCCGCTGTTCGTCCAGGCCTGGGGCGGGGTGTCCACCATCGCCCGCGCTCTGCGCAGCGTCGAGGAGGAGCTGGGGCCGCGCCCCGACTGGCCGGATCTCAAGCAGCGCATCCTCGACCGGCTCGTCATCTCCTCCTTCGCGGAGCAGGACTCGGCTCTCGACAGCTGCATCCGCCCCGCCTGGCCGGGACTGGAGCACCGCGAGGTCGCCACCATCACCTGGGGCTACATGACCCGCACGGTGCTGCCGCCCCGGGACCAGGATCTCGTCGGCGCCGAGTGGACCCGGAGGAATGTCAGCGCCCGGGGGCCGCTCGGAGCCGCCTACCGCGTCTGGGGCGACGGCCGTCGGATGGCCGGCGACTTCGACGACGAGGACTACTTCGGCGAGTCCGGCAGGAGCGAGGAGCAGCTGCGGGACCAGGGCTACCGCGTCTGGTGCCCGCTTCAGGAGCCCGGCGCCTTCATCTCCGAGGGCGACACCTCCAACCTCACCCCGCTGATCCCCAACGGCCTGCGCTCCTGGGAGGACGCCTCCTTCGGCGGATGGGGCGGACGCCAGACGCCCGACCCCGAGCATCCCGACACCCTTACCTCCGACATGGTCTTCGCCCTGCCCGGGGCCCCGGCTCCCACCCGCGACAGGCTCGTCGTCGACCGCGCCGCCGACGGCTCCGCCCCGCCCGAGTACCACATGACCCGCTGGTGGCGGGCCGTCCAGAACGAGTTCGCCGCCCGGCTCGCGTGGTCGGTGACCCCGCGCTACGACGACGCCAACCATCCGCCGCTCGTCCTCGTCTCCGGCGCCCCCGCCACCGCCGAGGGCGGTCTGGCCCGCGATGCGCGCCCCGGCGAGGTCGTCACCCTGACGGCCACGGCCACCGACCCCGACGGCGACGATGTCCTCCTGCGCTGGTGGGCCTATCCGGAGGCCGGGTCGAACCCGTGCCCCGCGCCCCCGCGGCTCCAGGACGACGGCGCCGGCACCGTCGTCGTCACCGTCCCGAGGGGCGCCGAGCCGGGCCAGGCGATCCACCTCATCGTCGAGGGCACCGACACCGGAGCCCCGCCCCTCACCCGCTACCAGCGTGTGGTGCTCACGGTGGTGTGAGCCGGGCCCCGCGGAGCTCGTGGGCGTCCGCCAGGTTCGATGTTGAGCGGCCCGCGAGAGTGACGCTGCCCCGCGCGGCCTCAGGCCCGCGGGGCGACGGGCGCGATGTCCGCGTAGGAGGCCGCGGCGCCCGCGGACAGGACCGCCGTCGAGCCCGCGCGCATGCCCTCGCTCACCGCATCCGGGAAGTCGTGACCCGCGGCGAGCGCCGCCGCGAGCACGCCGACCGCGGCGTCCCCGGCTCCCGTCGTGTCGATGACCGGCCCCAGGTCGATCGCTGGGACGTGCACCGTCCCCTCGTCCGAGGCCCGCACGGAGCCGTTTCCGCCGAGCGTCACGAGCACGCAGGGGATGCCCCGCCCGCGCAGCGCCACTGCCGCGGCGATGGCCTCCTCGACCGTCTCGGGCGCCGGAGCCCCCAGGACGAGCCCGCACTCGCTCTCATTGACGACGAGGACGTCCACGCCCGCCAGCGTCTCCGGGGGGATCGGGTAGACGGGGGCCAGGTTGAGGACCACCCTCGCCCCGGCCGCGTGCGTCCAGGCGATGACGGCCTCGTTGACGTCCGGAGGGATCTCGCCCTGCAGGACGACGACGTCGTCGGGCCCGAGCTCGACCTCCGCGGCCGCCTGCTCCCCGGTGACGCGGCCGTTGGCCCCGGCGTCGAGGATGATCGTGTTCTCCCCGGCCGCGCTCACGGTGATGAAGGCGATCCCGCTGGTGACCTCCTCGTCCGTGCGCAGGGCGGAGATGTCCACGCCGTGCGCGCGCAGCCCCTCGCGCAGGGTGATGCCCGACGCGTCGCCGCCGACGCGGCCGACGAACAATGTGGTCGCCCCTCCGTGGGCGGCGGCCGCGGCCTGGTTCGCCCCCTTGCCGCCCAGGCGGTAGGTGGTGGAGGTGCCCGAGAGGGTCTCGCCCGGATGGGGGAAGCGGTCGACCGTGACCGTGATGTCCTGGTTGATGGAACCGACGACGATGACGCGTCCCATGATGAGCTCCTTTGCTTCGGTGGGGTGGGTCGTCACAGGGTGGATCGTAGCGGGGGATCGGCTTCGAGCGGTCAGGATGCGGGCTCGGGGCCGAAGGTCGGCAGAACGCCCTTGGTCAGGAGGCAGCACCCGTAGGGGCGCGTCTCCTGGGTGTGGACGACGATCGTGGCGGCCCTCGCCCTCTCGTAGAAGTCGAAACGGTCCAGGGGCGCCCCGTGGATCGCGCGTCCCTCCGTGCGCGCGGCCGCGTCGAGAACGTCGCGGGTCACCTCGCGCATGTCCTCGCCGGCGGCCCCCGTCATGTACTGCACGGGCGCCTCGACGAAGGTGTCGAGGGGCATGAGCTCGACGATGAGCCGTACCGCCTCGGGGGCGTCGAGCGACGGCATGGGCACGACCGGGCGCCCCGTGGCATAGGCGGGGTAGTTCGAGTCGACGACGGCGATCGTGTCGCCGTGCCCCATGCGGGCCAGGGCGGTGAGGAGCTCCGGCGTCATGAGCGGATTGATTCCCTTGAGCATGCGTGCGTCCTTGTCTGCGGCCTGTGTCTGTTGTCTGTCGTCCCTGGCCCGGTTGCGCCGACCTGCCGGGGTATCGGGGTCCTGCGGCTGAGACCCGGTCGCCGCTGCGTGCCCCGTCTTTCGTCGTTGAGGCGGGTCTGCGCGGGTGAACGGGCCCGTCCGGTGAGGGGCGAACGTGGCTGGAAACGTTTCCATCGACAGTGGAAGAGAATGGCACGTCCGAGGTTCGCGGTCAAGGGAGGGTGCGGTGCTGAGGGGGTGGGGCCGTGGTCGGTCCGGGAGGCCGAGGGAGCCCGAGGTCGAGTGGGGCGCGTGGTTGTTCCCGGATGCGGGGAGACTGCCGGCGGCCTTGTGCGGCAGGCGCGCGGGGTGCGCCGGGTCTCGATACTGATGATCCTCATGCCGCTGTCGGTCGTGGTGACTTGATTTCCGAGGTGCTTCAGCCAGAGTAGCTGAATTCTCTCAGGAATAGGCGGTCCCGTGCAATGCTCGCGATTTGCTGCCGAAGCACTCTGAGCCACTCTATGAGAATAAGCCTCCTGAGCTTCTCGCGGAAACGGTCGGATCCTATGGGCTCTCCCCGTGGAGGGATGGGTAGTACACGGGGAGCGTCCCTTGATGGCACCATCACGTTGTGATTACACTCCGTTTCTGAACACGTTCTCACCAAGGAGTTCCTATGGCCTCGGCATTCTTCCGTTCGCTCCGCATTTCCTCGACGGCGCCATCTCGTCGGTCTTTTGTGGGCCTGTCGCTTTTGGCGGGTGTCGGGGTGCCGGTGCTGGCCGGGTGCGACGTGCTTTCCGGGATGTCGAAGGGCGGGGACGTCTCGGCGCCGTCGGATTCGGCGTCGGCGGGCTCCTCGTCCGCGGTGAGCGGGTCCGCATCCGCCAGCGGGGGAGTCGGGGTCGGCAGCACCGACTGGCAGGAGCTCGATGCTCACATCATGGGCCACAACGTGGCGGTGCGGGTCTCTCCCGTCATCCGCAAGAACGAGACCACCTCGATCATGGCCCTGGAGCTGACCCGAGCCGAGGACGACGCCTCCATCGACGATGTCAACGCCAACTCCTACAGCGACAACGGCAACAAGCTCGGCATCTCGCACTACCTCGGGGCCCCATCCATCTTTCGTCCCGGCGCCGGCGCCGACCTGGTCAAGCTTCTCGACCTGGAGGGCGGGCGCGTGTGGAGCGCCACCGACGGCGGCGGCGGATTCCTCGACACGACCCCCGGTGAGAAAGTCACCTCCTATCTGTCCTTCGGCAAGGTCGATACCGACCAGGTGACTGTCCTCGTCCCGATGGCCGGCTTCACCACCGTCTCGGTGCTGGAGGCCGACGCCGCCAAGAAGGCCGGCATCGACCTGAGCACCGCCAGCAGCGAAGTCGATAAGTTCCCGGGCGCCGCCACCGAGCTCGCCGGGCCCGTGGCCATCGAGCGCTACACCAGGGCCCTGGACGACTCCACCAGCACCCAGGCCGGTGGCGATGACGTCACCGTCACCCTGGCCAGCGATGTCACCTTCGCCTCCGACTCCGCCGACCTGGCCCCGGGTGCCGAGGCCCAGCTCCAGACCGTGTCCGGCCAACTCGCCCAGTACCCCGACGGCGGGACGCTGACCATCGTCGGCCACACCGACGACATCCAGGACGACGCCTACAACCAGACCCTGTCCGAGAAACGCGCCGACGCCGTCAAAACCCGACTCGAGCAGCTCACCGGCCTCGACAAGTGGCAGACCTCCGTGACCGGCAAGGGCGAGTCCGAGCCCCGCGTCAAGGACACCACCGACGAGGCCCGAGCCGCCAACCGGCGCGTCGAGATCACCCTGACCCCCACCGGCGGTACCACCAATAAGAGCGGCAGCCCGACCGCGGCCCCTACTGCCACCCCCGGCAACGGCAGCGGTGGTTCGCTGCCGGCGCCGCAGGGTCCCGTCGCCAAGGGCTCCGAGGGCGTCACCCTCACCGCCAAGAGCACCGACACCAGCGGCGAGGTCACCATCACCCTCGATCACGTCACCCGCACCGGCGGTTATCTCCTAGGCGCCATCACCTGCACCGTCGAACCCGGCTCCACCGGCGCCCCACTTCACCAACTGCTCCAGGACCCTCAGACACTCCTCTCCAACCAGCGCGACGAGGACGGCGGCTCCCTGCCAACCTTCAACGCCTGCGACGGCCTGACTCTCATCGCCGCCGGCGAGCGCATCTTCCCCGCCGACTATCTCAATGCCTACGCCGAGCAGCACATACCCCTGACCGAGCTCAACGTCTCCGATCACCTTAAGGCTGGCACCACCACCATCTGTGTCATCTGGCCCGATCCCGGCGGCGACACCATCACCCTCGACCATCCTGACGGCAAGTACGCACTCAAAGGCACCGCCTACCGCCTCAGCGACATCCCCGTCACGAGCAACTGAAAGGACCCGTAACGATGCGTCGTCGAATGTTTCTCTCCGGGTCTTCGATCCTGGCCGGCGTTGGGCTGCTGGCCCTGGCCGGTTGTGAGCCGCCCTGGAGGTCGCGGGGCGAGGGCCCCGACGCCTCGACGTCGGCGGCGTCGGGCGGCGCGGGCTCAGGCTCGGCCAGCGCATCGGCGTCGGGCTCGGCTGGTGCCTCGGGTGGTTCGGGTCAGGGCGTGACCCGGACGGTGACGACTGTGGGGGCGACCCTGGAGGTCACAGTGGGGCCGGCTGTGGTCTCCGACGACGTCATGGTGGTGCCCCTGGTTGTCCACCTGGTCAAAGCCGGGTCCAGCAGCCCGTCCACGCCTGGTTTCAGCCCGCACCTGGTATGGAACGGCACGGGATCCTTCACTGGTGCTGATGGTGTGCGCTTGGTGGACTTCGACGCCGGTACGGTGCAGGAGACCTTCAAGGCCTCCTCTGAGAGCACCGGGCTGTCGGAGGAGGAGCCCGACGCCACGCTGCACGCCCTGTTCAAGCCGGTTGATGCCAAGACCATCAACGTCCTGGTGCCCGAGTCCGGCTTGTTCGAGGGCGTGCCGGTGGTGCGCGACGGCAAGCTGTCCGACGAGGCCAAGAAGGCGCTGGAGTACGTGAATACGACCGAGAACACTCCTGATCCGGTGGCGTTGGAGACCTTCACCGCCTCGGTGGACGGGGCCTCGGACACGCGGGTGGCGGACAAGTCTGTGGTCATCAACCTGGCCTCCGACGTGCTGTTCGCCTCGGACTCGGCCGACCTGAGCTCCCAGGCGGACGCCACGTTGAAGAAGGCGGCGGACCAGCTGGCCACCTACCCCGGTGGCGAGGTCTCGATCGTGGGGCACACCGATGACGTCGCCGATGACGCTCACAACCTGGATCTGTCGAAGCGTCGGGCGACGTCCGTCTCCGACAGGTTGGGGCAGCTGACCAACATGTCGGCCTTCTCGGTGTCCACTGACGGTAAGGGGGAGAGCACACCGCGGGTTCCCAACGACTCCGACGGCAACCGTCAGCTCAACCGCCGCGTGGAGATCACCCTGGTACCCACCCAGGCCGCCTCCTCCACGTCGAGCCCCGACGCGAGCAAGGGCACGGGACAAGGCGGTGGTGACCTGCCTCAGGCCGAGGGACCGGTCGCCAAGGGCAGCGAAGGGGTCACGGTCACACGGGGCAACAGTGAGGACAAGATGACCTTCGTGCTCACGGAGGTCACCCGCCGAGGGACGTACCTCGTCGGCGAGGTCAAGGCCACCGGAGGCACCGGAGGCACTCAAACCGGCCCAGCGGACTGGTTGCAGCCGACCCAGCTGGACGGAAGCGCCCGCGGCGAGGAGGACAACAATCTGTTGGGCGCGGTGACGGGGCTGAGCCTGCTGACGCCCCAGACGCGCTACTACCCGGTCGACTACACCGTCGCCGAGGGAACCCACCACCCGCTCAGCGAGATCACCGCCAACAACAAGCTGACCGCCGGTGACGCCACGACCCTGACAGTGGTGTGGCCCGACACCGGACAGGACACCGTCACCCTCGACCTCGAACCCTCCACACGCGCCACCCGCCCCAACAACCCCTTCCGCCTCACCGACATCCCCGTCAAAAGGTAAGCATGGGGGCTTATTCATGGGGCGTAGGTGATTATGAGTCCGAGGGTGGATTTGATGGTTGCTGGGAATGTTCTCAGTCGTCTTCTGCAGCCGGTGTGCAGGACCCTCCAGGTGTTGTTCGGCGGGGGTTCTTCTGGTGGCTGCGGAGCGGGATTCTGATGCTTGTTCCTGCTTCCTGCCTGTTGCGGGGTGTGTTGCGGTGAGGGCTCGGCGGGAGAGCGATGACGGTGAAGTGGTGGTCTCCGCGGGCGCCGGTGGTGGGGGCGGGGTCGTGGTGCCGGCTGCTGGGGGTGGGCGTCGGCGGCGTAGGTGGGCGCCTGCTGATGGTGGGGGGCCGACGAGGTTTGACCTGCGCCTGGGCGAGAGCATCCATATCGATGGCATGGGCGCCATCACTCTGCTGGAGGTTGAACCGGCCCCGCTCTCGGGCTCCAATGTCCCTGGCGGCCCTTCGGGCGCTGTCGTCAACATTAGTTTCGCTCCGGGGGTCTCTGAGTGCTGGTTCGGGAATTCTGTGAAAATTAGCCTG
Source organism: Actinomyces gerencseriae DSM 6844 (assembly GCF_000429265.1). Taxonomy (GTDB): domain Bacteria; phylum Actinomycetota; class Actinomycetes; order Actinomycetales; family Actinomycetaceae; genus Actinomyces; species Actinomyces gerencseriae. Next base: position 29,457 of record NZ_AUBN01000013.1, read on the forward strand.
CTGGGTGGGTGGGGTTTGCTTTCCGAGTGGCCGTTAGCTGACTGGGCGCGTCTAGGCTGACGCCGGTTCATAGTGTTGTCATGAAGTCGTTTCCAAGGCGGATGACTGGGGTTGTGATGACCCTGAGGCCGAGTGGTTGTCTCAGGGGCCTGACCGAAATTTGTGCGATGAAAGTTTCGCTCATACTCCTCGCGAGTGATTACAATAACGCTGCCCGAATATGTTGTCGAACTGCCGGCTAAATTGAACCCATGGGGATTATGCAAGGTGACGTGCTCGTCCTCAATCGCCACAACCGTGCAGGAATGTGGTGCGACAAGCTGATACGTGCCCTGCTCGTCGTCGTCCCGGGTCACGTGGTCGCGCAGGTACTGCCGGCCCTCCGCAGTTTGCGAGTAGGCCTGCAGAGCCGAGTAGGGCGCAGTAGTTGACTGCGCCCTGGCGGGCTTGAGGGGACCAGGCCCTGTGCCCATCGGCCTGAAGTCTGATCCCCCGAATCTCATTCGGGGTCAAGGGTGTTGTGGCATCAGCCGATGACTCGTCCGCATCCACGCTGCCGGCTCGGGGTCCGCGGTGTCTCCGGCGTCGTCGGTGTCGGTGGTGGTGGTGAGGGGTGCTGCGGTGCGGGTGGTGGCGACGCGGCGTGCCCCGGTACGGAGCGTCCCGCTGCTTCCGGGGCTCGCGCGGTCGTACGTGGGCTTGCGCGGTCGTACCCTCTCGCGCCAGGTCGTACCTTAGGGAGGCTTTAACGTACGACCGCGTGCATCCGAGTACGACCGCAAGGAGTTGCGTACGACCGCGCGTGTTCAGGTACGACCGCGCCGCCCCGGGTACGACCGCGTGAGGTGCGGGGCGATGCGAGGCGCGCGCCCCAGTCCGGAGGAGGATCGTCAGGTTCAAATCGTCAGGTTCAAAGAGAGACTGGAGACGGACATGACCGCGCGCCCCAGTCTGGGAGGAGCGCCGAATATCCGGATCGACATCACGGCGCGAGTGCGACGGCGGCGTCGTCGGACTCGTCCCGACATGCCGGCCTCGTTCGGACATGCTCGACTCGTGGTCCCGGCGGCCGGGCGCGGCGCCGTCGGACCGATTTCGGTGCGGAACTGAACCGATCTCGAGCCGGAACTCGACCGATTTCGGCGAGCCATGCCCACTCGGCGCGCCATGCTCGCCCCGCCCGGCGCGCCCGCTCAGCGCAGCGTGGTCACGGACTCGCGCCGGATCAGCGAGGCGGGCACTCGCTGCGAGGCGGGACGTTCGCCGTCGATCGTCTCGCAGATCATCTCGACGGCGCGCGCGGCCTGGCGCGCCGGATGCTGGGTGATGACCGTGAGCCGCGGAAGCAGGAGGTTGAAGACCTCGAGGTCGTCGTAGCTGATGATCGAGGCATCGCGGCCGATCCTGCGTCCCGTGTCCTGAAGGTGGCGGACCGCGACGAGGGTGTGGGGGGAGTACCCGAAGACGAGCGCCGTGGTCCCGGTCCCCAGGTGCTCGTCGAGCTCGCCGAGCCACTGCGTGTCGGTGTTGCCCGCGCGGATGACGCGCGCCGACCCCTGCGCGAGCAGCGGGGCGGCGACCCTCTCGAAGGCGGCCAGGCGCTCGCGTCCCGTGGGGGAGCCCAGGAGTCCGGCCACGTAGGTGACCGAGCTGTGCCCGTGGGCGACCAGCTCCTCAACGGCGGACCGCATTCCGGGAGCGGGGTCGGAGTCGATCGAGGGCACGTCCAGCTCGGTGATCGTGCGGTCGACGAACACGAGCGGGATCCTCCGCTCGATGAGGGCGTGCAACCCCGGAGTGGCGTCTCCCTGCGGGGCGAGGATCACGCCGTCGATGCGCTGCTCCAGCAGGACGCGCAGGTAGCGGTCCTGCTGCTCGGCGTCCTCGGAGGCCGAGCTGATGAGCGTCGTCAGCCCCCGTGCGAACAGGGCGGTCTGGACGGTGTGGGCGAGCTGGGCGAAGAAGGTGTTGCGCACGTCCGGCACCAGGAGGGCGACGACGTCGGAGCGCGCGGCTCGTAGCGAGCGGGCCCGGGCATTGACGGTGTAGCCGAGCCGGGCGGCGGCGGCGGTGACCCTTTCGCGCGAGCGCGCCGAGGTCGAGGGGTGCCCGGTGAGGACGCGGGAGGCCGTCCCCAGGGAGACGCCGGCCAGCGCGGCGACGTCCTTGATGGTGGGAGCCCCCACGGCGGTCTCCTCGTCTGCGGTCGGTTCTGCACGGCAACGGTGCGGGTCCGCGGAGGGAAACGTTTCCAGCTCCGGACTCGCCGCGATGCTCACACGGCTCGACGCCTCCGTCAAGGCGGACGGCGTCGCGCCTGCGCGGTCGGGAGCGGTGGACGTCCCCGTGCCGACGGCGACGATGGGTGGACCGCGCCCGCGCGGGCCGGGTCGCCCGTCCAGAGCGCTGGGAATCCTCGTACCTCCTGTGGAAACGTTTCCAAATGTCGGAGAAGTCCTATACGATGCCTCAGTGCCGTCAGGGCGCCGCCCTCCCGTTCGCCGGCCATCGGTGCGCGGAGGGCCCCTCGGTCCTCGGCGCGGTGACGACGTCGCGCCGAGGAGCCCACCGCAGGGAAGCACATCCACCGTCACAGTTACAAAGGAGTCGCGTGTGACAACCAAGATGATCCTCGATTGCGATCCGGGCCATGATGACGCGATCGCGATCCTCCTCGCGCTCGGGAGCCCGGAGATCGACCTCCTGGGCATCACGACCATCGGCGGCAACCACAGCCTCGAGAAGGTCACCTTCAACGCCCGTGCGGTGTGCGAGCTCGCCGGCCGCCCCGAGGTCCCCGTCCACGCCGGCTGCATGAAGCCGCTCGTCCGCGAGGCCATCGACGCCGCCTACATCCACGGCGAGACCGGCCTGGACGGCGTCGAGCTGCCCGAGCCGAGCCGCCCGCTGGCCGAGCAGCACGCCGTCGCCTGGCTCATCGAGACCGTGATGAGCCACGAGCCCGGCACCATCACCGTCGTCGCCACCGGCCCCCTGACCAATATCGCGGTGGCCGCTCGCATGGAGCCCCGCATCGTCGAACGCCTCAAGGAGATCGTCCTCATGGGCGGCGCCTACGGCGTCGGCAACGCGACACCGGTGGCCGAGTTCAACATCCTGTGCGACCCCGAGGCCGCCCACGTCGTCTTCAACGAGCGCTGGCCGCTGACCATGATCGGCCTGGATGTCACCCACCGGGCCCTGTGCACCCCCGATGTCCAGAGGGCCCTCGGCCGGGCCAATCCCGGACTCGCCGACGCCGTGGACGGCCTCATGGACTTCTTCCGATCCACCTACCAGGACCAGGAGGCCTTCCCGGACCCGCCGACCCACGACCCCTGCGCCGTCGCCTACGTCATCGACCCCGCCCTCGTCCCGACGCGGCGCTGCCCCGTCGATGTCGAGCTGCGCGGCGCCCTGACCTACGGGATGACCGTGGCCGACATGCGCGCCATCGCCGAGGACGCGGGGGACGCCGGGGACTCCTGCACCTCCCGGGTCGGGATCGGCCTGGAGACCGACCGCTTCTGGGACCTCGTCGCGAGCGCCCTCGCCCGCCTGGACTGAGGCCGCCGTTCGGCGCCGGGCGGCCATCCGGCCCCCGAGCGCCCTCGCCCGCCCGGACTCGGGCCGTCCGAGCGGTTGTCCCCTCCTCCCGGCCGCCCGGCCGGGCAGTCGCGGACATCCGCTCTCCGCTCCTCTTGTCAACCACCCATCTCCCGTCGCACACGAAGGGTCGTTTCATGCCTCTGACATCCTTGGCCGTCAATATCCTGGGAGTTCTCGTATTCCTCGCAGCAGGATGGCTGTTCTCCCACGACCGCCGGAAGATCCACTGGCAGTCGGTCGGTATCCTCACCGCGCTCAACCTCGTCATCGCCTGGATCCTCACGAGCTTCTCGTGGGGCCGCGCCGCCGTTCAGGGCGCGGCGGCGGGCTTCAACGAGCTCGTCTCGGTGGCGTGGAAGGGCATCAACTTCGCCCTGGCCAACTGGGTCGGCGCCGAGGGCGTGGATCCCAAACCCGTGAACTTCATCGTCAGCGCGCTGCTGCCGATCCTCCTGGTCGTCCCCGTCTTCGACATCCTCACCTACATCGGTTTCCTGCCGTGGGTCATCAAGTGGATCGGACGCGGCCTGAGCATCATCACCCGCCAGCCCAGGTTCGAGGCCTTCTACTCGATCGAGATGATGTTCCTGGGCAACACGGAGGCCCTGGCCGTCTCCAAGCTCCAGATGCAGAAGATGAGTCCGGCGCGCAACGTCGTCATCGCCATGATGTCGATGAGCTGCGTGACCGCGTCGATCCTCGCCGCCTACATCCAGATGGTCCCCGCCGAGTTCGTCCTGACGGCGGTGCCCATCAACTGCCTCAACGCTCTCATCGTCACCAGCATGCTCTACCCGGTGGACGTCCCGCCCGAGGAGGACGTCATCGTCGCCTACGAGAGCGAGGCCGAGGTCGAGGCCGTCCCGGTCGCCGCCGGCTCCGCGGCGGGCTCCGCCGTCGAGGGCGACGACGCCGGGGCCGCAGGCTCCGAGACGGGCTCCGGGGAGAGGGCCGGCGAGGCCGTCGTCGAGGGCGCCGACTCCGAGGAGGCCTCCTCCGCCGCCGACTCCGAGGACGAGAAGCGGGACAGGGCCCACTCGGGCGGGTTCAGCGCCCTGGTCGCCAATGTCCTCAAGAAGGATCGCGGCAGGCCCGCCAAGGAGCCCTTCTTCTCCTTCCTCGGCGACTCCATCCTCGGCGCGGGCAAGCTCGTGCTCATCATCACCGCCAACGTCATCACCTTCGTCGCACTGGCTGCCCTCATCGACAAGATCCTCGGCGCCATCTGGGCCCCGCTCTCCCTGGAGTCGATCCTCGGCGTCTTCATGTTCGTGCCCGCCATGCTCCTCGGCCTGGACCCGTCGACCGGATGGGACATGTCGCAGATCATGGGGCTCAAGCTCGTCACCAACGAGTTCGTCGCCATGGGGCAGGTCACCTCCGAGATCACGGGCTACGCCCGCCACTACCAGGCCGTCCTGACCGTCTTCCTCACGTCCTTCGCGAACTTCGGCACGCTCGGCATGATCATCGGCTGCTTCAAGGGACTCGTCGACAAGGAGCGCAACGACCTGGTCGCCAAGAACGTCGGCCGCATGCTCCTGTCCGGGATCCTCGTGTCCCTGATGTCCGCCGGCATCGTCGGCATCTTCGTCTGGTGAGTGAAGGAAGAGAAGGAGAAACACCCATGAGCAGGAAACTCATCCTCGATCTGGACACCGGCATCGACGACGCCCTCGCGATCGCCTACGCGCTCGGCAGCCCCGAGGCGGAGCTCATCGGCATCACCGCCACATACGGCAACGTCCTCATGGAGGACTCGGTGCGAAATTCCCTGGCAGTCCTCGACATCCTCGGCGCCTCCTCGGTGCCGGTGCACCCGGGCCTGCCCCACTCCAGCACCGCCGAGGACTTCTCCGTCCAGGAGATCTCCGCCTTCATCCACGGCCGCAACGGGGTGGGCGAGGTCGACATCGCCCCCTCCCCCCGGAGCGCCGAGGCGACCGGTGCCGTCGATTTCATCATCGAGGCCTCGCACCGGTACGGCGACGAGCTCGTCTACGTCCTCACCGGGCCGCTGACCAACCTCGCCGCCGCCCTGGAGAAGGACCCGGGTCTGGCCGGGCGCCTCAGGGTCGTCCTCATGGGCGGCGCCCTGTCCGTCTCCGGGAACGTCAGCCCCTGGGCCGAGGCCAATATCAGTCAGGATCCCGACGCCGCCGACGCCGTGCTCCGCTCCGGCATCGACGCCACCATGATCGGCCTCGACGTGACCCTGCAGACCCTGCTCACCCGCGAGCAGACGCGCCGCTGGCGCGAGCTGGGCACGCCGGCCGGCGCATTCCTGGCCGACATGACCGACTACTACATCAAGGCCTACGAGACGACCGCCCCCGGACTCGGCGGGTGCGGCCTGCACGACCCGCTCGCCGTCGGCGTCGCCATTGATCCCACCCTCGTCACCGCCTTCCCCGTCAACCTCCAGGTCGACGTCGAGGGCCCGACGCGCGGGCGGACCATCGGGGACGTCACCCGTCTCAACGACCCGCGCAAGACCAGTCGCGCCGCCCTCGACGTCGACGTCGATCGCTTCCTGGAGGAGTTCATGTCCCGGATCACCTCGCGGCTCCGGGCGCGCTGACCCTCGGGCGCGTCGGCGCCCCTCCTGCGTGCGGGGCGCCGTGGACATGCCCGCGGCGTCCCGCACGCTTCGGCGTGGCTCGGAGCGGCTCGGCGCAGGTCGCTGCACCTCGATTCAGTGCGTCGAGGTGAGCCTTCTCGCGCGAGAGTGACATTTTTGCGCGAGTCGGACGGCGTCGTCGTCGGACTCGCGCCGAAAAGCCCGACTCGTGACTCAGGCGGCCGGGTACGGCGTCGTCGGACCGATCTCGGTGCGGAACTGAACCGATCTCGGCGAGAGAAAGCGGCGGAGGGCTCAGCGGGCGGCGGGCGGGTGGGCCTCCAGGTCGACCAGCGGCAGCTGCACGGCGCCGGGGTGCTCGGCGTCGTGCAGGACGGTCAGGCGGACGGGGGATCCGCCCGCCGGGCGGGCGACGGCGTAGCGGGGCCAGTCCGAGCCGGCGAGGTCCACGCGCAGGCGGTGGCCGGCCGGGACGTGCACCCCGGTGGCCCACATATCGACCTCGACCTCGACGGGCTCGCCCGGGACGAGCGGATCGCGGCGATCCGGGCCGCCACGCGCGGACAGGCGCAGCGCCCCGTCGGTGAGCAGGACCGAGGTGCCGTCCGGCAGGACCTCGGTGAGGCGGGCGTGCAGGTGGGCGTCCTCGGCGTCGGCCGCGACCCAGGCGCGCAGGCGCACCGGGCCGAGCACGGTGACCGCCTCGGCGAGGACGGGACCGGTGAAGACGACGACGTCGTCGCGCGCCTCGACGCCGCGCTGGTCGTGCGGACCCGCGTTCTCGGCCGGTCCCATGAGCATCTGGCCGCCCTCGGTGGGCACGGGGCCGCCCGGGTCGTGAGTCCAGGACGTGGCTCCGGCGGCGGGCCGGTCGTCCCCGGGCGCGAGGAGGGCGCCGCCGTCGGCGAGGCGCCAGGAGGTGATGACGGCGTCCGGCGCGGGCCAGGCGGGCAGGTCGATCCAGCGGTCGGCTCCCATGATGTAGACGCGCACCGGTTCCCGGGGCAGGCGGGCGGCGGCCTCCGCGTCCCCGAGGGAGGCCCTCCAGACGTCCAGGGTCAGCTCGCCCAGGCCCAGCTCGCGCGTTCCGCCCTCGGGGAAGGCGCGTCCGGCGAGACGGCCGTCGAAGGTCAGATGGGTCCACGGCCCGATGACGAGACGCTGGCGGCCTCCGGCCGATCCCGAGGCCATGGCCTCGTAGTTGCGCAGGGTCCCGCCGAGGAACAGGTCGTACCAGCCCGCCACGTGGAGGGCCGGCACGTCGAGGCCGGCGAGGCCCTCCCACGGGTAGGAGACGGACTCCCAGTAGTCGTCGTGCAGCGGGTGCTCCACCCAGTCGGTGACGTGCGCCCCGGCGGTGTGCGCCAGGGCCAGCGCCCGGGCGGCGGACGCGATGCCGACCCGCTCCAGGTAGGGGGTGAACGCCTCCACCGGCTCGGGCAGGACATCCTGGGGCGCGTCCTCCTCCCCGTCGTGCGCAAGGCCGGTGCGCACCTGCTGGCGGGCCCACTCGTAGGAGGGGCCCTCCAGGAGGATGCCGCCGCGCATGGCGAGATCGCCGTCGTAGGTGGAGGGGGCGACCCAGGGCGCCATGGCGGCCAGGTGCTCGGTGGAGGCCAGGGCCGCCGTCAGCTGGGTCGTGGACAGGTACGACTGGCCGAAGGTCAGGACGTCTCCGTCGCACCACGGCAGGGTCGCCAGGGCCTCGCGGGTGGCGACGCCGTCGGAGGCCTCATCGGCGTGGAAGCGGAAGCGGCCTCCGGAGATGTCCGTGCCCCGGCAGGCCTGGACGACGACCGCGAAGCCCTCCTCGATCGCCCGGTCCAGGCCCACCGAGGTCTGCATGCCGAGGACCGCCGCCATGAGGCCGGGGGCGGCCGGATCGGCGCCCACGGCCTCGGCGAGCATGGGCCGCCACTGCCCGAGGTAGGGGCAGCGGGCGAGCAGGACGGGATGGGCGTCATCGTCGTCCGGGCGCACGACGTCGGCGCGCAGGACCGTGCCGTCCGTCATGGGGAGGGGGAGGACCTCGTGGACGGCGTGCGAGGCCGGGCCGTCCGGAACGGGCAGCACGAGGGCCGCGCGGACGGCGTCGGGGACGGCGGGAGCATCGGGGGTGGACTGGGCGGACTGATCGGCCATCGGAATCGTGCTCCTTCCGGGACGTGCGCGAGCCGCTTGCCGCATGGGCGCGACGTCGCGATGCGCGCGGCGCGCATACGGCCGGTATAGCAGGTTCCGCCGGCGCGGGGCCGTACGTCCCGGAACCACCGGGTCCGGTCGCGCCCGGGCCTCCGTGATCCTGCGGGTCCGAGGAAGGCCGGCGGCGCGCCGGGCCCGGGGCGCGCTCGGGCCTCCGGCGGATCCTTGAGGCGGAGACGCAGGTCCTGATCGGGCAGGTGGGCGGACGGGGCCGTGAGGCGGAGACGCGAACGAACCGCCGGGCCCGGGGCGCGCTCAGGCCTCCAGGTGGTGGCGGCCGTGGCCGAGCAGGATCGGCTCGGCCGGCGACTCGCCCTCGCGGCCCGGCAGTGCGACTCGCGCCGTGGCCCCCACCGGCACGACGACGTCCAGGCTCAGGCGCCCGTCGTCGTCGAGCCTCCAGGCCGAGGCCGCCCAGCCGCGGGGCGTGCGGTGGACGGACTCGGCCGCGCTCAGCCCGCCGCCGGGGACCGGGGCGATGTCGATGATCCGGTAGCCGGGCGCGGCGGGTGCCAGGCCGCCGACCGTCCGCTGCAGCCATGCGGCCACGGCCCCCAGGGCGTAGTGGTTGAAGCTCGTCATACCGCCGGGGTTGATCGAGCCGTCGGGGAGCATGGAGTCCCAGCGCTCCCACGTCGTCGTCGCCCCCATGGTCACCGCGTACAGCCAGGAGGGGCAGGAGGTCCGGGTCAGCAGCCGGTAGGCGGCCTCCGCGTGGCCGGTCGCGGACAGTGCCGCGGTGAGGACGGGCGTGCCCGCGAAGCCGGTGGCGACGTGGCCTCCCGCCGCGTCCACCAGGTCGGCCAGGTGCTGGCCCGCCGAGGCGCGGCGCTCCTCGTCCCCGCACAGGTCGAAGGCGATGGCCAGGGCGTAGGCGCACTGGGAGTGCGAGGTCATGCGGCCCGTGCCGTCGGTGAAGCGCTCCCGGAAGGCCTCGCCGACGGCGTCGGCCAGCTCGCCGTAGCGCGCGGCGTCGGCCGTCTCGCCGAGCTCGGCCGCCCAGCGGGCGACGATGCGAGCGGAGTGGGCGAAGAACGCCGTGGCCACCAGGTGGGGATCGGTCATGGCCAGCATGGGGTTGTCCGGCGGGGCCGAGGGGTCGAGCCAGTCGCCCAGCTGGAGGCCGGAGTCCCACACGTGGTCCGCCCCGGCCAGGGAGTCCACCAGATCGACCCAGGCGCGCGCCGACTCGTACTGGGCGGCGAGCAGACCCCGGTCGCCGGTGGCCAGGTACAGCTCCCAGGGCACCACCGCGGCGGCGTCGCCCCACACGGCCGCGGGCCGCGGCGGCGTCCAGAAGCCGCCCGGGATGACGGGCACGTACCACGGCACGGTGCCGTGGGCCTCCTGCTCGATGGCCAGGTCGGTCAGCCAGGAGGAGAGCATGCCCGTGCAGCCGTAGTGGAAGGCGGCGGTCGGGGTGAATGCCTGGATGTCGCCGGTCCAGCCCAGGCGCTCGTCGCGCTGGGGGCAGTCGGTGGGGATGGACACGAAGTTGTCGCGCATGGACCAGCGCGAGTTCTCGTGCAGGCGGGTCACGCGCTCGTCGGAGCAGGAGAAGGCGCCCAGGCGCTCCATGTCGGTGTGGATGACGACGGCGCGCACCGCTCCGTCCGCGATCGCCTCGGCGGCGGCCCGGGCGCCCCCGGGCCAGCCGGTGACGTCGGCGTAGCGGAAGCCGTGAATGGTGAAGGCCGGTTCCCACTCCTCGACGCCGTCGCCGGCGAGGGTGCAGGTGTCGGTCGCGGCGGCATCGCGCAGGGGGCGGGTGCCCAGCACCCCGTCCTCCAGGACCTCGGCGTGGCGCAGTTCGATGGTGGTGCCGGCGGGGCCGGACACGCGGATGCGCAGGCGGCCGGAGATGTTCTGCCCGAAGTCGATGAGCGCCCGCTCGGGGGAGGTCTCGATCTCGCCCTCGCCCAGGTGCATGACCCGGCGCTCCTGAACGGTGACGGCGACCGGATCGAGGATCTGGGTGGCGCGCACGGGCGCGTCGGCGGGCATGACCAGTCGCTCGGCGTCGGAGGCGCCGACGGCGACCGGGGACCAGGTCGAGTCGTCGAAGCCGGGGGAGGACCAGCCGGGGGTGGCCCGGCGGGCGTCGACGGTCTCGCCCTCGTACAGGCCGGTGAAGAGGATCTCGCCCGCGCCGGCTCGCCAGGACGCGTCGGTGACGATCGTCGAGCGGGAGCCGTCGGCGTGGGTGAGCTCGAGCTGGATGATGGCGGCGACGTCCTCGCCGTAGAGGTTTCGGTACCCGCCGTCGAAGCCGATGTGGCCGCGGTACCAGCCGTCGGCAAGCCGGGCGCCCAGGGCGTGACGGCCGACGCCGTCCCCGGGGGAGGCGGGGGCGCCGTCGGCGTTCGGGTCATTGGACGCGCCGGCCGGAGCGTCGGGTGCGCCGCCGGGGCCGTCGGGGCGGGTTCCCGTACTGCGGGGCCCGGCTCCCGTGCCGCCGGAAGAGGTCAGGAGCGTCTCGGTGACGTCGTAGGCGCGGGCCACGAGCCGCTTGCCGTAGACGGTCCAGCCGGGGACGAGCTCGTCGTCGCCGATGCGAAGGCCGTCGAGCTCGGCGCGGATGAGGCCGTGGGCGCTGACGTAGGCGCGAGCGGCGACGACCGGGGAGGCCACCTCGAACTCGCCGCGGACCCGTGGCGGTCGGCGGTCGGCGCCGGGATTCTCCGGCCAGGCGGGCCCCACGGGGAGGGCCTGCCAGTCCTCGGGGGACAGGAGGCCGGTCTCGTAGACGACCGGGGCGGACCAATCGGTGGTGGTCGCGACCGTGGCGGGGGCGGCCGGGGCGTTGGGGGAGGCGGAGCCGGGCGTGGGGGAGCCGGGTGCGTCGTTGTCGCTCTTGCCGATCCTGCCGCTCACGCGCACTCGCAGGGCGACGCGCTCGCGGGAGGTGAGCGGCGCGGCGGGCCAGGCGACCAGGACGCCGTCGGCGGCGGCCAGGGGGAGGCGCTCGGGTGCGGCGAGCGGAGCGCCCGCCAGGTCGGTGCGGGTGATCTCGAGCTCAGCGGAGGTCGCCGTCCAACCGGTCGGGGCGGAGGCGATCTCCCAGGAGATGCGCGGTGTCGGGGAGCTGCCGCCCAGGATGTCGCCGGGCAGGTACTGCTCGAGGCGGAGGTGGCTGGGGTCTGCGAGGTCCCCGAGGGGGTCGGGCAAGCCCGCGGCGGTGATCACGGGCTCGGGGGAGGCCGGTCGAATGGTCGTGAGGGTGGTGCGCTGGGCGTCGGGGCGGGTGTCCACGGTGGCCTCCGGAAGCTCGCTGCTCGTCATTGAAACGACTCAACGATAAGTTCTCGGGGTGAGCGCGGTCAATGGCCTGGCCTGTTCGCGCGGTCGTACGTGAGGTCGCGCGGTCGTACCCAGATCCACGCGGTCGCACCTTAGGGCCTCTCTAAGGCACGACCGGGCGCTGCGGGGTACGACCGTGCGGAATTGCAATGATCTCCAGACGATCCCCATGAGAACTGAAGAACTCGCCTTGCTTCTGGAGAGCGCGGTGAGGAAGGGCCGGACAATGCAGTGCGACCCGGTCGCCCGGTCCCGTCGGTGTTCTGGTCCTGACGGCGTCGCGCAATGGTGCGTCGGGCGCGCCTTAGTAGCCGGCGTTCCAGTGTGAGCGTGCATGCAGTTCCGGCCAGGACCAGGAGCGGAGCGACAACCCGGTCCTTCGTGGGCGCCATCGGATGACGGCCTTGTCGAATGATGCGCACCGGACGAACAAGGTTCATCGGCATATAGAAGAAGGCTCTCGGTCGCCGCCGAGGCCGTCCTCGCCGAGTCGGGATCCTCGGCGCGAGCGGGCGCCGTCGGACCGATCTCGAGCCGGAACCGGACCGATCTCGGCGAAGGGAGAGAGCGGGTCCGCCCGCCCCCGTCTCGACGGCGGAGGCCCTGCCGCGTGGAAATTCAGCCGCGTTGCGCGGCGGGCGGCTCGACGGCCCCGGGCGCGACCTCCTCGATGGTCGCCGTCAGCGCGGCCGCCGCCTGCTCCATGCCGGGAATGAAGCCGTGCATGGTGGCAGCCCCCGGCACGATGCGGGCGGTCGAGCCCAGCTCGTGGGTCAGGAACCCCATGAGAGCGGCCGCGGGATCCTTCGCGTAGGCCGGGTGCGTGCCCGCCACCGCCTCGACGACGCGTCCCCAGGCGCGCCGGTCGTCGATGAGGTCGCGCACGGTGAGGATCCCGCGCCGCTCGGCCCCCGGACCCCCTGCGTCTTCGATCCCGAGCCCTCCCGCGGGCGCGCTCACCATCCGCTCGTGCAGGCCATGGCCCACCGTCTCGGGATCACCGCCCGGCAGCACGAGCTCCGCCGTCGCCCCCACGGGCACCCTCACCCGCACGCGCAGGCGGTCGCCGTCGAGCTCCCAGGAGACGCTCGCCACCCCGAGCGGCAGCCGCCGCACGACGCTCGCCGAGGCGAATCCATGACCCGCCAGTGGCGCCACCCGCAGGGCGCGACCCCCGGCGCCCACGACGTCGAGCCCCGCGATGGCGGTCAGCAGCCACTGGGAGACGGCGCCGAAGGCGTAGTGGTTGAAGCTCGTCATCTCCCCGGGGTTGATCGAGCCGTCGGGGAGCATGGAGTCCCAGCGCTCCCAGATGGTGGTCGCCCCCATCGTGACGGGGTACAGCCAGCTCGGGCACTCCTCCTCCAGCACCAGGCGCGCGGCCGTGGCCGCCTGCCCGCCCTTGACCAGGGCCCCGGGCACGAGCGGGGTGCCGACGAAACCGGTGGAGATGCGGAAGCAGCGCAGGCGCACCAGGTCGGCGAGCCGGGCCCCGGCGCCGGCGATCCGCCGGGGCGTGTCGAGCAGGTCCCAGGCCAGCGCCTGGGCGTAGACGGTCGCGCAGTCGGACAGGATGAGGCCGTCGGCCGTGACGTAGGCGTCCAGGTAGGCGGCGCGGACGCTCGCGGCCAGGGCCTCGTAGCGGGCCGCGCGCTCATCCTCCCCCAGGACCGCCAGGGCGCGGGCGGTGATGCCGGCGCTGCGGGCGAAGTAGGCGGTGGCGACGACGTCGGGGTCCGCCTTGGCGGCCCCCGGGTTCTCGGGCGGGGCGTCGGGGTCGAGCCAGTCCCCGAACTGGAAGCCGCCGCGCCACAGGTGCGAGGGCCCCGCCACGGAATCGACGCCATCGACGAAGCGGGCCATGGCGTCCACGGCCCCGGCGAGGACGGAGGCGTCGCCGGTGGCCTCGTAGACCGCCCACGGCACCAGCGCGATCGCGTCGCCCCAGGCGCTCGTCAGCCTGGTGCCGCCCAGGACGTCGGGGGAGACGACGGGCAGGGCGCCGTCGGGCGACTGCGCGGCGGCCAGGTCCCTCGCCCAGGAGGTCAGGAAGCCCGCCGCGTCGTACAGGGACAGGGCGGTGGGGGCGAAGACGCCGATGTCGCCGGTCCACCCCAGGCGCTCGTCGCGTTGCGGGCAGTCCGTGGGCACGGTGATGAAGTTGCCGATCGTGGACCAGCGCGTGTTCTCAACCAGTCGGTTGACGAGGGGCTGGTCCGAGTCGAACCACGCCGTCCGTTCCATCCCCGCCGAGACGACCCGCGCGGTGAGGGCGCCCAGCAGCGCGGCGTCGTCCCCGGGGAAGCCGTCCACCTCCACGTAGCGGAAGCCGTGCTGGGTGAGCGTTGGGGCGAAGACGTCGTCGCCCCCGGACAGCGTGACCCGGTCGGTGCACTCGGCGCCGCGCAGGGGCCGACTCCCCAGCTCTCCCTCCTCGAGGACCTCGGCGTGGCGCAGAGCGATCGTGCGCCCGGCCTCGCCGCGGACGGTCAGGCGCACGTGCCCGGTGAGGTTCTGACCGAAGTCGACCACCCGCTTGCCCGAGGGCGTCGTGATCACCTCGACGCCGTCGAGCTCGCCGACGACGGCGGGCATGGGCAGGGCGGTGGGCTCCAGTGAGGCCTCGGGCAGGGGGCGGACCTCCACTGGCGCCTCGGCGTCGGGCGAGCCGAGCTCGGGCAGTCTCAGGTCGGAGGACTGGCCGTTGTAGAGATCGTTGGCGGTGATGCTGGAGGGGCGCCAGGACCAGTCGGCGTCCGTGCCGACGACGACGGCGCCCTCCCGGCCGGTCAGCTCGACCTGGGCCAGGAGCCACAGGTCCGGGCCGTAGACGCACTCGCGCATCTCCCAGGTCAGGTGACCGCGGTACCAGCCGTTGCCGAGCACAACGGCGAGCTCGTGCTCGCCCGGGGTCAGGACGGCGGTGACGTCGTGGGTCCGGACGAGAAGGCGGTCGCGGTACTCGGTCCAGCCCGGGGCGAGCTCGTCGGTGCCGACCTTGACGCCGTCGATGCGCGCCTCGTAGACGCCGCCCGCGGTCAGGTGCAGGCGGGCCGCGGTGATGCCCGGCGGGATCGTGAGGCGGCGCACCAGGACCGGGGCGGCGTCGGTGCGCGCGTTGCCAGGGGCGCTGATGGGGCGGGCGGTCCAGTCGGAGCGCTCCAGCAGGCCGGTCTCGACGATGGCGGGGGCGGACCAGGGCGAGAGGGCGCCGTCGTCCCCGGCCACGCGCACGCGCCAGGTGACGCGCTCGCGGGAGGCCAGTGGGGCCACGGGCCAGGGGACGAACGTCGAGGCGGGGCCGTCGAGGATCGCGGTCTCGGTGGTGGTGCCCTCAGCGGTGGTGCGCACCATCTCGATCTCGGCGCGGGCCTGGGCCCAGCCCGCGGGGGCGGCGGGCACCTCCCACGATAGGGACGGCGCTGCGAGGGTGCCGCCGAGCACGTCGACGTCGGGGCGGTGGTGGTCGACGCGCAGACGGACGGGGGCGACCAGCGGGCCGACCGGGTCGGCGGACAAGGGTGCGGGCTCGGTGAGCAGCTCGATCGCCGGGATGGCGGGCATGAGGTCCTCCGGGTCATTGTTGAAACGTTTCATGAACGGGCTGGGCTCAGATTAGGGATGTTCGTGCGGGGCGTCAATGGAGCGCCGGGGCGCCGTCGGGACGGCGGGAACGACGGTGGTTCATTGGCCGGAGGGCTCGGCCGGGGCGGCGGGATGCGGAGGTCCGCGCGGTCGTACCGGTCGTACCGGGGCGCGCGCGGTCGTACCTTACGACCTCTCCAACGTACGACCGCGCGGTATCGCGTGCGACCGCGAGTCGCGGTGTACGACCGCGCGGCGCGGGGTGCGAGCGCACGACCCGATGCGCGACGGCGCGACCGGTCGCGCGATTCGGGGTGCGCCCGCGTCGGACTCCGCCGACCCCGGATCGCGGGCCATCAGGTGGTCGCGGGCCGGCCCCTGGTCGCGGGTGCTCAATCCGCCCGGAGCTCCTGGGCGAATGAGCGGATGACGGCGGCCATGTCGAGGTCGCGGTCCAGGAGCCACTCGCTCTGGACTCCTTCGATGAGACAGGCGAGTCGCGTCGTGGTCAGGTCGAGGTCGAGGTCGGCCCGGAGCCTGCCCGCGGCCTGCTCCGCCGCGAGGTCGGCGCGCAGATGAGCGCGGAAGCGTCTGGCCAGGCCGACGACGTACTCATGGGCGGGGTGGTCGGGGTTGACGGCCTCGGCGCGCATGAGCGAGTCGAGCTGGATGAGGCCGGGGATCGTGGCGTTGTGCTCCATGATCCTGGGCAGGGCGTCGAGCAGGCCGTGCTCGGCGAAGAGGGCGTCGCGCCACCGCGCCTCGGTCTCCTCCCGGCGGGTGAGCACCGCCTGGAGAAGGGCGTCCTTGGTGCCGAAGTGGTGGCGCAGCAGCGTGTGGCTGACCCCGACGGCCTCGGCGATCTGACGCAGGGAGAGGTTGTTGAAGCCCTGCTCGGCGAAGACCTCCATGGCGGCGTCGACGATCTCGGCGCGGCGCCGCTGGCCGTTGGCGTAGCGAGTGCGGCCGTCGGGCGGGGCCACGGCGCTGGTCGGGGCCACGGTGGAGGCGGGTGGCACGGCGCTGGTCGGTGGGGCGGCGCTGGTGGGCGACACCGAGACGGTGTCCGCCGACGGTGTCCGCCGGCGGCCCACTCTCCGTCGCTCGTCCTCCGCGGTGGTGCCGCGATGTTCGCTCGGCATGGGGTCCTCGCCTCTTCCCGGGTCTCCGTCGGCATGTGGTCGGTCGTGCTCCGCTGGCCATCCTAATCGGCGGAAGTGCGGGGATGCGGTCAGTGTAGTGATTTAAATCTCTTACAAAGTGGACAATCTATGACTACAGTGAAACGTGTCAACGGGTCCGGACTCTCCGCCGGGCCTCCGTCGTCGGCGCAGTCGCCGACCTCATCTCAAGGACGATCGATGAGCAATCCCACCGATACCCCTTCCCGGGACGGCGACGCGCCCCTCCGGGTCCTCGTCGACGAGCCCCCGGATCCCCGGGCCGCCGACGGCGAGGGCGCTCCCGCCGTCGAGCCCGAGGCTGCCGCTGGCGGGCCCGAGGCTGCCGCTGGCGGGCCCGAGGCTGCCGCTGGCGGGCCCGAGGCTGCCGCTGGCGGGCCCGAGAGCGACGCCGAGAGCCCCACCGCCGTCGAGCCCGAGGACGACGCCGAGGCCATCACCCGCGTCTACGGCAGGCCCTCCCGCACCATCCCGCTGGTCCTCCTGGCGGCCGTGGGCGGGTACATCATGATGCTCACCCTGGGCACGGCCCTTCAGCTGCGGCTCTCCGCGATGGACGAGGCCACCGCCACCACCGTCTACTCGCGGATCACCACCGTGTCGGGCATCCTCATGCTCGTCGCGATCCCGTTGATCGGGGCCCTGTCGGACCGCACGACCAGCCGCTTCGGGCGCCGTCGTCCCTGGATCCTCGGCGGCTACCTCGTCAGCCTCGCCTGCATGGCCGTCATCGGCACCATGACGGACCACCTCGTCATCGGCGCCGCCTACGTCGTGGGCATCACCGCGGCCCAGGCGGGCTTCAACGCCTACTCCGTCATCCCCGTCGAGGGCGTTCCCAACAAGATGCGCGCCCGGGTCATGGGCTTCATGGGCATGATGGGCGCGCTCGCCATGAGCGCCGGCGCGGCCATCGCGGGCAGGCTCGTCGGCACCCCCGCCCTCATGATGACCGTCCCCGTGCTGCTGGCCCTGGCCACCACCTTCCCGCTCATCCTGCTCTACAAGGATCCTCAGCGCGACAAGGACGACGTCCCGGCCCTGGACCTGGGCGGCCTGATCGGCGGCTTCTTCGTCGACCCCCGCAAGCACCCGAACTTCGGGTGGGTCTGGCTCTCCCGCTTCCTGGCCGGCGTCGCCATGACCGCCTTCCTGGCCTTCTTCGTCCTCTACCTCATCACCAACCTCCACTACTCCCCGGCCGAGGCCGGGGCCCGGGCCAGCCTGCTCTCCCTGTACTCCGCGCCCGTGTCGATCCTCCTGTTCACCGGGTCGGGCTGGCTGTCGGACAAGATGGGGCGGCGCAAGCCCTTCGTCATCGGCTCGGCCGCCGTCATGGCGCTCGCCCTCGTCATCGGCGGGCGGGCCGGCAGCTTCAACCAGTTCGTCATCGCCTGGATGGTCTTCGCCGTCGGCCAGGCCATGTACCTCACCGTCGACCTGGCCCTGTGCGCCCAGGTCCTGCCCAACGAGGCGGACACCGGCAAGGACATGGCGGTCTTCGGGCTGGCCCTCAACCTGCCCAACATCCTCGTCCCGGCCGTGGCCCCCTTCATCCTGGGCGCCGAGAACAACTACACGCTCCTGTGGGGCGTCGCGGCCGCCCTGTGCGCGCTGGGCGCCCTCGTCATCCCCCTGGTCAAGGGTGTGAAGTAGCCCGACGATGGCGCGGCGCGCCCGCCCGGCCCGCAACCGGCCGGGCGCGCCGCCCTCCGGGCCCCGTCGTCGCCCGCGACCCCACTCCTCCCGGGGTGCGGGGCCCTGGATAACGGCTCGCCCGGCTCGCTCAGTCGCAGCCTTCCCGGGGCGCGAGGCCCCGGGCCTCTCGAGGGCCCGCAACCGCATGTCCGAACCGATTCGAAACCCACCCGAGGAGACGTCCCCATGACCAGTACCACTGCCACTACTGCACCCGCGCCCTTCCCCGAGGGCTTCCTCTGGGGAACCGCCACCGCCTCCCACCAGGTCGAGGGCGGCAACACGAACAACGACGTCTGGCTCTACGAGCACGTTCCGAACACCATGTACGCCGAGTCCTCCGGCGACGCCTGCGACCACTTCAACCGCTACCGCGAGGACATCGCGCTGCTCGCCTCCCTCGGCCTGAACGCCTACCGCTTCTCCCTGGAGTGGAGTCGCATCGAGCCCGCGCCCGGCGAGTTCTCCGCCGTCGCCATCGAGCACTACCGCGACGTGCTGCGAGCCTGCCATGAGCACGGGCTCGCCCCGATCGTCACCTACCACCACTTCACCTCCCCGACCTGGCTCATCGCCCGCGGCGGCTGGGAGGACGACGGCACTCCCGGGCTCTTCGCCCGCTACTGCCGACGCGTCACCGAGGAGCTCGGCGATCTGTTCGAGATCGCCTGCACCATGAACGAGCCCAACCTCGCCATCCTCCTGGGCGAGATGGGCCTGTGCGAGGCCGCCCCCGAGGCGCGCCTGGGCAACCCCACCTGGGAGGGGGCCGCTCGCGCGCTCGGGACGACGGCGGACAGGATCGCCGGCTTCCAGCTCAGCGCCACCGAGGAGGCCTTCGAGATCAAGGTCGCCGCCCACAAGGCCGCGGTCGAGGCCATCAAGGACGTGAAGCCGTCGATGAGAGTCGGTTGGACGCTCGCCAACTCCGACTTCCACGCCGCCCCCGGCGGCGAGGAGCGCGTGGCGCGCATGATCGAGGAGAACAACCTGCGCTACCTGCGCGTGAGCGAGGGCGACGACTTCGTCGGCCTGCAGACCTACAACCGCACCGTTCTGGGCCCCGACGGCCCGGTGCCGCCCGCCGAGGGCGCTGTGGTCAACCCGGCCGGCGAGGAGATCTGGCCCTGGGCGATCGGCGCCGTCGTGCGCCAGGCCTGGGACACCGTCAAGGTTCCGATCATCGTCACCGAGAACGGCCTGAACACCGAGGACGACTCCCAGCGCGTGGACTTCCTGCGCACCGCCATCGCGGAGGTCGGCGCGGCGATCGCCGACGGCGTCCCGGTGAGCGGCTACATGTGCTGGTCCGCCATGGACAACTTCGAGTGGATCTTCGGCTACGGGCCGAAGTTCGGCGTCATCGCCGTGGATCGGAGCACGCAGGAGCGCACGCTCAAGGAGTCGGCCCGCGTCTACGGCGAGATCGCCCGGACCAACGGGGCCTGCCTGGCCTGAGCCCCCGTCGCCGCGCGGGCCGTCGTCTCGCCGAGATCGGTTCAGTTCCGTGCCGAGTTCGGTCGGGTTCCGCGTCGAGATCGGTCGGGTTCCGGCTCGAGATCGGTCCGGTGGGGCCTCGCCCGGCTACTGGAACCACGAGTCTGGCCTTTCGGCGCGAGTCCGACGACGCCGTCGTCCGACTCGCGCAGGAATGCCCGACTCGTAGGGGAGAGCCCGGTTCGCCGAGGTGAGCAGGATACCGGGTCGCACCGCTCTGGCCTGTAAGGTTTATATGATGAGCAGCCCCGGAGAGCAACGGCCGATCCTGCGCCGCCGCATGTCGGTGGAGGAGTTCGACGCCGGCTACTACTACGCGACGGAGATCAGGGCATTCGCGCATGAGCTGGGGATTCCGGTGGGCAATCGTCGCAAGACTGATCTCGAGGATCTGATCCGCGAGTTCCTGCGGACGCGAGAAGTGCCTGCGCGAAGACCGGTGCCGTCTCGAAAGCGGGGGCGGGCGCGGGACGAGTTGTCACTCGATACTGCGGTGACCAACTATGTGGGGGACCGAGTCACGAAGGAGTTCATGCTTGAGCACGTCCGAGCCGAGAACCCCGGGATCCGGAACAAGTCAGGGCAGTGGTATTGGCTGAATGACTGGCGTCGGCGTCAGCAGGAGGCGGGGCGCAGGTTCACCTACCGGGACCTGGTGAATCATCTGCGTGACCTGATGCTGACGGAGGGGAGGCTGCCGCAGATCCCGTCGGCGCGAATGAACAACTTCATCACCGATTTCCGAGCGGATCCCGACAGTCCCGACATGACGAGGGACCGCCTGCTTGAGGAGTGGTACTGGCTCAAGCAGCAGGCCGGTCCTCACACCTATGCGCAGTATCGACGCTTGCGTCCTCATGGGACCGGGCTCGAGTGAGGGGAGAAAAGCGGGGAGCAGGAGTGATGGGGTGAAGCCCTCGAGGGGGGCCGCAGCCTCCGGGCCACGAAGTTCTTCTCGCGCGAGTCCCATGCAGCCGGTCTCGTGCGGGAATGCCGGTGCCGTTCCGCGGGCCCGGAGCCTCGAACCGATCTCGATGCGGAACTGAACCGATCTCGGTGGGTACGACCGAACTCGACGGGAAGGGCCGGCGGGAGAGGGGCCAGCAAGAAGGGCGAGGACCTCGTCGTCCTCGCCCTGTTCGGCGTGCGGGCTGGTTCCCGCGTGTCTCCGGTTCACGGCTCCCGGAGATGAGCGTCAGCCGTGCTCGGCTGCTCGACGCTGCTCAGTTCTGCTCGTCCTGGGCCTGCGTCTCGGCGATGGCGCGCTGCATCTCGCGCTCGCGGGCGACGGCGGCACGGACGGTGAGGTCGATATCGAAGAACATGAGGGTTCCTTTCGCGGTTGCTTTCGCGGTTCCCGTTCCGGAGGTGGAACGAGAAGACGCACATCCGAACGGGGCTCCGTCGTCGTGCGTCCTGGCCAGCCTAACCATCGGGGCGGTCGATTTCCATCCGCCTGGCGCTGTGACGTTCGAGACGGGTGGACCGGGGCACTGCGGACGGGGAGCTCGGTGCACGCGCTGGAGCCGTCCGTGGATGTGGTTTCGTGGATGCCGTCCGCCTCGACGTGCGCATGGGGCGCCGTGCGGTCCTCCCGGCCCTGGTGGTCGCCTCCGGCGTCTCAGCCCAAGAACGCCGGACTCGCCCCGGTTCGATGGGGACGGATTCAACTGGTTCCCAACACCGTGTCGGCGTGTCGCGGCCGGTGGGAGGGGCCGCGGCGCGCCGGTGCGGTGCGGTTGGTGGTCAGTTGTCCGGGGTGCTGGTGTAGGCGGGGGAAGCCGTCACTGGTGTCGGTGGTCCGGGTCATCGGAGGCGTTCTCCTCGTCTCGTTGCTGGCCAGTCTAGTTCTGGTCGCCGTCATCATCGGCGGGCCGATGGCCAGCGCCGTCCGACCGGTCGTCGTCGTTGCGGGTGGAGATGACCTTGAAGTTCAGGTCGGTGTCGCCTCGTTTGATGCTGTCCCATGGCGTCGTCGGGCCCGTGCCCCGTGCCGGCGGGATCGTCGCTCTTGCTGCCGATCTTGTCCAGGACGCTCTTGAGGCGGGTGACGATGGGCTGGATCTTGTTCAGGAGCTTGGACAGGGCCTGGAAGGAGGAGATGAGGTCGTTCACGCGGCGGGTGACCTTGGTGACCTTGTCGGCGACCCAGGTGCTGATCTGGGCGGCGACCGCGGGGGTGGCCAGGCCAAGACCTCCTCCAGGACGGACTGGAAGAACATGCCGATGGCCTCGGCGATCAGGTCGCGGACCATGTCGTGGACGACCTGGACCAGGGTGGCGGCCACGCCCAGGCCCGAGGAGATGCCCTCGGCCAGGGACGACAGGGACTCCAGGGCGCCGGTGAGGACCTGTCCCTGGGAGCGCCAGGCGTCGGCGGCCCCGATCCCGGCCATGGTGCCCTGGGCCCACGAGCCCTGGCCGATGGCCTCCGACAGGTCCGAGATCCTCACCCAGACCCGTACCCGACCAGAACGACGACGAATCCTGCCGCGACGCCGCCAACGAGTTCTCGCTCACGACCAAACACCACCATCGGTCACAGCATGATCACGGGACATCGGGGACACCCCGATCACGCAACCCCAACCGCCCCCGAATGCGCACCCCCGAACTCGCTGGCCCGCCATCCCCACCGCTATCGCCACGATCGTCTCGGGGCCGCTCCGCGGAGCGGCCCCGAGCTGCTCATCGGGCGATTCCAGACTTCTTTAGACGGCCCTTCTTCAGACAGCCGGAGGCCGCCCCGGGCGGGTCGTCCCGAGCGGGCCTCTCATCGAGCGGGCCGCCTCGGATCGCCTCAGGCCGTGGTCGGCAGATCGGCCAGGCGCAGCCCCAGCGTGTGCCGGCTGCCGACGGCGCCCGCCGAATCGACGGTGTCGGCCAGCAGACCGGTGACGTCGTGGACCTCGAACTCGGTGTAGTCGTGGTAGCTGGTCCAGCCCGGGGCCAGGACCGTGCCGCCCACCGGGGTCCCGTCGATGGACGCGTCGATGACGCCCTGGGCGCTCACGTAGAGGCGGGCGCGGGTGATCGGCGCGGGGAGGGCGGCGTCCGGGCCCGTGCCCGCACGGGCGCTCAGGTCGAGCTCCTGGCGCACCAGCTTGACGGGGTGGAGGCGATCGCCGGCGGGCGGGCGATCCTGGGGTGCGAAGAGGGTCTCGAGGCTGACGGGCGGCTCGGGCTCCACCGGCGTCTGGGCGGGCTCCACCCAGGGGGAGGCGACGTCGGCGGCCTCGAGGAGCGAGGTGGAGAAGGTGGAGACGGCCCAGTCCGACGGCGCCGGCTCGGGGGCGGCGGGCCGCGCGTCGGCCCCGGCCGCGTCCGGGCCGGGAGCCGGAGACGAGGCGTCGGACGCGCCGGCGCCGATCGCCTCCGGGCCGTCGATCGGTGCAGGGCCGTCGGGCCGCGCGCCGGTCCCGGCCGCCGAGGTCCACACGCGCACGCGCCAGGTGTGGTCGGCGTCCGAGACCAGGGGCGCCCCGGCGTACGGCAGCCACGGGCGCATCGGCGGCTCGGGGACCTCCACGCGCCCGGTGGCCCAGACGGCGGGGTCGAGGGGCTCCCCGGTGGCCGCATCGCGGCGGCGGACCTCCACCTCGTAGGCGGTGGCGGGCGCTGCTCCCGGGACCTGCCGGGCCAGGACGGGCTCGCGGACGGCCACGCCGATGGGGGCGTGCTGGTGGTCCACCGTGAGACGGGCGGGCGTCGGGCTGGCGGGCGCGCTCATGACGGGCTCCTTCGTCCTCGGATGCGGGCGGTGGTGGCGGGCGGCGCCGACGTAGAGGCGCCGACCGCCGCTGGACCGGGCCTCCGAGGGCCCTCAGAACAGGTCGGTGGGCACGTCGAAGGCCTTGACGACGGCGTGCAGCTCGGCGTCGGTGACGCCCTGGCCGAGCCCGCCCGTCATCAGGTTGCGGACCTCGTACATGGCGCCGGTCTCGGCGTACTCGACCTTATCGACGGCCGCCAGGGGCGAGTCGTCGGAGCGCACCATGATGCCGTGCTTGGACCACAGGACGATGACGTGGTCGCGCAGGGCCCGCACATTGTTCTCCATGAGGGTCCGCGAGCCGGGGACCATGAAGTCGAGCACCTCGATGCCGGCGGGCAGCTGGACGATGGTCTCGGGCTCCCAGCGCAGGATGCGGCGGTTGAACTCGCGGGTGGTGCGGATGTCCCTGATGTGGGAGAGCTGGACCAGGTACGGGGGCTGGGCGTGGATGACGGCCTGGAAGTCCACTCCGCGTCGGGCGACCTGGTCGTCGTGGACGGCCAGGTGGGAGTTGAACTCGCTCGTGGGTCGCTCGTAGGCCCGCTGCGGGTGGGTGTACCAGGTGCCGGTGGCCCCGCCCTCGTCCACGACGAAGGCGGACACGTTCGCCTCGGGGGAGTCGGCGACGTCGCGCAGCCGGCAGCCCGAGCCGGTCACCAGGACCGTGCGGCCCGCCAGGGCCGGGGCCGGCAGCGGCAGCTCGGTGCCGGGACGGGCCTGCGGGAAGCGGTCGGTCAGACCGAGCTCGTCGGCGCCCGCGGCGATGGACGCGGAGACGTTGCCGGCGCCGGCCTCGACGGCGCTCATGTGGTCCAGACGGCGTCCGGCGGCGCCCATCTGGGCGAGGACGTCGTCGAGGGTCGGGTGCGTGCTCATGATTCTCCTGGTTCTCTGATTCGAAATGACTCGTGGATGCTGGTCGCCTCCCGGCTCCCGCCCGGGCGGCCTCCGCGCGGGGCCGCCGGTGCGCCGCCCCGCGGGCGGCATCGGTGACCGGCCGCTCGAACGGGGAGCTCCCGGTGGGTCACCGCGCGCGTGCGAGGCGGGCGGCGAAGCGGTCGAGCGATCGGCTCGTGAGCGGGCTGCCGACGGCGTTGAGGTGCCCGTGGGGGACGCCCGCGCAGGTGACGCACTCGACACGGCGCCCGCCGCCGCCAGTTGGCGGGCGAAGGCCTCGCCGGAGGCGCGCAGGTCGTGGTCATGGGGCGTCCTCCTGATGAGCGGGCGGGGCGTTCGGTCCGACCGGCTCAGCCGAGGAGCCTGCGCTCGGCGGCCTCCCAGCCGGGGGTGGCGTCGGGGTCCGGGGTGTACCGCGTGATCCGGCTGGAGTCGCGGATGAGACGGCGCAGGTCCTCCAGCTCGCCCTCGATCAGGCCGGCGCCGCGGGCGGCGACGACCATGTTGCCCAGGGCGGTGCCCTCGGCGGGGCCCGCCAGGACCGGCAGTCCGGTCGCGTCGGCGGCCAGCTGGCACAGGAGCCGGTTGCGGGTGCCGCCGCCGACCATGTGCACCACCCTCACCTCCCGTCCGGACAGCTCGGCGGCCTGGCGCACGGCGCGGCGGTAGGCCAGGGCCAGGGAGTCGTTGATGCAGCGCACGTACTCCCCGACGTCGCGGGGCCGGGGCTGCCCGGTGGCGCGAGCGGCGTCGTCGATGCGGGCGGCCATGTCCCCGGGGGAGTAGAAGGCGGGGTCGTTGATGTCGACGACGGTGCGCAGCGGCTCGGCGGCGGCCGCGGCGGCGTCGAGCTCGGGCAGGGAGGTCTCCAGGCCCTGACTGCGCCAGGCGCGCACGGCCTCGTTGAGGACCCACAGGCCCATGACGTTCTTGAGGTAGCGGACCGTGTGGTCCACGCCGAGCTCGTTGGTGAAGTTGGCCGCCTGCGAGGCCAGGGTGAGCACCGGCTCGTCCAGTTCCAGTCCGACCAGCGACCAGGTTCCGCAGGAGATGTAGGCGAAGTCGGGCTCCTGAGCGGGGACGGCGACGACGGCGGAGGCCGTGTCGTGGCTGCCGACGGCGACCACCGGCGTGGGGGCGCCGTCGGGGCCGAAGACCTCCAGCGCCTCGGGCCGCACCGGTCCGATGACGGTGCCCGGCTCGATGACGTCGGGCAGGACGCCGTCCAGATCGAGGCCGAGCTCGGTGCGCAGGCGCTCCAGCAGGGGCCGCGACCAGGTGCGCAGCCGCGCGTCGACCAGGCCGGTGGTCGATGCGTTGGTGACCTCGGCGACCCGCTGGCCGGTGAGGAAGCAGGCCAGGAGGTCGGGCAGGAGCAGCATGGTGCGGGCGTAGGCGCCGTTCGAGGTCCTGGGGATGCCATTGTCGCGCGCCTGGGCCACGAGCTGGAACATCGTGTTGAAGTCCTGCACCTGCAGCCCGTTGATCGAGTAGATCTCCCGTGCCGGGATCGCGGCGAAGACCTGCTCGGGGACGCCGCGGGTGCGCGCGGAGCGGTAGGCGTGGACCTGGGCGGACAGGGTGCCCGCGCCGTTGACCAGGCCGTAGTCCACACCCCAGGTGTCGATGCCGATGGCCGACAGGGGACCGACGTCGCGGACCGCGGCGAGCAGTCCCTCGCGCACCTCGTTCCACAGGTGGAGCACGTCCCAGAACAGGCGCTCGCCCTCGCGGGTGGGCAGGGGGATGGCTCCGTTGGCGAAACGACGCGTCTCGGTCACGGTGATGCGTCCGTCGGCGATGGTGCCGACCATGACGCGTCCGGAGGAGGCGCCGAGGTCGACGGCGCCTATGTGGATGGGGCGGTCGGGGCGGTCGGGACGGGTGGCGGTCATGGGAGGTTCCTTTCGGGCGACGTCGTGAGGTGCGGGCTCGTTCCCGGGGATGCGAGGCGCCGTCAGGCCCCCCAGCCCGCGGCGTCGCCGCCGACGCGCTCGGTGCGCACCCGCTCCAGGTAGCCGGAGTCGAGGAAGGCGCGCATCGGGTCGGGGTCCAGGCCCCGGGAGTCGCGCAGCTCGGCCAGCAGCGGGCGGACGTCGGTGTTGAAGGCGTCGACGAGGACATCGTTGGCGCCCAGCACGTCCCCGGCGACCTGGGCGGCCCGCAGGGCCTCGCGGTCCACCAGGAGGGCCTTGGCGGTGGCCTCCTGGACGTTGGTCGCCGAGCGGATCTCGCCGGGGATCTTCTCCTCCAGGTTGTGGCACTGGTCGAGCATGAAGTTGACACCCGAGTCGGGCGCCAGCGCCCCGGCGGCCACGATCTCGTTCATGATGCGGAAGAGCTGGTAGGGGTCGGCCGCTCCCACGATGAGGTCGTCGTCGGCGTAGAAGCGCGAGTTGAAGTCGAAGGCTCCCAGGCGCCCCAGGCGGATCAGCTGGGCGACGATGAACTCGATGTTCGTGCCCGGGGCGTGGTGCCCTGTGTCCAGGACGACCTTGGCGCGCTCGCCCAGTGCCTGGCAGTGCACCAGGGAGGTGCCCCAGTCCGGCACATCGGTGTGGTAGAAGGCGGGCTCGAAGAACTTGTACTCCAGGACGAGCTGCTGGTCGGAGTCGAGGGCGGCGTAGATCCGGGCCAGCGAGTCGGCCAGGCGGTCCTGGCGCTCGCGGATGGAGTCCTGGCCGGGGTAGTTCGTGCCGTCGGCCAGCCAGATCTTCAGGGCCGGCGAGCCGGTGGCCCGCATGATGTCGATGCACTCCAGGTGGTGGGCGATCGCCTTGGCGCGGATCCTCTCGTCGGGGTTGCACAGGGAGCCGAGCTTGTAGTCCTCGTCCTGGAAGACGTTGGAGTTGATGGTTCCGATCGTCACGCCGCGCTCCTCGGCGTGGGCGCGCAGGGCCTCGTAGTCGTCGGTTCTGTCCCACGGGATGTGGAGGGACACGCGGGGGGTGATGCCGGTGAAGGCGTTGACCCGGGCGACGTCGTCGATCTTCTCGAAGGGGTCGCGGGGCACTCCCGCGGTGGTGAAGACGCGGAAGCGGGTGCCGGAGTTGCCGAAGGCCCAGCTGGGCAGCTCGATGGTCTGGGTCTCCAGCAGGCCGCGGGCCTCGGGGCTCAGGTCGGACAGGGTCGGGGTGGTCATGGTGATTCTCCGTTTCAGCGGGTCGGACTGGATGTCGGGTTCGGTGTCGGATGCGGATTCGTGCGCGGGTGCCGACGTCGCCGGGGTCCGGCGGGCCGGCGACGTGGGGGCGGCCGCGTCCCCGCGGGCCGGGTCGGTCGGGCCCGCCGGACTCGGTCGGGCCGCGGCTCAGGCGCTGGTCACGTGCTCTCCGTAGCGCTCCATCTCGATCTCCTCCAGGCTCTTGCCCTGCGTCCTCGGCGCGCCGATGGTGCCGACGGCGGTGGCGGCCACGAGGAATCCTATGAGGATGATGCCATCGATCATCAAGCCGCCGGGGCGCGCCAGGATGATCGGGAAGATCAGCGAGATGAGACCGGAGGCGAGGCGGACGACGAAGAAGACGATGCCCTGGGCCGCCGAGCGGTACGGGGTGGCGAACAGCTCGGGCGACCACACCGAGTAGAAGGCCTGAGCGGACGGGCCTGCGGACAGGCCCCAGATCATGGTGTAGCCGAAGGCGGTCCAGGCGGCGTCGGAGGGACCGAAGACGAGGATGATCCACGACGCGATGGCGAGCAGTCCGCCGACCAGGTAGTGCCAGCGGTAGGGCACTCGGTCCACCAGGCGCATGAAGACGAAGGTGGAGGCGATGACGAAGCCCCAGGAGAGCATGGAGAACAGGTCGGTCTGCAGGGTCTCGTAGCCCATGGAGCCGAGGATGGTGGGCAGGAAGATGCCGTTCTGGGAGGCGGCCTGGTTCCAGCAGGTGTAGATGACCGCGAGGAAGGCGAGGGCCGTGATGTTGACGCGGCGGTTGAAGAGCTTGCGGAAGGACGCCCACATCGACGGCGGCTCGGCGCCCGCGCCGCCCTTGGCGCTCTCCCATGTCGCGGACTCCTCCAGGCCCTGGCGGATGTACCAGGTGGCCAGGGCGATGACGACGAGGTGGGCGAAGACGATGCGGCTGCCGAGCAGTCCCAGCGGGGTCAGGGCGGCGGCGAGGCCGAAGCCGATGAAGGGGCCGCACGACCAGGCCAGCTGGGTGGCTCCGATGTGCTTGCCCCGCTGCGCCGTGGGCGCGAACTCGGCGATGTAGGTCCAGCCGGCGGGAACCGAGGCGCCCACCGCCAGACCGATGATGACGAACCCCGTGAAGAGCATCGGCAGGTTCATGGTGAACACGACGATGAGACCGCCCAGGGCGTAGAGGAGCAGGTCGTAGGTGTAGATGAACTTGCGGCCGTACTTGTCGCACAGCGGCCCGCCGATGAGGGCCCCGATGGCCGCTCCGAAGGCATTGGCGCTGAAGGCGGCCAGGAGGCCCGCGATGGTGCCGTCGTCGTCGGGGAAGTAGGCGGCGCCCCAGAAGCCGAGGGACGTGGCGATGGCGATGATGGATCCGGAGTCGATGTAGTTCGACATGGCGACCGCTGCGGTCGCCTTCCAGCCGGTCAGTGGTTTCCGGGCCGAGTTGCGGGCCATGCTCTCCTCCTTGGGAGTCGTGGGTGATGGATGCGGGTGGTGGGCCGGCGGCGTCAGGCCAGGTGGAAGTACTGGGGCAGGACGGCGGCCTTCCCGCCGTCGGGCTGGATGAAGTACTGGGCCATCTCCGCCTGCCAGCGGGCGTTGACCTCCTCGCGCTCCATGGCGGCCATGGCCGCGGCGACGTCGTCGGACTCGAAGTAGCCCACCACCAGGCCGTCCTCGGGGCGCAGGAAGAGGGAGTATCTGCGCCAGCCGGTGCGGGTGAGCGCCTCGCGCATCTCCTCCCAGACGCGCTGGTGGACCTCGACGTACTCCATGAGGCGCTCGGGACGCACCCGGAGCAGGAAGCAGCAGCGCTGCCGGGAGCGGGCGGGCGTGGTCTCCAGCAGCCGGGCGAGGTCGGCGGGAGTGGCGGTCGGGGCGGGGTCGGTCATTGAACGTCCTTGTCCAGGTTGTGCGCTGCCGTATGGCGGGGAGGCACGAGAGGTGATGTGCTGCGCGATGTGCGTTATGAATCGTTTCAACATCGACGCGAGAAAAGGTAGCCCGCTCGAGGGCTGGCGTCAAGGGCGAGGGGTGGGTCGGCAAGAGGGTCGGCGGCGCTGCTCGGCCCCGGGCCGCGGGCACTGCCCGACCATCCGACCATGAGGCCCCCGCATGCGCGGGGGCGGCGGAACCCCCAACATGGACCGCATCCAACACGCCATGAGGCCCCCGCATGCGCGGGGGCGGCCGGGCGGGCCCGGGCGGCGTCGGGCTACAGGTCGATGCCGAGCCGCCTCAGCCAGCGGGACACTCCGGCGGCGTCGATGCTCGTTTCGAGGCGGGTCCCCGGCTTCCAGTCGCCCGTGCTCGTCAGGGAGGAGAGGTCGCGCGCGCTGGGACCGACCCCCGAGGAGAACGATGTGCAGAACGGGACCACGACCTTGCCCGAGAAGTCGTTCTTCCGCACGAAGTCCCCCAGGACCCAGGAGGCCTCGCCCCACCAGATGGGATAGCCGATCAGGACTGTGCTGTAGCCGGCGAAGCCATCGGGGGCGGGGCTCACGAGCTCGACGTGGCGCCGACTGCGATCGATGTGCTCCTGCGAGACCCGGCTGCGGGGGTCGTTGTAGTTCAGATCGGGCTCGCTGTAGGCGGTGGCGGGCGCGAGCGCGAAGGCGTCGGCGCCGAGCGCCCGGATAATGGTCTTGGCCACCCTGCGGGTGTGCCCATGGGCGGAGTAGTAGACGACGAGCGTTGACGCTCCCGCCGCGTTCCGAGCGGTCATTGTGCGGACCTTTCTGGCGGACCTGATGGGGTGATATGCAGTCGACACTATCGATATCGCCGTGCGGCATGGTCGTTTTCACTTTCGTTCTCGCCGGAGCCGGACCGATCTCGGCGCGGAACTGAACCGATCTCGGCGCGGAACTGAACCGATCTCGGCGCGGAACTGAACCGATCTCGAGCCGGAACCGCCGCTCCCCGTCCCGTCTCTGCTCCGCCCCGTGCCCGCCGCCTCCTGCGGACGGTCGTCCCCGAAGACCGTTATCCTGGGCCCGGGATCAGTTGATGAGAGGGGAAGAGGGGCATCGTGGCGCATCCCTCGGTTCGCGACGTCGCCGAGAAGGCCGGCGTCTCCGTGGGCACGGTTTCGCATGTGCTCAACCACCCGGAGCGCGTGGCCCCCGCCACTCTGAGGCACGTGCGCACGGCGATCGACGAGCTCGGCTTCGTGCGTTCCGAGACCGCCCGACGCCTGCGGCACGGCGGCTCCTCACTGGTCGGGGTGCTCGTCCACGACATCTCCAACCCGTTCTTCACCGAGGCGGCCCGTGGTATCGAGGATCGCCTGCGCGAGGACGACCGGGTCCCCATGCTGGGCTCGACCGACTCCGATCCCGATCGCGAGCGCGAGCTCATGGGCCTGCTGGCCGGCCTGGACGTGCGCGGCGTCATCGTGACGCCCTCGACCTCCACGCTCGACAACCTCGAGGTCCTGGCCGGGCGCGGCATCCGGGTCGTCCTCATGGACCATCCGCCGATCTCGGCCGAGCTGCCCACCGTCTCCGGCGACGACGTCGCGGGCGCGCGCGCCGCCGTCGCCCACCTGATCGGGCTCGGCCACCGTCGCATCGGCTTCGTCAACGGACCGCTGTCGGTGCGTCAGTCCGTCGATCGCCGCGACGGCGTGCTGGCGGCACTGTCCGATGCCGGTCTTGATCCCGCCGAGGCCCTCCGGGAGATCGAGGCGATCAGCGGGGGCCATGGATACACGGCGGACGCCGGGGCGGCGGGGGCCGCGTCGCTCCTTCGGGCCTCCGCCCCGCCGACGGCGCTGTTCTGCGCCAACGACCAGCTCGCCATCGGCGCCATGCGCGAGATCCGTCGTCGTGGACTGTCCATTCCCGGGGACGTGGCCATCGTCGGTTACGACGACGTGACCATCGCCTCCGAGCTCATCACCCCGCTGACCAGCGTTCACGTGCCCATGCGCGACATTGGCCGTGCTGCCGCTGACCTCCTGCTCGCCGACGCCCCCGAGACGCGGCACGTGGCCTTCGCCCCCGAGCTCGTCGTGCGTGCCTCCACGGTGGGCGTGTCGGGTGGAGGGGGACCGATCTCGACGCGGAATTGAACCGATTTCGGTGCGGAACCGGACCGATCTCGGCGTGCGGCGCAGTGACCCGAGCCGCTCGGTGCCGTAAGGTGGATGCGTCGTGCGCACCGGAACGCCCCGGTGCCCTGTCGAAGGAGCCCCGTCGTGTCGGAGTCTCAGCAACCGCAGGCCAACACCCCCTCAACTCGGAAGTCGGACGCGGTTCCGCCCTCGTCGGCGCCCGCTGCCCAGGGCGGGCAGCCGGGGCGGACGGAGGAGTCCCAGGTGTCCGACCTCTCGTACTCCATGGAGACCGTCACAGTGGATCCCCGTGCGCTGGGCGTGGCGGGCGGCGCAGGGCGGCCGCAGGGGACGTCGCCCGCGCAGCCAGCCCCCTTCGCCCAACCGGCTTCCGAGCAGGGCTCGACGCCGTATGCGCAACCGGCCCCCGGACGGGCGCCCACGACCGGGGCGGGGAGCGGCGGCGCGAATCCGCTCCGCGGTGCCGACGCCGGCGGGAGCCGGGCTGCGCACAGAGCCCCGGAGACCGAACAGGCCGCCCAGTCCGATGGAGCTGCGGAGACGGTCTTCCTTCCCTCGGGAGGATTCGCACCGCCCGTGACGGATTCCGATGGGTCCCGGCCATCGCCGACGGACGGACCCGGCGCCGTCGGCTCCGCCTACGGGCAGCCAGCAGCGGCCGCGGGCCCGGCGAGGCCGACGCCCGCGAATCGCTTCGATGCGGAGGAGGCCACCAGGCAAGTGCCGCTGTCTTCGGCCGTTCCCGGCTCCTCGCCCGCGGGCTCGCCGCAGGCCGCCGCGCCCGCATCCCACTCGATGGGCGCTCCCGGTGGGTATGCGGGGGCTTCGAGCGGGTACGCGATCCCGCAGGGAGGGGGGTCCGCCGCATCCGGCCCGGCGATTCGCGCGGAGACGCCCATGCCCGTGTCGGGCCCGGGCGTGTCAGCGTCGGGTCTGACGGCTCCGGCGGGACCCGGCGTGTCCGCGTCGGCACCGTCGGGGCCTGGCGTACCCGCGTCGGCACCGTCGGGGCCTGGCGTGCCCGCGTCGGCGCCGTCGGGGCCTGGCGTGCCCGCGTCGGCACCGTCGGGCCCGAGTTCGGATGCGGGGCCCGCGACTCTCGCCTCGGCCTACCCGGTTCCGACGGCCCCCCAGCAGCCCTCGGCGCCTGCGATGGCGGTTCCGGCGGCCGGGGGTACGGCCCCGGCGGGGGCGGGCGTCGCCGATTCGTCCGGTGGCGGAGCCGCCTACCCGGCGTCGCCGGCGGCGGGGGGCGCGCCTCACGACTACGCTCCCGGGGCGGTCGGCTCGGAGGCCTTCGGCCCCGGATCGCCCATCTCCGCGCCCCAGGCCCCCGGGCTCCCCACCGTGGCATCGGCGCCGGCGGCTTCGGAGTCGCGGCAGGCCGCGCCCGGGGACTCATTCGGCGCCTGGATGCTGGCGGTCTTCCTCTCCGCGCTGCCCCTGATCGGCTTCATCTACCTCTGCGTCGTGTCCTTCGGCGGATCGGCATCGGCCTCGCGCCGCAACTGGGCGCGTGCCGTCCTCGTCTGGCAGGTGATCCTCGTCGTGGTGTCCGCGATCTCCTTCATCATCGGAGGCTCCGCGCTGCTGCGGATGCTCCCGTAGCACCGGACCTGGATGAGCCCGTGCCGTAGAACCTCGAACGCCCTTCGAGGCGGCTGCGGTTCGTGCCCGTACGAAGCACGCTCTGGCCGAGACCCGCAAGGCCCCGGGGTCGGGCGGGCCCGCGAGATATCAGTCGGGCCCGCGAGGGTCGGGCCGGGGGCGTGACCGCCGCCCGAGTACCATCGGCATACGGGTCGGGCCGGGACCCTCGCGCCGTCGATCAGTGCGACGCGAGCAGGGCGAGGGCGCGGGCGTAGCGCGGCCCGATCTGCTCAGGAGTGACGGCAACGCCGTCGTGCTCCCAGTCGAGCAGGTTCTCGATCCGGAAGGAGCGTGCGCACGTGGCGCACGCCAGGGGGACCGACGGGCGTCGAATCCGGGTCACCGTGTGGCCTGCCGGGCACCGTCCCAGCCACCGTCCCTCCACGCGCGGCGCCTCCGGGGCGATCAGGCGCCGTCCGGTCGAGCCTATGCGCTCGGCCTCGGCCCGCCATACGGCATCGTGCCCGTGACTGGCGCCGACGCGCGCGTGCGCGATCTCGTGGAGGATCGTCTCGCGGACCTCGGCCTCGTCGTACAGGCCCATGAGATGACGCGAGAGGGTGATCCGATGACGCGCGTGGTCGGTTTGCCCGGCCCGTCGCCGGGCGCGGTCCAGGCCCAGCTCCCAGTCCTCGACGCCATGGGTCGCCATGAGGGCGCGGGCCAGGTCCAGGACATCGGGCAGGTGCACGGCTCAGAGCGTAGCGTGCCGGCGGATCTTCGCACGCGCATATCCTCGTGCGGAACGGCGGAATCCGGGGGTCCGCGGTCTCGACCTCGGCGCATGTCCGCGCGCGGATGCGGCGACGTCGGCCGTCGGGGGACTCGCCCCGGGGGCGCGCTCGCGATAACGAGACGCACGCGGGAGGAGCGTCGTCGGGCGATGCGCCCCCGGGGCCGCGCTTCGTGGAATCCCGAGGTTGTCGGGTCCGCTCGGGTCGCGCGGACAGGGGGCCGCCGTGGCGAGGACTCGGTCCATCGCTCGGACTGTGGCAGCATGGCGCCGATGCCTCACCGTTCCCCTCCCTCCTCTCAGCGCCGCTCGTCTCAGGGGCGGCGGGGCTCCGCCACGGCGCGGTCCGCGTCCGCGCGCCGGGGCCGCTCGACGGGTGCGTCCAGTGCCGGGGGACGCACCCGGCGTCGTCGCGCGCCCCGCCGCAGCCCGTTGGCGCGTCTGCTGAGATCCCCACTGGGATTCTTCCTGGGCGCGTTCGCGCTCACCGTCGTCGTGGGGCTGTTCGCGGCCGGATTCATCGACCCCGCCCCGCTGCGGAACTCCGCGACAGTCATCAACCAGTCCAGTCCGACCCCCGTCAGCACCGACATGACCGGTTTCGACGCGGCGCGCATCATCGACGACGACGTCTTCTACGACTCGACCACCATGACGACCCGCGACATCACCACCTTCATCGAACGGGTCAACGAGGGCTGTCAGACCGGTAGCGACGGTACGCGCTGCCTGGCGGAGGCCACCTTCGACACCGAGGACCGCGAGGCGACCACGGCCTGTCCCGGCGGCTATCGGGGCGCGTCCGCCGAGAGTGCCGCGCAGGTCGTCTCCAAGGTGGCGACGGCGTGCGACATCAACCCGCAGGTGCTGCTGGTGCTGATCCAGAAGGAGCAGGGGCTGCTCACCGCCTCGGGCGATTCCTTGACCGCTCGCGACTACGAGGCCGCCGCCGGCTACGACTGCCCCGATCACGAGCGGTGCAATCCGCAGTTCGCGGGCTTCTTCGCGCAGCTCTACGGGGCCGCCACGCAGTTCCAGGACTATCGCTTGGCTCCTGAGGCCTATCAGGTCGTCGCGGGCGTCCCGGTGCAGTTGGCCTATTCCCCGGATACCGCATGCGGCACTGGCGAGTTGACGGCGGCCAACCAGGCGACCGCGGGTCTGTACAACTACACCCCCTACCAGCCCAATGCCACCGCGGCCTACGGCGGCAACGACTGCACCAGCTGGGGCAACTGGAACTTCTACGGATACTTCCGCGCCTTCTTCGGGGACCCGACGCCGTCCACCGACTGAGTCATCAGGAGGGCGCGCGGCTTTCGCCGGTCTCGGTGCGGGACTGAACCGATCTCGGCGCGGAACCGGACCGATCTCGGCGCGGAACCGGACCGATCTCGGTGCGGGACTGAACCGATCTCGGTGCGGAACCGGACCGATCTCGGCGCGGAACCGAGGAGAACCGGTCGCCCCCGGCGCTTGGTGGGCGGCTCCGCGCACTCCGCGTGCGAGGATGCGGTCATGGAGTGGCAGTCGGTTCTGACGACGACCTGGGTCGTCGTCGAGTACGCGATCAAGGTCATCGCGCTCGGCACCGTCCCGGAGAACCGACGCCCCTCGTCATCGACGGCGTGGCTGCTGCTCATCTTCCTGCTGCCGCTCGTGGGCCTGCCGCTCTACATCTTCCTGGGCAGCCCGTGGATCCGCGGCAAGCGCCGCGAGCAGCAGATGGCCGTCAACGAGATCGCCCTGGAGTCCACCAGGGACGTGCCCTACGCGCCCGACGGCACCAGGCGCTCACCGCACCTGGACTCGGTCCTGCGGATGAACCGCGCCCTGACGGGGCTGCCGTGCGTGACCGGCGAGGTCATCGCCCTGCACGGCGAGGCGACGGCCACCTACGCCGAGATGGCCCGCGCCATCGACACCGCTGCGCATCACGTTCACGTCGAGTTCTACATCCAGTCCTGGGACCCGGTCACCGACGTCTTCTACTCCGCGTTGGAGCGGGCCGCCGCCCGCGGTGTGACCGTGCGCCTCCTGGTGGATCATCTCGGGTCGCGCAAGTATCCCGGCTGGCGGAGGCTGGGCGACCGCTTCACCGCCGCGGGCATCCAGTGGCGGCTCATGATGCCGCTGCTGCCGCACAAGCGGCGCTTCCGCCGTCCCGACCTGCGCAACCACCGCAAGCTCCTCGTCATCGACGGCGAGCGCGCCTTCATCGGCTCCCACAACATCATCGACCCGTCCTACCGGCTGCGCTCCAATATCCGGGCCGGACGCACGTGGGCGGACCTGAGCGCGGAGGTCACCGGGGATATCGTCGTCGAGGCCGAGGCGGTCTTCGGCATGGACTGGTATTTCGAGTCCGGGGAGGTGCTCGACGTCGAGGACATCCTGCCGCAGGGCGGAGGGGCCGACTCGATATCGCAGGTGCTGAGGCAGGCGGCGCCCGTCGGCACCCCGGCGCCTCGGCCGGGGCGGCCCAGCGCCGTCGTCAACGCCATGCAGCTCGTGCCCTCGGGGCCCGGCTACCCCACCGAGCCGAACCTGCGGATGGTCCTGTCCCTCATTGAGAACGCCACCAAGCGGGTGTCCATCACGAGTCCCTACTTCGTGCCCGATGAGGCGCTTCTTGCGGCGATGACGACAGCGGCCTATCGCGGCATCGAGGTCGAGCTCTTCGTGGGCCTGGAATCCGACCACCTCATCGTCAACCATGCGCAGCGCTCCTACTACCAGGCCCTGCTCGCCTCCGGGGTGCGGATCTACCGGTACCCGGCGCCGACCGTGCTGCACGCCAAGTACATGACGGTCGACGACGAGATCGCCGTCATCGGCAGCGCGAACATGGATTTCCGCTCCTTCGCGCTGAACTACGAGGTCATGCTGCTCGCCTTCGGCGGCGATCTCGACGACATGCTGCGCGCCAACGACGCCTACTACCGCACCGCCTCCTCCGAGCTGACCGCCGAGAAGTGGGCGACCGAGCCCTGGTGGCGCTGCTACATCGACAACGTCTGTCGACTGCTGTCCGCCGTCCTGTGAGACCGGGCTCGGACCGGCCCGGCGCAGCGCGGCTCGGCCGCGGCCGACCCGGAGGCGGGGGGCGGGCCGTCAGGACGGGTTGTTGATGGCCTCCTCGAACAGCGCAACGCCGGTGGACAGGTCCCGCAGCCGCATGACGTAGGGGTGGTTGATGCGGAAGTCCGTGGTGGGACCGGGATTCGGCGCGGTCACCCCATCGCCGTGCTTGGAGACGGCGGCGGCGACGGTACCGTCCTCGCGCACGATGAGCCGGACCTGCTGCTGGTAGGCGATCGTCTCGAACACCGGGTTGACGCGTCCCATCGGACGGATGTCGGCGCCCAGGGAGTCCAGGACCGGGAGGATGTCGACCCCGTCCGCCGGGGTCGACAGGTCGATGCGCGGCATCGACAGGTTCACCTGGGGAAAGATCCCCTCGGCCTCCGCCTCGTCGAGCAGGGTGCTGGCCGCGGCCCACGTGCCGGCCGGCAGCTCTTCCGGGAGCGAGCCCTTCTGCGGCAGAACGAGGTCCAGGATGAAGCTTCCGGAGTAGGGCACGCGCAGGACCTTCCAGGTCACCGAGTCGGTGCGCCCCTCCGTGCATGCCATCGCGCTCGTCTGCGTCATCATCTGGACGCGGGTGACCCCGCCGTCCGCACGGGTGAAGTCCGCCTCATCGCTGTTCTTCTCGTCGAAGAGCTTCTTCCACTGCGCGGCGAAGAGCACGACGTTCTGCAGCGCGACCTGGGTCCTGTCGGCCTTGAGCGCCGAGGACTCGATGAGACCCGCCGTGTTCCGGTCGACCCACGCATCCAGCGCGTCCTGGGCCTGATCGGCATCGACGCGTCGCAGATCCGCGGAGAACCAGTGGCGGACGCCGTCGATGAAGCCCTGGTTGATCTCGGACCGACCGTTGCGATCGATGATGACCATCTGGTCGGCGAGGTGCAGGAGAGGGTTCTTGGGGGCCTTGTCCTCCGGGTCGAAGCGGGAGACGTCGCCGTCGTGGGCGAGCAGAGCCGTCTGGATCGCGGACCAGGTCGTGTTGCGGGCCTCCTCGTCCGCGGCCCCGAGGAGCCTGTTGAGCCCCTGGGATGCCGGGTCCGTGGCGCCGAGCGACGCCGTCGCCAGGTTGAGGGCGAGGGAGGCCGGGCTCGCTAGGGCATTGGCGTGCGATCCGTCGGCCAGCTGGGCCGATAGGAGCGCTGCCCCCAAGGCATTGCAGGCATCGACGGCGGCCTTCGGGTCGGGCGCCTCCGCCAGGGGCACCTCGGTGCGGGTCTGCTCACTCGACAGCACGGTCCCGCCGATATCGTGCTTCTCCCAGAGCTGGCCGCAGCCGGAGAGGGCGCCCGCGGCGACGGCGGACAGCAGCAGCATGGCGCGGCGGCTCGGAGCGGTTCCCACGCGCGCCGTCCACGTGGATCGGCGGCGGGTGCGGGTCGGAGGCGGCGGTCGGCGGTGCTCATGGATGAAACCTGCGCTTGTCGGACGGCCCGGGCAAGGGGAGGAGTCCCCGGGGAGAACGGTACTCACGAGCGCCCGGGGTCGCCTTCGCCAGTCGTTCCGACATGCCGGATCGGAGGAGGCGCCGTCGGACCGATCTCGGTGCGGAACCGGACCGATCTCGGCGCGGAACCGGACCGATCTCGGTGCGGAACCGGACCGATCTCGGCGAAGGGGAGGAGGGGCGCCTGCCGCCCGGAACCGCTCGGCTAATGTTGGGGCCATGGTTCCCGAGAACGCCGATCGCGTCGCGAGCGCAGGCGATGCCGCCGAGCGCCTACCGCTGGAGCGGGTTGTCTTCCTCATGAACGACATGCATCGTCCCAACGGCATCGTCAGCGCCACCGATCTGCTCGCCACCGAGATGAGGGCGCGCGGCCTTCCCGTCGACATCTGGTGCTTCGGCGCCTGCGATCCCGACCTGCGCGAGCGCCACCACGTCATCGACGTCGTGCCCGGCCGCCGCCTGACCACCAAGATGCCCGGTTTCGCCCGTTCCAAGGCGTTCCTCAAGCCGCTGCGCCGTGTCATAACCCTGGGCTGGTGGCCCTGGGCGGTGGCCCGCCTGCGCCGCCTGGCGGGCCGTTGGGAGAAGGGGACCCTCGTCATCGGCGCCGGCCTGGAATCGGTGCGGCTGCTCGATCAGGCCGGCGTCCGTCCCGCTCGCCTCGTCTCCCAGGTCCACACCGATGTGCCGGCCCTCACCGAGACTCAGCGCGCTCTGGTGCGGGGGGCCGCGACCGTCTCGGCCGCCGTGACCGCCCTGACCCCCGAGGGCGCGGAGGAGCTGCGCTCCTGGGGCGCGAACGCGGTCCCCATGGTCAATCCGTGCCCCGATCCGGGGGACACCGCCGATCCGGCGTCCTCCCGCACCGTCGTCTTCATCGGGCGCCTGTCGGAGGGAAAGCAGGTCGATCACCTCATCCGCGCCTTCGACGTCGCCGCCCGGTCCGGCTGGCGTCTGCGGATCTACGGCTCCGGGCCCCGGGAGGCGGACCTGCGGGGCCTGGCGGCGAGCGCCGACGGCGACGTCGAGCTGTGCGGATCCGTCGATGACGTCGGGCCGGTCCTGGCGGATGCGGCGATCCACGCGCTGTCGTCGCGCTTCGAGGGGCTGAGCATGTGCATCCTGGAGGCGAATGCCGTCGGCGTGCCCTCGGTGATCTACGACTGCTCGCCCGGGGTGCGCCTGGCCGGCGGACCGGCCGCGTCGCTCGTGCCCAACGGCGATGTTGAGGCCTTCACGGCCGCTCTGGTCGACCTCATGGACGACGATGCCGCACGCGCGGACGCCGGTCGGCGCGCCCGTGAGTACGGCCGGCGCTTCAGCGCCCCCGCCGTCGTCGATCAGTGGCTCGCCCTGTGGGACGAGCTCGCCGCGCGACCGGTGTGATCTTGCGGTGTGACTCTTCCAGGACCAGTGGGTGGACGCGCCGGGGCGGGGTCTTGGTCTGCGCCGCATGCGCTGCCACCATGGCACCATGGCACGGCGTTGGCAGATCATCTCCGTTGAGCTCCTCTCCGGGAGGGGGCAGATCCTCGTGCCCCCTCCCGGCCGGGACCTCATCGTGCCGCCATCGACCACCTTCGAGCAGCTCGGCGTGGCGATCGACCTCGCCCTGGCCCGCTGGGATCTGGGACACCTGCGCGACTTCACGCTCGCCGACGGCACCCGCATCATCGACGACGCCACCGACCTCGAGCTGGGTCTCGGGGGGTTCAGCGGCGGGGCGCTCATCGACAGGGTTCTGCGCCACAATGCCAGGGTCAAGGACCATGTCGATGTCGGCGAGGTGTTCCGGTACGTCTTCGACTTCGGGGACGACTGGACCTGCCGGTGCACCGTGACCAGGCTCGGGGACCCCGAGAAGGAGGTCGGCGTCGTCGTGCAGGAGCCCACCGCGATCTGGGGCTGGGGCGTCCTGCCCGACCAGTACGGGCGCATGCGGCACGACGACGAGGACTTCCTCGGCGACGACCCGGCGCTGACGGCCAAGCAGGCGCGCGCCGAGGAGAACGAGGTGAACGCCTTCCTGATGACCTTCGGCCAGGTCGAGCCCGAGCGCCTCGACCTGCGGGCGGTCCGCGTCGCCCGGGCGTCGGACGACGCCGCCGCGCTGATCGCCGCGCTGACCGGTGTCAACGCCGACCATGCGCTCCAGCAGATCGGGCAGGCCCTCCTCGAGGTCTGGGACGGGATTCACGGGCCCGGGCGCCCGCGCGGGAGCAGAGCCGTGAGGGGGGAGCTCGCCTCGGTCATGGCGACCCTGAGCAGCCGGCTCCGCTGGCGCGACGAGGACGGCGACGCGATTCTCAGCGCCGAGCTCCTCGCCCGGATCCAGGGGCATGACCCGGTCGGACGGCCGCTGCCGGTCGATCTTGAGGAGCTCGCCGACACCATGGCCTCCTACGGCGACGTCAACGGCGGGTACCTCGACCTGGACACCGGTCAGGTCCTGCTCGCCGCCATGGTCTCGGCGCGCGGGATCAACCTCGACAAGGGGGACGATGAGTTCGGCATCGAGCCCGGACGCCGATGGGTGGTGGTCGATGACAGCGCGAAGGCGATCACGACCGCGGACCGGCGCGGCTTCATCCGCCACCTGCAGAGCAGCGGGCGGCAGGACGAGCGCGCCGCCGCGAGCACGCTGTCGGCGGCGATGCAGGCGCAGCACGCCCGCGGCTTCGACGATGCCATCGACGAGCTCGGTCTGGCCCCCGTGTGGGTCGGCTACCGGGACGACCGTCGCTGGGGCAGGGCCCGCGAGGCGCTCGCCGCGCACGGGGTGCGTCCCACTGCGAGGCGCTCCATCAACGAGATCGTGAGTTAGCACGGCGTGCGGACGGCCCGCATGCGGCTCGCAGGCGACCCGCATGTGGCTCACACCGTGGCGACCAGCCTGCTGATCCGCTGGCGGCTGACCTTGCGACTGGTGCCCAGCGTCTGGGCGAACAGGCTCACCCGCAGCTCCTCGAGCAGCCAGCGCGCCTCGGTCAGCACCGCCTCGCGCTCGGCATCGGGCGCCGCGGCGGCGGAGCGCTCCCGCGCCTCGGCGACGATGGCGGTCGCCTCGGCCACCTGGTGGGCCAGGGCGGCGTCCTGGCCGGGGGAGGCCTCCGCCTTCTCCACGCGCAGCGCCAGCGCCCTGAGGAAGCGCGGCAGGTGCGTCAGCTGCTCGGCGGGCGTCGCCGAGATGAAGCCGTCGAAGACCAGCTCGGCGGCGTGCTCGCGCACCTCCTGGAGCGTGCCGAGCAGCGACAGGGACGTGTGGGCCCCGACGACGCGATCCACCTCCCGCCGGGCGGCGAGCGTACGGACGACCGTCTGAGCCACCCGGTGGACTTCGTCCTCGAGCTCCTGACGCATGACGTCGACGAGATCGGCGAAGACCTCGCGCTCCCGCACGCGGGCCGGGTCGCCGGCCACTGCGGCCACCGCGGCCGACGACCCGGCGGCCCACCGGCCGGCCACGATGCGAGCCGCAGCCAGCTCCATGTCCTCCACGAGCGCCTCGGTGCTCCGGTAGGGGCTGGCCGCCAGGGTCAGGGACTCGCCCGCGCTCCACCGGCTCGTCACCCGTCCCGTGGGCAGGAAGGTCCGCGCCAGGGCGAGCGCCGTCACCCCGGCCCCGTGAGCACGCGCCTGGGAGGCGGCGTCGGGCAGGATCCTCAGGTCCGCGCTGCGGGCGCCGGTGGCCACGAGGGCCGGGTAGCCGCGCACGATCAGTCCCGCCGTCCCGGTCGACTCGATCGTCTCCGGGATCGTCGAGCGATCGGGCGGCTCCAGACCGGGCACGTCGCTCGGCCAGTCGGTCAGGCCCCCGCGCTCGGCCGGACCGCGACGGATCGAGCCGCGCCGTCCCCGCGCATCGGCCTCCGCCTCCGGACCGCCGCCCGGTGAGCCGCCGCCGGGCACCGGTCCGTCCGGGGCGTCGACGCCCGGCCCTCCGTTCGAGCGGCCGGTCGAACGGACCGCGGCGGCGCCGGTCGGGCCGCCGGCCCTCCCACCGGCCCCGCGCGATCCCCGGCGCCCGCTCCTGCGCCGCTTCCCGCCTCGCGTGCGGGTGCTCTCACGGTCCTCTGCCTCGGCCATCGCCTGCGCCAGCGCCCCGCGCACCGCCGAGCGCACCGCATGCTCCGTGCGCCCCGACATGCGCTGCTGGAGCGCCACGAGATCCTTGCCGCGGTCGATCTCCCGGCCGTGCGCGTCCAGGGCGACGAAGGCGATGCGCAGGTGGTCGGGCAGGCGCTGCTCGACCTCGGCCCAGTCGGCGTCGGCGATCTCGACGTCGCGCAGCTGGAGCACGGCCGCCTCGAAGGCCTCCCGGAAGGGGATCGCGGGGGCCGACGGCGAGCCCGGCGCTCCCCCATCCCCGGCGTCCGGGACCCGCTCGCGCATGGTCGCCCATACCCGCGCCCCGACGTCGGGGGCGGGCACGAGCCGGCGGCGCACCCGCTTGGGCAGGGCTCGGATGGTCGCGACCACCAGCTCGGGCCGCATCCCGGGCACCAGCCAGTCGAAGCCGTCCGGCGTCAACCGCCCCAGCACCTCCACGGGCACCTGCACGCTCACGCCGTCGTCGGGGGCTCCCGGTGAGAACACGTAGTTCAGGCCCAGGGTGAGGTCCCCCTGGACCCAGCTGTCCGGGTAGCCGGACGCGTCGTCGCCGTCGGGCAGGAGCAGTTCCCGGGTGTAGTCCAGCAGGTCGGGGCGGCGCTCCCGTTTCCGCTTCCACCAGACGTCGAAGTCGTTCGCCCCGCGCACGTCCTCGGGCAGGCGGTCGTCGTAGAAGTCGAACAGGGCCTCGTCATCGGCCATCAGCCCGTGGACGCGGCGGCGGCGCTCGACGTCGCCGAGCTCCTCGATGAGCTCGCGGTTGCGCTCCACGAAGCCGTGCCGGGCGTGCCAGCCGCCCTCGACGAGCCCGTTGCGGATGAACATCTCCCGGGCGACCTCGCGGGCGGCGGGCGTGCCCACGCCGGCGAGGGTCGCGGGCCGGTCGGCCACC
Source organism: Actinomyces gerencseriae DSM 6844 (assembly GCF_000429265.1). GTDB lineage: Bacteria > Actinomycetota > Actinomycetes > Actinomycetales > Actinomycetaceae > Actinomyces > Actinomyces gerencseriae. Next base: position 72,936 of record NZ_AUBN01000013.1, read on the forward strand.
AGCGTCATCCCGTACAGCAGGACCTTCTCGTGGACCATGGCGGCGCCGTGGCGCGTGGACCAGTAGGGCTCGCCGTACACGTGCCTCGTCAGGCCCGCCCTCTCGCCGGCCTCCTCGACCCACCGCGCGTCGACCCTCGCCACCGTGCGCGCGAACAGGCGGGAGGTCTCCACCAGCTCGGCCGTCATCACCCAGTCGTAGGTCTTGCGCCGCAGACCCGAGCCCGGCCAGATGATGAAGCGGGTCCCGCGCGCCCCGGCGTACTCGCGCCGCCGCTCGTCCCAGGTGCCCACGTTGGAGAGCAGGCCCACCAGCAGCGAGCGGTGGATGGCGTCGGCGTCGGGCGTGTCCGCGCTGCGCCCGAGCGCCACGACGGCCGCCGCCACGTCCCCGTGCGCGACCGCTGCCGCCTGAGTGCCCGGCTCCAGCGCCGCCCCGGCCGCGCGGATCGAGCGCGCCGTCGGCAGCTCGACGGGGGCGGCGCCCAGGCCCAGCGGGCGGGCGAGCTGCCGCAGCTGGGCGTGGACGTCGAACCACTCGCGCACGCGCAGGTAGTGGAGGAACTCCGAGCGGCACATGCGGCGGAAGGCGGAGCCCGACAGCTCGCGCTGCTGGGTGCGCAGGTAGCGCCACAGGTTCAGGTAGGTCAGGAAGTCGGAGGCCGGGTCGGCGAAGCGCCGGTGCATGGCGTCGGCCGCCTCCTGACGGTCGGCCGGGCGCTCGCGCACGTCCTGGATGGACAGCGCGGCGACGATCACCATGACCTCGCCGGCGCAGCCGAGGTCGCCCGCCTGGAGGAGCATGCGGCCCAGGCGCGGATCGATGGGCAGACGGGCAAGGCGCCGGCCGACGGCGGTCAGACGCGGGCCGCGACGGGCGCTCCGCGCGGTCCCGACGCCGCCGGGGCCGTTGCTGCGGCCCGTGCCGTTGCGGCCGCCGCTGCGCTCGGGGAGGCCCCGGCCGGCGCCGTCGCGGGCGGCGCTCCCGCGGCCGGCGCCGGTCTCGATCGCCCCGATCTCGGTGAGCAGCTGCACGCCGTTGCGCACGGCCCTGGGGTCGGGGGAGTCGAGGAAGGGGAAGTCCTGGACCGCGCCGAGCCCGAGCGCCGCCATCTGCAGGATGACGGATGCCAGGGAGGTGCGCAGGATCTCCGGTTCGGTGTACTCCGGTCGGGAGAGGTAGTCGGCCTCGGAGTACAGGCGGATGGCGATGCCGTCGGCCACGCGTCCGCAGCGCCCCGCACGCTGATCGGCACTGGCGCGGCTGACCGGCTCGATCGGGAGGCGCTGGACCTTCGTGCGGTTCGAGTAGCGGGAGATGCGCGCCAGGCCCGGGTCGATGACGTAGCGGATGCCGGGCACGGTCAGGCTCGTCTCGGCCACGTTCGTGGCCAGCACGATGCGCCGGGCGGAGTGCGCCTCGAAGACGCGGTGCTGCTCCGCGGCGCTCAGGCGCGAGTACAGCGGCACGACCTCGACCGCGCCCGGGACGCGCGAGCGCCCGTCGGGGGTGTAGCGAGGCCCCAGGTGATCGATGAGGGCGGACTCGGTGTCGCGGATGTCCCGCTCCCCGGCGAGGAAGACGAGGATGTCGCCGCCGCCCGCGGCCATGAGCTCATCGACGGCGTCGAGGATGCCGGTGACCTGGTCGCGGTCCTCCCGGTGGGCGGTCCCCGGGCCCGGATCGCCGCCGCGGCCGCCGCCGTGAGTCGTTCCGCAGTTCATTCCGTGGCCGGCCCGGCTGCGCGAGGACGGGGAGGGCGCCGACGACGGTGGTCTCCCGGTCGCCGACGACGGTCCGCTCCCGGCGGCCGAGCGGAGCGCGTCGCGGCGGGCCCGCGCCGCGGCCCGGACCGCGGGGTCGGGGGACGTCAGGGCGTCGAGCTCGGCGTCGGTGAGCTCGCCCGCCGGAGCGGGGGCGGCCGGGGCCGATGGGGCTGCGGATGCAGCCGGATCGCGAGCGGGGCGCGCGTCCGGGGAGTCGGGGGCGTCATCCCCCGCGATGAGGGGGCGGTAGCGGATCTCGACGGGGTAGGTGCGTCCCGACACCTCGATGACGGGGGCGGGCGCCCAGGCCGCGGGGGAGCCGAGGTCGGCTTCGGCGTCCGCGTCCGCGTCTGCGTCATCGCGGCGACCGTTGCGGCCGGCGCCGGAGTCTGCGTCGGCGTCGTCGCCGGGTGCCGGAGCCCGGGCGACGGCGTGTCCGAAGTGGTCGGCGAAGCGCGCCGAGTCGATGGTGGCGGAGGTGATGATGACCTTCAGGTCCGGGCGGGAGGGGAGGAGCCGGGCCAGGTAGCCCAGGATGAAGTCGATGTTGAGGCTCCGCTCGTGGGCCTCGTCGACGATGATCGTGTCGTAGCGCGAGAGCATCGGGTCGGACTGGATCTCCGCCAGCAGGATGCCGTCGGTCATGAGCTTGACCAGCGTGGTGGGGCCGGTCTCCTCCGTGAAGCGCACCTGGTAGCCGACCACGCCGTTCCGGCCGATGGGGGTGCCCAGCTCGTGGGCGATGCGCTCGGCGACCGAGCGCGCGGCGATGCGACGCGGCTGGGTGTGACCGATCATGCCGGTGACGCCCCTGCCCAGCGCCAGGCAGATCTTGGGGATCTGCGTGGTCTTTCCGCTGCCCGTCTCCCCGGCGACGATGACGACCTGGTTGTCGCGGATCGCCTCGGCGATCTCGGCGCGGCGGGCGGAGACCGGCAGCTCGTCGGGGTAGACGAGCGCGGGCACGCTCGCGGCCCGTTCTGCGAGTTGCTCGGGGGTGAATCCCGACCACTCACGACGACGTCGGGAGGAGCGGCGACCGGGACGGCCGGCGCCCCGGCGGTTGCGGCCACTGCGGCGCGCGCCGCTGCTGGAGCGGGATGCCGCGGGCGCATCGGCATCCGCGCCGGTGCTCGTGGCGTCGTCGAACTCGCCCGCGACGGCGGGCAGCGGCATGTCCTCCGGGTGCTCGGCGGTGTCGTCGTTATCGGCGTTGTTCATAGGCCGACTCACCATACACCCGGGCTTCATTCGTGCTCGACCGTCGGGACGGCCCAGGCTCCTCATCGAAAGCCCGGTGGATCGGGGAAGAGAGGGGGAAGGCCGGCGCGTCGAGTCGGGGCTCTCTGCACGAGGCCGGCATTCTCGCGCGAGTCGGGCGTCGTCGTCGGACTCGCGCAGGAATGCCCGAGTGGCGGCTGACGTCGACCTCGTGCTCTCCCCGTCCGGCGGTGCAGGATCTTACTGCGGTGCTGTCTTGGCCGGCCTCTCGAAGCCGAGGCGCCCCCGAGTCGCAATGATCGCCACGGCGGCAAGGACCGCCATCCCCGCGGTGGCGGGCCAGATGGTGGTCGCCTGCTGGCCGGTGATCCCGGACCACGTCGCCAGGGCCCAGTTCATGGAGTTGTGCGCCAGGATCGCCAGCAGGACCGAGCCGTGCGCCAGGTTGGTGATCCAGGACATGACGACGGCGCCGGTGATGGTGAAGGCGAAGAAACCGAGGACATCGGTCACATTGTTGTGCGGAGTGTCCCACGCCGACACGAAGAACTGGGGCAGGTGCCAGCCTCCCCAGATGACGCCGAGCACGACGGCGGCCCGGAGCGGACGAATACGCTCCTGCAGGACGGGCAGGGCGAAGCCCCGCCATCCCACTTCCTCCTGGATGGGGCCGCCGATGAGGAAAACGACCCCCTGGATGAGGGGGCCGATCACCACGGCCGGACCGACGAAGGACGGGGTGCCCGCCTCCTTGCCGGGCAGCACGGCCGAAGCGGTCATAATGGCCGCGGGTATCGCGATGAGGGCCAGGGCGTAGGACACCGGCGGAACGCGCCACCGCTTGAACGAGGAGGTCCAGGCGCGCAACGAACCGGTCGTCAGACGAGTCATGATGAGTGAGGCGAGAAGGGGTCCGGCCAGTAGCCCCAACTGACCCACCCCCGCCGCTGCCGGTTTATAGGACTCCGCGGGAATGAGTTTTTGCAAAGGGATGAAGGGCACCCGGAAGATCCATGATCCCGTATAGGCGAGGACGACGAATCCCGTCAGCGGATGAGATCGCAACCAGCGAATCATCAATACTCCTTCGCTTAACCTCGAGTTCTCATCGTTGGGGTGATGAATAAGGGTGATGGTGCTCCTTGCCCTGGGATAATGCGGATTGCGTATGTCCGCGCATATCCGGTGGGGGGGGGAGCACCTTCGTGGTGAAGAGTACCGGGTCGTACCCGGCTGCGGGCGTGGACTCCGACGAGGTGTCGGCGGCGGTCTGGCCGGGGATGTCGAGGCCGTCGGGACCGCCATTCGTCGGATCACCGGGGAGCCGGGGGCCATCACGGGGCTCTGCGCGCCTGGGCGGGGTGAGTCCGGGATCGAACCGGGGCGCCCGGTCCGGTACCGCCGGGCGGTGAGGCGCGGTGGATCAAGGGTGCTGGAGAAGGAGGTCCGAGAGCTTGGAAGAGCCGTGGATTCGGCTGGTTGTCGCGACAGCTTGATGAGAGAGGCGAGTTGGCGTGGTGTCTGAGGAGTTGAGTGTGGGTGCTGGTGGCGCTTGTGGGGGGTGAGGTGTTGGCGGTGGCGTGCTGATCGGGTGCTGCGGGCGCCGATGCGCTCGCCCGAGCCTCCGCGGCCCTCGCGTGAGGTCCAGCGTGACTTCTGGCGGTTGATCGCCTCCGGTGCCGGCACTGAGGGCGCCGGCGCCCGGGTCGGTGCGTCGGCTGCGGTGGTCTTTCGCCGGGTCCGTCATGCTGAAGGGATGACTCCTGTCAGCTTGTAAGGAGCCCACCGGTCGTTGCCTCTGCTTCTGCGAACGCGAGGAGATCGCGTTGCTGGGGGCGCAGGACTGTGGTGTTCGTGCCATCGTTCGGTGCATCGCCGCGCTGCGAGCGCCGTGTCCCGCCGGCTTCACCGCGCGCACCGGCATCAAGATGTTCTTCGCCGACCTCCGCTGCCCGTGGCAGCGCCCCACCAACGACGACTCGGGCGGCCTGCCGCGCCAGTATTTCCCAAGGGAACCGACCTGTCGCGCTGGAGCCCGGCAGACCCCGAGACCGTCGCCAACACACTCAATAACCGTCCCAGGAAGGTCCTCGGCTACAAGACTCCGGCCGAGGTGCTCAACAAGCAGCTGCAATCAATGCGGCCAACATTCCATGGCCGACGCGATCGGTGACGCTGATCTGCTATCCCTGATACAGCTCTTCTTCACCCACCTCACGACTCACCGTCGGGCTGGTCAGGTCATCGGCATGCGAGCACCGAGAGACCCCGCATACCTGGTCCTCTCGGAGCGGATGTGTGTTCTGCTGGAACAGGCAGGCGCCGCCGATCCGCCTGGGACCGCCTACAGGTTGTCCAATCTGGTGATCGGCAGCGCCCTGACTGCTCCTATAACGCTTGATGAAATAGCATGTGGGCATCGACTCCGAGCAGGCTCCCGTCTATGCGCGGCTTCATGCGATGCACCACATCAGCCCACAAGTGATCCTTGCCGATGACATCAAAGCGCTCTTGTCTTGCGGGGCCGTCTAGCTCGAGGTCCGCCGGCGGCTGCCTTGTTCACAGCATTGCCACCGCGGGAGTGCCTGTTTGGTCGCTTCGCGCCGATAGCCGGATGGGCTGGCACCGACGATGGCGGTGAACTGGCGTGCGGCGTGGCCGCGACTGCTCCACCCGACCCGCGTCATGGCCACACCGATCGGAAGATCGGTCTCCACCAGGAGGCGGGCCAAGCGGTGAGTCCGAACATGAGCCAAGTACTGCATGGGCGGCATCCCGAAGCGCTGGCTGAATATCCTGCCCAGTTGCGACGTGGACAGGTGCACCAGGGCGGCAAGGTCATGGAGTCGCCAGGCCCGTTCGGGACATTCGGCGAGGAGCCGTGCTGCACGTTGTACGGCGATCTCACTCGGGCTCGCATCGGGTGCCCTGTCGTGCTCGGTCTCGTCGAGGCACGCTTGCCGTCGGGGTTCGATGCTCATCGACGGCGCCTTCCCGAGCGCGTGTTCGTGGGGCGTGCCGGTGGTGATGAGCCGGTTGTCTTGAACAAGTCCACCCAGGCCTCGACGGGCAAGTCCTTCGGCAGCCCGGCAGCGATCACGCCGTGACGACTCAGCCATGCCTGTGCAGCCCGTACTGTGCTCAGCGCGGTGCTGCGTGCAAGGATCTGAGCGATCCCGCGACCGGGCCCGGTGTAGACGCGGTGAACCAGCGCGTGGAACTGGCGCTGCTGTGCCAGGGGCAGCAGCGGGCGTTTGCGGCGGTGGATGGTGAGGATTCCGCCGTCGACTCCGGGGCGTGGGGTGAACGCACGGGCTGGTACGCGGGCGTGCAGTGTGAACTCGAACCAGGGTGCCCATTGCGCGGTCATCATCGTTGCACCGCCAACGCCAGCTCTGCGCCGGGCGACTTCCCATTGCACGAGCAAGATTGCATTTGTCCATGCGGACGCGTGCAGCATGCGCCGAAGCATGGCTGTGGTCTGGTGAAACGGCAGGTTGCCGACGAGCACATGGAGAGACGTTGGAAGGCGATAGGTCAGGAAGTCGTCGGCAACGACGTCCACGTGTGACGGGAGGCGTTCGCCCAAACGTCGCGCAAGTCGCGCGTCGATCTCAACCGCGGTGACTGGTCGTCCGAGATGAGCCAGTGGGATGGTGAGGGCTCCGTCGCCGGGGCCGATTTCGATGATCGGACCCTCTGTGGCGGCCACCAGCTGAGTGATCGTGGAGATGGTGGATTGGTCGGTCAGGAAGTTCTGGCCGTGTTCATGACGGCCGTGTCGATAGGTAGGCACTGTTTGCTCCGTGGTTGTTGCGGAGCCGGGCGCGCTGAAAAAGCCGCCCGGCCGTGATCGCCGAGGGCGGGAGCAACAGGCAGTTGAGGTGTGCTCGCCGCCGTTAGCGGGTACGCAGACGCACTGAAGCAATGCTGTAAACCAACATGACGATCAGTTTAGGCGGCTCAACCGCGACGAGCGACCCGATGACCCGTCCGCACTCGACGATGCGCAGATCCGTATCACCAGAGGTCGGATCCTGCCCCAGGCCCGCACGTGGCTGGAGAACACTCACGACGGGAGACACCCCAGGATCTGCCACGCCTCTTACGGATCGAGGTTGGCGGGGTGCCGGCTCACCCGTCCGACGAACGGGTGAGGGGCGGTTTGGGCGACCGTGTCGATGCGCGTGATGTCGCCGGTGACGGCTACAAGTACCTGTCGCGGCTGGTGATGGAGGCCGGTCGCTGTCGAGCCGTTGACCCGCTATTACGCCGAAGCAGGCACCCCGCCGGGCCGATCTCGGGCCGGAACCGAACCGATCTCGGGCCGGAACCGAACCGATCTCGGGCCGGAACCGAACCGATCTCGGCGAGTCGTCGGGCGGCCGGGCGTCGCTCACGATCGCTTACGATGGAGGGCATGTCGGAGCGGAACAGCGGTGCTCGCCTGCGCGTCTGGGAGCGCGCCTCCGAGTGGCCGCTGACCGCCGCCGCCCTGGTCTTCCTCGCCGTCTACGCGTGGGAGGTCATCGTCGACCTCCGCGGCGCGGCGCGGGCCGGCGTCGAGATGACGATGGACGTCGTGTGGATGGCCTTCATCGCCGACTACGTCGTGCGCCTGGCGCTCGCCCCGAATCGCGGCCGCTGGTTCCTCCGGCACCTGCTCGATCTCGCCGTCGTCGTCCTGCCCGTGCTCAGACCATTGCGGCTTCTGCGTCTGGTCGCCCTGCTGGGGGTGCTCCAGCGCGGGGCCGGCATCGCGCTGCGCGGTCGGATCACGGCGTACACGGCGGGCGGCGTGAGTCTGCTCATCCTCCTGTCCTCCCTGGCGGTGCTCGACGCCGAGAGGGGCGCGCCCGGCACGCCGATCACCACGTTCGGCGAGGCGGTCTGGTGGTCGCTGGTGACCATCACGACCATCGGGTACGGCGACCTGGCTCCCGTGACGGCGGTGGGCAGGTGCGCGGCGGTACTGCTCATGGTCGGCGGCGTCGCGCTCGCCGGAGTCGTGACGGCGACGCTCGCCTCCTGGATCGTCTCCCTCGTGGCCGAGGAGGGCGCCGAGCAGGAGGCGGCCACGCGCGCGCAGGTCGAGGCTCTTCAGCAGCAGGTGGCCGCGCTGTCCGAGCGCGTCGAGCTGCTGGTGGAGGCCTCGACGCCGCCTCCCGCGGCTCCCGCCGCCTCCGCTGCTCCTGCCGCCCCCGCCGTCCCCCCGGAGCCGGCCCGCCCGCCGGAGGACGTTGCGGGAGGTGCTGGCGGCTCCAACGGCGCGAAAGGTCCCGGCGGCCGCGGCAGTGCGGGACGTGCCGGCCCCGACGTCGTAGGAGGCGCCGGCGACCCCGACGGCGGCGCCGTTCGCACGGGCTGCGTGGAAGGCGGTGATGGCGCTGTCGGCGCCGACAGGGCTTGTAGAGCCGACAGCGGCGCGGCGCGGTGAGCGCGCCGGCTCGGCCCGGCCTCGGACACTGCTGATTCGGCCGATTCGGCCCGGCCTCGGAGTCCGCCGGGGAATCCTCGGAGCCTTTCGAATTCTCGGTGTTGCGGCGCGAGCGCCTGTGCCATGCTTGAGCGCATGGCAGGTCCTGACCGGCCCCAGCCGGTTCGTTACGGCACAGTCCCTAACAGCATGACGCCGGCCCCGGACGGATCGACGTACGGGACGGCGCCCCGTCCGGGTCGGAGTCGGGCGGTCCCATCCCCATCGGGGCGGTACGCGCCCGCGGGCGGGAGGTACGGCCCGGGCGGCATGATGTCCGGGTCGTACGCCGGTGCTCCGGGGACGGGTGCGGAGTCGAGCGCTCGGTTTACCGGGGAGGAGGGCACGGGACCCGCCGGGAAGCCGGGCACGGGATCCGCCGAGGAGGCGGGCGGGCGCCGACGACGCCGATCGTGCCGGGCGCTGCCGGCTGGCCGGCCCGTTGGCCTGTTCTGCGGGCTGACCGTCGTCGATGTCATCCAGCTCGTCGAGGCGCCGCCCGGACCCGACGACAAGGTCGTCGCTCTGGATCAGCTCGTCGCCGCCGGTGGCCCGGCCACCAACGCCGCCGTCGCCTTCGCGGCCCTCGGCGGCCGTGCGATTCTCGCCGCGCCCGTCGGCGCCGGGCCCCTGGCCGAACTCGTGCGTGCCGACCTGGCCGCGACCGGCGTCGAGCTCATCGACTGCTCGGGCGGCCCGGGCGGTTCCGACCGCTCCGCGCTCGACCTGGGCGCGCCCTCCGCGGGCGCGCCGGAGATTCGCGGCGAGGACGCGCCAGCTGCGGGCGCGGGCCTCCCCGCTGCGGGCGCGCCGGCGCCCATCGTGCCCGAAGCCCCGGGGCTGTCGGTCTCCTCGTGCGTCATCACCGCAGCCACCGGCCAGCGCTCCGTGGTCTCCACCAATGCTCGCGCCGTCGCCGTCACTGCCCCGTTGGACCGGTATGCCGCGCGAGTGGACCGCGGGCGCAGGCCCCCGCCCGACGTCGTCCTCATCGACGGGCACAACCCCGCCCTCGCCGAGGTTTCCCTCGATCTCGCCGCCCGCGCGGGCGCGCTCACCGTCATGGACGCCGGGTCGTGGAAGGACGCCGCCGCGCGACTGCCCGGACGCTGCGACGTGGTCGCGGCGTCGGCGCGCTTCTACCCGCCCGGGCCCACCGGCTCCGTGACGGCGCCACGGGACGTCGCCCACTGGCTGCTCGACGCCGGAGCTCGCGGCGTCGTCATCACCCGCGGGGCGCGGCCCGCCCTGTGGTGGTGCGCGGGCGGTCACGACTCCGTCTCCCCGCCGCAGGTCGCTGCGGTCGATACTCTCGGTGCGGGCGACGTGTTCCACGGGGCCCTCGCCCATGCCCTGGCCGGGACTCGGCGCGACGACCTGACCGGTCCCGCGCTGGGGGCTGCCGTGGAGCGCGCCTGCGACGTCGCCGCCGCCTCGACGGAGGTCTTCGGGACGCGCGCCTGGCGGCAGCGGCTCGACTGAGCATCCCCGGCGGGCTCGGGGCGTCCGGTCGTGCGCACCCGGTACAAGAAGATCAAGGCGAGCATCCCCGGCGGGCTCGGACGCTCGCCGGTTCGCGGCGCGCGGTCGTACCCGATGGCGCGTGGTCGTACCTTAGAGGGGCTTTAAGGTACGACCGCGCGGCCCGGGGTACGACCGCGCGAGGCCAGAAGCGCTCGCGAACGTGTGAGGAAGGCCTTGCCAAGGTCCCGGGTCCGGCCGCGCGAGGTCCTCAGGATCGGGGCGTCGTCGGTGGGGCCGCTCAGGTCCCGGGTCCGGCCGCGCGAGACCCTGAGATCCCTGGCCTGAGAGTCCGGGAGCGCCCGACCGCGGGGTCCCGCCCATCGGCGCGCCTCCCGGGTTCGCGCTCCGGCTCCCGGAACCGCGCTCCGGCCCTCAGCGCAGTCGACGCGTGATCCACTCGATGGCCAGCCGCGCTACCTCGGCCTGCGCCGCCCTGGCGTCGTCGGCGCGCACCTGCTGGAGCCGACTGCCGTCGCGCAGCAGGGGGAAGCCCTCGGCGGCGGCCTCGGCCGTGTCGGGGAACTCATCGGTCAGCGCCCCGTGGAGCACGAGGATCGGCCACGGCAGATCGGCCATGGTCTTGTCCGGCGACTGCAGCGAGACGTCCGCCAGGGTCTCCTTGCTCAGCACGTCCCACCGGCGCGAGTTGGGGTTGTCGTCGGGCAGCCGGGTCAGACCGTGCCGGTCGAGCTCGTCGAGCTGGGCCGAGGAGAAGACGTTCTCCCACAGGATGGACTGCGGGCCCACCACCGGCCCGACGGCGACGACGGTGCGCACCTGCGCCGGGCGGGCCAGCAGCGCAGCGGTCGCCCCGAGCCCGTTCGCGTGGATGGCCTGCCGGGTGAATCCCCGGTCGGCCAGCCAACCGCTGACGGCCTGAATGTCCTCGACCTCCCCGGCGAGCGTGATGACGTCGTCGTCGGACTCGCCCAGTCCGGAGAAGTCGAACTGCAGGGTGGCCAGGCCCTCCCGCCGGTAGCGGGCGGCCATGTCGTCGAGGCGGTGCGCCAGCCCGTGCCTGTCGGTGAGGAAGTTGTGCGCCAGGATGACGAGGCCCTCGGAGCGGTCGGGCGCCTTCCGACCGTCCTCCAGGGCGGCGCCGAGCGCGGGGAGATCCAGCGGATCCGCGGTATCCGGTACGCCCAGCGTCGCGGCGAGGGCGATGCCGCGGGCCGTGGCGATACTGACCTCCATCATGTGGCAAACCTAGGACAGGCGACGGCGATGGTCACAGCCTCGGCATTGGGGAGCTCTCCGATTCGCTGGCAGCGTGATACGTTTACATGACGCGATCGACCGTCTATTGACTCTCCGGTCGTTTTCCCGGCTGACGGACGTTGTCGTCCGATCCACCGAGACGCGCTACACTCATCGCGTTCCATCCAGAGCGGCCGAGAGACCCGGCTTGATGACGCCGCAGCAACCCCCTCGCGGTGGGTGCTTCTGCCGGGACCGATGGAGAGCGAATGACGTCCGTGCCCACCGACCAGCCGAGCGGCTCCCCGTCCTCGCCCCGGGCGGGCCGCGGGCGGCCCGCCCCGACGGCCCCCGCGCCGTCCTCGTCCCCCACCCTGTCGCTCGAACTCTTTCCGCCGCGCCCCGGGCGTCATGCCACGCAGACCTGGGGCGCGCTCGACCGTCTGCTGGCGACCCGTCCCGACTTCGCCTCGGTCACCTACCGGCCCTCCTTCGTGGCCGTCGACCCCGACGGCGCCGGTCCGCGCTTCCGCGTGCGCCGCGAGCACAACCCGGCCGAGGACGTCATCACCCATGTGCTGTCCCGCTCCGATGTCCCCCTCATGGCGCACCTGACCTGCATCGGCTATCGCAAGGACAGGGTTGTCGAGATCGTCCGCCTCTTCCTCGACATGGGCGTGCGCCGCTTCCTCGCCCTGCGCGGCGACCCGCCGCGGGGCTGCGCGGCCGGGGACGTCGTCGGGGAACTGCCCCACGCCGACGACCTGGTGCGCGTCATCCGCGAGGTCGAGGCCGAGTACTTCGACGACGGCGCCCGTCACATCCAGGTCGCCGTGGCCGCCTATCCGGCCGACATCGACCACGGCGCCGGCGTCGAGGTGCTGGCCGCCAAGCAGGCCGCCGGAGCGGATCTGGCGATCACGCAGGTCTTCTACGATCCCGAGGACTACCTGGCACTGTGCCGCGCCGCCCTCTACTCCGGGGTGACCGTGCCGATCCTCCCCGGGATCATCCCGCTGACCGATCTGGGGCGCCTGACCCGCCTGGAGGCCCTGACCGGTGTCGGCGTCCCGGCCGACCTGGTGCGCACCCTGAGGCGGACCGATGGCGCGGTGGCCGCGGCGGCGGGCATCGACGCCACTCTCACCCTCGCCTCCGCGGTGCTCGACGGCGGCGCCCCGGGCGTCCACCTCTACACCTTCAACCGCGTGCGTCCGGCGCTCGACGTCATCTCCCACCTGCGCCTGGGCAGGATTCTCGCCGGGTCCTCCCCGGACACCGCCGTCCAGCGAGAGGTCCGCCGCGACTACCTCAACGCGACCCCCGGCGGCGATCGGGGACCGAGCGGCCGAATGCCCGGGGCGTCGAGACTCTGAGCCGGATCTGCGCCGGACCCGATCAGGACATACGCTCGGACCACGCTCGCGGTAGTCCCGCATCTCCGCTGACGAACCCCAAGGAAAAGACACTCATGACCGTGCCCACCAGCCCCCTGCCCGCCGCCACGATTCTCGGCTACCCCCGTATCGGCCCCGATCGCGAGCTCAAGCGCGCCGTCGAGTCGTACTGGAAGGGCGATCTTGACGTCTCCGGGCTGCGCGAGCGTGCCGCCGACCTGCGCGCCGCCACCCGCGCGCGCCTGCGCGGGCTGGGTCTGACCGGCGCCTCCGCCATCCCCGCGGACTTCACCTACTACGACCAGGTCCTCCAGATCACCACGGCCTTCGGCGCCCTGCCGCAGCGCTTCGCCGATCTGCGCGGCGGCGCCGACGACGGCGCGGCCCGGCCCGACGGCGCCGCGCGGACCGATGACAGCGCCGCGCGGGGAGACGGCGCCGGAGCCGACGGCCACCCGGGCACCTCCCTACCGGGCTTCTTCACAGCCGCCCGAGGCGAGGGGGAGCGCGCCGCCCTGGAGATGACCAAGTGGTTCGACTCCAACTACCACTACCTCGTCCCCGAGCTCGACGCCGCCACCCCCATCGACTACGTCCCCGGTTTCGGGGCCGTCGATCCGACCGATGGCCCGACCGCCCAGGTCCTGGAGGCGCTGGGGGCCGGCGAGGAGGCGCCTCGGCCCGTCCTCGTCGGCCCGGTCACCTACCTGTTGCTCTCCAAGGCGGCCGACGGCGCCGACCCCGGCTTCCGACCTCTGGACCGCCTGCGCGACGTGCTCGGCGCCTACGGGCATCTCCTGGCCGACCTGTGGGCCGCCGGTGCCGAGTGGGTCCAGCTCGACGAGCCCGCCCTGGTCAGCGACGCCTGGGAGGTCCCGCGCGAGGATGTGCTGGCGGCCGCGGCCGATGCGTACACGTGGATCGCCGCCATCACCGAGCGCCCGCAGGTGCTCGTGGCCGGCACCTACGGCGCCCTCGGCGACGCGCTGCCCGTTCTGGCGGGCACCGGTGTCGAGGCCGTCGGGCTCGACCTCGTCGCCGGCGAGGCGCCCGCGGCGGACGAGCTCGCGCTCCTGGAGGGCAAGACCGTCGTGGCCGGCGTCGTGTCGGGTCGCAACATCTGGCGCACCGATCTGGAGGCCGCCCTGACCGAGCTGGAGGCTCTGCGGGATGCGCTGCCGACGGGCACGCCCGTTGTCGTGGGCACCTCCACCTCGCTGCAGCACGTGCCGCACGACGCCGCGCGCGAGGCCTCCCTGCCCGCCGACATCCGCTCCTGGCTCGCCTTCGCCGACCAGAAGGTCGCCGAGGTCCAGGTCCTGGCGCGCGGACTGGCCGCGGGGCGCGAGGCCGTCGCCGGCGAGCTCGCCGAGGACACTCGCCTGCGCGCCGAGCGCGCCGCCCACCCCGGGGTGAACCGTGGCGAGGTGCGCGCCGCCGTCGTCGCCGTCACTCGGGCCGATCGCACCCGCGCGCCCTACGACGAGCGCAAGGCCGCGCAGGATGCGCGACTCGGCCTGCCCCTCGTGCCGACGACGACTATCGGATCCTTCCCGCAGACCTCCGGGATCCGCCGGGCGCGCGCCGCCCACCGCCGCGGCGAGCTGGGCACGGCCGGCTACGAGGACGCCATGCGCGCCGAGATCAGGAGGGTGGTGCGCCTCCAGGAGGAGATCGGGCTCGACGTCCTCGTCCACGGCGAGGCCGAGCGCAACGACATGGTTCAGTACTTCGCCGAGCTCCTCGACGGTTTCGCGGCCACCGAGCACGGCTGGGTCCAGTCCTACGGCTCTCGCTGCACCCGCCCCTCGATCCTGTGGGGCGACATCTCCCGGCCCGAGCCCATGACGGTGGCCTGGTCCGCCTACGCCCAGTCGCTGACCGACAAGCCGATGAAGGGCATGCTCACCGGGCCGGTGACCATCATGGCCTGGTCCTTCGTGCGCGACGACATCCCGCGCGCCCAGGTGGCCGATCAGCTGGGCCTGGCCCTGCGCGCGGAGGTCGCCGACCTGGAGGCGGCCGGCATCCCCATCGTGCAGGTCGATGAGCCGGCCATCCGCGAGACCCTGCCGCTGCGGCTGGCCGACCGGCCCGCCTATCTGGAGTGGTCGGTGGGGGCCTTCCGCCTGGCCACCGGGGGCGCCGCCGCGGCCACCCAGATCCACACCCACCTGTGCTACTCCGAGTTCGACGTCGTCATCGACGCCGTGGACCACCTGGACGCGGACGTGACCTCCATCGAGGCGTCCCGCTCGCGCATGGATATTCTGCCGGCCGTCGCCGCTCACGGTTTCGAGCGCCGGCTCGGCCCGGGCGTCTGGGACATCCACTCCCCGCGGGTGCCCAGCGCGGAGGAGTGCACCGAGCTGCTCCAGCGGGCCGTGGCGGCGCTGGGCGTGGAGAAGGTGTGGGCCAACCCGGACTGCGGGCTGAAGACGCGCGCTTACGCCGAGACCGAGGCGAGCCTGCGTCACCTGGTGGAGGCGGCCCGCCGCGTGCGCCCCTGAGCCCGGCTTCGCCCCTTCGTCGAGATCGGTCGGGTTCCGCGTCGAGATCGGTCGGGTGGGGCCTCGCCCGGCTACTGGAACCACGAGTCGGGCTTTCCTGCGCGAGTCGGACGACGGCGTCGTCGGCCTCGCGCCGAAATGCCGGTCTCGTACAGAAATGCCCGACTCGTGGCGATGGGAGCGCGGCACTCACCACCTGACGGCGCCGGGGCGTACGCCGACGGTCGCGAGCTCGGCGAGCATACGAGCGCCGTTGTCGTACCAGGCGTCGCCCCACGTCCAACGCGCCATCGGGTAGCCCAGGCGCCACAGCGCTCGCTCGCGTCCGCGCTCCTTGAGAATCGTCTCCTCGGTGGCGCGCCCGTAGGACTCCCGGTGGTACTTCGCGTTCCCGTCGAATTCTGAGACCGGGTGGGGTTTGACGACGCTCTCGGGCCAGAAGTAGTCGGTCCGGGCGATGCCGACGTCGGTCTGGATCTCGTGCTGGAGCACCGGACGCGGGATTCGCGCCTGCCACATCCGTACGCGTGAAAGGGACTCTCCGGGTGACTCGGACAGGGGGTCGGCCAGGTGCACGGCGATGCGGGCGACGCGCAGACCGCGTGCGCGAGTGGGAAGGCGGCCGAGGGCGTCGATGAGTTCCTCGCGCGTGCACAATCGGTGGCGCAGTGCATGGTCCATAGCGCATACGCCTTGGACGAGGCCTTCCCAGCGAGCCAGGTCGATGCAGGTGGTGGCGACGCTGGTGACGGGGCACCTCCCCACGGGAACGATGACGGGTGTCTGACGGACATGCCGTCTCAGGAGGGACGTGCGGGTGCGCTGATTCTTCTCCCCGAGGCACTGGACGCGCTCGGGAAGGCGCCCGATGACGGGCAGTCCGAGAATGAGTGCGGCGGATGCTCCGGCGAGGACGAGGTCACCGCCGTGCTTGCGGAGGGCCGCGTCGATCAGTGCGAGGTGGCGGTTGTCGGCGGTGGCCCGGTGCCAGTCGCCGGTGGGGGCGTAGACGCCGGGGGCGACCTTGCGCCACGTGGCGTCGCGTTCAGGCCGCGGACAGCCCAGGTTCAAGCACTCGGAGGTCAAGCGAGCAACCGGGGCGGGCCCGTCGACGCCGCGGGCGGTACGTGGGGCGGAGTTGTTGAGGCTCACGTACTGATAGTGGGATGCGGGGCGCCGGCCTGCATCCACTCTCCACAGGCGGGGGCAGGCGGGGTACTGCGAGGACGCCTGTGGAGCCCGGCGCCTGCGTCTGCCGCCGTCGGGGCGGGGCGAGGTGGGATCCGCTTGGGCCCGTTCCCGTCGAGTCGGGCTTTCCTGCGCGAGTCGGACGACGGCGTCGTCGGCCTCGCGCCGAAATGCCGGTCTCGTACAGAAATGCCCGACTCGTGGTGGGGGAGTGCGGATGCGCGACGGCGGGAGCGAAGCGGGCGCCCACGGCGAGTGCGTGGCGATGGGAGCGCGGCGCGCGCCCGCCGGCGTCAGGGCAGGCGCAGGGCGTGAGCCGCCTCGACGGCGCGCCGGACCTGCGCCTCCTCGGTGCGCTGGGGATCCTGCCACGTCGCGCCGGGCACGGAGCAGCGCATGTGGAGCTCGCGGACGCCGCTGGCCTCCACGATCCGGGCCACGGAGTCCGGCTGCACCGAGCCGGCCGCGATCACCCGGGGGCCGCCGCCCTCGCGTCCCGCCGCGACCATGCCGCGCAGGACCTCCGCACCCTCGACGGCGGTACTCGCCCCGCCGGAGGTCAGCACGTAGTCGACCCCGAGCCCGCCCAGGTCGCCGTAGGCCTCGATCGGGTCGCGGGTGATGTCGATGGCCTTGCTGAAGGCCACGGGCGCCCCCTCGGCGAGGTCGATCAGCAGGCGCAGCAGTCCGCGGTCGATCGTGTGCTCCTCGGTCAGCGCCCCGATGACGAAGCCGAGGTCGACCGCCGGGGGCAGCGCCGGTCCGGCTCCGCCGACCCGCTGGGGACGCGTGAACTCACTCATCTGTCGGGACAAGGAGGCGATTCGGCGCACGTCCGCCGTCATCGCGCGGATCTCGTCGGCGTCGAAGACGAAGGAGCCTCCGCGCGGACGGATCATCACGCGCAGTCCCAGGGGCCTCGCCGCCGGTCCGGTGGCCCAGTGGTTGCCCGCCACCGCCCGGCGGTGCCCGATCTCCTCTGCGGCGGCGAAGATGGCCGCCTCGACGGCGCCGATGGACGGTGTCGTCCCGCCGGCGGCGAGGTTATCGCACAGCTCGGCGCGATCGGCGCCCGCGCGCGCGGAGACCCTGACGCCCTCGATGTCCTCCACGCAGGTCTCGACGACGACGTGCGGCGGCTGCCGCCACGAGGATGGCCAGTCGGCGGGGGAGCGGTAGCGGAGGGACGGCGCTGTCCGAGAAAGCCTCATTGCATTCATGGCCCGAGTCTGACATGACCCGGTGGGTGGACGAAATCGCCTGCCGATCCCCTCTCGATCGGCGACCGGAGGGGCCAGCGCCCGAGGCCCGGGGCCCGGCCCCGGGCCTCAGACCTGGCGGGAGCGCGTCGTCGGCTCGCGCGGCTCGGCCGCGCTGCTCGCGGCGACCACGTTCGCCGGTTGCGAGACCAGCTTGTCGGTGTCCACCGCGGACACGTAGTTGCGTCCGCCGATCAGGACCCCGAACAGGACGAGCAGAGTCGTGCCGATGAGGACGAGCACCTGGAGGGCGCTGAATCCCTCGACGGCGGCACGGATGCGGGCGCTGCGTGTCAGTGACGCGGACATAAGGCCTCCCGGTCATAGTCGAGACGGAGCGGGCGCCCCGTCGTGCAACTATGACAGCGGACCAGCCTGTTGAGTGGGAGGAGAGGCGCTGAGTGTCGGCTATGAGAGCGCGGGGCCGACCAGCGCCGGCTGGCGCCGGACGGGGCCGGCGCCAGCCGGCGTGCGGGCGCCGTTCACCGGCGAGGAGGCCGTGAACCGTAAGGCGACCGGCGCCGGGAGGCGTGCGGGCCGCGTCGTCGTGCGCGGGCCGGGGCCGGACTCGTTGGCCCGCTCCGCGGCCCGCCGCCGCTCAGCTGCGTCGTGCGGTCGGCGCCCTCCGGGGCCGGCCGGCGCCGCGCACGGGCGCCCTCCCACGGGTGGGGCCCCGGAGCGGGCGGCGGGTCGATCCGCTTCCCGATCCCCTCACCGATCCGCGCGGTGCACGATGCCGTACGCGAACGACGGCGAGATCGGGATCGTCCCGATCACCATGGCCTGCAGGGCGTGGTAGATGTCGGGCTTGCCGACCCACGTCCCGCTCGCGGGGCGGTTCTTCTCGTCGAGCTCCTCGTGCCACTCGCCCGGCCTCTCGATGAGGTGGGCGCGCGCCCAGGAGGCGAACCCGTCGACGTCGAGGTCGTAGGAGGTGTCGCCCGTGGCCTCCCGGAGCGTCTCGGCCGCGCCGATCGCCTCGCACAGCACCCAGTACATGCGCTGCGCGACCACGGGGCGGCCCTCGAAATCGACCGTGTAGATGAAGCCGGGCATCCCGTCCGGGCCCCATCCCTCCAGCAGCGCCCTCCTGTACATGTGCTGCGGAATGACGTCCAGCGCGGCGGGATACGGCAGGTCCCGCTGGGCGCACGCGGTTCGCACCTCCACCATCAGGCGGGACCACTCCAGCCAGTGCCCGATCGTGGAGCCGAACGGGCGGAACGGGTCGGCCGGGAACTCCCGGTTGTAGTCCAGCAGCGGCGACCAGGACTCGTCGTAGTGCTCGGGCAGGCGGAAGTCGTGGTCGGCGAACTGCGTCGAGATGCGCGAGGTGATGCGCAGCGCCCGTTCGAGGTGGAGCGTCCGCCCGGTGGCGGCGTACGCGCCCAGGAGCGCCTCCACCGTGTGCATGTTCGCGTTCGCTCCCCGGTACGGGTCCACGGCCAGTGTCCGGGGCGATCGGGAGTCCACGACCATTCCGGCGTCGTCGTCCCACCACAGGCGGTCGAAGGCCTCCAGCGCGGCCTCCAGCAGCTCGCCGGCGCGCGGCACCTCCGCCAGGAGCGCCGACGCGGCGGCCAGGATGACGAAGCTGTGGTCGTAGGAGACGAGCCGCCCCTCCTCGGGGGCGCCCTCGTGCGCGACCGCCGACCTCCACGCCCCGGCCTGCCGGTCGCGCAGCGGCCCGTCGAGCAGGGCGGCGACGCCGTGCTCCGCGAGGCCGAGCCCGTCGGGGTCCCCGAGGAGATGGCCCAGCGCGAAGCAGTGGGTCATCCTCCCGGTGATCCACAGGTGGGTCCCCCGGGAGGCGTCGACGGAGCCGTCGTCGGCCAACCACCCGAATCCCTCCGGCACCCGCGCGCGCTTGCCGAAGCGCAGGAGATGGCGGGCCTCCTCGTCGAAGAACGGGCGGGTCGTGGAACTGGTCATGAGTTCTCCTCAGTCTCGGTGCTTGAGTCGATGCTTGGTGTCCGGCGCCAGGACCTCGACGGAGCTCTTGGCGAGGGCCTTGCCCAACGCGCCCGTGGGGGCCGTGCTGGTCACGAGGTAGTCGGCGATCTCCAGCCCTCCGATCGTCGCGAACAGACGGCGGTCGAGCTTGGTGGAGTCGGCGAGGACGGCCACCTTCCTGGCCCGGGAGGCCATCTGCGCGAGCATGGCCGCCTCGGCCAGGTTGGACGTCGAGATGCCGCCGGCGTCGATGGCGCCCACCCCCAGGAGCGCGAGATCGACTCGGATGTCCGTCTCGACGCCGGAGACGGGACTGGCGAAGACGACGGGGCCGACCGTCACCTGCCCCGACAGCCTGACGTGCCCGCCGATCACGTACAGGTCGCGGCAGGCGTCGGCGCTGATCTCCGCGGGCACGCGCAGCGAGTTGGTCGCGATGATGAGCTCGCGGCGGCGGCTCAGGTGCTTGACGAGCGCGAGCGTCGTCGTTCCCCCGTTGATGAACAGCACGCTGCCGTCCTCGACGAGCTCGGCGGCGGTCAGGCCGATCTGCTCCTTCTGATCGGGCTGGAGCCGGGAGCGGTCGTCGAGCCCCGTGTCGTGCCAGGGGATCGCCGAGTTCGACATGGCGCCCCCGTGGGTGCGGATGATGAGCCCCTCGGAGTCGAGCTGGTCCAGATCGCGGCGGATGGTGTCGGCGGAGACGGCGAAGTGCTCGGCGAGGGCGGTGACGGTCACCTGCCCGTGCTCGGCGACGTGCTTGGCGACGTCGGCCTTGCGGCCGGCAGGGAGTCGGGATGCATCGCTCATGAGAGCAGGGTAGCGGATCTGTGCGCGTATGTGCCGTTCGTTGCGGGCGCGTTATCTAGGGGACGGTCGACAAGTGCAAGAAGTCGCGCTACTATCCTCTCCGGCGGCATGAACTAGCAGAAAAACGCACAATGCCGCGACTCGAATCAACGATGATGGAGTGAACGATGCGTCGACGTGAATTTGGGCAGCTCGCTGCCGTCGTGACCGCCATGACGGCGATGGGGCTCGCGGGCTGCGGCTCAGGAGGCGGTGCGGGAGGGGATGTCACCCTCGAGTTCGCGCAGTGGTGGGAGCCCGAGCTCCCCGACGGCACCTTCCGCGCTCTGATGGACAAGTTCGAGGAGCAGAACCCGGGGATCAAGGTCGAGCTGCTCTCGGGGCCCTACGCCTCGACCAAGGAGCAGCTCGTGGCCGGGGCGGCCGCCGGCACCATGCCGGACGTCGTGGGCATCGACGGCGCCTGGGTCAACGACTTCGCCAAGCAGGGGGCGATCGCCGACCTGACCGCCCTGATGGGGCAGGAGGGGTACGACGACTCCGAGCTGGCGAGCCAGATCCAGGTGAACGGCGCGACCTACATGATCCCGGTGGTGAACTTCGTCTACCCGATGTTCGCCAACACCGACCTGCTGACCAAGGCGGGCGTGAGCGGGATCCCCGCCACCCGCGATGACTTCGCCGCGGCCGCGAAGGCCGTCACCGGGGGAGACGTGTCCGGATGGGCGCTCCCGCTGTCCCTCGAGGCGCCCAACGGGATCCAGAACGACGTCATGTCCTGGGTCTGGGCCTCGGGCGGCTCGATGCTGACTGGCGACGGCAAGCCCAGCT
Organism: Actinomyces gerencseriae DSM 6844; assembly: GCF_000429265.1. Taxonomy (GTDB): domain Bacteria; phylum Actinomycetota; class Actinomycetes; order Actinomycetales; family Actinomycetaceae; genus Actinomyces; species Actinomyces gerencseriae. The sequence goes on from NZ_AUBN01000013.1 coordinate 94,068, forward strand.
TGAAGGGCAACGCCGACGTCAAGAGCGCCTCGGAGTTCATCAAGAAGCTGTGGGACGACGGCGTCGTCTCCCCGGGGGCCTTCACCATGAAGGAGCAGGACAAGGTCGAGGACTTCACCAACGGGCGCGTCGGCCTGATGATCGACTCCCTCGCGCACGTGAACACCATCCGCCAGGGCAACCCGGACCTCGCCTTCGACATCGCCGCCATCCCGGCCGCCGCCGGGTACTCCGGGCAGCGCGGCATGCCGTACGCCTCGTGGGGGATCGGGGTGTCCGGGACCACCGAGCACGCCGCCGCGGCGTGGAAGCTCGTGGCCTTCCTGATGGGGGCGGACGTCAACGCCGAGCTCGCCAACGACGCCAAGGCCTTCCCCGGCAACAGCAAGGCCACCCCCGAGTTCGTCAACAGCGACGAGATGTTCAAGAAGGCCTTCGAGATCTGGGGATCGGGCACTCCCGCCAACGAGTTCACCGGGCTGCCGGTCTCCGAGACCCTCATGCGCGAGTTCGACGAGCAGTTCCAGAGCTACCTCAGCGGCACGATCGACGTCGACACCATGCTCTCCAACGCACAGGGCTCCTGGGATGAGAAGTTCTGAGCCCGGACCCGGAGCGGATCGCCCGGGGCGCTCGGGCGATCGGGCGCCCTCGGCGCGCGGCGGCGCGCCCCGCGCCCTGCCGCGACGGGAGCGCCTCAAGCGGGCCCTGGTGCCCTACGCCTACCTCTCCCCGACGATCCTCCTGCTCGTCGTCCTCATGGTCGTGCCGATCGTCATGGTCATCGGCTACTCCCTCATGGACGGCGTCATCACCGTCCGCCAGTCGCATGTCGTCGGGCTGCGCAACTACGTCGAGATCCTCACCGGGGCGAAGTTCCGCACCGCGCTGTCGAACACGTTCTGGTTCGTCGGTGCGAGCGTCGTGGCGCACATGATCATCGGCCTCGGCTTCGCCATGCTCCTGAACTCGGAGTCGGTCTCGCGCGCGACGAAGACGATCTTCCGCACGCTGTTCGTCCTGCCCTGGCTCCTGACGATCGCCATCGTCGCCATCCTCTGGCGCCTCCTGCTCAACCCCAACGGGATCGTCAACGCGATCCTGTCCGGCATCGGGGCGATATCGAGCCAGCACGAGTGGCTGGCCGATCCGGGGTCGGCCCTGGCCGTGGTCACCTGCATCAACATCTGGTCCGGGTACCCGTTCTTCATGATCTCGATCCTGGCGGGTCTCCAGGGGATCCCCCGCGACCTCTACGAGGCAGCGGAGGTCGATGGGGCCGGACCGGTCAGGAGGTTCTGGTCGATCACCATCCCCCAGCTCAAGCCGATCATCGTCTCCATGGCGCTGCTGGACCTCATCTGGACGTCCCAGCAGTTCGCGCTGATCTGGATGACGACCGGCGGCGGCCCGCTCAGCGCCACCGAGATGCTCTCGACGTTCACCTACAAGCTCGCATTCTCCGAGTACGACTTCGCCGGCGCGTCCGCGAGCGCGGTGATCGTCCTGGTCCTGTCGATGATCCTGGCGTTCTTCTACGTCCGCAGTCAGAGAGCGAGGGATTGATCATGATGTCGAGGAACTCGAAGAGACGGCGTCGGCTCGCGAGCCGGATCGGGACATGGGCCGGCCTGCTGCTCGGGGGCGGGTTCGCCGCGTTCCCGGTGCTGTGGATGCTCGTCTCCTCCTTCAAGCCGAATGCGAAGATCTTCTCCAGCCCGCCCCGGCTCATCGAGGAGGGCTCCTCCTTCGCGGCCTACGCCTCCATCTTCCACGACGCGGGGAAGATGCGGTTCTTCATCAACAGCTACTTCGTGGCGCTGTCCGTCACCGTGCTGACCCTCGTCGTCGCCATCCTGGCGGCCTACGCGTTCAGCCGGTTCGACTTCCTGGCCAAGAGGCTGATCAACGTCGTCGTCGTCTCGGTGCAGGCGGTTCCGCCGATCACCCTGCTGATCCCGTTCTTCGGGCTGATGGTCGGCCTCAAGCTGTACAACACCTATCAGGGCCTGATCCTGACCTACATGGTGTTCACCCTCCCCTACGCGATCATCATGCTGACCGGCTACTTCAACACCCTGCCGCGCGAGCTCGATGAGGCGGCCAAGGTCGATGGGACATCCTCGTTCGGAGCCCTGTGGAAGGTGCTGGTCCCGATCTCGGTGCCCGGAATCGTCTCCGTGGGGATCTACACGTTCATGATCGCATGGAATGAGTACCTGTTCGCGCTCACGCTCACCAGGACGAATAACATGCGCACGGTCCCGATCGGAATTCAGCTGCTCATGGGGCAGCACTCCTACGAGTGGAACGAGATGATGGCGATGTCCGTTCTCGGCTCCATCCCGGTCATCCTCCTCTTCGTATTCTTCCAGCGCTACTTCATCGGTGGCATGACCGCTGGATCCGTCAAGAGCTGAGCTTGGCGGCACACACAGAAAGGTAGAACCCATATGCTGACCACTGGTAACGATATTCTCGCCGTCGCTCATGAGCACTGCTTCGCGGTCCCGGCGTTCAACATCTCGAGCTACTCGATGCTCCGCGCCGTCGTGGACACGTGCGAGGAGAGGCGCTCGCCGCACATCATCGCGATCCACCCGGACGAGCTGAGCCACATCCGCCCGGAGATGCTGGCCTCCATCGCGCTGATCGCGCACAGGTCCTCGGTCCCGACCGCCATCCACCTGGACCACGGCGCCACCTACGAGCAGGTGCTGCTGGCGATTCAGAGCGGTTTCACCTCCGTCATGATCGACAAGTCCTTCGCCCCGTTCGAGGAGAACGTCGCGCAGACCTCGCGCGTCGTTCGGGCGGCCCACGCCGTCGGGGTGTCGGTGGAGGCCGAGCTGGGGACGATCGGGGTCTCGGACAAGTACGGGGAGACGGGGTCGGAGGAGATCCTGTACACCGACCCGGACGACGCGGAGCGCTTCATCGAGGCCACGGGCGCGGACTCCCTCGCCATCGCGATCGGGACGCGGCACGGGCTCTACCCCTCCGAGGTCAAGCCGGAGCTCAAGCTCGACCTGCTGGCGCGGATCAAGGAGCGCCTGGGGATCCCCCTGGTGCTTCACGGCGGCTCGAACAACTCGGACACGGAGATCGCGGGGGCCGTTCACGGCGGGATCAACAAGATCAATATCTCCTCCGACATCAAGGCCGCGTACTTCCAGCGCATGCGCGAGGTGCTTCAGGACGTCCACCTGCGGGAGCCGAACGCGATCGAGCCGCCCTGCGAGGAGGCCCTGCGCCAGTGCGCGGCGCAGAAGATCGACCTGTTCGAGTCGGCGGGCAAGGCCGACCTGTTCTGAGCGGGGGCTGACATGACGGGGCGCATCGTTCTCGGACTCGGTGGGACGGTCGATTACGAGCTGGAGTGGGACGCCGCGGCGTTCCAGCGGCTCGTCGACGACCACGGGATCCATCTCGCCGAGGTCGAGGAGGATCCGCCGTCGGTCGTCGCCGATGGGCGCGGCGTCGTGGTGGCGATCCTCCGGTCGATGCGCCGGGCGCGCGGCTGCGAGTGCTACGTGGAGGACAAGGAGCAGCTGCTCGCCTTCGGCGCCCGCTTCGGCCATGAGGTGACGCTGGGTGGGACCTGCGTGCGGGCGGCGCTCGCCATGAGCCGCGTCGGCGTCGATTCGACCGTTCACCTGGTCTCCATCAGCGACGAGGTGCGCCGTCGCCTGCCGGCGGGGGTGGCGTGGACGTGCAGCGCCGAGGAGGACTCGCTGGACCCGCACGTCATCGTCCAGTACCCCCGCGGGGCCTCGGTGCGGCTGGCCGATGCGACGATCGTGGCCGGTCGTCCCAACCGCGTCATCCTGGTCAACGACGAGCCGAATGAGCGCATGGTGCTGAGCCGGGAGCTCCCCGCCGTTCTGCGGGGGGCGTCGGCGGTCCTCATCTCGGGCCTCAACACGATGAAGTCGGCCGACGAGCTGCGGGCGAGGCTCGCGGAGCTGGCCGGCATGCTCCGCGACGTGCCGCGGGCGGTGCCGGTCGTCTACGAGGACGCCGGGTTCCACGACGAGGCCCTGCGGGCGGTCGTGCTGGAGACCGTGCCGTCGCTGGCCGATGCCCACTCGCTCAACGAGGATGAGGCCCGGCAGTACCTGGGGCGGCAGATGGACCTGACGGCGCCCGGTGATGTGGCGGCCATGATGGAGGGGCTCGGGGAGATCCTCGGATCGCCGACCGTCATGGTCCACACCAGCCGGTACGCGGCCTGCATCGGCGCCGAGGCGGGCCTGTACCGCGATGCGGCGCGGGCCGGGTGCCTCATGGCCTCCACGCGCTTCGTCAACGGCGACCGCTACGGTCGGGCGGAGTACGACGCCGTCGCCGTCTCGCCGCGGGAACCGGTCGGACTCGCGCTGGCGGCCGCCCCCGAGCTGCGACGGGCCGGGGTGCTGATCGCGCCCGGCTACGACGCGCGGACGTCATCGCCCACGACGATCGGCCTGGGGGACGCGTTCATCGGCGGGGTCATGGCCCACCTGGCCGCGCGGGCTCGCGCCGTCGCGTCGGAGGGCGAGCCGGGACGGGGCTGACGGCGCCGTCGTCGGACTCGCTCCGACGCGCCGACAGGCGCTCGCGACGACGGCGGAGCGCGTCGTCGCGAGCGCCTGTCGGCGTCCCGTCGGCTCTTCGCGGACGTCGCGTCGTGTCATACGATCTTCCTGCTGCGGGGTTAGGCGCGCCTATCATCGACGCTTCCTCTGGGCCCCCGCGGCTCACCACCGTTCAGGAGGCCCCATGACACCGGAGACCGTCCGCCCCGTTCCTCGACGCGGCCGCCGGGGCGGTGGAGCCGCGAGGCCCGGCGCGTTCGGCGGGACCCGCGTCGGCACGTCCGCCGGGCGACGCGCCAACGCCGTCTCCTCCGCTCTCACCCTGGTCGCCGGCCTCGCCCAGGGATGGGCCCTCATCGGTCTCGGCCGCAGCCTCGGCGCGCTCCTGCCCGGCGCCGGTGCCGGGGACTGGCGCCCCCGTCTCGCCTCCGCGGCGGCGGCCGCCGTCGTCGCCAGCGCGGGGCGCCTCGCCGTCGAGGCGATCGCCCGCTCCAGCGCCGCCGAGCAGGAGGGTGCGATCCGCGCGCGCCTGCTCGACCACCTCCTGTCCCTCGGTCCCGCCCATGCCGCGGAGAGCCGCTCCGGGGCGACCGTCTCCCTGCTGACCGACGGCGCCGAGCGCGTGGCGCTGTACCGGCAGACCTTCCTGGCCCCCACGGTCGCCGCGGCCCTGTCCCCGGCGCTCGTCCTGGTGCTGCTCGCCGTCGCGGTCGACTGGCCGACGGCCGCCGTGCTCGCGGTCGCCGTCGTCCTCGTGCCCGGCACCATCATCGGCCTCTACTCCCGACTCCGGCGGTCCTCGGCACGGTCGCGCGCCCAGCGCTTCAGGCTCGCCGCCGAGTACCTCGACGCCATTCAGGGACTGACCGCCCTCACCCTCGCCCGGGCCGCGCGCCGCCGGGCCATCCGCCTGCGCCGCGCGGGGGAGGACAACCGCCGGGCGGTCATGGGCCTGCTGGCCGGCAACCAGCTCGTCATCCTCGTCACCGACTGCCTGTTCTCCCTGTTCTTCGTCACGGCCGCCGTCGGCATGGCCCTGGAGCGACTGTCCTCGGGCGCCATCGGAGCGGGCGACGCCGTCGCCATCGCACTGGTGGGCTACGTGCTCCTCGAGCCCCTCGACCACGTGGGCGCCTTCTTCTACGTGGGCATGGGGGGCATGGCCAACCAGCGCGTCATGCGCCGCCTGCTGTCCGTCGAGCGCAGCCGCGGCGCCGAGCCCGACGACGGCCTGCCGCCCGTCCCCGAGACGGCGGACGACGACGGGCCCGCGCTCGTGCTGTCGGGCGTGACGGCCTCCTGGGCCGGCGGCGGAGCGCCCACGCCCGGGGCCGCCCGGACCCCGGCGGGAGCGGGCGCTGCGTCCGGGGCAGGCGCGCACGGGTCCGCTGCGCATCGGCCCGCCGGGGCGGCGCGGGCGGCGGCGCATCCGCACGGCGGTGATCCCGAGCCCTCCGGCGGCCCCGGCTCCGGCAAGGCCCAGGGCGGCGCCTATCGAGCCCCCGGCGATCCCGGCCCCGTTCTGGCCGGCGTCGATCTGACCGTGGAGGCCGGCGAGCGCATCGCCGTCGTCGGACCCTCCGGAGCGGGCAAATCGACGCTCGTCGCCCTGGTCAGCGGGGACCTGCTGCCCGCGGCCGGAACCGTGCGCGTCGCCGGCACCGCCTCGACCGCCGGCACCCAGGACGCCATCCGCGCCGCCAGCGCCGTCGTCGCCCAGTCCACCTGGCTGTTCACCGGCACCATCGCCGACAACCTCCGCCTGGCCGACCCAGGCGCCGCCGACGAACGCCTGTGGCGGGCCCTGGAGACCGCGGGCCTGGCCGACGAGGTCCGCCGCATGCCCGAGGGCCTGCACACCCTCCTGGGGGAGCAGGGGCTGGGACTGTCCGGCGGTCAGGCGCAGCGCGTCTCCCTGGCGCGCGCCTTCCTCGCCGATCGCCCCCTGCTCATCCTCGACGAGCCCACCAGTCAGGTCGACCTCGACTCCGAGGCCCGGATCGTCGAGGCCATCGGCCGCCTCGCGCGGGGCCGCACCGTCGTGACCGTCTCCCATCGCGCGGGCGCGCTCGTGACCGCCGACCGGGTCGTGCGCGTCGCCGACGGCGCGGTGAGCGCGACGGGCCCGGCCCGCCCGACCGGTCCCTCCGCCGGGGACGCCCCGGACCCGGTGCCCGCCGGGGACGCCCCGGACCCGGTGCCCGCCGGGGGCACCCCGGACCCCGTGACGAAGGAGGGCTGAGCCGTGACCGCAGCCGCGATGAAAGAGCCCTCGACGATCTCGGCCGCCGGGCCGGCCGCGCCCCCGACGCGCGCGGCGGAACGCATCCCGCCCCCGACCCGGACGGTGGTCATCGGATGGCTGCTGCGGGTCACCCGCCCGGTCCTGGCGCCGCTGCTCTGCTCCACCCTGTGCCGCGTCGCCGACCTCCTGCTGGGCGTCGGGCTCTTCGCCCTGGGCGCTCACGCCGTCGTGTCGACCGGGACGGCGCTCGCCTCCGGCGGGCCGGTCCCCTCCCCGTGGACCGCGCTCGGCGCCATGGCCGTCATGAGCCTGGCCAAGGGGGCGCTGCGCTACGGCGAGCAGTTCACGGGCCACTTCGTGGCCTTCAAGGCCCTCGAGCTGCTGCGCGGCGAGATCTTCCGCGCCCTCATCCCGCGCGCCCCCCGAGTGAGCGCCACCTCCCGCTCGGGGGACCTCCTGGCCCGCGCCACCAAGGACGTCGACCGCATCGAGGTCTTCTTCGCCCACACCATCGCCCCCGTGGTCTCGGCCGTCGTCGTGCCCGTCACCGTGCTGGTCGCCATCGGCGCCGGGGTTTCCTGGGAGCTGGCGGCGGTCGCGCTGCCCTTCCTCCTGGGCGCCCTGGCGGTCGTGCCCCTGGCCGGCAGGCGTCACGGCCTGGCCTCCGCGCGCCGCACGGCAGAGGCCCGGGCGGCGCTGACCCAGCACGTGACCGACTCGATCCAGGGACTGAGCGAGATCGTCGGCTACGGTCGCGCCGACGAGCGCCTGGCGGAGACGGCCGCCCTGGACGACGACGTCGCGCGCGCGGGCCGGCCCGCCGCCGTGTGGGCCGCGGTACGACGCGGGGCCGTCGCGCTGCTCGTGCTGGCCGGACCGCTCGCCGTCCTCGCCGTCGGCGCCCCCCGGGTGCGCTCCGGGGATATCGGCGCCGCCGCGCTCGCGGCCGCCGTGGCCGGTCTCGTCCGCCTGGCCGAGACCGTGCGGGCCGTCGAGGAGCTCGCCGCCGCGCTGTCGTCCTCCCTCGCCGCCGCGGAGCGGGTCTACGAGCTCGTCGACTCGCCCGTCGAGGTCCCCGACGGCGAGCACGAGCTCGCGGCGCGCCCCGCCCATGACGTCAGCTGGGAGGACGTCGTCTACACCTACCCCGGGGCGGGCTCGGCGTCGCTGCACGGCGTGAGCCTGCGCGCGGCCGAGGGGGAGTGGACGTGCCTGGTGGGCGCCTCCGGCTCGGGCAAGACGACCCTGGCCGGACTCGCGGTGCGCACCGACGTGCCGCAGTACGGGCGAGTGGCGATCGACGGCGTCGATGCGGCGGAGCTGACCGGCGACTCGCTGCGCCGGGAGGTCGCCCTGGTGCCCCAGCGGGCCCACCTCTTCCGGGCCTCGGTGGCCGACAACGTCCGGCTCGCCCGGCCGGACGCCGATGACGAGGAGGTGGTCGCCGCCTGCCGCGCCGCCTGCGTCCACGACGACGTGGAGGCGATGCGGGCCGGCTACGACACGCTCATCGGGGAGCGCGGCGCGACGGTGTCGGGCGGCCAGCGTCAGCGCCTGGCACTGGCCCGCGCCCTGCTCGCCCGTCCGAGCGTGCTGATCCTCGACGAGTTCACCAGCCACCTCGATCCCGGGCTCGACGCCGCCGTGCGCGCCTCGGTGCGCCGGTGGGCGCGCGAGTGCACGGTGATCGAGGTCACTCATCGGCTCGCCCACGTGGACGGGGCCGACCACGTCGTCGTGCTCGACGACGGCCGGGTCGTCCAGGACGGCGGTCCCGACGAGCTCATGGCCGTCGACGGCCCGCTGCGCCGGCTCATGGATCGGGGATGAGCGCGTGCGACGACCGCCCTCTCGTCGACGTCCGAGAGGGCCGCGGCTGAGGCCGGAGGCCGTTCGCAGCGGTTTCCTCCCGGCGGTCTCCCCGCTCCACGGCCACCGTCGGCGCGGTGACCCCGAGCCCGTTGCCACCCGGCTCGCGCCTCAGACGTCCTCGACGTCCTCGTAGCTCTTGGGGTCCTCGATCGGCTCGAGGTGGGCCGAGACCCGCAGGTTCGGGTCCACCTCGACCAGCTCGTCGATCATGCGCTCGGTGAAGTCGTGCCCCTCCTTCACGCTCCACGTGCCCGGCACGAGCACGTGCATCTCCGCGAAGCGCCGGTTGCCCGCCTCGCGGACCCTCACCGCGTGGAAGTCGATCCGCCCGTCGAGGCGGTGCCGCCCCAGCACCGCCTCGATCCGCTCCTGCGCCTCCCGTCCGGGCGCCACATCCATGAGGCCTGCCACGGACTCGCTGATGAGCTTGAACCCGGTCCACATGATGTTCAGGCCCGCGCCCAGGGCGACGATCGCGTCGAGCACGGGCGAGTCGAAGACCGCCACGAGGCCCACGCCCAGCAGAACGGCGGCGGAGGTCACGACGTCGGTGGCCAGGTGCGTGGCATCGGCCACCAGCGTCGCGGAGTGCTCGCGCCTGCCCACCCGGTGGAGCACCCAGGCCGCGGCCCCGTTGATGACGGAGGCCCCCACGGAGATGAGAAGGCCCGCGCTCAGCCGCTCGGGCATGACGGGGGCGACGAGCCGCTCGATCGCGGAGATGATGATGAATGCCGCCGCCATGAAGATCATGACGCCCTCGGTGATGGCCGAGAAGTACTCGGCCTTCGAGTGGCCGAACTGGTGGTCGTCGTCGGCCGGCTTGATCGAGATCTTCAGGACGACCAGCGCCACGATGGCGGCCACCAGGTTGACCACCGACTCCGCGGCGTCGGAGAGCAGGCCGACCGAGCCGGTGATCCAGGCCGCGAAGGCCTTGAGGGCGATGGTGGCCAGCGCCGCCGAGATGGACAGCCAGGCGTAGGCGCTCAGGTCCTTGGGAGGGGTGTAGCGTGACGAGGGCACGCGGCGAGTTTTGTCGATGACGGTCCATGAGGTCCACCTGCGTCATAACCCTCCCGACGCCCCTTCTGATAGACACGCCCGACGACTCTCCCGGTGGCGACAGGCTCGTGCCGCGGAGGGGGCGCCCCCGTGCGGCACTCGGCCTCCTCGACTCCGCCCGCCGGTCCGCAGGAGGAGCCGCCGCGCGGGCCCGGGGACGCGTGGCCGGGGGTGGCCGGTCGGGACGGCCGGGTTGGTTAGGGTGGCCGCGTGCTCCCCGCCCAGATCGCGATCCCGGACACGCTGCCGGAGACCTTCCGCGTCCTCGACCTGTCAGGCGTGCTCCTCAACGGCATCCTCGGCGGGCTCATCGCCAGGCGGAAGAACTTCGACCTGGTGGGCTTCGCCGTCCTGGCCATACTCACCGCGACCGCCGGCGGCATTCTGCGGGACGTCATGATCCAGGCCGGCCCTCCGTTCGCGCTGACGGATCCGTACTACCTCTACACCGCCTGCGCCGGGGCCCTGGTCGCCTGGTGGGTGCCCTTCACCTCCCGGTTCGCCCGCCGCTTCCTCGTCGTCGCCGACGCCGTGGTTCTGGGCACGTGGGCCGCCACCGGTGCGGCCAAGGCGCTGGGCAACGGGCTGGGCGTCATGCCCGCGCTGCTGCTGGGATGCCTGACGGCGGTGGGCGGCTCGATGATCCGCGACGTGTCCGTGGGCGAGACCCCGGCCGTGTTCGGCGGGAACAAGCTCTACGCCGTCCCCGCCCTGTGCGCCGCGGGGACGGTGGTCGTCGTCGTCCGCACGAACCTGCCGGACGCCTACGCGATGCCGGCGGCCACGCTGGTCGGGGCCGGGACCTGCCTGCTGGCCTACTGGCGCTCGTGGCGACTGCCGGTGGTGGGGGACCGGGAGAGGCGTCGCGCCGATCGTCCGGCGGCCGGCGTTCCGACCCTCGCCGCCCGTGCCAGGGACCTGACGCTCCTTCGCGGCGGCACGGCGCTCTCGGGCTGGCGCCGAGCGCTGCTGCCGCGCCGCCGGGCGCCCGAGCCGCTGCGGCGGCGCAAGCCCCTCGACGTCGAGGACCTGTGAGCGGGTCCGGCGCCGGGGCGAACGGGGCGCGCTGAGCGACTCGGGCGGGCGGACTCGGGCGATTCGTCGGGGCGGCGACGCCGGGGCCGGGCTCAGTCGAGGGGGCGGACCTCGGCGTCGTCGACGCGGACGGCGGGGGAGGCGGGAGCGGGGCCCGCCGCCGTGCCGCGGAAGAGGCGATCCTTGACGGCGTCGGCGACCTTGTCGGTGACGACCTCGCCCTGCCGACGCACGAACCGGCCCGCCCGGCTGGAGGCGGCATCGACCTTCTCCCGTACGAAGGGCCTCTCGGCGACCCGCGACGCGGCGCGGGACGCGGCGGTCTTCATGCGCTCGTACTGCGCGCGGCCGGCTCGCGTTCCCAGGACGTATCCGGCTCCCAGGCCGATGATGAACGGCAGCTTGCTGGCCATGACGATCTCCTCACACTGGTGGCGGTACCGGGGCAGAGCCTACTGGGCGCGGGGGGCCTCGGGCGCGGTCTGCCCCGCTCCGGCTCCGCTCAGGCCGTCGCCCGTCCCTCCGACTCCCCGGCGATCGACTCGCCGCCGAGCATCCCGGGCGGCAGCAGACGAGCCAGCTCGTAGCCGTCCGCGCCGACGACCACGGGCACGTCCGCCTCCGCGAGCGTGCGCGCCTCCGGCCCCAGGCCCATGGGATGGGCGAGCTGCGTCCCGGCCAGCACCTGCTCGGTCGGCGTCAGTCGACGCACCGCCACGGCCGCCACGCGGTCGGAGTGCTCGCGGGCGGCCTCGCCGTAGATGAGCGGGTCGTGCTGCCCGTCATCGCCCACCAGGAGCCAGGTCACGTCGGGCAGGTCGATCATGAGGCGCCGCAGCTCCGTGCGCTTGTGCTCGATCCCCGAGCGGAACAGCCCGGTGTTGGTGGGGCCCCAGTCGGTCATGAGCATCGGGCCCGCGGGGAAGCCGTGGCGCTCGAAGAAGGAGCGGTGGGTGGGCACGACGTTCCACGCGCCGGTCGACAGGTAGATGACGGGCGTGCCCGGGTGCGCCCGCTCGATCCGGGTGAGCAGCTCGGCCATGCCCGGCACCGGTTCGCGCGACGAGGTGTACTTCACCAGCTGGTTCCAGGCGGCGACGAACATGCGCGGCACGTGCGAGACCATGGCCGTGTCGTCGATATCGGAGACGATGCCCAGGCGCGGGCCGGGCGCCACGATCAGGATCCGGGTGGTCACCGTGCCGGCGCCGGTCGCCTCGATGCGCGCCTCGTGCCAGCCGGGCCCCAGGCCGTGCCCGCGCACGACGACGTCGATGTACCCCTCCTGATCCGCCCGGGTGCGCACGCTCACCGCCCCGAAGCGGATCGTCACGGGGAGGTAGGGCACGGGGGCGTCCACGAACAGACGCCACCCCCGTTGGGCCTCCAGGAGGTTGGTGGCGGCCAGCTCGCGCACGTCCTGCACGTCGCGCACCGTCGTGGGCACCCCCTCGGGCACGGAGCGGAACAGCGGGCCCTCGGCGGGGGCGCGCCGCGGACGCAGCACCATGCGCGCCAGCACACGGGCCATGTCCGACGTCGCCGCTCCGCCGTCGGCCCGCGCGCGCAGGAGATCGCGGCCCGCGTGCTCGGGGCGGGCCGAGCCGTAGCCGTCGTAAGCGATGACGCGCGGGCGCCAGCCGCGCCGCCTGAGCACGGGGATCACGTCCCGGTGGAACCGGTCCTCAACGGCGCGGATGACGTCGAAAAGTGGCACGAGCCGATCTTACGGGGCCCGGCCCCCGTCCGGGACGCGTCGGGGAGGAACCCGCGGTGCGCGTGCGACGCGTCCCGCTGCCGTCCACAGGACGACGCCGGTCGCCAGCGCCCACCAGGTGTAGGACGAGCCGACGACGGTGGCGGCGAAGGACCAGTTCTGCTCCACATGGTTCTGCCCCGGGAACCACCACTGCATCGCCAGGGCGAGAACGGCCGCGCCCGCCAGGGCGGAGGTCGCCAGGGCGGGCGAGCACCAGCGCCACGCGGCCGTCGCCAGGCTCATGAGGGCGGGCAGGCACCACACCCAGTGGTGCGACCAGGAGATCGGGGAGATCAGCAGGCCGGCGGTCATGGCGACGCTCACCTGCAGCGACAGGAGGAGGCCGTCGTCGGGCGATCCGGTCCCGGCGCCGGGCGGCTCGGTCCCGTCGTCGGGCGATCCGGCCCCGGCGCCCGGCGCCGCTGCCAGCCTGCGCAGCAGCAGCCAGGCGCCCAGGGCGACCGCGATGACGGCGAGCGCCCACGCCGGTGTCCACGCCTGCTCGGGCAGCCACCTGGCGGCCGCGCCCTTGAGGTTCTGGTTGCCCGCGTAGTCGGGGAATCCCGCGCGGGAAGGATCGAGCATCGCGGAGAAGAAGAACTGCGCGGACTCGGCGGGCCAGGCGCACCAGCACAGGACCGTCGCCGCGGCCGCGGTGCCGACCATCGTGGCTGCGGCCCTCCACTCGCGGCGCGCCAGCAGGACGACCACCGCGATCGTCGGCGTCAGCTTGAGTGCCGCCGCCAGCCCCGAGCCCACGCCGCGCCAGCGCGATCCCTCGGGCAGCGCCAGCAGGTCGACGGCGACCAGCATCATGAGGATCGCGTTGACCTGCCCGTACTCCATGGTCTTGTAGACCGGCTCCAGGAGCAGCACGCCCGCCAGCGCGAGCCATGGCGCCATGGCCCGTGCCGCCCGCCCCCCGGCTCCCAGGGCGCGCGCGGTCGCCCAGGCCGTCACCGCGGTGCACACCGGCGTGGCCAGGACCATGAGCACCTGGGCCGTGCGATCGTCGCCCCAGGTCAGGGGCTTCAGCGCCCAGGCGGCGAAGGGCGGGTAGGTGAAGGGCCACAGGCGCTCGGTGGGATTGGCGTACCAGTCGTACAGGCTCCCGCCCCTCTGCCACTGCTCGATGCCGTGGTAGTACACCCACGCGTCGAGCTTGAACGCTCGGAGGCCGTCCTTGCTCCACAGCCAGGGATAGGCGCTCGCCAGGAGAGCGACCCAGCCCAGGACCCGGGCCGGGCAGGAGGTCAGCAGTCGGGCCGCGCCGAGACGGGAGGTGGTCGTCTCGTTCCGCATGCTCTCGTCCACTCGTCGGAGTCTACGGCGTCGCCCCCGTGCCCCTCCTCACCTCGCTCTCGTCCCCTTCGCCGAGATCGGTCCGGTTCCGGCTCGAGATCGGTCCGGTTCCGCGCTCCGAGGGGCGCCCGCGGCGCGGCGGTCGGCGGTGCCGAGGAACGCCGCGGCGTCATCGGCGCGATCAGCGCGGCAGGCTGAGATGCTTGCGCGCTCGGCGCAGGACCGGCAGCCCGGCCAGAGTCGCCGCCACGGCGAGCCAGGCGCTGACGGCGACCACCAGGTACCCGCCACGGCTGCCCCCTGCGTCGACCGCGCGGCCGCCCAGCATCGATCCCAGCGACACCCCGACGTTCAGCGATGTGCTGATCCACGCCAGCCCCTCGGTGAGCTGGGAGGGCGCCACGGTGACCTGGACGATGTTGTTGCCGGTCGTGATGGTCGGAGCGATCGCCATGCCCGTGGCGGCCATGAGCGCGCCGAGCGCCACCAGGCCCGGGGCGAACGGGAGGGCCGAGGCACCGACGGCGAGCACAGCCGTGCCGGCGAGGAACTGCCTCCACAGCGGCCACCCCCAGGAGCGCGCTCCGTAGACCAGCGCAGCCGTGAGCGATCCGATGGACCACGCCGCCAGCAGCATCCCCGAGGCCGACGTGCGCCCCGCCTCGGTGGCGAAGGCCACCGCGGCGACGTCGTTCGCACCGAATAGCGCCCCCGAGAACAGGAAGGCCACGAGGACGGCGAGCACCGCGCCATGGCGCGGCACCGATCGCTGCGGCTGGGCGTCGGCATCCTCCCGGGCCTCCTCGGCGGGCTCGTCCCGCGACGCGTCCGCCGGGCGCGCGCGGCGGCGCCGCGGATGGGGCGCGGGCTCACTCCCGCGTTGGGACAGGAACCACGCTCCGCCGCCGAGCTGGAGGATGAGCGAGACGAACCATCCACTGGTGACCGGCAGAACGGACGAGGTGCACAGGGCCGTGGCCAGAACCGGGCCGATGATGAAGGCGACCTCGTCGAAGGCGGCCTCGAGCGAGAAGGCCGTGTGCACGTCCTCCGGGCGGGTGACGATCGCAGTCCATCGCGAGCGCACGAGCGATCCCATGGAGCCGGACAGGCCGCCGGCGAGCGCCGCCAGCACGATGAGCACTCGCAGGTCGGCGCGCGCCCCAGTGGCCAGAACGAGGCCGAGCAGGGATGCGCTGGAGACCGTCAGCGCCGGCAGCATCACCTTGGACTGCCCGTGCTCGTCCACCAGCCGCGCCAGCACGGGCGCGCCCAGGGCCGCCGCGACGATGTTCGCCGCGGAGACGATCCCCGCCGCGGAGTAGCTGCCGTACAGGACCCGGACGGCGAGAATGGTCGATATCCCCTGCATCGACATGGGGAACCTCGCCAGGAGCCCCGCGATGGAGAAGGGGGCCGCGCCGGGGATGCGCAGGATCCGCCCGTAGGTGGAGGACATGGGTCGATGGGCCTGTCTGGATCGGTCGTGGGCGCGCTCGCGGGAGGGGCGGGAGAGGCGGAGGCGACGCCGGCCTCCCGTCAGTCCCGTTAGTTCTGTCGGTGCTGACTTCGTGCTGACTGCGTGTCGGCCCCGTCAGCGCTGGCCGGACTGCTTGGTGGACTTCGAGTCCTCGCGGGACATCTTGAAGCCCTGCCCGCTGATCTGGCTCCAGCACTCGATGCCGTCTTCCGACGAGGTGCAGGCGAAGGTGCTGTTCTTCGCGGCGGAGCCGTAGTTGAGGGACGCGCCCGAGCCGGCGAAGGACGAGCCGCAGCTGCCGCTGGCCACGCCGTCCTTCCCGACGGTCCATGTGACGGGCGCGCTCGAGGAGTTCCCGCAGGAGGCGTCCTGGGGCACGAAGCTGTGGTCCTTGATCGTGCAGCTGACCGAGTCCGTCCCCAACGTGCAGGTGATGTTGCCGCTGGGAGCCGTGAAGGAGCTCATCTCGACGGCATCGGCCGGCGCGGGGGCCACGAGCTTCTGCGAGGGGCTGGCCGAGGGGCTCGGTGTGGGGGAGGCCGACGCCGACGGGGTGGGCTTCTTCGAGGGGCTGTCGCTCGTGGGGTCGTCCGCCTGCTGCGAGGTGCCCGTCTGATCCCCGTCATCATCGGCGTTGTTCCCGCCGCCGTGATTCGACAGGACGAACCACACGACGAGCGCCACCACGGCGACGATGGCGATGGCGCCGAGGATCCACAGCCACAGGGTCGGGCGGGGCCCGGCGTCCTCCTCCTCGGCCGCCTCGCCGATGCCGAACAGGCCTTCCGGGGTCGGCTGAGCGGCCTGCTGCTGGGGGGCCTGGGCGTATTCCGGCTGGGCGGCTTGGGCGTACTGGGGCTGGGCGTACTGCGGCTGGGCGTACTGCGGCTGGGCGGCCTGGGTGGGCTGCTGGTACTGCGTCTGCTGGATGGCCTGGGTGGGCTGCTGGTACTGGGTCTGCTGGATGGCCTGGGTGGCCTGCGGCTGGGTGGGCTGCTGGTACTGCGTCTGCTGGATGGCCTGGGTGGCCTGGGTGGGCTGCTGGTACTGCGTCTCGGCGAGGGGCTGCTGCTGGCCCGGGCCCTGGGGGGACTGGGGCCCGATCTGCCCGGCGGACAGGACCTGGGTGGAGCCGTCGGCGGCGGCGGTCGTCAGCGGCTGCGCAGGACCGTAGCGCCGGGCCAGAGCGGCGTCGACGGCGGGATCGCCGAGCGTGCCGAGCCACTCCAGCAGCGCCGGGTAGGTACGCGGGTTCGCCGCGATGTAGGGGCGCAGACCCGGATAGTTGTTGGCGAGCTCGTGCAGCGTCGCGAGCTCCGCATCGGGGTTGCTCGCCGCGGCGACGAGGTCGTCCTGAGCCTGAGACATGAGGTGAGTCCTCCACAAGTTCACGGTTCCCGCCGTGCACGCCTGGTGCCGTATGGACGTTATTCATAGGGAGACGGAACGGGTCACCGGTGGGTACCGGTCTTCAAAGAGCCTACCTGAGGTGAGCCGAGTCGCGCCCGTGCAGGTATCGTCGGCGCCATTCAACCGTCGGCCGTGATCGCGCCCCGGCCGCCGCCCCAGCATCGAGGAGATGTTCATGAGCGAGATCCCGGCCACGCCCCGGCCGCAGGGCGACGCCCTGGTCCCCGTCGTCGGGGCGGCCACCGATGTCGGGCGGTTGCGCAGTGTCAACGAGGACGGCTATCTCGCCCTGCCGCCCGCGTTCGTCGTGGTGGACGGCATGGGCGGGCACGCGGCCGGACGCGCCGCCACCCGGGCCGCTCTGAGCGCCCTCGCGTCGCTGTCCGGTTCCGTCGTCGCCGAC
Organism: Actinomyces gerencseriae DSM 6844; assembly: GCF_000429265.1. Lineage (GTDB taxonomy): Bacteria > Actinomycetota > Actinomycetes > Actinomycetales > Actinomycetaceae > Actinomyces > Actinomyces gerencseriae. Next base: position 111,216 of record NZ_AUBN01000013.1, read on the forward strand.
GAGCGAGTCATCGTCGAGGCCGTGCTCGCGGCCGGTGAGGCGGTCGCCGCGATCCCCTCGCACGCGGCCCACCGGCCCGGGGCCACAGTGGCCGGCGCCGTCCTGGCGCACCGGACCGGGGCGGCGACATGGATCACATTCAACATCGGCGACTCGCGAGTCTACCTTCTGCGCTCCGGAGTCCTGACCCAGATGTCCCACGACCACTCCCAGGTCCAGGCGCTCATCGACGCCGGTCAGCTCACGCGGGATCAGGCCCGGCGCGACCCCCGGAAGAATGTCGTCACCCGGGCGCTGGGGGCGGGGCTGGACCAGGAGGCCGTTCCGGAGACCCGTATCACGCCCGCTCAGAACGGGGATCGCCTGCTCATCTGCTCCGACGGTCTGAGCGACGAGCTCGACGACGAGGCTCTGGCCACTGTTCTCGGCGCCGGGATGCGCCCGCAGCACACGGCCGAGGCGGCGGTGGCCGCTGCGCTCGAGGCCGGTGGCCATGACAACACCACCGCCCTGGTCGTCGATCTCGTCCCGGAGTCGGATCTGTGAGCCCCGCGAGCCCGGGCGCTCCTGCGGGTCCCGGGGGTCCTGGGGCCCACGGGAGCACGCCGGCGGGTGGCGTCGTGGGCGTTCCGGAACGCGTCGTCGGCCGCTGGGGGGAGGCGCTTCTGGCCCCGGGGGCCCCGTCGGAGGCGGCGCGGGCGGTGCTGGAGGCGCTGGGCGGACCCGCCGAGCCGTTGACTCCGGAGGCTCCGCGGGCTCGGCGCGCCCGGGGATCGGACGACCCCCTCCCTCCCGCGGTCGCCTCCGCCGCCACCGCCGACGAGCCTGCGAGCACCGCTCGGCTCCGATGCCCGGAGGCTGCGAGGGCGGTCGCCGACGACTCCGCCGGGACGGCCGGGTACGCGGGGATGCGTCCGGCCGCGGTACCGCCCGCCTTCCCCCCGCAGACCCTGGTGAGTCCCGCGGCCCTCGCCGTCGGGGGGCCGCCCGAGGCCCTGCGGCCGGCCGTGGGCGCGGCGCTCACCGGCCCGACCGCGGCCGGGACCGCCGATTCCCCCGATTCCTCCGACTCTGTTGAGTTCGTCACATCGGACTGCCCGAGCGCGGCCGAGACCGGGGTGTGGATCGATCCCGACGATCTGCCGATGAGCATCGGGCCCGATGCCGACGACGCCCCCGGCGCCGACGACGCGCTCGCGGATCGCGAGGTCCCGCGGGAGGCGTCCGCCGCTCCCTCCTCGACTGCGCTCCCGCCCGAGCCGATCTCGCGCTACCCCGAGCCCGAGCCGGGGTCGGGGCGCCGCCGTCGACGCGTTGCCGCGAGTTCGCCTCCCGAGTCGTCCGCGCCCGCCCGCGCCGCGGAGGAGACGGGCGGCTCCGGCGCTCCGGACGGGAGCGCGGCGGACCGGGAGGGCGATGCGGCGTCGCCCGTGCCGTTCGCGTCGTCCGCCCGGGGACGGGCGGGACCGATCGGGGCGCCGGGACCGGACTCCGGGTCCCCGCCCTCGGCGCCGTCAGAGCCCTCGGCCTCAACGGGCGCTCTTGTCCAGGAGGTCGTGCCCGTCCCCATGATCACGGCGGCCATCTGCGTCGTGGGCCATGCCAACCCGCCGGACGCCCACGTCTGCCTGTGCTGCCCCGCGCCCCTGAGCGGACAGCTCGTTCCCGTGCCGCGGCCGGTCCTGGCCATGCTCGCCCTGTCCACGGGGATGAGCGTGCCCGTGCGCGGGGACATCGTCGTCGGGCGCGCGCCGCGCGAGCAGCCGGGGGGCGAGCCCGGCGCCCTGCTCCTGGAGGTGCCGAGCCCCACCCACCTGGTCTCGCGCTCCCACCTGTCGATCACCACGGCGGGCTGGAACGTGCTCGCACGCGACCTGAGCTCCAACAATGGCACGGTGCTCCTGCGACCGGGGATGCCGGCGGTCCTGCTCGCGCCGGCCCTGCCGACGCCGCTGTACGTGGGGGACCTGCTGGACGTCGGGGACGGTGTCGCGCTGCGGGTCGAACCACCCATCTAGCCGTTCGGCGGCCGTCTGCCCGTTATCCTGATCCAGCGGCTGAACAGCCTTGCCCGAGCACTCGCGCTCTCGAGCCCTGCATACTGCTCCTGAACAGCAAGGAGACCTCCTATGAGTGATCTGACCTGGACCGAGCGGCCGGAGATCGATCCGGACCGCCCCGACGAGCTCGTCCTCGACTTCTCGGGCGAGATCCACCGCATCGGGACGGATGACGCCTTCGTCATCGGCCGTGGCGGGGATCTCGACATCGATGACAACCCCTACCTCCACCGGCGCTTCCTCGTCCTGGCGCACGAGAGCGGATTGTGGTGGATCGCCAACGAGGGCACTCGCCTGTCCGCGACGCTGACCGACGGCGACGGACTGGTGCAGTCCCGACTCGCCCCGGGCGCCCGCCTGCCGCTGGTCTTCCAGCGCGTCATCCTCACCTTCTCCGCGGGGCCGACGACCTACGAGATCGATCTCATCACCGCCGGCGAGGAGCATTTCTCGGGGATCGACGGCGTCCAGCAGTCCACCGGCCAGACCACCATCGGGGTGACTCCGATGACCAAGTCCCAGCTGCTGCTCGTCCTCGCCCTGTCCGAGCCGGTGCTGCGGCGCGCCGGCACCGGGGCCGCCGAGATCCCGTCGTCGTCCGCCGCCGCCGCGCGCCTGGGATGGCCCTTGACCAAGTTCAATCGCAAGCTCGACAACGTCTGCGAGAAGCTCGACCGTGTGGGCGTGCGGGGACTGCGCGGCGGGCGCGCCGGGGGCGCGGCCTCCAACCGGCGCACCGCGCTCGTGGAGCACGCCGTGGCCACCCTCATGGTGACGGCCGAGGATCTGCCCATGCTCGACCAGGAGCACGCCGACAACGAGGCCGCCGCGCGCGGGACCGGCGCGAGGACGACGGGCACGACTGCGGTCGGGGACGGCGGGCGCGCCGATGCCGGGAACGGGCGGGGCTGAGCGCGGTGAGCGGCACGGAGCGGGTCGAGCGGGCAGGGCGGGCGCGGTGAGCGCGGCCAACATGGCGGGCGCAGCGGGCGCAGCGGGCGCAGCGGGCGCAGTGAGCACGGCCGACGACGACGAGACCGGTGCGGACGGAGAGGGCGTCGTCGGTGATGACGGCGGCCCGGGCCGGGACGGCGCGCTGCGCCGTCCCGGTGCGCGTCGTCGCCGGGGCCGTGTCATCGCCGTCGTGGTCCTGCTCGTGCTCGTCCTCGTGGCCGGGGGAGCGGGCGCCGAGCTCTACACGCGCTCGCGGGTCGCCGCCGTCGTGCGCTCGGCGCTGCCCGGGCTGTCCCCGGACGCGCGGATCACCACTGAGGGCCTCGTCCTGCCCCAGGTCCTCGGGGGCAGACTGGATTCCCTGGCGGTCACCGCCGGCGAGCTGGAGCTGTCCTCCGGAGATGACGCCGCGGCCGGGCGGGACGGTCTGACGCTGCTCGACCTGGATGCCACCCTGACGTCCATCGGTCTGTCCGATCCCTTCCCGACGCGGAGCGTGGACGCCACGGCATCGGTGGGGTGGGACCGGCTCACGACCATGGTGGCGGCCGCGGCCCCCGATATGCCGGCCCTGACCGTGCAGGCGGGCGCGCTCGGCTCCGCCGATGATCCCGGGACCGCGACCGCCTCGACCAGTGTGCTCGGCGGGCTCGCCGCCTCCATGACGATCGCGCCCTCGGTGTCCGACGACGGCGGGCTGCTCCTGAGTGTCACATCGATCACGGTCCGGGGCATCGAGTTCGATCCCGGTGCCACCTTCCTGGGCCGCCCCGTCCTGTCCTACGTCGGGCTGGAGTCCTCCGAGATCTCGGTCGGCGCCGGCTCGTTGCCGCAGGGGCTCAGCCTGTCCCGGGTCTCGGTGACCGACAAAGGGCTGCGCCTGTCCTTGTCCGGATCCGACGTCGAGATGGCTGATCTCTGAGCCGGGGTGTTGGGATCCCCATCGATGCGCCTGGGCTCGGCCCGACGTCTCGTATAGCCTTCCAGTGGCGCCGTGGTCACCCTTCCGGCGCACGAGGAGTTTCATGAGCAACCAGCCAGTGCAGTCCTACGGCATGACGACCGTCCCCGGCGGACAGGCCACCATGCCGTCGGCCACCGTCCCCGAGGCCGCGCAGGCGCCGGCGGTGCCGACGGTGCCCCAGGCGCCCTCCCGCTCCGGACGCCGGACTCGAGTGCCGCAGCCCTCGGCGCCGGGCGGTCTGTCGCCCGCCCCGGCCGGCACCTCCTACCCCACCCCCACGGCCTCCCTGCCCAGCGCCAGGGAGCTCGAGCGCCAGGCGGAGCGGTCCTCGCGCTCCGCCTCCCCGAAGGCCGATGTCCAGCGCGCCTCCGAGCTCCTGAAGCGAGTGGCCGACACCTTCGGCCAGCGCGTGGTCGGCCAGGACCGCCTGCGCCTGGCGCTGACGTCCACGCTCATCGCGGGCGGCCACATCCTGCTCGAGTCGGTTCCCGGCCTGGCCAAGACGACGGCGGCCCAGACGCTGGCCGCCGCGGTCTCCGGCTCCTTCTGCCGCATCCAGTGCACCCCCGACCTCATGCCCAACGACATCGTCGGCACGCAGGTCCTCAACTACGCCACCGGGGAGATGGCCACCCAGCTCGGCCCGGTGCACGCCAACATCGTCCTGCTCGACGAGATCAACCGCTCCAGCGCCAAGACCCAGTCGGCCATGCTCGAGGCCATGCAGGAGCGGCAGACCTCCATCGGCGGAGTCAACTACCCGCTGCCGCAGCCCTTCATGGTCCTGGCCACCCAGAACCCCATCGAGGAGGAGGGCACCTACGTCCTGCCCGAGGCGCAGATGGACCGCTTCCTGATGAAGGAGGTGCTGACCTACCCCAAGCCGGCCGAGGAGGCCGACGTCCTGGACCGCATCGCGTCGGGGGCCTTCGAGGAGGCCATGATGACCATGCCCATCAGCACCGACGACGTCGAGTGGCTCCAGGGCACCGTCGAGCGCGTCTACGTCGATCCGGTCATCAAGCAGTACATCGTGGCCCTGGTCAACACCTCCCGCGGGGGCGGGCCGCGCCCCGTGCCCGGCCTGGACAAGCATGTGCGCGTGGGCGCGTCCCCGCGCGGCGGCATCGCGCTGATGAAGGTCGCTCAGGCCGTCGCCCTCCAGGCGAACCGCACCTACGTCACGCCCGACGACGTCGGCCTCCTGCGCCATGCCGTCCTGCGTCACCGCCTGGTGCTGACCTACGACGCGCTGGCCGATGACATCGCTCCCGAGGCGATCATCGACGCGATCTTCGCAGCGGTTCCGACGCCCTGACCGGGAGGCCATGGTTGCTGACACAGGTGCAGGCACGGTTGCAGTGATGAAGACCACCCGCAGTCAGGCCTCGTCGGACGCGCCCGAGACGGCGCCCGCGGCGCCCTCCCCCGCCATGGGCCGCGGCTCCCGGGTGGCGCGCGTGCGCGGCCGGTTGGCGCTGCCCACGCTGCGCCGCGCCACCGGTCTGCTCGACGGGCGCCACAAGTCCGTGCTCCTGGGGCACGGTCAGGACTTCGACGACCTGTCGCTGTACCGGCCGGGGGACGACGTCACCGACATCGACTGGAAGGCCTCGGCGCGCATCGGCCAGCCCGTCATCAAGCGCTACCAGCGGGAGGCCAACCTGCCCCTGGTGCTGGCGGTCGACACCGGACGGACCATGGCGGCGCAGACGCCGGCCGGCGAGGACAAGCGCGGGCTCGCCCTGGCCGTCGCCGAGGTCTTCGCCTATCTGGCGCGTATGCGCGGCGATCCGGTCGCGCTGGTCGCCGCCGACGCCGCCCGGCAGGTCTCGCGTCCGCCGCGATCCGGCTCCGAGCACGCCGAGACGCTGCTGACCCAGCTGTCGCACCTCTTCGAGGAGCTGACCGATACGGTCGATACGGCGGCCACCCGCTCGGGCTCCGGCCTCCTCGCCGCCGGGGCTCCCGCCTCCGACCTGGTCACCCTCCTCGACCGCGTCTCCATCTGGCACCGTCGGCGCAGCCTCGTCGTGCTCATCACCGACACCGCCCACCCCGACCCGGTCCTCGCGCCTCGCGTCGTCGATCTGCTGCGCCGCCTGTCGGCTCAGCACGAGCTCACCGTCATCCAGATCGAGGACGACGACCCCCTGGCTCCCGGGCGCGCCCATGACATCGAGCTGTCCGGCGAGGTCCCCGCCTTCCTCCGTGAGGACAGGGCGCTGGCAGCCCGCGTCTCCCAGCAGGTCCTGGCGCGGCGGGCCGCCGTGACCGGTGCGCTGGACGCCCGTCATATCGAGTACGTCACCATCACCGACGACGCCTCCCTGGTCGACCGGATCGCGGACCTGCTCGCCCGGCAGCGCCTGGCCTCGTCGAAGAGGAGGCGTTGAGAGCCATGTCGATCAACAGTCCGGTGCTGATGCCGCTGTGGATGATGATCGTCGCCGTCCTCGGCCTGGTCCTGGTCGCGGCGTGGCTGCTGCGCTCCCTGCTCGTCACCCTGCGGGATCGGAGTCGAGAGGTCGGCGACATCCCCATGGCGCCGGCCGAGCGCGGTCAGTGGAGCGAGCGCGTCGCGGACGCGGAGGCGCGCTTCGCCGCCGGCGAGATCGACGTGCGCGCTCTTCACCTCGAGCTCGCCTCGATCCTGCGCGGCTTCGCGGCCGCCCGCAGCGGTGAGGACATCACGACCGCCACGGTGCGCGAGATCCTGGACATATCCGCCGAGAGGGACCCGGGCGACGTCGAGGAGCGCCTCGAGCGCGTGCGCCGTCAGCGCCGCCCGCTGGACACCAACCCGCTGGGGCACGTCGGCGAGCTCCTGGCAGTATGGGAGCAGCCGTCCTTCGACCGCGATCCCGAGGCCGCGGCCGAGGAGGCGCTGAGCGAGGCGAAGGAGGTGGTGACCCGATGGTGATGGCCCCGCTGTCGTGGGTCCTGGTCGTCCTCGGCCTGCTGGTCGGCGCGCTCGCCGCTGCGGGCAAGGTGCTCCCGGTGCCCTGGCGCCGGGCCGGGGAGGAGCCGAGGCGCATCGCCAACTCCGCGCTGCTGCTGTCCAGCCCGCTCGTGCGCGGCCGGGTGCGCCGACGCCGGTACCTGCACGCCCTCCTGGGCGTCCTGCTCGTCATCGGGCTGGTCTCCGCCGCGCTCGTGGCGGGGCGGCCGGTGGATCGCTCCGTGCGCAGCGATGCCCTGGCCAGCCGCGACATCGTGCTGTGCCTGGACGTGTCCACCTCGATGCTCTCCGTGGACGTGCAGATCCTCGACACCTTCACCAAGCTGCTGGACACCTTCGAGGGCGAGCGCGTGGCACTGGTCGCCTGGAACACGACCGCTCAGACCATGGTGCCGCTCACCGACGACTACGATCTCCTGCGCTCGCAGTTCCGGGAGGCGGGCGACGCCCTCGACTTCAGGCCCACTCTCTACAACCCCATGTCGGACAAGTACTCCCAGACCTTCAGCGGCACGATGCTGACCGACGTCCAGGCGTCCTCCCTCGTCGGCGACGGACTCGCCTCGTGCAGCCTCGCCTTCGACGCCAACCAGGTCGAGGACCGCTCACGCTCGATCGTGCTGGCCAGCGACAACCAGGTCGTCGATCCCGACCACCAGCAGGTCTACTCCCTGAACGACGCCGCCGACCTGTCCGCTCGGGAGAACATCCGTCTGTTCTCCCTGTTCGGCTCCGATCCCAGCACCGTGGACCCGAGCCTGACCGGCATGACCCTGACCCAGGCGCGTGAGAATCTCAAGACCGTGACCGAGGGCCATAGCGGTTTCTTCTACGAGGTCGACGATCCCAAGGCCGTCGAGAGGATCGTCAAGGAGCTGGAGGCCGACCAGGCCACCATGCTCGAGGGCGACAGCGAGGTGCGGGTCACCGACGTGCCCCAGGGCTATGCCGTCTGGCTCGTGACGGCGGTCGTCGCATTGCTGGTCGTGACCGCCTGGAGGCGCGCATGATCTTCACGCCGTTGTTCTTCGGGACCTGGGGGTGGCTCCTGGTCGTCGCCACCGCTGCGCTGCTGGTGGTCGTGCTGGTGTGGTCGGGGCGCCGGCTCCTGCGCGACGACGCGGAGCCCGGTTCGAGGACCGTCTGGGGGCGGCGCACGGCGCTCGCGCTCGTGACGGTCCTGATCATGTCCGGACCCAGCATTCCCGCCACCCAGTCACGCTCCACGTCGAACATCGAGGTCTACCTCGTCGTCGACCGCACCGGGTCGATGGCGGCCGAGGACTGGGCCGGTGGGCCGGACAACGGCGGGGGCACGAGGCTCGACGGCGTGCGACAGGACCTCGGCGCCATCCGGGACGCCTTCCCCGCCGCCCGCTTCTCCATCATCGCCCTGGACTCGGCCGCCGCGCGCGAGCTCCCCCTGACCACCGATATCGACGCCGTCACGTCGTGGATCGCATCGTTGCAGCAGGAGCCGACGACGCGGTCCAACGGGTCCTCCTTGGAGCGGGCCCTGCCGCAGCTCTCCCAGGACCTGCGCTCCAGCTCCGAGAACTCCCCCGAGGCGGCCAGGCTCGTCTACGTCCTGTCCGACGGCGAGGCCACCGACAACGGCTCCGGGGCCTCCGACGCCGCGGCGGCGGGGCTGTCGTGGAGCGAGCTGGGGTCGATGGTCGATGGCGGCGCCGTGCTCGGCTACGGGACGCCCGAGGGCGGAAGGATGCGCGAGTTCGAGGTCGGGCGGACCCCGGACCCCGACGCCGAGCCGAAGTACATCGCGGATCCGGGCACCGGCCAGCCCGCGATCTCCGTGCCCGACGCCTCCGAGCTCCAGACCGTGGCGTCCGGCCTGGGAGTGCCCTACCTCCAGCGCACGGGCGGTGCCGACGACGCGCCGACGAGCGACTTCACCGCTGTCGATGTCTCCGAGGTGTTCTCCGACGAGCGCGAGCGCTCGCGCAGGCACACCTATCTCACCTGGCCTCTCGGGCTCGTGGCCGCGCTGCTGCTCATCTGGGAGCTGGCGGCGCTGGCGCGCACCGACTACCGCGTTGCGCATATGACGCGCTCCGCCACCACCGGTGACGGGCCGGGCGCCGGCGCGCCCGGCGGCGTCGGGCGCGGGGGAGGCGTCGGGCGGGGGAGTGCTGCGCCCCGGCCCGTGCAACAGAGGGTTGTGCCCGCACCCGTGCAACCGGGGGCCGCGCCCGCGCCGAGGGGCGGGGCGTACGGGTACGTCGGAGGCGCGTCCGGGCCCGGTGGGCCCGGTTCGCCCATGGGAGGAGCACGATGAGCAGTATCCCGCCGGTCCCCTCGGCTCTCGGCGGCGAGGGCGAGCCGAGCGCGCCGGCCGTCGTCCAGGCGGATGACGATGCCGAGGACCCGCGCCGCAGGGCGGCCAGGCTCCGTCGTCGGCGCCGTCTGCTCGCCTGGGGCGCGGCGCCGGCGCTGGTGATGACGATCGTGTCGGTCTGGATGGGCTTCGTCTTCCTCATGACGCTGGCGGCCAACCGTGCGGCCGTCGCCGGGAACTACGCCGCGGCGGTGAGTCGCTACGAGACGGTGGCGAGGGTCGACCCCTGGCTGGACGCATGGCGGGTTCACTACAACCTGGGGACGGCCCGCCTGCTGGCCGACGACGCCGATGGCGCCGTCACCGAGCTGGAGGAGGCGCTCACGACCGCGCCGGCGGCCGACATGGTCGAGGCCCAGTCGCAGGACGGGACGGAGACCTGGCAGATCCGGGACCCCGAGGCTCCCGAGTGCCTCGTGCGCGTCAATCTCTACACCGCGCACCTCGCACGCGCGCAGAGGGCCACCGAGGCGGGCGACGAGGCCGGCGCGCAGACGGCCATGGACGAGGCGACGGCTGCCGCCGGGGAGTGCGAGGTCCCGCCGCCACCGGATCCGTCGAGTGACCCGTCGGACTCCCCGAGCGCTGATCCGTCGGACTCCCCGAGCTCCGATCCGTCGAGCGATCCGTCGGACTCCCCGAGCTCCGATCCGTCGAGCGATCCGTCGGACTCCCCGAGCTCCGACCCGTCGAGCGATCCGTCGAGCTCGGCCTCCGCGAGTCCGAGCGGGTCCCCGACCGGCGGCGCCAGTGGGACGCCATCGGCATCGCCGAGCGCCAGTCCGTCGTCGGATGATCCGCAGCGCGACAAGCTCAAAGGACGCAATGGTCGCGCCAACGGCGATGGCGGCAAGAGCGGCGGCAACGGTCGCAAGTGGTGAGAGCCCCCCCCGCCGAGATCGGTTCAGTTCCGGCTCGAGATCGGTCCGGTTCCGCGCCGAGATCGGTCCAGATCCGTAGCCGGGTCAATTCTGCGGACATGAACGTGCCCGGCGCGGAACCGGATCCGATTCCGCGCCGGGCACGGCCAGCCGTTGAGGCGAGTGCGGGTGACGAGCGATCAGGCCTTCGGCTTGGCGGAGAGCAGGTCGCGGATCTCGGTGAGGAGCTCGATGTCGGTGACCTTCTTGGCGTCCTCCTCGGCCTTCTCCTTGGCCAGGCGCTCCTTGACCTTGTTCATCGGCATGACGATGGCGAAGTAGACGGCGGCGGCCACGAGGACGAAGTTGATCACCGTGGTGATGATCGTGCCGGGCATCACGTAGCCGTCAGGGTTCTTGGCGAGCTCCTCGGCGGTGGCCAGGTGGAAGGTGTAGCTGCCGTTCTCGTACAGGGAGAACGCTCCCAGGGAGTCGAAGTTGGGGCTGCCGATGAGTTGGCCGATGATGGTCATGATGACATCGGTGATCGCCTTGACGATCGGTGAGAAGGCGGCACCGATGATAACGGCGACGGCGAGCTCGAGGGCATTGCCCTGCGAGATGAACTCCTTGAATCCCTTGAGCATGAGCAACCTTTCCTTGCTGGGCGAGGGCGCAGTAGAGCCGCTCGCGTGGAGGGGTGTGGAATGAGAATCCGGCAACCTGCTCAGGTTGCCGCCGCGGCGAGTGGCGCCGATAACGAGAGTCAGGGACTCAGCACGACACCAAGAGCACCGTTCGTGGCCGCGCTAACAATAAGGCTAGCGTTCGCTGCGGGAACGGCAAGCGTCACAAGTGTGACCTTTGTCCCTACTGTCCAGCCGCTGTCCTCCCCGTCGGGCGTGGACAGGATCACGCGCGCATTCCGGCACAGAACGGCGGTGCCCGGGGATCCGCGGAATGCTTCGATGCCGTTCGCGTCGGCGGATTCGTCATTCTCCTGACTCGCCTCTCGCCCCGTCGCCTCGCCGATGACGTCCACATGGGCCCCCGGCTCGGCCAGTTGCGCCCCGACCTCCACGGGGACCTGCACGAGCCGCTCGTCGGCCCCCACGTCCGCGGCGAGCGCCGCGGACGTCATCGAGACCGTGAGCACCGTCCCCTCCTCCAGCCCGATCGCCGCACGGGAACCGACGACCTCGGGGCCCGCCAGGCCCGCGGCGGGCAGGGCGTCGGGCGGCAGCGCGCGGGTGGTGAGGTCGTCGGCGGTGATGACGCTCCCCGCGCCGATGGTGCGCGCGACGACGACCACCTCCCGGCCCGGCTGCGGCCCTGGGCGGAGCACGCCGAGAGCCAGCGCTGCGGCGGCTCCCAGGCACAGGGCGATCACGAGGTGGCGATGCCGCCACAGGGCGAGCGATGGTCGCCGCGTCCTCGGGCGGGACGGAAGGCGGGTGGGCCGGGAGGGCCCATCGGGGGAGGTGCGGCTGCGTCGGGACATGCCTTCAGGTTGAGGCGTCGCGGCCCGCGGCGCACGCGGTGCATCGGGGCCTGTGGACGACGCCGCGAGATGAGATCATGAGTCGGGTTGTGGAGCCCGCACCGGCCCGCGATGTCCCCTTCGACTCGCCGTCTCACCGTCCTGCGGCGAAGGCCGAGCCCTCCAGCAGGAACCAGGCGTCCGGGGTGATGACGGCGTCCACGGCCTCGTCGTGCTCCTCGGTCGGCAGCGGCTCGGGGACGAGCTCGTCGTCGTACACCATTGCGAAGACGCTGACGCCGTCGCGGCGCAGCGGGAGCATCCGGTCGTACCAGCCCCCGCCCTGGCCGAGCCTGCGGCCGCCGCGGTCCACCGCGAGAGCCGGGACCACGAGCGCGTCGACCTGCGCGACCGCCTCCGCGGGCAGGGCCTCGCCGCCGGGTTCGGGGGGCCGTCCCGGTGCTCGTTCGGCGAGATCGCCGGCACTTCGGAAGCTCCCCCAGGACCGGGCCAGGTGAGGGCCGAGCACTGGTAGGAGCACTGCAACCCCCTGCTCCGCGAGACGATCGAGCAGCAGCCGAGTGCAGGGCTCGTGCCCGACCGAGACGTACGCGGCGACGGCGCCCGCACTGTCCAGGGCCTCGAGGGCGCGCTCGGTGAACGCCTCGCACACGGCGTCATGCCCGTGCTCGCAGTGACGGTGCCGGGAGCGTCGGCGGGAGCGCAGGGTCGCGCGCAACTGCTCCTTGGCGTCCTCGGCATCCAGCGGCTTCGGTGGATTCGACGTCGGTGATGTCAGTGAGTTCGGCGACTTCGGCGACTTCGGCGACTTCAGGGAGGCGACGTCGGACACAGCGGCGGGCTCGGCTGTCTCAATGGTCATGGGGACATCTTCTCAGGCCGCGGGAGAGGGCAGAAGGCCTGTGTTCAGGACATCCTCCCCATCCCGCGCTCCGCGCCCGCCCCGGCGGGCCCCGCGCGCCCGGTCCGGGCCTCGCCGCCCGTCCCGTCGGGCCCGCCGCCCGAGCGCCCCGGGGCCCGCCGGCGCCATCGGTGCGAGGACCATCGGCGCCGCCGTCCCGTCGTGCGGCCCGGCGCGGCAAGCCGAAGGATCGGGGACGCAAGCGGGTAGCCTGGAGCGAAGGCGCCCGGGCCGTCGGTCTCGGGCGGGACACGGAGGAGCCAAACCCATGCGCACCGTTGCCGAGCACCTGGCCGCGTGCCTCGAGATCGCCCAGCCGGCCCCGCCGCTCGATGTCGTCCTGCTCGACGCCGTCGGCTGCGTGCTGGCCGAGGACGTCGTCGCCGACCTCGACCTGCCCGCCGCCGACCTGGCGGGGCTGGACGGCTATGCCGTGATGAGCGCGGACCTGTCCGGTGCCGCCGAGGCCGCGCCGGTCGTGCTGGAGGTCATGGACTCGGTCCGGGCGGGCGAGACGCATCAGACACGACTCGTGCCCGGGGCTGCCGTCCTCATCGACTCCGGGGCCCCTCTACCGCTGGGCGCCGATGCCGTCGTGCCCTGGGCCGTCACCGATCGCGGGAGGTCCCGGGTCCGGGTCCGAGCCGTCGTGGGCGCCGGCGACAACGTGCGGCGCCGGGCCGACGACGTCGCCGCCGGTACCACGGTGCTGTCGCGGGGCTCGCGCGTCTCCGCCCGTCAGATCGCCCTGCTGGGCGGTATCGGGCGCTACCGCGTCAAGGTCCTGCCCGCGCCGCGAGTCGTCATCGTGTCGATCGGCGACGAGCTGGTCGAGCCGGGCCGGTCGCGGGGCCCGGGCGACGTCTTCGACGCCAATGGGCACGCCCTGGCCTCGGCCGTCGCCGACGCCGGTGGACGGGCCTTCCGTGTCGCCGCCGTGCCGGACGAGCTCGGCGCCCTGGCCGAGACCATCGAGGATCAACTCGTGCGGGCGGACGTCCTGATCACCACCGGCGGCCTGTCGGTCGGGCAGGGCGATACCGTCAAGGACGTCCTGGCCCCCCTGGGCTCGGTGCGCTTCGACGCCGTCGCCATGGCGCCGGGGCGCCAGCTCGGCCTGGGCGCCGTGGAGGATACCCCGATCTTCTGCCTGCCGGGGGACCCCGTGAGCGCGCAGATCTCCTTCGAGACCTTCGTGCGCCCGGTCCTGCGGCGGATCGCCGGCCGACGGAACCTGCACCGCTCCTCCATGCCGGCGTCGATCTCATCGGGCTGGCACTCCCCGGCCGGCAAGCGCGAGTTCGTGCCCGTTCACCTGACCGGCTCGCCCTCGTGCGGCTACACGGCGGCGCCGACCTCCCGGCCCGGCACGACCCGGCTGCTCGGCCTGGCGCGGGCCAACGCGATCGCGGTCGTGCCCGAGACCATCCATACGGTGGTGGCCGGGGACACCCTCCACTGCCTGCTGCTGGATGCCTGAGCCGTGCTGCGCTCCCTGAGGGCCGGGATCCGCGGCCTGTCGCGGCGGCGGTTCGCCTGGCCGACGACGCTGACCGCTCCGGCGGTCATCGCGCACGGGCTCGCCCGAAGGCCCGCGGTGGTGAGGCTGCGCGCGCTCAGGCGCGCGGACCAGCAGGCGTGGTACGCGCTGCGCCTGGCCGACGACGCGCGCCTGTCGCCGTGGGAGGCCACTCTGCCCGCGGGCAGCCCCGAGGCCCTGCGCTCCTTCCCGGCGTACGTGCGGGACCAGAACCGGATGGCGCGCAGGGGAAGGGCCATGCCCTTCGCCGTCGAGGTCGATGGCGTGCTCGCCGGGCAGGTGACGGCCGCGCCGATCCACTGGGGCGCGCTGTCCTCGGCGAGCGTGGGGTACTGGATCGGGGGGTCCTGGGAGGGTCAGGGCATCATGGCGCTGTCCGTGGCGATGGTCCTCGATCATCTGCTGGGTCCCGAGGTCGGGCTGCATCGGGTGGAGATCAATGTCAGGCCGGAGAATGAGCGCAGCCTCGCGCTGTGCCGGCGTCTGGAACTGCGAGAGGAGGGCCTGCGCCGGGGGCTGATGAATATTGACGGGGCCTGGGCCGACCACCTGAGTTTCGCGGTCGTGGCGGAGGAGGTGACGGACGGACTCGGATTCGTGGGGCGTTTGATGCAAAAGTGATTCTTGAGATTCAGGAGATTTGAGAGGCTCTCTAGATTGCGATTTCCGTCGCCCTGAACCAACACGCCGTGTTCCTGTCTACCGGGGCGGCCCCGACCCGCATACCGTTGAACTGTGGGAATCGAGATCTGGGTGCTGGTGGCGCTCGTGGCGATTCTCGCCGTGTACCTTCTGCCGTTCCTGGTTGGACGTCGAGAGGTGATGCGCCTGTCCAACGCCGAGGACCGCTACTCCTCCGAGCTGCGGGTCCTGGCCACGGGCGACGCCCTCGCCTCCGATGAGGCCTGCGTCAGCAGCGGGCGCGCGCAGATCTTTCGACGTCGACCGGAGGTCAAGGCCATGAACAGGCCCGCAGTGAGGAACGTGCGAGCGCTGCGCACCGAGCGCGAGCTGATCCGTGCGCGTCAGGCCCATGGCGAGGCGCGGGAGCGTCGCCGCGTCGCCGCCTCCCATCGCGCCGCCGTCGCCTGCACTCTCCTGGGAGTCCTGCTCGGTCTCGTCGTGGTGTGCGCTCTCACGGCCCTGCCCTGGTGGAGTCTCGCCGTTCCCGGTGCTCTTCTGCTGGTATCGGTCGGGGCCGGCCGTCGCGCCGCGCGCGCCTCGGCCGCGCTCGATCTGCGCGAGCGTCGTCGGATCACGGATCTGGAGGACGAGTTGGCCGATCTCACCGGTGAGCGGTCCGCTGCTCCGACGCCGGTGTGGTCCATCAAGCCGAAGGACCTGCGGAAGTCCGCGCTCGAGACGGCCTCCGCGCGGGCGGCGACGACGGACGGGGCGACTGCTGACGCGGAGCGTGCGGGACAGCGGGCGGAGCGGACGTCGGCCGGGAGCGAGGCTCCCGCAGTGAGCAGGATCGGGGTCGCGGCCGCGGCCCCCGTGGCGGGGGCCGGGGTCGAGCGGTCGAGCGAGTTCGCTGCGGGGGAGGCCCCGGCCGAGGTCGTCGAGGTGATCGACTCCGTCGAGGCTGTCGAATCCGCGGGGGCGGACGACCGGTCCTCGGCATCCGAGGCCGGGACGGCGCGGGCGCCCGGGCGGGTGGACGCGTCCGGGGATGAGTCGTCGACGGCGGCCGAGGAGCAGTCGGTGGACGGGGAGCCCGCCGAAGCGGCGGACTCCCCGGCCGCGGCCGCCCGGAGCGGTGAGGGCGCAGCGGTTCAGCACGCTCTCAGGGCCGTGGCCTGGCCGGTCACCGAGCTGGAGACCGACGACGGCGCGTCGTCCCTCGACTCCGCGGCCGCACTGGCCGGCTCCGGGCGGGCCGCCGTGTCCAAGCGGGCGACGGCGTCCGAGCGGGGGGCCGCCCCCGCGACCCCGCCGCAGGGATGGCGCCCGGTTCATGTGCCCGCACCCACCTACACGCTCGCGGCTCGCGCACCGCGGCGTGCTCTGGAGGATCTGGAGGAGACGTCCTTCCCCTCCGCGCCCGTGCCGGCGCGCCCGCACAGCGTGCGGAGGCTGCCGACCGAGGGCGTCGAGAAGGAGGAGATCGAGTTCCACCCCATCGACCTCGACGCGGTCCTGGAGAAGCGTCGCGCTGCCGGCGCCTGAATCGAGTCGGCGCCCGAGCCGAGTCGGCGTGCGGTCGGCCGGCGCGCGGTGGGCCGGCATCCGGGCGCGGGCGGCGGTGTTGTGGTTCACGGGGCGCCGACTTGCGGACGGCGACCGCAGGGGTGCTACGATCGCCCCGCACCTGGGGCTATGGCGCAGTTGGTAGCGCGTCTCGTTCGCAATGAGAAGGTCGGGGGTTCGAATCCCCCTAGCTCCACCGGGCAGTGGCCGCCACGTGATCGTGGCGGCCACTTCTCATTGGAATAGTGATGGCGAGACTACCTCCTGGATCGACCACGGGGTCCCAGGGAGCCGGCGAGGACGCGGTGATCGTGCTGCGGGCCGGGGTGTCCCTATGTGGTGTGTCAAGCGGCTGCGGGTAGTTTCGTGGTTGGTTGTGGGTTGTAGAGGGTGTTGTTGCGGATCGTGGTGTGCAGGGTCGGGGTGCGGCGGTGGGCCAGGGCGAGGACGGCCTGGCCCAAGGTGTTTGCCGTGGTCGCGTTTGCGCTGGTAGTAGGCCTGGGAGACGGGGTCGGGGCGCGGGGAGGCGAAGGCGGAGGCGAATATGGCTCGCTTGAGTCTCTTGTTGCCGCCGTGGGAGACGTACTCGCCCCTGATGGAGGATCCCGATCTTCTGGTGACTGGGGCCAGGCCGGCCCAGGTGGTGTGCCGCCGAGCCCCGTGCTTCTTGAGCCTGGCGTCGATCCTTGTCTTGCCCGCTCGTTTCGGGTCGGCTGGGGCGGTGCCGGGCGGCGACTGGCCTTCGGGATGGCGTGGTGCGCCCGGCCAGGGCCCCGCCACGGTCTCGAGGGCTGGGCGGGGTCTGGGTGAACGACTGGCCCCGGATGCGGCCCTCGGTCTGGTTGGCCTGGCGGGCCGGGTCCAGGTCGAAGCCAGTCAGCATGCTCAGCGCCGCGGCGTCCTCGTCCGAGGTGCTGACGGCTCTCAGGGTGTGGGGCATGGTCCTGGCCGCGCCTGGGCGATGACGGCGGCGTCCTTGGCGTCGGTCTTGGCGCTGCCCGGCGTCAGGCCGGCGATGCGTCTCATGGGCAGTCCGGGCGGGTGGCCCACGGTGCTGCCCATGTGCTGGGCCACCGCCAGGGCCAGGGCCAGGGCCCCGATGGTGGCGGGCTGATCGACCACCACCAGCACCCGCCCCTTAATTCTTGTAGGTGCTGGTAGGTCTCTCGCAGCCGGTCCTCGTCGCCTGCCAGGGCCCTGTCGAGGACCTTGCGGCCCTCCCGGCTCGGGGCCGTGGCCCAGTGCCCGCTCCTTGCCGACGCCCAGTGCCGACGGAGGACCTCGATGTCCTCGATATCCATCTCTCCTGCCGCCTCTCGCTCCTGGGTGCAAGGGCCAGCCAGTGGACGACCGGTCCCGCACCCACGCCTGCGTTAGACCTCACACGCAGCGGGCCGTTCCCCTTATCAGCGGTCACCAGCGCCCGGCTACCGCAGGTGACTCTCGCCCCCCCCGGATCATCTACGGACAGGGGCAGGACACCCGTGCCCGCAGCAGCTGGCCCAGCCCTCTGGCACCTACCGTCGGGAACCATCAACAAGGTAACGGGTGGGCTCCAGCACTGCCGACGCGCCCGCTGTGAGGTCCGTATCCGCCGCGCCAAGGACGCAGGACTGAATGCGTTCCCGTTGCAGGGGTTCGATCCGGCCGTCTCTATTATCGCGCTGGCCTGCGATCCGCTGGCTCGCTCCCAGGGGTCGGCCGTCGCCCGGAGCCCGGTCAGATGGTGGGAGTCCAAGAGGATGCACCCGCGGCTGATCAGCGTCCCGGCCGTGATCGCTCGCCATGCCCGCAGGGTCGTCACCGCTGCGCCTCCGGCCATCCCTGGACCAGCCTCCTGGTGTCCGGGATCGAACACCTCCGGGCATCACCCGCCCCGAAGCGACCGGTCCGGGGGCCCTCTGTATGATCGCGGCTCCCGGGAGGAGATCCGCTGGTCCTGAAAGGGCTCGCTCGTCGCCAGGCGACATGCGGCGAACTGTCGCACCCGCATGCCACAATCGCGTCATCATCAGCGGCAGCGGCGTCGCCGACCCGAACTCACCCAAGTCATGAAGGATCGAGATGAGGTCGACTATCGGGACGATGGTGCGCTACACTGGACGTGGTCCCATCGATCTGCTTTACACTTGACGAACACGTCAGTCCCTCGTTATCTACCGAGTCCCCTGCGCGCCACAGCAACAGAAAGAATTGTCTGTGCAGTACGATCTGATCATCCGCTTCGATATGCTCGCTCATATCGTCTCTCGTCTCGACTGGGAGAAAGACAATCTCTCCGCCTCTCCCGGCGACTGTCTGGTACCACCTCAAGGTGCGACCGCAGGATTCCCTGAGGTCTTTAACGGTTCCTTAATGGCTCTGGATGCCGATAAAGATGCCCTGACCGATAGTATTGACGATCTATCGGTTGGCGTACGGACGGTTTCGTCGTTATTTTCGGCGACTGAGGAAAAAGTTGTCAGCTCTGCGAGGAGCATGATCTCCGGGGGCCAGCACGTATGACTGCAACGCTGAGTGCGGCCGCGTCCTTCAACCCCGACCTGTACTATCAGGCGGCGCATGGGCTGGAGTCCCAGGATCGCACGATCCGAGAATCATCCCAGGATATTTCCAGTTTGACGAGCGTGACCGCTGACGACTGGCGAGGCGAATCGGCTGACGCCTTCACGAAGCGGGTCAAGTCTGTCGCGAAGTCAGGTGAGCGGCTGGCGCAGAATCTCGGTCATCATGCGCACGTACTCACCTGGTATGCGAGCGCGAAGAGCGCCGCATGCCAGCGAGCAGTCGCAGCGGCCGATCGAATGAGGGCGACCGGTTTCGACGTGTCGGACACGTGGACGCTTTCTCTGTCCGCGCAGCAGCAGGCGGGAGCCGGGCGCGGTTTTCTCATTATCGAGATGACCGCTCTTCAGGCTATTCTCAATGCCTTCGTCCGTGCCATCGACCAGGTCGATTCTCAGGCCATGGCGCAATTGACCGCCTCGCATAACGGCCCAGCGGGATCGGCTTCCGCTGCTTCCGCGTCGAGCTCGCCGACTACCCTACCGCCATATGTGACATCCAATGGTTACACAACTGGCGATGCGCCCGATCGCACGATTCATCCAGATGATTACTTCCCCTTCGAGTCAAAGAAGGGGCAGGACACATGGGAGGACCACGCTTCCTGGTGGAAATGGGAAGCAATACTTCGAGGGGCACAGACGCTGCGCCCCGACCTCGATGACGCCCTACCAATGTATGAGCACTTCAGAGACGCGTCTGGCACACCGATGACCTTCGATTTCGATGAAGGATACCGGGAAGATCAGATGATCCACGAGGAGGTCGATACTGAGCTTTCCAGAACCATCACTGCAGCCGATGAGCTGGCGCAGAATGGGTATACCTCGACGGATTTTCATTCACCCATGCGGTCTGGTGATACCGTAACAGAAGACTGGTCCAAGACCATCGGTCAATACACCTATTATAGTGATTCTCATCTGGAGGTCGTGGGGGACACCGTCACGCTCACCACAACAGTGAGCGCAAAGGATCGCTGGAATTTTAATGACGGCGCCACTGACAAGGCCTCAAAGGTCCCAGATTCAGAAAATGGTCGTTTTGAGGAGCTGGGGTGGGCGCAAAGCTTCGATACGAGTGGATCTCTGACGCGAACATATACATGGAAGGTCGGAGAAGAGCCTCCCCAGATTGCTGCGGGCTCCGACTCCGCCGACGGCGGCTGGGGAGACGACGGTTCACGAGATCGCGACGACTGGCGCGGGGGCTGGGATAATGGTGGAGGTCGCTACCCCAGGGCGGAACCCGGGGAACGTTCCCCGGGGGAGAAGGATCCGGTTAATCGGTATCCTGACGGGAGGGAATACTGATGTCCGTTGGACTTGTACGTACCGATGTTGAGCCGTTACTGCCTCTGATTCCGGTTCTGCGGGGAGACGAGCGTTGCAAGTGGGTGGCCTGTGACGACTCTGACGACGGATTGCCAGGTCTGGTTACCACCTGGGTGCATATCTTGGTCACGGTAGACGACGCTTTCGCCGAAGAGCTGGCCGGCTACGCCGATCTGTCAGTGGGGCTACCCTCCACCATTCCCGCATCTTTAGGAGTTGATCGTTCCTTGACATGGAAGACCGGACACAGGCTGGCGGGCGGTCTGGGGATCGCTGTGCCGCGGACAACCACGGCCATTTCGGGTAAACTCGTCTACGCATGCCGCCGCATCGGCGGCTAGGATGTCGGGACTCTGTATTCAACGCGAGAGATAGTATTGTGGGCGCAGGAAGCATGCACAGAAAAGCTATTGTCCTAGCGGTAATTTGTGTTACTTTGATCCTGGCGAATTGTTCGTCGCCGTTACGGGGCGAACGCTATAAAGACAGTCGTTTCGCCGAATATACTCAGTACACGCCGAACAAACCCGAGGTGTCAACCGACATGGAACTCTTCAAGAGTTTCACCCCCGACGCCCAGGTGTCGAACATTCACTTCGTCATTCAAAAGCGCTATCGAAAGGGGGAGTCGCGTCTTCCCGAGCCCGATCGTCCTTACTGGGTTCATTCGGTGTTCACCGCCGACTCTGGTACCCTCCAGGCGCTCGCCGACGCTTCTTCCGGAAGCGCCCACCAGCTGCCCGGAATCTACACCGATCTACGCCAGTACGTCCCCCAGGGCTGCACCTTCTCCACCGTCCAAGCAGACGAGGCCGACACCATACTGGGAACGGATCACGCCCAGTTCGACTCCGCTGAGGAAGGCTTCCATGTCGATGAGCTTGTGGCCTCCCAGGACTGCAACCTCGTCATTATGACAGGAACGGGAGGGAAAGGCCGGGGCCCCTCGCCCAAGCCGACAGCCACACCCACGGACTGAGTTCGCTGAGCGCAACCCTGACAACTGAGTTGTATAGTTTTGGTGTCCTGTTGGGGTTGAGGGTGGTGGGGATGTTTTCGGCTTCCGGGGGTCGGGGGATCGGCGGCTGCGAGGTGGTGGCCGTTGAGGCTGGTGGTGGCGTCCTGGAGGGGTTTGAGGGTGCGGGTGATGCGTTTGATGCTGATTCCGGTGGTGTCCTGGAGGTAGCGGGCTACGGCCGGGGAGGCCATGACCGCGGTCGGGTGGACCCCAGGTGGCGTCTCGGGTGTGGTGGAAGACGGGGCGGGCTGGCAGGTCGTGCTTGCTCATCCGCAAAGGACTGCTCGGGCGTGCCGCAGTTCGTGGTAGGAGGAGACGGCCTCACCGGCATTCATCGGACGGGATGGGATGAAAGGTGACGTGGCCCTTGAAGCCCGCCGGGGAACGGGCCCTGGCGATGGGGGCCTCATCCGGGGTGGCGTCACCGGCGTGGACGGCGGGCGAACCGGGTGCCCTTGGGTGCTTCTCGCCAGCGACGGATGGCCCGGGCCCGGCCCTCCTGGGCGGTCAGGGTCTGGGTGTCCCGGGCCGCGCGCTTCTTGGAGTAGGACCGCACCGCTGGCCACGAGCCCGGGTGAGTGTCCGGGTCCCACACCGGCTCATGACGCCTGCTGATGTCGCGCTCGTTCCTGGAGCCCCTTTTTTGGGGTGATGGTGTCGATGAGCTGCCCGTCGGCGGGGGCGTCGCCTTCCCAGTGGAAGTGGGCCTTCAGATCCCCGGGGGGGCGGACCTGTCTTTCAGAACAGTGACGTCACAGGTACTGTGCAATTCAGATCCCCGGGGGGGGCGGACCTGTCGGGCCCCAGGCGATGAACCGCGGCCTCGCCTCATCCAACGCCGCCAGGTTGACCGCCGAGAGCGTGCCGGCGTCAGCGACGACGGGCGAGCTCGGCGATGCCGTGGGCGGCCTGGAAGGCCTCCACCACGGGGATGAT
Source organism: Actinomyces gerencseriae DSM 6844 (assembly GCF_000429265.1). GTDB lineage: Bacteria > Actinomycetota > Actinomycetes > Actinomycetales > Actinomycetaceae > Actinomyces > Actinomyces gerencseriae. The sequence goes on from NZ_AUBN01000013.1 coordinate 133,357, forward strand.
CGTGGTGGTCTCAGCCCGGTTGCCCTCCCGGCAGCCGGCCTGGAGGGGGGGGACCATGACGGTCGACCAGCAGGCCCACGATGACCTGGGGGCCGCCCCTCCTGTCCTTGGAGTAACCCACCCGCCTCAGATCATCCTCGCGCTCGGTCTCGAAGTGGAGCGTGGTGAGGTCGTACAGGCACAGGGCCAGGCCCCCACTGGCGGTGACGTGATCGAACAGGGCCGCGGACAGGCTCTCGCGGTAGCCCCGCTCCTGGGCCCGGGCCAGGCAGGCTTGCAGGGTGCTGCGGTGGGCCGGGGCCGGCCAGCCGATCTCGGACAGGACTCTGGGGGTGTCGGCCTTGGAGGCCGGCTCGATCAAGCGCGCCAGAACCATCTGCTCAAAGGCTCGCTCGCCCACGGACCGCCTCACCCAGCCCCAGACGGGTGCAGACCGTCTTGACGGCCTCGATCAACCAGCCCGACCCGCGGGAGGTGATCGCCGGCCTTCGCACCGCACCACCATCACCCGGCTCCTGACTGGGCGCCTGGCCGCCGCCGTCGAGTACCGGCCCCAGGTCCGGGACCTGCCGGCCCGCCAGAAGCCTGTCGGTGTCCCAGGCGCATCAGCGCAGCCAGCTCGGCCTCGTCATGAGCTGATCCCAGGTGCTCAACGATCCGGCGCACACCGCTCTCCTTGACCACGACCCGCACGGCCGTGGCCCCCGAGGCGGTCTTGACCCTACGCAGAAACGGGCTCACCCACCAGATCCCACCGCCGCCCTAGTGCCCCACAACAACCACCCCACCCCCGCCATCCCAACGAAAAACCCCACCCTGAAACACAAACCAACCCAAACCGCGCAACTAGGCCAGCGGTCCACTGAGCGCCTATCCGTCGCGGGGCTCGAGAACCTTCCACGCCGTCCAGATGAGGTCAATGATGTAGATGGTGGTCCAGATGCGCAGCGCGGCGAAGACCCATGCGGGCAGACCGATGGTGAAGAACCTGTGCGCCACCCACGTGGTGGCTGCCGCTGCGACGAATAGCCCGCTGTGCCAGGTGAAGTCGGTCAGGAGATCGCGGCGGGACTTGGGTGTCGTCGGCTGATGGGAGTCGGTGTCAGGGGGAGAGTCTGAGTTCTCTGCCTCGGGAATGTCGTTTTCGGGAGCGTCGGGGGCTGGTGCCGAATCGTCGTTGTGGCGCGATGCGGGTGCAGGGCGGTCAGCCACACCGAGGCGCGTCAGCGCGGCCGGAGCCAGCACCGCACCCGAGGCGATGATGACCGCGCAGACGATGCAGGCCAGGAACCAGCTTCCCGACTCGTAGAGCAGTCCTGCGGCGAGCGAGCCGATGATCGCCCCGGCAAGGCACGCCGCCTCGTAGAGGCTTAATCCGCGTCCGAGGTGCGTACTTCCCACAGCCTCGGCGATCACGGACTGCTGCACGGGGATCACGATCGACCAGGCGATCGCGGAGAGCACCCACAGCGCGGCGATCCACGGGGGAGTCGGCGCGAGTGCGAGGCCCGCTGCGAAAAGCGCGCTCGATACGGCTCCCACGACGAGCATTCTGCGACGGCCCAGCCATACGACCAGGCGATGCAGATAGGGCGGGAGAATGCTCATCGCCACGGCGCCCGGGAGGAACACGTACGCGATTTGGATGACCTCGAGGTGGAACCCGCGTTGCAGGTGCAGCATCAGCAGCAGGCTGATGGCGGCCTCCGCAGTCATCGTCGCCACCACGACTATGAGAATCGGCCGGAGTCCGACGCCGACTCCCCGCAGTCCTTGTAGCGACAAGCTCGACAGCTCCGCGCCGGCCGGCCCCGCAGCGCTCGCGCGAAAGCGGTGGCGCCGTTCACTGAGCAGATCCCAGACGGCCAGGAGACAGCACACGGCGGTGCCCGCGAACACCCAACGGTATCCGGCGACGGACAGCAGAATGATCGCGGGAACCAGAACCAGCCAGCCGCCGGTCTCCTCTGCGGCGACCAGCTTCGCGAACACGCTCGAGTCCTCTGGGAGCCGTTCGCCGATAATTGCCCGGATCGCCACCCATAAGAACGCCTGGGCCGCACCGGTGATGACGGCGGCGGTCAGCGCCAATGGCAATCCGGTCGCCAGGGCGTAGAGCCCGCAGCCCGCCGCGAGTACGCCGGCACCGGCTCCGGCAACGATCAGGCGATCTGCGCGGTCCACCACCGTTCCGGCAATCGGGCGGACCAGGAAACCCGATACCTGGTCCACCGCGATGAGAACCCCCGTCTGCCCCGGACTCAGTCCGAGTATCGCTCCGGCGAACAGGGGCAGGGCGAAGTCGATGACCTGCTCCACTCCGCTGGTGAGCGTCGCACTGTCCAGTACTCGACGCTCGAGACGCAGGGCGGTGCTGTCTGAGGTGGGCATCAGAATCTCGCTTTGGTAGTACGGGTGAGTTAACAAAACCATGCTAACACATGTGTGCTAACATGATGCTGTGCCCAAGCTCATCGATCACGACAGGCGCCGGGAGGAGATCGCAGAGGCGACTTGGCGAGTGATTCACGCCGAGGGCATCAGCGGCGTCTCCATTCGCACCGTCGCCGCGGAAGCCGGAATCTCCACCGGTTCGATCAGGCACGTCTTCCCCAGCAAAACGGAGCTGCTCGTGCACGCCACGGAGTTGGTGGGGCGGCGTGCCCGGGTCCGCATCCAGCGCCATCTTGCCGAGCCCGAACCGCGTGCGCTCGTTCTCTCCGTCGTCGAGGAGCTCCTTCCCCTCGATGCCGAACGACGCCTGGAGATGGAGGTCACCGTCGCGCTCATTGCCGAGGCGCCGGGAAATGCTCGGGTCCGAGAGGTTCTGGACGAGAGCTATGAGGTCGTTCGGGAGGTCTGTCGACATCTGGTTACTCGGCTGCGCCGGGCCGGGCTCACCGCGCCGGGCGTCGATGTCGAGTCGGCGACGACGGTGCTGCACGGGCTGGTTGACGGACTCGCCATCCACCTGCTCATCAACCCCGACCCCGACTTCAGACGGCAGGCCCTGCGAATGATCGAGGCCAGTATCGACGGGCTGCGGTCCTAGACGTCCGGGTCTCCTCGACCCGCTCGCCGCCAGGAGTCATTGGTTCGGGGTGTCCGGCGCCGGTCGTCGTCCTCGGTCGTCCCCCTGTCGTCCTCGCGGTACTCGGCGTGCGCGAGGCGGTCCGATTCGGCGCTCGCTCTGACGCACCTTCCCGCCTGGTGCCGCACCTCACGGTGGTCGGAGTTGACGGGCCGACGGCGGTGCTGATTATCTACTCCCCGCCGCCCTGAGGAGCCACGGTTCCGACGGCGGCGCCATCGGAGGAGGTTGACGGGCCGCGCGGCGGGATGAGTTGTGCGGAGCGGCTTTCCGAGGTTGAGCGGCGAGGCTCACAGGGTCCCGCACTTGACCGGCGAGCGGCGTTCCGCATAGCCTGCTCTGGTGCCTTGAGGGCGGGACGATCGACGTTATGTCTTATCGGAGCGCTCCTTGTGGGTGTGTTGTTTGAGATCTCGATAGTGTGTCTTGTTTTTTGTGTTTGTGGTTTGTTTTGTTTGTTTTTGGTTTGTTTTGGAGAGTTTGATCCTGGCTCAGGACGAACGCTGGCGGCGTGCTTAACACATGCAAGTCGAACGGGCTTCTGGGGTTCTGGCTTTTTTGGTTGGGGTTCTGGGGGTTAGTGGCGAACGGGTGAGTAACACGTGAGTAACCTGCCCTTCACTTCTGGATAACCGCTTGAAAGGGTGGCTAATACGGGATGTTTCTGGGTCTGTCGCATGGCGGGTTCGGGAAAGATGGCACTGTTTGGTGTTTTTGG
>NZ_AUBN01000014.1 GCF_000429265.1 Actinomyces gerencseriae DSM 6844
CCGTCAACCCCGTCGACAACGGATGGCGGATCCTGTCCGACGCCGACACCGACGACTTCCTCAACACGCCCGGCAACCTCGTCGTGGCCAGCTTCAACTCCATCGCCAACATCGAGCCCGCCCTGATCGGCATCTACACCCTGCCCGTGGGCACCGACCTCCAGCTCGTCGTCCACAACGGACGCCGCCGCTGGTACGACAACACCACCGGCCAGGACATCACCGACCAACTGTAGAACACCACGCACCCCGACCCCGGCACCCCTCCTTCGGCCAGGACCACCAGCTGGAACCGAACACCCACCACCACGCCGAGGGACGCGGCGACTTCCACACCAACGACGCCGGCGAGATCACGCACGTCGAAACCCGCTCGGCCGTCGCCAACGGAGGCACCCTCAACCCCGACCTCAACAACCCACTGCCCGACACCACCTACACCGTCGACGAGAAGTTCCACTACACCACCGACGACCAGGCCCGCACAATCCGCTGCCAAGTCGACTCCATGGACCCCATCCCGGCCGCCGACCGCATGCGCGACCCCGCCATCCAGAAAGAGGTCGCCAGATACGGCTCCTCACTGGACGGGACGTACGAGGGCGGGCACCTCGTGGGAACCCAGTTCGGCGGCCCACCGGAGAGACTGAACATGGTCCTCCATCTGGACGGCGTCAACCGCGGCGTGGGCGGCCCCTACTCGAATAGCGTCCATAGCTTCGAGATGGACGCCGCCAGGAACCCGGGGAAGTACACCGACATCGACAGCCTCGCCCTGGGACGACGCACCGCCCTACGAACCACCCTGACCCTCACCGACTCCACCACCCACCACGACATCGACCCGCCCGACCAAGTCACCTCGGCCATCACCGCCATCACCACCGAACTGCGCGACCCCCAAACCCAGGCCAAACCACACGCAGGCGCCTGGACCCGCGAACAGATATCGATGGAAACCGACGACCTCAAACTGGTCACCATTCTACGAATGGGACCACGACCCCGGCTTCACCGACACCGACTGCGCCGACGAACCCCACCTCCACCCCCGCAACCCCCAGCACACCCCCACCTGGCTCGCCCAAGGCGCCGAACGCGCCCACCACCAACCCAACAAACCAACCACCCCCTAAACACACCCAACCCCGCAGAAGGAGTCCTATTCATGGGGTTGCTTAGGTTGTTTTAGCGGAGTACGCGGTGTTTCTCGGACTGAGGGAGTTTTTATTCCCGTGAGTCAGGGCTTGCCCCTGTTGTTTGGACACGCTGATTCCGGCCTTTGGGCTGGGGAGAGCGAGATGATCTGAGCATGGTTAGGAAGAGCTACTCCGAGGAGCTTGCGGCGTCAGGCGATGGAGGTGTACGAGACGACACTGGGGGCGACGGTGCGTGGGATCGTCCAAGACCTGGAGGTCGAGCGCGGCGCGCTGCGCCAGTGGCTGGCCTGGTCAGGGGCCGTGTTCGTCTGTCTTGCAACCGTCCTAGGCTGCCGCACTAAGGAAGTCGTGGGTTATGCGATGGCCGACCACATGCGCGCTTCCCTGGCGTATGAGGCCATCGACATGGCGGTTGGAGGATATCCGGTCGAGAAGGGCGTGACGATCTTCCCGCTCCGACCGGGGCGGCCGGTACACGTCTCAGAAGTTCCTGGACCACCTGGGGTCCTATGGTATCCGCCCGTCCGTCGGGCACACCAGAATGTGCTGGGACAACGCCTGGGCGGAGTCCTGCAACGCCAATACTCAAGAATGAGAGGGTCCACCGAATAACGTACCCCACCAGGGGATAGGCGATCAACGTTATTGCCTCATGGATCGAGCTGAGATGCAATCATGCCCGCTTTCACTCACCCCTGGGATACCGCCCCTTAATGAGGCCGATCAAGAATTCCCGGACCTGAGCAAGACAGCCTGAAGCACAAAACAAGCAGTGTCCGAAAAACACCCAGCAGCCTAAATATCGGACGGCGCCACCGGCGACGGTGAACTCGACGGCGGTGTGAGCGGCCAGCAGACCGGCGGTGATGATGACAGCGGCCGGGGATAAACTGGCAACCAGCGATGAAATGATGAGTGATAAGAGGAGTCTCCGATGACTGACAACAACGATGCCTTCCCCGTTGAGACGGTCCTGTCGGACGGCAGCGTGTTCCGGGTCGTCCCGGTGGGCACCGGTGTGGCGGCGGTCCGTGCCTGGGCCGAGTATCCCTGGCCCATGAGCCCGGCCCAGGCCCTCGCCCTGCGCGACCGCCTCGGCTGGACCTCCTCACCCACCGACGAGGAGATGTTCACCACCGACCACGGCATCGGCGAGAAGGACGCCTGGTTCATCGCCGTCGAGAACGGCAGGAGCACCAGGACCGTCTCCGGCTTCCACCTGTCCCTGACCTGTCGCATCCCCAAGCCGGTCAGGCCGGAGGCCGTTCCCATCGCGGGCAGGGCCTTCGAGGACTACGTCCAGGCCCTCACCGCCGTCTACGGCAAGGGCACACGCTCGCGCAGCCAAGGCGTCCTGTCAGTAAAATGGGCCCTGCCCAACGGGGCATCGGTGGACATGGGCACCGTCGGCCGTGTCGTGTCCGTCGACGTCATCTCCCCGGTGGGCAATGAGATCGCCAGGGGCGAGGCCCAGTACTTCGACGAGATCGCCGACGAGAACGACGTCCCCTACGCCAGCACCCCGGACAACTGACCGCCGATTGCACCGACTCGGCGCGCCGAGCCCCCCTCCCGCCGGCCGCGGCACGCCGACGAGGAGGATAACCCTGTGACTCCCAGCGACACCGGTGACGGCTTTCCCCACCAGACGGTCCTGTCCGATGGCAGCGTGTTCCGGGTCGTCCCGGTGGACACCGGCCTGAGGACGGTCCGCGCCTGGGCCGAGCACTCCTGGCCCATGAGCCCGGCCCAGGCCCTCGCCCTGCGCGACCGCCTCGGCTGGACCTCCTCACCCACAATGGAGACGTTGTTCACCACCGACCACGGCATCGATGAGAAGGACGCCTCCTTCACCACCATCGAGGCCGGCAGGAGCACCAGGACCGTCTCCGGCTTCCACCTGTCCCTGACCTCCCGCATCCCCAAGCCCGTCATGGACGAGGCCGTTCCCATCGCGGCCAGGGCCTTCGAGGCCTACGTCCAGGCCCTCACCGCCGTCTACGGCAAGGGCACACGCAACAAGCGCAAACACACCTCCGCGGCATGGACACTACCCAGCGGAGCCTCGGTGGACATCGGCACCGTCAGCTGGGTCATCAGCATCGATGTTGACTCCCCGGCGCTCAACGAGGCGGCCAGGGGCGAGGCCCACTACTTCGACGAGATCGCCGACGAGAACGACCCCGCCCGCTGACCAACCAACACCACGACCACACCGCACCGGCGCACCGCACCCCCCTCCCACGGATCCCGCCGACCGCGTGCGCGACCCCGCCATCCAGAAGGAGGTCGCCGGATACGGCTCCTCACTGGACGGGACGTACGAGGGCGGACACATCGTGAGAACCCAGTTCGGCGGTCCGCCGGAGAGACTGAACATGTTCCCCCAAACCGATCAGATGAACCGCAGTAGTGGCCTGCGGGGCGTCGAACCGGTCGACCCCAACGGCCAGTTCAAGAGCTACTACGCCTTCGAGACGGACGCCGCCAGGAACCCCGGGAAGTACACCGACATCGACATCACCCTCGACTACGACCCCCACCTGACGGGCACAGACGTCGACAAAGTACCACGGGAAATCGAGATTACGGGAAAGGAGTACGGCAAGCCGATGCCGGATCAGAGTTTCCCGAACCGAGCGGGAAGGAAGTAATTATGCCCAAGTTGAACACATGGGGAATGTCGGCTGAGGAGATTCTCACCGCCGTGCAAAATGCCTTAATAGAGTGGATGAGGCAACAGGGGGCTGTTCGTGTCGACATTGAGTGTCGAGCACTGGGAATGTGGGGCTCCAGAACGACTCATATCACTCTCCCCGACGGTGAGCGCAAAGCGATGACCACTCCACGAGAAGCCGCCTTCAGCGTCGACGACCTGCGCGGGGAACAGATGATTCCTGGTCGTGGGGCGTGGACGTGGGCTCATCTGTGGATGAGCGCCGACGAGCTCGTCCTGCACGCCGACTACGACTGGGACCGCGACGTCGGACCGGCCGACTTCAACTGCGCCGATGAGCTCGAGCGCTTCCCCCGCGACGCCCAGCACACCCCGGCCTGGCTCGCCCAGGGCGCCGCCCGGGGCCGACGCGCCACCCAGATCTACGACCGCCTCGAACACGCCCTGGCCCACTGGCTGAGCACCCAGGAGGACGCCGAGCGCATCGACATCGACAGCCTCGCCCTGGGACGACGCACCGCCCTACGAACCACCCTGACCCTGACCAACGGCACCACCCACCACGACATCGACCTGCCCGACCAAGTCACCTCGGCCATCACCGCCATCACCACCGAACTGCGCGGCCCCCAAACCCAGGCCAAACCACACGCAGGCGCTTGGACCCGCGAACAGATATCGATGGAAACCGACGACCTCAAACTGGTCACCTTCTACGAATGGGACTACGACCCCGGCTTCACCGACACCGACTGCGCCGACGAACTCCACCTCCACCCCCGCGATGCCCAGCACACCCCCACCTGGCTCGCCCAAGGCGCCGAACGCGCCCACCACCAACCCAACAAACCAACCACCCCCTAAACACACCCCACAACCAACCAGACCACCGAACAATCTCCGAAGAACACATAGCAGTCCAGGTCTCGCGGAAGCAGAGGATGGAGAAACCCATGAATGTTCACGACCATTTTCCCGACGAGTCCATGAGGAACCTCCTCGTGGAGGTGCTCACCGAGAACGACCCCGAGCTGGTTCCGCTGTTCTCGACCCAATCCTCAATGACTCAGGAACAAGTAGATGGCGTTAATGACGCATGCTGGAAAGCGATGAAATTCGTGGGAGACAACGGCGACGTCCCCACGGAACGCACAACCAGGCTGGAGCATCTCATCGACGTGCTTGACGAGACCTGGTCAGCAGAGAAAGAGAAGCAGAAGTCGCCTTCAGAGCAAGACGCATCAGCGGTAGGCGGGGCATATGCGAATGGGGGACCTTTCTCACCGGAATCGGCCATCAGGGTGCTGGTCGGCGGTTCCGGGGGCGATCCTCCGCGCTCGCCCGAGCACGCGACGCCGGGCCGCGGCGAGTGAGGCCACGTCAGCGCGATCCTCCGCGCTCGCCCGAGCACGCGACGTCCTCCCGGCGGAAAGCCGATCCGATGCCGATGCCGGCAGGCTGCTTGTCCCTTTGCCGCAGATACGGATACGCCCGCCCCTAACAAGTCCCGTCGCTCCGCACGCCCCGTCAGAAGGGCGAATCCTCCTCCTGCATCCGGTTCCGCCCCTCGCTGATCCCCGCGCGGCCGGGGCCGGACGAGAAGGCATCAGGGTGCTCGCGCGGCGTCGTGCCGCCGCGCGAGCCGCCCGCGCGGTCGTACCCGGATGCACGCGGTCGTACCTCTCCTCACGACGTCGTACCCAAACGCGCGCGGTCGTACCCTGGAGCCCTTCCAAGGTACGACCTGGCGCCACAAGGTACGACCTGGCGCCACAAGGTACGACCGCGCAAGATCCGGACGCGCCGAATCACCGGCACCCGCCCGCCAGCACCCGCACCCTCGAACACGAAGAACCCGTTCACGGTCATTTCCCCGACAAGTCCACAAGCCCATGAGAATCCTCCTCATGGAGGTGCTCACCGAGAACGATCCCGAGTCGCTGCCATCGTTCCCGGCCCAGCCCTGCGCTCCCGGCCCACCCCTCTGCTCCCAGCCCAGTCCCCGATGAGCCGGGAACAGGTGAATCGCATTGATGACGCATGTCGGAAAGCAATGCGATGCGTGGGAGACGACGGCGATGTCCCCACGGAAGGCACAACCAGGTCGGAGTACCTCCTCGACGTGCTTGACGAGATCCGGCCGACGGAAGGGCGGCAGTCCCCCGTCGGAGTGAAGAGCACCCGCGGCGCACGCACTCCCGCCCCCTCGCCCCGCCGACATGCGAGCCTCAGGGCAGGCGGAAGGTCGTCCCGTCGTCGTCGGTGGCGATGAGCCCGTCGGCCAGGAGAGAGGCCAGTGCGCGCCCCGGCTGCTCGTGGTCCGCCGCTCGACCCTCACGGGCCCCGGCACCGGCTCCCGCCGTCAGGAGCGTCTCGGCGCTCAGCGTCGCGCCCGTGTCGGTCCCGCGCAGCCGGGCCATGATCAGACCCCGCGCCTGACGGTCCGTCCCCCGCCACGCCTGTCGGCGTCGCCGTTCGGCGTGCTCATCCGGGGGCGTGCCCGCGGCCAGCCACGCGCACTCCTCGCGCCACGGGCAGTCATCGCAGCGCGGCTCGCGGGCGGTGCACACCAGTGCCCCCAGCTCCATGACCGCCACCGACCAGGCGGCCGCCTCGCCGTCGGCCTCGGGCAGAAGCGCCTCGGCCCGCTCGCGCTCGGCCCGCACCAGCGCGGGAGGAGGCAGGGCCCGACCACCGACCGCGCGAGCGAGCACGCGCCGCACATTGGTGTCCAGCGCGAGGGCCCGGCGCCCGAAGGCGAAGGCCAGGACGGCGCCGGCCGTGTACTCGCCGATCCCCGGCAGCGCCCGCAGCGCCTCGAGGTCGCAGGGCAGTCGGCCGCCGTGGCGCTCGACGACGGCGCGGGCGCAGTCGATGAGTCGCAGCGCCCGACGGGGATACCCCAGCGTGCCCCACACCCGCAGGACCTCCGCGGGCTCGGCCCGCGCCAGGGCGGCCGCATCCGGCCAGCGGTCCATCCACTGCCGCCACGCGGGCACCACCCGGGCGACCGGGGTCTGCTGGCTCATGACCTCCGAGACCAGCACCCCGTAGGGCGTCGTCCCCGGTTCGCGCCACGGCAGGTCCCGCGCGTGCTCGCGGTACCACTCGATGACCGCCCGCGGGGACGGCGCGCCCCGGGCGTCGCACGACGCCATCGCATCCGCTCCGCCCACGGTCCCCGCAGGGACCGCGGGTCTCGCAGGGACCGCGGGTCTCGCAGAACTCACAGCTCGATGAGCATGCGCGTGTTCCCCAGGGTGTTGGGCTTGACCCGCGCCAGGTCGAGGAACTCGGCGACCCCGTCGTCATGACTGCGCACCATCTCGGCGAAGGTGTCCATGCCCACCGGCGTGCCCCAGATCGGGTGGAAGCCGTGGGCGATGAAGAAGTCGACCTCGAAGGTCAGGCAGAAGACGCGTCGCAGGCCCAGGACGCGAGCGCGTTCGAGCAGCTCGCCCAGAATGGCGCCGCCGACCCCCCGATTCAGGCAGTCCTTGCGCACGGCGAGCGTGCGGACCTCGGCGATGTCGTCCCACATGACGTGCAGGGCCCCGCAGCCGATGATGCCGTCGGGCTTCTCCCAAGTGCCGTCGAGCGACCCCGCGCCCTCGGCCACGGTGAACTCCTGGATGTCCTCGAAGTAGGTGATGAGGTCCTTGGCGATGAGGATGCGACGATTGGAATAGGGCCGGACGAGCTCGGCGATGGCGCGGGCGTCCGCGGGGCGAGCGGCGCGCAGGACCGTGCGCCAGGGTCTCGACGACGCAGCGGTGGCCGCGTCCCCGGCGCCGCTCGGGCGGCTCGTATCGCTCATGGGGTCTCCTTCCGCTGATACAGGGCCAGCACCGCACGGGCGGTGGCATCGTCGATGACGAGGTCGGTGGCCACGTGCGCGCGCAGCGCCGCGAGACAGGCCCGGACCTTGCCGGTGCCCGCCACGACGCACAGTCTGCGCGGAATGCGCGCCAGCCGGGCAGGCGTGGGACCGGTGGCGCGGGCATTGAGGTCGATGTCACCCCAGGTGCCATCGGCCCGCAGCAGGACGGTGCACACGTCCCCGACGACGCCCTCGCGCCGGGCGACGGCGAGATCGGCCCGGCTGAGGTGCCCACCGGCGTAGACCTGACTGGGCAGGGCGCCCGAGCCGGTCTCCAGGGTGCCCACGCCGAAGACGGCGAGACGCGCGGCGGCCGCCACCGCCAGGACCCGCTTGATCGAACGCTCCGACCACATGGCCCGACGGGTGCCGGCCCGGTCGAAGAAGGCCGGCACTGGGAAGCCGATCGTGCGCGCCCCCAGGGAGGACCCCATCCGCGACAGCATCCGACCGGCCGAGGGCCCCTCGTGCACGGGGTCCGAGGAGCCGTTGAGCTGAACGATGGTCAGCCCCGGGATGCGCCTGGTCGGCAGCGCCGCCGCCACCTCGCTCATGGTCGTCCCCCAGGCCGAGCCGACGACGAGCCCCGCGTCATCGTCCTCATCACGCCCGTCAGGACCGACGGCGCCGTTGGTACTGCCAGGGCCACCAGCACCGTCGGAGTCGCCGGCGCCGTCAGGGCCGCGGGCCTCCGTGAGCCCGCCGGCCAGCTCGACGAAACGGGAGGCGGCGACAGCGGCCACCTGCTGGAGGCGATGGATCTCCGTGGTGCCCTCGCGCACGGGCACGATATGCGCGCGCACTCCGAACTCGGCCTCGAAACGCGCCTCCGGACCGCCCGCTCCCCCGGGATGGACCAGCTCGATGCGCACGATCCCCTTCCGTCGGGCCCGGGCGAGCAGGCGCGAGACCGTCGAGCGCGAGCAGCGCAGATGACGGGCGATGACCTCCATGGTCTCGGCCTGGACGTAGTACATGGAGGCGGCCTCGAAGACCCGCTGATCCTCGGTGGCCGCGCGCGCCCGCGGGGGCTCGTTCCCGTCCCGCCGCGCGCCCGCGAGGGCGTCGACACAGGCCGCGCCCGCGCGCACGGACTCGTCCGCCGACGTCCCGGCCCTCGGCGGCCGGGGCCGGGCCCCCTGCGACGACTGCGACTCGCCCATCATCTCCCCTCCCCTCGTCGGGGTGTGCACATTCGTGCACGCGCCTTGCTCATCATCTCATCAATCGATGATCCTGAACCCGGGAGTCCGTCGTCGGACGAGTGCAGGCGCATGCAGACGTGACGGACGCAGACGAATGACAGCCGAATACAGACGAAGGAGTCCGCATATGAGCGCGTCCACCGCCTCGGAGACCGCCGCCCTCACAGCGCTCACGCGCGAGCAGCGCGCCACCGCCCTGGAGGCCATGAGCGGGCGGGACGGCGGAGACGATCTCGACGTCCTCGTCGTCGGCGGCGGCATCACCGGGGCCGGCATCGCCCTGGACGCCGCGGCGCGCGGTCTGCGCACCGGCGTGGTCGAGATGGGCGACTGGGCCTCGGGAACCTCCGCATGGTCGTCCAAGCTCGTTCACGGCGGTCTGCGCTACCTCTACCAGCTCGACGTCGCCCTGGTCCGCGAGGCCCTGGCCGAACGCGGCCGCCTGCTGGAGACCACCGCCCCGCACCTGGTCAAGGCCCAGCCCTTCCTGTGGCCTCTCAAGCATCACTACGAGCGCTCCTACTCGGCAGTGGGCGTGGGCATGTACGACGCCCTGGCCCTCGCCGGCGCCCGGGGTCACCGGAGCGTCCCGTTCCAGAGGCACCTGGGACGTCGGGGCGCGCACGCACTCGCCCCGGCTCTCGAGCCCTCGAAGATGGTCGGCGCGATCCGCTTCTACGACGCCCGCGTCGATGACGCGCGCCTCGTCATCGACCTCATCCGCACCGCGGTCGGTCTGGGGGCGCTCGCCGCCTGCCGCACCAAGGTGACCGGCTTCCTCAGGAGCGCCCACGGCGCCGTCACCGGCGCGACCGTCATCGATATCGAGACCGGCACCACCCACGAGATCCGTGCCGCCCGCACGATCAACGCCACCGGCGTGTGGACCGAGGCCACCCAGGACCTGGCCGCCGACGCGGGGGGCCTCGAGGTGCTCGCCTCCAAGGGCATCCACATCGTCGTCCCGAAGGACGCCATCGACGCCGAGGCCGGGATCTTCCTGCGCACCGAGAAGTCCGTCCTGTTCATCATCCCGTGGCCGCGCTACTGGGTCATCGGCACCACCGACACCCCGTGGTCCCAGGACTCCGCCAAGCCGGTGGCCACGGCCGCCGACATCGACTACGTTTTGGACCACGCCAACGAGGTGCTGTCCCGACCCCTGAGCCGCGACGACATCATCGGCGTCTACGCGGGCCTGCGCCCCCTGATCCAGCCCCGGCTCAAGCCCGGCGCCGACCGCCGGCAGACCGCCAGCACGAAGGTCTCCCGCGAGCATACGGTCACGCGCGTGGCACCCGGGCTGACGGCGATCGCCGGAGGCAAGCTGACCACCTACCGCGTCATGGCCCGCGACGCCGTCGACCACGCCCTGGGCGAGGCCCTGGCCCACGCCCACCCCTGCGCGACGGGCGACCTGCCGCTGGTGGGCGCCGCCGGCTATCGCGCCCTGGCGGCACGAGCGGGCGATATCGCCCGCGAGCGCGGATGGACCCTGGCGCGGGTCACCCACCTGCTGGACCGCTACGGGGACGAGCTCCCGGCGCTGCTGGCCTCCATCGACGCCGATCCCTCCCTGGCCCGGCCCCTGGACGGGGCGCCCGCCTTCCTGCGCGCCGAGGTCGCCTGGGCCGTCACCCACGAGGGCGCGGCCCACCTCGACGACGTCCTGCTGCGACGCGTGCGCCTGGACATCGAGCGCCGGGACCACGGGCTGGCCCCCGCCACCGAGGTCCTGGAGGTGATGGCGCCGCTGCTGGGATGGTCCGACGCCGACGTCGAGGCCGAGCGGGCGGCCTACGCCGAGCGGGTCGCCGAGATCGCGGCGGCCGAGGAGGAAGTCGACGACGCCGCCGCGGTCTCCCACCTGACCCGTGCGATCTGAAACCGGTTCCTCGTGTCCGGGATGCGGTGGGTGAGGTGTATGCGGCTGCTCGGGCCTTTTCTCATCGGGGCCGTCGGGGTGCTGGTCGACGGTCCCGGGTCGGGCGCGGGCGCCGGCACCCGCATGAGTCCTGCTGCGTCCCATAGGCCCCGCAGCCCCGTGCCGCGGCCTCGGAGCCCGGAGCGCCGGGGAGCGCGCACCGCTTCGTCGCCGTGCGCCACCGGCCCCGCACGGTCGTACGCGGTCCGGCGCGGTCGTATGTAAAGCCGCGTGGTCGTACTCTCGGTGCACGCGGTCGTACGCAACTCCGCGTGGTCGTACCTTAGAGGGGCTCTAAGGTACGACCACGCGCCCCCCGGGTACGACCACGCAGGACCCCGGGTACGACCACGCAGGACCCCGGGTACGACCACGCAGGACCCCGAGACGCCGAACCACCGGCACCCGCCCACCCCGACCGCGCCCTCGCACACGAAGAACCCTGAAACTCACCGATACTTGACACGGGTCCACGGGCACGAGGCCGCGACCGCCCCTGCCTCCGCCCCACATCTCACAGCGCCGCTCAGAAAGGGCTCCCCATGACCGAGAAGACCCACGTCCTGGCCATCGACCAGGGCACGACCTCCTCTCGCGCCATCCTGTTCGATCACGACGGCCGGATCGCCGCCGTCGATCAGAAGGAGCACGCCCAGATCCTCCCGCGCGCCGGATGGGTCGAGCACGACGCCATGGAGATCTGGCGCAACGTGCGCTCGGTCGTGGCCGGAGTCCTGTCGAAGGCCGAGATCAATCGCCACGAGATCGCCTCTGTGGGCATCACCAACCAGCGGGAGAGCGTCGTCGTATGGGACAGGGCCACCGGCGAGCCCGTCCACAACGTGATCGTGTGGCAGGACACCCGCACCCGGAGGATCTGCGACCGGCTGGCGGCCGCCGCCCCCGACGCCGCCAGCAGCCCCGGATCGTCTGCCCCCTTCCGGGCGGGCCACCGCACCGCCCCCGACGCCGCCAGCACCCCCGGCGCCGCGAGCGCACCGGGCGGCGCCGACTACGACCGCTACAGGGACCGCGTGGGCCTGGGGCTGACCACCTACTTCGCCGGCCCGAAGGTCGCGTGGGTGCTGGAGAACGTCGAGGGCGCCCGCGAGCGCGCCGAGGCCGGCGAGCTCCTCATGGGCACGATGGACACCTGGGTGCTGTGGAACCTGACCGGCGGCGTCGACGGCGGCGTGCACGCCACGGATGTCACCAACGCCTCGCGCACCATGCTCATGAACATCGACACCCTGGACTGGAACGAGGGGATCTGCGCCGACATGGGGATCCCCGCCTCCATGCTCCCCGAGATCCGCCCCTCCTCGGGCGTCTTCGGCTACGGCCGCAAGAACGGACTGCTCATCGACACACCGGTCGCCGGGATCCTGGGGGACCAGCAGGCGGCGACCTTCGGGCAGGCCTGCTTCGAGGTGGGCCAGGTCAAGAACACCTACGGCACCGGTTGCTTCATGCTCATGAACACCGGCGCGACCCCGGTGCGGAGCCGCAACGGCCTGCTGACGACCGTGTGCTACCAGATCGAGGGCCGGGCCCCCGTCTACGCCCTGGAGGGCTCGATCGCGGTGGCCGGCTCGCTGGTGCAGTGGCTGCGGGACAACCTCGGCATCATCACCGAGTCCCAGGAGGTCGAGACGCTGGCCCGCTCCGTGGACGACAACGGCGGCGCCTACTTCGTGCCCGCCTTCTCCGGGCTCTTCGCCCCGCACTGGCGGCCTGACGCGCGCGGCGCCCTGGTGGGGCTGACGCGCTACGTCAACAAGGGCCACATCGCCCGCGCCGTGGAGGAGGCGACGGCCTTCCAGACCCGCGAGGTGCTGGAGGCCATGAACCGGGACGCCGGGCCGTCCGGCGCGCCCCTCCGGGAGCTCAAGGTCGATGGCGGCATGACCCGCGACGAGCTGCTCATGCAGTTCCAGGCCGATCAGATCGGCGTCCCGGTGGTGCGCCCGCGGGTGACTGAGACCACAGCGCTCGGCGCCGCCTATGCCGCCGGCATCGCGGTCGGCTTCTGGTCGGGCACGCGCGACGTCGTCGAGAACTGGGCGGAGGGCCGCCGTTGGGAGCCCGCCATGAACGGCGCCGAGCGCGAGCGCCTATTCCGCAACTGGAGGAAGGCCGTAACGCGTACCCTGGAGTGGGTCGACGACGACGTCGTCGAGTAGCCTCTTAGTCGTCCCCGCACGACTTGTCACCAGCGAGTCGGCACGATCCGCACTCCGGTGCCGGTCCGCGGGGCGCAAGCTGCCGAAGGCGAGGAGAAACAATGGAGCCGGTACAGATCGTGAGCGCGCTGCGCAAGCACGCACCGCTCGCACTGGCGCACATCATCCTGGGCGCCATCATCGGGCTCACCATCGCGCTGCTCAGCCCACCGGTCTACTCCTCCCAGGCCAAGGCGCTCGTGGCGGCCGAAGGCGGTGACGGGACCCGCTCGGTGTCCTCGGCGTCGTCGGTGATCACGACCATCATGCCCACTCTGGTGGAGATCGGGACGTCCCAGTCAGTCGTGGACCAGGTCGCCGCCTCCACCGGGATCGAGCGGAGCAAGGTGGCCGGCGCGGTCACGCTGTCGACCCCGACGAGCAGTCTCATCATCGATGTCACGGCGCGGGCGTCCTCGCCGCAGGAGGCGCAGGCCATCGCCCAGGGGGAGGTCAACGCCCTGCGCGACGCCGTCAGTGAGATGTCGATCCAGAAGGAGGAGGTCACTCTGACGCTGAGCGACCTCGACCGCGCCTCGCTGCCGACCTCGCCGTCGGGCCCCTCGCGCACCCGCTACGCCCTCGTCGGGGCGGTCGCCGGGGCGATTCTCGGTGTGGTGACCGCCCTGCTCATGAGCAAGCTGAGTCCGGCCGCCGCGCAGGAGAATGCACGAGGTGTGACCGACGACACCAATGATCTGGGTCTTGCCGTGGTCACCGACATCGGTGGCGTGTCGGGCGCCGCGGGAGTCGGCCGGGCCGGCGTCGTAGGCCCGGCCAGGGTCGGCCGCCGCGCGAGCGGCGCACCACCGACCATGCCGTTGAGCTATCACCCGACCGGATCCGGGGGCTCACCGTCCGCGCCGTTGACGTGAGGGACGGACTCCCCTTCCCCTCGCCTCCCTCCGAGGGCATCACGGCCGCCGCCGCCGCGTCGGCGATCAGCGCCGCGCCCGCCGCGGGTCCCGCGGATGCCGGCGAGCGCATGGGCGCTGCGGGATCCGCCCCCGCAACGGGCCCGCCCGGTACCGCGGGATCGCCGACCGCCTCCCGGTGGGCCTGGGAGCCGCCGTTGGCCGCGGTCCTGCTCGTACTGGTGGGCTGGCGCACCGAGATCGCCGGCGGACTGCTCATCAGCGACTGCGCGGCACTGGCGGCCCTGCCCGTGACGTGGTCCGCCGTGCGCCGTTCACGGCGCTTCGCGCTCCTGCTCATGCTCGCCCTGTTGGCAGCCGCTACCGGGTGGGCGCTCTCGCTGGCGGCCTACGAGCGCTTCATCGTCGTCTCCTCCATCCAGCGCTCGCAGCTGCTCCTGGCCGTGGGCCTGCCCGCCGCCGTCGCGGCCTTCGCCTGGGGACGCGAGCGGCTCGGTCTTGAGGGCGCTGCGATCGCCCTGGGCATCGGCATGATTCTGAGCAACCTCCACTTCCTGCGGTCTTCGGACAACCCGTGGAAGTTCGGACTGGGCGCCCCCGTGAGCATCGTGACGCTGGCCATCGCCTGCCGATTCGGACGCGGCGCGCAGCTCGTCACCGCGGCGGTCCTGGGCGGCCTCTACCTGGTCCACGACTCCCGCGCCGCCACCGGCATGCTCATGCTCATCGTCGCCCTGCTGATTCTGCAGATCGTCTCGGCCAAGCTCACCATCACCGCGCCGTCGCCGGCTCGCATGCGCGCCCGCCAGATCCTGCTGCTGGTCGGCCTGACGTGCGCGGCAACACTGGCGGTCGTCGCCGCCTCCCTCGCGGGATACCTGGGGAAGGAGGTCCAGCAGCGCACCATGCTCCAGTCCCACGGGACCAACAACCTGATTCTCGCGGCGCGCCCCGAGCTGGGCGCCTCGTGGGAGCTGCTGACGCATCGGCCATGGGGGTACGGGGCCGGGGTCCAGCCCCGCTACGAGGACGTGCGCACCGCCATGCAGGGCATGGCCTCCTTGAACTACAACCCCGACAACGGCTATGTCCGCAACTACATGTTCGGGCACGGCTTCGAGCTGCACTCGGGACTCGTGGACGCCTGGATCGCCCTGTCGCTGCCCGGAGCAGCGCTCGTCGCGTTCGCGGTCTGGCTGGGGCTGCGCGCCCTGTGGGACAACCTGGGGACCGCGCATCTGAAGTCCTGGTTGCTCTTCGCGATGCTCTTCGTGCTCCTGAACACCGCGGTGGGCCCGCTGTCGGTCCTGCCGGCCTACTTCGTCCTCGGCGCGGGAGCGGCCCTGCACGCGGGCAAGGCCCCGCCCCCTCATCAGCCCTCCCGCCAGCGCATGTCGGCCTAGGTCCGTCCCGGGCTCACCGCAATCGGCCGCCCCGTCCCCTCGCCCGCGCGAGGCGGTCTTCGCGGGGTCGGCGGCGAAGACGGCTGCGGACCCCGTCCCCTCGCCCGCGCGCCAGTCCTCCATACCCGGCGGCCCCGAACAGTCCTGGGACCCCGTCCCCTCGCCCGCGCGCCAGTCCTCCATACCCGGCGGCCCCGAACAGTCCTGGGACCCCGTCCCCTCGCCCGCGCGCGCCGGTCATGAGTCAGTCCGGCCTGCCGTACTCCCGGTGGATCCCGCGCCCGACGGAGGCGGCCGCCATGCCCCGTCCACGGGCCACCAGACGCGCCCCGCGCGCCCGATGCACCAGCGACCCGCCGAGCAGTCCGACGCCCGCGCGCGCCGACCCGGCCACGACCCGTATGAGACCACCGCCCAGGGCCCGCGCACGGTCGACGGCGTGCAGACCCGGCCCCGCCAGGGCGAGCTCGACGCGCACCGCGGTGGCCGCATGGGTGCGCTGGCGGCGCAGAATCCAGTCCCGCCGCAGGCGGGCGGGCGGCACGTGATCGCGTACGCGGGCGTCGTCGCACCACCGGATCTCCCCTCCCGCCGCCACGAGCCGTCGGGTGAACAGGGTGTCCTCCCCGCCCGTGGCGCCGAAGGCCTCGTCGAACCGCAGGTCGTGCCCCCTCACGACGTCGAGGTCGAGCAGGAGGTTGTTGGTCGCGGCGACGGGCCGCACGGTGCCCGTCGGCCAGGTGCGCCGCTCGAAGAAGGCGCCCGCGCGCACCCACGCATCGGGTTCGATGTCATAGGCCGGCACGACGAGCCCGGCCACGGCAGCGGGCGTCGTGGCGTCGAAGACGGCCAGCAGCGCTGCGAGCCAGCCCGGCTCGGGCTCCTCGTCGTCGTCGATGAAGATCAGCAGCCTGCGGCCGGCGGCCTCATCCAGAGCCCGGTTGCGCACCGCGGCGACGCCGGGGCGCGTCTCGACCTCGTACCGCAGGCCCACCCCGTCGGGAGCCTCTGCGCACAACGCGGTCACGACCGAGCGCGCCGAGGCCGAGGGATCGTTGTCGATCACGAGCACCTCGACGGCGTCGAGGGCGTCCGAGGCGATCTCCGCGGTCTGAGCCAGCACCCCGCGCACGGCGCGCGCCACGGCATCGGGCCTGCGGTAGGTCGGAATGGCGATCGTCAGGCCCCCCGAGAGGACCGAGCGACCGGAACCCGGCCCGCCGGGGACGCCGGTGCCGCCGGATCCGCCGGAGCCGGGAGACCCGCCGGAGCCGCCGGAACCGTCGTGCGCACGGGGGATGCCGGAACCGCTCGCCGCGGTCATGAGGCATCCTTCGCGCGGCCGTACTCCAGCACGCGCCCCCCGAAGGCGCCCACGACCATGCCCAGACCGCCTCGGCACGACACCTCGTGCACGGCGCGAGCGGCGTCGTCGCCCCGCCCGCGGGCGACCACCGCGCGCGCACCATCGCGCCCCGCCCGAGCCAGCCCCTTGAGGGCGTAGCCCAGGCGCCGGGGCAGGCGCGCCCCGGTAGCGGTGTCGATCCGCACACGCGCCCATGAGGAGCCCGAGCGGAAGGATCGGCGCAGCACCCAGGCGCGGGTGGCGCGCGTCGGCGGCACCCGCTTATCGACGACGGCGCCGGCCGCGAAGCGAATGGTCGCACCTGCCAGGGTCAGGCTGCGGGTGAACAGGGAGTCCTCGCCCCCGCTCAGCCCGTATCGAGGATCGAATCGCAGCGCCAGATCGCGCACGACGGCCAGATCCAGCAGCAGATTGCCGGTATCCGCGCTGGGCACACGGGCGCCGTCGGCGGCGCGCCAGGAGTCGAAGGCGCCACTGGCCACGACCCACGCATCCGGAGCCTCCTCGTAGACCGGCGGGGTGGGACCGGTCACCGCCGCGCATCCGTACTCGCGCCAGGCGGCCAGCAGCGCGCGCAACCAGCCCTCGCGCGGCAGCTCGTCGTCGTCGAGGAAGACCAGCAGGTCCCGATCGTCGCACTCGGTCAGTGCGCGGTTGCGGCCCGCGACGATGCCCGGCACCGGCTCATGGACGTGACTGAGCCGGGGCGCCCCGCCGGCCGGGGACCCGGCGGCCCCGGCCACGACAGCGGCGGCGCCCGCCAGCGGATCGTTGTCGACGACGAGGACGCGCGCCTCGGCCTCCCGACCGATCTGCTCGACCTGATCCAGCAGCAGCGGCAGAAGCTCGGCGAGATAGTCGTTCCGCCGATATGTGAGAATCGCCACGGTCAAACTCGGGCGGGTCGGCACGTCCCGCCGGGAGCGCCCGTCGGGCGCACGACGGCGCGAGGCGCGTGCACCCCTGACCTCCTCGTCTCGAGCGTTCACCGCGCTCCCCTCTCCGCTGCGTGGTCGGCCTCGACGGTACTATTCCAGGGCGCCGCGGTCCCGGCCACCTCACGGACCGCACTTCAGGAAGAGGCCACCATGGGCACCGATCACACGAGCACCGCATCGACGACGGAGGAGACGTCGGAGGAGACGACCTCCCATCTGCTCGCCCGCACCGCCGTCGTCGTCGTCAGCTACGCCGCGCCCGAACTCCTGGAGAGCAATCTGACTCAGGTCTGCCGGGATGTCCCCGAGGCCCGGTTCGTCGTCGTCGACAGCTTCTCGACCCCCGAGGCGCGCGAGGCGACACTCGCGCTGGCGCGCGAGCACGACTGGACCGTCGAGACGCCCGACACCAACACCGGCTTCGGCGGCGGTGTGAACCTCGGCGCGGCTCGCGCCCGCGACGAGGGCGCCGAGATCCTCCTTCTGCTCAATCCCGATGCGACGATCTCCCGGGAGAACCTCATCCGGCTCGTCAGCCGGGTGCGGGCCGAGCCGCTGACGCTGGTGGCTCCCGTACTGACCAACTCCGAGGGACGGGTCGTGGCGGATCGAACGGTGGTGTGCCTGGCGGACGGATCCATGCGCTCACCGCGCTCGACCAAGCCCATTCCCCCGGGCGGAACCCGCCCGTGGCTCAGCGGAGCCTGTCTGGCGCTGTCCACGCGTCTGTTCGAGGTCACCGGAGGCTTCGACGAGCGCTACTTCCTGTACTGGGAGGACGTCGATTTCTGCGCACGAGTGTTCGACGTCGGCGGCGCCCTCATGCTCGCCCGAGGCGCGGCGGCCGTCCACGACGAGGGCGGCACCCAGGCGGACCAGACCGCCTCCGACGGGAGACGCGCGAAGTCCGACACCTACTACTACTACAACGCGCGCAATCGTCTGCTCTACGCGGCCCTTCGGCTGGACCGTGCCGAGCAGCGCCGTTGGGCCGCCACCTCGGCGGCGGCCGCGCGGGAGATCGTCCTACGGGGAGGGCGGCGCCAGCTGCTCAGCTCACGCTCCTCGCTGCGGGCCGCCTGGGCGGGCACTCGCGACGGACTGCGGCTCCTGCGCCGGATTCAGCGCGGCGAGCCGCCGGCCGAGGGCGTACCGCTCACCCGCTGAGAACCGCCGTACAGCCACCGGCGCGGGGTGGTGCAGCGCGGCGCGGGCACGGCTCACCACGAGACGACTACGAGGCCCTGCATCCGCCCGCGCGCGAGAAGTCTGCGAGTCCTTCCCGACGACCGGCGTGGACTCCGCCCGCATCCGCCCGCGCGAGAAAACTGCGCACCCAATCCACGGCCCGAGTCCGGACGCCTTCCGGACAGCATCGGTGCGCGCCGAGGGCCCTTGAGGGTCCTCGGCGCGCACCGGCGTTACTCATCGTCCCAGCGCGGGACGGAGCGCGGAATCAGCGCAGGCGCGTGACCTTCACCGAGTCGACCGCGAGGTTGATCGTCTCGGGGCCGGCAGACCCCGACACGTAGGTTCCGAAGCCGATCGAACCCGGCGCGGCCAGGGCGGCGTCGTCATCGGTCTTGTCCACCTGCCACTGATCGGGCTCGGAGTCGCCGATCCAGGCGCGGGCGCGCACGGCGGTGGACTCGGCGCCGTCGAGAGCGAAACGCAGGTGGAGAGGCTGCCCCACCGTGTACGTTCCCACGTTGGCGGTGCCGATCACCGTATCGGTGTCGCCGACCTTCTTCCCGACCGTCATCGTCACAGCGCCGTCGGCCCCGATGCGGAACTCCGCGTGGTAGCGGCCGGCCTCCGTCTGGCGACCGATGTAGGTGATGTACGTGCCGTTACCGCTCGCCAGAGCGTCCAGGGACATGTCGACCTGCGACTCCGTGGAGGTGGAGTCGATCACCTGGGAGTGGACCGAGGAGGAGGAGCGCGCCCCCTTCATGGCGATCATGCCCTTGGAGTCGGCGGTGGAGTAGCCGCTCCGGCCCCAGTCGATCGTCCAGTCGCCGCCCTTGGCCGCGGAGCCCCAACCGCCCTGGGTGGTCCGGTCGAAGGAGTCCTCGAAGAAGGCCTGGCCGACGCCGACATCGCCGCCCGGATCCGGCTGGTCGGGCTGATCCGGCTCGTCATCCCCCGGCTGTCCGGCCGCCGTGACGTCCACCCAGTCGGAGTAGGCGGAGGCGCCCCACGGGTCCTCCACGACGACGCGGTAGCGGTGAGAGCTGCCGGGCTTGACGGTGTCGCTGGCGCTGAGCTGGGGCAGGTCCCAGAAGCTGGCCGAGACCGTCTGAGTCGACACCGGCTTGGAGTCGGCGGTGTCGCGGTAGACCTTGTAGGTCAGCTCCTGATCGTCACGATCCCAGTTGGCCGGGAAGGAGAGGTTGACGACACCGGAGTCGGTCGAGTCCGCCGTCACCTTGTAGGCGCTGCCCTTGTTCTCCGGCCCCATCTTGTTGGGAGCCAGGTCGCGGCGGGCGAAGCGCACCAGGCCCTGCTGGCCGGTGCCGTTGACGGCGGTGAACTCGCCGCCGTAGACGATGTAGTCCTTGTTGCCCTCGACCGTCCAGGTCGCCTGGCTCAGACCGGTGAAGGAGCCCGTCGTGAACGTGGGGTAGAAGTTGAGGTTGGTGGGCGCCGGCTGGCCGCGGTGATCGGCGTACCAGCGCGCCGTGTTCGGCAGGACCTTACCGGTGGCGCGATTCGTGAAAGCCACGGCGTGGTGGTACTCCCTGGCGTTGGGCAGCCCGCCGATGTTCGAGCAGTCGTGGGTGTGGCTGGAGGCGTAGACGACGTCGCCCATGGGCTGGACGTCGTAGGTGTCCCCGTGGCAGTCCGCCAGGTACGCCAGCTCACCGGTGGTCCAGTCGGCGCGGAACAGGCCCTCGATGTTGGCCTGACTGCTGTTCATGGAGTAACCCGTGCCGTAGAGCCCCTGGTCGTCGGCCTTCAGGCTCATGATGGCCCCGGAGTCGCCGGCGTTGCTCACGACCGAGTTGAGACTGTTCATGCGCACACTGCCGTCGTTCTCCAGGATCGCCATTCCGTAGCCGGGATCCATCGAGGAATTGACGGAGGTGAAGCTGCCCCCGATGGCCAGGCCGTTGCCGTCCGGAGCGACTGCGATCG
The DNA here is from genome assembly GCF_000429265.1 of Actinomyces gerencseriae DSM 6844. Taxonomy (GTDB): domain Bacteria; phylum Actinomycetota; class Actinomycetes; order Actinomycetales; family Actinomycetaceae; genus Actinomyces; species Actinomyces gerencseriae. Next base: position 20,789 of record NZ_AUBN01000014.1, read on the forward strand.
TCATCACCACGCGGTTATCGACCTGAGGGGCGAAGTCCGTCAGCTTGCGCGAGCCCAGGTCGAAGGCGGCGACTCGCTGCCGGGTCTGGGAGTTGACATCGGTGAAGGCGCCCCCGATGTAGAGGGTCGAGCCGTCCTTCGAGAGCTCCACGGCCTTGACCGTGGCGTTGGCCGCCAGGCCCAGGTGCCGACGGGAGCCGTCGGCGGCCGAGACCGCGCCGACGCGATAGGTGCCGACGTCGTTGATCTTGGTGAAGCTGCCCCCGAGGTAGAGCGTGGAGCCGTCGGGGGAGGCCTTGATGGAGCGCACCTCGCCGTTGGTCGTCGGCGCCCAGCCCAGCAGCTCGCCGGTGTTGATGTCGTAGGCCATGAGGTTGGAGCGGGACTGCTCGTTCTCACCGACGGCCGAGCCCGCGGGGCGCGCCGAGTCGAACTTCCCGGCGACGTAGACGGTGTTGCCGACGACCTCCTGGTCCCACACCACGCCGTTCCCGATCTGGGCGGTGGGCAGGGCGTCGGCGGAGACGGTCTGGTCCGCCTTCTGGGCGGCGTCCTTCTGATCGGCGGGAGGCTGCTCGCCGTCGGCGGCCCGCTCCCGGTCGGCGCCGTCCTGACCGGCGGCGCCCTTATCGCCGTTGTCGGCGCCGTTCTGGTCGGCGCCCTTCTGATCGCCCGCCTTCTGGGCGGCGTCCTTCCGATCGGCCTGATCGGCGGGCACCTGCTGATCAGCGGGCGTCTGACTCATCGATTCGTCGGCACGGGCGCTCGTCACCGGCAGCAGACCGGTGACGAGCAGGAGAATACTCAATGTGAACGCTGGTAGCGAAATTCGCAAGTGGCGAGGCACGAGGCGGCTCCGTCCAAAGATTGGTTCGGCGCCCACTGGGGTGCGGCGGGCGCCTTGGCTGTGCTGGGAAGCGCCGCCCTCCGCCAGGCAGGGGGAGCGACGCGGGATTAATGGGAAACGTTACCCCATTGAGACGCGTATGGGGAACAGGTCGGGAGGGGCGACTCGCGAGCCTCCCGCACGGGGCATCGGCAGGGCGTCCACGGGCGCCACTGACGCGCTCGCGCCGTCACGACGTCGGAGCCCGCCCGCGCAATCGGTTCAGGCACCCGCGCAGGACACGCGCCGTCACGACGTCGGAGCCTCCCCCTGGAAGACGGCCGCGCGCGACTCCGCGCCCGAATCGACGACCACGCTGACGGATCCGCGCTCCTCAACGGGGACGACGAACCCGTACTCGACGACGATGCCCTGCCCGGGCGCCAGCGAGGCGGGAACCACGTCGGACGCCCCCTCGACCGCGTCCGCGGGCACGGCATCCGCACCATATGTGACTGTAACCACAAGACCGCTCAGCGATATGTCCTGTCCTGTGGAGTTTCCCACAGTCACGGGAACGATGATGCCCGCGCCGCCGATCTCGCCGGGGGCGGCTGCGATATCGGCCGCCCTCAGAGCGCCGATCTGCACGTTCAGGCCGTTGTCGAGAGCCGCGGCCTGGTCGAGGCCCTGGGCCGGGAGCTCGCCGGGAGCCGAGTCGCCGGAGTCGTCGCCGTCGGCGGAGTCAGTCGCGGGCGCGGACTCCGTCGCCGTCGGCGAGGGCGGGGCCGTCGTCGCGACGGTCGGCACGGCGGCCGGATCGGGGGTGCCGGTCGAGGTCTCGGGCGCGTCGGACGGCTCCGCGGAGGCGCTGGCGTCGGCCGCCGGGGAGTCGGAGCGGGAGCAGCCGGTCAGCACGGCGCCCGCCATGGTGAGCGGAAGGAGGACGAGGGCGGTGATGCGCAAGGGTCTGTTCATTGGCGCAGGATAGGCGCATTCTCCCATCACGCGCATCGTCGCCACCCGGCGCGATAGCCTGGCCGTGTCATCCCGCTCCCGCCCCCATGGAAGGCCACCGTGACCGTCTCCTCCCCCCAGAGCCTGAGAATCGCGATGATCGGGACGCGTGGTGTGCCCGCGCGCTACGGCGGCTTCGAGACCGCGATCGAGGAAGTCGGCCGCCGCCTGGCCGACCGGGGCCACCGCGTCCTGGTCTACTCCCGCAACCCCGACTCCTCGGCGCCTCTGCCGCGCACCTACAGGGGCATGCGCGTGATCGAGCTGCCCGCCATGCGACGCCGCAGCCTGGAGACCCTCTCCCACACCGGAGCCTCGATCACGCACCTGCTGCCGCGGGTCCACCCGGACGTCGCCTTCGTCTTCAACGCCGCCAACTCCCCCTTCCTGCCGGCGCTGCGCGCCGCGCGGATCCCCGTGGCCACGCACGTGGACGGCCTGGAGTGGAAGCGCGGCAAGTGGGGACCGACCGGCCGGCGCTACTACCGTGCGGCGGAGACCCTCGCGGTCCGCTACTCCGACGCCCTGATCGCCGACGCCCGGGGCATCGCCGACTACTACGCCCGGGAGTTCTCCGCCCCCACCGAGCTCATCGCCTACGGCGCCCCGCAGGTGCCCACGCGCACCGACCGGCTGCCCGAGCTGAACCTGGAGGCGGGCGAGTACCACCTGGTGGTGGCGCGCTTCGAGGTCGAGAACCACGTCGATGTCGTCGTCGATGGCTACACCCGCTCGTCGGCCCGCCGGCCGCTCGTCGTCGTCGGCTCGGCCCCCTACTCCGACGACTACACCCGCCGGGTGGAGGGACTGGCCGACTCCCGCACGCGGCTCCTGGGCGGCGTGTGGGACCAGGAGCTGCTCGACCAGCTCTACACCGGGGCGCTCGTCTACCACCACGGTCACTCCGTGGGCGGCACCAACCCGTCCCTGCTGCGAGCCATCGGCGCGGGGACCGCCGTGAACGCCTTCGACGTGTCCTTCAACCGCGAGGTCCTGGGCGAGGCCGGGCGGTACTGGTCGGATGCCGACGACGTCACCGCCCTGATCGCCTCCGCGGAGGCCGATCCCGCCGCCCAGCTGGAGCGCGGCGCCCTGTCCCTGGAGCGCGCCCGCCTCTACGACTGGGACGAGGTCGCGGACCGCTACGAGGCGCTGGCCCGGCGCCTGGCCGCCGCCGGCCCCTCCTCGCACCGCCCCAGCGGCAGGCGCGCGGGGGTGGACGGATGAGCACCGTCCTGGTCGCCCACCCCTCGCCCGACCTCTACGGCTCCGATCGCCAGCTGCTGGAGACGATCCGGGCCCTGACCGACGCGGGTCACCGCGTCAACGCCGCGCTGCCCGACGACGGGCCGCTCCTGGCGGAGCTGGAGGCGCTCGGGGCACGGGCGGCGATCGTGCCCTTCACGGTGCTGCGCAAGTCCCTGCTGAGCCCTCGCGGGCTCCTCGGGCTGGCGGCCCGCTCCGGCGGGGAGATCTCCCGGTTGCGGGCCCTGATCAAGGCGAACGACGCCGATCTCGTCCTGGTCAACACCGTCACCCTGCCATGGTGGGCCCCGGCCGGTCGCGCCGCCGGCGTGCCGGTCCTGGCGCACGTCCACGAGGCGGAGGACACCCAGAACCTGCTGGTGCGCGCCGGGCTCAACGCCCCGTTGCTGGCGGCCTCCCGCGTGGTGGTCAACTCGCAGGCGGCCCACGACACCCTCGTACGGGCGCAACCGCTGCTGGCACGGCGCACGCAGGTGGTCCACAACGGCGTTCCCGCGCCGGAGGCCCCTCCGCGCCCGCTGCGCGAGCGCCTGCCGCAGGCGAGCTTCCGGATCGCCATGGTGGCCAGGCTCTCCCCGCGCAAGGGCGTCGATGTCGCCCTGGATGCACTGGGGCACCTGCGCGCCGATGGGCTGAACGCCACCCTGCAGGTGTGCGGATCGGTGTTCCCCGGCTATGAGTGGTACGAGGAGGAGCTGCGCGAGCGCGCGGCGCAACCCGACCTGGCCGGTCACGTGGAACTACTCGGCTACGTGCATCCGACCTGGCCGGTGCTCTACGACGCCGATGCCGTCATCGTCCCCTCGCGGGTCGAGCCCTTCGGCAACACGGCGGTCGAGGCCATGCACGCCGAGCGACCCCTGGCGGCCTCCCGAGTGCAGGGACTGGCCGAGGTCGTCACGGATGGCGTCACCGGGCTGCTGGTCGAGCCCGGATCGCCGCGAGCGCTCGCGGACGCGCTGCTCAGCCTGGCGGCCGACCCCGGGCGGGCCCGCGCGCTGGCTCGGACCGCCAGGCGGGAGGCCGCCGAGCGCTTCGGGGTCGAGCGCTACCGCAGGGCGATGGCCGAGGTCGTCGACGACCTGCTGGCGGGGAGCGCGAGCACGCCGTCCTGAGGCGCGGAGCGGGAGAGACGGGAGGGCCTCCCCCGCCGTCGGACCGATCTCGACGCGGAACCCGACCGATCTCGACGCGGAACCGAACCGATCTCGACGCGGAACCGAACCGATCTCGCGGGGCGGGACGAGGCGGCCGCTCAGGCGCTGCGGCGCAGCTCGAGGTACCACCTGGGCAGGGCCAGGGCGACGTAGAGCGTGTAGCCGACCAGCATGAGGCCGTACACCCACACGAACACCACGGGTGCGGAGCGCAGCATGAGCACGAAGCACATGAGCCCGTAGTCGGTCGGCGCCGAGAGCACCGCCTTGGTGAGCCCGGGCCTGCCCTCGCCGCTCGCCAGCGGCGTGCCCCCGTGGTAGCGCAGCTGGTAGGTGAGGATGTAGCTGAAGAAGTGGATGTTCTGCACGGCCCCGAAGGCCAGCGGCACGAGCAGCACCGCCGGCCCCGCCAGATCATCCAGGCTGAAGCGGAACAGGCTGATGGCGATCGCCGCATGGATCGTGGACAGCTTGATGACATCGGCCACATGATCGAGCCACTCCCCGGCCCTGGAGCCGCCGTGCCGCAGGCGCGCGAGCTGGCCGTCGGCCGAGTCGAGCGCGTAGCCCACCATGAGCAGCAGGGATGTGAGCACCGCGGCCACCACCGACGGCGCCCAGACGGCGATGAGCACGACGGCCAGGTAGGTGCAGCAGGCCGACAGCAACGTCACCTGGTCGGGCGTCATGCCGACGCGATGGGCGACGGCGGCGAGCACACGGCCCGCCGGACGGTTGATGACGCGCGAGTAGAGCGGGGCACCCGCGTTGGACTTCTGGGCCGCCGACAGCGCGCGGATGGACTCCGAGACGCGGGGTCGGGCGACGGGCGCGGATGTGGTTGCGGACATCATCTCTCCGGTTGGGTCGGGAAGGGTGGATCGGGGCTCTCAGTATCGTCGGAGGCGGCACGCGGATCGGACGCCCTCGGACCGGCGCCGCCCGGACCGACGGCGGGCTCGCCGTCCAGGACGACAGTACGCCCGTTCCCGCCCGCGGGCGTGGAGGTCGGGCCGCCGGCGCCCGTCCGAGCGGCCGCGAGGACGGCCTCCCCGGGATCCTCGTCGAGCGCCTCGTGGGACTCGCGGGGGGCGGCCTCGGGGTGCTCGAGACCGTCGCCGGCCTCCTTCGCGCGCCGACGCCGCAGGTCGTGGGCCACCCACAGGGCGTAGGGCACGAGCTGGCACACGATCACCGTGATGACCGAGCCGGCCAGCGGCCCCGCCGCCCCCAGGGGGGCGATGAGCACCCAGGACAGCGCCAGGTTCGCCGGCACCACGATGAGCACGGGCAGCATCTGGGCGCGCAGCCCCCGCGGATCGGTCATGTACATGCCCAGGGGCTGCTTGGCGGCCTCGACGACGACGTTGGCCACGTTGGCCACCAGCAGCGCCGTCGGCAGGACGATCTGCCCCTTGGACAGCAGCGGGGCGGCCCACGGCGCCACCGCCGCCAGGCAGACGCCCAGCGCGCCCCCCGACGCCGCGAAGGCGGCGGCCGCCCCGAAGGGGGACTCGACGCGGCCGTCGGCGCGCGCCTTGGCGAAGTGCGGCCACATGGCCATGCCCGTGGCCGTCACCGTCTGCGTGAGCATGTTGAAGAGCTGGAAGGCGAGGTTGTACTGGGCCAGGGTCTGCCCGCCCCCCAGGTGGGACAGCAGCAGGCGATCGGTCTGGAAGGCGATCGGGATGACGAGGGCCTGGACGAGCGAGGGGCCCGCGGTGTCGATGATCTTCACCCCGCGCACCCGGTGCAGTCGGGGCACGTCGCGCAGCGCCCCCGCCAGCAGGGGGCGGGTGGCCCGCCAGGCCACGACCACGCAGATGATCGACACGAGGGTGTTGGCCACGTAGGACAGCCCCGACACGGCATTGCCCGCGTCGATGCGGGCAATGACGACGACCAGCAGCATGCAGGTCAGGGCCGGGGAGACGACCCCCTGGCTGATCACCTGGGTGGCGGTGCGCCCCATGCCCACGACGACCCGCTGGCCGACGCTCAGCGGCAGGGCCGCGGCGTACACCAGCAGGCAGAAGGAGGCGGTGGCCCCGCCGCCATCCATCAGCTTGGCGCCCAGGAGGGTCGGCCACGCGCCCAGCAGCCCGAGCACGATGCCGGTGGTGGCGATGACGAGCGCGGACCCGAGGAGCACGCGGATCGCGGTGGTCAGAGTCCGTCGCACGATCATGTCGTGACGAAGATCGCTCGACCCGGCCACCGTGTTGAGGATCACCGCGCCGATGCCCAGATCGGTGAACGGCATGAGGTTCGGGAAGGACGCCAGCAGCCCGTACTGGGCGTAGGCGTCGGCGCCGAAGTGGCTGGTGATGAGCCGGGTGTTGATCAGGCCGAAGATCCCGGCCGCCCCCATGACGACGATCTTGGCCAGCGCGGTGCGGCGCACCGGCCCCCAGGCGCCGGACCGAGGCGCCGAACGAGTCCAAGTCATGGGACGATCTCCTCACCAAAAGCTGGTCAAGGGTGGATAATATGGGAGATGCGCGCGTAGGGTGACTCCTCTCACGCGCGTTCCGCCAGGGGTCGTCGTCACGGTAGCATCATCGGACGACCGCCCCGACGGCGGTCGCGACAATCGGACACGTTCAGACAAGTTCAGAGACAGTAGAGACAGTTCACAGACATCGCCTCGAAGAACTCCAGAGACGTTCTGGAGCCGGAGGCCTCAGAAGACATTCCACACCCGACCCCTGATATCCCGGACCTAACGCCATTCACGGAGACACCTTGCAGCCCACAATCCCGCTCCAGTCCCCACAGCGCTCCGCCTCGAGGCGCTCGCTGCGGGCGGGCGCGCGCGGCTACCTCCCCCCGCTGGACTCGCCCGGCTTCACCTCCTGGCCCGTCATGCGCCGCGACCTGCTCACCTGGCTCCTCCTGGGCGACCTCGCCGCCATCGTGGCGCCCACGCTGCTGCGCGCCCTGCTCAGCTCGACCGACGTCCTCGCGGCGTTCATGACCCTCGCCACCGGCACAGCCACGATGCTGCTGGCCTGGGCCCTCGGATCGCTGCGGGTCGATGTCGTCGACCAGGCCCGTTCCGGGTGGGGCCGTCTGCTGACCGCGGCGGCGGTGATCGCGCCGATCGCCATCATCGTCAACCAGGCCCCCCCGCTGTCGTCCTCCACCATCGTCCTCCTCGTCCTGCTCGCCGTCCAGACCGCACTGGCCATCGTCAACAGGAGCATCGAGAGCGCCTGGCTGCGCCGCTGCCGCATGGACGGCCACGGCCTGCGCCGCACGCTCATCGTCATGGGCACGGGCGCGGAGGTCATCCTGCGTCAGCTGCACCGCCACCCGGGCGACGGCTTCCTGGTCGTCGGCTACCTGTCGGCCACCACCAGCCGCTCCCCCTCGGCCGCTCCCCTGGGCGACGCCGACTCGATCAGGCACACGGTCAACTCCGAGCACATCGACGTCGTCATGACCCTCGGCGGCGTGACGCCGGACTCGCTGGTCTCCATCATGCGGGCCCTGGAGACGACCTCAGCCCGCCTCGTCGTCGCCCCCGGTCTCCAGGACGTCGTTCCCGGACGCATGCGCGGCCTGCCGGTCACGCACGGCTGGAGCGGTCTCATCGACGTGCGCCTGCGCCGGGTGCGGCTGGTGACGAAGGACCTCATCGACCGCCTCGCCGCCATCGCGCTTCTCCTCGTCGCCGGACCGGTCCTCCTCACCGCCGCCGCGGCGATCCGCCTGGACTCCCCCGGTCCCGCCTTCTACACCCAGACCCGCGTGGGGGAACGGGGCCGGCACTTCACCATGTTCAAGCTCCGCTCGATGTACATCGACGCGGACGCGCGCCGTGCGGCCGTCGTCGCCGCCGGCGGAGACGCGGGCAACAAGGTGCTCTTCAAGGACCGCCAGGATCCCCGCATCACCCGGGTGGGGCGCATCCTGCGCCGCACCTCCCTGGACGAGCTGCCCCAGCTCCTCAATGTGCTGCGCGGGGACATGAGCCTGGTCGGTCCCCGGCCGGCGCTGCCCCAGGAGGTCGCCGAGTACGACGCCGAGGCCCGTCGCCGTCTCCTCGTCAAACCGGGGCTGACCGGCCTGTGGCAGGTCTCGGGACGCTCGGATCTGTCCTGGGACTCCACGGTCGCCCTGGATCGGCACTACGTCGAGAATCGCGGCGCACAGCTCGACGTGGAGATCCTGGCCAACACTCTGAAGGCGGTCGTCGGGGGACGGGGAGCCTACTGATGCTCACCGGCTACGTACCCGGTGGCTTCGACATGCTCCACATCGGTCATCTCAACATCCTCACCTCCGCCGCCGCGCGGTGCGACCGCCTTGTCGTGGGGGTGGCCACCGACGACTCCCTGGAGCGCATGAAGGGGCGCCCGCCCATCGTGCCCCAAGCCGAGAGAATGGCCCTGGTCAGCGCCCTGCGAATGGTCGACGCGGTCGTGCCGGACCTCGATCAGGACAAGCGCCTCGCCTGGGAGCGCTCCCCCTTCGATATCCTGTTCAAGGGCACCGACTGGAAGGGAACCGAGAAGGGCGACGCCCTCGAGGCGCAGATCATGGAGGTGGGCGCACGGGTGGTCTATCTGCCCTACACCCCCACCACCTCCTCGACCATGCTGCGTCGTGTGCTCGCTCAGGAGGTTGCTGCGCGCACCCCCGTGCCGGACGGGAGGTGACTACGAGTGCGCATTCACGTGCCGCGACGCCCACGCCTGCGTCGCGGTTCCCCGTTGGCGCGCCGCAGGCTGTCCACCGTGCTCGTGTTCCTGGCGTTCGCCGCGCTGGCGGCCGCGGCCTGGTTCCACAAGGGGGCCTCGCAGGCCGACGTCGAGCTCAACGACGGCGGGGTATGGGTCACCAGCACCACCCAGCACCTCGTGGCGCGATTGAACTACCCCTCCCGTCAGGTCGACGGCGCCATCCGCACGGCCTCGGACAGCTTCGACGTCACCCAGAGCGCCGACCACGTCCTGGTCCCGGACACGGCCGCCTCCTCCGTCTCCACCGTGGACCCCACGACCGTCTCGCTGTCCGCGGGGACGCCGCTGACCAGTGGCGTCACCGTCTCCCAGGGCGCCGACCGGGTCATCTCCGTCAACTCCGTCGAAGGCACCGTGCGCGCCACCACGGTCAGCACCGTCGGCTCGCTATCGACGTCCCCGGCGCTCATCGAGAACACGCCGGACGTCGTGGCGGTGGCCGGAACCGACGGCTCCGTCCATGCCGTGTCCGCCAAGACCGGCACGATCACGACGGTCCCCGTGCGCTCCACCGGCTGGGACAAGCCCAGGACCGAGTCGGTGTCGCTCACGGCGGGCACGGACGTCGCCGTGACCGCCGTCGGGAAGCAGACCGTCGTCCTGGAGCGAGGCACGGGCGTGCTCCACCTGCCCGACGGCAAGACCATCGACCTGGGCGAGTCGGGGCTGTCCCTTCAGCAGCCGGGTCCCGACTCCGACACCGTCCTGGTCGCCTCCCGCACCTCTCTGCTGAGCGTGCGCATGGACGGCTCGGGCTCCACGACGCTGCCCTCGGCCGACGAGGGGGAGGCCCCCGTCGGCGTGGCCGCCGCTCCGGTGCGCCTGGGCGGCTGCGTCTACGCCGCCTGGTCAGGATCCGGCCAGTTCGTGCGCCAGTGCTCGGGAACCACCGAGACCCGGCACGACGAGAAGCTCGCCTCCTCCACCACCCCCGTCTTCCGCGTCAACAGGGACGCCATCGTCCTCAACGACGTGGCCGAGGGCACCGTGTGGCTCCCGGACGAGGAGCTCGTGCTGGTCGAGAACTGGACGGACGTCACCTCGCAGACGGATGAGGACGCCACCCACAAGGACGACTCGGCCCAGACCAGCGAGTCCCAGTCCCTGCCCGAGCGCACCGAGGAGAACCATGCGCCCGAGGCGGTCGATGACTCCTTCGGCGCGCGTCCGGGCCGCTCCACCATTCTGCCGGTGCTGGCCAACGACTCCGACCAGGACGGCGACGTGCTCACCGCGACCCCCGGTGAGGGCGCGGCCGGCAGCGTGGTGACGCAGGCGCAGGACGGCCTGGCCCTGCGCCTGAACACGGCCGAGGACGCCACGGGCACCCTCACGATCCCCTACACGGCCGACGACGGGAGGGGCCTGTCCGACTCCGCCGTGGCCACCGTCGAGGTGCACCCCTGGGACGTCAACGGAGCCCCCGAGCAGAACACGACGCCGAAGATCGTGGTCTCGGGCACGGCCTCCGCCTCCGCCAGCGTGCTGGGCACCTGGCAGGACCCCGACGGGGACACCCTCTACCTGGTCTCCGCCCAGGGCGAGGGCCTGGACGTGCGCACGACGAACGAGGGCACGGTCACGGTACGGGATCTGACGGGGACCCCGGGCACCCGCCCATTGACGGTGGTCGTCTCCGACGGCCGCGAGACGACCTCGGGGACGGTCGATGTGGACGTGCAGTCCGCCGACGCGGCGGTGCCGATCGCCAACGCCGATCACGTCCACGTCGTCGCCGGCTCCCAGACGGTCTTCTCGCCGCTCGACAACGACTCCTCCCCGACCGGGGAGCCGCTGAGCCTGGCGGGCCTGGAGGAGGCCCCCGCGGGGACCACCGCCGAGATCAACCGGCAGGCGGGCACCGTCACGTTCAAGGCGGAGGCCGCGGGAACCTACTACCTCACCTACGACGTCTCGGCCGGCGCGGCGGTGGCCCAGGGCGTGGTGCGCGTCGATGTCGCGGCCGCCTCCGACTCCTCCGTGCCGCCCGTGCCGGAGAACGACACCGCCCTGCTGCGCGAGGGCGGCGCGGCGACGATCTCCCCCCTGGACAACGACTTCGATCCCTCAGGCGGGATCCTCGTGCTCCAGTCGGCCTCGGCGCCCCCGGAGTCGGGGGTGGCGGTCACCGTGGTCAACCACTCGCTGCTGCAGATCACCGCGGCGGGCGGCGTGCCCGAGCAGGTGGAGCTGGAGTACGTCGTCTCCAACGGCGCCTCGACGGCGACCGGGCACGTGACGGTCGTCCCCATCTCCTCCAGCGAGGCGCAGGTCCCGGTCACGGCCTCCGACACCGCGGTGGTGCGGGTGGGCGACGTCGTCACCGTACCGGTGCTCGACAACGACACCTCGCCGTCGGGGCTGGCCCTGTCGCTGTCCGACGAGCTGGGAACCGTCGGGGACTCGCTGGGCAGCGCCTGGGTCTCCGAGGACTCCGTGCGCATGAAGGCCGGCGATATCCCGGGGCGCACGACCCTGACCTACACGGCCACCGACACGCTGGGCCAGACCGCCACCGGCCGGCTGGACATCGAGGTGCGCGACCGCGACGACGCCTCCAACGCCGCCCCCAGCCCGCAGAACCTGGAGGCGAGCACGGTGGCGGGGGCGCCCGTCGATATCACCGTGCCGCTGGACAACATCGACGCCGACGGCGACTCGGTGAGCCTGGTGGGACTGAACCAGCCCCCGACCGGCGGCACGGTCCAGGTCGATAGCACCTGGCTGACCTACACCCCCACCGACGGCACGACGGGCACGGACACCTTCACCTACACCGTTCAGGACCGCTTCGGCGCCCAGGCGAGCGCCACGGTGCGCGTCGGGGTGGCGCCGACCTCGGCGACGAACACGGCGCCGGTCGCCACCGACGACATGGTGATGGCCAAGCCGGGGCGCACCGTGGCCGTGGACGTGGTCGACAACGACCTCGACGCCGACGGCGACAATCTCGTCCTGGAGGGCACGCCCGTTCCGGACGACGACGCCCTGGGCGTGTCCGTGCGCTCCAACCGCATCGTGCTGAACCTCCCGGCCACCGAGGGCGTCCGCACGGTGCACTACACCGTCTCCGACTCCCGAGGCGGCACCGACGTGGGCACCCTGACCGTGCAGGTGGCCGCCGACGCGCCCTCGGCCAGTCCCGTGGGCGTGGACGACTACGTGACCGTGGACAAGGTGGACGCCGACGGCTCGGTGACCGTACCGGTGCTGGACAACGACTCCGACGCGGACGGCTCCCCCTGGGATCTGACCCTGACCACCGACGACCCGACCGCGCAGGTGGTCGACGGCGAGTCGATCCAGGTGACGGTCGGCGACGAACGGCGCTTCGTGCTCTACACGGTCACCGACGTCGACGGCCTCACGGGCAACGCCGTGGTCGTCGTGCCCGCCCGCTCCGAGCTGCGGCCGCGCCTGAACTCCACCGCGGTTCCGGTGCGCATCCCCGCGGGCCGGAGCACGGACGTGAACCTGTCGTCCTACATCGCCTCGCGCGCCGGGACCTCGCCGACGGTCACCGACACCTCCACCCTGCGCACGGGCAACGGCCTGGACTCGGCGACGGTCGGCTCGAGCGGCGGCACCGTGTCGCTGACGCCGACGGCGGGCTTCCTCGGGCAGACCTCGGTGACGATGACGGTGGCCGACGGAACGGGCGAGGACGCCCTGAGCTCGACCCTGACACTGCCGGTCGTCGTGGAATCGACGACGAACTCCGCCCCCGTGCTCACCCCGACGCAGATCGTGGTGGCGCCCGGCGAGGGGGCCACCACCGCGGACCTGGCCGCCATGACCAAGGACCCCGACGGCGACCGCCTCTCCTTCACCGCCGGATCGGCGTCCGACGGCTTCGAGGCGAGCCTGTCCGGCTCGACGCTGTCGGTCAGCGCGGCCGCGAACGCCTCCATCGGCACCACCGGCAGTATCACCATCACGGTGAGCGACGGGACGAATCCGTCGGTGAGCGCCGAACTGCCGCTGAGGATCGTCGAGTCCACCAAGCCCCTCATGACCACGGCGCCGGCCACGCTGACCTCGGACGGCTCGCCGGTGACGGTGGACGTGGCGTCGCTGGTCACCAACCCCTTCCCCGGCAAGCCCATCACGCTCGCGGAGACCCCGGCGGTCACCTCCGGGCAGGGCAGTGTGTCGGCATCCGGAACGACCCTGACCATCAGCCCCGCCGGTGGCTTCACCGGGCGCCTCGTCGTGGGCTACCGGGTGCTGGACGCCACCGGCTCCGCGACGCGCGCGGTCAGCGGAACGGTGACCGTGACGGTCTCGGGCGTCCCGGATCCCCCGATCGGGGTGAGCGCGGAGCCCCGGGGCGCCTCCTCCATGTCGGTGAGCTGGACGCCCGGGGCGGACCACGGATCGACGATCACCTCCTACACCCTCACCGAGGTCGGCGGCGCCGGCACGTGGCGCTGCACGGGCTCGCCCTGCGAGGCCTCCGGCCTGCGGACGGGCGGCACCTACTCCTTCCGGGTCGTGGCCACCAACGCCTCGGGCTCCTCGGAGCCCTCGGCCGCCTCGGCGCCCACGGCGCTGTCGGCCACCCCGGAGCGGCCGACGGGCGTGACCCTCACCGGGGGCCAGGGCGAGGTCACCGCCTCGTGGGTCCCCGTGGACGCGGACGGCTGGGCCGTCTCCTACGAGGTGCAGCTCGACGACGGCCAGACACAGACGACCAGGGGAACGTCGGCGACCTTCTCCGTGGACTCCGACAGCTACGTCGCCAAGGTCCGCGCCGTCATCCCCGGAGGCGAGGCCTCGGAGTGGGCGACATCGAACGTCGCCGGGCCGTGGAGCGCCCCGGGCAAGCCCGAGGTGCGGAAGACGGACGGCGGGGTCAACATCTCCTGGAGCTCCGCGGGGCGGGCCACGGGGGTCACCTACACCGTCAACATCTCGGGCGACGCCTCGTCGTCGGTCAGCGCCGGCACCAGCACCAGCGCGTACGTCGCCCTGTCCCCCGGCAGCTACAGCGTCACCGTGACCGCCTCCCAGGGCGGCAGCTCCGCGGAGTCGCCGTCCACGGACTTCCAGGTCACGGGCGCTCCGAGCCCGCCGTCGGCGCCGGTCATCGAGGCGCGGGGCGTCTCGGGCGCGCTCGAGGTCGTCACCCCCGCCTACGCGAGCGCGGGCAACGGCTGGACCGCCGACGAGCTCCGTGTGCAGTACTCCATCAACGGGGGCGCCAACTGGAGCGAGAGCACGCAGTTCACCGGCCTGTCGAACGGCACGGCCTACACCGTGCAGGCCCGCGTCGTCGCCACCCGCGACGGCTCGGTCTCCTCCTCGACGACCGGCAACTCGGCCACGCCCTACGGATCCCCCACCTCGCCCACGATGCACTGCGAGGCCGGTGACACCACCGTGACCTGCAGCTGGTCCGGCGGCAGCGACGGCGGCATGGCGACGACCTACGAGCTCTCCGGCCAGAGGTCCGGCACGGTGGCGGCCTCGGGCAGCGAGACGTTCACCGTCGGCCACGGCGCCAAGGTCGAGCTGTGCGTGACCGCGAAGCAGGGCGCGAACCACGGGGCGACCAACTGCGACAGCGCGACCACCGCCGAGGAGTACTCCCGCGACTACGAGGGCGGCGCCGAGTGGGACGCATGGGGCGTCTGGACCAAGAGGCTCACGGTCTCGCTGAGGGGCTGGCCGCCCAACAGCCAGGTCACGTGCCGCGGGACCACGTGGTGGTACTTCGAGGACTCCACGTACTCCACGACGGTCACCACCGACAGCCGCGGGAACTACAGCGACTCCCCGGTGTGGACGGGCGGCGGGTACACCGGCAGGCTCTACACGCGCGACTACAACCCGGGAACCTGGTTCAGATGCGAGTAGTCCCTCCGCCCGCACCGGATCCGCGCCGCGGGGGCGAGCATGACGCGGGCGGCGGCGACGGCCCCTCCCCGCCCGCACCGGATCCGCGCGGTCGGGGCCCGCGGTGCGCGACGGTAACCTACTGCGTGCGACACCGCATCCCCCTCACACGTTCAGCTTTCTAGGAGGCACGCCCGTCCATGGCCCTCTCTCAGGACAATGCGGCATGGTTCGCCGACACCTTCACGCGCATCGTCGACAACGTCGGCCAGGCCCTCCTGGGCAAGAAGGACGTGGTGCGCCTGGCGCTGACGACCATGCTCGCCGAGGGGCACCTCCTGCTGGAGGACGCCCCCGGCACGGGCAAGACCGCCCTGGCCCGCGCGCTGGCCGCCACCGTGCAGGGCACCCACTCGCGCATCCAGTTCACCCCCGACCTGCTGCCGAGCGACATCACGGGCGTGACCATCTTCGATCAGAAGAGCCGCGAGTGGGAGTTCCACGCGGGCCCCGTCTTCGCCTCCGTCGTCCTGGCCGACGAGATCAACCGCGCCTCGCCCAAGACCCAGTCCGCCCTGCTGGAGGTCATGGAGGAGTCCACGGTCACCGTGGACGGCGACCGCCACGAGACCGGCCGCCCCTTCATGGTCATCGCCACCCAGAACCCCATCGAGCAGGCGGGCACCTATCGCCTGCCCGAGGCCCAGCTCGACCGCTTCCTGGTGAAGACCACCATCGGCTACCCCGACCGCGGGGCCCTGACCCGGATCCTCGCCGACTCCGCCAACCCGGACCGCTCCAAGTCCCTGAACACCGTCATCACCGCCCCGGCGGTCGCCCAGATGGCCGACCTGGCCGCGGGCAACCACGTCGAGGACTCGGTCCTGGACTACATCGGCGCGCTCGTGGAGGCCACCCGGGAGTCCCCGGACACGCGCCTGGGCGTGTCCACCCGCGGCGCCATCGCCATGACGCGCGTCGCCCGCGTGTGGGCGGCCTCCCGCGGGCGCCCCTACGTCCTGCCCGACGACATCAAGGAGCTCGCCGAGGTCGTCTGGGCCCACCGACTGGTCATGGACCCCGACGCCGAGTTCTCCGGCGCCACCGCCCGCGGCGTCATCACCCGTGCCCT
The DNA here is from genome assembly GCF_000429265.1 of Actinomyces gerencseriae DSM 6844. Classification (GTDB taxonomy): domain Bacteria; phylum Actinomycetota; class Actinomycetes; order Actinomycetales; family Actinomycetaceae; genus Actinomyces; species Actinomyces gerencseriae. Next base: position 36,773 of record NZ_AUBN01000014.1, read on the forward strand.
GGAGGAGACGCCGGCGCCCACCACCCGACTCCAGGCCTGACGGCGGCAGCAGCATGCCCACGCCCCAGCCCCCACCCGCGCGCCCGAGGACGGGACGCGACGGCGCCCGCCCGCGCGACGCCGTAACCTCGGCGTCCCCGGCGCCCTCGGCGTCCTCAGCACCCCCAGCGCACATGTGGCACGAGTCGATCCCGCTGCGCCGCATCATCGACGGCGTCTCCACTCGGAACTGGACGCTGGGCCTGGTCACTCCCACCGGCTGGGCGTGCCTGGCGCTCCTGCTCGTCACCGGTCTGGCCGCCCTCCGTCTGGGCTGGCAGGAGGCGTGGAGCGCGGCCGCGGTCCTGGCCGTCGTCGTGGGCACCTCCTGGTTGTGGCTCCTGCCGCGCGGCGCGCACCACGTCTCCCACGAGCTCCTCGAACCACGAGTCACGGTCGGCGACGAGGCGATCATCCACCTCACGGTCCTCAATCCCACCGGCCGTCCGCTGCTGCCCGCGCGCATGGAGATGCCCGTGGGCCCGGGCACCGCCGTCTTCGCCGTTCCCACTCTGCGCCCCGCCGCCATCCACGAGCGCGGCTTCGTGCTGCCCACCGCGCGGCGCGGCATCGTCACCGTCGGTCCCGTGGTCTCGGTGTCCGCCGACCCCATCGGCCTGCTGCGCCACGAGCGCACCCGCACCCGGGCGCAGCTCGTCCACATCCACCCGCGCACCGTCCGCGTGGGCTCCTCCCTGCACGGCCTCATGCGCGACGTCGAGGGGGCCATCACCCAGGAGCTGTCCAGCTCCGATGTCTCCTTCCACGCCCTGCGCGAGTACGTGCCCGGCGATGACCGCCGCAACGTGCACTGGCGCACCACCGCCCACACCGGGCGTCTCATGGTCCGCCAGTTCGAGGAGACGCACCGCTCCAGCCTGCTGATCCTCCTGGACTGCCTCATCGAGGACTACGAGGTGGAGGAGGACTTCGAGACGGCCGTGTCGGTCGCCTGCTCCCTGGCCCTGGACGCGATCTCCGACGGCCGCGAGGCGACGCTGGCGACCCAGGAGGAGGAGCTGCCCACGGCCACCGGACTGCGCCTGCTCGACGCCTCCTGCTCAGTGACCCCGACCGCCCGGCAGGGCTGCGACGACCTGGCCCGCCAGGCCTCCTCCCGGCACCCCGAGGCCTCCGTCATCATCCTGGTCACCGGGCAGCACTGCGCGGAGCGGACGCTGGCGCACGTGCGCACCCTGACCCCGCTGGACGCGGTCGTGCTGGCACTGCGCTGCGGCTCGAACGCCATGGGACGCCACTCCGCGGGCGGGCTGACCGCCTACGACCTGGACAGGATCGAGTCCCTCCCCCGCATCATGAGGAAGGCCTCGTGAGCGCCCCGGCGCCCCTGGGCGGTCGTCGCGGTCGCGGCGGCCGCGCCACCGGGAACGGCCTGCGGGGCCTGCCGCCGGCGCGGTGGACCGACCTGGGGCTCGTCGTCGTCCTGGCGCTGATCGCCTCCGTCCTGTTCGTGCCGCCCTTCGGCTCGTTCGTCGGCACCGCGGCGGCGGCCGGTGGAGTCGGAGCCGGAGCGGTCGTCGCCCTGGTGTGCACCGGCGCCCGCCTGGGGCCCGCCCCCACACTGGCGCTGGCCGCACTCGTCCATGTGGGCGTGGCCCCGTGGGTCCTTCCCGACGCCGGCAGCGGGTGGAAGGCGGCGCGCGCGGTCCTGGCCGCCACGGTCACGGTGTGGCGCGACTCCCTGACCCTGCCGGTACCGCTGACCGCCTTCCCGGCCATGACGGTGCTGCCGTGGCTGGCGGGCCTGATCACCGGCGTGGTCGCCACGCGGGCGGTCCTGTCGGGTCGGGTGCTCATCGCCGGCATGGCCGTCGTGGCCCAGGCGGGCCTGGCCATCGCCTGGGGGGACCGCACGGTCCTGGCCCCCACCGAGCTGGGCGTCGTCCTGGTCACGGGCGTCCTCCTGCTGTGGGCCATCACGACGCAGCGCGGCAGACGCGAGCGCGTCGTCGAGGTGCTGGAGTCCACGGACTCGGGCGTGGGCCGGGGCTCGCGACGGGGACTCGCCCGGACCCTCGGCCTGCTGATGGTCACCGGCACGGTGGTGGCGCTGGCCCTCCCCGCGGTTCCCCACCACCGGATGGTGCTGCGCGACCTCTTCGAGCCGCCGCTGGACCTCAACGAGTACGCCACGCCGCTGTCCCTGGTGCGAACCCTGGAGACGGACATGGCCTCGACCACTCTCATGACCGCATCCGATGCGAACGAGTCCACTCGTATCAGGGTGGCGGCACTGGACTCGTACGACGGGCTGTCGGCTCGCATCGGCGCATCCGCGAACGGCGCGGCACGCTTCCAGCGCATCGGCCAGGACACCCCGCTGACCGCCGGCGGCGCGGTCGCCTCGCAGGACTCCCGCGAGGTGACCGTGCGCATCGACGACTACAACTTCCCGTGGGTGCCCACCGTCGCGAACACCCTCGGGCTGACGGTCTCGGGCCCCCGCGCGGATCTGGTCTCCCAGAGCATGTACTACGACGTCTTCTCGACCACCGGCATCGCCACTGCGGGTCTGACCGGCGGCGACGTGCTGACCGAGCAGGTCGAGGACCCCTCGACGGCCACGGACGCCCAGCTGACCGAGCTCGGTGTCGAGGACGTCCCCCTGGGGCCCGTCAAGGATGTGCCCCCCTCCGTGCAGACCCTGGCCACGACGCTGGTCGGCTCGACGTCCGAGCCGCTGGCCCAGATCCGTCTGCTGCAGCAGGCCCTGCGCACCGGCTACTACTCGGACGGCACGAAGAGCCCCTCCCCGCCCGGACACGGCGCCGCGCGCATCGCCTCCATGGTGGACGCCGGGACGCTGGTGGGCGACGACGAGCAGTACTCGGTTCTCATGATGCTCATGTGCCGCTCCCTGGGTATCCCGGCACGGGTCGTCATGGGCTTCAAGCCCGCGATGGACGGCAATGCCGCGAACGTCACCGGGCAGGACATCAGCACCTGGGTGGAGATCCCCTTCCACACCATGGGGTGGGTCACCGTCGACGTGGTCCCAGACCGCGACCAGGTGCCGCAGCAGCAGACGACCGAGAAGGTCTCCAATCCCGAGCCCCAGGTGCTTCAGCCCCCTCTGCCCCTGCAGGACCCGGCCCACCTGCCGCCGTCCTACGAGGACGAGGAGCGCGACGACTCCAATGACGAGGACGGTCGCGGGGTGGGCAGGATCGTGGCCCTGGTCACCGGCGGGCTGGGGATCGTGCTGCTGCCGATCGCGACGATCCTGGCGGCCAAGGCCCTGAGACGACGACGACGCCGGCACCGCGACGGTGTCGAGGGCGTCCTCGGCGCATGGGACGAGGTCGTGGACCGGGCGCGCGACTTCGGGCGCGGAACGCCTCCACGGGCCACACGCCGCGAGGCCGCGTCGGCGCTCGCGCCGGCCTTCCCGACCGCCGAGCTGAACCGCTTCGCGGCGGCTGTGGATGCGCAAGTCTTCGGGAAGGGTATACCGTCGTCGTACGCTGTGGGCACAATCTGGGAGTCGGCCGACGCCATGGTTCCGGCCATGGGATCGGACCGCTCCCGGTTACGGCGTCTCGCCGCTCGCCTGTCGCCGCGCTCCTTGGGGCGCTCACGCAGGTCCCGCCCCCGCACGCCCCGACGATCCGCGGATCGTCTCGCATCCAGGAGGAGGAAACGCCAGTGACCTCGACGCCGTCGTACAGCCGGGTCACCGCTCCGCCCGCCGCGGTGAGATACCGGGTTATCGCCGGAACGATCGACCTCGTCGGCTGCGGCGCGCTGTGGGTGGGACTGAGCCTGCTCCTCACCCTGGTGATCCCCAAGAACTTCATCGCGTGGGCCGCAGCGGCCGTGATCATCGTGGTGCCCCGCGAGCTGGTCCTCGCCATCACCGGCTGGAGCCCCGGCGGACGGATCATGGGTGTGCGACTGGTGGACGCGGCCACGGGCGGCGCACCAACGACGCGTCTGTTCATCCACGCCGATCTGCTGTGCGTGACCCTGGGTGCGGGGGCGATCGTGTTCATGCGCTCGGCCGCCGCCGACCCACGAGGGCAGGGTCAGCACGATCGCATGGCCGGGACGATGGCCGTGGACACGCGCTCGCGCTCCGCCGGAGAGTCCGGGCGACAGGTCCCCGGGCGACAGGACTCCGGGCGACAGGCGCCCGAGCAGCGACTTCCGAAGCGGCAGACGCCCAGGCGGCAGTCCATCCGGCACCAGCAGCAAGCGGCCGTCCCTCCCCAGCACGCGGCCCCGAGAACCTCGGCGCGCGCCCACGTGTTCCCCGACAATGCGTTCTTCCTCAGCCCCGACGGCTCCACGACGGACATCGGCAGCACGGTCGATACGACGAGCGCCGTGGTCCTTCCGCCGAGCGCCGACCGCGCCATCATCGACTCCGTGCCCTGGGCCGCGGTACCGACCCAGGTCGACTCCCCCACCGGAGAGGACTCGCCCCTCACGCCCTCCGGCACGGCGAGCTCGCCTCCCGCGGCCGCTGCGACCACAGCCATGCCGACGCCCGCGTCCGACGTCGTGTCGCCACCGGCCCAGTACGAGCCCGTGGCCGTCTCCCCCGTGGCCGCTCCCGCATCGGCTCCTCGCTCGCCGTTGCCGCAGGAGCCCGTCATCGTGCCGTCGGCCGAGTCCCCGTTCTCCTCCCGGCCGACCCCGCCCGCCCGGTCCCGCATGGCGACCCGGTCCGCGGCCGAGCCCATCATCAGCACAGAGTCAATCCCGATCTCGACCCCGGACCCGACCCCGCCGTCGAGCCCGGCGATGGCCTCCGGCCCGCTGGCCTCGGTCCCCCCCGCAGACCCCACCCCGCCGTCGAGCCCGGCGATGGCCTCCGGCCCGCTGGCCTCGGTCCCCCCCGCAGACCCCACCCCGCCGTCCAGCCCGGCGATGGCCTCCGGCCCGCTGGCCTCGGTCCCCCCCGCAGACCCCACCCCGCCGTCCAGCCCGGCGATGGCCTCCGGCCCGCTGGCCTCGGTCCCCTCCGCAGACCCCACCCCGCCGTCCAGCGCGGCGATGGCCTCCGGCCCGGGAACGGATCCGGGCCCTGCGGCGCACCCCGTGGTCTCGGCCTCTTCGCCGTCCGCCGCCCGGGGCAGGCACCGTCACACCGAGGATCCGCGCGCCAACCGTCTGGTCCCGCTGACCGGCGGCGCCCCCATCAAGCTGGAGAGCACCACTGTCGTGGGCCGTGACCCGGACAACATCTCCGACTACCCCGGCGCCGCCTGCGTCTCCTTGAACGACGTGACCCGCTCCATCTCCAAGACGCATGCGGCGCTCGCCCTGGCGCCGGGCGGCCTGTGGATCACCGACCTGCACTCGACCAACGGCACCCGCATCGAGGAGGAGGGCCATGTGACTGTGGCGAGGCCCGGCGAGTCGATCCCCGTGCCCACCGGAGCCACGATCGTGCTGGGCAGCGCCGCATACCGCGTGGAGGACTGACACGTCCGCGCGAGGAGCGTCCAGGGCCCTCAGGGCGTGGGCACGCAGGCGCGGGTCGCATCGGAGGTCCTGCCGTCCTGCCGCCTGCTGAAGACCTCGATGCAGGTCGTTCCCTCCTGCGCGGGCAGCGATGCGCTCGTGCCCCCGGTCGGCTCGAACGACTTGTTCTCCTTGCCGGCGACGTCGCTGCGGTAGAGGTAGTCGCCGGCCCAGTCGTCCTCGGGGGCCTCCCAGGTGAAGTCGACCTGCCCGTTCGCGCGAGCGACCCCCTGAAGGTTGCGCGGAGCCGGCACGGCGGCGCCCAGAGGATCCGAGCGCCCCGGCGCCAGGGTGGCGAAGGTCGGTGAGGGCCGGTTCTCCTGCGCGATGTGGGAGGCGTAGACGGCGCCCGCGACCACGGAGACGAGGACCACCACAGCCGCACCTCCGAGCACGCGGGTCAACGTGCTGGGGCGGTCGCCCCCCTCCGGCTCGGCGGCAGACGCCGGTGGGGGCTCGGTCGGAACGACCACGGGCTCCTCGACGCGGGAGAACACCCCCAAGCGGGTGGCCTCAGGATCATCGACGTCGAGCAGCGCCCGGTCGGGGTTCTGGTCCTCCCCGTCGTCGTAGAGGTCGACCGCGGTGGTGGGCAGCTCGAGCTCGCCCTGAATCTGCTGGAGGGCCCTTGCGAAGGAGAGCATCGTGGGATAGCGGCTGGCCGGATCCTTCTCCAGGGCGACCGTGAGCACCCTCACGAGCGAGGCGGGGACGTCGGGGCGCCCCAGCGGGGGCACCGCGTCCTTGACGATGCGACGCGCCAGCTCGTAGACGCCCTCGGACGACCCCGGCGTCTCGAAGGGACTGTGGCCGGTGAGCATCGCATAGATGGTCGCCGCCAAGGAGTAGACGTCGGTGGCGGGCTCGGCGTTGCGCGAACCGACGAGCTGCTCCGGCGGGGCCCAGGGCACGCTCATGCCACGCAGCTCGTTGGGGGCGTCGCCCGCGTCGCGCGGCCCGCTCATGGCCGAGATCCCGAAGTCGGCCAGGACGGGGCGGCGGTAGACGGTGAACAGGATGTTCGCGGGCTTGATATCGCGATGGATGATGCCCGCGCGGTGCGCCGTCTCGACGGCCCCGGCGATGCGGATCGCCGTGTCCAGCGTCTCGGGGATGGTCATGATCTTCTGCCGCAGACGCATCCCCAGCTGCGGCGGCGGGCAGTACTCCATGACGATGAAGGGGCGCCCATCGGAGGAGACGCCCGCGCCGAAGACGGACAGGATCGCCGGGTGCGAGGAGACCTTCGCCATGAGATTGGCCTCCGACTCGAAGCGGGAGGCCGAGCTGCCGGCGACATCGGTATTCATGACCTTGACCGCCACCTCGCGCCGCGGCATGTGCTGCTCGTAGAGATAGACGCGCGAGTATCCGCCGGCCCCGAGTTCGCGCATGTAGGTGTACCCGGGGATGTCAGGGTGAGCGGCGTGGGGGGAACCCGTCACGGAAGGTCCTCGAGCACGAGCGACTGGCCGTCGCCGAGATCGAGGACGTCACCGTTGCGCAGCAACAAGGGCTCGGTGTAAGGCAGCTTCTGCGGGGACACGCCGTCGCGCTTGAGGACGGTGCCGTTGCCCGCGGAGAGGTTGCGCGCCAGGACGGACCACTCGTCGAGCTCGATCAGGACGTGATTGCGGGAGATGAGCTGCTCCGGGCTGGGTACCGTCACCAGCGTCGGCGACTGGCCCTCCAGCTGGGGCACATCGATCGACGAGGGCTGGCGGCCGACCAGGATCGGACGGTCGAGGGTGACGGCCTGCCCGGAGGACAGGCGCAGGCGCCCGAGCGGCGGGCAGGTGATCATGCGCGCGGGCTGGGACAGCTCCGCACCGCAGGCGCGGCAGCGCACGTAGTTGGTCGGGTTGGCATGACCCTCCGGGCACAGCACCGACAGGGCCTGGCGGCCCGCCGCCGGGTAGTCGGGCCGGCGGATGCCCACGGCGATGGACACGGGGGTATCGGTCGAGGGCTCGTGAGCGTAGAAGGCCGAGGCCGCCTCCTTGGCCTGGGACTGGGCGCGGGACAAGGCGCCCGGCCGTCCGGACGCGAGGGGACCGAGCTCATCGACCAGGTCACCGGGCAGGGATGCCAGCGTCCAGCCGTCATGGTCCCCGCCCTCGGGGGGGAGGTCCTCCTCCTGCTCGGACTGGCCGGGCTCACCATCCGGCTGATCGGGGTCGTCCTCGCCCCCGCCGGAGATGCCGGAGACGACGGCGCGCTCGTCACCGGCGGCATCGAGGTCGTCAAGGTCATCGTCATCGCGGTCGTCGGCGCCGTCGTACGGCTCATCCCACTGGAGTGCCGAGCCGATAGGGGGCATAGGGGAATCGGCGGACACCATCCGGGGAACGTCGTCGACGTCGGCGGGGCGGTCGGCGTCGGCGAGCTCGACGACCTGGGAGCCGTCCACCGGCACGTCGTCGACGTCGATGCCGTAGGACCCGGCGATCGGCAGCTCCTCGGCCTCGGTGAGCTCGACGACCTCCGAGCCGTCCACCGCGGTGTCGGGCGACGAGAAAGTCGATGGTGAGGCGGGCGACACGGATGAGGACGCCGACGGGGACGCAGGCGGGGCGGCCGGGGAGGACGCCGTGGCGGGCGAGGCGGGGGTCAGGGGCGAGACGACCGGGGCCGACGAGGACGCAGGCGGGGCGGCCGGGGACGATGCCGTGGCGGGCGAGGCGGGGGTAGCGGGGGAGAAAGCCGACGCCGATGAGCCGCCGGCGGCCGGGGAGGACGCCGTGGCGGCCGGGGAGGACGCCGTGGCGGCCGGGGAGGACGCCGTGGCGGCCGGGGACGATGCCGTGGCGGGCGAGGCGGGGGTAGCGGGGGAGAAAGCCGACGCCGATGAGCCGCCGGCGGCCGGGGAGGACGCCGTGGCGGGCGAGGCCGACGCCGTGGCGGGCGAGGCGGGGGTCAGGGGCGAGACGACCGGGGCCGATGAGCCGCCGGCGGCCGGGGACGACTCCGCCGGCGGGACAGCCGGGGACGACTCCGCACCGGGAGGAGCGAGGACTGCCGAGGCGTCGGGGTCGGGTTCGTCCTCGGCGTCGGAGGACTCCTCCTCTCCAGCGGGGGAACCCGGCGCCTCTGCCGGGAACACGGCGGAAACGGACAGAACGGCGTCCACGACCGGGCGCAGCACGGGACCCGTCGGCTCCGGCGCTCGCAGGATGATCCTCGGCGAGCCGGGAAGGTAGATCTCCCGCCATGTCGATACGCTGCGAGCCTCGACGGACTCGCCGTCGATCTCCAGGCCGACCTGGCCTCGGGCCGCTATGCGCACGCCGTCGGACGCGGTCACGACCAGGGCGAAGTCCGGGATCTTCGACAGATGCCCCCCGGCGGCTATGACCAGGCGATCCAGGATCGCCGTCAAGCTGCCCTGAGAGGATCGCAGCTCCTCCCATAAGTCGATGACGGACTCCTCGGACAGCGTCGGGGGCAGTACAAGAACGCCATGCGGTGCGACGGCGGCCGTCCAACTCCCCTCGGCCCAACGACTCCAGCGTGCGATGCCGTGTTCGGACACGGTCCCTCCTTCGACCCACCCGGCGGGTGGCGTGGTGACTATGCGACGACGCGGTAGCGTTTACCGAGCGTGTCCGGAGCCCGTCTCCGGCTCGCCGGATACGCTACCGAACACGACACTCGGCCTCGCCGAAGTATATAGCCCCTCCCCTGGGCACTGTCTCGGCCATTCCAGGAGCCAGTTCGTGGCTGCCATGGGAATCGACCAGGTAGGTGCCGTTCGTCGAGCCGAGATCGGTCACCGAGATACCCTCCGGAGTGGGTTCGAGCAGCGCGTGCGTCTTGGAGACCGTCGCGTCGTCGGAGGGCACGGAGACCAATCGCACACCCTCGCGCCCGGGGCTCCGCTCGGGGGCGCGCCCCAGGAGCACCGGGGCGTCCACCAGGACGGAACGACCGTCGAGGACGAGGGTGTACATCGTGTGCGAGCGCCTGGAGACGAGCATGGTCCCCGAGATCCGATCGAACCAGGTGCGCCGCAGGCCGGTCACGTCCGCGCGCACCACCATGATCACGGGGACGATCCCCAGAGTCGCCACGGCGGCCACCGCCATGAGACCGGCGCGCCCCAGGGCGGCCAGGCCCGGACTGTTGCCGCCGCGCGAGACCCGGTGCAGCCGCATGCCCATGACGGCCCCGCCGGGTCCGACGCCCATCACGGCCTGCAGCACGACGAGCGCCGCGAGAACGAGCCCCGCGCACGTCAGCTTTCCCACCAAGGAGATCGGCAGGAATCCGCAGATCCCGCCCACGAGCAGAATGTCGATCCCGCCGGCCAGAAGGCGCTGTACGGGCGAGGCGGGCACGGGAACTGTTGCTGGCACGACTACAGCATAGGATGGACAACGTCCTACGAGCGCCGATCGTCACGGCACACGTGACGCACAAGGAGTCTTCAGGATGCAGATCGCCGTCACCCCGAACGCCTCGGTATGGATCGTGGTGCCCGAGTTCCCGCCGCCGGGCTGGGAGCGCGCGGAGGCTCGTCGCCGCACATCGGGGATGGCCGGCGCGGATCCTCGTCGACGCGCCAAGCTCGAGGAGCTCCTGGTCACCCTGAGGCGAATGGAGCGCCGCGCCCCGCTGGCTCGTCTTCTGTACGTGGGCACCGACCTGCAGGGCGTTCTCGTCGTGGATCTGAGCCTGGTCATCGCCTATGACGACAGCTCCAAGCAGGGCCGACACGCCACTCAGCTGGCGCTGTTGAAGGAGAACCTGCCGGGCGGAGCGCCGCACCGGCTGCGCCCCAACCCCAGCACGGCGGGTTACTGGGCGCTCGCCGACGGGACCTCGATGGGCTCGACCGTGCGCCCGAGCGCCGTGGTCGTCCTGCGCAAGGCCGGTCTGCCCACGGTGCCCGTGGACGTGCTCATGCGCGTCTGGGGTACCACTCCGGCCCAGGTCAGGCCCATGATCAACGAGATCATCGCCCTCGTCGACAGCGTCGCCCCCGCCGACCTTCAGCGCGACCCCATCAGGCCGGGCCCTGTGCAGACCGCGTCGTCTCCCTGAGAGGCTGAGAGTTGGCCGCATCGAGATCGGTCCGGTTCCGCGCCGAGATCGGTCCAGTTCCGGCTCGAGATCGGTCCAGTTCCGGCTCGAGATCGGTCCGGCAGCGCGGGCAGAGACCGTGCCGTGGGCGGGGACGCAGCCCCACGACATGCCCCGGTCCCCGTCCCGCCCGAGCCCGGCACTCGGGCGCCGAGCCACGTGGCGATGCAGTCGGCCCGGTCCCCGTCCCACTCGAGCCGGGTCGCACCCCGCGCACCACCACCTCGCCCATCCGCCTCGCCCCCGTCCGACCCGAGCCCGGTCGCACCCGCCCTCGACTCCCATGGGCGAGGACGCGCCGCCTCTCCCGCACGCCCCGCCGACCGGCGTCGTCGACGATCCGCGGCACGCGCGCCCCTCCCATCCGACCAGGGGAACCACGAAGCCGTACAGGTAGAGACCCCGTTCGCACCGCAAAGGCACGATCACGCGCCAGAAGTCCGAGCGTCGAGCAGGCGCACCCTCTGCGCGCGCTCCCCATCCTCGGACAGCCCCTGAGGCGCAACCCCGGACACGACCACACGGAGAATCGCCAGTGCGAACCGATGTCGACGCGGAACTCGACCGATCTCGGCGAGGGAGAACCGAGAGGCCGCTCCGATCGCTTGCAATATCCCTATCATGCAATGCTCATGTCATGCACGTCTTGCTTAGCAATACTCATGCCAGCGCCCCCCCACACACACAACCTCCGCATCACCTTCAAGAACTCTAAGAAATATGTTAACATTTACATAAAGTGCTCGTTCGCCCTGGCCGCTCCCCGCACCACCACGTAGCGTCGCCCGAAGGCGCCGCCGTCGATCCGCACACGAATCACGCCCGCACATCAGAAGGAGCACTGATGACCAAGAAGAAAGTCTCATTGCAGCGTACGGGCGCATTCGCGTTGGCTACGACAACGACACTTTCCACCCTTTCCTTCTCCGCAGCAAACGCCGCACAATCCTCGCCCGACACCGTCACGATCGATGCGCCCGATACGGACACCGTCACCAAGGTCATCACCGACTACCAGGCAACCCTCGATCGGGAGTGGACGGACAGCAGCGCCTCAACAGGAGCCTCAACCCCGACGTCCGCCGAGCAGACGGTTCACTACATTCGCGACGGCCTCATCGAGGATGGAGTCCCCGTCACTTCGGCGAGCAGCGAGGTGCGCAAGACCCCCAACAGGTCCGACATCCCGCTCAGCGAATCGATCAGGAATGCCACGAATCAGGGCAAGTCGAATATCGTGTGGTACGGCCTGAAGCGGTAGTCAAGACGCTCGCCCGAAATCCACTCCCCCCTCCGTGCTCCCTCAGCAAAGGATGGCCCATGCGCCCAGGAATCCTCGCCGGACAAGTCGTCCTCGCCGTCTTCGCCGTACTGGCACTGGTGGCACTGGTCCTTCCCTGGTGGCGTCGGAGCCGTATCCGCCGGGCCCCGACCGGCCTCAAGCTCGCCCTGAGCCTGACGGCGACGATCGCCATCGGGTTTCTGCTGCTGAACACGCTGAGGGATGTCGAGCACGCCACAACCGCCGGTAAACGGATGTGCGGAGGCAGTTACCTCTTCATGCTCGATACCCGTCTCGAGATCACGGAGAATCTTTACCATGACTGCATCGTCTACAGTCGGGTCGCCATCGCCCTGCTCATCGCCGCCGCCCTCGGCGTCGTAGGGATGGAGCACGGGGTCCTGAGGTACGTCGCCTCGCGACGCCGGGTCCGGTCGGCGTCGTCGTCCGTGACGGCGGCATCGGGCGAGGAGACGTAGCCGAGCCGCCGAGCCACAGGGCGCCCGCAGGACGCCGTCGGCCCTATCCCGCCTGATTTCTCTGCTTTTCCGGCACCATATCCTCTCGCGCCCCGACCGCCCGGCCCAGCGGTCGGGGCGCGCACACGCGCGTATGGAGGAACCCTCATGCCCTCGCTGCTGCTGGTCCGCTTCCGGCGATCGGGGCCGGGGCGCGCGCACGGAGAGGAGCTCGCGTCTGGCGGGCCACCAGGGTGCTCGGGGTGAGGTCGGGGCGCGCCCACGGGGGATCGGGGCGAGCCCACGAGGGAGCCGCGTCATCGGCTGCGCGCCGCGGAACGATTCGGTCGTCCTCGGGAGCGCTGACACGGCGATGGCCGGCATGGCATGATCGACTCAGTTCATTGTGAGCGGCGCGCCCCGGCACCGGTGCCCCGGCCCTTCACGATCGACCGTCGTCCGTCCTCGATCTCGGAGTCCCGCATGCCCCTCGACGTCCTCCCGCTCCTCGGCGCCGCTCAGGCGTCCTTCACCCCGTCGACGACGGCGGTGGGCGGCAACGTGTTCCTCACGGCGATCGTGGGCCTCGTGCCCCTGATCGCCTTCTTCGTTCTCATGGGCGCCTTCAAGGTCGCCACTCATTGGTGCTCGATCATCGCGCTCGCGCTGTCCGCGGTGCTGGCCATCGTGTGCTTCCGCATGCCGGTGGGGATGACGGTCCTGTCCGGGACGCAGGGCCTGGCCATGGGCTTCGTCCCGATCATCTACATCATCATCGCCGCCGTGTGGCTCTACAACCTCACCGAGGTCTCCGGGCGCTCGAAGGACCTGCGGGCCGTGTTCAACGCCATCGGCAAGGGGGACATGCGCGCCCAGGCCCTCATCGTCTCCTTCTGCTTCTGCGGGCTGCTCGAGGGACTGGCCGGCTTCGGGGCACCGGTGGCGATCACCGCCGCCATGCTCGTGACCCTCGGCGTGGACAAGATCAAGGCCGCACTCGTGACGATCGTCGGCAACGCCATTTACGTGGGCTTCGGCGCCATGGCCATTCCCGTGACCACGGCCGCCAATCTCGGCGGCGGGGAGAACCCCGCGGTCGTCGGATCCTTCATGACCCACTTCACGTGGGTCATCTGCGTGCTCATGCCCTTCCTCCTCCTGGCGATTCTCGACGGTGTCCGCGCCGTGCGGCAGCTGTGGCCCCTGGCCCTCATCGCCGGGCTGGCCACCGGAGCCGGCCACTTCGTCGCGCCGAACGTGTCCTACGAACTCACCAGCGTCCTGGCCGCCCTTCTGGGCTTCGCCGCCTCCTACATCTTCCTCCTCGTGTGGACGCCGACCACTCCCGAGGAGTTCCGCTCGGAGACCAGCGCCGCGGACAAGCCCGACACCGAGCGCGTGGTTCTCGCTCTCCTGCCCTACGTCCTGGTCGTCGTCATGATCGGCATCACCAAGCTGTGGAAGATCGGTGTCGATCTGTCCAAGGCGCTGTCCGGCACCGACATCAAGATCCCGTGGCCCGGAGTCCACGGCCGGCTGCTCACCAGCGCCGGCGAGGTCTCCGACAGCGCCGAGTACAACCTGCAGACCCTCTCCAATCCGGGCACCTGGATCTTCCTGACGGCCGTGATCGTGACGATCGTCTACTCCCGGCGCTCCTCGGGCGATCGCTTCCAGGTGAGCGCGCGACGCATGCTCCGAGCGCTGCCGGAGACGGTCTACACACTGCGCATGTCGATCCTCACGATCGCCACCGTCATGGCGCTGGCCTACATCATGAACTTCTCGGGTCAGACCAGTGCCGTGGGTGCGGCTCTGGCGACCACGGGTGCGGCCTTCGCATTCCTCTCCCCAGTCCTGGGGTGGGTCGGCACGGCAGTGGCGGGCTCGGCGACGAGCGCCGGCGCCCTGTTCGCGAACCTGCAGGCCACCGCCGCGCACACCGCGGGGCTGGACCCGCGCATCCTCCTGGCGGCCAACACCATCGGCGGTGGCCTGGGCAAGATCGTCTCGCCTCAGAACCTCGCCGTCGTCACCACGGCCGTCCAGGCGCCCGGGACGGACGCGGAGATCCTCAAGAAGGCCGCGCCGTTCTCGCTCGGCCTCCTCGTCCTGCTGGGGGCGATGGTCTTCATCGCCGCCCAGGGATGGCTCGGCGCCTACATGCCCGCCTGAGAGCACCCGCCTGAGGGCGCCGGCCCGGGCCCCGCGTCGAGTCGGGCTTTTTCGCGCGAGGCTGGCATTTCGGCGCGAGTCCGACGGCGGCGTCGTCGGACTCGCACAGGAATGCCCGACTCGTGGTTCCGGTAGCCGGGTGCACCGCCATCGGACCGATCTCGAGCCGGAACCGGACCGATCTCGAGCCGGAACCCGACCGATCTCGAGCCGGAACCGAACCGATCTCGACGCGGATTACGACCGATCTCGCGGACAGCGCGGAGAGGGGGAGCGCGAGCGCTCAGTGCGGACCACCGCCGTGCGCAGCAGAGTCTCGAAGGGCCCCGCGTGGCCGCCTCGTTCGAGGATCGCGCACAGGAGCACGGCGGCCAGCCAGACCGCCACGGCGATGCCCGCCGACGCGGCCTCCCCCACCACCAGTCGGGTCCCCAGCAGCCCCGGCACGATCACGAACACAGCCCCGAACAGGACCGTCTGACTCAGGTAGGCCGTCATCGACCTCCGACCCACGCTCGAGGCCAGCCACCGCAGACCGGTCAGTCGTCCGTCCGGCCTCGGCCCGCCCGCGTACAGAGCCAGAAGGGCCAACCAGCCGCATCCCCCGGCCAGACCGAAGACCTCTGCGACCGCGAGGTCCCAGAACATGAGCCTCCCGCCGGTGATCCAGCGCGCCATGCCGACGGCGCTCACCGCACCGATGATCAGCCCGCCGAGAGCGACGACGATCAGCGGGCGGCGATGCCCGCGGGGATCGGCCATGACATCGGTATCCGCCAGACGGGCGCCGATGAACATGGCGGGCACAATGGTGCTGCTCATCGTCAGCGTCACGACCGTGTTCATGGCCCAGTGCCGCACGTTGGATGCGAAGACGAGCAGCCCCGTCGCCGGCATCTGCTCCTGAGCGACGGCCTGCGCGTACGTCGTGCCCATGATCGCCGCGGTCCCGCCCGTATTCAGTTGCGTCCAGATCAGCCACAGGATGAGGAGAACGCTGACCGCGATGGCCCGCCTGCGATGCTTCCGCGCCAGCCATCCCGCGAAGACGACCGCCGCCAGTCCGTACGTGCCGATGATGTCGCCGTAGAAGAAGACGCCGTGGACGAGGCCGAAGAGGATCATCCACAGCCCGCGGCGCCTCACGAGGCGTCGCGCGTCCACGGTGGCCCGCTCATGGGCCCAGGAGATCTCCGCGGGCGTCGGCTCACGCCCCGCCCTCGCCCCATCCAGTCCCCTGAGGTAGGAGTTCGTACCGCTCTCGATCCGCCGGTTGATCATGGTGACCAGTCCGAAACCGAACAGCATGGCGAAGAGCGGGTAGACACGACCGGAGATCAGCAGGGTCCGCACCCAGACCCAGACCGTGTCCGCCACGTCCGCCATGCCCCCGGCGCCGGCGGCCGCCTCCCCGCCGGTCGAGTCCGGATTCGCGATCGTGGGCCACACGGACACGTTGGCCCCCGCGATGAGCAGGAGCATGAAGCCCCGGGCCACGTCGGGCGCCGGATAGCGCACGCCCCGAGAACCAGTGAATGACGCTGTGAGCCGCATGGCCTCACGCTAGAAAAGGGCCGACGCCGGAACCTCCCCCGCAGGGTCATGGCCTCTCTCCCCCACGGGGAGGGGGCTCCGGGCGGGCTGGACGGGAACGGTCGTCCCGGCGCCGCGCTCTCCCCCACGGGGAGAGGGAACCGGGAGCCGAACCGGCATCGCATGGCACGCCTCGCATCCGGCGCGGCGGACGCATGCATCCGCCGCGCTCCGCGGGCCGACGCGGACCGCGTCCATCACTCATGAGCTCTGGCGACACTCCGTCATAAACCTCAGGCGACGCTTGCGCAAACCCGATCGCCCGATCGCCCCGGCGCAGGGGGACGTTTCCGCGCCGACCACGGGGCGACCCGCATTTTTCCCCGCGACGACGCCCCTTCGCATGTGTCGCCCCAAGCTCGCCCGACGAAGAGCCCCCGAAGCGCCCCCGTGCACCTACGGTGAGGCCTGAGCCAACGGCGGCCAGCAACGGCCAATGACGTCGACGAAAGGTCCATCCGTGCGCATCGCACTCTTCGCGACCTGCATAGCAGACTCGATGTTCCCGCAGGCGCCGCAGGCGACCGTCGCCATCCTGGAGAGACTCGGACACGAGGTCGTCTTCCCGGAGAGCCAGGTCTGCTGCGGACAGATGCACGCGAACACCGGGTACTTCACGCAGGCATCCTCCCTCATCCGCAACCACGTCAGGACCTTCGAGCCGGTGCTCGACGGCGAGTGGGACGCCGTCGTCGTCCCCTCCGGCTCATGCGCCGGGGCGACCCGCCACGAGCAGGCTCTCGTGGCCGAGCACGTGGGCGACAGCGCCCTGGCGCGCCGCTCCAAGGAGGTCGCGGCGAGGACCTACGAGCTCTCCGAGCTGCTCATCGACGTCCTGGGGGTGACCGACGTCGGCGCCTCCTTCCCCCACCGGGTCACCTATCACCCGACCTGCCACTCGATGCGCATCGCCAAGGTCGGCGACCGCCCCCTGCGGCTCCTGGAGGCCGTCGACGGCATCGACCTGGTGCCCCTGCCCGACGCCGAGGTGTGCTGCGGCTTCGGAGGCACCTTCTCGATGAAGAACTACGAGACCTCCACGGCCATGCTCGCCGACAAGGTCTCCAACGTCATGTCCACCCGGGCCGAGGTGCTGTGCATGGGCGACTACTCCTGCCTCATGCACGTCGGCGGCGGTCTGTCCCGCCTGAACTCGGGGGTGCGGATCATGCACCTGGCCGAGATCCTGGCCTCGACCAAGGACCAGCCCTTCGACGGCAACGTGTCCTTCGCCCCCACCGCCGAGGAGGCGACGGCCCGATGAGTCAGACCTTCCTGGGCATGCCGGCGGTGCCGGACGCCGAGTCCCGTGCGACCCGCACCGGCGGGTGGCGCACCACGGTCGAGATCCCCGACGACACGCTGCGGTGGGGCGAGACCTTCCCGGCCGCGGCCCACAAGACCCTCCGGAACACCCAGCTGCGCCGCAACCTGGGCCACGCCACGCGCACCATCCGGAACAAGCGGGCCGTGCGAGTGGAGGAGATGCCGGACTGGGAGGAGCTCCGCCGGGCCGCCAGCGCCGTCAAGAACGAGGTCATGAGCCATCTGCCCGAGCTGCTCGAGCGCTTCGAGGCCAACGTCGCCGCGCGCGGCGGCATCGTCCACTGGGCGCGCGACGCCGCCGAGGCGAACCGGATCGTCACCTCGATCATCAGGTCCAAGGGCGTGGACGACGTCGTCAAGATCAAGTCGATGGCGACCCAGGAGACCAACCTCAACGAGCACCTCAAGGCCGAGGGCATCACCGCCCACGAGACCGATCTGGCCGAGATGATCGTCCAGCTCGCCGACGACATGCCCTCCCACATCGTCGTACCGGCCATCCACCGCAACCGCTCCGAGGTGCGCGGCATCTTCCTGGATCGCATGGGCGATGCCCCGCCGGACCTGTCCGACGACCCGGTCGAGCTGGCGGGGGCCGCCCGCACGCACCTGCGCAAGAAGTTCCTCCACGCCCCGGTGGCCGTCTCGGGCACCAACATGGGCGTGGCCGAGACGGGCACGGTCTCGATCTTCGAGTCGGAGGGCAACGGCCGCATGTGCCTGACCCTGCCCGACACGCTCATCACCCTCATGGGCATCGAGAAGCTCGTCCCCCGTTTCCAGGACATCGAGATCTTCTCCCAGTTGCTGCCGCGCTCTGCCACCGGCGAGCGCATGAACCCCTACACCTCCATGTGGACGGGGGTGACGCCGGGCGACGGTCCGCAGGAGTTCCACCTCATCCTCATGGACAACGGGCGCACCCGGACGCTCGCCGACCCGATCGGGCGGGAGGCCCTCCACTGCATCCGCTGCGGGGCCTGCATGAACATCTGCCCCGTCTACCAGCACGTGGGCGGCCACGCCTACGGCTCGGTCTACCCGGGCCCCATCGGCGCCATCATCACGCCCCAGCTCACCCAGGGGCTGGCCGACGACGATCCGGTGCACACGCTGCCCTTCGCCTCCTCGCTGTGCGGGGCCTGCGGCGAGGCGTGCCCGGTGGGCATCGACATCCCGACGATCCTCATCCACCTGCGAGCGCGCACCGTCGATGTCAAGCGCAAGGTGCTCCCGGACATGTGGGATGTCGCGATGAGCGCCGCCCGACCGGCCATGAGCAGCGGTCGGCTGTGGGGCCTGGCGGAGAAGGCCGTCAAGGCGTCCCGGCTCGTGGGCCGCGACGGCAGGATCGGCGCGCTGCCCTTCCCGGCCTCCATGTGGACCGGGGCCCGCGACCTCCCCGAGGCGCCGAGCGAGAACTTCCGCGAGTGGTGGGCCCGCACACATCCGGAGGCGGCGGCGCCCGGATCGTCGGCGAGGTCCACGACGCCGGCCGCCGCGGCCGCCACGACGGCCGCGCGATCCACCGCCCCGGCCGCCGCGACGCCGTCGCCGTCGGCACCGGCGGGCCCGACGCCGTCGGCCGGAATCGGTCACGAGGAGGAGAAGTGATGGATGCCCGCACCGCCATCCTGGCACGCGCCCGCGACGCCATCGCCCGCTCCCAGCGCGGCCCGGCCCGGCCTGTTCCGCGCGACTACATCCGCGTCGGCGAGCACGCCCCCGGATCCCCGCCGGTCGTGGCGGACATGGTGGACAAGCTCGAGGACTACGACGCCGTCGTGCGCACCGAGTCCGCCGATGCCGGGATCGCCGAGGCGATCGACGACCTGCTGGGCGAGGCGCGACTCGTCGTCGTGCCGACCGGGCTGCCCGAGGCGTATAAGCGGGCCGCCGCCCGGTCCGGGCGCGAGCTCGTCGAGGACTCCCCCGAGCAACCGATCGCGACTCTCGACCTGGACCGCGTCGACGCCGTCGTCACCTGTTCGCGGGTCGGCATCTCCATCTCGGGCACCATCGTGCTCGACGGCGAGCCCGACCAAGGGCGCCGGGCGATCACCCTGGTGCCGGACAGGCACGTGTGCGTCCTGGAGCGCGAGTCGATCGTGCCGACCGTGCCGCAGGCGGTGGACGTGCTCGGCGAGCACCCCGCCCGTCCCATGACGTGGATCGCGGGCCCGAGCGCGACGGCCGACATCGAGCTGGTGCGCGTCCAGGGTGTCCACGGCCCGCGCAACCTCGGCGTCGTCATCGCGCACTGAGCGCCGCGGGCCTCCTCCCCCTCCCGTCCTCCTCTCCGTCCCTCTCCCTCGCCGAGATCGGTCGAGTTCCGGCTCGAGATCGGTCCGGTTGCGCACCGATCTCGACGAAGGAGGGCGGGACGCTCGAACTCCGCACGCGGAGCCACGAGCGGCGTCAGAATCGACATATGGCCCCTACTCAGCCCTCGGCCGTCTCGCCTCCCTCCTCCACGCAGCCCATCTCGCCCTCACCCCCGGCCGCCCCCGCGTCGGAGCGCCCCGGAGCCGAGCGCGCCCGCCCCGCATCGGACGCGAAGGAGCGTCGGGAGGCTCTCGTCTCCCACCTGCGGGCTCAGGGCAGCACCTCGGTCGCCGACCTGCCCCGGCTCTTCGGGGTCTCCATCGAGACCATTCGCCGCGACCTGCGCCTTCTGGAGTCCACCGGACGGATCCGGCGCTCCTACGGGCGGGTCGCCGCCGCCGACTCGGGCTCCTTCGAGTCGAGCCGCGAGTTCCGCATCTCCCACCTCGTCGACGAGAAGGAGCGCATCGCCCGGGCGGCCGTGGAGCACCTCGGCACCGCGGAGACCGTTTTCCTCGATGAGGGCTTCCATCCGCTCCTCGTCGGCCGCGCCCTGCCCGCCGACCGCGATCTGACCATCGTGACCGCCTCCCTGCCCACCGCCATCGAGCTCGCGGAGAGGCCCCGAACGCAGGTCGTCGTCATCGGCGGCAGAATCCGTCCCATCACGCTGGCGGCGGTGGAGCGCTGGGCCACCCGCATGCTGCGGGAGATGGAGCCGGACCTCGCCATCGTCGGGGCGAACGGCGTGAACGAGGAGGGCTGGTTGACGACGCCGCACGCCTCGGTCGCGGAGGTCAAGGAGACGGTCCTGGCGACCGCTCACCGTGCCGTCTTCGTCGGCAGCCACACGAAGTTCGGTCACTCGACCTTCGCCCGCTTCGGACACGTCCGCCAGCTCGAACGCGTCATCACCGGCCGCGAGCTGCGGTCCTCCACCGCCAGGCGCCTGACCGAGCTCGGCGCCGTCATCGAACGGGTCTGAGCCAGGGGCGCCGCCCCCGGTAGCACGGGAAGCACTCGAGCAGTCGTCCGATCGGGCAGGAACGGTCGGTGCGACCATCCGCCGGTGGCCGCTCGGACCGCTTGCGACGGGGCGCGCGCCGGCACGCTCCAGGCACTATCACGGGCAAGAATCGCATGACGGAGGCCGAATCACGACGACGATGCACGGCGCGCGCCGGCACCGGCTCGCGGCGATGACGAGTGCCCCGATGAACGACGACCGGTCACGCATCGGTCGAAACCGGTCATCTCACGGGCCGAGCCGCGGTCGCAGACTCGGATCAACGGTCCTCGGGGCCGCGACAACGCCGTCATCCACCAACGAAGGTCCTCCGATGCCCAGTTCCAACCGTTTCATAGCCGCGGTGCAACGCACCGGCTTCCCCACCGACCTCACCGTCGGATTCCTCGCCGTCATCGTCTTCGTCATCGGAGACGGCATCGAGGCCGTGTGGATCACCACCTACCTGTCCAGCGCCGACGTCGGCTTCACCGTCTCGCAGGCCTCCTCGATCGTCACCTCCTACGGCGTCATCGTCGCGATCGCCGCCTTCCTGTCCGGCGCGCTGTGCGACGCCCTGGGCTGCCGCAAGGTCATGCTCATCGGCCTGGTCTCGTTCCTGGTCTTCGACGCCCTGTTCATCGCCGTCGGCCTGCCCAGCCACAGCATGCATCTCCTCCTGCTCTTCTACGGGATGCGAGGCTTCGGCTACCCCATGTTCGCCTACGGGTTCCTCACCTGGACCATGATGGTGACGCCCCCGGCCCGCCAGTCCTCGGTCTCCGGGTGGTTCTGGTTCGCCTTCTCCCTGGGCATGCAGCTGCTCGGCTCCTACCTGTCCAGCCTCGCCCTGCCCGTCATCGGCCACGTCCCGACCCTGTGGGCCGGGTGGTCGCTGGCCGCCGTCGGCGGGGCGGCCGGCATGCTCTTCCTGCGCCTCCACCCGTCATCGGCCCTGACCCGGAACCGGTCGGTCCTGGAGTCGATCGGCTCGGCCGTCTCCGTCCTGTGGCGCTACCCGAAGGTCTCCATCAACGGGATCGTCAAGATCATCAACCTGTCCGGCCAGTACGGCATGCAGGCCTATTACGTCGTCTACCTGCACAAGGTCTTCGGCATGCCGGAGTCCCAGGCGATCCTGGAGTTCTCCATCTTCGGGTTCGTCGCCATCGTCGGAGACATCTTCTGGGGCGTCATGGGCGACCGCATCGGCTGGCGCAACACCCTGCAGTGGGCGGCCACCCCGATCACGGCGATCGCCCTGGTCTACATCTACGTCATTCCGCTCATCGCGGGTCCGAACTTCCTCCTCATCGCGCTGGGCACCTCGGCCGTCGGCATCGGCCTGAGCGCCCACGTGCCCACCACGCCGCTGATCACCGCCCACGCGCACGGGGAGACCGGCAACGCGCTGGCGATCCTCAACCTCGGCGCCGGCCTGGGCGCCTTCGTGGGCCCCGCCATCGTCTCCGCACTCCTCGGCGACGAGAACACCGCCTCCGGGTACTTCGCCGTCGCGATGGCGCTCGCCGGTCTGTACGTCATCTCCTTCCTCCTCTGCTTCACCCTCAAGCTTCCGGGCAATGCCCGGGTGCTCGACACCGCTCCCGCCATCTCCGACGATGAGACGGCGCCCGCAGCGCCCACCAGCGCCTGACCGCTCGCGGGGCCCATTCGGCCTCAGAGCCCTTCCAGCTCCAAGACCCATCAGACCCCTTCGACCCGCACCACCGGCCAACCGCAGACTGAGACCGACCCCGCACTCAACGCGCACCACCCCCTCGACCCGCACCACCGGCCAACCGCAGAAGACACAGCAGACACATCGCGCACATCAGAAAGGGACCCCGATCATGCCCACCACCCCCGCCCTCAGCACCCTCGCCCCCGACTACGACCGCTCCGCGATCACAACCGGGATCGTCCACATCGGCGTCGGCGGCTTCCACCGCGCCCACCAGGCCATGTACATCGACCGCCTCATGCGGGAGGGCCTCAAGTCCGGCGCCCCGGGCAGCACCGGGCCCGGCGCCCCGGGCACCTGCCTGGATTGGGGCATCTGCGGAGTCGGCCTCCTGCCGGGCGACGCCCGCATGCGCGACGCGCTCGCCTCCCAGGACCACACCTACACCCTCACCCTCAAGCACCCCGACGGGCACCACGAGTCCACCGTCATCGGCTCGATCCACGACTACCTCTTCGCCCCCGACGACCCCGAGGCCGTCCTGCGCCTCATGGCCGCACCCGCCACGCGGATCGTCTCCCTGACGGTGACCGAGGGCGGCTACAACATCGACGACGCGACCGGCGCCTTCCGCGCCGAGTCGGACGGCGCCCGTCACGACGCCGCCCACCCGCACGAGCCCTCGACCGCCTTCGGCTACATCGTCGAGGCGCTTCGCCGTCGTCGAGAGGCCGGCATCATCCCCTTCACGGTCATGAGCTGCGACAACCTGCCCGGCAACGGCAGGATCGCCCGCACCGCCGTCGTCGGGCAGGCCGCCATGAGCGACCCGGCCCTGGCGACGTGGATCGACGAGCACGTCTCCTTCCCCAACTGCATGGTCGACCGGATCACGCCCCAGACCACCCCGGAGGACATCGCCGAGGTCCGCTCCGAGCTGGGCATCGAGGACGCGTGGCCGGTGGTGTGCGAGCCCTTCACCCAGTGGGTGCTCGAGGACGACTTCCCCGCTGGCCGCCCGCCGTACGAGGAGGTCGGGGTGCAGATGGTCGACGACGTCGTGCCCTACGAGCTGATGAAGCTGCGCCTGCTCAACGCCTCCCACCAGGGGCTGGGCCACTGGGGACGTCTGCTCGGCATGACCTACGGGCACGAGGCCGCCGCCGACGACGACATCGCCACCTGGGTGCGGACCTACCTGGAGCGCGAGGCACTGCCGCGCCTCCTGCCGGTGCCGGGCATCGACCTGGCGGAGTACGTGGACACGCTCTTCGAGCGCTTCACCAACGCCTCCATCGCCGACACGCTGGAGCGGCTGGCCTTCTTCGGCCCCAGCGGCATGCCCAAGTTCGTTCTGCCGACGGTGCGTGACAACCTCGCCGCCGGCGGGTCGATCCGACTCGGCGCCGCCCTGTGCGCCGCCTGGTCGCTGGGTGTGCTCGGCACGGATGAGAACGGCCGGCCGATCCCCCGGGTCGACGACCTGCGCCCCCTGGCCGAGCGGCAGGAGGCCGGGGACGAGACCGCGTTCATCGCCGACGAGGAGATCTTCGGGGACCTCGCGGACAATGAGCGCTTCCGCACCACCTACCTCGAGGAGCTCGCGGCACTGCGCTCCCAGGGGGCGCGGGCCCGCATGCGGGCGCTCGTGGCGGATGTCTGAGCGGGCGTCGGACGTCCCTCCCGAGTCGTAGCGCGCGGAGGCACCGCCCGGGCGGGGCGACGCGGCGTGCATGCCCACGGGCGGCCTGCCGACCACGGGGCACGGGCCGGCCAGGACGTCGGCACCAGCGGTACGGGCACTGCGAGTCGCACCGACCACGGGGCACCGCCCTGGCCGGGCGACGACGTCCGGACCGCTTGTTCACAGGACTGTCCTCGGGGAGCGGGCTCGCGGTCGTACCCGGCGGCGCATGGTCGTACCTTGTGCCGCGCGGTCGTACCTCCGGGCTCGCGTTCGTCCCTCCCGGGCGCTCTAAGGTTCGACCCGGCGCACAAGAGCACGACCGCGCGGGGCCGGGCACGACCGCGCAGGCCCGAGCACGACCGCGCGGGGCCGGGCACGACCGCGCAGGCCCGAGCACGACCGCGCAGGGCCTGCGCGCGACGCAGGCCCGGGGTACAAAGGAGTCATGGCCCGTTACGCCACGCGCAGTGAGCCGCGTTCACCGGTCGTCCCGCCCCTCCGGCTCGCCGACCTCGAACCGGGCGCCGCCGGAATGCTGCGCGCCGGCGGCTACGTGGACCTGACCCGCCTGACCGGCATCGACATCAGCGGCGCGGACCTGGCCGGCCTCGAACTGAACGAGTGCGAGCTGGTCGATATGCGAGCCGACAGCGCGCGATTGGTCGCATGGCGTGTCACCAGCACGCGGATCGAGCGCCTGAGCGCCTCCGAGCTGACCGCCCAGCGCTCCTCGTGGCGGGAGGCGACGCTGGCGTCATCCCGGGTCGGCGCACTGATCATGCACGACACCCAGTGGCGCA
This sequence comes from Actinomyces gerencseriae DSM 6844, assembly GCF_000429265.1. Classification (GTDB taxonomy): domain Bacteria; phylum Actinomycetota; class Actinomycetes; order Actinomycetales; family Actinomycetaceae; genus Actinomyces; species Actinomyces gerencseriae. The sequence goes on from NZ_AUBN01000014.1 coordinate 61,720, forward strand.
GTGTTGCGGTGGAGGGCTGCAAGATCAGTTTTCTGAATCTCGGGGGTGCGAACCTGCTCGACGTCGTCGTGCGCGACTGCGTCATCGACACCCTCGATCTGACCGCAGCCGTGCTGAGCCGAGTCGCGTTCGAGGACTGCCGGGTGGGCGTGCTCAACGTGCGACGGGCGCGCATGAGTGACACGGATCTGCGGGGGCTGCGCCTGGAGGTCCTGGAGAGCATCGACGACGCCGGGGGCCTGCGCAGGGCGACGGTCTCAAGCGCCCAGCTCGCCGCGCTCGCACCGGCGCTGGCCGCCCACACGGGTCTGCGAGTGCTGTAGGGATGCGCCGAGCGCCCGCGGCCCATCGGGCCCGACGGCATCAGGGCGAGCCCGTGCCCAGGTCCGCCACCGCGCCCCGCGCCCCTGTCGAGGCGGGCATGCCGGCACGAGTCGGGCCTTCCAGCCCAAGTCCGACGGCGCCGTCGTCGGACTCGCGCGAGAACGTCGAGGTCGTCCCGCTACCGGCCCGCCGTCGTACCGTCGTCGAGCCGGCCGTCCCGGTTCGACCGTCCCCACCGGCTGGTGCGCGCGGCCGGGATGACACCCCTCCCGTGTCGCGACCAGTGGGCCGTCGTCCCCACCACCGGTGCGCGGCCGGGATGACGACCGGCAGCACGGAGATGGCGACGATGACGAGCACAACGCCCTCGATCGAATCCGCGATACCGGGGATGCCCGACAGAAGCACGCCGATCGCCGTCATGGAGCCGACCCACGCGATCGCTCCGATGATGTTCCAGGTGACGAAGCGCCGATAGGGCATCCGCGCAGTCCCGGCCGCGAAGGGCTCATAGGTGCGCACCACCGGCACGAAGCGCCCCAGTACGAGGGCGAGACGCCCGTAACGGGCGAAGAAGGCCTCGGCCGCCTCCAGGCGGTCGGTGCGCAGGACACGAGCATCGTCGCGGAACAGTCCGCGCCCGCAGCGCGAGCCGAGCCAGTAACCCGCCTGGTCCCCGGCGATCGCCGCCGCCAGGCACACACTCACGACCCGCCACAAACCCGGCCCCAGCGATGTGTGGAGGACGACTGCCATGACCAGCAGCGAGTCGCCGGGCAGGAAGGGAACAGGACACCCGACTCGACGAAGACGATGACGGCCATGCCGGCCAGTAGCCGGGGACCCAGGGCCATGAGCAACGCCCCGGCGTCGGAGACGGTGCCGATGAGATCGACGATCCTGCTGATGGCGTCCACATGCGCTCCTCGCGACGACTCGACGCCGCCGGGCGGCAGCGCGCAGGACGAGCCTCGGCCACCGTCCTGTGCCGGGACTTTGACGACGGCATGCCTCCGCCCTGACTCTCCCTGAGACAGGGGCTCTCTCGCGCCCCGAGGCGGGCCGCCGGCTCCGTCGAACCGGACCGATCTCGACGCGGAACCCGACCGATCTCGAGCCGGAACCCGATTGACCAGGGCGGCCGAGTCGATTGGAGCGACCGGCAGGCGCGAGACAGGTGAGGCATTCCTTGCTCATAGGCCGTTCGTCCCGCTAGGATCGCATGGCCGTCGGCGCGGTGGCAACCATGCGCGTCCGCAGCACTGTCCTGTCAACTCGATGACGAGGTCCGATACCGCCATGGTCAAGCGCCAGATCCCCAACCCGAACGAGATCTTCGACCTGCTCCACTTCAAGAAACTCGATCTGAACGCCAGGCACCGGCGACTCCAGTCGGCTCAAACCGTCTGGGACCTGCGCACGATCGCCAGGCGACGCACGCCCGCGGCCGCCTTCGACTACACCGACGGCGCCGCCGAGGGCGAGATCTCCCTGCGTCGGGCCCGTCAGGCCTTCCGCGACGTCGAGTTCCACCCCGACATCCTGCGGCCGGCGCCCTCCGTCGACACCTCGTGCAAGATCCTCGGCGGCCCCTCCGCCATGCCCTTCGGCATCGCCCCCACCGGTTTCACCCGCCTCATGCAGACCGAGGGCGAGATCGCGGGCGCCGGCGCCGCGGGCGCCGCGGGCATCCCCTTCACCCTCTCCACTCTCGGGACCGCCTCCATCGAGGACGTCAAGGCCGCCAACCCGCGCGGGCGGAACTGGTTCCAGCTCTACGTCATGTGCCAACGGGAGATCTCCTACGGGCTGGTGAAGCGCGCCGACGCCGCCGGCTTCGACACCCTCATGTTCACCGTGGACACCCCGGTGGCGGGGGCTCGCCTGCGCGACAGGCGCAATGGATTCTCCATTCCGCCTCAGATCACCATGGGAACGGTTCTCAATGCGATCCCCCGTCCGTGGTGGTGGTTCGACTTTCTGACCACCCCGAAACTCGAGTTCGCCTCCCTGAAGAGCACCGGCGGCACCGTCGGCCAGCTGCTCGACGCCGCCATGGACCCGACGATCAGCTACGAGGACCTCGAGGTCATCCGCTCCATGTGGTCCGGGAGGATCGTCGTCAAGGGGGTGCAGAACATCCCCGACGCCAAGCGGCTGCTCGATCACGGCGTCGACGGCATCATCCTGTCCAACCACGGCGGGCGGCAGCTCGACCGCGCCCCCGTCCCCTTCCGACTCCTGCCCGAGCTCGTCCGCGAGATCGGCTCGGATGCCACCGTCATGATCGACACCGGCATCATGAACGGCGCGGACATCGTGGCCTCCATCGCGCTGGGCGCCGACTTCACCATCGTCGGCCGCGCCTACCTCTACGGTCTCATGGCGGGCGGCCGCGCCGGCGTCGACCGGGTCATCGAGATCCTGTCGGAGGAGGTCGTGCGCACGATGAAGCTCCTGGGCGTCTCCAGCATCGAGGAGCTCGAGCCTCGCCACGTCACCCAGCTGACCAGGCTCGTCCCGGTGCGCCCGCAGGTGCGGGCCGCCGCCGACGCCGTGGAGCGCTGAAGGCCCGTTCTCCCGGATCTCCCGAGCCCTCCGCGGTGAAGAGCCCCCTCGTCCGTCGCGTCGGTGGCCTGCGAGAGGGCACCGGGTCCTCCTCCCGCGAGGATCTCCCACTGACGATCGGCGCCGCCTCCGGAGACGGTCCGACGCCAGCGGCACCGCGGGCGAGCGACCGCCGCGCACGCCGACCGCTCTCCCCTCCAACACTGTAGGCTGCACGGGCACCTGTCACCCGGATCAGGCATCAGACGGTCTCAGAACGGTCGTGGTCCGACTCGGCACAGCATCCGCCCGCAGGAAGGAACAATTCTCATGTCACCCTCCCCGGCCATCTCCCCGACTGCGGTCGAGGACGACGCCAGCGCTGAACGCATGTCCGCCAGCCGCTGGAGGCCGTCCACACTGCGCTCCACGCCGTCCCGGGAGGATCGCGGGCTGTTCGGCCACCCCAGGGGCCTGCCCTGGATGCTCAACGTCGAGATGTGGGAGCGCTTCTCCTACTACGGCATGCGCGCCATCCTGCTGTACTTCATCACCGACACCGCGGCCAACGGCGGCCTGGGCCTCAGCGATAACAGCGGTCAGGTCATTCTGGCCTCCTACAGCGCGGCCGTGTACCTGCTGGCGATACCCGGCGGAATCTTCGCCGACCGCATCATCGGCCCCTGGCTGTCGACCCTCTACGGGGGGCTCGTCATCATGGCGGGGCACATCTGCCTGTCGATCCCCGTGGAGGCCTCCTCCTGGCTGGGCATCGTCCTGGTCGCCGTCGGCACCGGCTTCATCAAGCCGAATCTCTCGACGATCGTCGGCGGCCTGTACGATGACGACGACCCGCGCCGCGATGCCGGCTTCCAGTTGTTCTACATGTCGGTCAACGTCGGCTCCTTCGCCTCCCCCCTGGTCACCGGCTGGCTGCGGGAGCACTACGGGTACCACGCCGGCTTCTTCTCGGCCGCCGTCGGCATGGCGCTCGCACTCGTCGCCTTCATCTACGGCCGGCACAAGCTCTCGGCCTTCGCCTTCACCGTTCCCAACCCCATCCGCCCCGAGGAGCGTCGGCGGATCCTCCTCGTATCAGTGGCGACCCTGGCGGGCACGGCCGCACTCGTAGCGGTTCTGACCGGCACGACCGGCAGCCCGCTCGACGCCATCTCCACCACGATGCTCATCATTCCGACCGGAGCAGCCGTGGGCTACTTCGTCCTGATGTTCCGCTCGCCGAAGGTCACCCACCGCGAGCGCACGCACCTGCGCGCCTACATCCCCCTGTGGATCGGAGCGGTGCTGTTCTTCATGATCTCCGAGCAGGCGGCGGGCAAGATGGCGACCTTCGCCAAGGACAACACCGACGGCCGCATCCCGCTGCTGGGCTGGATCATCAGCCCGGAGGCCTACCAGACGATCAACCCGGCCACGATCGTCATCCTGGCTCCGCTGGTCGGATGGTTCTTCACTCGGCGCGCGGGCCGGTTCCCCTCCACCATCATGAAGTTCGCGATCTCGGTGCTCATCACCGGCGCATCCGCCTTCCTCCTCGGCTACGGGTTCCAGATCTGGACCGGCGGCGACAGCCTGGCTCCAGGGTGGTTCCTGGCCGTGGTGTTCATCATCCAGACGGTCGGCGAGCTGTTCCTCTCCCCGGTGGGCCTGTCCACGACGTCGGCCCTGGCGCCCAAGAGCTTCGCCTCCCAGGCGATGAGCCTGTGGCTGCTGACAACCGCCACCGGGCAGGGGCTCGCCGGTTTCGTCATCTCGAAGACGGAGGGCATCGCCAACTCGACCTACTACTACGGCCTGGGGGTGGTGACGGTCGCGGCGGCCGTCGTCCTGTTCGTGGTCGCCCCCTGGACGCAGCGTCAGATGGCCGACGTCGACGCGGCATCCCAGAACGAGTAGCAGAACAGACCTCTCCCCGGGGCCACACGCGCCACCGGCGGACGGCATCCCAGACCACCGGCGGGCAGCACCCCAGAACGAGTAGCGGAACAGGCCCCTCCCCACCCGGGGCCACGCGCATCACCGGCGGACGGCATCCCGAGGCGAGCGGCAGGACGAGCAGGACAAGCCCCTCCTCTCCCCGCAGCCCCGCGCGGGCGGTTCTCCAGGCGCACCGGATCCGGCTCGGTGATGGGGAGGCCCCGCAAACCCCGCGCGGGCAGTTCTCCATGGGCAGCCCTCCCCGCAACGGAGGCGACGAGAGGGGCACGAACGAGACCTGCCCGCCGTATGGTGGAACCGCCGGCGTGAGCCAGAACCGCCGGCAAGTCGACAGGGCGCGACGTCGCCGTTCACGACGACCTCACTCGCCCCTGCGCACCCTCCGCCCGCCACCCCTGCACGAATCAAGGAGCCCGTTATGACGCTGACAGCCGACCAGGCCTCGCACGCCGCCTTCGTGACGACCAGATTCAAGGCGGGCTACGACCTGGAGGAGGTCGACGTCTTCATCGAGGGCATCGCCGCGGCCCTGCGCGCGTGGGAGACCGGCCCCGTCTCCGGCCCGCCCTACAGGATCTTGACGTCCGACGACGTGTCGAGCAAGCGGTTCAGCGCCACCAGCCTTCGCGAGGGCTACGAGCAGGGCGCGATCGACCTGTTTATGGATGAGGCCGTCAGGACACTGCAGGACCACGAGACCCGCGCCCGCGGCTACGGCGCCGTAGGACCCGGCGGCTACGGCATCGTCGGGGATCCCGACGGCGAGGGTCCCTCCGGCCAGACCGTCGAGGCCGGGCAGACCATGAGGATGGCGACCGCGGACTGGGTTCAGGATATGAAGTTCCAGGCCACCAAGTTCCGCGAGGGCTACGAGCAGGACGAGATCGACGAATACCTGGATGAGCTCGTCGCGACCCTGCGCGCGTGGGAAGCGAGCGCGGCGATCGGCGGCCCGCCGCCCCACGGGGTGCAGACGTCCTCCGACGTGCGCAACAAGAAGTTCCAGGCCACCAAGCTCCGCGAGGGCTACGAGCAGGACGAGGTCGACGAGTTCCTGGACCACGTCATGAACACGCTGCGGGCGTATGAGGCCCGTTCCGGCGCCGGCGGCTACGGCATCGTCGGCCCCGTCGGGGCGCCCGACGGCGGCCTCAACGGAGGTCCGCCCGACCAGCCCTGGGCGGCCAGGACGATCGCGACGGGGATGACAGCGGATCAGGCCTCGCGCAAGACCCTGAAGCGGGCGACGTGGAAGGAGGCCTACAACCTGGAGGAGATCCACGCCTGCGTGCAGGAGGCCGTCGCAGCTCTTCGCGCCTGGGAGGCGAGCGCAGCGGCCGGCGGCCCGCCGCCCCACGGGGTGCAGACGTCCTCCGACCTGCTGAACAAAAAGTTCAACCCCGCCAAGTTCCGCCAGGAGGGCTACGAGCAGGACGAGGTCGACGAGTTCCTGGACGAGATCGCGGAAGTGCTGAAGGCCTACGAGTCCCGCAGTCCCCGCTGACGCGACTGCGCCGGGACGATCGCCGTCGGCGAGTCGCACCCCGCGGCGGAGGAGCGAGCCGGGCGACGAGGGCCCGGTCACGACGGGTCCCGCCGTCGAAGCCCGTGGGGGGCGCGAACCGGAACTGCACGCGTCCCCCCCCCTGCCCCGGAAGCGAGCACGACATGCTCCGTACGCGTCCCCCACGGCCCCGGAAGACGGGACCCGCCCTCAGACGCGCCGGACCAGGGGGAAGGTGATGGTCTCGCGAATCCCCTGGCCGGTGAGCACCATGAGGAGACGGTCGATGCCCATGCCCATGCCGCCCGACGGCGGGAAGCCCTGCTCCATGGCCACCAGGAAGTCCTCATCCAGGACCATGGCCTCGGGGTCGCCCTTGGCGGCCGCGAGCGCCTGGGCCTCGAAGCGCTCGCGCTGGACCACGGGGTCCGCCAGCTCGGAGTAGGCGGTGGCGGTCTCGAAACCGCGCACGTACAGGTCCCACTTCTCGGTCAGGCCCGGCTTGCTGCGGTGGTAGCGGGTCAGCGGCGAGGTGTCCTCGGGGAAGTCGTAGACGAAGGTGGGCGCCCACAGCTTGTTGCCGACGAGCTCCTCGAAGATGTCCTCGACGATCTTGCCGGCCACGGCGTAGTCGTCGACCTCCAGGTCGATCCTCTCGGCGTGGGCGACGAGCTGCTCGCGCGGGGTCTCGACGGTGACCTCCTCGCCGAGGGCCTCGGAGACGGAGGTGTAGAGGTCGATCGTGTCCCACTGGCCCGACAGGTCGTACTCGGTGCCGTCGGCCAGCGTGACGACCTCGCCGCCCTCGGGCAGGTCGAAGGCGTCGCGCGCCGCCTGCTGGACGAGGTCGCGGGTCAGGTCCGCCATGCCGTCGTAGTCGGAGTAGGCTTCATAGGCCTCCAGGGCCGTGAACTCCGGCGAGTGGGAGGAGTCGGCGCCCTCGTTGCGGAAGTTGCGGTTGATCTCGAAGACGCGGTCGACGCCGCCGACCACGGCGCGCTTGAGGTAGATCTCCGTGGCGATGCGCAGGTAGAGATCCATGTCGAAGGCGTTCATGTGGGTGATGAACGGCCTCGCGGCGGCGCCGCCGTGAACGACCTGGAGCATGGGGGTCTCCAGCTCGAGGTAGTCGCGGCGGTGGAAGTTCTCGCGCAGGGAGCGCACGACGGCGGCGCGGGTGCGCACCATGTCGCGCGCGGCGGGGCGGATGAGCAGGTCGAGCTCGCGGCGACGCGCCCGGTTGTCCTCGCTCAGGCTGACCTCCTCGCCCTCCTGGTTGGTCCAGACCTTGGGCAGCGGGCGCAGGGCCTTGGAGGCGATGCGCCACGCGGGGACGGCGACGTCGTCGTCCCCCAGCCCGGCCGCCCCGCCCGGCCCGGCGCCGTCGGCGCCCTCGTGCAGCACCGGCTCGGCCATGACGGACAGCTCGCCGCGACGCGAGGAGATGACCCGGCCGTGGACGAAGAGATGGTCGCCCAGGTCCACGTCGGACTTGAAGGCGGCCAGACAGGTGTGGCCCTCTGCGGGCAGGGCCTTGGCCGACAGCATGGCCTGGAGCGTGGTGCCGGCGCCGTCGGCGAGGGTGACGAAGCAGAGCCTGCCGGTATTGCGCAGGAAGACGACGCGTCCCGCCAGGCCCACGACGTCCTGGGTCTCCTCGCCGGCCTGAAGATGCCCGTAGCGCTCGCGGACCGCGGCGATCGTGGTGGTGATGGGGAGTCGGACCGGGTAGGGGTCCCAGCCCTCGCCGCGGAGGCGCTCGCGCTTGCCGGCACGAACCTCGAACTGCTCGCCGGGGCCCGGATCCTGCTTGCCCCGTCCCGACTGCTCGGATCGTCCGGACTCATCGACCCGCTCGGGAGTCGCGGTGGGGGCCTGGGCGCCGTCGGATTCGGGAAGGGTGTTCTGCTCGGTCGCATCAGTCACGCGCGCGAGTCTAGCGGTCGGGAGAGTCGCCCCGCGGCCCGGGCACGAGGTTCGGCTCGGCGGAATCCCGGGTCACCGACCGCGAGCGCCCCGCGGCCCGGGCACCAGGCGCCGAGCCTGACGCCGGCGACCCCGTCCGCCCGAGTCGCCCCGCGGCCCGGGCACGAGGAGCAGTACTCCAGCCTGAGCGGCTCGCAGTAGGGTCGAGCCGCCCCGCCCGGGCACGAGGCATCGCGGGCCTCGCACGTCCCGACCGGGCCGGCGGCGCTGTCGGAGTCCGGGCATCAGGCATCGCGGGCCTCGCACCTCAGTCTTGTGGATGATCTCCGTCTCGCCGCTCGGGCGCGAGACATCGACCACGCATCATGCCCCGGCTCGGCCCTGCCCCCGGCACCGGGTCGGGCGGTCAGGTCCAGTCCGGTGCGGTGGCGGCGCCGTGCAGGACGCTGTTGTGGAACCACCGCGGTTGCAACGACAGGCAGAACTCAGCGGGGAACCAGTCCGACGGAAGATCCTCCTCGCCGACCGGACTCCTGCTGAGGCGCACGTCCAGACCGCGCGCCGTGCGCCGGCGCCCCCACGTCGCCGGGGCGTCGGCCAGGAAGTCGGCGAGCAGCCGTTCGTAGGCGGGACCGAGATAGCACCACGGCACCGGTCGCATCGGCAGACCCGCGAGAAGCGCGTCGCCCACGCCGAGCCCCTGCGGGTTCTGCGCGCGCGGTCCGGGCATGGTGCTCCCGTCGTACGAACGGTCCCACTTCTCCAGGACCTCGGCCAGCGCCAGTTCGGCCCCCAGCTCGTCGGCGACCGCGACGAACACCTCGTGAAGCCGGTCGAGCGAGGTCTCGTCGAGTGCGTCGAGCTCGGCCGCGCATGCCACTCGGTACATGCCGTGCGGTTCCTCCGGCGCGCATGGGAGTAGCGCCACGGTGCCGATCGGCTCGGGACCGGTCAGATACACCCCGTGGTCATCGACGCGCCTCCTGTCATCGGCCGCCCCGATCGTCGCGTCGGACAGCGCCAGCATCCGCGCCCGACCGGTGTACTCGGTGGGCAGCCATTCCGGCGCGACTCGTTCAACGGCCCGCATCCAGGCGGCGACCGGGTCGGGGCGCACCGACTCGCGCACGAACCACCGCAGGTGGACCACCGGGAAGGTCTCCTCCGGAATGTCATAGAGATCGGGGTCGAACTCGGGGAGCGGCCGGTCGCCCACCGGCCAGACCACGCGCTCGAAGAAGGAGGCGATAATGCCCTCGCACCGATGCGCCAGGGTCTCGGCGATCGTGAGGCCGCGGTCCCCGGCGGGGGCGGAGCGCAGGCCGCCCGGCCATCGGAGGTGGTAGCAGAAGGGGAGCTCGTCGTGCCCCGACACATCCTTGACGAAGTCGACGAAATCGAGGGATACGTCGAGGGAGCCCTCGTCCAGTTCCAGGACCGTGCGCGCACCGTCGCGGAGACGGATGCTCGTCCCGTCGCCGTCGTTCCCCTCGACGGCGAGGTCGGGGGCCGCCTCGCGCGCATCGCGCAGCGTCAGTTCACGACGCGTGTAGAGTTCGTAGAGTTCGGGGGATTCCTGGCTCTGCATGCTCTCCACCCTATCGGGGGCGGGCGTGCCCGCAACGGCGCGGCCGCGAGCGGGACCGGGACGGGACCGGGGCACCGCTCGGCCGCGGACGAGGCCGGGACGCGGGACCGGAACGCCGCTCGGCCGCGAGCGGGGCGAGCCGCCACGTCTCCATCTGGGTGGAGGAGGCGGGTTCAGCCCCGGGCCGCGGCGAAGGCGGTGCCGGAGGATGCCAGCCCCTGAAGGCGAGCGGCGTCGGAGTCGGCGGGAACCTGTCCGGGCTCGCGGCTCCGCTCCACGATGCGATTGCTCCCATCGACGAAGACGACGTGCGGCAGGTAGGTGCGAGCCCTGCTCTCGTCCAACTGGGAGTAGGCGATGAGGATAACGAGGTCACCGGGGCTCACAAGGTGCGCGGCGGCACCATTCACGCAGACCTGCCCTGTTCCGCGCTCGCCGGGGATGACGTAGGTGGACAGCCGGTTGCCGTTGGTGCAATCGCAGATGTCGACGCGCTCTCCCGGGAGAAGATCAGCGGCATCAAGGAGGTCCGCATCCACGGTGATGGACCCGACGTAGTCGAGGTCGGACTGAGTCACCGTGGCGCGATGGATCTTGGACGTCATCATCGTCCGCAGGCGTGAAGTCATCGCGGCAAGGGTAGGTGGGACGATGCGTCATACCAAAGCGCGGGCCTCGATGGTGACCGACTCGACAGGCCGGATCGGGGATCGTCGAGGGTTGCCGGACACCGTCGTGGGTCGCTCGCCGGGCCGCCGACCACCAGGGTCGCTGCAGGACTGCCGGGAGCAGCCCGGGCCGTCAAGCCACCGGACCGCCGCAGGTGATGAGGGCGTTGTCGATGAGCCTGGTCGTGCCCACCTTCGCGGCCAGCGCCAGCAGGGCCGGCTCCGCGGGCCGATCCGTCCGCTCCGCCCCGACGGGCCCGCGGGACGCGGGCAGACCGGCACCCGCGCCGACCCCTGCGCACGGCAGGCCGGGACCAGCGCCTGTCATGTCGACGAAACTGTCCGGGGCGACCACGGCCACGTAGTCCACCTCGACACCCGGCGCGCGCGTCAGCACCCGGAGCGCCGCGGTCCTCACCCCGGCGGCGCTCGCCCCGGCCCGCGCCGCCTCCCGCCCCGCGTCGAGGGCATGGCACAAGGCCAAGGCTTGCTCGCGCTCCTGCGCGGTCAGGTAGGCGTTGCGCGAGCTCATGGCCAGGCCGTCGGCCTCGCGGCGGATCTCGACCGGTACGATCTCGACCGGCACAGCGAGGTCGCGGACCATGGCGCGCACGATCGCCAGTTGCTGGGCGTCCTTGCGACCGAACAGCGCCCACCGCGGGCGGGTGAGATGCATGAGAGTCAGCACCACCTGCAGCACGCCGGCGAAATGGGTGGGTCTGGTGGCCCCCTCCAGGACGGTGGCGATCGGGCCGGGATCGACCCGCACGGCCGGGTCGCCGTCGGGATACATGACCTCGGGCGTGGGCGCGAAGACGATGAGCCGTCCGACGATGAGTGCGTCCTCGCCATCGGGAGCGCGCAGGATGGAGACCAGGCCCTCGACATCGGCCTCCAGGGTGCGCGGATAGGCCTCCAGGTCCTCCCCGGCGGCGAACTGGAGAGGGTTGACGAAGATGGTGACGACGACGGTGCCCCCCGGTCCGACCAGGCGAGCGGCCTCGGTCACGAGGTCGAAGTGGCCCTGGTGGAGAGCCCCCATCGTCATTGCGACGGCGCGGGGAGCGCCCGTGCGATCGTCAACGGCGAGGGCGGCGGCGAGGTCGTCGCGGCTGCGGACCAGGGTCACCCGACCAGAGCGAGGACCGGGCGCGGCTGGAGCGGGGGAAGCGGGACGAGTCATGATCCCACGCTAGACGACCGACGACACGGGGGTGGACGACCGCCGCTGGGCGCCGGGGCGCGCGGAGACGGAAGCGCGCGGAACCTGCGGCGCGCAGGGTCGCGGGAATGCGGCGCGCAGAGCCGCAGGTCCGTCCACTCCGCCCGCGAGACCGGGACTGCGCCCACCTGACGGACGCAGCAGGAGAGCCACCCGTCCGCCCCGCCCGCAAGACCGGGGACCGACTTGGGAACCGGAGCCCGACCCGACCGGCTGGTCCCGGCCGTCGTCAGAAGGGAGGGATGGCATCGAGCAGCGGGGCCAGGCCGAGTGCGTGGAGGGGCTGCGGGTAGGGGGCGGATTCGAAGTCACCGGGATTATGACCGGGGAGGGGACCACGGGTGGCGACGACGGGAGCGCGGTCAGGACTGCGCCCGGAGTCGTCGTGAATGCCAGAGGTCGCCATGCGGCTCAGGGCGGCGTCGGCGAGCCCCTTGCGAAGGCGATTCAGGACGGCGGGAGTGACGGCCCGGGCGAGGACGTCGGGCACGCGGGCCGCCGGGCGGGCCTCCTGACGCGGTCCAGTGCGGCGGGGCAGCATGGTGATGCTCCCGTCCGATGCGCGGCGATACCGGGCGCCGGTGGGAGTGCGCCACACCAGGGCGCCGTCACGGGCGCGAGTCAGGGACCAGCCGGGGGTGTGCTTGAGACGGTGGTGAGCCCGGCACAGACAGGTCAGATTGTCCAACGACGTGGTGCCGCCACTGACCCAGGGCACAATGTGGTCCAGATCGCATGCGCGTGCGGGTGCATCGCACCCGGGGTGAGTGCATGTGCTGTCGCGAACGCGGACGAGATCGGCCATGGCCGCGGGCGGCCGGTAGCGGGAACGACCCGCATCCACCACGGCGCCCGAGAGCGGGTCGGTGACCAGGCGCCGCCAGGTCCCGCCCGCCGCCAGCGCCCGAGCCACAGCGGCCGGCACGGGCGCGCTCCTGCCGGCCGTGCCCATGCTCGCCCCCGGGACCTCGGCCCGGCCGGGCAGAAGGTCCACGCCGGATATGAGATTCGCATCGGGCGCGCCGTGAACGGATGGACCTCCTCCAGGACGATCGGCGTCGGACGACGCGGCTCCGGGAGGTCCAGCAGCGACGCCGACCGGATCGGCGATACCGGGTCGTGCGTCGAGCGCTCCGTTGCCGGGAGGACCGGCGTCGGAGATTCCGGTGGTGCGGGGCGGACCGCCTCTGGACGATCGAGGTTCGAGGACGTCGGTGAGGTGGTCCAGGGGGACGATGACATCCACGTTGACCTTCAGCCCCGGGGGCAGCGGCACCGGATCGGCGCCCGACGGCATCCACCATGGACCCGTCCGGTCGACCAGATCGCTGAGCGCGGTCAGCAACCCTTCAAGAGGGACCCCATCGGGCATCGGACTCGCCGCGATCGGTCCATCGTCCATCGGACGCACCGGCTCCGCCGGAGCAGCCGCGTCCGCGGCATCCGCCGAGGCCTCCGATCCCGCCCCTGCGCCGACCGAGCCCGCAGCACCGACCAGGCCCGCAGCACCGACCGGACCCGCCGAACCACGAGGGTCGGGCGGGGCCGTCGGGACCGCTTCCGCGGCGTCCGCCGGCCCGATCGGGCGCACGGCAGCGGGCTCGCCCCCACCCCCACTCGTCCCAGCGGTCCGCGGAGTCGTCGCACGGTATCGGCTGCTCCTCAGGGTATGCAGGCTCATGGCGACCAAGGCGTCGGCTCGCAGCTGCCCCAGGGAGCGCTGGTCGCCCACGGCTCGCGCCGAGGCGGCGATGGCGTCCAGGGTCGCATCCACCAGGAAGGCGTCGGAGCGGGGCATGAGCATGCGCATCTCGCACACTCCCGTGCCCGCCTGGCGCGGCCGGGACACATGACGTTGCGCGGTGTTGCGCCGAGTTCGTCGACTCACTCCCTCGGGGTCCAGCGAGGTGAGCGCCCGGTCCACGTCCCGGCCCAGCTGGGCGCGCGTGCGGTGCGCGGCCCTGCCCAGCACTCTGGCCTGCACCGCCTCCGCCACGCGGGCGGGCTCGCCCTCGAGCCGTCGCACCAGCAGAGTCGTCTTGGACTCGTCCAGCAGACCCACCCGGTGCAGGCCCTCGATCGGCGCCAGCCGCCCATCGAGCAGCCCGAGGCCGCGGTCCACCAGTTGCGAGGCTCGCGTGCGCGAGACACCCAGACGGCATGCGACCTCGCCAGTGGCGTTCCAGCGCCCCGCCATCATGTCACCGGGCGACGCCGCCTCTCGAACGGCCCCGCCCTGCTCGGCCCGATCCTGCTCGCCGTCCTCCTCGCGATCCTCGTCCCGCTCCCACCGCGGGGGCGGGGAGGGGAGGCCGCGCATCTCCGGGCAGAGGGCCAGACACGCGGCCGCCACAGCCTGCGCCCATTGCGCCCATCCGGCCAGACGCCCGCAGGCCGCCATCAGCTCGCTCAGGCCATCCGCGCCCAGCTCCACCAGTGCTCCGACGCCCCGCTCGCCATCGATCATCAGCGCCCCCGCGGCCTCGGTCAGCATCCGCTCACTCGGTTCCACCACACCGTCGAACAGTCCGGGGCCGGGGGCCCTGGACGCGTCGTCCGCACCGGGGGCCCGGACGAGCAGAGGCGACACCAACCGCTCGATCACGTCGGCCAACCCGGCGCCCGGCACCATCCCCGCGAAACGCATCAGGACGCTCTCAACCCGATCGGAGGTAGCCGCGGCCGCGCCCGCGGTCGATCCGGCAGGCTCCCCGGCAGCGCTCCGCTCATCGAACATATGTACACAGTATCTCCTGGGTACGACACGAAACCGCAGCCCTTAACAATGCCCGGCGCCCGGGGCACCGCCGGCGGGCGGGGACCAGCAGCCACAGGGCAAGCGTCAGCAGGCCCGGCGCCCGGGGCACCGCCGGCGGGCGGGGACCAGCAGGCACAGGGCAAGCGTCAGCAGGCCCGGCGCCCGGGGCACCGCCGACGGGCAGACCCCGGCACTACGCCATCGGCCCGGACGAGCGCCGGCAGGCGGCCAGCCGGTCGCTGTCGCCGTCCTTCCTCACGCCCGGGACTCAGCGGTGCGGGAACGACGATGAAGGCCAGAACCTTGTGTCCTTCCCCACGCCCGGGACTCAGCGGTGACCATGACGTCAACACTGTCATTGAGGATCGCCGTCCTTCACCGCACCCGGAACCCGGGCACCGCACGACCCGCCCGGAACGGCCCGGATCACCCCGCGTCGTCCGCGTCGCCGTCCGAGGCGAGCGCCCCGCGCACTTCCTCGGCCTGGCGCCCGGTGATCCGCCCAGCGTCCTCGGCTCGCCGCGTCGTGGCTCGTGCGAGTGCCCGGTAGGCGTCCACGACGTCGTCGAGCGGGCGGCCCTCGTCATCGAGCAGGGCTCCCAGCGCCTCGACGTGGGAGCGGACGGTGCCGGCGTCGCCGCGCGATACCGGGCCGCTCAACGCGGAATCGGCGCCCTCGGTCAGGGCTCGATCCAGCGCGGCGGTGAGCAGCGGGCCGAGGGTGGCGGCGCCGTCGTCGACGCCGGCGGCCGCCAGGATGCGCACCGCCTGCCCGACGAGCGTGACCAGGTGGTTGGCCCCGTGGGCCAGCGCCGCGTGGTAGGCGGGGCGAGAGGCCTCGGGCAGGACGAAGGGCTCGCCGCCGAGTTCGACGGCCAGGGCCTGGGCGATGGGCAGAACGGCGTCGGGGGCGGTGACGGCCATGGGGCAGCCGGTCAGCCGGGCGACATCGGTGGAGAAACCGCCGAAAGTCATGGCCGGGTGGAGGGCGAGCGGGATGGCGCCGAGCCGTCGAGCGGGATCGAGGATCCCGATGCCGTAGCGCCCCGAGGTGTGGACGACCAGCTGACCGGGCTGCCACCGATCCAGGTCGGCCAGGCCGCGGACGAGCGGGGCGAGGGCGTCGTCCGGAACGGCGAGCAGCACGAGCTCGGCGCGCTCGACGATCTCATCGATCCGGAGCACCGGAACGCCCGGCAGAAGAAGCTCGGCGCGCTCACGACTGGCCTCGGAGACCGCGTGCACGCCGATGATGCGGTGATCGACGGCCCGCAGAGCGCTGCCCAGCACCGCACCCACGCGTCCGGCGGAGATGATGCCGACACCGAGGCGGCCGGGACGCGAGCCGGCGGAGGGGGTCGAGGGGATCTCGGACATGCCGCCGATCGTCTCACGCCGTCCCGGTCGGAGCAGCAGAGCCGTCATCCGCGGCCCGGGCGAGCCAGCGGTCGAGCCTCTCAGCACGACGACGGCGCGGGGCCCTCTCGGAGACGACTCGCTGGATGGCGGCCGCATCGGCGATATCGAGATTGCTCAGGCTCGTGCCCACCGCGCGACCCACCATGTCCAGATGGATCG
The DNA here is from genome assembly GCF_000429265.1 of Actinomyces gerencseriae DSM 6844. Taxonomy (GTDB): domain Bacteria; phylum Actinomycetota; class Actinomycetes; order Actinomycetales; family Actinomycetaceae; genus Actinomyces; species Actinomyces gerencseriae. The sequence continues at coordinate 77,794 of NZ_AUBN01000014.1, forward strand.
TGGCCAGCCCCCGGCTCCGGGCGAACGGCCCCTGGAGCACCCGCGTCGATTGGATGCGCTCGTAGGGCACCACACTCACGCGTCGCGTCCAGCGTCCGAAGCGCAGGACGACGCACGTGTCGGTCAGGGCGATCGCCTCGCGCCGCCAGGCCAGCGGAGAGAAGATCCTGCCTCGCGGCGAGATGCGAATGAATCCCCGCGACGGCGAGCCCGCCGGCGCCTCCCGCCGTCCTGCGCCGTCGTCGTCCGCCCCGGACAGGGCCGCGGCGAGGAAACCACCGGGATCGGGGACCCCCAGGTCGGGAACCACCAGCCACAGGGCGCGCAGGGCCGTGTCCCGCCTCCCCACGGGCAGCAGCACATCGCCAGTGCGCTCCTCGGACGTCCGGGACGACGAGGAGTCGGACGAACGACTCCCCTCCCGTCCGGCGACACCGACCCTCACCCGCCACCAGTCCTCGCGGCGCCACAGGAGTCCCTGCTCGATGCTCACCGCATGGACCCGCCCCGGTGGAAGAGTCGATGAGATCTCGGAGGTGAACCCGAATCGCATGCGGATACCCGCCGGTGTCGCGGCGGCCTGGAACCCCCAGCCGCGGTTGAATCGGTTCCACACGGCCCCGACGATCGCGATGGGACCCGCGATACCCGGCAGCAGAACGCCGAGGCCCGCGCCATCGTCGCCGATCACGGCCATGACTACTCCGATGACGACGACGATGACCAGGACGGCGGCCCATAGGGTCATGGCCGACCGGAGGATCGAACCGATGAGAATTCCGGGACCGACGATGTACAGCGGATGCTCCTCGCGTTTGCCGGCGGAGCGCAGTGGCGCCGCGTCGACAGCGCCCTCGAACCCGAGAGGAGCGGACCCGCTGACACGGCCGACCTCGCTCGGGGGGCCGGGCGCGGCCGGACCAGCCGAGCCGGACGCGGCCGGGTCAGTGGGGTTGGGTGCGCCGAGCGCGGCCGGACCAGCCGGGCCGGACGAGCCGGACGAGCCAGCCGAGCCGGGCGCAGCGGTTGAGACGGCCCGTGCACTGCTATCGGCCGTCCGGGCGGGGTCCTCGGCGTCGCCGGCTGCCAGATCGAGGATGAGGTCGCGCAGCGCCTCGAGTCGGGCGGTGCTCAGATATCCGATGACGACGCGCGAGTCCGACCCGCCCGCGACCTCCACCGTCAGCATGCCCAGGCCGAAGATCCTCCCCAGCAGGGGATGGACGACGTCGACGGCCTGGATGCGCGGCAGTCGGGCGACCCGCAGCTGCCTGATGACGATGCCGCTGCGCAGATACACGCCATCGCGATCCACGGCGTAGGTCTTGGCCCACCATTGCAGGAAGAGGAAGGAGACCACGACGACGATCACGGCCAAACCCCCCAGCAGGGCCCAGCGCACGACGCCGTGGGCGAGATCGAAGCCGTGGGCGGTGGCGTACCGGTAGGCGTCGGCCAGGTTATCGACATTGCGGACGGCGATGATCGCGATGAAGGCAGTGACGATCTTCCATCCCTCCAGGAGCGGTGAGACGGGATGCATGCGCCGCCAGTCGATGCCATCCGGCACGGCGATGCGGCGTCCGGCGCCCGCGCTCATAGCCCGGCCATTCTCTGCTCGCCGCGATCGGCGAGGAGGCGGCGCAGGTGCTCGGCCTCCTCGACCGGCAGCCCGTTGATGGTGGCGTCCGTGGCCGCCGCAGCCGTGTGGAGCCGGACCTCGGCGATCCCCAGCCAGGCGGCGAGCGGCCCCTGAGAGGTGTCGACGTACTGCATCCGCCCGTACGGGACCACGCAGATGCGGCGGAACATGATGCCCTTGCGCCACAGAAGGTGGTCGTCGGTCAGGGCGTAGCCCATGGCGCGCACCTGGCGCGGGACGAACCAGGCGACCCATGCCGCGAGGACCGCCATCACCATGACGCCGGTCCATATCCATGGGCTCCACATGATCGCGCCAACCGCGAGGACCGCGGCAGGTGCTCCGACTCCGACCAGAGCGCCCACGAGACGGACGGTGATGAGCCTGGCCGAGACGGGGCGGAAGACAACACCGGCCGGGCTGAAGGGATCGCCCACCGAGCCGAAGGGACCGCCCATCGGTTTGAAGGAGCCGCCCGCAGAGCCGAAGAGGCCGCCCGCCGGGCCTCCCGTCCAGCCCGCGGGATCTCCTGCCCGTCCCGCCCCGCCCGCGGGGGCGCCGGGCGCCGGGCCGCGGCCCGTGGAGGGCGTGGCGGCGGGTTCATTGACAGTGCTCATCGATGCTCCTCGACCGGGTTGTACCGTGAACTGGTTGCGGACGGCGCCCGCGGCCGGGACGGAGCGAAGCGCCGTGACGGGTGCCGGCAACACGATCTCACGAGGACGGGTCGCGCGCCCACCATCTGCGACGGTCCTCGACCAGCGGGGGATCCCGCCGCCACGTTGACGAGAACGCCCCTCAGGCGGGAGCCCTGCGGACACCACGGTCTGCGGTAGGGCGATGAGCCCCGGGGGCGGAGGCCTCCCCTCAGGCGGGAGCGCTACTGCGATCGCCGGCACCGCTGCCAAAAGCTCAGGATGAGGCCTCCCCTCAGGCGGGAGCGCTGCCATCGGGCAGCGATGACTCCGAGCCGTGCCCGCCGTGATCGTCGTCGTCATCGGCGTCGATGGCGCACCAGTGCTCCACGAGCACGCCGACGCCGCACCACAGGAGGCATGACACCAGGCAGGCCCCCGCGGACCACGCCAGCGAGCTCATGGCCGGCGAGGGCGGGGTGAGGAGGGCCGTGGCGAGCTCACCGGCGTAGACCCCTCCGATAAGAGCACCGACGATCGCCGAGGCCTGGGCGGCGACGGCGGTCGTGGCCGCGCCGGTCGGCGTCATCCACGTGGACTCGTGGGCGCGCAGGCGCCGCACGGCGAGCCCGGCGACGAGCACGACCACGGCGATCACCAGCGCGACGACGGCTCCCCAGGGCGTCAACGACGGCACCCACCCGCAATGCCGCAGTGAGAGATCGGAGACGACCCAGGTGACGACCGCGGGTGCGATGAGGCACGCGAGGACCGTGGCCCAGCGCGTGCGGAACATCAGAGACCCTGTCCGTTCCTACCGATGACGTCGCCCCAGTCCAGAGGGGAGGCCCAGGCCTCGTCCTGCGACCCGCCGGCCTGAGACGCGGATCCCGTCCGGGGCATCGGCGGGTGCGCCGGGTCCTGCGGAATCTGCTGCTCACCGGGCATCGCGCCCGTTCCGGGAGCACGACCGGCGTCGCCCTGCGCCCGACCGGGCGCACTGGCCATATCGCCCCCGGCGGCCCCGTCATCCATCACCGAGCCGCCGGCCTGAACGGGCCCCGCGTCCGCAATCGGGCCGCCGGCCTGGCCGGGCGCCGCATTCGCCACCGGGCCGCCGGCCTGGCCGGGCGCCGCATCCATGGCCGGGCCGTCCGGGCGGAGGCCCTCGACCGGCCCGGCGGCCTCTGCGCTCGAGCCGCCGCCCACCGGAGCGCCCGAGCTCTCCTCGCCGAGTCCTCCGGGCTCGGATCCGCCCATCATCGCCCCGAACTGGTCGTCCCCGACCTCGGGGGGCGCCACGTACTGGCCGGTCGGCAGCGCAGGGAGGTGGTCGGAGTCCAGCCAGTCGAGAGCCAGCCAGCGCACGCCGTCGCGATCGGGAGCGTTCTCGGCGAGAGAGGCGACGTACTGGTTGCCGATCTCGGCGAAGGGATCGGCCTGCGCCCAGGGCACCAGGACGAAGGCGCGCTGGGCGGCGCGCGGGTGCGGCAGGACCAGCTCGGCGTCGTCGGAGGTGACTCCCTCGTAGGTGATGATGTCCACATCCAGTGTGCGCGGCCCCCGGGGCTCGGTGCGCACGCGTCCGGCGTCGGCCTCCAGGCCCTGGCAGACGGAGAGGACCTCGCGAGGCGCGAGCGTCGTCGTCGCCAGCACGACGGTGTTGAGGTAGTCGGGCTGCTCCGGGCCGCCGGGCTCGACGATGGCGGCCGTTCGGGCCAACGGCGCGACGTTGGCGACCTCGATGCCGTCGATCTCCCGCAGGGTGCGGACCGCGGCGCGCAGAGCGGGAACCACCCCGCCGACGTTCCCGCCCAGCGCGAGAACCACCTCGACCGGATGGTCCGGACGTCGCCCCAGGACATCGACCGGTGCCGGCACGGGGGCCGCGGGAGCGGGCGCGGCCGCGTCCCCGGCATCTCCAGCGGGCGCGCCCTGCCACGGCTGAGCCGACTCGCCGGGCAGCCCGACGCCCGCCCCGGGATCGCCGGCGCCGCCGTCCAACGACGCGCCCTGCCACGGCTGAGCCGACTCGCCGGGCAGCCCGACGCCCGTCCCGGGATCGCCGGCGCCGCCGTCCAGCGACGCGCCCTGCCACGGCTGAGCCAACTCACCGGACACCCCGACGCCCGTCCCGGGATCGCCGGCGCCGCCGTCCAGCGATGCGCCCTGCCACGGCTGAGCCATCTCATCGGAGGCGACGGCGTCAACCGCGGGCTCGCTCCCCCACGGCACGTTCGCCTCCGCCGGGCCACCGGCGCCGTCCGCCGGCGAGCCCGACCACGGCTCGGCGCCCCCGAGGCCCGGGGCGCCCTCGGGCGCCCGGCTCTCATCGGCGTCCTGCCCGTCGCCGGCCGCGGAGGCCATCCCCCCGACGCCCGCCGCGGCGGCCGGGCTCCCGACAGGGCCGCCGGCGGTCCCGGGGGCCTGGGCCGGCCACTGGCCGGACGCCGAGTCGGGGACGACGGCCTGGTCCGACGCATGACCGGAGAGTGGATGACCGCCCTCGCCGCCGGTGCGATGGATCGTCACCGAGACGTCCTCGAAGGCGACGTCCAGGGGCGCCTGCGGCTTGTGGATGGTGACCTCGACGGCGGTCACGCGCGGGAAGGCCAGCACGGCCTCGCCGACACGGGCGGCGAGGGTCTCGATGAGACTCACCGGCTCCCCCTCGATGACGGCGACGACCGCCCGGGCGACCTCGGAGTAGTCGACGGCGTCCTTGACCGCGTCGGTGACGGAGGCGACCGCGGTGCCGCGCTCGCCCAGGTCGAGGGTGACATCGGCGGTGAAGAGCTGGCCCTCGGTGCGTTCGAAGGGGAGGACGCCGTGGTACCCGCGGGCGGACAGGCCCGACAGCCGGATCTGATCGGGCGTGGTGGTGGTCATCGGTGTTCCTTCCAGAGGGAGGCGGTTCGGACGGCGTCCCGGTTGGCCGGGACCTCATGGACTCGCACTGCCCAGGCACCGGCGAGGGCGACGAGGGCCGTGGTGGCGGCGGTGGCGGCGTCTCGGGCGATCGGGTCGGCCGCCGCGGACTCGGGCAGGCTCAGGGACAGGAAGCGCTTGCGCGAGGAGCCGATGAGGACGGGCAGGCCCAGCTCCCGGCGCAGACGCTCGGTGGCGGCCAGGAGCTGCCACGACTGCTGATGGGTCTTGGCGAAGCCGAGGCCGGGATCAACGACCACCTGACGACGATCGACCCCGGCGGCGTCGAGCTCGTTCAGGCGCTCGCGCAACTCGGTCTCGACCCCGGACACGACGTCGCCGTGGGCGCTGTAGTCGGTCAGGCGATCCATGGTCTCGGGGTCGCCGCGCCAGTGCTGGCAGACGTAGACGGCACCGGTCTTGGCGATCACCTGGTGCATATCGGCGTCGGCCAGGCCCCCGGAGACGTCGTTGACGACGACGGCACCGGCCTCGACGGCCGCCTCGGCGGTGGCGGCGTGAATGGTGTCGACGGAGACGGCCGCGCCATCGTCCGCGAGCGCGCGCACAACGGGGATGACGCGCGCCTGCTCGACCTCGGGGGTGACGCGAACGGCGCCAGGACGGGTGGACTCGCCGCCGACGTCGACGATGTCGGCGCCCTGGGCGAGAAGCTGACGGCCGTGGGCGACGGCGAGGTCCGCGGTCTCCCAACGGCCGCCGTCGGAGAATGAGTCCGGAGTAACGTTGATGATGCCCATCACCAGGGTCCGACCGGCCGCCGAGGCCTCCGCGAGAGGGGACGGCAGAGGCACCGGTGCGGGGTGCAGGACATCAGTCACCCTCCCAGGGTAACGGTGCACGCGAATTTCTTCGGGAGCGGCGAGGCGCAGGCGGTCGGACGGCGAGTCCGCCCGCAGCCGACCGGGGCGCTCCACGGGAGTCTCCCCGCGTTCCCGCTCCTTCGCCTCCCCGACCCGTCCCTTCGCCGAGATCGGTCGTATTCCGCGTCGAGATCGGTTCAGTTCCGGCTCGAGATCGGTTCCGTCCCGTGAGCCCTCGTCCCGAGGGCGTCGACGACGCGCAGGCCGTCGGCGGTCGGGGATGTTCACGATGAGTGAGAACGTGTTCCGGAGGCCGGGTGCGGTCGAGCCGAGGCTGAGGGGGAACCGCAATGCGACGGGAAAGCGGGGCGCAGGCGTGCTGGAGTGGATGGTGCGGATGAGTGGCACCGCAATGCGACGGGAAAGCGGGGCGCAGAGCGGAGCGGAGCCGGAAGACCGGCCGGAGGACCGGTTCGGTGCGGCGACGGCGATGATCGGCGGCGCCCGTGCTCACCACCCGGGGTACGGCCAGAGGCTCGTCCGCGGCGGAACGCCCGCCCGCCCCTCCCCGTCGGTCCGCCGGCCGAGGCGCCGACGAGCGGACCGCGCCACCTCGGGGTCGGGCGGGAAGGCGCCCAGCGGCAGCGTGGAGGCACCGGGAACGAGCAGGCGGACGCAGACATCCCCCTGCGGCGCGGACCCCTCCGAGAGAAGAACCTCCCATGCGCATCCTCGTGGGAAGCACCCCGCCGGCCGCGCCGGTGGCACCGGCTGCGCCATTCGTGCCGGCCGCGCCATTCGTGCCGGCCGCGCCATTCGTGCCGGCCGCGCCGGTGGCACCGGCCGCGTTATCCGCGCTGTCCGCACCGGCCGCCCGGTGGCCCGACCCGCACCGGCCACCGGCCCCGCCGCGACGGTCCCGGTCCGACGGCGGATCTCCGCTCTCATCCGGGGGTCCAGGAGGAGCTGGACGTGGCACAGGGGATCGAGGAGGCGCCGATGCAGCGGACCGAAGGCGTCGAGGTAGCGGCGGTCCTCCCGGTGCGGGCTGAGGACGCCCAGGACGTGGCCGGCCGTGCGGTGCAGGGGGTCGTCCGGATCATCGAGCGCCCTGGCGACGACCAGCTGCCACAGCGCCCTGGCGCACGCCTGTCGTCGTCCCCCGCGATCGATCCCCGAGGCCGCGCCCAGGGCCGTGATCCCGCCGTCGTCGATGACGGCCAGGCACACCCGGGAGGCGAGCCCTCCCGGAAGGATCCCGAGCCCCACCGATAGCCCGTCGGCGCCCCAGGCCCGCGCGTCCTGCTGGGCCCCGGCGGAGTCCAGAGGCGCGGGAGGCGGGGCGCTCGGATCGGACCACCAGGTCCACAGCGCGTCCTCGGCGCACAGGGACGCCCAGGCGGCGCTGCGTGCCCGACGACGGGACGCCCCCGCTCCCAGTCCCGCGAGCAGGGGCGGGTGGGTGCGGGGCTCGTCGGGGCGGGTGTCGTGGGGGCGCGCGAAGGCGAGGGAGTAGGGGACCCAGCCGTCCGCCGGCCGGTCCCCCAGGCGGCGGGCGGGCACCCAGGCATGGGGCCTGGTCGGATCCACACGTTCGATCGGGCATCCGGGCTCCTCGAGCAGGGAGGGGTCGAGCAGGCCCAGGGACGGGACCTCGAGGATCTGCTCGCCGCCGTCGATCAGCTCCCGCGGCGAGGCGATCCGCACGGGCAGCCGCCCGTGATCGGCCGACCACCAGTGGCGCGCCGCCGTGGCGCGCAGGAGCGCGATATCGTCCGCATCCCCCTCATCCGCGATGGTGACGGCGACGGCTCGTTCATCGACCCCCGGCGCCGGCGGCATGCTCAACTGGTAGTGACGGAAGTCGGGCGGGAAGGGGGCATCGTGGCGGAGCCTGACGGCTGAGAGGCGCCCCGGTCCGGCCGCCGGGGGCGCGGGACGGCCGCCGGCGCCCTCAGGCATGGGGCAGCGGGAAGTAGTTGAGCCGGTCCTCGTCCAAAGCGCGCTCCCGCCACCCGAGCTCGACGGCCAGATCCTGGACGCGACGCCGCCCGAGGTAGGGGAAGGCGGCCGGGGCGTTGCCGACGGTGCCGGGGGCGATGACGCGCACGACCCGCATGCCGGTGCTGGCGACGTCGGGGGTGGTGATGTCGACGACGATCGCGCCGATGCCGTGGCGTTCGAGCGCGCAGCGGTAGTGGTCCGCGGGGTCGCCGGCGATGTCGGGCACGGTCGCCCGATCCCGGTGGGTCGAGGGCTCGAGCAGGGAGCTCATCGCCCGTCCCGCGCGCGGATCGAGGTAGACCTGCTGCTGCACCATCAGGTCGTCGCAGTCGTGCATGTCCGACCGGAAGTCGTCGAGGTAGCGGCGGTCCCGGCGCCACGGCTTGAAGGCGCGCCCGTTGAGCTCTCCGGCCGCCATCACCTTCCAGTGCAGCCCGTCGGAGCGCAGCAGATCGCGCGACCCCTCCTGGAGGGTGAAGGCCTCCGTCAGCGCCTTGACCGCTCCCTGGCGGAAGCGGGGCCTGGCGGAGAACCCGATGTTGACCAGCCGGGCGTCATCATCGTGCACGATCGCGGCCGCGACGGGCACACCGAACTCGTTGTCGAGGTTGAGGTACGTCGCACGGCACGGCGGCTCGATGACCGGGCCCCCGAGACCGGTCACCGCGGGCAGGGGGTGAGCGTTCAGCCACCAGACCATCGTGGCGTGCCGTTCGATGATCTCCTCCAGGGCGCTGCGCACGGCGAAGGCCTCGTCGGGCCCCGCGGCGATCCCCGCGAAGGAGCAGAAGTTCGTGGGAGGCGCGGCCGCCAGGCCCGCGGAGTACCAGTTGACGTAGACGAGGGAGGCGGGGACGAGGACCGGCGAGTCGTCCGCGATCCACCGGCCGTGGACCCAGTGGACCCGCAGGTCCCGGCTCAGGGGCACGAACGGGAAACCGGGGGCCGCGTACTGCTCCTCGCTGTACAGGACGAGCTCGCGGGGGTCGAGCACGGGCAGCCCCCGGCGCCGCAGCTCGTCGTAGGAGCCCCAGGTGACCGGGAGCGTGTCCAGGACGTTGCCGCAGTAGCGCTCGACCGACTCCCCCAGGGCCGCCAGGCGCGCGCCGGCGGCGTCGGAGAAGGCTGAGCCCTGGCACAGGATGTTGTTCGCCCAGGGGGTGACGGCGCGGATGTCCGCGACGTCGGCCTGCCGCGTCATCAGCGACCGGGGCGCACGGGGGTGGTGGTCCACCTCGCGCACCCGCAGCACTATTCCGGTCCGTTCATCGATCAGGTGCTCCCGGGAGTGGTCCCGGTACCGGGTCCGCCGCCCCGGCATGGGCAGCACCGGATGCCGCAGGTGCTCGACGCCGTCGGCGCCCGGGACGATCTCATGGAGCACGTCACCGTGGGCCGCTTCCGGGCCCGCCGACGAGTCGAGGCTCTCGCAGGCGTCCGCGAGCACGTCCAGGCCGGCGTCGAGCAGTGCCGGCAGGCGCTCCGGCGCGGGCCCCTGGTCGCCCCCGGGCGGGAAGCGCCGCAGCAGCCGGTGGACGCGCGGCTCGCGCGCGGCGGCCAGGCGACGGGCGGCGGCATCCTCGTAGGAGGCGCCGACGCCGGGAGTGACGAGGGGCCCCACCCACAGCCGCCCTCGGCCGAGCTCGACGGGGATCCAGGGGACCCTCATGTCGTGGCAGATGCGGTCCATGTCGATGAGGTCGTCCTCACGTGCGCCGCGCAGGGCGATGACGAGGGGCAGTCCCAGCTCGAAGGCCCGGTTGACCGCGGCCCTGGCGCCCTCCCAGGGGAGCTCCAGGACGGAGCCCTCCGGGCGGTGACGCCGGGTCAGGGCGCGGACCATCCCCTGGTCCCCGGTCATGACCGCCCGCAGCCCGGGGCGGGAGGGGGCCGGGCGCCCGATGGTCTCAGTGCGCTCAACGGCCCCAACGACGGTCTCGCCGATCTCAGCGGCCTCGCCGGTCCCGCCGTCCGCCCCGGAGGGGCGGACGGCATCCACGACGAGTCTGCGCAGGGGCTCGGCCGCCCGCGCGAGGTCCTCACCGATCAGGTCCCCCCTCCCGCAGCGCCACAGGAGCAGGAGCGTCTGGGCGACCTCCGCGGGAACGTCGATCGTGAAGTGCCTGTCCTCGATGCTGAGGACGCATCGTTCCGGCTCCAGCGGACGGATCTCCGCGCCGATGGTCGACGCCTGCGCGGAGGCGAGGATCGGAGGGGACGCGCTGCGGGGCGGGGGTGTGGGGCTCATCTGGTCCTTCTCGACGGGTTCGGGCGGGGAAAGGGGGCGGACCCGGGGCGCGGGGAGCCGGAGGCGCCGGCTCCCCGCGCCGGTGCGTCAGCCGGTCCAACTGAAGGACGTCGCGACGTGTCCATGGTGGTTCGAGTTGGGCGCCAGCACCGTCTCCGCGGCGCGACGCTCCTCGACCTCGACGATCGTGATCTCGGGCATGGGTTCACCTCCTCTCCTGATAGTCGTCAGCGGAACTTCCGGGGACGGAGGTCCCGGGGGCCGGCTCGGCGGCGGCCTCGGGGGCCGGCTCGCTCTCGGGGACAGTGACCTCGGGGGCCGGCTCGGCGGCGTCGAGCACGGCGCGGTAGACGGGACTCGTCCGGCGCAGGACGTCGTGCGGGCCGACGGCGTCGACCCGTCCGGCCCGCAGCAGGGCGACCCGGTCGCAGGAGCTCATGACCGCGACGCGGTGGGTGATGATGATGGTGGTACGACCCTTCCTGGAGGTCAGGAGGGCATCGAGGAACTCCGCCTCGGTGCAGGTGTCCAGTCCGGCGGTGGGCTCGTCGAGCACGAGGACGTCGGGGTCGCGCAGCAGGCCCCGGGCGAGCCCGAGGCGCTGTCTCTCGCCGCCGGACCACGCCGCCCCGCGCTCCGCGAGCACCTCGTCCAGCCCCTCGGGAAGGGCGCGCACGCGGTCGGCGAGGCGGGCCCGCTCGAGGGCCGTCCACGTCTCGTCCTCGTCCGCATCGGGAGTCAGCAGGTTGTCGCGGACGGTGGCCCTGAAGACGTGCGTGTGCTGGCAGACCAGCACGAGTCGCTCGCGAGTCCGCTCGGGGGCCTCGGCGGCGGTGTCGATCCCGCCGACGAGGATGCGGCCCTCCTCCTGGGCGACGAGCCGCGCCAGGGCCAGGGCCAGCGTCGTCTTGCCCTCGCCACTGGCCCCGACGACGGCGCACGACCGCCCGTCGGGCACCTCGAGGTCGAGGCCGTCGAGCACCGGGGCCGAGCCGCCCGGATAGCGCACCCGCAGCCCGGTCACCCGCACCGAACCGGCACCACCGGTAGCAGCGTCGGCGTCGGCACCGGCACCGGCACCGGCGGCACCGCGTCGCCCGGCGGTCCCGGCCGGCGCGGCGGGGCGGTAGCCGGGGACGGCGATGAGAGCGTCGACGCGCCGCGCCGCCCCCGAGGTCTCCCCGAGCCTGCCGAGCGCGCCCGTCACCGCCAGGGCCGGGGACAGAGCCGTCCCGGCCAGGGCCACGACGACCGGCACGAGTCCGGCCCCGATCCGCGAGTCCGCGGCCGCGCGACCCGCCAGGAGAACGGCCCCCAGGACGAGGACGACCGAGGTCGCCTCGATGAGGGCCTGCTCGACGGCCGTGCGCACCGCCAGCGCGCGACGGGCCGCCTGGACCTCGACGGTGGAGCGCGCCACCTTCCCCGCGACCTCCTTCAGGCGCCCCAGGAGCACGGTCTCCCGGGCGCAGGAGCGTGCCGCGAGCGCCTCGGACGACAGCCCCGTCAGCGCCGCGCGCAGGCGCGCGCCCTGCCGGGTGGCGAGGGGGAGCAGCACCAGGGGCACGGTGATGACGACCGCCTGGGCGGCCGGTACTGCCAGTGCGAGGGGTCCCAGCCACGCCACCGCCGCGGCGGACAGGACGAGGCAGGCGGTCAGCCCCGCGACGACCTGGGCGGCCGTGTGCGCGTAGAACCACTCCATGCTCTCGACGTCGGCCATGGCGGCGGCGACCGTGTCCCCCGAGCGGCGGTGCGCCAGCCCCAGCGGGGCGATGCGGGCGATCGCCCGGTGCACCTTGAGGCGGATGACGTCGATGACCCGGTAGGCCAGGACGTGGGAGAACCACTGCTCGAGCCAGGAGACGACCCCGAGACCGACCACCGCCGCGCACAGACCGGCGAGAAGACCCGTGGGCGCCCCTGCGCCGGATGGCGCGACGGCGTCCACGGCCAGGGCCGAGGCCGTCGCCACGGAGAGCACGGTGGCGACGACTGCCAGCGCGATGCCGAGCCAGATGGTCACGGCCACGGCGGCGAACAACGGGCCCTGCCCCCGCAAGTGCCCGGCCATGGCCAGGACCGGGCCCACGATCCCGGTCAGACCGGTGGCGCCCGCGGGCGCGCCGTCGACGGTCGCACCGGGGGTCGTCCCAGGACTCAGCTCGGTGGTCGCCTCAGCGGGCGCCCCCGCGGTCGCCTCAGCGGTCATCGCACCGCCTCCACGGTCTCGGGGCGCCCGTCCTCGGCCTCGACGAGGGCCCGCAGGGCGCCGTCGCGGGCCAGGAGCTCGTCGGGAGGCCCCTGCTCGAGGACGCGCCCGTCGCCCATGACGACGACGTGGTCGGCGATCCGCGCGAGGGCCAGGCGGTGGGTGATGGCGATGACGAGGCGGTCGGAGGCGCCGCGCAGCCGCTCCACCAGGCGTGCCTCGGCGGCCGGGTCGAGGGCGGAGGTGGCCTCGTCGAGTATGAGGACGCGCCGGTCCTGCACCAGGCCGCGGGCGATGGCGACCCGCTGCCGCTGCCCCCCGGACAGCTGCGCCCCGCCCTCGCCCGAGGCGCTGTCCAACGTGAAGGAGGCGTCGTCGCCGATGCCGCAGGTACGCGCAGCCGACTCGACGGACGCGTCGGCCCCGGCGGACTCACCGCGCTCTCCGGGTCCGGCGCCCCCGACCACCCCGGCAACCCGCTCGGAACCGATCGGACCTCCGGACTCCTCGGGCAGCCCCAGGGCGATGTCCTCGCGCACGGTGGGGGCCAGCAGCACGGGGTCCTGGGGCACGAGCGCGACACGGGCGAGGAGCTCGACGGGATCGCGGGCGACGCCATCGAGCTCGATCGCCCCCCGCTCGGGGGCCAGGAGTCCGACGAGCGCGCAAGCGAGGGTGGACTTGCCCGATCCGGTGGCGCCGACGACGGCCGTCAGCCCGGAGCGGAGATCGAGGTCGATGCCGCGCAGGGCGGGCTCCTCGGCCCGCGGGTAGCGGGCGCTCAGCCCTCGTACCGCGATGCCCGGGGGACGGCCGCAGCCGGCCGGCGCGTCCGCCCGCTCGTCATCACCCCGCACCGCGACGCCCGGGGATCGGCCGGCCCCGCGAGCCCCGCCGGAGGGGAGGGCAGCCCCGCCCCCCGGGCGGTCCCGATCGAGAAGATCCATGACGCGCGGCCCCGAGAAGGTGCCGAGGTAGCCGGCGTGCCACAGGGCGGCGAGATCCCGCAGCGGACGCACGAGCTCGGCCGCGAGCAGGACGAGGGTGAAGATCTCCAGGGCGCTCAGCTCGTGGCGCCGCACGGCGACCACGACCAGGACGAGGGCCGGGACCGCTGCGAGGGCGAAGCCGGACAGGCCGGACTCGATCAGGGACACGCGAAGCTGGCCCATGGTCCGCTCCAGGAGGCGGCGGGAGGCCCGGGCGAGTTGGGCCTCCCGCCGCCCGTCGGCGCCGAAGGCGACGAGAGTGGTCATGCCCTGCATGGAGTCGACGAACTCGGCGTGAAGATCCTCGTAGGCGTCCCAGTGATCGGCGCCCCTGGCGGCGAGAGCCCTGTCCCACAGCCGGGGCAGGACGGGCACCACAAGGGTGGTCGCAACGGCGACGCCCCCGGTCGCGGGGTCGATGACGGTCATCATGCCGCCCACCGTGGCGACGACGGCGACGGTCACGCCGATCTGCGGGAGGTACCCCGACAGGTAGGCGTCGAGGTTCTCGATGCCGTCGACGACGACGGCGTGATCCCGGCCCGTGCGCCCGGCCGCGGGGTCGAGCGCACTGCGGCCGACGAATGCGGTCAGCGCCCGCGCCCGCAAGGATGCCTTGACGCGGCTCATGGCGTGCTGGGCGAGGAGCTGGCGCACCAGGACCAGGAGGGGACGGGCCAGGAGGACCCCGGCGAGCGCGACGGCCGGGGCGAGCAGGTCGGGGTCGCGGAAGGACGATCCGGAGATCAGGGCGGCGAACACGCGCGACGTGAGCAGGGCCTGGCCCGTCCAGGTGGCGGCGACGGCGGTGCCGGCCAGGACGAGGGCGGCGAGCATGCCCCGGTGATCCCTCCAGAGCCCGAGCAGGCGCAGGTGCTGCATGGGGACGGCTCCTCCTCACGGATCTCATGCGGGCGCGCCGGGTACCGGGCATCCGGCGGTGCGACAGGGACGTGCGACGGGACGGGACGACGATTTGCCCATCACTTGATGCAAATGATTATCATCTGCGTCGTGAGCATACGAACGCGCCCCCCGCGAGTCAAGCCGGCGACGCTCGCCCTGACGCTGCTCGGCGCCGCCGTGCCGTTGGTCGCCGTGCTCTCCGTGGGCGCGGGCCAGCTGGACGCCTCCCCCGCCGAGGTGGTGCGGGCGCTCCTCCACAGCCTCGACGGCACGGGCGGCGCGGACGTCGACCCGGCCCTGGAGACCGTCGTCCGGCAGCTGCGCCTGCCGCGAATCCTGGTGGGCCTGTGCGCGGGGGCCGTCCTGTCGGTCGGCGGCGCCTGCCTCCAGGCCGTCGTGCGCAACGACCTGGCCGACCCCTACCTCCTGGGAGTCTCCTCCGGCGCGTCCCTCGGAGCCGCCCTCGTCATCGCCGGGGGCGCGGGCGGCGCGGGCGGTTCCGCCGGTGCGGTCGGCAGTCGACTGATGGCGGCCGGCGGTGCGCTGACGGCGACCGGCGGGGCGTTCCTCGGCGCCCTCGCGGCACTCGCCCTGGTCATGGCGCTCGCCGGGGGAAGCAGGCGCCTGTCGGGTTCGCGCCTCGTCCTGGCCGGGCTCACCGCGGGCTACTTCCTGTCCGCGATCACCAATCTCGTCGTCGTCCTATCCGACAGCCGCGATGCCGTGCGCGCCATCACCTTCTGGATGCTCGGGTCGCTGGGGCGCTCATCGTGGACGGACGTGCCGGTCCTGGCCTGCGCCACGGCGCTGACCCTGGGATACCTCGTCCTACGGGCCCGCGCGCTGGACGCCATCGGCCTGGGGGACGACGTCGCCCGCTCCATGGGAGTGGACCCCTTCCGCCTGCGCCGCTCGACGACGGCGGTCGCCGCCCTGGGCGTGGCCGCCGCCGTCGCCGTGAGCGGGGCCATCGGCTTCGTCGGACTCGTCGTGCCGCACCTGGCACGGCGTCTGGTCGGCGCCGCGCACCGCGCGCTCCTGCCCGCCGCCGCCCTGCTCGGCGCGCTCGTGCTCGTCGCCGCGGACGCCCTGGCCCGCACCGTCCTGGCCCCCAGGGAGATCCCCCTGGGCATTCTCACGGCCCTGGTCGGCACACCGCTGCTCATGTGGATGATGCGCCGCCACCGTCCGCAGCCGCGCTGAGACGCCGTTGCCGGCCGCCCCCGCGCGCCCGATGCACCCGAACGCACCCGATACGATTCAAGGAGCTCCCATGCACCGACCCTCCCTCCGCACCCTGGCCGCTGCTGCGGCGGCGACCCTCGGCCTGACCCTGACGGGCTGCGGCGCCACCACCACCGCCGGGGCCCCGGCCTCGGCCGGCTACCCGCTCACGGTCGCCGACTGCGGCCGGGACGTCACGATCGACTCGGCGCCCCAGCGGGTCCTCACGATCGGCACGGCCGCCGTCGAGCTGCTCGACGCCACCGGTGCGAGCGACCGCGTCGTGGCCCGCACCGGGGAGTTCGGCGCACCGCTTCCCGCGGACCTGAAGAACCCGCCGTCGGACGACCTCATCACCGATCCCTCGGATCCCACGACCGAGGAGATCATCGCCGCCGAACCCGATCTCGTCCTGGGGTACGGCCTGTTCAACGCCGACGCCCAGCAGCTCGCCGACACCGGCATCGCCCTGCTGAACGTTCAGGCCGAGTGCGGCCACGACGGCGGCTCCTCCGCCTCCCCCGCGACGCTGTCGACGGTGAGCGATGACGTCCGCCGTCTCGGCACCGTCTTCTCCACCTCATCGACGGCCGACGCCGCCGCCGACGCCCTCGACCAGCGGGTGAGCGACGCGCGCCGCGACACGACTTCCGGCGGCGGCACGGGCCGCACCGCCGCCTGGGTCTACTACTTCTCGTCGCAGGACCCGCTGTCCGCCTACGGGGGCGGGGGGCTGCCCGCATCCGTGCTCGAGGACGCCGGCCTGACCAATGTCTACGCCGGGACTCACGACGCCTACCTGAACGTCTCGGTCGAGAGCCTTCTGGAGCACCAGCCCCACTGGATCGTGCTGGGCTACGGCCTGTACGGGGAGAGCGCGGAGGAGGCCCGGGCCGCGTTCCTCGCCGAGCCCGGCGTGGAGGCGCTCGAGGCCGTCTCCGCCGGCCGGATCGTGCTCCTGCCCGCCGGAGCCTCGTCCTCCAGCCCTACGGCGGTGGCCGGGCTGGAGCAGCTGGTCTCCGCCACCGCGGAGTGAGCCGGTGAGCACCGTCCTGCGGGCCGCGGACCTGCGCGTCCGCCTCGGCGGCGCCCCGGTCCTGGACGGGGTGAGCCTGCGCGTCGAGGAGGGCGAGAAGGTGGCCCTGCTCGGCCCCAACGGATCGGGCAAGACCACTCTGCTGAGGGTCCTGGCGGGCATCGCGCCGCCCACGAGCGGGTGCGCGACCCTCCGGGGGCGGGACCTGCGCGAGATCCCGGACGGACGACGTGCGCAGATGCTGGCCTTCCTGGCGCAGGAGGAGCACACCGACCTGCCCTTCACCGCGCGCGACGTCCTGCTGCTCGCCCGCGGCGTCGGTCTGAGCGACTGGCGCCCCTACCGACGGGCGGACCACGAGGCCGTCGAGGCGCTGGCGCAGCAGTGGGAGCTGACCGGGCTGCTCGACCGCACCCTGCAGGACATGTCCGGCGGGGAGCGCAAGCGCGTGCTCCTGGCCCGGACCTTCGCCCAGGGCACCCCCGTCGTCATCCTCGACGAGCCGACGAACCACCTGGACCTGCGCCATCAGCACGAGGTGGCCGCGCGGGTGGCCGACTCCGGGCGCACCGCGCTCATGGCCCTGCACGACCTCGACGTGGCGGCCGCCTACTGCGAGCGGGTCGTGCTCATGAGCCGGGGGCGCGTCGTGGCGGACGGCGCGCCGGCCGAGGTGCTGACGGCCCGCGCCGTCGAGGAGGTCTACGGCGTGAGCGCCCGCCGCGCCGACGTCGACGGCCGCGTGCGCCTGCTCGTGGGCCGATAGCGGAGGCGGCCGGGTCCGGGCGTGGACGACGCCCTCCACACTCCTCCTCCCCTCGCCGAGATCGGTTCAGTTCCGGCTCGAGATCGGTTCCGACCCGCGGACCCTCGTCCCGAGAGCGTTGACGACGCGCAGGCCGTCGGCGGTCGGGGATGTTCACGATGAGCGAGAACGTGTTCCGAGGACCGGGAGCGGTCGAGCATAAGGATGCGGCCCTCGCCCCGGGCGATGAGCCTGTCGGGGGCGGGGTCGTCCCGCCCGCACTGGTGGTCTGGCCGACGCGGGCATTCCGAGCGTGTCCTCCGCCTCCTCCAGGATCTGCCACTGGTAGCCCCGCAGACGTGAGCATTCCTGTTCGAGTCCGACGACGGCGCCGGGGGCCAGGAGCGGGCCCGGTCCCGCGTCCGCGGAGGAACAGCGCAGTGAGACATGGCGGGCGTTGACCGAGGAGCCCGGTCCCGCGTCCGCGGAGGAACAGCCCCACTGGCGCACCGCCTCGGCACATCGAACTCGACATTTCTGCGCGAGTCCGACGACGGCCCCGTTGGACTCGCGCGGAAATGCCGGTCTCGTGCAGAGATGCCCGTCTCGTGACCCCGGCAGCCGGGCGCGACCCCACCGGACCGATCTCGATGCGGAACTGAACCGATCTCGGTGCGGAACTGAACCGATCTCGGCGAAGAAGACGGGCCGGGTCCGGGAGTCGCCCCACCCGCACGAACCCGGCCGCCCCGCAGGCACGCCTCCCCCTTTCGTCGGATATCCCGGTCATGTCGGCTCCTTCGACGCATTCCAGCGCCATGACGCCGATTCCTAGCCTTGAGGCATCATCCGGGACCTGCCCGGGTCTCGGTCATCTCGGACATCCCAGTCACCTCGAAGGAGACGGTCATGCCTCACGCCCCATCCCTCCCGCACCGGTCCCCCCAACCGGCGCCGGGCCCCACCACCCCGCCCACCGACGTCGTGGTCGAGGCCCGGGACCTCACCAAGGTCTACGGCTCCGGCGAGGCGCGGGTGGCCGCCCTGGACGGCGTGAGCCTGACCGTGAGCCGCGGCCAGTTCGTCGCCGTCATGGGCCCGTCGGGCTCGGGCAAGTCCACCCTCCTGCACTGCCTGGCCGGCCTGGACACCCCCGCATCCGGGCACGTCCTCATCGCCGGCCGCGATCTGGCCGGCATGAACGACAAGCAGCTGACCGCCGTGCGCCGCGACCAGCTCGGCTTCGTCTTCCAGGCCTTCAACCTCCTGCCCACCCTCACCGCGGAGGAGAACATCCTCCTGCCCACCCGCCTGGCCCACCGCACCCCCGACCCGAACTGGCAGAACGCCGTCATCGCAGCCCTGGGCATCGGCGACCGTCTCACCCACCGCCCCGCTGAGCTCTCCGGCGGCCAGCAGCAGAGAGTCGCCATCGCCCGCGCTCTCATCGGCCGCCCCCAGGTCGTCTTCGCCGACGAGCCCACCGGGGCCCTCGACACCGCCTCGGCCGCGTCCCTCCTGCAGGCGCTGGCCCGCATGTGCGACAACCTCGGTCAGACCGTCGTCATGGTCACCCACGACGAGAACGCAGCGGCCGCCACCAACCGCGTGATCCGCCTGCGCGACGGACGGATCATCGGCGACGACGCCGTGCGCCGCCCGACCAGCACGCACGCCGCGGCGGCTCAGGCGAGGCCGGCGGGCGCAGCAACCCCGGCAGGCACAGCAGGCGCAGCAGCCTCGGCAGGCTGGGTCACTCCCGCGGGACCGGCAACCCCCACGGACCCGGCAACCCCCACGGGCACAGCAGGCGCAGCGGCCCCGGCAGGCTGGGTCACTCCCGCGGGACCGGCAACCCCCACGGGCACAGCAGGCACAGCAGCCCCGGCAGGGCCGGCGGGTCCAGCAGCCCCGGCAGGGCCGGCGGGTCCAGCAGCCCCGGCAGGGCCGGCGGGTCCAGCGACCCCGGCAGGCCCGACGGCCCCCACGGGCACGGGGACCACCGCCAACACCGCCGCGACTGGCAGGGAGGCCCGCTGATGCCCTCCCTGCTCGACGCGCGCCGCGCCGCTGCGGCCTTCGTGGCCGTGGCCATGAGCGCCGCCCTCATCGCCTTCGCCTTCATCCTCTCCGACTCCTTCCGCACCCAGATGCAGGCCGAGGCCCGCCTGTCCATCGGCGGCGCCGATATCGTCGTCGCCTCGGGACGCCAGCTCAGCAGCACCGACGGCCACCTCGACGACGCCCTCGTCTCCCGACTCGCCGACCTCGACGGCATCGCCTCCGTGCGCGGCGAGCACTGGGGCATCCTCCGACTCGACCTGCCGCGCCAGCTCGCGGGCACCGTGGGCAGCGCGATCATGATTCGGGACGTGCCCGTGCTCAGCCAGTACACCACCCTGGCGGCCGGGCGTCTGCCGATCGGCACCGGCGAGGTCGCCATCGACACCCGCCTCGCCGAGCAGCAGGGGCTCGGCGTCGGGGACACCATCCGCCTCAAGAACGGCTACGACCGCGGCACCAGCAGCACCAACGGCACCGGCGACGCCGACGGCACGGATGACATAGTCCATACCAGCCCGACCATCGTGGGCGTGGTCTCCCCCGGGGCCGACGCGGGCCTGGACAAGGGGACGGGGGGCACCGTCTACGCCACGGTCGACCAGTTCGAGGCCATGGGCGCGATCACCAGCTACAACCACCTGTACGTGACGGCGAACCCGGGGACCAGTACCGGCGCCCTGGTGGACGAGGTCGCCGAGACCGTCCACGCCGTCCGACCCGGCGCCTTCGTGGTGGACGCCGACGACGCCGTCGCCGAACGCGCCGCCTCCGCCCAATCGGGCGGCACGATGGTCGCCATGGTCCTCAACCTGCTGACGCCCGTGTGCGCGGTGGTCGCGGGCATCGTCATCGCCACCACCTTCACCACCCTCGTGGCACGTCAGAACCGCACCATCGGCCTCGTGCGCTGCATCGGCGCGAGCCGCAGGCAGATCATGCTCGCCGTGCTGCGCACCGCCGTCGTCACCGGAACGGCCGGGTCCGTCGTCGGCGTCATCGCAGGGACCGCGGGAGCCGCCCTCCTCATCCGCTCGGGAGTCATCGAGAACCTGGACGCCCACCTCACCATCTCCCCCGTCTCCCTGGCGGGCGCCGTCGTGCTCGGCACGCTGGTCACGCTCGCGGCCGTGCTGCGCCCCGCGCACCGGGCCACCCGCATCTCCCCGCTCGTCGCCCTGAGCGGCAGCACGGTCGGCGCCAAGCGCGTCGGACGCGGGCAGCGGCTGGCCGCCATCACCGGACTCATCATCGCCCTGGCCGGCGCCGTCCTCGTCGTCCCGGGGACGACCGGGCACAACCTCTACATCGTGGCCGGCGGCGCCATCCTCGTCGTCCTCGGGCTCCTGGCGGCCCTGCCCCTGCTGGTGAGCCTCATCGTCGGTCTCATCGGACGCGCCGGCTCCGATGGCCGCTACCCGATCCTCCACCTGGCCGCCCGCAACCTGGTCCGCAACCCCGGACGCTCGGCGGCGACAGCCGCCACGCTCCTCGTCTGCGTCCTGGTCGGCTCGGTCCTGTTCGTGGGCCTGTTCTCCTTCGAGTCCTCCTTCCAGAGCATCGTGAACCAGGGCTCGCCCACCGACATCACGGTCTTCGGTGTGACCCCGCAGACCGACACCGCCGCGCTCACCTCCACCGTCGAGTCGACCGACGGCGTGGAGTCCACGACCCTCGTCCCCAGCCTCGACCTCACCCAGACCGTGGACGGCGCGACCGACAGCATCGACGTCCTGTCCATCGACGCCTCCGCGGTCGCCCCCGTCGTGCGCTCCACCAAGGGCCTGGAGGACCTCGACGACCGCACGCTCATCGTCGGGGAGCTCTACCACATCCCCGACGGCACCGCCGTGACCCTCACCGGCCCGGCGGGCGACGTCGAGCTGACCGCCCGCGTGAGGGAGGGGTGGGGCGCCGCCATCACCCCCGCCACCGCCGAGCGCCTGACCGGTGGGGAGCCGACCGACGCCATCATGTGGGTGCGCACCACGGGCGCCGGTTCCTCGGAATCGGTCGAGAATGCCGTCCGTCAGGCCACCCGCGGCCAGGATCTCATGGTCATGGGAAGCGCGGAGGGACGCAACGAGTTCACGGACCTGATGCACCGGACGGTGTTCACCATCTGCCTGGTCATGGCGGCGGCCCTCATCATCGCCCTGAGCGGGCTGGCCAACACCACGGACGTGAGCGTCCTGGAGCGCACCCGCGAGATCGGCCTGCTGCGAGCCACCGGCACCGACCGCTCGCAGGTCAGACGCCTCATCGTCATCGAGGCCTCCCTCCTGGCCCTCATCGGCGGTGTCCTGGGCGTCGTCATCGGGACCGCGCTGGGGGCGGCGGGCACGCTCGCGGTCCTGAGCGACGGGGGAATCAGCGTCTTCATCCCCTACCTCCCGCTGGCCGGCGTCCTCGCCGTCACCCTGCTCGTCGGCGTCGCAGCCGCACTGCGACCGGCCGGGCGCGCGGGCCGGGTGACGCCGGTAACGGCCCTGGCGACGGACTGAGGGCCCTCTCAGAGCGCGGCCTCCCGCTCCCGGTGCACGGCGACGACGAGCTTGAGGCGGGAGGCCGCCCCGTACTTCCTCATGAGGTGGGAGACGTGGGTCTTGACGGTGGACTCGGCGACGACGAGGCGCTGCGCGATCTCCGCATTGGAGTAGCCCTCGCACAGCTGGGCGAGAACCTCCTGCTCGGCCTCGGTCAGGTCGGGGCGGGCGCCCTGGCGAGCGGGACGCAGATGGCGGGCCACCAACCGGGATGCGGTGGCCGGGGAGATGGTGGTGCCGCCATCGGCCGCGGCGAGGACGGCCCGCACGATCTCCTCGGGGGCCGAGTCCTTGAGGAGGAAGCCGTTGGCCGACTGCGACAGGGCGGCGAGCATGGCCTCGTCGTCATCGAAGGAGGTCAGGACGACGACGGCGATCCCCGGATGCTCGGCCCGGACGCGGCTCAGGAGCTCCAGCCCGTCCATGCCGGGCATGCGCACATCGGTGAGCAGGACGTCGACGGGCACCCTCCGCAGGAAGGCGAGAGCATCCCGGCCGCGGCTGAAGGCGGAGGCGACCTCGATCCGCTCCGAGGAGGCCAGGTAGTTGCGCAGAGCGGTCAGGACGAAGGAGTCGTCGTCGACGAGCGCGACCCGGACCGCCGACGACGGGGATCCGGGCGGGTTCGTGGGAGCCATGGCAGGATGCTAACCATTGAGAGGCAGGGGGTGGTCATGAGACTCGGGGCAGGACCGACCGGGGCGGCGGAGGGCGCGGGGCTCGCAGTGGGCGCGGTGGGCCCAGGACCCGCGGCAGGCGCAAGACCCGCGGCGAGCCCAGCAGGCGCAAGACCCGCGGCGAGCCCAGCAGGCGCAAGACCCGCGGCGAGCCCAGCGGTCCCAGGACCCACGGCAGGCGCAAGACCCGCGGCAGACGCAGCGAGCACCACCGGACTGCTGGCCCGCACGCGATTCTCCACCTGGACGCCCGGGTGGCGCACCCACCTGCTGGGCCTGGCCTGCGCCGGCCTGCTCACCCTGATCTCCGTCGTGGCTCTCGAGCCCTTCGAGATCACCGATGCGTACATCGTCGTGGTCAGCGGCATCGGGATCGCGATGCTCTCGGTGTGGCCGCTGGGGGCCAGCGCGATCAGTCTCCTGACCTCCTGCATCTTCCTCCTGGCACTCGACCACGGCGCCTATCTCAGCCCGGTCCTTCCGGCCATGGGGCCCTGGCTGTGCACCGCGGTGCTCCTGACTCGCGGCTTCAGCAGGGTCGGCGCCTACGGCCTGCTGGCCGCGAACGTCATGGCGACTTTCGTCTTCTTCCTGTTGAGCCCGCCGAACGAGTTCGCGGTGTGGCAGGGGTACCTCCCCGTCCTGTTCATGGGAGCCACCTGCCTCGTCGTCGCCGAGCTCCTGCGTCAGCCGCGGATGCAGGTCGACGCGGCGGCCGCCCAGTACCGGGCGGACCTGGAGCGCCAGCGCCTCCTCGTCATCTCCGAGCTGCACGACACGGTGGTGCGCGATCTCACCCAGGCGGTCATGACCGCCGAGCAGGCCCGGCTCGTCCGACCCGACGCCGCACTCGCCGGCGATCTGCGCGCGCTCACCGCCTCCGTGCGCACCGCCGTCGAGCAGCTGCGGAACAGCCTGCGGACCTTGAGCGACGCCGGGGATGGAGTCGGCATGGACGTCCTGGCCTCCTCCGCCCCACGACCCCTGAGCGAGGTCGTCGCCGAGGCGCGCGCCGTTCTGGCATCCCGCCGGGTCACCCTGGAGACCGAGGGGCTGGACGCACTGGAGTCGGCCGCCGTACCGCCTGGAGTGCACCAGCAGCTGGTACGGGTGCTCGGCGAGCTGGTGAGCAATATGGTCAAGCACGCAGCGCCCGGCAGTGCACGGCTCCTCATCGAGGCCGATGGCCGGAGCCTGGAGGCCATGGCCTCCAACGCCGCCGGACCGGAGCATCGGGATGAACGGCGCGGTGAGTGGCAGGGGCGCAGCGCCGTGATCTCATCCGGGCTCGGCCTGGCGGGCGCGCAGCGACGGGTGGAGGCCCTGAGCGGAACCTTCGACGTCACCCGTACGACCGAGCGATTCACCGCGGTCCTGTCCGTACCGCTCAGGGCCGCCGCCCCAGGATGAGGCTCATGGCCTCGCTGCGGGTGGCGGCGTTGCGAACGCCCGGGATCACGCCGGACTTTATTGCGTATGGATAAAACGGGATAAGACTTCTAACCCCGTCCCGTGGACAACATCAACAACCCGTACACACCCAATGCGGAAGCGACCCCCGAGGCTCTCATCGGGCGTGACGGACAGACCGAGGCCTTCTCGGTGCTGCTCGAACGCCTCAAGAGGGGACGCACTGAGCAATCCATGATCATCACGGGTCTTCGCGGTGTCGGCAAGACCGTTCTGCTCAACAAGTTCGCCGAACTGGCGGAGCGGATCGGATGGGAGGTCGTCGAGCTGGAGGCCTCCAAACATGATGAGACCGCCTTCCGCCAGTCGATTTTCTCCAAGTTCCGCGCCGCGCTCCTGCACCTGTCCCCCGGCGTCGTTGGAGTAAGAGAGCTCGTCACGCGGCCGAGGTTCTGAGCTCCTTCGTCCTGTCCGTCGACCGGGAGGGAACCTTCTCCGTCACATGGGACGTCGCCCCATCGGAAGGCTATGCCGACCACGGCGACCTGGGGCTGGACCTCACGGACGTCTTCCTCGCCGTCGGCGAGGTGGCCAAGGAGAGGACTACCGGCATCGTAGTCCTCATCGACAGCGACGACGTCGGTGCCGCACGCGAGGCCTACGAGGCGAAGCTGGACAGTTCGTTCTTCAGAGTCCGACTCGACCGCGCCACACCATTGCAGACGGCGTACATGCGCGCGATGGCGGAACTCGGATCCGAGCCCCAGAAAGCCGCCGACGTCGCCGCCCGCATGGGCCGGGAATCGTCCCAAGTGGCACCAATCCGCTCGCAACTGATCGACATGGGGCTCCTGTACACGCCTCAGCACGGATACGCGGCCTTCACCGTGCCGGACTTCGACACGTTCATGCTCCGCGCGGTACCAGAGCCGGATGTTCCGGAGATTCACCGCCGTCGTCGGCGCCGCTGAAGCGAGGTGCGGCGGCGCCGACGCCGCCGCTCAGGTTCACCGGTCCATGGACCGTGGTGACGGGCGACTCGGTGGTCAGTCCGGCTCGGTCGGCCCAATGCCGAGCGATTCACCGCGGTCCTGTCCGTACCGCTCAGGGCCTCCGCCCCAGGATGAGGCTCATGGCCTCGCTGCGGGTGGCGGCGTTGCGCATAATGCCGCGCACCGCGCTCGTCACGGTGTTCGCACCGGGCTTGTGCACACCGCGCATCGACATGCACAGGTGCTCGGCCTCGACCACGACGAGCACTCCCCCGCAGCCCAGGCGCTCGACCATCGCATCGGCCACCTGCGCCGTCAGCCGCTCCTGTACCTGGGGGCGCCGGGCGTAGCCGTCCACGAGTCGCGCCACCTTGCTCAGCCCCGTCACCCGTCCGTCCTCGTCCGGGATGTAGGCGACGTGCGCGGACCCGTGAAAGGGCAGGAGATGATGCTCGCACACCGAGTACAGGGGGATGTCCCGCACGAGCACCATCTCGGAGTGCCCGAGGTCGAAGTTCCTCTCGACGTGCGTGCCGGGGTCCTCGCCGAGCCCGGAGAACATCTCCGCGTAAGCGCGGGCCATCCGCTCCGGCGTCTCGCGCAGGCCCTCGCGGTCGGGGTCCTCCCCCACGGCGACCAGCAGGTCGCGCACCGCCCGGCGCACGGCATCGGCGTCGTAGGTCACGACTCGGAGTCCCCCGCGGCATCATCCCGATCCCCGGCATCATCGGAGCCCTCGGAGCCCCCGGCGTCGGCCGGGTCCTCGGAGTCATTCCGGTCCTCGGAGCCCCCGGCACCGGCCGGGTCCCCGGAGTCATTCCGGTCCTCGGAGCCCCCGGCGTCGGCCGGGTCCTCGGAGCCCCCGGCGTCGGCCGGGTCCTCGGAGCCCCCGGCACCGGCCGGGTCCCCGGAGTCATTCCGGTCCTCGGAGCCCCCGGCACCGTCGGAGCCCTCGTCGCGGGCGCCGCGGGCGTTGTCGCCGTCGTCGGCATCGTCGCCGCCGGTCACGACCCGGCCCTCAGCATCATCCGCGCCGTCGGCACTATCGGCGCTATCGGCGACGCCGCCCTCGGCCGCGCGCTCCTCGTCACCTTCCCGCTCCTCGTCGTTGCGGGAGAGCGCCTGGGCGGCCGCGGGGAAGTCGGAGGCGGCCACCGCCTCCTCCACCACGAGGGTGTCGTCGGCCCGCCACAGTGGTCGCTCGGGCTGCTTGACGACGGGCGCGAAGATGCGCTCGAGGTCCTTCTCCAGCAGCGTCTCCTTCTCGAGCAGCTGGCTGGCCAGATCCTCCAGAACGTGCCGGTTGCGGGTGAGGATCTCCCATGCCTCGCGGTGGGCGGCGTCCATGAGGGCGCGCACCTCCGCATCGACGGTCGCGGCGACGTCCTCGGAGAAATCGCGGTTGGTGGCGGACAGCCCCAGGACGGTCTCGTTCTCGGTGGTGCCGAGCTTGACGGCGCCGACCGTGCGGGTCATGCCGAAGTCGGTCACCATCTTGCGGGCGGTGCCCGTGGCCTTCTCGATGTCGTTGGAGGCCCCGGTGGTGGGGTCGCGGAAGACGAGCTCCTCGGCGGCCCGCCCGCCCATGGCGTAGACGAGCTGGTCGAGCAGCTCATTGCGAGTCGTGGAGTACTTGTCGTC
Source organism: Actinomyces gerencseriae DSM 6844 (assembly GCF_000429265.1). Lineage (GTDB taxonomy): Bacteria > Actinomycetota > Actinomycetes > Actinomycetales > Actinomycetaceae > Actinomyces > Actinomyces gerencseriae. The sequence continues at coordinate 104,514 of NZ_AUBN01000014.1, forward strand.
GCTGGGCATGACCATGGTGTACCCCAGGGCCTTGCCGCGCGGCAGGATCGTCACCTTGGTGACCGGATCGGAGTAGGCGCCGGCGGCGGCGCACAGGGCGTGACCCGCCTCGTGGTAGGCGGTGACGGCCTTCTCGTGGTCGTTCATGACCCGAGTGCGCTTCTGGGGGCCGGCGATGACGCGGTCGATCGCCTCGTCCAGGGCGCGGTTGTCGATGAGCTGCGCGTTGGAGCGGGCGGTGAGCAGCGCCGCCTCGTTCAGGACGTTGGCGAGGTCCGCCCCGGTGAAGCCCGGGGTGCGCTTGGCGACCAGGTCGAGGTCGACGTCGCGGGTCATGGGCTTGCCCTTGGCGTGCACGCGCAGGATGGCGGCGCGGCCGACCATGTCGGGGGCCTCGACGCTCACCTGCCGGTCGAAGCGGCCGGGGCGCAGCAGGGCGGGGTCCAGGACGTCGGGGCGGTTGGTGGCCGCGATGAGGATGACATTGGTCGTCGCGTCGAATCCGTCCATCTCGACCAGCAGCTGGTTGAGGGTCTGCTCGCGCTCGTCGTGCCCTCCGCCCATGCCGGACCCGCGGTGACGGCCGACGGCGTCGATCTCATCGACGAAGATGATGGCGGGGGCGTTCTCCTTGGCCTGCTCGAACAGGTCGCGCACGCGCGAGGCGCCCACGCCGACGAACATCTCGACGAACTCCGAGCCCGACATGGAGAAGAAGGGCACGCCCGCCTCGCCGGCCACGGCCCTGGCCAGCAGCGTCTTGCCGGTTCCGGGCGGGCCGTACAGCAGGACGCCCTTGGGGATCTTGGCGCCGACGGCCTGGAACTTCTCGGGCTCGGAGAGGAACTCGCGGATCTCCTCCAGCTCCTCGACCGCCTCGTCCTCCCCGGCGACGTCGTCGAAGGTGACGTCGGGCATCTCCTTGGAGCCGACCTTCGCCTTGGACCTGCCGAAGCCCATGGCGCCGCCGCGACCGCCGCTCATGCGGCCCACCAGCCACCACATGACGCCCAGGAAGAGCGCCATCGGCAGCATCAGCTGGAGCATGGAGGACCACCAGCTCGCCGTCGGGACGACGGAGTTGAAGCCGCCCGACGGGGCGGCCGCCTGGACGAGGTCATCGACCTGCTTCGCCTGGGCCTCGGTGTAGTTGAACTGAACCTTCTTGCCCACGGGCTTGCCGGTCTCGCCGGGCTCAGAGGGCACCGTGGTGTACCCCTCGGTCAGGTCCAGCTCGACCCGCTGGTTCCCGTCGATCACGGTGACCGACTTGACGGTCGAGGCGTTGTCCCTGAGGATCGCCAGGCCCTCGGAGGTGTCGATACTGCGGTAGCCGCCCAGCCCCGACACGAGCGCCCAGACCAGCAGCGCGATCAGGATGACGGGTGCAACCCACAGCAGGGGATTGCCGAGCGTATTGCGGCGCTTCCTGTCCCCCTGCTTGGAGCCGCCCTTGTCGCCCCTCTTCTCGGGCCGGTTGCTCGGGCGGATCTGTCCGGTCTGACCGGGTATCTTCATCGGCGTTGGTCCCTTTCGCGCGTCCGACTCCCCCGACGTTAGCCGACGAGGGCGGGTTTCCGCCGCGAGGACCATCACCGTTCGCGACCGGCGTGCAGGCCCGCGTCAGAATCCGCGCTCGCCGCAGCGGCGACGGTGCAGCCTCAGCAGCGCCCCCGCCCCCAGGAGGGCGACCGCGACCAGGCCGAGCACGCCCCCGGCTCCGGTGGAGGCCAGCAGCCCGTCATGGCGACGGTGCGGCGGGTCCGCCACGACGATGACGTCCTTCGACTCGGAGGACGCGGACTCCTCGGGGTCACTGTCCTCGATCGCGACGGTCGCGTCCCCCGAGTCCTTTCCCGGAGCCGGCGCGGCGGGCGTCTCGGCACGACGGGGCGCCGGGCCCGCCGGCGCCGGCTCGGACGCCTCGGCGCCGGGCGCGTCCGCCTCGGGGGCCGGCGTCCCGGAGGCGTTCGGGGCCGGGGCGCTCTGCCAGGCCGGGCGCGCGACCAGGGAGAGATCCTGCCTGAGGGAGTCCGGCAGCGGCTCGATGACGACGCCGGCCCCGGAACCGCCCCAGGAGTGGGCGATCATGCCGCCGCCCAGGTAGATCGCCGTGTGGTAGACGTTCGCGAAGTAGTCGCCGGTGGTCCCCGCGCCCTCCGGGGACTGCCTGGAGAAGAAGAGGACGTCGCCGCGCTGGTACTCGTCGCCGGTGTTGAGCCACAGGTCCCCGTGGACGTAGAACCAGCGCGCGATCTGGTGGGCCCGCGCCAGCTCGGACTCGGGGGTCCGCCCGATATCGACCCAGGTGCCGACGCGCGTGTTCTCGTCCGCGACGTACGTGGTGTGCGAGTAGTCCCAGCCCAGAAGGGTCATGCCCACGAAGGAGGCCCCCGTGATCGGGTACGGGGCCGCCTGAGCGGCGTGCACGACCCCGGGACTGGTCAGCGGGGACGGGCGCTCCTCGCTCCTCACGAGGCCGGTACCCGCGTTGACGAAGGACTGGGCGCGAGCGATCTCATCCTCGACGGCGGTCGCATCGGGCTGGGTGGAGGGGTGCTCGGCGAAACCGGTCGGCACGGCCCACCGGCCATCGGCCGTGGGCACCGAGACATTGCCGAGGATGCCGGAGGCATTCTCACTCTGGACGGTGTAGGTCATCCCGGCCCCGTCGCCGTCGACGACGTGCCCGCTCGTGGTCACCGTCTGCTCCAGTCCGGAGGCGGCCATGAGCTCGTCGACGGTCGCGAGCCGAGAGGCGTTTCCCGGCGTGGCGACCACCGGCTGCACCGCCGCGACTCCGACGTCCTGAGCCACGGCCGGGGTGCCGAGCGTCAGAACCAGAGCCAGGGCTGTCAGCCCAGTGGCGACGGGAACATGACGAGTGATCACAGCAGTTCTTCTCTTCAGCGCAAGGACGGCGGGCGTCGGTCGCGTCCGCCGTGCGTGCGGGGCGTTGGGGGGCTGCACGCAAGGCTAGTCTACCGCAGATCACGAAACGATAACGACTGAACTTTTAACCGCCGCTGCGGCGCCCCGACCCGCGGAAGAATCTCAGAAGAGCGACGACTGCTCCTCGACTCGACTGCGCCACAGCATGAGCAGCCCGAGAGCCAGGAGGGTCAGCGCGGCCAGGATGAGCGCCGCACCCGCACCAGTGAAGGCCAGCAGACCGCCAATGGTGCGGGTCGGGGAGTCCTCCGCGGCGACGACCGCCGCACTGGCCGACGCGGTGCGATCGGGCTCGCCGTCGTCGGAGGAGGACACGCTCTCGCTGCGCGAACCCGACCCGCGGGTCTCGGTGTAGGAGGCGGAGGAGCCTCCGACCGACGACGTCTGACCGGAGGAGGCCGAAAGCGGAGGAGACTCGGACGCGGGGGCGTTCGTCGTCGAAGCCGGCGCGGGGGTGCCCGACAGGGGCATCGGCTCGCTCGGGGACTCGAGGGGGGGCTGGACGACTGTCGCCGGCGGCGCACTCGGCTCCGGTTCCGGCTCAGCGGGCTCCTGCGGTTCTGGACGATCCGGCACCTCGGGATCCGGCGTCTCCTCGGGGTGCTCGGGGGCGTCGGCCTCGGAGGCCCCGTCGTCATCGGCGCCGGAACCGGAATCGGAATCGGACGGATCGAATTCCTGCACGAGGTGGAAGTAAGAGTAGGACGTGGTGAATGCGTCCGCGTCGTCCTCCGCGGCGACGACCCGCACAGCCTGCGCGGAGTCGGCGCGCGCGGACTCCGCATCGGCGGACCATGCGTCCGCGGTCCGCACGGAGGCCTGCGCAGGGGCCTGCGCAGGGGGCTGGGCGGAGTCGATGTCGCCCTGCGCGGACCCGGGGCCCGCCGCCTGCACGTCCCCAGTCGGCGCGGAGTCGGCGTCCGCGGCCCGCACGTCCCCGGCGGCGAGGGCCTGCGCGGGGATGCCGATGAGCGCGAGGGCAGCCAGTACCGCAGCGAAGGAAGCGCGATGACGAATCATAGAGCCTCTCCTTTGCGGTCGTGGTTGTTCCAGGCAGTAGCGGGAACGCCCGGGGACGGGAAGTCGCGGTCGCCATATATCACGCTCGGGGACGCCATGGTGGGACCACATGCACGGGCAACCTTACCCGAGGTCGCAAGAACATCACAATGCAATTCGCCTCAGCAGAGCGCCGAGGGCCCCTCCGGGGTGGTCGCCCCGCATCCGGCATCGTCATCCGCCCGCCCCGACCAGCGCCCTCTGCCGAGGCCCGGCCCGGGACCCATCCGACCTCAGGACGAGGCGCCGACAACCGGTTGGCCCTCGCTCGGCCGGACGACGACGAAGCCGGCGCCGTGGAAGCCCAGCCGGAAGGACTCCTCCGAGCCGCGGCCGACGAAGGAGCCGATCCTGAGGGGGCTCTCGACCTGCGGCCGAAGGTTCGCGGACCAGCAGATCGCGGCCTGCGAGTCGACGAACGTGGGCCGCCGGGAGCAGTCGGGGAGCATCGGCGCGCCATCGGAGGACACGGCGACCGTCCCCTGACCCTGGACCAGGAGGTTGAACAGGCCGCCCGCGAGAAGGCCGGCATTGCCGACGAGCCGGATGTCGTCGTCGAGGATCGCATCGAAGGCGAGCGGGGAGCGCGTGCTCACGGTGATGGCGTCGCCCTCGAGCTGGAGGAGCAAGCGTGCGGTGGACATGATCGACAATGGGGCTGCGCCTGAGAGTGCCTCCGCATCAAAGACGGTGCGAGTTCATCAGTTCCAGGCCATCGGTCGAACGGCGACCGCGACCTGGGCAGAACTATCCGGAATTGCTCGGGACTCGTCATCGCCCGGGGTCGTCCGGCGCCCATCATCGCCCGGCGAAGATCCCCGCCCACGCCGCAAGGCGCCGCCCACGCAGCAGGCCCGGCCCTGGACCGATCTCGAGCCGGGACTCGACCGATCTCGACGCGGATTACGACCGATCTCGGCGAGGGGAGGCGTCAGCCGCCGTACACCTCGGGGCGCAGCGTGCCGATGAAGGACAGATTGCGGTAGTCCTCGGCATAGTCCAGTCCGTAGCCCACGACGAACTCGGTGGGGATGTCGAAGCCGACGTACTTCACGCCCACCTCCACCTTGGCCGCCTCCGGCTTGCGCAGAAGCGTCGCGATCTCCACGCTGGCCGCCCCCCGGCTCGACAGATTGCCCGCCAGCCACGAGAGCGTCAGACCGGAGTCGATGATGTCCTCCACGATGAGCACATGACGACCGATCAGATCGGTGTCGAGGTCCTTCAGAATGCGCACCACGCCACTGGACTTGGTCCCCGAGCCGTATGAGGACACCGCCATCCAGTCCATGGGCGCGCTGCGGTGCAGGCGCCGTGATAGGTCCGCCATCACGTAGACCGCCCCCTTGAGCACGCCGACCAGCAGCAGGTCACGCCCCTCGTAGTCGGCGTCGATCCGGGAGGCCATCTCATCGAGGCGCTGAGCGATCTGCTCCTCGGTGATGAGGACCTGTGCGAGGTCGGACCCCATGTCCGCGGCATCCATATGAGCTCCTCTCATGCGCATGGACGACTGCCGGTAGCCCCAAGCCTGCCACTAAGCCTGCCACAATGTCATCGGCTCCGCCCCTCACGGTCCGATCACGTCACAGTCCGCAGCGCTCGATCCACCGGTCGGGCCGGGGGATCTCCTCCGGCAGCGGCAGGTTGGCGGGCCCGCCCCACACCGTGTTGAGGCCGGTGCACCCCACTCGCTCGACGACCGCGCGCACGAACGCGGCGCCATCGGCGTACTGGGCCTCCTTGGTCTCCATGCCGATCAGGCGATTCAGCAGCGGGCCCGCGCCCGCCCCCGGCCCGGAGCCGCCGGACGCGCGGCGCGTGCGGTCCAGCACAGCCCGTAACCGGTGGACCGAGGGCATCCGGCTGGGATCGACGGCGTCGAGAACCGCCTCGGCGTGCCCCTCGAGGAGCGCCAGGATCGCGGAGAGGCGCGCCAGATGCTCTCGCTCGGGCGCTCCGAGAAATCCGTTGAGCAGGAGCTCGACCGGCTCGGTCGGGCTCGCATCCGCGCTCCGCGCCAGCGCGACGGCTCGGGCGATCCCGGCGTACGGGCCCGGGCCACCGGCGGCCGCGCTCCGGCTCGCGGCCACGAGCCCGCCCACGACGACGCGCAACTGATCGGCCAGGTGCCCCGCCAGCCACGGCGCGGCGTTCAACTGGATCAGGTGCGTGGCCTCGTGGAGGGCGACCCAGGCGGGCAGGTCGAGCACATCGAGATCGAGGCGCTGCCGGATCTCCAGGACATTGGGGGCCACCAGCAGGAGACGGGCTCCGGTGCGGGAGTCGGCCTCGGCATGTACTCCGGTGCGGGCGTCGCCGACGGCGGGACGGGCGCCGGGCCGGGACCCTCTGCTGAGAAAGGCGCCGGCACGGGCGTCGGGCCGGATGTCGCCGACGGCGGGACGGGCGCCGGGCCGGGCCGCTGCGTCGAACGGGGCACCGGCAGGGGCGCGGGCATCGAGCCGGGGCAGGACCTGGCCGAGGAGCCGTGCGGACGACCACCCCAGGACGGCGCCCACCTGAGCGGTGGCGAGCGTGCGCGCGCCGAGCCCGCCGTCGGGCGCGGCGCACCCATCCATGAGCTCGCGCAGCCACGCCGCCGAAGCGGTGATGAGGCCCGCCCGGTCCACCACCAGGATCTCGGCGGTCGCACTCGCGGACCGGGCGGCGTCGGGCAGTCCGGAGATACGACCGGCCCAGGGCAGGGCGCCGGCAATGCTGCGGCGCAGCAGGGCGACGGTCGCACGACGGGTCGCGGCCGGCACGCGCGGGCCGGCGGGGACGACGGCGCGCGCCAAGCGCACGGCAACGTCCCAGTCGATGAGATCGGCGGCGGTCGATACGGGAACGGGGCTCGGTCTCACGGCCTCATTGTCCCAGGGCGGACTCGCCGATCACGACAGCCGAGGCCGGCCGCGTCGCGGGCACCGAGCCGGAGCATCGGCGTCGGCCGGCGGAAGACGGAAGGCAGCCAGCAGAAGGCGGGCGGCAGCCGCGGAGGACCAGCAGTCGACCGCCAACGGCCGGCGAGACGACAGTCGGCGGCGGCCGGCGGAGAACCGCTGGAGAGCCGGTGGGCGGAGCCTCAGCCGTGGCAGCCGCAGTCGGCCAACGGGGTCATGAGGTCGTTGTCGATCGCCGTGCGCGCCGAGGTCAGGCCGCCGTCCTCGAAGCCATCGACGATCACCGCGAAGGCCAGCTGCCGCCCGTCCTTGGTCACGACCGTGCCCGTCAGCGAGGCGACGGTGCCCAGGGAGCCGGTCTTGGCGCGCACGGTCCCGGCGCCCCCGACACCCACGAATCGCTCCTCCATGGTCCCGTCCAGGGCGCCCACGGGCAGGTCGGTGAGCAGGGTCCGTCCGACGGCGCCGCCGTCCGCGCCGGCGGCCCGGGCGATGATCTGCGCGAGCAGCCGGCCGGGAACCTTGTCGCCCAGGGCCAGACCCGAGCAGTCGAGCACGGTGACGCCCGAGGTGTCGAAGCCATCATCCCTCAGCCGGGCCAGCACGGCCGCGGTGGCGCCCTCGAAGGAGGTCTGCTGCCCCGCATCGGCGGCGACGAGGCGCCCCTCGACCTCGGTCATGGTGTTGTCGGAGGCCTTCAGGGACACCGACAGCACGTCGGCCAGGGGCGCGGACTCGACGGAGGCCAGCTCTGTCGAGTCGGAGGGGGCGGCGCCCCGGGAGACGTCCCCCGTCACCGCGATGCCCGCGGCCGTGAGCTGGTCGGAGAACGCCTTCGCGGCCTCCATGGCGGGGTCTGCCGGGTAGGTGCCGCTGTGGGAGTGCGCGGTCACGTCGAGCATGATCGGCTGGATCGGGGCGACCCACGCCTCGTTGCCCTCCTCCCAGCCGCTGTTCCAGGTGGGGCCGGTGAACAGGGTGTCGTCCAGGGCGACACTGACGCTGGTGACGCCCTTGGCCTGCAGGGCGACGGCGGCGGAGCGGGCGAGGTCACCCAGGCCCGCGCGTCCCACGGTGGCGTTCGGGTCCCCGGCATCGGCCGCCAGCAGCACGTCTCCGCCGCCGACCAGCGTGACGGTGCTGCCCGACACGACCGCCTTGGTGGTCAGGGTGTGCTCGGGCCCGAGCTGCGACAGCGCCGCCCAGGCGGTGAGGACCTTGTTGGAGGAGGCGGGCGTGAGCGCATTCCCGCCGCCCGTATCGAGCAGGGTCTCACCGGTGGCGGTGTCGATCACGGTCACGGTGGTGGTCGCCTTGCCGACCATGGGGTCCGAGGAGAGGGTGGTGGCCAAGGAGCTCAGGGCGGAGGTCGTGGGAGCCGGGGCGTCGGCGTCGAGCCCCGATGGCACGCCCGAGTCCTCGTCCGGGGCCGACGGCGTCGGGTAGGGCTGCGGCCGGTAGGAGCTCGAGGCTGCGCTCAGCGGCCCCGGAACGAGGTCGAGGGAATCGGCGAGCCCGTAGTAGGCACTCGCGACGGCGAGCGTGGCGACGGTGAGCGCCGCGATCTGAGCCTTGCGCACATCTCCTCCAATGAGTCGGCCGGTGATTGGACGGCCCGCGGGGGGAGCGGCCGGGCCCCGTCGGGGAACCGGGCCGCAGGATGTCCCGCCGGGAGCGCCGTCGTGGGCCACACTAGTGCCATTGGGGCGGTTGAGGCCGACCAGGACGAGACCGAACAACGTCGGCGTCAGCAACGCCGCCGACACACTGCACCGACGACACTGCGACACTGATAAAGGAGACACCCGTGGAGTTCGACGTCACGATCGAGATCCCCAAGGGCAACCGCAACAAGTACGAGGTGGATCATGCCACGGGCCGCATCATGCTGGATCGCATGCTGTTCACCTCGACGCGCTACCCGGACGACTACGGCTTCGTCGAGGGCACCCTCGGCGAGGACGGGGATCCGCTCGACGCCCTCGTGCTCCTGGAGGAGCCCACCTTCCCCGGATGCCTCATCCGCTGCCGCGCCCTGGGCATGTTCCGCATGCGCGACGAGAAGGGCGGCGATGACAAGGTCCTGTGCGTGCCGTCGGCCGATCAGCGCGCCTCCTGGCGCACCGACATCGAGGACGTCTCCGAGTTCCACCGCCTGGAGATCCAGCACTTCTTCGAGGTCTACAAGGACCTGGAGCCCGGCAAGAGCGTCGAGGGGGCCCACTGGGTCGGCCGCGAGGAGGCCGAGGAGGAGATCCGCCGCTCCTACGAGCGCGAGGCCGAGCGGGCCGCCCGCGAGGGCCGCTGATCCGGCGGGAGTCCCGCCCTCGCCCTCGGCCTCGCGCGGAGGACGATCGCCGGCTTTAGCCGGTTCGTGCGCCCGCGTCGTCGCCCCCGGCCTCGCGCGGAGGCCGGGGGCGACGTCTCTCGCAATCGATCCCTCGATGCGATCCCGGCGGTTCCGACCGCCGTCTGAGTGGTCGGAACCGCCGGAGCCCGTCAGGGACGCACGGCGTAGGGCATGATGTCGGAGTAGCGCACCGAGGTGATCTGAACGGGGACGCCGAAGGTCGGCGCCTCGATCATCTCATCGTCGCCCAGGTACATGGCGACGTGGTAGATGCCCTCCTGAGTGCCGTCGGAGGACCAGAAGATGAGGTCGCCGGGCTGAGCGTCGTCCAGGTCGACTTGCTCCCCCTCTCCGTACTGCACGCGCGAGGAGTGCGTCAGCTCGATCCCGGCGGCCTGGTAGGCGAGCATCGTCAGACCGGAGCAGTCGACGCCGTCGTAGGATTCTCCGGCCCACACATAGGGCACGCCGAGATAGCTCTGAGCGGCGGAGATCGCGGCCTCGGCGCCCGCACCATGGGAGGGCGCGGGCTCCGGCTCCGGCTCGGGCGCGGGCTCCTCCTCGGCAGGAGCCGGCTCAGGCTCCGGCTCCGGCTCGGGCGCGGGCTCCTCCTCGGCAGGAGCCGGCTCGGGCTCGGGCGTCGGGGTCTGCGTGGGCTCGGCCGTCGGCGTGGGCTCGGCAGTCGGCGGCTCAGCCGTCGGCGGCTCAGCCGTCGGCGTCGCGGAGGGCGCGGGCTCCGGCGTCGCGGACTGCGAGGGCTCGGCCGTCGGCGTGGGCTGGGCGGTCGGCGGCTCGGCAGTCGGCGGCTCGGCAGTCGGCGTCGCGGGCCGCGTGGGCTCGGCGGAGGGCGCGGCGGTCGGCGTGGGCTCGGCAGTGGGAGAGGCGGACGCCGTCGGCACAGCGCTGGCCGGATCCTGAGGAGCCGAGGAAGGAGCCGGAGCGGCCCCGACCGCCGCCCTGGCGGCGGCCTCCTCGCGAGCCTTGCGATCGGTCTCGACCTGATCCTGGTGCTTGACCTCCAGCTCGTAGGTCGTGTTGCGCTGCTCGGCCAGCTGCGTGATGAGGTTGGACCGCTGCGTCCTGGCGTTCGTGACGGCCGTCTGAGCGTTCGTCGCAGCGGTTTCGGCGGTGCTCCTGGCCTCCTCGGCCTGCGTGGCCGCCGTCTGCTTGTCGGCGACCTTCTGATCGGCCTCCGTCTGCGCGGTGTTAGCCGCGGCCAGGCACGTCTCGACGGTCTGCATGCGGGAGTCGACGCCGGCCCCGATGTACTCCATGGCGACGGTGGCATCGGAGAGGTCCCCGACCGACTGACTCGTCAGGAACGGGGTCAGGGCGTCGAGCGGCCCCGTATTGCCCTCCTCGTACGTCTGAGCGACGACACCGCTCAGGTCCTGACGCGCCGTGGCGACATCCGCCGCGGCGTCGGTGACGGCCTGCTGCGCCGTCTCCGCGTCCGAGGTCGCGTTTTTGAGGTCGTTGGCGGCGACGAGGTAGTCCTCATCGGCCGTCTGGGCCGTCCGCCGAGCCGACTCGAGGTCGACGTTGAGCTGACTGAGCTGGGCCTCGAGGTCGGCGATGGACGTGGATGTGCTGCTCTCGGTCGTCTTGGACTGGTCGATGTCATTCTGCGTCACATCGTCGGCCAGAGCAGTGGGGCTCACAGTCGGGGCGAGCGCCAGGGTCAGGGTGAGAGCGGCCAGGGTCGTGCCGAAGCGCTTCCCTGTCAGCTCGGTGAGGCGCACGGCACCGCGCGGCCGCTGCGTGCGATGGGTCAGGCTCACAAGGTCTCCGTCATGTCACGGCGCGTCGCCTTGGTGGACGCGCTACTGAATCAATGGACACAATAGTCGCACGCACCTCAAAGTAAAACAAGAACATCATAATTCACATCAGTCACATGCACCCCGGGAGGTGGAGAGGTGCGCGCAGGCGGGGGCTCGCCGTCGGACCGGGAGCCCCGAACCCGGAGGAGCGGAGCGGGCAACGGATGGAAGCGCACCGACGCGGGCCGATGCCGCTGCCGCCTCGGCGAGCTGCGGTGAGCTACGGTGAGCGCAGCACCCGGCCACCCGCGCGAAGGAGCGTCACATGTCCACCGCCGCCGCAGACACCCCGGCCCAGCCCACCGCCGCCGATCCGAGCGGCTGGCGCTTCGAGACCAAGCAGGTCCAGGCCGGGCACACCCCCGACGCCGCCACCGGGGCACGGGCCATCCCGATCTACCAGTCGACCTCCTTCGTCTTCCCCGACGCGGCCGAGGCCGCCGACCGCTTCGCCCTGCGCTCGCTGGGTCCGATCTACACACGTCTCGACAACCCCACCAACCAGATCGTCGCCGCCCGCATCGCGGCGCTGGAAGGCGGAGTGGGCGCGCACCTGGTCGCCTCCGGCATGGGCGCGGAGACCCTGACCTTCCTCACGCTCGGCGGCGCGGGCAGCTCGATCGTCGCCTCCCCGTCCCTGTACGGCGGCACCGTCAACCTCATGACCCACACCCTGCCCGAGCTCGGCATCACCACGCGCTTCGTCGAGGACCCGGGCGATCCGGCCTCCTGGACGGCGGCCGCCGACGAGACGACCGTCTGCTTCTTCGGCGAGTCGATCCCCAACCCCAAGGGCGACATCCTCGACATCGAGCCCATCGCCGCCGCCGCGCACGCCCGGGGCATCCCGCTCGTCGTCGACAACACCATGGCCTCCCCCTACCTGACCCGACCCATCGAGTGGGGCGCGGACATCGTGGTGGAGTCGGCCACCAAGTTCCTGGGCGGGCACGGGTCGTCGGTGGCCGGCGTCATCGTCGACTCGGGCGCTTTCGACTACGCCGCCCGCCCCGAGCGCTTCCCCGGCTTCAACACCCCCGACCCCTCGTACAACGGGCTCGTCTACGCCCGCGACCTCGGGGTGGGCGGGGCGATGGGCGCCAACATGGCCTTCATCCTCAAGGTCCACACCCGGGGGCAGCGCGACCTCGGCTTCGCGGCCTCCCCGATGGACGCCTTCCTGATCGCGCAGGGCGTCGAGACGCTGTCGCTGCGCATGGAGCGCCACGTCGACAACGCCCTGGCGGTGGCCCAATGGCTCCAGGACCGCCCCGAAGTGGCCGAGGTGCGCTACTCCGGCCTGCCCTCCAGCCCGTACTACGAGCTTCATCGCACGTACTGCCCGCGCGGCGCGGGGTCCGTCTTCGCATTCGATCTGGCCGGCGGGCGCGAGGCGGGGGCCGCCTTCATCGACGCCCTGAGCCTGTTCTCCAACCTCGCCAACATCGGCGATGTCCGCTCGCTGTGCGTCCACCCGGCCACCACGACCCACTCCCAACTCGACGACGCGGGCCTGGCCAGGGCAGGCATCAGCGCCGGCACCGTGCGCCTGAGCATCGGCATCGAGCACATCGACGACATCATCGCCGACCTCGAGCGGGGCCTGGCCGCCGCCGCGCGCTGACGCGCCCGCCTCCGCCCCGCCCCCCTCGCGCCGAGATCGGTCCGGTTCCGTGCCGAGATCGGTCCGGTTCCGCACCGAGATCGGTCCGGTTCCGCACCGAGATCGGTCCGCTCTCCCGCCGCAGGGCCCACGACGGGAGGATCGCGATCGAGCTCGCACACCCCCTGCGAGCACGGCGCGGCGCCGGCGCCGGTGCTACCATCGACTCATGGCTAACGTTCGTTCGCCTTCGACGCGGGAGCACCTTCTCGACGCCGCCCTGACTCGCTTCTCCCGCGATGGCTTGGATGGGACATCGATCCGCGACCTGGCCCGCGACGTCGGCATCCGCGAGAGCTCGGTGTACAAGCACTTCGCCTCCAAGCAGGCGATCTTCGACGCCCTCCTGGAACGCGCCGACGCGCGCCTCGCCGCCGTCGCCGCCGGCCTCGGAGTCGCCGTCGACTCCCCCGAGTCCGCCCTCCCGGGCTACCGGGGCATCTCCGAGGGGCGTCTGATCGAGATCGCCCGGGGCTTCCTCGACGCGGTGCTGCACGACGACGAGCTGGCGGCGCTGCGCCGCCTGCTCGTCGTCCACCAGTACCGCGACCCGCAGATCGGCCGCCGCCTGCGCGACTACTGGGTCGAACGACCGCTGGAGTTCCACTCGGAGCTGTTCGAGCGGCTGATCTCCGCCGGGGAGCTGCGCCCCGACCTGGATCCCGAGGCCACCGCCCTCGCCTTCTTCGGCCCGGTTCTCATGCTGATCCAGCTCGCCGAGTGCGGTGGCGACGGCGACCGCGGCGCCGAGGAACGGGCTCGATCCCTGCTGGCCGCCCATGTGCGGCACTTCCGCTCGACCCACCTGCGGCAGCCGATGGCCGACGACGGAGCGCAGGCCCCGGCATGAGGCGCGCCCTGCCCGCCGTCGGGCTCCTCGGCACGGGACTGGCCGTCCACGGCGCCGCCCAGGCCCTCCGTCTCAGACGAGCACGCACCGCGGCTCGTGCGCGGCTGGCCGGCCGCCCGGTGCAAACGGCCACGCTCGACCACGGCGACGTCGCCTACATCGACCGCGGGCCCGGACGCGAGCGCACCGGCGAGACCATCCTGTCGGTCCACGGGCTCTACGGCGGCTACGACCAGGCCCTCGACAACGTCGGGAGCCTGTCCGCTCACTGCAGGATCATCGCGCCGTCGCGCTTCGGCTACCCCGGCAGCGCCGTGCGCGGCGAGGCCTCACCGGCCGACCAGGCCGCCGTCTTCGCCGAGCTGCTCGATCACCTGGGGATCGAGCGGGTGTTCGTCCTGGGGGCGTCGGCGGGAGGGACGCCGGCCATCCGCTTCGCCCTGGACCACCCGGAGCGCGTCAAGGGACTCATTCTCCTCAGTTCGGCCGCGCCCTGGCCGTCCCGGCCCACGACGCCGCCCGGTCGCATGGGACCACCGTCGTTCATGAATCACGACTGGCTCATGTGGCTGCTCTCACCATTCTTCGGGCCCGTCCTGGGCATGGCGCCCGAGACCGTCAACAGCATGCTCCCGCTGGCCGAGCGCAGGGCGGGAGCGGAGATCGACGCCTCCATCACCAACCGGGATATGGCGGTGCACTTCGAGGACTATCCGATCGAGGAGCTCGAACCTCCCGTCCTGCTCGTGCACGCCAAGGACGACAGGATGGCGGCCCTCTCTCCCCCAGCGGGGCACGTGCAGGCCTCGATGCACCGGTACCCGGATCTGACGACGGCGATCTTCGACACCGGCGGGCACCTCATCGCCGGCCACGGCCGCCGGGGCGAGGAGGCGATCCTCCGCTTCATCGAGAAGCACGCCGACTGACGCCGGTTGCGCCAAGGGCCCGGAGGTCCCGCATGCCTCGCCACTCGAGCCAGTGCTGTATACCTCTGAGCGGCGAACCACCGGTCCAAGTGGCGAAGCACTCGCTCGGGCCGCCCGAGCGGCCCCGCAACCGACCTCGCCGGAGTCCCCGTGCGCCGGGCGGCCGCAGGGCGAGCTGCTGGGGCGCGGGGCGCGTTCGCGGAGTCCCCGTGCGCCGGGCGACCGCAGGGCGATCGCCGGAACAACGCGCGATACGATGACCGCCATGACCTCGCCCTCCCCCGCCCCCGGCGTCGGCACCGCGGCCCTCAAGCTCGTGGACCGTCGGGCGGGCTCCCCCACCGGGGCGTGGCGCCCCGGCGACGAGCCCGGCCACCGCCGCTTCGTGGAGATCGGCGACCTGCCCCTGGAGTCCGGCGAGGTCCTGCCGGACACCCATCTCGCCTTCGAGACCTGGGGCGCGCTCAGCCCGGAGCGCGACAACGCCGTCCTCGTCCTGCACGCGCTGACCGGGGACTCCCACGTCACCGGCGACGCCGCCCCCGGGCACCCCGCCCCGGGGTGGTGGAACGCCCTGGTCGGGCCCGGCCGCGCCATCGACACCGACCGCTACTTCGTCGTCGCAGCCAACATCCTGGGCGGGTGCCAGGGATCGACGGGGCCCTCCTCCATCGCCCCCGATGGCCGCCCCTGGGGCTCGCGCTTCCCGTGGCTGACCACCCGCGACGCCGTCGAGGCCGAGACGCGACTCGCCGACGCCCTGGGCATCGCCGCCTTCCACCTGGTCATCGGCGCCAGTCTGGGCGGGCATCGCGCCATCGAGTGGGCCGTCAGCCACCCGGAGAGGGTGCGCAACCTGGCGCTCGTGGCCACCGGCGCCTCGACCACCGCCGACCAGCTCGCCTGGTGCCACCTCCAGGAGCTCGCCATCGTGGCCGACCCGTACTTCTTCGACGGCGACTACTACTCCCATTCCGTCGGCCCCGTGCGCGGCCTGGGCCTGGCGCGGGCGCTGGCCCATACGACCTACCGCAGCGCCGCCGAGCTCGACGCCCGCTTCGGACGGTCCCACCAGGACGACGAGGACCCCGCCGTCGGCGGCCGCTACCAGATCGAGTCCTACCTCGACTACCACGCCGGCAAGCTGCTGGCCCGCTTCGACGCCAACACCTACCTCATCGTCACCCACTCGATGATGGTCCACGACGTCGGCACCGGGCGCGGCGGCATCCGGGCCGCGCTGAGCACCGTCACCGCCCGCGCTCTCGTCGTCGACGTCGATTCCGACCGCCTCTTCCAGCCCGCGCAGGCCGAGGAGCTCGCCGACGGGATTCCGGGGGCGCGCCGCGAGACCATCCACTCCCTGCACGGGCACGACGGCTTCCTCATCGAGACCGAGCAGATGGAGGCGATCCTGCGCCGATTCCTCGCCGGGGCCGAGTCGGGGGACCGGACGGGGGCCGCAGCGACTCGGCAGGGAGCGGACTCGGGACGTCGAACCGGCTCGGAGACGGCCCGGTCCGGGACCGGGACGGCGCCCGGCGCGGAGGCCGGGGGGTGAGCGCGTCCGCACCGGTCGGCGCCTGGGGCCCCGACCTCCTCGGCCCCGGCTTCGAGGCGCGCACGCTCGAGCTCCTGCCCGACGAGGAGGACGACGGCGCGGTCGCCACGCTGGTGCGGCACATGCCCGCCTCGGATCCCGGCGCCCTCGCGGGCACACCGACGCGGACGACCTTCGCCCTGCTGTACCTGCATGGCTGGAACGACTACTTCTTCCAGAGGGACCTGGCACGGGAGATCTCGCGCCTGGGCGGGGCCTTCTACGCCCTGGACCTGCGTCGCTACGGGCGCTCGCTGCGCGAGGGGCAGATGCTCGGGTGGATCACCTCGCTGACCGACTACGACGAGGAGATCGATCTGGCCCTGGCGGCCATCCGGGCCGAGCGCGGTTGGGGCACCGACGTCGTCCTGTGCGGGCACTCCGCCGGCGGGCTCACCGCCTGCCTGTGGGCCGACCGCCACCCCGGAGCGCTGGCGGCGCTCATGCTGAACTCGGCGTGGCTGGAGCTCCAGGGATCCGTGCCGGTGCGCATGATCGGCGAATCGGTCGTCAGGACGCTGGCGCGGCGCGACCCGCGCATGTCCATCCCGACCCCCGCCTACGCGCCCGAGGCGCTCTTCCGCATCACGGACGGGTGGACGGAGCGCGACGGCGAGCTGCCGGACCCGTCCTGGGCGGACGACCCCTACGTCACCGGATGGGGCATCGAGCCCCGGTGGTCGTTCCTGCCGTCCGCACCGATCCGTCCGGGCTGGCTGCTGGCCATCCTGGACGGGCAGGCGCGCGTGGCCGCCGGACTCGACATCCGCTGCCCGGTCCTGTCGATGGGATCGGCGCGCAGCCACCTGGGGGTGACGCGGACGGAGGACTCGCGGTGCACCGACACCATTGTGGACGCCGACGCGACGGCCCGCCGCGCCATCGGACTGGGCAAGCTCGTGACGGTGGCGCGGTTCGACGGCGGCGTGCACGACCTGGTGCTGTCGGCCCCGCCCGTGCGCGAGCAGGTCTTCGCCGCCATGCGGCGGTGGCTCGGCGGCTACGTCCTGCGCTGAGCCGAGCGCGAGGCGGAGGCCGGGCGGCGGGCGGGCACGGGGATCCGGGCGCTTGGTCGCCGAGATCGGTCGGGTTCCGGCTCGAGTTCGGCGCGGAACCGGACCGATCTCGGCGTTAGGGGGCCGGGGTGATCCCCAGCCGGCAGCCGAGCCAGTCCACCTGGTCCGCCATCGCCACCGACCACAGCGCCCACGTGTGCCTGCCGGGGTAGTCCCGCTGGGAGATGCTCATGCCCGCCCGCGTCGCGGCCTCCGCCAGCACGGACGCCGCGGGCGCGTACTCGTGGTCGTCGCTCCCGACGGACACGACGCCCGCCACATCCGCGTACCGCCCGGACGGCGCGGACGCCATGATCGAGATCGGGTCGTTGGCCTCGTAGGCCGCACGGTCGCCGTCGAAGCCGACCCTCACCGTCCGCTCCTCCGACCCCAGGCTCGGGTGCTCCTCCGCACTCATCGCCAGGAAGGTCGGGTAGACCTGCGGGGACCGGCTGACCACCTGCAGCGCGCAGGTCCCGCCGTTGGAGAGCCCCGCCACCGCCCAGTGCGCCGGATCGGTGTCCACCTGCAGGTTCTCCCGGATCCAGGCCGGCACGTCGTGCTCCAGGTAGGTCGCCACCCTCCCGCCGCGCACGGTGTCGGAGCACAGGGGGTTGCGGTAGGGATTGCCGAGCAGGTCGGCGACCACCACCACCGGCGCCAGGCCGTCGTGCGCCGCCGCGTAGGCGTCCATCGTGTCCTTCAGTCCGCCCAGCTCGTACCAGTCCGAGGGACTCCCGGGCTGTCCCGTGAGCGCGACGACCACCGGCAGGGCGGGCCGCTGCTCCGTCAGATAGGCGGGCGGCAGGTAGATCAGGGCGTCCCGGGGCCTGAACCCCCGCGTGCCGGACTGGTCGCCGGCGGGGATCGTCGCCGTGACCACCTCACCGCGCGACGGCATGTCGGCGGGTGCGCTCCACGTCGAGGACAGCGCCTCCCCGCCCCGCTGCGGAGCCCGGGGATGCGCCGCCGCCGCGGGAAGCGCGGCCAGCGGCGTCGTCGCCACACCCATGCCGAAGACCGCCGCCAACGAGGGGAAGGCCGCGAAGAATGCGTTGACCGCCAGCAGGGCCGCCGCCACCGTCGCCGCAATGCTCGCACCCGACCCGACCGCGCGCACCAGCCGCCGCTTCCAGTCGTGCACGCGGTCATGGTCGGCCCGAGCGCTGCCCCCCAGCAGCACCTGGACGACGACGGCGCCGGTCAGGCCCAACCACACCCAGACCACCGGGCCCAGGCCGTCGGCCACCGGGCGCCACACCACGTCCACCGCGCACCAGCCGACCAGGGAGAGCGTCAGCCCCGCCAGCGGCGCCGCCACCTGACGGCGCCGGGGAAGATGGCGGGTCCGCGTCCCCCACAGCGCCCCCGCGATCAGCACGACCACGGCCAGGCACGCCCCGCCCATCCAGGGCTGGATCAGCCGCACGGAGCGCAGGGCCTCGGAGAGCGCGTCAGTCATGCGCCACGAGCACCTGCGCGAAGCGCGCCGTCTGGGCGGGGGTCAGGTCGGGCAGGTAGGCGCGGCCGATGGCCACGCCGACGGCGGCGAGGTCCACGACGTCGGGCACGGCCAGGTACATGGGGACCTTGCGCGGCTTGAACTTGCGCTTGAAGGCGTGCAGCGATCCGAAGCCGTAGGCGGGCTCGAGCAGCGAGGCGAGCAGGTCCAGCAGCGGGTCGAAGCGCGAGGCGCCGACGTCGTCGGTCCCGTCCCCGGTCAGGTCCCCGGAGGTCCCGGAGCGCGCCAGCGGCGCACCGGACAGCGACAGCACCTCGAGGCCCTCGGCCTGGGCGTCCTGCGCGGCGCGGGCGATGAGGAACTCGATCGCCGGGCGCCACCCGCCCTCGCGGCGCCGCATGAGATCCAGGGTCAGGCCGATCACCTTGCCGTTGCGGTGCACCGGCATCCAGGAGGTGACCGCGTGAACGGTGCCGCTCTCGTCGACGGCGAGCAGCAGGCGGGTGTCGTCGTCGTCGATCTCCCTGAGGCCTCCCAGCGTGAAGCCCATCTCCGGCAGGGCCTTCTCCCCCACCCAGCCCTGCGAGATCGCCCGGATCTGGTCGCGGCGGCCCTCCGGGGCCGTGCGCCACGTGGTCCACTCCGCCGTGATGCCCTCGCGACGGGAGTGGTTGAGGGCGGTGCGCACGTCCTGGAAGGCCTTGCCCTTGAAGGCGAGGTCGGGCAGGTCGATGACGGCCTCCTCGGCGACCTGCAGGATCGTCCATCCCTGCTCGCGGGCGGCGAGCATGGTGGGTTCGTGCACGGAGTACAGCGCGGGCACCAGGCCGGCGTCGGTGGCGAAGGCGGTGAAGCCCTCGACGGCGGCCTTGGTGTCCTCGGGGCCGGCGGCGGCCGGGTCGCCCAGCGTCAGGGCGACCCCGGAGCCCGCTCGGTAGGCGAAACCGGTGCGCCTGTCGTCGGCGATCCACGTCTCGTTGCCGGGCCAGCTGAGCATCCAGCCCAGGGTGCCGGCGCCGCGCGCCCGCACCAGGGCGACGAGGTCCTCGTGCTTGACGCCGGGGGTGATCGCGGGCTTGGTCAGCGCCACCCAGGTGCACGCGATGGCGGCGATCCAGGCCAGGGTGGGGAAGAACCAGGCGGCGAGGCTCGCGACCCAGCCCGTCGGCAGGAGCACGGGGACGAACAGGCCCTCGGCGGAGGTCGGCAGGATGCGCGCGAGGAAGTCGAGGAGCAGCTCCAGAGGCGTCGCGGTGGCCTGGAATCCCTCCGCGATGGGTGGGGAGGCCCGGAAGTCGCCCACGACGGCCATGCCCAGGCCGACGCTGGCCACGGCGCAGACGAGCGCGATCGCCGCCCACGCCCCCACCGCCTTGCGCACGACGCCGGGACGGGTGTGCAGTCCCAGGTGCTCGCGGTTCCACACGACCAGCAGCACGATGCCGATGTTGAGCATGATGGGCACGGCGACGCGATTCGAGCCGTTCCAGGCGTCCTGCGGGGCGAGAGCCGGCGACGAGCCTCCCTCCAGCGTGAGCTCGGCGCTGAAGGACGCCAGGTTGGCCGACAGGATCGAGCACAGGGCGAGGAAGGCCTGAAGCCCGATCGTGCCCATGGCGGCCGTGCGGCGCCCCCGACGCAGACCGTCCGCCAGGGCGAGCTGCAGGAGGAGCGGCATGAGACTGAGGAGGAAGGCCCCGAAGGGGGGATTCGCGGTGTCCGTCTCCGGGAAGATGCCGTACCGGGCGTCGGCGAGGGGACCGAGGGAGGTTCGCGAGACGGCGGCCAGCGTCAGTGTGAGCGACCAGCAGGCGACGAGCAGCGCCAGGAGATTCCGCGACGACCTGCGCGTGCGCGACAGCCGAAGGGAGGAGGTGGACCTGCGCCAGGCGACCGCCCCCAGGAGCAGTCCCACGACGGCCGCCGCAAGGCGGGCCAGGGAGCCCGGTGTGCCGGTGACAGCGGTCTCGACGAGGAGGAAGATGAGTGTGAGCACACGGGTGCGGCGGCTCCAGGTCTGGTTCATCAGCGCCGTCGAGGCCAGGAGGGGGCCCAGGAGGAGGAGCGGGGTTCCCGAGATCGGCTGGTGGGTCGTGGCATGGCCCCACGTGGGCGCGACGGCGCTGATGAGCGGGTGGGCGATCAGGGCGACGCCGACGCCGATGACGTGGGAGAGGAGGGCGGACAGCAGGAAGCGCCGGGCGCCGATGAAGCGCTCGATGGCGATGCCGATCGTGAGCAGGGTGATGACGCCGATGAGGGGGCTGAGACGGGCGGCGCCCGCCCATGCCGTCAGCAGGCTCCAGATGCGTCCTCCGGGTTCGGCGGGAGCGGGGTCCGCTGCGAGCGGGTTGCGCGGAAGACGCAGCGGCGGGACGTGGTCGACGGCCGCCAGAGCAGCGGTGCTGAGCATGAGGAGCCCGGCGAGGACGGACGAGACACGGCCGCTGCGCAGCCAGGCGAGGGTGGTACGAGCGCTGGCGATCACGCGCGGGGGCACGTGCCTCGCGAAACGGACGGAGTGGGAATCTGCCTGGGTCGACATGGGCACATCATGGACGATGAGCCGCGGTGCCAGCCTCCATCTTGGGGAGGAAGAGCGTGCGGTTCTCCTCATAGGGGCCGGGCGGGGAGCGGATCAGCCCTCGATGAAGTCGCGCAGGGCGGGACCCTGCGCTCCGATGCGCCACACGCGCCACCCGTCGATGTCCTGCGTGTGCTGCGCGGCGTTGGCGGCGGCGGAGGGGTCGCGGAACCTCATGCCATTGGACAGGGTGATGATGCCCTCGGCGTTGAGCACCGCCTCGTGATGGATGCCGCGCCGCACGCGCTGCCACACGAGCGTCGCCGGGGTGTCGATCCGAGAGGCGACGGAGGCGAGCGCCGCCGCCGACCTCCCGCCGGAGGGCACGGTCGGCTGCGCGCCGAGAACCGGGCCCGCGGCGCGATGATTGCGGTCGATCCCGGCGGTGTCCGTGCTCACCGACTCCGCCGACTCCGCCGAGTCGACGGAGTCCACCAGTCGCACCGTGGGCACAGTCACATCGTTGTGCCCCGTCCCCGTCTCGACCGCCTCGACGGTCTCCGGCTCGACAACGGCGGGACCGGCGGCCCTGGCCCGGGCGGGCCGGGAGCGCCCCGCACGCGCCCCCGCCGGGCGCGCACGGGCGGTCTCGACGCGCCCGGTCGCCTCGGCGGGCCCGGTCACCGCGACGTGCCCGGTCGGCGGCGCCGTCGCACGGCCCCTCCTCCCCGCGCGAGAGGGCCGGCCCCCCCGTCTCGCACTCGGCACCGGAACGGTCGTGGCGGCCCCGGCTCCGTCATCGTCCCCGTCGCCCGCCTTCGGCCCCTCGAGCGCCACGCGCGAGGCCCTGGCCACCAGGACCGCGCCGGATCCGCCCAGGACGTCGTGACGCACGGGCTCCAGCCCGACCAGGACGCGCCCGTCGGAGGCGGTGCGGACCTGCGCCTCCTGCACCTCGACGCCCGAGCACACCAGCATGGCGAGGGAGGCCCGGACGTCGTCGTTGACGCCCATGGCGATGAGGGTCAAGCGCGGACTCGGCCCGGCGCTGATCGGCACGGTCTCGCGAAACTCGTCCCAGTCCTGCCGGAAGGCGGCGCTCCCGCCCGGGTAGCGCGAGGCGAGGTCCGCCCATCCGCTCTGCGCGGCGGCGGCGGTGCGCGCCATCGCGGAGACGAGCGCGCCCGCGTCGAGCTGCTCGAGCAGCTCGACGCACATCACCTGACAGGCGGCATCCAGAGCGGTGAGCACATCGGACTCGCCCTCGCGCTGCCACACGACGGGGAAGACGGGGCGCCGCAGGACATCGACGAGCTGTCCGCGCACGGCCCCCAGCACGGTCCGGCGCTGAGCGGCGTCGGCGGGCTCCCCCAGGGCCGTGGCCTCGAGTCGGGTACCGGTGAACTCGAACAGCGCCATGACGTGCCTTTCTGGATCATCTCGGTCCTAACGACGGCTCCACACCGGTGAGGCCGTTGTTCCGTCATCCTCTCATGCCCGCCACCGGTGCGGCATCACGGAATTCGGCGCGAGGAGTGCTATAAGGCGGCGGCGACGCGGCACACAGGTGGCAAGCGTCACGCGGAGCCGACCCAGGTCCGCATCGATATCGTTGCGAGACCGGGAAAACGTGCGTCCCACGCGTCGCTTCTCCCCCACGCGTCCCGGAAGTTCCGCGCTGAGCGAGAAACGCTCGGCGACGACCTGCGCGGCGAGCACGCCGAGCGCCTCCGCCGGGCTCCATGCCGACGACGGCGGCCGCGGCTCCGCCGGCTGGGGTAATGGCCGCGGCTCCGCCGGCTGGGGTAATGGCCGCGGCTCCGCCGGCTGCGGAGACGATCCATCGGGACGCCCGCCGCCCCCGTCCGGCGGCGATCCCGGGTCCGGCGGCGCCTCCGAGTCCTGCCGAGCAGCCCCCGAGGATTCCGGGACCGTCTCCCGACCACGGGCCGCGATGAGTCCGGACAGGTACTCGGCGATCGCCTCGGGCGTCAGCGCCCGAGGGCGCCCGCCGCGCGGGTCCGATCGCCGCCCGTCCCCACCGGGCGAGGGCGCCCCCGCCCCGCCGGGCGACCGCGTCCCACTGGTCATCCGCGACCGCGACCCGCCGGCCATCCGCGGCCCGCCGTCGTCGATCATCCGCGGCCCGTCCGAACGACGTCCCAGCAGTCCCAGATCGACGGCGGTGGCCAGGACCTCCTCCCAGGCGGCGCAGGCCGGCGCGTCGCCGACGGCCACCTCCCGACGTCGTCGCCGGCGCTGGTGCCACCGCAGGCCGCCGGGGCAGGCCGCGGCGAGCACGCCCGCTGCCAGCGCGGCGACGGCCGGAGGGGACGGGCGCGCCCCGTCGCCCTCCGCGGCGGAACCGCCGACCGAACCGGAGGAGTCGTCTCCCCGCGGCGCGGTCGAGGGGCTCGGCGGGGCCGGAGGCGTCGTCCCCGCCTGCGCGCCGCCGGGAGGGGCGGAGGTCTCCTCAGTCGGAGCCGCGTCCGCCCGCGCTCCGGCGCCCCCGGGCGTCGGCTCGAAGGCCACCCAGCCGACGTCGTCGATCCACACCTCGGGCCAGGCGTGCAGGTCCCGCCCGGAGACGGCGGTCGGCGCGTCGCCGCTCGTGGCCGCTTGCGAGGCGTAGCCGATGGCGATGCGGGTGGGAATGCCGAGGCCGCGGGCCATGAGGGTGAAGGCCGCGGCGTAGTGGATGCAGTAGCCGCGGCGCTCGGTCAGGAAGGCCTCCACCGTCGCCGTCGGGCTCCGGGAGGCGCCGGAACCCGGTGCGGCACCGCTCGCGCCGCCACCGCCGCTCGCGCCGTCGGCGCCGCCGTCGAAACCGCCCGGGGCGGACTCGTCGTAGACGAAGCCGTTTCCGTGGAACCACGCGGCCAGGGCTGCCGCCCGGGTGGCGTTGTCGGAGCCGGTCGCCCCCGACGCGCCGATCGCCTCCTCGGCGGCGTCCCGGACGACCCGGCTCCCCTCCGGCACCGACGTGTACGGGGCGAGCGTCCCGGGGGAGGGCGCGGCCGCGCTCGCGGGCGGGGCCAGCCGCGGGAGGCCGGTCGAGTCGGCGACGGAGGACCAGCCGTACGCTGTGAAACCGGTATCCGGCTGCGTCGGGGCGCCGGTCGAGATCACGGTGCCCGTCCCGGCGACCCACCACCAGTCCGCCGCGGTCGGCGCCCGCCCGGCGGAATCGGAAGAAGCGGACGACGCGTCGTCGGCGCCGTCCATCGTCACCAGGGCGGTGGACTGCAGGAGGGGGAGGCGGCGGCCGGACAGGTCCCGGACGCGCACGCGGACCCTGGGCAGCCGCTCGTAGGAGGCCGGGTCCTCGACGTCCGCCGCCGTCCCGTCGGCCGCCACCGCTCCGCCGGCCGTCAGAGCGCCGGTACCGGCCGGGGACGCCGGGTCCGAGAGCGGAGCGAGTCCCTCGGCCTCGGCCAGGGGGCTCCAGCTCGGCCCGTCGAGGTCGCGGACGACGGCGAGGGTGAGGCGCAGACTCGCGCCCTCGGGGAATCCCGCGTCACTGTGCTCGAAGGCGGTGGCCGATGAACCGCGGACGAGGTCCCGATTCAGGGTGAGGGTGGTCTCGGGGACGGTGGCGGGTCGCCCTGGCACCTGTCCCCAGGGACGGTCGGGGAAGATCGGAGCGAGGTGGACGGCGCCCGCCGCCAGGCCAAGAGCGGAGGCGATGACGAGGGCGCGCCCGCAGGCGCGGACGACGGCCCGGCGCAGGCGGGTGGCCCGTGGCAGGTCCGTGCGGCCGGGAGCCGCGGGCGCGGCGGAGCCCACGAGCAGGACCAGGCACGCACCGGCCACGAGAACCGACCGCGTGGGCGGGATCTGCCCGACGACGAGACCGGGAACGAGCAGCGCCCCCGCGGGCACGAACCCGCTGACCCCGACCGCGTCGCCGCTCCCGGCGCTCATGAGCACGCAGGCCCAGGAGAACAGGAGGCTGACGAGGGCGATCACGGCGGACAGGGTCGGGGTGGCCTCCAGCGGCGCGACGCCCTGGTGGACGGCGAGGCCCGCCGCCCTGAGCTGCTCGCCGGGCGAGGCCCACCAGGTCTCCAGCCCTGTTGCGGAGCCGATGGCCAGGCCCGTCGGGACGGCGCCGACGAGGAGGCTGAGCACGACGGCGCCCAGGATGCGGACGGGCCGGATGGTGCGCACGATCCCGGCCGTCGCAAGGGTCAGGGCGGCGATGAGAAGGCTCCAGCCGCTCCAGGCACCGGGGAGCAGGAGCGCGTCGAGGGCGCGCAGGCCGTTGGCCCACAGGATGGTGATGAGAAGGGCGGCCAGCAGGGGCTGTCCGCGGGCCGGGTCGGCGGGTGGCGACACGCCGGGGGCCGTCGGCGCGGGGAGCGCCTCGACGGGGACGCGGTCGGCCGACGCGCGCGGGGCGCGGCCGGCACACCGTACGGGCTCGGCGGCGCCGGCGGCATGGCCCATCGACGCGCGCGGGGCGCGGCGCGTCATCGGCCGCCGTCCCGAGTCGCACCGGGGCCCGGCCCGGGGCCGGAGAGCCCGGCGCCCACGGGGACGACGCGGGTCCTCCAGCTCGCAGGCGCCTCGCGGGTCCGCGCCTCGGCGCCGGACCCGACGAGGAGGAGATCGCCGGACGAGCGCGGGGCGACCAGCCCCCGCCCGACATCGGCGAGCGCGATCGCCGAGGTGATGACGACGTCGGGCGCATCGCCCTCGAACGGCCCGGAGTCCGGGGGGCCGGGCGTGGTCGCCGCCAGGGCGAGGGCCTCCAGCAGGCGCGTGATCCCGCCGCGCTCCCCGGCGTCGGCCTCCAGGATCCGCCGCCCGACCACCAGACGCAGGTCCGCACCGACGGACTCCCACTCCCGGAGCACACCGGCGGCGAGGCCGACGGCCGTCTCGAAGGCGTCAGCCCCCGTCGCGGCGCGGCTCCGTCCCAGCCCCGTCGACGGCCGCCCCCATTCCAGCACGTCAGCCCCCGTCGCGGCGCGGCTCCGCCGCTCCCGGCGCCCCGCCGGACCCGGCCGCCCATCCGCCCGCCCGTCGTCGTAGGCGGCGGCGCGGGTGTCGAGCAGAACGGTGCGCCGCGCGCGGGTGCGGCGCTCGGCGTCGACGACGACGAGGCGGTCGAGCCGAGCGGACTGACGCCAGTGGACGGAGGAGAGGCGATCGCCGCGCCGGTAGTCGCGCAGGCCCGCGAGCTCCTCGCCGCGATCAGCGCGCAGACGGCCTGCGGGAGCCGCTCCGCCGATGGACGGCAGCACCACCGGCACCGGTCGCGGCAGGACGACCACCGTCGCGCCCTCGCCGAGCGGCACGCGGACCCGCCACAGGCCGAGCGGGTCGGTGAAGGTCAGGCCGTCCGCCTTGATCCGGTACGAGCCGCGCCGCGGCAGCGCGAGCAGCAGATCGCTGCGTCCCTCGACGAGCGCCCGCAGCCAACGGCCCTCCGGGGCGCGCCACAGGACCCAGGCCGGCAGGGACGCGCCCGGGCGATCCGTCGTGAGGCTCCACCGGGCCGTCTCGCCCGCCTCGACGTGAGTCGGCCCGACCGGCTGCGGACGTCGGCGAGCGAGCGCAACGGCGTGCACCACCGCTCCGGCGGAGGCCGCCGCGAAGGAGGTCGCCGCGAGGCAGGCCAGCAGAAGACCGGCGTCGCGCACGAGACGGACTCCCCAGAGGACCCCGCCCGCCACCAGGGCGACGGCGACCACCAGGAGCCAGGCCCCGTGCGAGGTCGGGGCGACCCACGGCGGGCGCCGCCACCGCACCATCCCGTTCCGGACGGGGCGGCGTCGGGCGCCCGGGCGTCCGGGCGCGACCGCCGTCATGCTGAGCCCCAACGCCGATCAGCCCCTGGGCACGGCCACGGACGCGATGCGGTCCGCCAGGACGCGCGCCGCCACCGCAGCCGCCTCCGCGGCCGAGGCCTGGCGTCCCGCGGGCACGAGACGGTGGGTCAGGACACCGGGCGCGGCCAGGGCGACGTCGTCGGGCGAGACGTAGTCCCGGCCCGCCATGGCCGCGCCGGCCCGGGCCATGGCGAGCAGGTGCAGCCCGGCGCGCGGGCTCGCCCCCAGGACGAGGTCGGGATCCGCACGGGTGGCGGCGACGAGGGCCACGACGTAGGCGGCCACGGCGGGCGCGACATGCAGGCCGGCCACGGCCCGACGGGCGCGGACCGCGTCGTCGGCGGTGGCGACGGGCACGAGCGCGTCGGTCGGATCGGTGGCCGAGCGCGCCAGGAGCATGGCCGACTCCGCGTCGGGCTCGGGGTAGCCGATGGCCAGACGGGTCATGAAGCGGTCGCGCTGGGCCTCGGGCAGGCGGAAAGTGCCCTCCATGTCGAGGGGGTTCTGGGTGGCGACCACCATGAAGGGATCGGGCAGCTCGAGGGTCCGCCCCTCCACGCTGACGCGCCCCTCCCCCATGGCCTCCAGGAGCGCGGACTGAGTGCGCGGGGTGGCGCGGTTGATCTCGTCGGCGATGACGACGCCGGCGAAGACCGGACCCGGGTGGAAGCGGAACTCCCGGGCGGCCTGGTCGTAGACGGACAGCCCCGTGACGTCGGTGGGCATGAGGTCGGCGGTGAACTGGATGCGGGAGGCGGTCAGGTCCAGGCAGCGGGCCAGGCTCAGCGCGAGGGTGGTCTTGCCGACACCGGGCACGTCCTCGATGAGGAGGTGGCCGCCGGCGAGGAAGGTGGCGACAGCGGCATCGACCGCCTCCGGCTTGCCGACGACCACGGTCCCGATGCGCGACCGCAGGGCGTCGACGAATGCGCCCAGGGCGTCGGGGCCGAAGGGGGCTGGACTCATGGCCACATCCTGCCTCACCGCACCCCGCCCCTCCCGCTCAGGGCCTCGTTTTCGCCATCGCCGAGATCGGTCCAGTTCCGCGCCGAGATCGGTCCGCCTCAATGGCCGACGGGCGCTCGCCGTCGAGAATCGGGGCGGTCGCACGACCATTCGGACGATCCGCGAGCGCTTCGCCGCTTGAGCCGATGCCGTACACCCCCGGGGAGCGGGCCATCAGTCCACGTGCGAAGCACTCGGGAACTCACGACTCCCGGCGCGGCCGAATCGCCGGACCCCGACGCCGGCCCCGTCAGCCCCGGCGCGACCGAACCGCCGTGGCCGGTCGTCCAGGGGGGGGCGGGGAACGGCGGTCGTCATGGACCGCATGGACCGCATGCCCTGCACGATCGCCCTCGCCACGCCCTGGCCGAGAGTCGCTGACGGCGTCCCGCCCATCGGGTACGGACATCGGGGCTCGGCAACCGCGCCGAACAATAGCGCCGGCGTCAGGGCTTGATGTAGGTCCAGCCCTCGGCGATGCACTCAGCGATGGCCGGGATCGCCGCGTCGACGAGCGTCAACCACGGCGGCAACGTCTCCCGCGGCAGACCATGGTTGGCAACGGAGCGCGAGCAGATCTCGAAGACAGCGCCGTCCCGGGCGGACTCGCGCATC
This sequence comes from Actinomyces gerencseriae DSM 6844, assembly GCF_000429265.1. Taxonomy (GTDB): domain Bacteria; phylum Actinomycetota; class Actinomycetes; order Actinomycetales; family Actinomycetaceae; genus Actinomyces; species Actinomyces gerencseriae. The sequence goes on from NZ_AUBN01000014.1 coordinate 133,144, forward strand.
GCCTCCGTCCAATCGTTGACGCCCTGCACCGCATAGATCGCCGTGCCGTTGATCATCACCCTCACCCGAGGGGACAGACCCTGATCGGCAAGGTTGCGCAGGTTGCTGATGACGGCCAGCCATCGATCGGCCTGTGTGACGTGAAGCAGGAACCGCGAGTCGCCCATGAATCGCGATTCTACCGCTGGCAGGGCCGAGATCATGTCCGATCTCGGTGCGGAACCGAACCGATCTCGGTGCGGAACCGGACCGATCTCGAGCCGGAACTCGACCGATCTCGGCGAAGGCGGCGGGCGGGGCGGCGGGGCCGGATGGGGAACCCGCCCCCGCCCTGGGCACCCGGGCCCGGCCGGCCCCGCTCCTACCGAGTCACTCGACCGGCGAGAGCACCGCCGCGCGACCCGCCTCCAGCCGGGCGACCGGAACGCGGAACGGAGAGCAGGACACGTAGTCCAGACCCGCCTCGTGGAAGAAGAGGATGGACTCCGGGTCGCCGCCGTGCTCCCCGCACACGCCCACCTTCATGCCGGGCCGCGTCTCACGGCCGCCCTCGACGCCCAGGCGCACCATGCTGCCCACGCCGTCGACATCGATGGACTCGAAGGGCGAGGACCCGAAGATCCCCTGGGCGATGTACCGGCCCACGAAGGAGGACTCGACGTCGTCACGGGAGAAGCCCCACGTGGTCTGGGTCAGGTCGTTGGTGCCGAAGGAGAAGAAGTCCGCCTCCTCGGCGATGTGCGCGGCGGTGACGGCCGCGCGGGGCAGCTCGATCATGCACCCGATCGGGAAGTCCAGCTCGTAGCCGGACTCGACGGACACCTCGGCGAGGACCTTCTCGGCGCGGTCGCGGGCGATCTGCATCTCACGGACCGAGCCGATGAGCGGGATCATGATCTCCGGGTGCGGATCGCCCCCGGCCCGCAGCCGCTCGACGGCGGCCTCCGCGATGGCGCGCACCTGCAGCTCGATGAGGCCCGGCATGGTGAGCAGGAGCCGCACGCCGCGCAGCCCCAGCATCGGGTTGGACTCATGGCTCTTGCGCACGATCTCCAGGAGATCCTCGTCGGCGGGGTCGAGGACTCCGCGCTCACGATCGAGGGCGACCTTGACGCTCAGCTCGGTCAGGTCCGGCAGGAACTCGTGCAGCGGCGGATCGATGAGGCGCACCGTCATGGGCTTGCCGTTCATCGTCTCGAACATCTGGACGAAATCGCCCTTCTGCAGCGGCAGCAGGGCCGCCAGGGCCTCCTCGCGCTCGGCGTCCGACTCGGCGAGGATGAGGTTCTGGACGAACTGCTTGCGCTCACCGAGGAACATGTGCTCGGTGCGGCACAGCCCCACGCCCCGGGCGCCGCGGTGGATGGCGTGGCGGGCGTCGGCGGGGGTGTCGGCGTTGGCTCGCACCTGCAGGCGGCCGACGGCGTCCGCGTGGCGCATGAGGCGGTCCACGCTCGTGACGAGCTCACGGGTGTCGACGTCGCCGGCGGAGTCCAGGGCGGTCTCCAGCCCGCGGCGCAGGTAGGTCATGACGGGGGAGTCGACAACGGGGACCTCACCCAGGAAGACCTCGCCGGACTGCCCGTCGATGGCGATGATCGAGGAGGAGGTGAGCGTCTCCTCGCGGCCGGCGACGCGCACCGTCTTGGCGACGGCGTCGATCTCCAGGGCGTCGGCTCCGCACACGCAGGTCTTGCCCATGCCGCGGGCGACGACGGCGGCGTGGCTGGTCTTGCCGCCACGGGCGGTGAGCACACCGGCCGCGGCGACCATTCCGGGCAGATCGTCGGGGTTGGTCTCGCGACGCACGAGAATGACGGACTCCCCCGCCTCGGAGCGCGCGACGGCCTCGTCGTTGTCGAAGACGATGTGGCCGACGGCCGCCCCCGGGGAGGCCGGCATGGCGCGGGTCAGCAGGTCGCGACTGGCGGTGGGGGCGAACTGCGGGAACATGAGCTGGGTGAGCTGCTCGCCGGTGACGCGGGTGAGGGCCTCGTCCATGGTGATGAGCTTCTCGTCGACCAGCTGGGTGGCCACGCGGAAGGCGGCCGCGGCGGTGCGCTTGCCCACGCGCGTCTGCAGGAGCCACAACTTGCCGCGCTCGATGGTGAACTCGATGTCGCACAGGTCCCGGTAGTGGGTCTCGAGCTTGCGCATGGCCGCGCGCAGGTCGTCGTAGGAGGTCTTGTCCAAGCGCTCGAGATCCGTCAGGGACAGGGTGTTGCGGATGCCGGCGACGACGTCCTCGCCCTGGGCGTTGACCAGGTAGTCGCCGTAGACGCCGGATCGGCCGCTGGAGGGGTCGCGGGTGAAGCACACGCCGGTGCCGGAGGTCTCCCCCATGTTGCCGAACACCATGGTGCACACATTGACGGCGGTGCCCAGGTCGTGGGGGATCTTCTCGCGGCGGCGGTAGATGTGGGCGCGCTCGGTGTTCCAGGAGCGGAAGACGGCCTCGGTGGCCATATCGAGCTGGGCGCGCGGATCCTGGGGGAAGTCGATGCCGGCCCGCTCGCGGACGATTCCCTTGTACTGCTCGACGAGTTCGGTGAGAGCGGTCACGTCCAGCTCGTAGTCGAGCGTGACGCCGCGTTCGACCTTCTTGACGTCCAGGGCGTCGGAGAAGTGCTCGCCGTCGATGTCCAGGACGGTCTTGCCGAACATCTGGATGAGACGGCGATAGGAGTCCCAGGCGAAGCGCTCGTCGCCGCTGGCGGCGGCCAGGCCCTCCACGGAGTCGTCATTGAGCCCGATGTTCAGCACCGTCTCCATCATGCCGGGCATGGAGAACTTCGCCCCGGAGCGAACGGAGACCAGCAGCGGGTTCTCCGCAGCGCCGAGCTCGCGTCCCAGCTCCTCCTCGACGCCGCGCAGAGCGGTGGTGACCTGGACGGCGAGCTCGTCGGGGACCTCGTCGTCGGCCAGGTAGGCGCGACAGGCGTCGGTGGTGATGGTGAATCCGGGAGGAACCGGCAGCCCGAGACGGGTCATCTCGGCGAGGTTGGCTCCCTTGCCGCCCAGGAGGTCCTTCTGGTCCTTGTCTCCCTCGCTGAAGCGGTACACGTACTTGGGCATCGATGCCCCTTTCTGATTCGGGTCGTTCTCGGGTCTGCCTCAGATCGTCCTGATGCAGGCGTGACGCGGCGACGCGTCGTTCACGATATGACTCTAGTGTGACTTCAGTCCTAGACCAAACACGCCGACTCCAGCGCGCCTCCTCCCGGCGCGCCCGCCGACGCCGCGGGGCTCGGCGGCATGGGCGGCCGACGTCGAGGGGAGGAGATTCAGGGAACGCCGAGCGCCGCGTCCCGGAGCGGGTCGGGGCGCGGGGCCACCCGGGCAGACGCAGCGCCACCATGCGCCCAGCCCGGCCCCACGTATCACAGGAGTTACGACAACTGCTCAAAACGGGTTCTTCGTGTCGTGGGGATGGGGTTGTGCGGGGCTTTCCTCGTCGGGGTCTCGGGGTACGTGGTCGTACGCGGTCCCACCCGGTCGTACGTAAAACCGCGCGGTCGTACCCCCAGCGC
>NZ_AUBN01000015.1 GCF_000429265.1 Actinomyces gerencseriae DSM 6844
TTGACAAGCGTACTGGCTAACAACATCTTGTTACTTGATGTGGTCCGCGGCCTGTCGGGTGTCGGAGCGGCTGCGATGATGACTGCTGGTAGTGCTCTGCTCGCTTAAGCATACACGGGTGAGCAATTGGCGAAGGCGTTCGCCATTTTCGGATCTACTGCTGGCGCCGGATTAGCTATTGATCCGTCGTTGTCAGGATTCCTGGTGGGGCTCGCTGGATGGCATTCGGTTTTTGGCCTGCACCTAGTGTCGCGTGTTGTTAGTTGTTTTGTGGTTGGTGTTTAGGATGATGAGGGGTATGGCGAATAGACCTGCTCCTGAACTGGTTCTGCGTGAGGGTGACCTGGAGGTGCTCGAGTCCTGGCTGCGTGCCACGACGGTGCCGGCTGGTTTGGCGCGGCGGGCGCGGATCGTGCTCCTGGCCGCTCAGGGGATGGCTAACAGTCGGATCGCGCAGGCGGTGGGAATCAGCGTCCCCACGGTGGTCTCCTGGCAGCGCCGCTACCAGGCCGGGGGTGTGCGGAGGCTGGAGGACGCGCCCCGCTCGGGGCGTCCCGGGCAGGTGCCTCAGGAGCGGGTCGTGGCCGCTACTTTGGCGCCACCTCCCAAGAGGTACGGGGTCACGCACTGGTCGAGCCGACTGCTGGCACGTCACCTGGGCATCGGCAACGCCACCGTGGCGCGGGTGTGGCGCAGTTATGGGATCCAGCCCTGGAGGTCGGGGACCTTCAAGTACTCCACCGACCCCGAGCTGGTGGGCAGGGTCACCGACGTGGTGGGCCTGCGCCTGGCGCCCCGGACAACGCCGTGGTGCTGTGCGTCGACGAGAAGTCCCAGATCCAGGACCTGGACCGCACCGCCCCGATGCTGCCCATGCAGCCGGGCGGGATCGAGCGGCGCACCCACGACCCCACTCCGCCGTTGGCATGCGCCCCCCCCCCCCCCCCCGCCGAGTACGAAGCCGCCTGGGTCTCCGACACCAACCACGGTCGCCAGGAACAGTCATAACCGGCCACCACTGGAGCCAGATAAACCGGCCTCCACAAAACCCGAGTCTTGACGTCCTAGTCTGTTTCAACTGGGGTGGGTTTGAGCAGGAATCTACCGGTACCCCCACTGGGATTCGAACCCAGGACCATGTGCTTATCAGGCACGCACGAGGTATAAGCTCGCTGCTCTAACCGCTGAGCTATGGGGGCCCGCCAGAGCCGGGAGGTTCGCCCACCCGCTCCAACGCCCGCACCCTACCGCACGACACGCCGTACCTCACCCCGAGCACCCCGGACAGGCGGCCCACCGATCGTCCTACGCTGTCGACGAGAGCCCCGCCGAGGCCTTCCCTTCATTCCAGGAGTGCCCATGAAACTCGCTCAGCGCGCCCGCGGCGCCCAGCCCTTCCACGCGATGTCCATCGGCGCACGTGCACGCCAGATCGAGGCGACGGGCGCCCACGTGGCCAAGCTGAGCCTGGGCGAGCCGGACTTCGGCGCCCCGCCCGGCGTGCACGAGGCCATGAGGGCCACCATGGACGGCCGCCCTCTGCCCTACACGCCCGCAGCTGGGCTGCCGGCCCTGCGCGAGGCCGTCTCCGGGCTGTACGCCTCACGACACGGGGTGAGCGTGGACCCGCGCAGGATTCTCATCACCGCCGGCGCCTCGGCGGGCCTGCTGCTGGCCATCGCCCTGACCACCGAGAACGGCGACGACGTCGTCATGGCCGACCCGTGCTACCCGTGCAATCGCGAACTCGTCGAGGCATTCGGCGGCCGAGTGGTCCTGGCCCCCACGAGCGCGTCCAGCCGCTATCAGCTCGACGTCGAGACCATGACGGCGGCCTGGACCCCGGCCACGAGCGCCGTCATGCTGGCCACGCCGTCGAATCCGACGGGCACGACCATCCCCTTCGACGAGCTCGCCCGCATCTGCGAGCAGGCGCGGGCGCGTGACGCGTGGCGCATCGTCGACGAGATCTACCTGTCGCTGGCCGACCCCGACGCCGAGGGCCACACAGCGCGCACGGCACTGGAGACCGATCCGGAGGCCGTGATCGTCTCCAGCTTCTCGAAGTACTTCGGCATGACGGGGTGGCGCCTGGGCTGGCTGGTGCTTCCCGATGAACTGTTGGACGCGGCCGACAATCTGGCCGTCAACTTCTTCCTGTGCGCCTCCACGCCCACGCAGATGGCCGCGCTGGCCTGTTTCACCCCCGAGGCTCTGGCCTCGTGCGAGGCCCGGCGAGTCGAGCTGGGGGTGCGACGCGGGATCGTCCTGGACGGCCTGAGGCGGATCGGGCTGCCCGTGCCCGTGGAGCCCGACGGCGCCTTCTACGTCTACTTCGACGTCTCGGGCACGGGGCTGGACTCGACGACCTTCTGCACCCGGGCCCTGGAGGAGGCCCACGTGGCGCTGACCCCGGGAGTCGACTTCGGTCCCGCGATGGCGGACACGCACGTGCGCCTGTCCTACGCGGCGTCGCGCGCCGAGCTCGCCGAGGGCATGAGACGGCTCGAGGGCTTCGTGCGCCCGCTGGGCTGACCGAGTCCCGCTCCCGGTCCGCCCTCGGTGCCCACGACTTGACCTGGAGCGGGCTCCAGGGAGCACGCTGGCTCGCATGGAGACGATCGAACTCGGCAGTAATAGCCCGAATGACGCCCTGATGGTGCCGCCGCTGGCAGTGGGCACGATGTACTTCGGCACCCGCGTCGCCCCGACCATCGCGCATGAGATCCTCGACGCCGCGCTCGACACCGGCGCGACGTTTCTGGACACCGCGAACAACTACGCCTTCTGGGTCGAGGACGGAACCGGTGACGAGTCCGAGACGGTCCTCGGCGACTGGTTCGGCGCGCGCCCCGGCGCTCGCGAGCAGGTCGTCCTGGCGACCAAGATCGGCGCGCGCCCGTGGCCGGGCACCAGGAGCCTGGACGAGGCCCTCGGCCTGTCGGCGCCCGCGGTGCGGGAGCAGACGGAGCACAGCCTGATGCGCCTGCGCACCGATCGCATCGACGTGCTCTACGCCCACATCGACGACACCCGGGTGCCGATCGAGGAGACCGTGGGAGCCCTTCAGGAGGAGGTCCGCCGCGGCACGGCCCGAGTGATCGCCTGCTCCAACATCACCTCCTCGCGACTCGGGGCCGGACTGCGCGCCGCTGCGGACGGCCCGCGCTACTCCGTCGTCCAGCAGCGCTTCACCTACCTGACCGCCGCGCCCGGCGCGGACCTGTCTCCCCACGTGCTCCTCGATGACGACCTCATCGACCTCGCCGTCGGCCAGCACCTCAGTCTGGCCGGCTACTCGCCGCTGCTCGGCGGCGCCTACACCCGGGACGATCGTCGACTGCCCGACGCCTACCGGCACGGTGCGACCGCCTCGCAGCTCGCCGCACTCGCACGTGCGGCGGACTCGACGGGACTGGACGCGGGCCAGGTCGTGCTGGCGTGGATGGCGGGCAGAGCCGTGACCGTGCTCCCCGTGGTCGGGGTGTCCACCAGGGCCCAGCTCGACTCGGCCGTGCGGGCGATGAGCGCCCCGCTGCCCGCGGCCGTGCTGGCCGACCTGGAGAGCGCACGCGGAACGGCATGATGACCGGCGCCCGGAATCACGACTGCACGATCAGCGCGGCCGCCGAGCATCTTGGCCTGAGCGTCGACGCCCTGAGGTACTACGAGCGCGCAGGTGTCATTCCTCCGGCTGCTCGCGACGCGAGCGGCCGGCGCCGTTACGGGCCCGAGGAGCTGCACCTGCTGGACGTCCTGATCCACCTGCGCGACACCGGTATGCCCCTGGCCAGGATCGCCGAGTTCACCAGGCTCGTGCAGCAAGACCCGGACGGTGTGCCCGAGCGCCTCGCACTGCTGAGGGACCATCGGGAGGCCATTACCGAACGCATGGCGCGCCTGGCCCTGTCGCTGAGCGTCGTCGACGGCAAGATCGCGGACTACAGCGCCCGCCTCGACGCCGATTCCACGGGCGAGGGCCGCTAGAGACCCGCCGCCCCCTGGTTCGCCCTCCCGGCAGTGACTAGACTCTCCCCGGTCAGTGGTGCACCCACACAGCGGACGAAAACCAGGCGATGATCCATGTTCCTTTCGTGCTGTCCCCCTTCTCCTCTCGCGGCTCTCACGGCGAGCCCGCCCGGTGCTGAGGGCGGTCCCGACGTCGGCGGAGGCGAGGCCAACCTCGTGCTCCCGGACCTGTCCGGCGTCCTCGTCTCCGGGGGCCTGAGCGGCCGGGCACTGCTCCTAGTGGGCATCTGCGTGTGCCTGCTCGGCCTGAGCTTCGGAACGGTCACCTTCCTGCGCCTGCGGGAGGCCCCCGTGCACTCCTCGATGCTGGAGGTCGCGGAGACCATCTACTCTACCTGCCAGGCCTACTTGGTGAGACAGGGGCGCTTCCTCATGATCCTGTGGGCCTTCATCACCGCCGTCATCATCGTCTACTACAAGGCGCTGGTCGGCTTCGGGTGGGGCAGGGTCGGCATCGTCGTCGTCTTCTCCCTGCTCGGGATGGGCGGCTCCTACTGCGTGGCGTGGTTCGGAATCCGGGTCAACACCTTCGCCAACGCCCGAACGGCCTTCGCCTCCCTGCGCGGCAAGCCGCACGACGTGCACAGGATCCCGCTGCGGTCGGGCATGAGCATCGGCATGGTGCTCATCAGCCTCGAGCTGCTCATGATGCTCGTGATCCTGCTGCTCCTGCCCGCCGACGTGGCCGGAGCCTGCTTCATCGGCTTCGCCATCGGGGAGTCGCTGGGAGCCTCCGCGCTGCGCATCGCGGGAGGCATCTTCACCAAGATCGCCGACATCGGCGCCGACCTGATGAAGATCGTCTTCAAGATCGACGAGGACGACCCCCGCAATCCCGGCGTCATCGCGGACTGCACCGGGGACAACGCGGGCGACTCGGTGGGCCCCAGCGCCGACGGGTTCGAGACCTACGGCGTCACCGGCGTCGCCCTGGTCACCTTCGTCCTCCTGGCGGTCCCGGACGCCGGGCTCCAGGCCCTGCTGCTCGTGTGGATCTTCACGGTGCGCGCCGCGATGATCCTCGCGGCCTGGGCCGCCTACGGGATCAACGCGGCCTGGTGCCGCGCGCGCTTCGGCGATGCGGACCGGATGAACTTCGAGACGCCCCTGACCACCCTGGTGTGGCTCACCAGTGCCTTGTGCATCGTGCTGACCTACCTGTCCACCTGGCTCGTCCTGGGCGGACAGGACGGCGGGCTGTGGCTGCGCCTGGCCACCATCATCACCTGCGGGACGCTGGCCGGGGCGCTCATCCCGGAACTGGTCAAGGTCTTCACCTCCACCGGCTCCCAGCACGTTCGCGAGACCGTCAAGTCCTCGCGCCAGGGCGGTGCGAGCCTGAACATCCTCTCCGGCGTCGTGGCGGGCGATTTCTCCGCCTTCTGGCTCGGCATCACCGTCGTGGGCCTCATGGGAGGGGCCTTCCTCCTGTCCGGCTCCGGGCTGGAGGGGATCATGGCGGCCCCCGCCGTCTTCGCATTCGGCCTGGTGGCCTTCGGGTTCCTGGGCATGGGCCCGGTGACCATCGCCGTCGACTCCTACGGCCCCGTCACCGACAACGCCCAGAGCGTCTACGAGCTGTCCCGCATCGAGGACATCGACGGCATCGACGAGGAGCTGCACCGAGACTTCGACCTCCTCCCCCACTGGGAGAGGGCCAAGTTCCTCCTGGAGGACAACGACGGCGCCGGCAACACCTTCAAGGCGACGGCGAAGCCCGTCCTCATCGGAACCGCCGTCGTGGGCGCCACCACGATGATCTTCTCGATCATCATCGGACTGACCGATCACCTGACCAGGGGCATCGAGAACCTCTCCCTCATGCACGCCCCCTTCCTCCTGGGCCTCATCACCGGCGGGGCCGTGGTCTTCTGGTTCTCCGGGGCGTCCATCCAGGCGGTGACCACGGGCGCCAACAGGGCCGTCGCCTTCATCAAGGAGTCGATTCACCTGGACACGGGAGCGGAGCGCGCCTCGGTGGAGGACTCCAAGCGAGTCGTCGATATCTGCACCCAGTACGCCCAGCAGGGAATGCTCACGATCTTCCTCGCGGTCTTCTTCGCGACACTGTCCCTGGCCTTCGTCGAGCCCTTCTTCTTCATCGGCTACCTGGTGTCGATCGCGGTGTTCGGCCTGTACCAGGCGATCTACATGGCGAACGCCGGGGGCGCGTGGGACAACGCGAAGAAGGTCGTCGAGGTCGACCTGCACATGAAGGGCACCGCCCTGCACGACGCCTCGATCGTCGGGGACACCGTCGGCGACCCCTTCAAGGACACCTCGTCGGTCGCCCTGAACCCCATCATCAAGTTCACGACTCTCTTCGGTCTGCTCGCCGTCGAGCTCGCCGTCAGCCTCAAGGCGCAGGGCCTGGGGACCCTGGTGCACGTCCTGGCGGCGGCCTTCTTCCTCGTGGCGCTCTTCTTCATCCACCGCTCCTTCTACGGCATGCGCATTCCCGCCCGCACCAACGACGACGACGAGATCGGAGCGGAGGACTCGGAGGACGACTCAGAGGACTCGGAGAACTCAGAACCCATGGAGGCACGGTCATGAGGATCGCCATCAAGTACGACGACATCGACATCTCGTCCGCCGGACGCATCGCCGGCCATGAGGCCGGCGACACCCTGGTACGGCGACTGCTGAGGATCTTCCCGGAATCGACCGTCATCGCCCCCGTTCCCAGGCAGAGCGAGGAGTTCGACGTCGTCCCCCTGGAAGGGCTCGATCCCACGGACCTCGTCGTCATCAACATGGACGCGGCGGACTCCCCGCACGTCTGGCAGGTCCTCTCCCGCGCCCCCGGCACGGCGCCGGGAACGGTGGCGGAGCCGCGGATCATGAACTTCGTCTGGCGACCGGTGCCGTCGAACGCCCCCAGGGTCCACACGGCGACGCTCGCGCTGTCGTGCGCCCTGTTCCCCACCTTCGCGGACTCCCGGCGCACGGCCAACGAGGTGCGCGAGCTCGTGGCGAAGTGGACGGCCCAGCACCTGTACGAGAAGTCCACGCTCTCCTGGGTGAACCTCGGATTCAGGCTCGACCACATCCAGCCCCGCACCTACTCGGACGTGCCGATCGTCCTCTACCCGTCGATCTACCTCACGCGCGGGAAGCACCCGGAGCAGTTCTTCCGAGTGCTCGAACAGGTGCGCCGGTCCGTCCCGCTCAGGGTCGAGATGCGTCTGCAGGAGGACAGTCTCGTCTCCGAGGCCGCCATGAGCATCTCGCAGCGGGACTGGGTGTGGATGGGGCCGCTGACCGCCACCAGGCAGTCCTACTGGGAGGCCCTGGCGCGGACGACCGCCTTCCTGGCCACCGCCGACAAGGTGTCCTACGGCCTGCTCTACGTCGAGGCGCTGGGAGCGGGCGTCATCGGTGTCCTGCCCGACCGGGAGTGGGCACGCGCTCTCGTCCCGCCGTCCTACCCCTTCATCTACCGGGACCTCGCGGAGGCGGCGACCATGCTCACCCGTGCGCTGAGGGAGCCGGAGGCCTGCCGCAGGCAGATGGACGAGGCCGCGGGCGGGTCCTTCTCGTCCTGGATCGCCCAGCACCACTCCGACGACGCCTTCGACAAGGCGATCGTCGCGCGCGTCGAGGAGTGGTTCGGTCGCTGACTCCCCGCCCACAAAGGGCGGGAGCCGGCGACCGTCGTCCCGGCCTCCCATTCCCCGGCCACCCTGTCGTCTCTTTCGTCGAGACCGATCTGCCGACAACCGGTTGCAATCCCGTACCGCGTCGATAACGCTGCTATGCGCCGCACTCGATGCAAAAAGACGTTAATTCCAGGATCAAGATTGCCCAGGAACAGAACGCTGGAGCCGGACCACCTTCCTCCACCGGACCAGCAGGACCACAGTCCCGCAGTTCTGAGCGACAGAATGTCGCGGATATTGCGAGCATCCAGACCAAAATGGTAATATGAATTATGCCCCACAAATCCCAACTCAACCCGAAGACGCTTATAGCGTCAGCCTACGGCAACGCTCTGAAGTCACAGCAGCCACTTGCACGCGCTAACCTTCAGCGCCTTCGTCGAGCCCACCCGAATAAAACACCCGCCCAGATCATTACCTCGATCAACAGAACCTATATCACTACTGTATCCACAAGCGGAGCCTGCGCAGGCCTTACTGCTGTCGCACCCAACGGTGCAGTTCAAGTACCTGCCGCTCTCGCAGACCTCACCGCCTACCTCGAAGCCTCAATCCTCTACGTTCTGTCGATCTTAGAGATCTATAGCATCGACAACACCGAGCTCCGTAGAACCATGGTTACCGCGATTCTCCTCGGCGATAAAGCAGCATGTAATACCATCAATGCACTGGCGAAGAGAACAGTCCCGCACTGGAGCAAAAACGTCATTCGAACCATCCCAATGTCAGCCATTAACAAAGCAAACGCCATCTTGGGGCCGCGTTTCATTACGAAGTACGGCACCAAGCAAGGAGTACTTGTTCTAGGCAAGCAGGTCCCCATGTTCATCGGGGCGGGTATCGGCGCCGGAGGGAACGCCGCGTTCGGATGGCTCACCATCAGAGCCACGCGAAAACTATTAGGACCACCTCCAGAATCTTGGAACGAATTCGAGAATGGTCGCATTGAGACCAACCCTTCGCACTCAGAAATCTAAACGGAGTGTGGCGACAACGACCCTGGATCCAAATGTCGTCGAACCATTCCAATTGGAAGACTTCAACAAGACCGACCTCAATCTTTCACAATCGGCAAGACGGCCTTGTTGCCTGCAGCTCGGGTCAATCACCGAATGCGGATGGGCGGTTTGCTGCATGTCCCGTCACGACGGCCGAACCACTCCAAGGCTGGAAATTCTTTCTCATGCGATGGAGTGGACAATGCGCTGGTATTGATTAAAACGCCCATACCGACGGGTCGGATTGCCTCATTCAGCAGCCTTATTCCGACCACCCCCACCAGCGGCGCATCGCCGGACTTCACACCCGTCTGCGGATATAATCCAGTTCCTCCACCACGAAGATGCTCCTCCCCTGGTCATGCACGGACCTAAGCAATCCGCATCATCCCAGGGAAAAGGAACATCTTCATCCCTATTCAGCACCACAACGATGAAAACTTGGCGCTAGTGTCTCGTGTTGTTAGTTTGTTTTTGGTTGGCATTTGGTGAGGATCTCGTCGGGGGTCTTGGTCCAGGTGAATGGGTGGCAGCGCTGGTTCCAGCCTTTGATGAAGGCGCGGATCTTGGTGTTGAGGTCCTTGACGGAGGTGAAGACTCCTCGGCGGGTGGCCGCACGGTCGATGACGGAGAAGAAGATCTCGACCATGTTGAGCCAGGAGGCACCGGTGGGGGTGAAGTGGACGTGGATGCGGGGGTTGGCCTCCAGCCAGGCGCGCGCCTCGGGGGTCTTGTGGGTTGCGTAGTTGTCGATCACCAGGTGCAGCTCCTCGTCGGGGTAGGCGCGCGCGACCTGGCGCAGGAAGACGAGCAGCTCGGTACGGCGCTGGCGGGGCCTGCAGGCGGCTGTGACGCGGCCGGTAGCGACCTGAAGGGCGGCGAACGGGGTGGAGGTGCCGTGCCGGGTGTAGTCGTGGGTGCGCCGCTCGATCCCGCCCGGCTGCATGGGCAGCATCGGGGCGGTGCGGTCCAGGTCCTGGATCTGGGACTTCTCGTCGACGCACAGCACCACGGCGTTGTCCGGGGCGCCAGGCGCAGGCCCACCACGTCGGTGACCCTGCCCACCAGCTCGGGGTCGGTGGAGTACTTGAAGGTCCCCGACCTCCAGGGCTGGATCCCATAACTGCGCCACACCCGCGCCACGGTGGCGTTGCCGATGCCCAGGTGACGTGCCAGCAGTCGGCTCGACCAGTGCGTGACCCCGTACCTCTTGGGAGGTGGCGCCAAAGTAGCGGCCACGACCCGCTCCTGAGGCACCTGCCCGGGACGCCCCGAGCGGGGCGCGTCCTCCAGCCTCCGCACACCCCCGGCCTGGTAGCGGCGCTGCCAGGAGACCACCGTGGGGACGCTGATTCCCACCGCCTGCGCGATCCGACTGTTAGCCATCCCCTGAGCGGCCAGGAGCACGATCCGCGCCCGCCGCGCCAAACCAGCCGGCACCGTCGTGGCACGCAGCCAGGACTCGAGCACCTCCAGGTCACCCTCACGCAGAACCAGTTCAGGAGCAGGTCTATTCGCCATACCCCTCATCATCCTAAACACCAACCACAAAACAACTAACAACACGCGACACTAGTGCCCCTGGGCCTCCTCGGCGTCGTCGGTCAGGTAGGAGATCCGGCGCACGAGGTCGAAGGGGTCCGAGGTGTCGGTGGTGGTCAGGGTCCCGGGGACCGGCTGCGCCGGCCCGCCGCCCACCGAGTAGGTGGCTGTCCACGTGGTGGTCAGAGTGATGACCACGCCCTCGGCGGTCCGGGAGTATGCGTGGAAGACCGTGTGGTCGGGGTACGCGGCCCCCGGATCCTTGGTCGTGAGCGTGGTGCCGTCGCCCCAGTCCCAGGTGTACGACACGGGCGTGGCCACGATGGTCACGACGTCTCCGCCCATGGTGGTGGTCAGGGTCTGGGAGTCCCCCGAGGTGTAGGCGATGACGATCTTGGACACCAGCGCCTTGGACCCGGGCGGTTGTCGCACGATGCCCGAGCCACTGGCCATGACCTTGGCGACCTCCGAGGAGGTCATCACCACCGGCGCCGCGGCGCCGGCTGGATCAGCGGCAGCAGCAGCCTCTTCCGGAGCCGACCGGGCGCCGAAGGCAAGGCCGATCACCACCCCGGTGCAGGCACCGCGGGCGACCGCGGAGCTCAATGTCTGGCAGTGCCTATAGGCCGCCGCCATGGAGGACTCGGCCTGGCCCCCGGAGGCCTCACCATCCGCCGGGGCCTCGGCGGCAGAATCCTCCCCGATCCCCGCCGCGGGTGCTGGATCCGGGTCGACCACATACTTACGAGCGCGTGTAAACTCTGCAGAGTTGTCAAGCGTCTCAACACCCCACCTCTCCTCGGCCGTGGCGGGCGAGGTCATGCTCGCCGCTATGACGGCCGCCGCGGCGACGGCGATCGACGCGGTCCAGGCTGAGCCTCTCATTCGCCCTGCTCCTCCTGCTCGACCCGTCCCCCTCGAACGACCCAGCGCCCGTCCACGTACTTCATGGCGAGCATGAGCAGGGTGCCGGTCGCGGGCTCACTCACGTCCGGCGGGGCGCCGGTGCCGTCGTAGGAGTAGGACGCCTCCTGGTCGAAGACGACGTCCACCTGGGAGTACTCGCTGTCGGGCCCGGGATCCAAGTAATCGGTCCGAGTAATGGTGTGAGTCCACGGACTGATCCATCCGCCGGCCTCGTGGAGCTTCCCGACATTGGTGATCACCGAGTTGCAGAACAGGCAGTCCTGCTGACTCATCGCCTTCCACTGCTCCAGGTCACCCGTGGCGTACACGTAGGGATACAGCTGGACGACGTAGGTCGCGGTCGCGATGGCCCCCTCGGAGGAGTTCTCGTCCATGTTCTCCGGCCTCTGCGGGGCCGGCATCGCCAGGGCCGCCTCGCGCTCGGCGGCCTGGTCCGCCGGAAGATCCGACGTCGGCGACGCTGAGGCCGACACGGACTCGGCGGAGTCCGGCGGACCGGCACTCCCCTGAGCGACGCCGCCGCCCCTGCCGCAGGCCACCAGGGCCCACAGCAGGCTCAGCGCCAGGACCGGTGTCACGACCGGCACCCATGCCCGCGAGCCGTCGCGGGGAGAAGGGCTCCGCTCAGGGAACCGCGTATCGAGAGGAGACGAGATCGAGGCGATCATGATCGCTCACCACCATCAACAACGAGGCAACAGGGAACACGGGCCACCATCGGCCCTAGGGATCAGGCACCGCGGATTGGTACCACGCCGGTACTGTACCGACAATTCCCCAGGACCCGCCATCCTCGTAGTCCCATGTGGATAACGTCGGGTCGCGCGGCGCCCGCGGGCTTCTGCGGGTCGGTCGTCGTGAAGCGGGCGGTTGCCGTCGGGCCCGAAGAGCATCCCCGGACGTCCCCCGCCCGGCATTATCATGACGGCATGATCGACTCCGCAGCGATCGCACGACTCAAGGCCGAGGCCGCACGGGCCGCCGCCGACGCCGCCGAGGCCAGAGCCGCTGCGGCCCAGGCGGCCCTGGATGCCGCGCTCGCCACCGGTTCCGCATCCGCCGATCGTCCCGTTCCAGAGGCTCCGGCGGAAGCGCCCGTGGAGTCGGCGGCGTCGTCCGATTCCGACGCGGCGCCTCCTGCTGCCGAGCCCGCGGCGCCCTCCGAGTCCGCCGCGAACGACCCCCCGGACTCCACGGATGAGCCACCGGCGAGGGGCGCACCGGAGGCGGCGGAGACCCCTCAGTCCGAGGAGGCCGCCTACACCGCACAAGTGCGTTCCGGTTACGGCTTCTCCTCCCCCACCCTGCCGGTGGGCACCTACCTCGACACGCTCTCCGGTGGCGAGCCCGCAGCGGTCACAGGCCTGTCGATCGGCATCCCGTTGGAGCTGCTCAACCGGCACGCGCTGGTGGCCGGGGCAACCGGAACCGGCAAGACCCGCACGCTCCAGCTCCTGGCCGAGGGCCTGTCCAGCGCCGGCGTGCCAGTGTTCCTGGCCGACGTCAAGGGCGACCTGACCGGCTTGGCCGAGCCCGGAGCCTCCAATGACAAGATCGCCTCCCGGATCGGCTCCACCGGTCAGGACTGGCAGGGCCGGTCCTTCCCCATCGAGCTGTTCAACCTCGGTGGATCGGACTCCGGCGCCGGTATCAACGGCACCCCGATCCGCACCACGGTCACCGAGTTCGGGCCGATCCTGCTCTCACGCGTCCTGGGGCTCAACGACACGCAGGCCTCCGCCCTCCAACTCGTCTTCCACTGGGCGGACGGCCAGGGGCTGGCCCTGCTGGACCTGAAGGACCTGCGCGCCGTCGTCGACTACCTGACGAACACCGACGCAGGCAAGGAGGAGCTCAAGACCATCGGCGGCGTCTCGGCGGCCACGGCCGGGGTCATCCTGCGCGAGATCGCCGCCCTGGAGGCCGCCGGCGGTGAGGCCTTCTTCGGCGAGCCCGCACTGGATGTGCGCGACCTCATGCGGGTCTCCCCCGATGGTCGGGGCGTCATCTCCGCCCTGGAGCTGGCCGACATCCAGTCCCAGGGCACGCTGTTCTCCACCTTCCTCATGTGGCTGCTCGCCGAGCTCTTCGAGACCCTGCCGGAGGTCGGCGACCCGGACAAGCCCACCATGGTGTTCTTCTTCGACGAGGCCCACCTGCTGTTCTCCGGCGCCTCGAAGGCCTTCCTGGAGGCCGTGGTGCGCACGGTGCGGCTCATCCGCTCCAAGGGCGTGGGCATCGTCTTCATCACCCAGTCCCCCACGGACGTCCCCGACGAGGTCCTGGCACAGCTCGGCAGCCGGGTCCAGCACGCCCTGCGCGCCCACACCCCGGCCGACGCCGTCAACCTTAAGAAGGCGGTCTCCACCTTCCCGGTCAGCCCGGTCGACCTCGGCCGGGTGCTCACGTCGCTGGGGACCGGCCAGGCCGTCGTCAGCGTCCTGGACGAGAAGGGGCGCCCGGCGCCGGTGGCCCCGGTGGTCGTCAACGTTCCCGCCGCCGTCATGGGGCCGGCCCAGGACGGCACGGTCAGCCAGGTGCTGGCCTCCTCTCCGCTCAAGCCCACGTACGCCACGAGTGTGGATAACGAGTCCGCCTACGAGCTGCTGGCCCAGCGGGTCCAGGCCGGCGCCGAGGCCGCCGAGGCCGCGCGCGCCGCCGAGCAGGCCGCCAAGGAGCAGGCCAAGGCCGACGCCGCCGCCCGGAAGGCCCTGGAGAAGGAGGCCGCCCGTCAGGCGGCTCGGCGTCGCAAGGAGGCCGAGCGCCTGGAGCGCGAGGCCGTCAAGGAGACCCAGCGTCGCCAGCGCGAGGCGGAGAGGGCCACCGAGCGCCGGCGCCGAGAGGTCGAGAAGACCATCGGCGGCCTGGGCCGCCAGATCACCCGCGAAATCACCCGTTCCATCTTCGGCACTCTGCGGAGGCGCTGAGGCGAGGAGGCTCCGTTGAGCATAGGCAACGTCGCATTCATCACAATCGCACTCTTCATGGTTCACGAGTTCGACGAGATCATCTTCATTCGCCGATACATCGACGAGCACGCCAGGGACAGGCGGTACTCGACGGAGATGTTCATCGCCGGAGCCGGCAACTATCCGTCGACCGAGTCGGTGGCCGTCATGATCTGCGAGGAGTTCATCGTCGCGAGCCTCATCCTGCTGATCGGAATTCTTCTGGGGTCGATGGAGACGATCGTCGCCACCTCCATCGTCTACGCGCTGCACCTCCTCGCCCACATCCGTGAAGTCTTCGCCTTCCCCGGCTGGGCGCCGGGAAGCCGGTCCGCCCTCGTCACCTTCCCGCTGGTGGCGGTGACGCTGGGCGCCGTGTTCATCATGGTCCCCATGAACTACCCGGTGCTGGCGATCCTCACGGTCGTGATCGGCGCCGTGCTGATGACGAACCTGGGCATTCTTCTCAGGATGACGAGCAGGGTCGACGCCGCGATCACGAGAGCCGTGTGACGCAGCGGGAGCCTCGGGCGCTCTCCCAGCGCGACGGATCACGTGCGCGTCGTACAAGGGACCCATGGTGGACCCGGCCGGACTCGAACCGACGACCTCCGCGGTGTAAACGCGCTGCTCTACCAACTGAGCTACGGGTCCGCGCCCTCGCAGGACCGCGAGGGGCGAGAGTATCAGGCGGCCCCCATCGCCCATCGGGCCGACCGAGCACCGGCGGCCCGGGCCCCGGAGCCGCTCAGCGCCGACGGCTGGAGATGCGGATGCCGCTCCAGCGCTCTCCCATCGATGCCGCCGACGTCGCGTGCATGCCGGCGGTTCCCGCGGCCTCCTCGATATCGGAGGCGGGAACCGCACCCGTCGTGCGGGCCTTGGGCGTCAGCAGCCACAGCACGCCGTCGCCGTCGAGATTGGCCTGCGCATCCACGAGAAGGTCGGTCAGATCGTCCACATCACCGTCGTCGTGGCGCCACCAGATGAGCGCGGAGTCGGCCACATCCTCGTAGTCCTCATCGACGAGCCCGGTTCCGGTCTCGGCCTCCGCGGCCCGACGGAGCGCCTCGTCGACGTCGTCGTCATACCCGAACTCCTGGATGATGAGGCCCGAGTCGAAGCCGAAGGCCCCGCCCGCTGTGCTCGTCACTATGGTCTGCTCCCTTCCTGGGCGTGCGCCCCTTGACCGGCCCCGCCGTCGAGACCGTGAGGACTAGCCCACCGCACGAAGGCCGGAATGCGCAAGCGAACACGCACTCGCAATCTCAGCGTATGCGCACCGCACCGGTCGGCGCGACACCCCACTCCACTTCAAGTGTTTCACATCACACGTGAATTAGGACTTTCTTCCCCCTGAGAGAGGATCACGACCGCTCGGAGGGCCTAGATTGGGGACTGTCAGCCCCGACGGGCCCAGTATGCGTTCGACGACTCGACCGACCGCCGGTTGTCCGGAGAGCCGTTCGCCGTCGGCCCGCCGCCCCGACCGTGCAGACGCGAGGAAAGAGGATTCCGTGAGCCCCACCAGTGACGCCACGCCGCTGATCGACGGCCTCCTGACCAAGGTCGCCGACAACGACCCGGAGGAGACCAAGGAGTGGCTCGAATCCCTCGAGGCCCTCATCCAGGACAAGGGGGGCCCGCGCGCCCGCTACATCCTGCTGTCGATGCTGGCCGAGGCCCGCAAGAAGAACGTCAGCCTCCCGGCTCAGACGACCACCCCCTACGTCAACACCATCGCGGTCGAGAACGAGCCCTACTTCCCCGGCGACGAGGACGCCGAGCGCACCTACCGCCGCTGGCTGCGCTGGAACGCCGCCGTCATGGTCACACGGGCCCAGCGCCCCGGCGTCGGCGTCGGCGGGCACATCTCCTCCTACGCCTCCACGGCGACCCTCTACGAGGTCGGCTTCAACCACTTCTTCCGCGGCAAGGACCACCCCGGCGGCGGCGACCACATCTTCTTCCAGGGGCACGCCTCTCCGGGCAACTACGCGCGTGCCTTCCTCGAAGGCCGACTGGGCGAGGCCGACCTGGACGGCTTCCGCCAGGAGTGCTCCCGCCCCGCCGGCGGCCGGGGCCTGCCCTCCTACCCGCACCCGCGTCGCATGGACGACTTCTGGGAGTACCCCACCGTGTCCATGGGGCTGGGACCGGCGGAGGCCATCTACCAGGCGTGGTTCGACAAGTACCTCGACGGCGCGGGCATCAAGGACACCTCCGCCCAGCGCACCTGGGCCTTCCTGGGCGACGGCGAGATGGACGAGCCCGAGTCCCGCGGCATGCTCCAGCTGGCGGCCTCCCAGCAGCTGGACAACCTCACCTTCGTCATCAACTGCAACCTGCAGCGCCTCGACGGCCCCGTGCGGGGCAACGGCAAGATCATCCAGGAGCTCGAGGCCTTCTTCAAGGGCGCCGGCTGGAACGTCATCAAGGTGATCTGGGGCCGCGGCTGGGACCAGCTGCTGGCCGCCGACAAGGACCACGCCCTGGAGCACCTCATGATGGAGACCCTCGACGGGGACTACCAGACCTTCAAGGCCAACGACGGCGCCTACGTGCGCGAGCACTTCTTCGGACGCGACGCGCGCACGGCCGAGCTGGTCAGGGACTGGACCGACGAGGAGATCTGGGCCCTGCAGCGCGGCGGCAACGACTACCGCAAGATGTACGCCGCCTACAAGGCCGCGACCGAGCACCGGGGCCAGCCCACCGTCGTCCTCGCCCACACGGTCAAGGGCTATCTCCTGGGCTCCCACTTCGCGGGCCGCAACGCGACCCACCAGATGAAGAAGCTCAAGGTCGACGACCTCAAGGGCCTGCGGGACCGCCTGCACATCCCGATCACGGACGAGGAACTCGAGGCCGACCCCTACATGCCCCCCTACTACCGGCCCGCCCCGGACGATCCGGCACTGCTCTACATGCTCGAGCGCCGCAAGCAGCTCGGCGGCTTCCTGCCCGAGCGCCGCGACGACGGCAAGCGGCTCGACCTGCCCGGGGACAAGGCCTATCGCATCCTCAAGGGCGGATCCGGCAAGCAGGAGGTCGCCTCGACCATGGCCTTCGTGCGCCTGCTCAAGGAGCTCATCAAGGACAAGGGCGTCGGGCGCCGCATCGTGCCGATCATCCCCGACGAGTCGCGCACCTTCGGGCTGGAGTCGCTCTTCCCCACCAAGAAGATCTTCAACACCCAGGGGCAGAGCTACACGCCGGTGGACGCCGACATGATGCTGTCCTACCGCGAGTCCGACTCCGGCCAGATCATGCACACCGGCATCAACGAGGCCGGCAGCGCCGCCCTGTTCCAGGTCGCGGGCACGAGCTACGCCACCCACGGCCAGCCCATGATCCCCGTCTACATCTTCTACTCGATGTTCGGCTTCCAGCGCACCGGCGACCAGCTCTGGGCCGCCGGCGACCAGCTCGCGCGAGGATTCGTCGTCGGCGCGACGGCGGGCCGCACGACGCTCACCGGCGAGGGCACCCAGCACATGGACGGGCACTCCCCGCTCATCTCCTGGACCAACGAGGCCTTCGCCTCCTACGACCCGGCCTACGCCTACGAGATCCGCCACATCGTGCGCGACGCCCTGGACCGCTGGTACGGGCCGGACTCGGGTCGGGACCGCAACATCATGTACTACCTCACGGTCTACAACGAGCCCATGGTCCAGCCCGCCGAGCCGGCCGACGTCGATGTCGAGGGCATCATCAAGGGCATCCACAGGATCGCCGGCGCCCCCGAGAGCGACGGGCCGGAGGTCCAGCTGCTCGCCTCCGGTGTCGGCGTGCCATGGGCCCTGGAGGCCCGCCGCATCCTGACCCAGGACTGGGGCGTGCGCGCCTCGGTGTGGTCCGTGACGTCCTGGGGCGAGCTGCGCCGCGAGGCGCTGGCGGTCGACAGGGACAACTTCCTCAACCCCTCGGGCCCCCGAGGCGTCCCCTATCTCACCAGCAGGCTCGCGAGTGCGCAGGGGCCCTTCATCGCCACCAGCGACTACGACCACGCGGTTCCCGACCTCATCCGGCCATGGGTCCCCGGC
The DNA here is from genome assembly GCF_000429265.1 of Actinomyces gerencseriae DSM 6844. Classification (GTDB taxonomy): domain Bacteria; phylum Actinomycetota; class Actinomycetes; order Actinomycetales; family Actinomycetaceae; genus Actinomyces; species Actinomyces gerencseriae. The sequence goes on from NZ_AUBN01000015.1 coordinate 18,156, forward strand.
AGCTACCACGTGCTGGGCGCCGACGGCTTCGGCTTCTCCGACACGCGCGCCGCGGCCCGCCGCCACTACCTCATCGACGCGGACTCCGTGGTCGTCAAGGCGCTCCAGGCACTGGCCGACGACGGCATGCTCAGCCGCTCGGTGCTGCAGCACGCTGTGGACCGCTACGACCTGAGCAACGTGAACGCCGGGAGATCCGGCGCCCAGGGCGGCGAGTCCTGAGCCGACGGCGGGGCCGGGGCGCCCCGCCGTCGGAAGACCGGCGTCAGGATGCCGGATCCTGCGCGCCCGCGGTCTCCGTGCCCGCCGGCATCGACGGATCGGCCCCCGAGTACTGACTCGTGTCCCGGTAGCGGGGCCGCAGCAGGTTCTCCACGCTGAGCAGCTCGTCGAGGACGTCCTCGTCCAGCAGCCCCATCTCCAGGACGACCTCGCGCACACGACGGCCGGAGCGGGCGCACTCGCGTCCCACCAGGTCGCCGTTGTGATGACCGATGACCTCGTTGAGGTAGGTGACGATGCCGATCGAGCCCAGCACGTTGTTGCGGCAGACCTCCTCATTGGCCTCGATGCCGATGACGCACAGCTCGCGCAGGGTTCTCATGGCGTTGCGCAGGAGCCCGATCGACTCGAAGGCCGTCTGCCCGATGACCGGCTCCATGACATTGAGCTGGAGCTGGCCGGCCTCCGCCGCGAAGGTCAGCGCCACGTCGTTGCCGATGACCTTGAAGCACACCTGGTTGACGACTTCGGGGATCACGGGGTTGACCTTGGCGGGCATGATCGATGAGCCCGCCGCTCGCTCCGGCAGACGGATCTCCCCCAGGCCCGCGCGCGGTCCGGATGCCAGCAGCCGCAGGTCGTTGCAGATCTTGGAGAGCTTGACCGCCAGTCGCTTGATCGCCGCGTGCATGGAGACGTAGGCGCCGGTGTCGCTCGTGGCCTCGAGCAGGTTCGAGGCCCCCTTGACGTCCAGGTCGGTGATCTCGCGCAGGTGCCGCACCACCGCCTCCTGGTACCCGGGGGGTGTATTGAGACCGGTGCCGATGGCGGTGGCGCCGAGGTTCACCTCCAGAAGCAGGTCCGAATTGTGAATGAGGCGCTCGACCTCCTCGTCCAGGAGCACGGCGAAGGCCTGGAACTCCTGCCCCAGGCTCATGGGCACGGCGTCCTGCAACTGGGTGCGCCCCATCTTGAGCACGTCGGCGAACTGGCGGGACTTGCCCAGGAAGGCGTCGATGAGCTCGCACAGCTCGGCCTCCAGGCCCTGCACCGCCGCGTGCAGGCCCAGGCGGAAGCCCGTGGGATAGGCGTCATTGGTCGATTGGGACTTGTTGACATGATCGTTGGGGTGGACGATGTCGTAGCGCCCCTTGGCGTAGCCCAGGTGCTCCAGCGCGAGATTGGCGACCACCTCGTTGGTGTTCATGTTGAGGCTCGTCCCCGCGCCGCCCTGGAAGACGTCGATGGGGAACTGGTCGAGGCAGCGTCCGCCCTCCAGGATCTGGTCGCACGCCCACACGATCGCGTCGGCCACCTCCGGGGTGAGGGTGCCCAGCTCGCGGTTGGCCAGGGCGGAGGCCTTCTTGACCTGGACCATGCCGCGCACGAATGTCGGCTCATCGCCGACGGCCACTCCCGACAGACGGTAGTTCTCAAGGGCCCTCAGCGTGTGAACGCCCCAGTAGGCCTCCAGAGGAACCTGGCGCGCTCCGAGAAGATCCTCCTCGGTACGGGTGGCTGGTGTCATCATCGCTCCTGCCTCGGCAAGTCCGCCGTCCATCTCGACTGGGTCATCGCTACCGGATCGTCCGTGCTCGGCGGCAGAACCACCGCCCGCTCGTACCGCGCCCAACACTACTCGCCGGAGGCCCGACCGACGGGATATCGGCGCCGTCCGTCGCCGTTCCCGACCATCGCCGCCATCGGACGGCCGGCGATCCGCTCCGCCGCACCCGGCGGCACCGTCCCCGGGGACGGCCTCCGGTCCCGGGTCCGCTCGGGCCCGGACCCGCCCGTCGGGAAACCTCGGGAGGCCTCTCGGTACCATCCGCAGTATGGACGAGCTCAGCACTCCTGCGGTGGCTTCCCTGAGACGGGCGCAGAACACGATCATCGAGCACTCGCTCGACCGCATCAGCGCCGCGCACCCGTGGTACCGCACGCTGCCCGAGGCGCCCCGGCGTCAGATCGAGTCCGTCGCGCGCCTGGGCGTGACCATGTTCGTGGACTCCGTCGAGACGCCGAGCACGGCCACCACGCCGTCGCGGATCTTCAACGTGGCGCCCGCCGCCCTGACCGGCACCATCACGCTGGAGCAGACCCTGGCCCTGGTGCGCACGGTCCTGGACGTCGTCGTCGATGAGGCCCCCCAGGTGGTCCCTCCCGAGGACCACAACACCGTGCGCATCCTGGTGCTCACCTTCGGCCGCGACGTCGGCTTCGCCGCGGCCGAGGTCTACGCGCGCGCCGCCGAGGCTCGCGGAGCCTGGGACGCGCGTCTGGAGTCCGTGGCGGTCGACGCCATGCTCCACGACTCCCCCGCCGACGCCGCCAGTCGGGCCGGTACCGCGGGCTGGCGCGGCACCGGGCCCGTGGTGGCGATCGCCGCCCGCACGAGTCTGGACGCCATGGCCGGCTCGCGCCTGCGGCACACCTGCCGTCAGATCACCAGTGACAGCCTGGTCTCGGTGCGGGGCGACTCCGTCATCGTGATCCTGGGCGGGCCCTCCGCGGTACCGGCCGCGCGCGCCGTGAAGGACAAGGCCCCGGACCCCGAGCGGGCCATCGACAAGGCGGCGCTCGAGGTCGCGGGCGAGCTCGACGGCGCCGCCGTCGTCGGCCCCGTCGTGGCGGGCATCGCCCAGGCCGGGCGCTCCCTGCGCTCCGCACTCGCGGGGCTGCGCGCCCTGCCCGGCTGGGCCGAGGCCCCCAACCCGGTCCACGCCGACGACCTGCTGCCGGAGCGGCTCCTCGCCGGCGACGATCTGGCCGCCGAGCAGATCACCGCCCTGGTGGGCCGTCCCCTGCACGCCATGGGATCGCCCTTCGAGGAGACGGTGGCCACCTATCTGGCGCTGGGCGGGAGCCTGGAGGCGACGGCCCGCGCCCTGTTCGTGCACGCCAACACGGTCCGATATCGCCTGGGCCGCGTCACCGAGCAGGTGGGTTGGGACGCCACCGATCCTCGCGACGGCCTTATGCTCCATATGGCCGTCATCGTGGGCCGATTGTCCTGCGAGACCGAGGAGTAGAGCCCGCCGGTGGTGACGGCGCCGGGCGCGACCCCGGGCGCCGAGTCGCCGGCGGTCGAGGGCGGCGACTCGCTGGGACGCGCGCCGGCGGGTGACAATGAGTCCAGTCAGGCGGCGAGACGCCGTCGAACCCGACCCGAAGGAGATCCTCATGGCTGAGGAGAGCACCGATACTCTCGCCGTCATCGCCGCGATCACCGCCGAGGAGGCGGGCGTCGAGGCCTCCGCGGTCAGCCGCGAGTCACGATTCGCGGACGACCTCGACATCGACTCCCTGGGTCTGCTCACGATCGCGACCCAGGTCGAGGAGCGCTTCGGCGTGGTCCTGGACGACTCCACGATCCCCACCCTGACGACGGTGGGCGCACTGGTCGATCTCGTGATCGAGCAGAAGGTCTGAGATGGGTCTGTCGGCGGCGATCTCCGCATCCCTGGCCCGGGAGTTCCTCTCCGTCTCCCCCGAGGGGGGCGATGAGCTCGACCCGCGCATGGCCGTGGTCACGGGACTGGGCACCATCAATCCCCTGGGCGGTGACGTCGCCTCCACATGGGCGGCGCTGCACGAGTCGCGATGCGCGGTGCGCGGTCTCGACGTCTCCTGGCTGCAGGGTCTGGAGCTGCCCGTCACGATCGCGGCGCCGCTCGCCGTCGACCCCGCGCAGCGCCTGTCCCCCAAGGAGTGTCGCCGCCTGGACCGCGCCAGCCAGTGCGCCCTGCTGGCGGCGCGCGAGGCGTGGGCCCAGGCCGGCGCCCCCGAGGTCGACGGCGACCGGCTGGCCGTATCGGTCTCCCCCGGGATGGGGCCGGTCCTGTCCGTCATGAGCGCCTGGGACGCCTTGCGGGAGCACGGCCCGCGCCGGGTCGCGCCCACCGCGGTCCCCGCCCTCATGCCCAACGCGCCCGCCGCGAGCATCGGCATCGAGCTCGGAGCCCGTGCCGGCGTCCACTCACCGGTGGCGGCCTGCGCCTCCGGGGCGGAGGCCATCGCCCACGGGGCGGATCTCATCGCCCTGGGACGCGCCGACGTGGTCGTGGCCGGCGGGACCGACGCGGCGCTGCACCCCATGACGATGGCGGCATTCGCGGCCATGCGGGCCCTATCGACGCGCAATGACGAGCCCACGGCGGCCTCGCGCCCCTTCGCCGCGGACCGCGATGGATTCGTGCTCGGCGAGGGCGCCGGCGCGCTCGTCCTCGAATCGGTGACGCATGCGGCGGCGAGGGGAGCCCGGATCCTCGCCGTCCTGTCCGGCTCCGCGGTCACGGCGGACGCCTTCGACACCGCCCGGCCCGACCCCGGCGGCGCTCAGCAGGAGAGGGCGCTGCGGCTGGCTCTGGAGCGGGCGGGCATCGGTCCGGACAAGATCGGGCACGTCAATGCGCACGCGACGTCCACGCCCGTCGGAGACCGGGTCGAGGCCGAGGTCCTGGCCCGCCTGCTTCCCGGTGCGCCGGTCTCGGCCACCAAGTCGGCCACCGCCCACCTCCTCGGGGGGTCCGGGGCCCTGGAGGCGGTCCTGACGGTGATGGCCCTGCGCGAGGGGTGGATGCCTCCCACGCTCCAGCCAGGAGGCATCGACCCCGCCATCGAGGCGCTCGGCCTGGACATCGTGGGGCCTCAGGGACGTCAGGCCCCCGGCCTCGACACGGCGGTGAGCACGTCCTTCGGCTTCGGCGGCCACGACGTCGCCCTCGTCTTCGCCCGGTGATCCGACGCGGGCGTCGCCCCCGGGGGCGAGGCCGTCGAGTCGAGCCGTCGAATCAAGCGGGGACCATCGAGCCGCGGCGCGCTCAGCCCACCCGGTGAAGCCAGCGGACCGGTGCGCCGGCGCCGGCGTAGCGGAACGGCTCGAGCTCGTCGTCCCAGGCCTGCCCCAGCGCCAGGTCGAGCTGGCGGCGCATGACGGCGGGCTCGTCGGCGTGGAGGAGGGCGGCGCGAATGCGATCCTCGGGCACGACGACGTTGCCGTGCACATCGGTCTGCGCATGGAAGATCCCGAGGTCGGGGGTGTGGGACCAGCGACCGCCGTCATTGCCCGGCGAGGCCTCCTCAGTGACCTCGTAGCGCAGGTTCGCCCAGCCTCGAAGGGCGCTCGTCAACCGCGCGCCGGTGCCGATCTGGCCGACCCAGCTCGTCTCGGCGCGCATCATCCCCGGAGCAGCGGCCTGCTCAGTCCAGTCGAGGTGGACACGGGCGCCGAGGACCTCGGCAGCCGCCCACTCGATGTGCGGGCACAGCGCGCGGGGCGCGGAGTGCACGAATAGTACACCGCGGGTGTAAGCACCGTTCACGATGGATCGCCTCCTGGTCGTTTCGAGATTCGCCTTCCCCAACGGTCTCGATACGCACCGGACGCTCAACGTGACGCACGCGGCGTGCGCGGTTATTTTGCCAGAGGACGGCAGCGGGGTCCAGGAGACGCGCGTAACCCGAGTGTCGTGAGCGCCACGCGCCGCACCCCCTCCGCCCGCGGCCCCGCCCGGCGGAGGGCTCTCAGCTCAGCGGAGGAAGATCGCTCCAGTCACGTCGCGGGGCCTCGACCGCGGCGGCATCCTCATCATCCCCGCCGTCGGGCTCGTCGTCGGCACTCGTGGGGGTGCGGGACGGCGCGTTCCCGCCCACCTCGTCGCGCACCGCCTCCGCACCCGCGCCCACGTGCGCCGCGGCCCCTGTCCCCGTGGCCGCCTCCGCGGTTCTCCCGGCGGCCGCCTCCGTGGGCATCGAGCCACTGACGGCGTCGTCCTCATCGGCGCGTGCGTGCCTCCCCGCTCCACCGGAGTCGGTCGTCGCGCCCGGCGTCCGCATGGTGCTCCGCCAGATGGCCGCCTCCTCCTCGCTGCGGACGTCCCCGCCGACGGCCGCGTCGGGCGCGGGCACGGGCTCGACATCGATCACGGGATCGGTGCGAGGAGCACCGGGCTCCCGAGCGACCGCCGCCTCATCGTGGACGACGGGGGCAGAGCCTCCGATACGACCGTCGGGCTCGAATCCGGTATCCGGGACGGCGGCCTCGGCGTCGTCGGGCTCATCGACAGCGGCCGGCCGCACGACGCCGGCGTCATCGGCGCCCGCGACGACGGCATCGCCGCCGACCGGGTCACTACCGGCGCTCCCGCTCCCGGCAACCGCGAGCCCGGCCGCTCCCGCGCTCCAGGCGGCCCCGCCGTCCCTCCCGACCCCCTCGCCGGGGGCCGGCGCGTCGAGGGCGTCGGACGGCTCGCCGGTGCCCGTCCCCGGAACGATCCCGGAGACCCCCGCGCCGTCGGGCCCGTCATCGCCATGGGTGCCGTCGGCCCCGTCCCCGCCTTCCGCGCCCGCGGTGAGCGCGTCTCCCGGCGCGGCCTCACCGGGCCCGGCCTCCTCGGCGGCCTCGTCGGGCGTGGCCGCGTGCTCCCCGTGCGTCACCGGGTCCTTCTGGACGGCGATGCCCTCGGGAATCACGGCGTCGACCATGCGGCGCACAGCCGCGGCGGTCAGGGGGTACTGCGGCGGCTGGACGTCGAACCCGCGGCTCTGATCGGCATCCCATACGCCAACGCCGTCAACGCCGGCCGCCGCACAGGCTCCCCGGACGCGGGCGAGCCAATCGGCGTGCTCGTCGTCGGAGCGCTCGTCGGCGCCGCGCCCCGTCTCCTCCAGGATGAACGGCTTGCCGAGCGCGTGAGCGTAGCGAGTCAGCATCGGCAGGGCGTCGAGGGACTCCTGGTCATAGGCGTGGGTCGTGCACACGTCGATCTCGACGAGGCTGTACACAGCCGTGATGTCCAGACCGGCATCGGTGCCGTTGCCGTCCGCGGTGTGGTGGATGAAGCCCGCGGCCGCCAGGGGACGATCCACGCCGACGCGCCGCACCGCCCGGGCCAGGCGCTGGTAGAAGGCGATGAGGTCCTCGGCCGTCTCGGCCCTCTGGTTGGGGTCGTCGCCCCAGTCCACGCGGGGCTCACCGGGCAGGGAGATGTAGACGACGTGCTCGCTGGTGCCGTAGGCGCTGCCCGCGGGGAACGGGCGTGTGAGCAGCGACGTGATGTAGGGCTCCCAGTCGAAGTCGGCCCTGTAGGGGTTGAGGCCGTCCCGGATCGCGGCGTCCCTGATGAAGGACAGGTCCAGGACGACGCCCATGCCCGCGTCCACCGCGGCCCGCGCCCTGGAGTCCATCTCCTCGTACCTGGCCTCGGGATCGTTCAAGCAGTCCGCGAGACCGGTCTCGACGATGTCGGTCAGACGCATGACGGTCGCGCCCGCGCTCTGGGCGTCGGCGACCCACTCGCCTGCGCCCCGCGTCCCGTGAGCGGAGGCGATGACGAGTCTGCGGCCCTCGTCGGAGCGGTCGGGACCGTTCGCTGCGGAGCGGTCGGGACCCGCCTGGGCCGAGTTCTCAGTAGTCGGAGCGGCGGCGGCTTCGGGTGTTGGCGTAGCGGTCATCACCCCGATCGTAACGGTTGGAACACGCCGATGGCGGGAACATGCCGATCTCCCGACATGCGCGTGGCGTCACGCGGCGCCCGCGCCGGGCCGGCCGGACCTGCCGGGTCATGCGGCCCCATGCCGCCGGATCGACCGGGGCGGCGGTCCGATCGACACGGTGATCGCCCGCCACCGGCGGCGAGAACGAGAGAAGCCCGACCCATGGGTCGGGCTTCCGACCGCTCCCGCGATTGGACTCGAACCAATAACCGTCCGATTAACAGTCGGATGCTCTGCCATTGAGCTACGCGGGAATGGCGTGCGACGCGAGGTGAACTCTAGCAATCACCGCTACCGACGTCGAATCGGCGCCCCGACCCTATTCAGCGCGATCACGCACGTGGATCACGATGTGGTCAGACCCACACCGTCGCGAACGCGGCGCTCCAGGGCGAGAAGAGCGTCGACGTCGTCGGCGTCCAGCGCCCCGTCCTCGCCCAGCGGGGGGTCTGTGACCGAGTAGAGGGACCCGTCGGCGCGGCGGCGCACGCTGGCCGTGGCGCGCCGACCGCTCGGCAGCGCGCAGCCGGCCTGGTGGATGATCGCCGCGGTGATCCGCTGCCGCAGGGCGACGGCGAAGGGCCTCTCCTCGACCGCCAGCTCGCCGTCCCGTCCCGCGCCCCGGATCCGGTCGGGCACGGTCAGCATCAGCGGCTCGGTCCCGCCGAGCAGCTCGAGGGTGAAGGTGCGCGCCTCGGCGTCCCAGGCCCCGCGATTCACGCCGTCCCAGTCGTGACCCGCATCAATGCCGTCCTCGTCGAGGACCAGGAGGCGCTGGGCGGTGGCCACCGCCCAGCGGCGCCCGGCCCGATCGAGGGGGACGGCGCCCAGCACCGGCTCGGAACCGGGGACCAGCGCGATGAGACGCGCCGGCGGGACGGCGCTGGCGGAACGGCGGCGAAGCAGGCGCATGGCGGCAGACTACCGGCCCGGTCGCATCGCACGGACGCGCGCAGCGGTGCCGGACGGGTCCTCGTGCGAGGATGAGCCCATGGCATACCGCGACATCCGCATCATCGGCGACCCGATCCTGCGCACGCAGTGCGAGTGGATCACCAGCATCGACGACTCCGTGAAATCACTGGTCGACGATCTGCTCGAGACGGTCGACGAGGACGGTCGCGCGGGGCTGGCGGCCAACCAGATCGGCGTGGGGATGCGAGCCTTCTCCTGGAACATCGACGGTCGGATCGGCTACATCCTCAATCCGAGGATCGACGAGCTGAACTTCGACGAGTACCAGGACGGGGACGAGGGCTGCCTGTCGGTGCCGGGCCTGTGGTATCCGACCAGACGGGCGTGGTACGCCCGGGCCGTGGGCATCGACCTGAGCGGCAAGGAGGTGGTCGTGGAGGGCGAGGAGCTCATGGGCCGTTGTATCCAGCACGAGTGCGACCACCTCGAGGGCCACCTGTACCTGGACCGCCTCGACCGCAGGAATCGGGCCGAGGCGATGAAGGAGCTGCGCGCCCAGGGGCTCTGAGGCGGCTCGGGGACTGGACGACGCGCTCTTCCGGCGCCCTCCCGGTGCTCACTAGCATGACGACGTGAAGCGCTTCTTCTCCCTGACCTCGGAGCCGATCCCCATCGGCGGCCCGGACCACCTCATGTACATCGCGCTGCTCGTGCTCACCGCAGCCCTCCTCATCGGCCGCCGTCGGTGGGTGCGCGACCACGCCCGGCAGGTGCGCATCGGGGTGCTCATCACCTCGGTCGTGCAGCAGACGCTGATGTACGGCGTGTACGTGGCGACGGGGTGGGGCTGGGCCGAGGTCCTGCCCCTGCACATCTCCCGGGTCTCGGCGCTGCTGTGCGTGGTCTACCTGGTGACCGGGTCCAAGCGCCTCATGGATGTGCTGTTCTACTTCAGCCTGTGGGCGTGGTTCAGCTTCTCCTACCCGCAGAGCATCTCGCCGATCACCAACCTGTTCGGCTGGAGCTTCCTCATCAACCATGTCATCACCCTGCTCATGCCGGTCCTCGCGTGGGTGACCAGCGACTGGCGGCCGAGCAGGAGCGCGCTGGGGCGCGCCTTCGCGTGGATGGTCGCCTACTCCCTCGTGGCGCTGGCGGCCAACGCGATCACGGGCGGCGACTACTTCTTCCAGCGGAGCATGCCGGTGCTCGCGTCACTGGGTCAGCCCGCGTACTACCTGGGGACGCTCCTGGTCGGGCTCGTCCTGTTCTGGATCGGGTACGGCGTCTCCCGGCTGGTGCCCGTCGGCGGCGCGAGCGCCCCCGGGCCTCCCGCCGCCGACGAGCGCGGGGCCCGCACGACCGGAGACTCGGCTCCCCGGACAGGTGCCGCGACGAAGGCCGACTGAAAGGCCGACCGACGGGCATCGGCGGACGGTCCGAGTACTCGCGGTGGAGGACGAACACGAATATAACGCGGCTCTGAGTATATTCCCGGCCCGGACGGTCACCGGCGTCCCCTCCGGTCGCTCACCCGACGCCGAGGACCATCTGAGAGATGAGGTTGTCGAGACGACGGATATCCACTCCGCGACCGAGCTTGATCTTGACATGACCGGCGCGGGTCCACAGCTCCATCTCAGCATTGAGGTCGAGATGACCGGCGTTCTCCGAGGACCACATGTCGATCCGGGAGTACGGCAGGGAGTACAGCTCCACCTTCTTCCCGGTAATCCCCTGAGAGTCCCTGACGATAAGGCGCCGGTCGGTGAAGATGGCGGAGTCGCGGAAGGTCTTGTAGGCGATATAGGGACGCTCGCCCGGGACGAGAATGGGACCGAGATCGTTCGGGATGGGACACTCTGCGACGAATGTCCAGACGGTGATGTCATCGAGTGCTGCGGGCACGGGTTCTCCTGGGGGCGGGGAGGGTCGGGTCGGAGCCGGCGCGAGGATGCGGGGCCGAGGAGCCGATACTACCCCGGCGCAGGACACGGACGGGCACGAGGCCGCCGTCGAGCCCGGGCGGAGGGTGCAGTGGAGCGTTGCCCATCAACCAGGACCGCGCTCGCGATCAACGAGCACGATCTCGACGCCTCACCCACGTGACGGCGATGATCACCAGGAAGACGATCAGGGCGATGACCGATGCGGCCGACCACAGGATGCCCGAGGAACCGATATTAATCTCGAGAATGTCGTGGAAGGAGTCGGGGAGGCCGAGACCCCTGTGGAGGGAGCGCGGCAGGTCGAAGCGCCTGGAGGCGAACAGCAGCAGACGACTGGAAGCGAAGTAGGACAGCATGTTGCACGCGAACCAGTTCATCGCCACGCCGATCGAGCTGCGGAGCGGATGGCGTTTCCCGATCCTATCCAGATAGCTGAACAAAGGGGCCTGGGCGAAAAATGCGAGAAGCCCCGACGAGTACCATACATAGAGGAGGACCACAGCGATCGATTTGTCGATCCGCCCGATGATGAGAGGAATGACCAGGGCCAGCGGGAGCAGGAGGCACGTAATGAAAGAATAACCAGCAAGAACGGCCATAAGGCCGTCCTTCCGCGATCCTCTTCGTGCCCTCCTCGACCTTCGCCTCCTCTCCGGCAGGCGCCCGCTCGCTCCGTCCCCGTTCTCGGCGCGCTCGGCGACGGCCCCGGCACTGTCCTCGGCGAGCCCGACCCCGGGCTCGGGCTCGACAACGACTCCGTCCTCGGCGCGCCCGGCAACGGCCCCCAGGGCGATGCCGTCGACGGCGATGGCCGCCTCGATCCTGGCGTGCTCGGACGTTTGACGCGTGATGCTCGCGTGAATCGCCGCCAGGCTCGTCAGCAGGTCCTCCGCGGTGGGGCGCTGATACGGATCGGAGTCCAGCATCTGCGTGATGAGCTCTCCGAGCTCCCCCGTGCCGGCCAGCGGCAGGTAGTCGCCGCGGGTGATCTCCAGCAGCAGCGCTGCCGCCGTGTCCGCGACGAATGGCGGACGTCCGGAGATGCACTCGTACATCACCGCCCCCAGGGCGTAGATGTCGGAGGCCGGCGAGGCCTTCTGCCCGCGCACGACCTCCGGCGCCATGTAGGGCAGTGTGCCGATCACGGTCCCGGTCGCGGTGAGGGAGGATGACTGGTCCAGGGAGGAGGCGATTCCGAAGTCCAGCAGGACCGCCGCCCCGGAGGCGTGGATCATGATATTGCTGGGCTTGACGTCCCGGTGGCAGACGCCCAGGGAATGGGCCTCGCTCAGGGAGCTGCTGACGCCCTGAATGATCGATACGACATCGGGAACGTCCATGTGCCCCCGCAGCAGCCGATCGCTCAGCGACTCACCTGTGATGATGGGCATCACAATGTAGACGTAGTGGTCGTCGTCGTCCCTGCCGGTGTCGAGGATGCGAACGGTGTGGGGGTCGGTGAGCCTCTGGAGAGTCTGAATCTCGCGCGTCGCCCGGCGGGCCTTCCGAGGATCCTCCTCGAAGTCCACCACCTTGACCGCGACATCACGCCCCGTGACGAGGTCACGGCAGCGCCAGACGGACGCCTGGCCGCCGGAGCCCAGTCTGTGCTCGAGACGGTAGCGTCCGCAGATCGTCGTCCCGGTTCTCATCGTTGGATTCCAACCTCGGTCTTTCGCTGGATTCGGGGTGGGGTGGACCGACGTCGGCGCCTGATCTCCCTGCGATTGTGACACGCTCGTGATGCGCGCGCCTCAGGTACCACCTCCCGGGACGGGCACCGCCATGCACTCGTAGTCGACGGAGGAGCCGGGGACCAGAGAGCCCCCTCCGTCGCATGACATTGTAGGACGAGCGGGAATGCCGGTGCCATCACATCCCCGCAAGAGCCCGGGTGACGGCGTCGGCCATGAGGCGGCCGCGCAGGGTGAGCACCGCGCGACCGGACAGGGCCGCTTCGGCGTCCAGGAGACCGTCGGCGACGAGTCCCGCCACCACGGGTGCCGGGCGTCCCGATGCGCCCGCCGTCGCGCGCGCCCCGGATCGGTGCGCGCCGTCGTCGGCCCCCGCCCGGGAGAAGGAGGCGTGCTCCAGCCCCTCGCGCAACCGGATTCCGAGCATGACCCGCTCCAGCTCGCGCGCCTCGGCGTCGATGACCTCGTGCCCGGACACCGGCAGTCGCCCGCCGAGCACCTGCCCGGCCCACGCCACCGGATGCCTGGCGTTCCACATGCGCACGTCGCCCAGGTGGGAGTGCGCCCCCGGGCCGGCGCCCCACCAGTCCCAGTCGCGCCAGTACGCCTCATTGTGCCTGCACTCGAAACCGGGCCTGGCCCAGTTGGAGATCTCGTACCACCGGTACCCCGCCCCGGCCAGCACGGCATCGGCCATCTCGTACTTCGCGGCCTCGTCGTCGTCCTCGGGCTCGGGCAGCTCGCCGCGGCGCACCCGCGCCCACATCCTCGTTCCCTCCTCGATCACCAGCGCGTACGCGCTCAGGTGATCCGGACCGATGTCCACCGCCGCGTCGAGGCTCCGCCGCCAGTCGTCCATCGACTCCCCCGGCGCCCCGTAGATGAGGTCCACAGAGGTCGCGAGCCCCGTCCGACGAGCCCAGCGAACCACCAACGGCACCCGCTCCGGCCGGTGAGCGCGATCCAGCACGCGCAGCACGCGCGGCACCGCCGACTGCATGCCGAAGGACACCCGCGTGAAGCCGGCCTCCGCCAGCGTCGCCAGATAGCGCTCGTCCACGGACTCCGGATTCGCCTCGGTCGTCACCTCCGCACCGGCGGCCAGGCCCCACGTCTCCCGCACCAGGGCCACCATCCTCGCCAGATCGCCCGCCGGCAGCATGGTCGGCGTACCGCCGCCCAGGAACACGGTCCGCGCCGCGCGGTCGGGCAGCCCCGAGCGATCCATGGCGGCGCGCGCCAGACGCAGCTCGCCGGCCAGTGCGCTCGTGTAGTCCGACGCGGACGCCCCCCGGCCCATGGAGAGATTCGTGTAGGTGTTGAAGTCGCAGTAGCCGCATCGCACCCGGCAGTACGGCACGTGCAGATACACGGAGAACGGTCGGGGGGCCGCTCCGCCGGCCGCGCCCCGCGGTGCCGCCCGCACCTGGCCGGGCAGCTCCCCCGAGCCCGGCAGAGGCGCCCCATCGGGCCGAGCAGGGCTCATGACGTCTCATCCCGGACATCCCCGGGCCGCGTTCGATCAGTCGTCCATCCGATCGCCGCGCCGGCGGGCGCCATCGCGCTCACCGGGCGGCGGTCCCGGAGGACCCGGCGGACTCCGCATCGAGAAGCCTGTCGACCGCCGTCACGGCTATGTCCAGGCGCCGCGCGAAGTCGCCGCGGACCTCGACCACCTCGACGCCGTGCTCGGCCAGCAGGGCGCGCAGCCCCTCATCGGCCTCCTCCCGCTCCTCGCCGAAGACCCGGGTGCCGTCATCGACCCACGGCACGTCCGGACTCAGGTAGAGGACCAGGTCGTAGTCCTGCAGGCGGGCGATCTCGTCGATGATGCGCTGATGGAAGCCCTCGTAGAGCCCGGAGTAGTTCTGGGCGACCAGGGCCTCGGTATCCACGAACAGCACCTTGCGAGCGCGCGACCGCGCCTCATGGACCGCGAGGTACTGGGCCATGGCGATGCGCGGGTAGTCCTCGAGAAGGGTGTCGTTGTCCCCGACCTCATCCAGCAGGGCACGTTTGCACTCGCTGACGTACTCGGTGTTGTAGTACATGGCCAGATTGCGGGCCAGCACCGTCTTCCCGGTGGACTCCGGACCGACCAGCACGACCTTCTTGACCATGAAGGCGCGCACCACCACGGGCATCATCTCCCAGTGGCGCAGAGCGCCCTCGGCGCGGATCTGAGCCGAGGAGGCCGGATGGAGCCGACGATCCGGCTGGATCAGCACGCGCTCGGCGTCGGGGTAGAGCCCCTCGTACGCGACGTCGTCGTCCGTCCCGGAGAAGAACACATGCGTGATCGAAGTGCCGACGCCCTGCATGATCGCACGTGCGCCGACGGCCCGGTCGGCCCCCTCGTCCCCGGTCCGGGGGCAGTGCACGGCATGGACCCGCACATGCGGATGGTCCCGGAAAATGGTGCGCAGCCAGCGCTCCCGATACCGGGAGGGGAAGAAGCGCAGACGCGCGTGGCGGTAGAGGTGCTCCCACTCCCAGGCATCGTCGGTGGCCACGACCACGTGCAGTGCGTCGACCATCGTCGATGCGCGCACGATGGCCGCGATATGGCCGCAGTGCAGCGGCGAGAACCTGTCCACGAGGATACCGGTGCTACTAGGCACGAGCCGCCTCCTCGACAGCCCGGGAGGTTCGCCCGGCGGGGCGCCCGGTGGTGGCACTCATCATCGTAGGAAGACCCTCTCCTCGACTCCGTCGCGCGCGTCCTGCGCGGCGCCCTCGCGCTGAAGAATCCGGAGCAGCGGTTCGCGCAGCTCCGGGCGCCACGGCATGGTGGTGCGCACGGCGCTCAGATCCCGAATAGTGCGCCCCGCCCGGACGCCCCTGTCCTCGAAGCGCGTCATGACCCGTCCGATGAACCGCTCCGACCACCCGCCGCGCACGCCCGCCGGCGAGCCCGGATCCGGTCCATTGCCCAGGCTCCCCTCCTCGGCGGTCTCGGCTCCCAGCTCGGGGCGGGCCCCGGCGGCCTCGTACCGGAAGTACGGTTCGGTCATGTCCGGCCCGATGCCCGCGGGCAGAGCGGAGACGGCCTCGAGGACATCACGCATCTGCCAGGCGTAATCCGCCCAGTCGGTGGCGAGCCTCCACACGCCGCCGGGACGCAGCACCCGGGCGACGGAGTCCGCGAACGCCGCGCTGATCAGACGCCGCTTGCGGTGGCGGGGCTTGCGCCACGGGTCCGGGAAGAAGACCCACACCTCGCTCACCGACGCCACCGGCAGAGCGGTGGCGAGCAGCTGCGAGGCATCGGCCGGCACGACCCGCAGATTGCGCAGCCCCCGCTCGGCCGCCTGACGCACGATCTTGGCGATCGCGGTCTGCCACACCTCGACGGCCAGGTGGTCGACGCCCGGGTTCGCGGCGGCGTGCGCGAGGATCGCCTCCCCGCTGCCGGAGCCGACCTCGACGATGAGCGGGCGCGGCTGCCCCGGGTGAGCGAAGGCCGTCTCCGGATCCAGGCGGAAGGATCGGGCGACGGTACGGATGGCGTCGGCACGCGGGACGTCGATGATGTAGCGGGCGCCGTACTCCGCCAAGGCGCGCGCCTGCCCATCGGTCAGGCGCCCGCCGGCCCGGGAGAAGGAGCGCACGCGAGAGTGGATGGCATGGGATCGGGTGGGATGCTTCTGGGGCATGGGATGTCTCGTCGGGCCTCAGCCGATCTTCTCGTGGGCCGCGGCCCGAACGTACTTCTTGGTGTAGGCGGCGATGACGCAGTTTCCGAAGATCTCGGAGTTGAGCAGCGCCTGGGCGTCGCGCGGGTCGTGGTGGGCGAACCACCGCCGGCAGGTGACCCGGTGGCCCGGGGAGGAGATCACGCGCACCTCGTCACCGGCCTGCACCGCGCCTTCATCGAGTACCGCGAGGTAGACGCCCACCCGGTTGCGCGCGGAGAAGACCTCCACCCAGTCCGCCCGACCCACGCCGCGGGCGAAGGTGGCGCACGGGTTGCGCACGCCGGTCACCCGCACCCGCAGGCCTCCGGCGGCCGGGTCGCCGATGGACAGGATCGCGCCGATCTCGACGTCGTCGATATCGCCCTCGATGAGGAGGTTCTCCCCCAGCCGGCCCGGCTCGACGCCACCGAGCTCCTCCGACCAGTGGCGCTGCTCGGCGGCGCTCATGGCGTAGAGGGCCTTGTCGGTCCCGCCGTGGTGGGTGCCGTCCCCGTGCTCGTCGGTGACGATCCCGGTGCGACCGACCTCGACTGGGCCGTCGACGGCGCCCTTGTGGATCGCCGAGAATCCCGCCGGGCCGGCGTCGGGCCGGATCCGCCGGACGGTGCACACGGCGCTGACGGCTCCCACCGGGTCCCCGTCGTGGAACGGGGAGGGTTCGTCGTCGTGGCGGCCGTCGGCGCCGGCGTGCGGCTCGCCCAGGACCCGGGCCAGCTCACGGGTGAGCACCAGGCCGGAGCCGTCGTCGATCATGGCCGCTTCGAGCGCGCTCACCTGGTTCCGCCCCGTTGTCTCCGTCATGTCCACGCCCGTCCCTTCGTGATCCGCGCGTCCTCGTCCTGATGCGTCCTGTGCTCGTACCCGTCCGCTACGTGCCGCTACTTGCCCGGCTTGGCGCCGGTGCGCTGGTCGGCGCCGAGCGCCGCGACGAAGGCCTCCTGGGGCACGTCCACGCGACCGATGGCCTTCATGCGCTTCTTGCCCTCCTTCTGCTTCTCCAGCAACTTGCGCTTGCGGGAGATGTCCCCGCCGTAGCACTTGGCGAGCATGTCCTTGCGCAGAGCACGAATCGTCTCGCGGGCGATGATACGTGTGCCGACGGCCGCCTGAACAGGCACCTCGAACTGCTGACGCGGGATGAGCTCCTTCAGGCGCTTGGTCATCATGACGCCGTAGGAGTAGGCGGCGTCCTTGTGAACGATGGCGCTGAAGGCATCGACCTTGTCCCCGTTGAGGAGGATGTCGACCTTGACCAGATCCGCGCTCTGCTCGCCGTCCATCTCGTAGTCCAGGGAGGCGTAGCCGCGGGTGCGCGACTTCAGGGCGTCGAAGAAGTCGAAGACGATCTCCGCCAGCGGAAGCACGTAGCGCATCTCCACACGCGTCTCGGAGAGGTAGTCCATGCCCTGCATGGTGCCGCGGCGCGACTGGCACAGCTCCATGACCGTGCCCACGAACTCGCTGGGGGTCAGGATCGTGGCCCGCACGACCGGCTCCGAGACGGAGGAGACCTTGCCCTCGGGGAACTCGCTGGGGTTGGTGACCGTGTGCGTGGTGCGGTCCTCCATGGTCACCTCGTAGACCACCGACGGCGCCGTGGAGATGATGCCCAGGTTGAACTCGCGCTCCAGGCGCTCGCGGATGATCTCCAGGTGCAGCAGGCCCAGGTAGCCGCAGCGGAAGCCGAAGCCCAGGGCCACCGAGGTCTCCGGCTCGTATGTCAGGGCGGCGTCGTTGAGCTTGAGCTTGTCCAGGGCGTCGCGCAGGGCCGGGAAGTCCGAGCCGTCCACCGGGAACAGACCGGAGAAGACCATGGGCTTGGGGTCCTGGTAGCCGGACAGCGGCTCGGCGGCCGGGGCCGCCGCGGAGGTGACCGTGTCGCCGACCTTGGACTGGCGCACGTCCTTGACCCCGGTGATGAGGTAGCCGACCTCGCCGGCTCCCAGACCAGCCGACGGCGTGGGCTCGGGGCTGATGACGCCGATCTCCAGCAGGTCGTGGACGGCCCCGGTCGACAGCATCTCGATGCGCTCGCGGGGCCTGAGGGCGCCGTCGACGACGCGCACGTAGGTGACCACGCCGCGATAGGTGTCGTAGACCGAGTCGAAGATCATGGCGCGGGCCGGGGCGTCGGGGTCGCCGTGCGGGGTCGGGACGGCCTCGACGATCCGGTCGAGCAGCTCGGGCACGCCCTGGCCGGTCTTGCCGGAGACCCTGAGGACGTCGTCGACGTCGCAACCGATGAGGGAGGCGATCTCCTCGGCGTGCCTCTCCGGCTCGGCGGCGGGCAGGTCGATCTTGTTGAGGACCGGGATTATGGTCAGGTCCCCCTCGATGGCCATGTAGAGGTTGGCCAGGGTCTGGGCCTGGATGCCCTGGGCGGCGTCGACCAGGAGGACCGCGCCCTCGCAGGCGGCCAAGGAGCGGTTGACCTCGTAGGAGAAGTCGACGTGCCCGGGGGTGTCGATCATGTTGAGGGCGTAGGCGCGCGTGACGCCGTCGTCGCCCTCCAGGGCCCAGGGCATGCGCACGGCCTGGGACTTGATGGTGATGCCGCGCTCGCGCTCGATGTCCATGCGGTCCAGGTACTGGGCGCGCATGTCGCGGGGCTGGACGACGCCGGTGGCCTGGAGCATGCGATCGGCCAGGGTGGACTTGCCGTGGTCGATGTGCGCGATGATGCAGAAGTTGCGCAGCTGGGCCGACGGCGTCGAGGCGGGTGCGACGGCGGCCGCCTGCTCGGGCGTGGGGATCGGTGACACGTACGTCTCTGCCCCTTCCGGTGCGTGGGTCTGGTCTGAGTCCTGGGCCAGTGTCCCACGAGTGGCGAGGGCCCGACGACGACGTGCGCCACCGCGCCGCTCGAGGACGCGCATTTGCGCTCCGCGCCGCACTTCCCTAACGTCCACACGGTGACGACCAGCACTCCTCCCGGCTCCGCCCCCACCGCCAACCGCGTCCCCAGCGGCCCGCTCGGGCCCGACGCCCCCGGCGGCGCCGTGCCGGCCTCCGGCGACGAGACGCCCCGCGAGACGATCCTGCCGGCGTTCTTCGGGCGCTTCGGCGGCCAGGAGGTCCCCGAGTTCCTCCTGCCGGCCCTCGACGAGCTCGAGGAGGCCTTCACCCGGGCCGTCGCCGACCCCGCCTTCCTGGCGGAGCTCGAGGAGCTGCGGGCCACCTACCTGGGCCGTCCCACCCCCATCTACGAGTGCCGCAACCTGCCGTCGGACGGCGGAGCGCGCATCGTCCTCAAGCGCGAGGACCTCGTCCACGGCGGCGCCCACAAGGGCAACAACGCCCTGGGGCAGGCCCTGCTGGCCAAGCGCATGGGCAAGAAGCGGCTCATCGCCGAGACCGGGGCGGGCCAGCACGGCACCGCCACCGCCATGGTGGCCGCGCTCATGGGCCTGGACTGCACCATCTACATGGGCGCCCATGACGTCGATCGCCAGCGCCCCAACGTCGAGCGCATGGAGCTCATGGGCGCGAGCGTCGTGCCCGTGACCCAGGGCGACGCCGGCCTCAAGGACGCCGTGGACGTGGCCCTGTCGCAGTGGTGCACCCGGTTGGACGACACCTCCTACATCCTGGGCTCGGCGACCGGCCCCCACCCCTTCCCCACGATCGTGCGCCACTTCCAGACCGTCATCTCCGCGGAGTCCCGCAGGCAGGTCGTCGAGCGCTTCTCCCGGCTGCCCGACGCCGTCATCGCCTGCGTGGGCGGGGGCTCCAACGCCATCGGCGCCTTCGCCTCCTACATCGACGACGCCGCGGTGGCGCTGGTGGGCGTCGAGCCGGCCGGGAAGGGCCTGGACACGCCCTTCCACGGCGCCCCGATCTGCGCTGGGCGCACCGGCATCCTGCACGGCACCCGCTCCTACGTCATGCTCTCCGACTCCGGCGAGGTCCTGCCCTCGCACTCGGTCTCGGCCGGCCTGGACTACCCCTCGGTGGGTCCCGAGCACGCCCACCTGGCGGACACCGGCCGGGCGACCTACGTGGGCATCACGGACGATGAGGCGATCGAGGCCTTCGGCCTGCTCAGCCGTTACGAGGGCATCATCCCGGCCATGGAGTCCTCCCACGCCGTCGCCCAGGCCCTGAAGATGGCGCGCGAGCACCGCGAGGGGGGAGCCGGCGGCGACGAGGAGCCCCTGCTCCTGGTCAACCTCTCGGGCCGGGGGGACAAGGACATGGACGAGGTGCGCGGTCTCCTGGGCTGACTCCCGAGCCCTCCTGGGGCGAGGGGCCGACGTCCCTGATGCCGACGCGCCGTCTCGGCCCTCACCGCCGATTTGGTCGCTTCGTCATGGCGTTCTACCCTCAGAGCCATGACAGCGTTCTGCACCCGCCAGTGGTGGTGGCTCCCCGATGGGCGAGCCACCCGCGCCGCGTGAGCGGAACACGAATCCCAGAGCTCGCCATCAGGCGGGCTCTTCGCGTGTTCGGAGGCGGTTCTGGTGGCACCGACAGGAAGGCACTCCGTGACGCCCCCTCCACCCACTGTGCTGACGCGCCCGGTGCGCTACCGCAGCGACACCGGGCTGCTGCTCGAGCGCCTCGCCCGCACCGGCCTCATCACCACGACCACCGACGACGCCGCCGGAGGCCCGCGCCCGTTGGACGTCGTGCTGCTGGAAAGCGCTGATATCGCCACCAAGACCTCCCGCACCACGATCGCGGTTCTTCAGGCCTCCGTCCGACTGACCTGCACGGGGGAGGCCGTCGTGGTCGAATCGCTCCCCAGGGCGGCCGCCGACGGCGAGGCCGCGCTGGCCCGCCTGCGAGACGCCCTGGGGGCGCACGTCACGCTCGACGCACCGGGACGCCTCGAGCTCGCCATCGCCCCCGCCCCCGACGACGGCTCCCTGGAGGAGCGCGAGCGTCTGACCGCTCCCTCCACCCTCGAGCCCCTGCGCGTCCTGGCGTCGAACCAGGTGGACCACGCGCATCTGCCGCTGGTGGCGGGCGTCGTCGCCTTCGACTACCTGGCGACCTTCGAGACCCTGCCGGAGGTGGCGATGGGGGCCAACACCTGCCCCGACTACCTCTTCTACGACGCCCGCATCATCCTCGTCATCGACCACCCCACGCGGGAGGCCGTCCTCGTGGGGGCCAGCGTGGACGCCGCCGGGCTGGCCGAGCGGATCGAGGAGCTGGCCGAGCGAATCGAGGCCATCGAGACCGCGGGCGCAGGGCCGAGCGCCGTGAGCGAGGCCCGGACGCCGGACGGGGCGACCACCGCGCCGCCGGACTCGATCGCAAGCGCCTCCCGCCCGGAGGTCCACGCGATACCCACCCGGTCCGACGCCGAGTACGCCGCCGTCGTGGAGTCCATGAAGGAGTCGATCTCCGCCGGAGAGGTCTACCAGGTGGTGCCCTCCCGCGGCTTCACCCTGCCCTGCCCCGACGCCCTGGCCGCCTACCACCGGCTGCGCGAGACCAACCCCAGCCCCTACATGTTCTACATCGGCGCCCCGGACTTCGAGCTGCTGGGAGCCTCCCCCGAATCGGCCCTGCTGCACTCGGCGCGCACCGGCCACGTCGCCATCCGCCCCATCGCCGGCACCCGCCCGCGGGGGCTGAGGCCCGACGGCGGCATCGACCATGAGCGGGATATCCGTCTGGAGCTGGAGCTGCGAACGGACGCCAAGGAGGTCGCCGAGCATGTCATGCTCGTGGACCTGGCCCGCAACGACGTCGCCCGGGTGTCGGTCCCCGGCACCCGCCGGGTCGAGGACCTGATGCGCGTGGACCGCTACAGCCGCGTCATGCACCTGGTCTCCGAGGTCTCCGGGCGGCTGGCTCCGGAGTTGGACGCCCTGGACGCCTTCCGCGCCTCCATGACCATGGGCACGCTCACCGGCGCTCCGAAGCTGCGCGCGGCCGAGCTGATCCGCGCCGCGGAGGGGGTGCGCCGCGGCTCCTACGGCGGCTCGGTCGGCTACGTCAGGGGCGACGGCGAGCTGGACACCTGCATCGTCATCCGCTCCGCCTTCGTGAGAGGCGGTCGGGCCCTCGTGCAGGCCGGGGCGGGCGTGGTCGCCGACTCCGTCCCCGCCGCCGAGGCCGCCGAGACCGTGCACAAGGCCAGCGCGGTGCTGGCCGCCGTCGCCGCCGCCCAGGGGGCGGAGCTCGTCATCGACTCCGGAGCGGGCCCCGAGCCCGCCGGCACCGGGGCCGTCAAGGGCTCGCCCGCTCCCCGGAGCAGTTCCCGGACCAGTGAGGGGGCCTGAGATGCGCGTCGTCCTGCTCGACAACCGCGACTCCTTCGTCTACAACCTCGTCGATCAGTTCGCCGCCCTGGGAGCGAACGTCGAGGTCTACCGCAACAGCGCTCCCGTCACCACGGTGCTGCGCGCCCTCGAGTCGGGCGGGGACGACCACGCGCGCGCGAGGCGCGGTGAGCGCCCGGTGCTGTGCCTGTCCCCCGGCCCCGGCCATCCCCGCGCCTCCGGCTGCCTGATGGAGCTGATCGACGCCGCTGTGACCCGGGGCGTCCCCACGCTCGGCATCTGCCTGGGCTTCCAGGCGATCGTCGAGGGCTGCGGCGGCGCCATCGGGAGGGTGGGGCCCGTGCACGGCCGGAGCGTGCGCGTGGAGCCGACCGGGGCCGGGAGGGCCGATGCCGCCTTCGAGGCTCTCGCCGACGGCCCCCTGGATGTCGCCCGCTACCACTCGCTGGGCACCCGCGAGCTGCCCGAGGCGCTCGTGCCGCTGGCGGTGACCGCCGCCGCCGACCCCGCCGGGCCCGGGATCGTCATGGCGGCCCGCCACCGCACCCGGCCCGTTGTCGGCCTCCAGTTCCACCCCGAGTCGGTCCTGACCCCGCAGGGGCCCGGCATCCTGCACGCGCTCACGGCGGGCCTGGCCGCTGCGGCGGTCACCTGACCCGTGCCCCCCGATGTCATCGGACTCTCGCGCGACTCCGTTGATCCCGCCACCTACTCCCATCATCCACGACCAGTAATCCTGAGGAGCGACCATGACCCCCGCACCCGCTGAGAACAACGCCATGAGTCCCCCGGTCGCCGGCACGGTCGCCGACGCCGAGGACGCGCACCGTCTTCTGCGCGGCGTCATCCAGGGCGAGCGCCTGACCCAGGACGAGACCGGCGTCGTCTTCGCCGCGCTCGGTGCCGGCGACCTGTCCGAGGCCGAGACCGCCGCGCTCCTGGCCGCCCTGCATGCTCGCGGCGAGACCGCCGACGAGGTGGCAGGAGCCGCGAGCGCCTTCCGCGACGCGGCCCGCCCCTTCCCCGAGGTCGCCTTCCCCCTCGTCGACGTCGTGGGCACCGGCGGCGACGGCATGGGCACCATCAACATCTCCACCGGCGCCGGGATCGTGGCGGCCTCCATGGGCGTGTCGGTCGCCAAGCACGGCAACCGGGCCGTCTCCTCCAGGACCGGGGCGGCCGACGTCGTCGCCGCCCTCGGCCTGCCCCTGAGCGTTCCCCCCGAGCAGGCGGTGGAGATCCTGGCCCGCGACCATTTCACCTTCCTGTTCGCCCAGGCCTACCACCCGGCCATGCGGCACGTCGCCCCGATCCGCAGGGCCCTGGCCACGC
This sequence comes from Actinomyces gerencseriae DSM 6844, assembly GCF_000429265.1. GTDB lineage: Bacteria > Actinomycetota > Actinomycetes > Actinomycetales > Actinomycetaceae > Actinomyces > Actinomyces gerencseriae. The sequence goes on from NZ_AUBN01000015.1 coordinate 41,699, forward strand.
CGACGATCTTCAACGTGCTGGGCCCCCTGCTCAACCCCGCCCATCTGACCTACCAGCTCATGGGCGTGGCCGACCCGGATATCATCGACATGATCGCCGAGACGATGGTCAAGCTGGGCCGCAAGCGCGCGCTGATCGTGCACGGGGCCGGCACCGACGAGATCGCCGTCCACGGCACCACCCGGGTGCGCGAGGCCACCCCTCGCGGCGTCAAGGCCTATGAGGTCGCCCCGGAGGAGCTGGGGGTGCGCCGCTGGGAGCTGTCCGACGTGCTCGGCGGCGACCCGGACGAGAACGCCCGGCTGCTGCGGGAGGTCTTCGCCGGGCGCGGCCGGCCCGCCCACCGCGACGCCATCGCCGTCAACGCCGGGGCCCTGCTGTACCTGGCGGGGCCGGCGGACAACCTGGCCGACGGAACCCGCATGGCGCTGGACCAGCTGGCCAGCGGCCGGGTGTCCGAGCACCTGGGCTCCATGACCAGGGCCGACGGCGTGGACGGTGAGGCCCGATGACCGCCGATCGCCCCGACGCCGGGGCCGCCGGCCGCCCTCGGCGCCGCCCCGTGGATGAGCGCCTCATCGCCACCGGCACGGTCCTGGACTCCATCATCGAGGCGCGCCGCGGGCGCATCTCCGAGCTGCGGGCGCGCTTCGGCCATCTGAAGGAGGCAGACCTGCCCCGCTCGGAGCGCTCCTTCGCCGCTGCTCTGCGCACCCGCGGCGGCGCCGGCGCCACGCCCCGTCCGGCCCTCATCATGGAGTGCAAGTCGGCCTCGCCCTCGCGCGGGACGCTTCGCACCGCCTACGATCCGGCCGCGCTGGCGCGGACCTATGCGCCGTGGGCCTCGGCGATCTCCGTGCTGACCGAGCCGGATCGGTTCAACGGCTCCTTCGAGGACCTGGCGGCGGTCCGCGCGGTGGTGGATGCGCCGGTGCTCTGCAAGGATTTCATCGTCGACCCGGTGCAGGTGCTCGCCGCCCGCTCACTGGGCGCGGACGCGATCCTGCTCATGCTCTCGGTGGTCCCCGACGACGTTCACGCCGAGCTGTCCGCACTGGCCCGCCGGCTGGGGATGGAGGTCCTCACGGAGGTCTCCACCCATGAGGAGATGCACCGGGCGGCGTCCCTGGGGGCCGCCGTCGTCGGCATCAACAATCGCGACCTGCGCACGCTGTCCACCGACATCTCCCGCACCGAGGAGTACGCGCCACTGGCCCCGCCCGGCGTGGTCCTGGTGGGCGAGTCCGGCGTGGAGACGGCCGACGACGTGCGCCGTCTGGCCGGGCTGGTGGACGCCCTGCTCATCGGATCGGCCCTGTCCGCCGCCGAGGACCCCGCGGCGGTCGCCCGGGCCCTCGCCGCCGCCGTGCCGGTGCCGGGCGGCCCGCCGGCCGGGACCGGTGGCGCGGGCGTCGGCGGTCCCGACGGGGGCCGGCAGGACCCGGCAGCCGCAGAACCGGCGGCCGAGCGCGAGAGCGGGTCCCACGACCGTGCCCACCATGCCCATCACGACTGCGCCGATCATGCCGGTCATACTGATCAGTCCGAGCGCATCCACCCGCGCCTGAACGCCTACTTCGGCGCCTACGGCGGGCAGTTCGTGCCCGAGCTGCTGGTGCCGGCCCTCGACCAGCTCGAGGACGCCTTCATCGACGCGCAGGCCGATCCCGCCTTCGCCGCCGAGCTGGACGAGCTCCTCACCCGCTACCTGGGCCGCCCCACCCCCGTCACCGAGCTGCGCAACCTGCCGCGCGAGGGCAGAGCCCGCATCTTCCTCAAGCGCGAGGACCTCGTCCACGGCGGCGCCCACAAGGGCAACCAGGTGATGGGCCAGGCGCTCCTGGCCAGGCGCATGGGCAAGACCCGCATCATCGCGGAGACCGGCGCCGGCCAGCACGGCACCGCCACCGCCATGGTGTGCGCGCTGCTGGGCCTGGAGTGCACCATCTACATGGGCGCCACCGACGTGGTGCGCCAGGCCCCCAACGTGGAGCGCATGGAGCTCATGGGGGCGCGCGTCGTACCCGTGGCCTCCGGCGCGGGCACTCTCAAGGACGCCGTCAACGAGGCGCTGCGCGACTGGACGGCCTCGTTCGCCACCACCCACTACCTGCTGGGCACGGCCGCCGGCGCCCACCCCTTCCCGACCATCGTCCACGAGTACCACCGGTGCATCTCGCGCGAGGCGCGCGGCCAGATGCTCGCCATGACCGGGCGCCTGCCCGACGAGGTCATCGCCTGCGTGGGCGGCGGGTCCAACGCGATCGGCATGTTCAGCGAGTTCATCGACGACGCCGGTGTGGGCCTGATCGGCGTCGAGCCCGCCGGCGAGGGCATGGACACGTTCCGCAACGGCGCCCCGATCAACAACGGCACCATCGGCATCCTGCACGGGGCCCGCTCCTACCTCATGCGCACCCCCGAGGGACAGGTCGAGGAGTCCTTCTCCGTATCAGCGGGTCTGGACTACCCCGGCGTCGGCCCTGAGCATGCGTGGCTGGCCGACACCGGGCGGGCCCGCTACGTCGGCGTCACCGACGACGAGGCCGTCGAGGCCTTCCGGCTGCTGAGCCGCTGGGAGGGCATCATCCCGGCCCTGGAGTCCGCCCACGCCCTGGCCCAGGCCCTCAAGATCGCCCGCGCCGCGCCGTCGGACGCGCCCGCGCCTCACCTGCTCGTGTGCCTGTCCGGGCGGGGCGACAAGGACCTGGACCAGGTCCGCGCCCGATTGGGCGGATCGTTCTCCCCCGACTCTGCGGTGGCACGGGCGACGGTCATGGTCGAGGAGATGGGCAGGCGCACCGAGTACCTGCCGCTGACGAGGAAGGAGGGCTGAGGTGTCCCGTTATCCCGAGATGTTCGCGCGCCTGGCCGCCGACGGTCGGGGCGCCTTCGTGCCCTTCGTCATGGTGGGCGATCCCTCCCCGGACCTGTCCGAGGCCGTCATCGAGGCGCTCATCGATGGCGGCGCGGACGCCCTGGAGCTGGGCATCCCCTTCTCCGACCCGGTCGCCGACGGCCCCACGATCCAACGCGCCCACATCCGGGCGCTCGAGGCGGACGCCGACTTCACCGCCTGCCTGGATGTGGTCGCCCGCGTACGCGGTCGCCACCCCGGGCTGCCCATCGGCATGCTCATCTACGGCAACGTGCCCTTCGCGGTGGGGCTGGAGGAGTTCTACGCCCGGTGCGCGGGCGCGGGCATCGACTCAGTGCTGCTGCCCGACGTGCCGGTTCGCGAGTCGCAGGCCTTCTCCGCCGCGGCCGAGGCGGCGGGGATCGACGCCGTGTACATCGCCCCGCCGTCCTCGTCCCCCCGGACGCTGGACGCGGTTGCGGAGTGCTCGCGAGGCTACGTCTACGCCGTCTCGCGCGTCGGCGTGACGGGAGCGGAGCAGGCGGCCTCCACCGTCGGCCTGGCCGAGTCGGTGGCACGACTGCGGTCCGACGCGGCGGCGCCGGTCATGCTGGGATTCGGCATCTCGCGGCCCGACCAGGTCGCCGAGGCGATCGCGGCCGGGGCGGACGGGGCGATATCCGGATCGGCGACGGTGAGGATCATCGAGGAGCACGCCCCGGCTCTGCTCGCCACGGACCCCGGCTCGCCCGCTCGCGACGCCGAGCTGGAGGCGACGACGGCCGAGCTGCGCGAGTTCGTGGAGGTGATGAAGGCCGCCGCCCGTCGCCCCGCTCCCCGGTGAAGGCCCGTACGGGCGTCGACGGGTCCGTGCGGTCCGAACGTGCTGAACCGATCCCGGTTTCGACGGGGTCGTCACGGCCCTGCGCCTTCATCGGCGCCCTCGCCGGGAGTGGGCCGCGCGCGCGACCCACGGGACGGCGGGCGTCCGCCTCGCCATCCGCTCCCCCCATCTGGTAGTGTCTTGCGCCATAGTCTTAGACGCAGGGTTCAATCCTTCCATATCCCTGAAGGACGACGGCCAATGACGGCATCCACTTCCTCCTCTCAACGCAACAAGACGAATTCCCTGGTGATCCGCAGCGCCGTGGTCGCGGCACTCGGGGGCCTCCTCTTCGGCTTCGACACGGCCGTGATCTCCGGGACGACGGAGAATCTCCGCGAGGTCTTCCATCTCAGCGAGTTCTCGCTCGGCTTCACCGTGGCGACCGCCCTCATCGGCACCATCGTGGGCGCGATGAGCGCCGGCCGGCCAGCGGACCGCCTCGGGCGCAAGAAGGTGCTGGGCATCATCGGCATCCTCTACACGGTCTCGGCCCTGGGCTCCGCCCTGGTCTCGAACTGGTACCTGTTCATGCTCTTCCGATTCATAGGCGGGGTCGGGGTCGGTGGAGCCTCCGTCGTGTCCCCCATCTACACCGCCGAGATCTCCCCGGCCCGCCTGCGCGGACGCCTCGTGGGCCTCGTCCAGTTCAACGTGGTCCTCGGCATCCTGCTGGCGTACATGTCGAACTTCGTCCTGGCCAAGGTCTTCGACTACTCCGTCGCGTGGCGCTGGATGTTCGGCGTCGAGGCCGTTCCGGCCGTCATCTTCATCGTGCTCGCCCTGTTCATCCCCGAGAGCCCCCGTTGGCTCCTGGGGCAGGGCCGCGACCACGAGGCCCGGGAGATCATCGCGCGGCTCACCCGGTCGCACGACGAGGCCGAGTCCGAGCTCGCCGACATCCAGCGCGCGATACGCGAGGACAGCTCGCTGGGCACCGCCCCCTTCTTCGTGGCGCGCAATCGGAAGGTCATCCTGCTCGCCATCGCCATCGCCGCCTTCAACCAGCTCTCGGGCATCAACGCGGTCATGTACTACGCCCCGGACATCTTCCGCATGGCCGGCGCCCAGAACGATACGGCCTTCCTGTCCTCCATCGCCGTGGGCGCCATGAACCTGGTCGCCACCATGACGGCGCTGACCGTCATCGACAAGTTCGGACGGCGCAGGCTCATGGTGGTCGGCTCCATCGGCTACCTCGTCTCCCTGGGGGCCATCGCCACCGTGTTCTTCCTGGCGGGGGACGCCCAGGAGCTCGCCGGGAGCTCCTCCTTCATCGTCCTGGGCGGTCTGCTCGTGTTCATCGCGGCCCACGCCTTCGGCCAGGGATCGGTCATCTGGGTCTTCATCTCCGAGATCTTCCCCAGCCGCATCCGCGCCCGCGGCCAGGCCCTGGGATCCTTCACCCACTGGTTCTTCGCGACCGTCATCTCCTGGGGCTTCCCCGCGATCGCCGGCGGGCTCGGCGGGGGCTGGGCGTTCACCGTGTTCTTCGTGTGCATGCTGGGGCAGTTCGTCTGGGTGCTGACCGTCATGCCCGAGACCAAGGACATCCCGCTGGAGAAGATGGAGGCCGAGCTCGGACTGGCCGGCGCCGACAGCTGACAGCACGAGGCGACGCACCTCACGCAGTGCCGCGGATCCCGGCCGGGTCCGCGGCACTGGCGGGTGCTAGAGTGCCTTTCTGGACCTCTGGCCTGGCCGGCTGCGGGGTCCGGCGACCGGGATCCGCCGAGTGCTTCCGGCACTCTTCGTCGGCCCGTGTGCGCGAACCCTCCTCTCCGGCCACCGACCGCACTCGAATCAAGAAAGCTTCACCAACCGTGGCGAACATCAAGTCCCAGATCAAGCGCATCAAGACCAACGAGAAGGCCCGTCTGCGCAACCAGGCAGTCAAGTCCGAGCTCAAGACCTACGTGCGCCGTGTCAGGGAGGCCATCGACGCCGGTGACAAGGAGGCCGCCGAGGAGCACCTGAGGAAGGCCTCCCGCAAGCTGGACAAGGCCGTCTCCAAGGGCGTCATCCACAAGAACCAGGCCGCCAACCGCAAGTCCAAGCTCGCCAGGCGCGTCGCCGCGCTCTGAGAGTCCGACCGTCCGGCGCCGTCGGTCTCATTCGAATTCGCTCGAGTGGCCACGCGCTCCCTCGACGGCAGGAGAGGTGGCGCCCCCTCGTGCTGAGGGGGCGCCCTCGCGACGTCGTCGGCCGTCGTGCGCCACGTCCGTCCTCTGGAGCGACTCGCACCCGTCGGTACGACGACACTGGTCGGACGGCGCTAAAATGCTGCGGGCCGGCACGATCCCGGCCGAGCCCGATACCCCTCGACTCAGGCGGGAGCTCGCATGCGCACAGGTTTCGACCGGGACAAGTACCTGCACATGCAGTCGGCGCGCATCGCCGAGCGCCGCGCCCAGTTCGGCGGCAAGCTCTATCTGGAGTTCGGCGGCAAGCTCATCGACGACATGCACGCCTCGCGCGTGCTGCCCGGCTTCACCCCAGACAACAAGATCGTCATGCTCGCCGAGCTGGCCGACGAGGTCGAGATCGTCATGGCGGTCAACGCCAAGCACCTCGCCCGCAACAAGGTCCGCGCGGACCTGGGCATCTCCTACGAGGACGACCTGCTGCGCCACATCGACGCCTTCCGCAGCTACGGGCTCTACGTGGGCAGCGTTGTCGTGACCCAGTGGACCGACGACAACCGCCAGGCCCACGACTTCAAGCGCAAGCTGGAATCACTGGGCATCACGGTCCACCGTCACTTCCCCATCCCCGGCTACCCCGGCGACGTCGCCCGCATCGTCTCGGCGGAGGGCTACGGGCGCAACGAGTACATCGAGACCAGACGGGACCTGGTGGTCGTCACCGCCCCCGGCCCGGGCAGCGGCAAGATGGCCACCTGCCTGTCCCAGCTCTACCACGACCACCAGCGGGGCCTCTCCTCGGGCTACGCGAAGTTCGAGACCTTCCCGATCTGGAACCTGCCCCTGGACCACCCGGTCAACATCGCCTACGAGGCGGCCACCGCCGACCTCGACGACGTCAATATGATCGATCCCTTCCACCTGGCCGCCCACGGCGTCCAGACCGTCAACTACAACCGCGATGTCGAGGTCTTCCCGGTCCTGAGCCGCCTGTTCGAGGAGATCCTGGGCTCCTCGCCCTACGCCTCCCCCACGGACATGGGCGTCAACATGGCGGGGAACTGCATCTGCGACGACGACGCCTGCCGGCGGGCCGCCAGCCAGGAGATCATCCGCCGCTACTACCGGGCCCTGGTGGCCGAGAAGCGCGACGCCATCGCCCCCGTCCAGTCCCAGCGGATCGCGCTGCTCATGGCCAAGGTGGGGATGAGCAAGGAGGACCGTCCCGTCGTGCCGCCCACGCTGGAGGTGGCCGCAGCCACCGGTGAGCCGGCCTCGGCGATCGAGCTGCCCGACGGACGCATCGTGACGGGCAAGACCTCGCCGTTGCTGGGGTGCTCCTCGGCGATGCTGCTCAACGCCCTCAAGCTCCTGGCCGGGATCGATGACGACGTCGATCTGCTGGCACCGGCCTCGATCGAGCCCATCCAGAAGCTCAAGACCCAGGGACTGGGGAGCCGCAACCCGCGCCTGCACACCGACGAGGTGCTCATCGCCCTGGCCGTGTCCGCCAACGGGGACGACAACGCCGCGCGCGCCCTGTCGCAGCTGGAGACCCTGCGCGGCTGCGACGTGCACACCTCGACGATCCTGGGCAGTGTGGACGAGGGCATCTTCCGCGCGCTGGGGGTCCAGGTCACCAACGAGCCGATCTACGCCACCAAATCCCTGTACAGGAAGCGCTGAATGTTCACCGGAATCGTTGAGGAGCTCGGTGAGGTCGTCGCCCTCGAGCGCGGCCCCGGCGACCAGGCGGACGCGGCCCGGTTGTCGGTGCGCGGCCCGCTCGTCGCCGAGGGCACGCGCACAGGTGACTCCATCAATGTCAACGGCTGCTGCCTGACCGTCACCGATCTGTCCGACGACGTCTTCGTCGCCGATGTCATGGCCGAGACCCTCGCGCGGACCGCCCTGGGGGCTCTGGCACCCGGAAGCCGGGTCAACCTGGAACGCTCCTTGCGCCTCAGCGACCGCTTAGGAGGGCATATCGTCCAGGGGCACGTGGATGGCACCGGGGAGATCCGCGCCCGGCACCACGAGGAGCACTGGGACGTCCTGGAGATCTCGGTACCCGACGACCTGATGCGCTACGTGGCCGTCAAGGGCTCGATCGCCATCGACGGGGTTTCGCTCACCGTCGTCGACGTCGTTGACAGTGCTACCGGTGCTGATGGCGCTAACGGCGCCGGCGAGTCCGGCGGCGCCTCCTCGGGCTGTCTGACCGTCTCCCTCATCCCCGAGACGTTGCGGCGCACCACGCTCGGAATCAAGCGGGTGGGCGACCCGGTCAGCCTCGAGGTCGATGTCATGTCCAAGTACATTTCCCGGTGCGTCTCCTGGTGCGCCTCCAGGGACATCTCCGGAGGCGCCGAGTAGCCTCCCGACTCGAGCGGATGCTCGTCCCTGATGCGGCGTCAGCGCCGCCGGAGGACTCCGGAGCCACGGGCGCGGCAGATCGTCAGGACCGCGCGCTCGACCGCGTGAACGGGGTCGCGCGACTCCCCCTTGACCTCGGCGTCGGCCCGGGCGACCGCCACGATGGCCGCGGCCAGGGCGTCATCCGACCAGCCTGAGAGCTCGCGGCGTGCCCGGTCGATCTGCCAGGGCGCCATGCCCAGCTCCTTGGGGCCGACGCCGCGCCTTCCCCCCGCAGCGGCCACACGGGCCAGCTGGCGGATCTTCATCGCCAGCGCGGCGACGATCGGCACCGGCTCGGTACCGGTGGCGATGGCGTGGCGCAGGGCGGTGATCGCCTTGGCAACATTCCCCGCGGCGGCAGCGTCCGCCACGGTGAAGCCGGTCGCCTCGAATCGACCCGCGTAGTAGGTGTTGACCGCCTGGAGGGTGATGGTGCCCCGCGTATCGGCCACGAGCTGGTCGACGGCCGAGCACAGCTCGCGCAGGTCCGAACCGAGGGCGTCGACGAGGGCGCCGACGGCCTCGGGCTCCATGCGACGGCCCGCCCGGCGCACGTCGGATCCCACCAGCGCCGCCTTGTCCCTGGCGGACTTGACCGCGCCGATGGTGACCACCGGGTAGGGCGACTCGGCGAGGGCGTCGAGCAGCCTCCTACCGCGCTGGCCGCCGTTGTGGCGCAGCAGGACGACGACGTCGGGGTCGGGGGCGGAGACGTAGGACAGCAGGTCCGCCAGCAGCGCGTCATTCATCTGCTCCAGGGCGGGCACCAGCACGAGTTTGGGCTCGCCGAACAGGGAGGGGGATACGAGGGTGTCCAGCTGGTGGGACTCATAGGCGGCGGCCTCGATCGTGCTGATCTCGGTGGAGGGGTCCTTCCGGCGCGCCTGGGACAGGAGTCGGGTCACGGCCCGGTCCGCGAGGAGCTCCTCGCCCGCACGGATGAGGACGATCGGGGCGAGATCGACCTGATCCCAGGCGGGTCCCGCCGATGCGCGTCGAGAGCCCCGGGAGGGCTGTCGGGTCGGTGCCATGGGGCAAGCCTGCCACGCAGTGCCGGAACGATCGCGAGCACCGCCGTCACGAGGGCCGATGGCGCCGCTCGCAGACCCGCGCGACCCCGTCGGGAGACGACCACCGCCCCCGCTGCCTCCAGCGCCGCCAGTGCGAGGGCGCCGCCCGTCCCACCCGGCCACCCCGGATCGGCCGCCGGCAGATCGGAGAAGAAGCCGGCGACGGCGGCCAGCCAGGCGCAGCTGGCGGTCGCGGGCCATGCGATCAGGCTCGCGAGCGCGGGCCACCACGCCGCCACCAGGGCGGCGAGAAGGCCGGCGACCGTCGCCACGGGCACGGGCGGGGCCGCCAGCACGTTGGCGGGCACCGCCCAGGTGCTGATCCGGGGCTGAAGCAGGATGAGGACGGGGGCGCAGGAGGCCTGGGCGACCAGCGGCACCGCGACGGCGGCGGCCGTTCCCCGAACCGCCCACGAGGGCGCCCACCGGGGCGGTCGTCGCGCCAGCGCCGCCTGCACGGGCCGGGCCCCCAGCAGGATCCCCGCCGTCGCCACCGCCGACAGGGCGAAGCCGTAGGAGCGCGCCTGCCAGGGATCGATGAGCAGCAGGACGATGACGGCCGTGCACAGCGCCGGCAAGGAGGCGGAGCGTCGCCCCGAGGCCACACCCACGAGCAGGACCCCGCCCATGGCCGCGGCGCGCAGGACGGAGCCCCCGGGCCGCACCAGGACGACCAGCGCCACCAGCACCAGGGCGCCGGCGACGGCCCGGCATCGTCGGGGCAGGACGCCGAGTCCACTCATGACCAGTCCCAGGACGATGGCGACGTGCTCTCCGGAGACCGCTGTGAGATGAGTCATGGACACGGTGCGCATATCGTCCCGGACACCGGCCGGCAGGGCGTGATCGTCGCCCAGCGCGACCCCGGGGACGAGCTCGCGCGCCCCCTCCGGCCAGCGCCACCGCCCGGGCACGGCGTACGGATCTCCGACGGCCTCGGCGAGGCCGGCCCGTAGGGATCCCACCACGGCCAGTGCGCCGCCCGGGGGCGCCGTGAGCCGCACGGCGCTGCTCGAGCTCAGGACGGCGGCGTGCGCGTCGCCCGGGTCGCCGGGCCGGAGAACCGCCCGCACGCGCACGGCGGCTCCCATGGGCATGCCGAGCCACTCCCGGCCGCCCAGAACGAGCGCGCTCTGGCGCGAGGCGCATCCATCGACGGCGGTGACGGCGAGGGTTGCGACCACCGTGGTGCGCCGGGAGCCCGGAACCACGCGCGGTTCGGTCTCCACGGTGCCCGTGAGTGCGACGGCGCGTCCGTCGCCGGCCGCCCGGGCCAGGGGATCCGCGCCCCTGCTCCACAGGCCTGCGGTCGCCACGACGAGCACCGCGACCGCGACGAGCACTGTCAGCAGAAGGCTCGCACGCGCCGATCCGATGGCGGAGCCGTTAGGAGCGCCCGCGCCGGGACGTGGATCGTCACGATGGCGGGGCGGATGGAAACGACGCGCGCTGATCCCCAGCGGGAGGGCGGCGATCGACAGGATGAGGGCGGCCGCGAGAACGCGGAGCCAGGCCCGCTCGCCGGACAGGCCGACGGCCCAGGCGGCACCGGCCCAGGCGGCCAGGGCGGGAGGGAGCAGCCTGGCATCCAACGGAGCGGGCGCGGCCTCGCGCGAGGAGTGGCTCCGTCGCCGCTCGGGTGCACGACGAGCACCGGCCGGCCCGTCCCCGGGCGCGGGTGGCGCCACCGCGGCGCGGCGCGCGGTGGACGGGTCTCGGGCGGTCCTCCGTCGACGGCCCTCGGGACGGGTGCTCATACGGTCGCCTCCGCCCTGAGCGCCTCGAGCTTGGCACGCCCGATGCCGGGCACGTCCGTCAGGTCGTCGAGGCTCTCGAAGGGGCCGTTGGACTGCCGGTGACTGACGATCCGTTCGGCCAGGGCGGGCCCGATCCCGGGCAGCTTCTCGAGCTCGGAGGCGGAGGCCGTATTGACGTTCACCAGGCCCGCCCCGCTGGTACCACCGCCCGCCGGAGTCGCCGCGCCTGCGCCCGTCCCCGTCGAGGGGATCGCCTCCACCGGGCCGGCCGGGTCCACCGACTCGCCGACGACGGGAACGCGCACCTGCTCGCCGTCGGCCACGAGCCTGGCGAGGTTGAGTTGCTCGGTCTGAGCATCCTCGCGCGCACCGCCCGCGGCGTCGATGGCGTCGACGACGCGCGCGCCGGTGGGGAGCCTGACGACACCCGGCGAATGGACAGCGCCGATGACGTGCACGAGCAGCTCCCCCGTTCCACCGGGCCCGGCGGGAACCGGTTCCGGATCGGCACTCGGCATCGCCGCCGCGTCCGTCGCCCGACCGCCGGCCGGCTCCTCCCCGGTGGACGGCCTCGCGCCGGCTCCGGCGGTCGCGGTCGCCGTCCCGCCGCCCCCGGACCGGGATTCGGGGGCGCTCAGCACCGTGCGCAGCGCGAGCACGAGCGCGAGGGCGAGGAGGACTGCTCCCAGGACCATGGCGGCCCGGGGCGCCATGGCGACGCGCCGGGGCCTGCGATCCGGCTCGCCCGGCTCGGTGGAGCATGCCAGGCGCACGAAGTCGTCAAGGGGCCGCTCGCCCCGCGGTGCCGTCCGTCGCCCACTCATGGTGCGACGGTAGGCCGGCGGCGCTCGCCGCCGCTCACCGCCTGTGAGTGGCGGTTGCGCGACGTGCACGAGGCGGGTCTGTGGAGCCCCGCGGGCTCGACGAGTGATCGTCTCGTACCCGGCGGCACCGAGGCCGCGCCACACGCAGCGGCACCTCGCGCGGGCGCCCGGAGGCACCCGTACTCACGCGGACGCGCCGCTCACCTGCCCCGGCCCAGCCACGGGGCCACGACGACGCCCAGCGCGCCGGGCCCCAGGTGGACGCGGTGGGCGGGGTCCACCGGTGAGCGCATGATGGACTCCACGACTGCGCCGGCCCGTACCATCGCCTCGGCCAGATCGCTCTCAAGGTCCCGCCCCCGCGCCGGGTCCTCCCCGTAGTGGACGGCGAGGCGCACGGGCTCGGCCGGCGGCCGCGGCCCACTCAGCTGCGTCCCGCCCGCGGCGCGCACGGCCTGGGCGATCAGATGGCGCCGGGCGCGCGCCGAGCCCCGCACGGTCTCGGCGACGGCGACGCCATCCGCGGACATGGTGAGCACCGGACGAATCCCGAGGGCGCCGCCCACCAGGGCGGTCGTACGGTCCACGCGTCCACTGCGACGCAGACCCGTCAGGTCCTCGACGAGGAAGAAGGTGCGGGAGCGCGAGGCGGACTCCCGGGCCCGAGCGGCCCCATGACGCGCGTCCTCCGCCTCGCAGGCGGTCAGGGCGGCCAGTCCGAGCGCTCCACCGGAGACGCCGGAGTCCAGGACGAGGACCGAACGGCCCCCGGCGGCGAGCTCCTGGGCTGCAAGACGGGCGTTGTCCACCGTGCCCGACAGCACGGAGCCGATGTGGATGGCGAGCACCTCGTCGGCGCGCTCCAGGGCGGCGGCGTAGGCCGCCGCGAGCTCGGCGACGCTGGGCCGCGCGGTCGTCGGAACCGCGTCGTCGTCGACCACGTGGAGCGGCACGACCCCGATACCGTGGCGATCGGCGAGCGCCGGCGGCAGACAGGCGGCGGAGTCGGTGACGACGGCGAGGGTCATGGCACCAGCCTAGTCGCCGTCCGCCGCGCTCCGCCCGCGCAGCCGGCGGTCGCACCCGCTCAGCGGCGGAGACGGGCCGGAGGCGGGCCGCGACCGATCCGCGCCCGGTCCACGGCGGGGTCGCCGATCCGATCGGCGGTCCCTCGGCTCCCCGCGGCGGGACCACGAGCACCTCCGGCGCCGCGCGCCTCCGGCACGGGGGTCCTCAGCGGCGCTCAGGACTGCTGGGCGATCCGCATGCGCCGATTCTCCAGGCCGACGATCTGCTCGAAGACCTCGCGGTAGTCCTCGTCGTCGGCGGTCATGCGGCGGTGCCTGGCGCGCAGCTCGGCGAGTCGGCGGTTGATCCCGGTGCGGGCCAGGGCCGACAGGACCCCTCTCGCGTAGCGCTCGACGTCCTGCGGTTCGGGCTCACCGGCCCGCCCCCGCGGCGGCGCCAGGGGCAGAGGCGCCACCGCCAGCTCGGTGATGGCGGCGCCGACCGGTCCGATGGCCCCGGCGCGCACCTGCTCGATCCAGTGGACGACGGCCCGGTTGACGGCGTCGGCGTGAGCCAGGCCGGACGCCTCGGCCCGGGCGATCAGACCGGGGACCTCGCCGGTGCCGCCCGCCGCCTCGACGGCCTCGAACACGGCCCGGTGGACCGGGACGGCGAAGGCCATCGGGTTGATGTCGTCCGCGCCGACCTGCGCGGCGACCACGGGCATCTGGATGATCACCTCCAGCGCCTGGCGCTCGAGCCTGGCCACCGGGTCGCTCACCGGAGGCAGACCGGCTCGCACCGGTCCATCCGCCGAGGCGGAGGGCGATCCAGGATCCGCCGGGTGCGCGCCGCCGGCGCCCCGGCGCTCGGCGGCGCGCACGGCTCCCACGGCCTCGGAGTCGGGCATGCCGAGCCACCCGGCGAGGCGACGGGTGTACTCCCGGCGCAGCGCCCGGTCGCGGATGCCCGCGACGACCGGCGCCGCGGAGCGCAGCCCGCGCACGCGCCCCTCGGCGGTCTCCAGGTCCAGGTCGGCCAGGCACGTGCGGATGACGAACTCGAACAGGGGCACGCGCCGCTCCAGAAGCCGGGGAATGGCGTCACCGCCCTCGGCCAGGCGCAGGTCGCAGGGGTCGTAGCCGTGCGGGTCGACCGCCACGAAGGTCTGCGCGGCGAAGTGCTGGTCCTCCCCGTAGGCGCGCAGGGCGGCCTTGCGGCCGGCGGCGTCGCCGTCGAAGGTGAAGACCACTTCCCCGCCACGGGCGCGGTTGCCCGTGATGACGCCGGCGGAGGGGTCGGCGGTATCCCCCAGGAGGCGGCGGACGATGCGCACATGGTCCGCCCCGAAGGCGGTGCCGCACGTGGCCACGGCGGTCGTCACCCCGGACAGGTGGGCGGCCATGACGTCCGTGTAGCCCTCGACGACGACAATGCGGTGGTCGCGGGCGATGTCCCGCTTGGCCAGGTCCAGGCCGTAGAGCACCTGGCTCTTGTGGTAGATGGCGGTCTCGGGGGTGTTGAGGTACTTGGGGGCATCGGCGTCCTCATCCGACAGGCGCCTGCCGCCGAATCCGACGGTGGCGCCGGTGACATCGCGGATGGGCCACATGAGGCGGTCGCGGAAGCGATCGTAGATCCGCGAGCCGCCGGCACCGCCCTGCCCGCACAGGCCCGAGGCGACCAGCTCGTGCTCGGTGAAGCCCCGGGAGCGCAGCATGTTGGCCAGGCCGTCCCACCCGGCCGGGGCGTAGCCGACGCCGAAGCGGGCGGCCTCCTCCGGGCCGAAGGCGCGCCCGCCCAGGAAGGCCCGGCCCGCCTGCGCCTCCGGGGAGGCGAGCCGCTCGCGGAACCACGCCTCGGCAAGTCGGTTGGCCTCCAGGAGCCGCCGGCGCGTGCCCGGCTCGACGCCGCGAGTGGCGGGTCCGCCGCCGTCCTCGTAGCGCAGCTGGACGCCCACGCGCCCGGCCAGGTACTCCACGGCCTCGGTGAAGGGCAGGTGATCGATCTTCTGAACGAAGGAGATGACATCCCCGCCCTCGCCGCAGCCGAAGCAGTGCCACAGGCCCAGCTGGGGGCGGACGTTGAAGGAGGGGGTGCGCTCGTCGTGGAAGGGGCACAGCCCCTTGAGCGATCCCACGCCCCCGCTCCTGAGGGTGACGTGCTCGCCGACGACGTCCTCGATCCTCGCGCGCTCGCGCACGGCGTCGATGTCCTCGCGCTTGATGAGTCCCGCCATGGCATCATCCTAGATGAGAGCACCGACACCCATGCCGGTCGTGCCGCGCCCGGGGCGCACCGCGTCCCGGCGGTGCCGCGGCCCCTCTCAGACCTCGGAGAGCAGACCGCACAGGCGCGCGTGCCAGGCGCGCGCCGAGGTGTCGGTCAGGGAGGCGATCTGGTCCACGACCGCCCGGGTGCGACCCGCGTCGTCGCCGGCCTCGTTCCAGGCGGCGGCGAAGATCGGCTCCAGGTGGGCACCCCCCGTGGACAGCAGGACGTCGGCCAGGTCGAACAGCTCGGTGCGCTGACGCAGGTAGACCGGCTCGTGCTCGCGCGGGGCCATGACGTAGTGCACCGCGGCGCCCTTGAGAACCAGGATCTCGGCAGCGGTCCCGTCGGGGATGACCAGATCGGCGTCGTAGCGGGTCAGGGGGCCGGACCCGAAGAGGTCCCGGGTGGCCGAGGCGACGGCGGAGACGAAGCGCCCGATGAGCTGGCTGGTGAGGTTCTTCAGCCCGGCGGCGTCCGCCGGCGCGCCCCCGTAGGAGAGGATCCAGCTGGGCTGGCGGGCCAGGCGCTCCCAGGCCGCGCCGAGCGCCGCACGGTCGAGGTCGGTCCCGTACCAGGCGCGGGTGTCCTCGATGACGGAGTCCACCTCGCGGTCCTCGCGCAGGCGAGCCGGGTCCATGCGCTGCAGGGCGATGGCGTCCTCGACATCGTGGACGGAGTAGCCGACGTCATCGCAGAAGTCCATGAGCTGAGCCTCCAGGCAGCGGCGGCCCGTCGGAGCCCCCCGTCTCATCCAGTCGAAGATCTCACGGTCATCGTCATAGCAGCAATACTTGCGCGCGCTCCGGCCCTGCGGCCCGCCGGGCCCCTCGCCCCTGGCCCAGGGGTACTTGGCGATGGCATCGAGACTGGCCCGCGTGAGGTTGACGCCCACCGAACGACCGGAGGCGTCCAGGGTCTTGGGCTCCAGGCGGGTCAGGATGCGCAGGGTCTGGGCGTTGCCCTCGAAGCCGCCGATGGACTCGGCGACGACATCGAGCGCCTTCTCGCCGTTGTGCCCGTAGGGCGGGTGGCCCAGGTCGTGGGACAGGCAGGCGGTGTCGACGACGTCGGGATCGCAGCCCAGGGCCTGCCCGAGGGCGCGACCGACCTGGGCGACCTCCAGGGAGTGGGTCAGGCGGGTGCGCACGAAGTCGTCGCTGGAGGGCCCCAGGACCTGGGTCTTGGCGCCCAGGCGCCGCAGCGCCGAGGAGTGGACGACGCGCGCCCTGTCGCGCTCGAAGGGAGTGCGCTGGGGATTCTTCGCGGGCTCGGGCACGAAACGGGCGATGCCGTTCGTCCCGTAGCCGATGGGATGCCCCCGCTCCCCGCCGACGGGCCCGTGATCGTCGCCGGGGCCGGAGCCGTGCGACGACGCCCCGCGGGCCGACTCGTGAGTGGATCCGTGGACGGATCCGTGGATGGACATGGCCACAAGGTATCGCAACAGGGGGTTACTATGAGATATAAACTTGTGCGATTATCCTGTTCGTCCGTGAGGCCGCGGGCGACGGAGCACGCGGATCGATCGGCCGGGCCCGACCCGGCGGAAAGGAGCTGGATGCCGTGACCACCACCACGACGCTCATCCACCGCGTCTACAACGGGCCACTGGAGTGGTGGCGCGACGGCCTCGTCTACGAGATCGACTCCTTCGAGGTCAGCGCCGCCGATCTGGACGAGGCCCACGGCATTCTGGACCATGTCGCCTCACTGGGCTTCAACGTGGTGCTCGTGCGCCCCTCCCGGGTCCCCACCACCGGAGACCTGTCCTCCTTCCGCTCCTTCGCAGGCCGGGCTCATGAGCTCGGCCTGCGCGTCATCACCAGGATCTCCGGGGCACTGGGCCCCGTCACCGGAATCCACGCCCGCGACGCGGGCCCGGTCTTCACCGGCCAGGAGCGGGGTCGGGAGGGTCTCATGGAACGCGCGGCCGCGTTCCTCGCCGAGGGGGCCGACGGAGTCGACCTGGGCACGATCGTGCCCCCCGAGGTCAGCACCGAGACCGACCTGAACCGGCTCAGCGAGCACTTCGCCATCCTGCAGGCCATCGTGGCCGAGCACGTCGACGACGGCCTCATCGGAGCCGACGTCTCCGCGGACTACCCCTCCGCGCTGCGCCATCACCTGCAGGACGACTGGCTGCACCACCTGCGCGACGACGCACTCGTGCTCACCCGCTGGGACGCTGGCTCCCTGACCCGGCACATCACGCACTCCCTCGACGAGCACGACCGTTTCGGAGCCCCGCCCGCGTGGCGCTACCTGCCCAGCTACCGACTCGTCGAGTCCACCGACCCCGGCGATGGGCGCCGCTGGTTCGAGACCGGCGACGAGGAGCGCGGACGCCGGTCGCTGGCGCTGCAGGCGCTCGTCCTCGCCCTGCCGGGATCGGTCTATCTGCGCCAGGGCGACGAGATCAGCCTTCCGGACAGGGACAAGCCGACCAGCACGCAGGAGCTCGCCAGGCTGATCGAGGAGCGCTCGGACGAGCAGGGCGTCCAGTTCGGCTCCCCCCTGGCCACGGTGCGTCACGCCACCTACGTGCGGCGGGAGCACGCCCTGGCGACAGGGCCCTTCGCCTTCGTCGTCGGGCTCGACTGGTGCCCGACGGATGTCCTGACCTTCCTGAACCGCGACATCCTGGTGCTGGTCAACACCTCCGAGCAGGGCGTGGCGCTGCCCGAGCAGGCCCAGGTGCTGCTCGCCTCCGGGGCGCTGCTTCAGGAGGACAGGCACCTGGAGGTGCCACCCACGACGACGGTCTGGCTCTCGGCCTCGACCGTCGCCTGAGCCCCCACCCCATCCCTCCCCATCCGAGACTCCGGCGCTCCGGTTCGAGCGCCGACGACCAGGGCCCTCGACGCGCCGCCGCCCGCTGGCGCCGCCCGAGCCCGTGGAAGGCCGCCGATACGGCCGGGTGCCTCGTGCGTTCACGAGTCCTCAAGGGAAGTAAAGCAGATCACATTTCGTAAAGCGTGCCGAGTCCTTGTAATGCTTGCACGCCCGCGTTACATTTTTTTGCAACGGGCTCGCCCTCCCTTTCAGATTCGAAGGAGAATCACGGTGACTCTCAACCGCCGGTCATTCCTGTCCATGACCGCCATCGCCAGCACTCTCGCCGCCGCGGCCTGCGGCTCCAACGCCGATAACTCCGACTCCCAGGGGGGGGGAAGCGCGTCCTCCGACGGCGGTGACGCCGTCGCCGCCGACACGACCGCCGACCTGGTCATCTGGGCCGACGAGAAGAAGGCCCCCTCGATCGAGGAGTTCGCCACGCAGTGGGCCGACCAGCAGGGCGGATTGACGGTCGCCGTGCAGGTGGTCGCCAAGGACCTCCATACCAACTTCATCACGGCGGACAGCGCGGGCAACGGCCCCGACATCGTCATCGGCGCCCATGACTGGATCGGCAAGTTCGTCCAGAACAACGCCATCGCCCCGGTCCTGCTCTCCGGGAAGGCGAAGTCCAACTACTCGGACACAGCGCTGAAGGCCGTGACCTACAACGGGCAGACCTACGGCGCCCCCTACACCGTCGAGGCCCTCGTCCTCTACGTGAACAAAGAGCTGACCGAGAAGACCTCTCCGGCGACGGTCGAGGAGCTGGTCGAGGCGGGCAAGGCCTCCGGCGCCCAGGAGACCCTCGCGCTTCCCGTCGGCGAGGAGGGCGACGGCTACTTCATGCAGCCCTTCTACTCCTCCGCGGGCGGGTACCTGTTCGGAACCAACCCCGACGGCACGTACAACACCGGGGACCTGGGGGTCGGCGCCGAGGGCTCCGTGACGGCCGGCACTAAGATATCCGGTCTTGCGAGCGACGGCGTCCTCAAGACCTCCATCAGCACCGACAACGCGGCCGACCTGTTCACCACGAAGAAGACTCCCTACCTCGTCTCCGGGCCCTGGTCCCTGTCCAGCATCAAGGAGGCGGGCATCGACTACGCCATCGCGAAGATCCCCGGGTTCGAGGGGATGAGCGAGGCCGTTCCGTTCGCGGGCGTGAACGTCTTCTACGTGGCCCAGAACGGCCGCAACCGGTCCATCGCCGAGAGCTTCGTCGCCGATGTCGCCAAGGACTCCACCGTCGCCGAGGCCATGTTCGCCAAGAACGAGCTCCCGCCGGCCCAGAAGGACCTGGCCGAGAAGCTGAGGTCCTCCAACCCCGACATGGTGACCTTCTTCGACATCGCCAACAACGCCACCCCCATGCCGTCCATCCCCAAGATGGCCGAGATCTGGCAGCCCCTGGGGCAGGCGGAGGCCAACATCATCAACGGCAAGGACGCATCATCCGAGATGCAGGCCGCCGGCAAGTCCATCAAGGACGCGCTCGGCATCTGATCGAGCGCCCATGAGTCCGGCGCGGGCGTCGCGCCGGACTCGCGCGCCGTCGGAGCCAACCGCGCGGCGCCCGCAGTCACCGCCCCGACCCTCGTCCCGCCACCTGAAAGGTCTGTCCGCGACAATGACGTCATCCTTCCTCAAGAACGCGCATCTCCCGAAGCGGGAGAAGACCACCACGATCCTCTCGGTACTCATCCGCGTCCTGGCGCTCGGGGCCGCACTGGCCCTGGCGGCCTACCTCGTGCCGCTCCTCGTGCACTACAGGATGTGGGTGTGGCTGGTCATCGTCGGCGCAGCCACCGCGGCGATGTTCCTGCTGTACTCGACCAGGCGCTTCGTCCCCGGGAAGTACCTCTTCCCCGGGACGTTCTTCCTCGCCGTCTTCCTCATCATCCCCATCGTGCTCACCGTCCAGATCTCCTTCACGAACTACGGCGACTCCAACCGCGGCACGCGCACGAAGGACGAGGCGATCTCAGCCATCATCGCCAACTCCGTCAAGCAGACGCCCGACTCCCCGACCTACAACCTGCGCGTGGGAACCACCGGCAGTGTCACCGACGGCCCCTTCACGCTGTTCCTGGTCGATCCCGACACCAGCGAGATCTACACGGCCACGGCCGGTTCCTCCCTCGAGCCCGCGGAGCCGGGCGCCGTCACCCTGGAGGGCGGCAAGGTCACCGCCGCCGAGGGGTACACGCTGCTGAGCGCCAAGGAGGTCAATGCCGCCTCGGCCAAGATCAACGAGCTCGACATCTCCATCGACGACGAGCACTTCCTCCAGGTCAAGGGATTCAACCAGGCCGTGGTCGCAACGGCCTCGATGGTCTACGACGAGGACAGCGACACCCTCACCGACACGAGCACGGGGAACATCTACACGGTGCAGAGGATCGGCACGTCCGACTTCTACGTCAACGGCAACGGCACCGCCCTCGACCAGTCGTGGCAGCAGAACGTCGGCCTGGCGAACTACGTCAGGCTCTTCACCGACTCGTCCATCCTCGGCCAGTTCGGCCAGGCCTTCGTGTGGACGCTGGTCTTCGCCTTCGGCTCGGTGCTGCTCACCTTCGTGGTCGGATTCTTCCTGGCGCTGGTCCTCAACGACGACCGCATCCGCGGCAAGAAGCTCTACCGGTCCTTCCTGCTCCTGCCGTACGCCATCCCCGGCTTCGTCTCCCTGCTGGTGTGGGCCAACTTCTACAACCACGACTTCGGACTGATCAACGAGCTGCTGCACCTGCACATCAACTGGCTCGGAGATCCCACCATGGCCAAGGTCGCCGTCCTGCTGACCAACCTGTGGATGGGCTTCCCCT
This sequence comes from Actinomyces gerencseriae DSM 6844, assembly GCF_000429265.1. GTDB lineage: Bacteria > Actinomycetota > Actinomycetes > Actinomycetales > Actinomycetaceae > Actinomyces > Actinomyces gerencseriae. The sequence continues at coordinate 62,597 of NZ_AUBN01000015.1, forward strand.
ACATGTTCATCGTGTGCACGGGCGCCCTCCAGTCGATTCCGTCGGACGTCAAGGAGGCCGCCAAGGTCGACGGCGCGACCGGCATCCAGACGACCCTGCGCGTCACCGCGCCCCTGCTCCTGGTCGCGGTGGCCCCGCTGCTGGTGAGCTCCTTCGCCTTCAACTTCAACAACTTCAACGCGATCGAGCTGCTCACCGAGGGCGGCCCCTTCGCCACGGCCGGCGATATCAGGGGCGGGACGGACATCCTCATCTCGATGATCTACCGGATGGCCTTCGGCCACGCGAGGGCCGACTACGGCTTCGCCTCCGCCGTCTCGGTGGTGCTGTTCGCCATCACCGGCGTCCTGGCCGCCCTGCAGTTCCGCGCCACCAAAGCGCTCGAAGACGTCAACTGAGCGTGGAAGGAAAGCATCATGACGACTGATCAGTCCAAGCAGCCCGAGTCCGCCACCACCGCCGACGCGAACCGGATGACCTTCGCCCACTGGTGCCGCGAGATCGGCTGGCGCCATCTCGTCGGCGTCCTCGCCCTCGTCTTCGCCGCCATCCCCGTCCTCTACATCCTCTCAGCCTCCCTCAACCCCCAGGGAACGCTGAGCACCACCACGCTCGTCCCCACCAACGGGGTCAGCCTCATCAACTACAGGATCCTCCTGTCCGGAGAGCGGGGCCCGTTCCTGCACTGGTACCTCAACACGCTGATCGTGTGCGCCGTGATCGGCGCCGCCCAGGTCTTCCTGTCGCTGCTGGCCGCCTACGTGTTCTCCCGGTTCCGGTTCAAAGGACGTCGTGGCGGACTCCTGGCCCTCCTGCTGATCATGATGTTCCCCGCCACGCTGTCCATCATCGCGATCTACAGCATGATGAGCGACCTGGGCAAGGTCATCCCCTTCCTCGGTCTCAACACCCTGAGCGGGTACTGCCTCGCGCTCATGGGCGGGGCGCTCGGACAGGTCTGGCTCATCAAGGGGACGTTCGACACGATCCCCAAGGAGCTCGACGAGGCCGCCATCATCGACGGCTGCACCCACTGGCAGGTGTTCCGCATCATCCTGCTGCCCACGCTCAAGCCGATCATCGCCACGACCTTCCTCCTGGCATTCGTCGCAGTGATCTCCGAGTTCATCCTGGGGTCGATCTTCCTGACCGACAACTCCACGAAGACCCTGGCGGTGGGCCTGCAGGCCATGGTCGCCGGCAACAACAACTCCGCCAACCTCGGCACCTTCGCCGCCGGCGCCGTCCTGACGATGGCTCCCGTCATCGCGCTCTTCCAGTTCTTGCAGCGCTACATCGTCGGCGGCTCGATCGCCGGCGCGGTCAAGGGCTGACCGAACTCCATCCCCCGGCTGGCCTCGGAGGATCCGTCGACGGCTCCCGGCGCCCATCGGCCTCGTCGCCCGCGCCCCTCGGTCCCGTCGCTCCCGGCCCTCCGCCCCGGCCCGCCGCGCCTCACCGGATGCCGGAGCCGCGCCGGTCCGCCCCGCACCGCGGGCGGACCGGCGAGCGCCGTTCTCCTCCGGACCCTCCTCCTCGAGGATCGCGACGGCACGCTCACGTTCCCGGATGCTGGAGGGGGAACTCGTCGCACGGGAAATCGAGGGCCCGAATTCCGATACCATCCACCCGTCCTCCCCGGAACAGGACGCGCGCCCACCCGGATCGGCACCTAGGAGATGACCACCGTGCAGCAGCGCCTCACCCTCGCTGACATCGCAGAGCAGGCGGGGGTTTCCACCGCCACGGTCTCACGTGTCCTCAACGGGAAGTCGAACGTGGCGGAGGTGACCCGGCGCCAGGTCCTGGTCGCCCTCGACCTGCTCGGCTACGAGCGCCCCGAAACACTGCGGCAGAGCTCACGGGGGCTGATCGGCCTGGTCGTCCCGGAGCTGAACAACCCGATCTTCCCGGCCTACGCCCAGGAGATCGAGCAGCTCCTCGCCTCCAGCGGGCACACCCCCCTGCTGTGCACCCAGACCCCCGGGGGCACCAGCGAGGACGAGTACATCGAGATGCTCGTGGACCGCGGGGTCTCCGGCATCATCTTCGTCTCGGGACGCCACTCCGACACCGGCGGCGACGTGACCCGCTACCAGCGGTTGCGCGAGCGGGGCGTGCCCCTGGTCACCATCAACGGAAACGCCCCGACCATCAGGGCGCCCGGGTTCACCGTCGACGACCGCGCCGCCGCCCGGATCGCGGTGGAGCACCTCGTCAGTCTGGGGCACCGCCGCATCGGACTGGCCACGGGCCCCCTGCGCATGGTTCCCGCTCAGCGCAAGCGCGCGGGCTACGAGGATGCCCTGCGATCCGCACTCCCCGACCGGCCGCTGCGAGTCTTCGAGACGCTCTACTCCTACGAGGGCGGCACCATCGCCGCGGGCCGCCTCATCGACCAGGGCTGCACGGGCATCATCTGCGGCTCCGACATCATGGCCCTGGGCGTCATCAGCGGCGCCCGGGGCCGCGGACTGTCCGTTCCCCACGACCTGTCCGTCATAGGCTACGACGACTCGGCGCTCATCCCCATGACCAACCCGCCCCTGACGACCGTGCGCCAGCCCGTGGCCGCCATCTGCCGCGCCGCCGTCACCACCCTCATGTCCGCCATCGCCGACGAGGACGTGCCCGACACGGAGATGCTCTTCGCCCCGGATCTCATCGTGCGCGGCTCGACGGCACCGGTTCCCCGGTCGCCGGCCGCCGACGGCGTCAGCGCGACCAGGAGCGCGCCAGTCGCGCCCCCATCTCGGCCAGACGCCTCCTGACGGCGGCCGGCCCGCCGGCATCCCAGTCGGCGAGGCCCGCCCCCGCCTCCTCCAGGGCGTAGGACCCCACGACGCCCGCCCCGGCGAGCTCGCCCCGGGGGAGCACCGACCGACCCGCCACGAGCACCGCGGGCAGCGCCAGGGCGCCGGCGGCCGCACCGACCACGGCGATCACGCTGTCGGCGAGCACGTCATAGACCTCCCCCGCGCTCGTGATCACCAGGTCCTGCCCGTTCACGGCGTCCTCCAGGCCCAGCAGGTGGGCCATCGCCCGGGCCCCGGGCACGGCCCGGGCCCCGAGGGCCCGCAGCACGGCCGCACCGCCCCCGGCCGCCCCTGTGCCCCAGGACGACACCGACAGACGCTCGTCGTGACCGACGGCCGCTCCCGCCAGGATCGGCGCCCCCCGACGCGAGGCGCCGATGAGATCGATCGCCTGGGAGGCCGCCCTGCACGCCAGGCGATCGCGCTCCTGGGCCTCCGACGGGCTCAGGGACGTCAGCGTCGTCAGAGCCTGGCCGGCGCCCGCCAGCCCGCCCAGGGCGATGTCATCGGCGAGGGCCAGCAGCACCTCCCGCCCATCGAGGAGCGAGCGGGCCGTCGCCGGCCCGCCGAGGCCGTCGAGCAGCCCGCGGCCGCCGTCGTGCACCGCCGACCGCGCCAGGCCGACGACGAGGGTGTCCCCGGGGCCCAGGAGAGCCAGCGCCTGGGCGAGGGCCTCCCCCAAACCATCGGTGGTCCCCTCGCGCGCCTCACGGGCGGCCAGCTCGGGGTCCGCGGGCAGAGCGGTCAACCGGGCCGCGTCCAGGAGCCAGGTGCGTCCGGATCCGCCCCGCGCCCGGGCGCCGTGCGCCCCGCGAAGCTGCAGCAGGTCGACCTCGCGAACCTCTCCGAGCGGGCTGTACGCCTGAAGAGCGCGCCGGGCCGACACGATCCCGGCCCCGACCGCCTGAGCGGTACCGGGCCCCCCGTCGGGAATCGGCAGCGCCGTCAACGCGTCGTCGTCGCGCCTCGCCCTCCACCCCGAGGCGATCGCCGACGCCACCTCGGGGGCCGTCAGGCCGGCGTCCGGGGAGACGACGGGCGCGCCGCCCGGCTCGGGGTACATGGCGCCCGTGGCCAAGAGGATCCTCATACGAGTGCCGCCGCACTCACCGACGAGCCCCGGTCCCGTCGGCGTCCCCGGCTCTCCCGTCGTTCCCGCCGTCGTCGATCACCCCTCCCAGGCGGGCCAGCAGCAGCGCCTCACCGGTGACGACGCGCTCCAGGTCGCCCAGGTGCATGGACTCGTCCTCGCTGTGGGCGCGGGTATCGGGATCCTCGATGCCGGTGACGAGCACCTGGGCGTCGGGGAAGGTCGCCTGGAGGGTGGAGATGAAGGGGATGGACCCGCCCTGACCGATATCGACGCAGTCCCGGCCGAACGCGGTGGTCAGCGCCCAGTGGGCGGCACGGCCGGCCGGGCTGTCCGAGGAGCCGTCGAAGGCGGGTCCCGCCTCGCCCTGCGTCACGGTCAGGCGGGCGCCGAAGGGAGCATGGGCCTCGAGGTGGGTGCGCAGCGCCTCCATCGCGGTCGCCGGATCCTGCCCGGGCGCGATGCGCATGGACAGGCGGGCCGTGCAGGCCGGGGCCAGGACATTGCCCGCCAGCTCCAGCGGGGTGACGTCCATGCCGATGACGGTCAGGGTCGGCCTGGTCCACAGGCGCGCGGTGAGGTCGCCGGTGCCGACCAGGTCGACGCCGTCCAGGACTCCAGCGTCGGCGCGGAAGTCGGCCTCGGGGTACTCGGGGAAGTCCGGCGCGGCCTGCGGACGGGAGATCAGCCCGGGTACGGCGACGTCGCCGTTCTCGTCGTGCAGCGTGGCCACCAGACGGCACATGGAGGTCACCGCGTCCAGGACGGGACCGCCGTACTGGCCGGAGTGCAGGGCGTGGTCCAGGACGTCCAGGCGCACGTCCGCCTGGACGACGCCGCGCAGGGACGTGGTCAGGGCCGGGATGCCGACCCTCCAGTTGGATGAGTCGGCGACGACGATGACGTCGGCGGCGAGTCGGTCGCGATGAGCGGCCAGGAAGGCCTCGAAGGAGGGCGAGCCGACCTCCTCCTCCCCCTCGACGAACACGGTCACCGAGCAGGGCAACTCGCCGCTCCCGAGCTCGGCGAGGACGCGCAGGGCGTGGACATGGGCGACGACGCCGGCGCCGTCGTCGGCCGCGCCGCGTCCGAAGAGACGCTCCCCCCGACGCTCAGCGGCGAAGGGATCGTCCTGCGCCCAGGCGGAGGGGTCGCCGACGGGCTGGACATCGTGGTGGGCGTAGAGGAGCACGCGAGGAGCCCCCGCGCCCCCCTCGCGGTGGGCCAGAACCGCTGGACGGCCCATGACACCGTCAGGGCCCGGAACGCTGAGGACCTCGGCGTCCAGGCCGGCCCCGCGCAGCAGGCCGGCGACGTGCTCGGCGCTGCGGCGCACCTGAGCCTGGTCATGGCTGGAGGCGGACACGGAGGGAATGGAGACGAGCTCGACCAGGTCGGAGACGATCGTCTCGAAGGACTCGTGGACGGCGGAGCGCAGGGCGGCGACGGTGATCATGGTTTTCAGGGTATCGCGGGTCAGCCGCTACCCTGTGACCGTGAAGCTGTTCAAGAAGCGCGACGCTGCGCCCGAGCCGGTCGTCGAGCCCCCCGTCAAGTCCGGCGGCAAGGGCCGCGCCACCCCCAGGCGCAAGGACGCCGAGGCGCGCCGCCTGCACCCGGTCGTCCCCACCGACCGCAAGGCGGCCAGAGCGGAGGCGCGCGCCAAGCAGAACGAGGCCTGGAAGCGTCAGCGCGAGGCCATGAGCACTGGCGACGAGCGCTACCTGCCGGCGCGTGACAAGGGGCCGATCAAGCGCTACGTCCGCGACTACGTCGATGCTCGTTTCTGCCTGGGCGAGACCTTCCTGCCGTTGAGCATCCTGCTCATCGCGAGCATGATCGGCATTCAGACGCGCATGCCCCAGGTCGGGCTGCTCCTCATCATGGGCCTGTACGCGGTGTTCCTCCTGTCCATCCTCGACGCCGTGGTGTGCTGGTGGCTGGTGCGGCGCCGGCTGCGGGCCAAGTTCGGGCCGGATAAGGTGCAGTCCCAGGGCATGATCTTCTGGTACGTCTTCTCGCGCTGCTTCAATCTGCGCCGCTGGCGCCAGCCCTCCCCGCAGGTCAAGCGCCGCCAGTACCCGTCCTGAGCACCCCGCGCCCCCGATCCCATCCGCGCCCCGCCCCTCCCCCGACTCCCCGCGGCCTCCCCTCCCCCGGGTCCCCGGCGGCCATCGACCCCCGATGCCTGTCCGCCGGCCGCGGACAGGCATCGGCGCACCGTGACGACGGCGATGCCGGAGGGCCCGGGCGGCCTAGGCTGTGACCATGGTCGCTTATCGTCATCTCGGCAGCTCCGGGCTCAAGGTCACGGAGATCACCTACGGCAACTGGCTCACCCACGGCTCCCAGGTGGAGGCCGACACCGCCGTCCAGTGCGTGCGCACCGCGCTCGACCTGGGCATCACCAGCTTCGACACCGCCGATGTCTACGCCAACACGCGAGCCGAGGAGGTCCTCGGCAAGGCCCTCGCGGGACAGCGGCGCGAGGGCCTGGAGATCTTCACCAAGGTCTACTGGCCCATCGGCCCCAAGGGGCCCAACGACGTCGGCCTGTCCCGCAAGCACATCATGGAGGGCATCGACGGCTCGTTGCGCCGCCTGGGCACGGACTACGTCGACCTCTACCAGGCGCATCGCTACGACTACGAGACCCCGCTGGAGGAGACCATGCAGGCCTTCGCCGACGTCGTCCGCTCCGGCAAGGCCCTCTACATCGGGGTCTCGGAGTGGACCGCGGACCAGATCCGCGCCGGCCAGGAGCTCGCCACCCGGATGGGCTTCAGGCTGGTGTCCAACCAGCCCCAGTACTCGGCGCTGTGGCGGGTCATCGAGGACCGCGTCGTGCCCGCCTCCTCCGAGCTCGGCATGGGCCAGATCGTGTGGTCCCCGATGGCCGAGGGAGTCCTGTCGGGCAAGTACCTGCCCGGTCGGCGGCCGCCGGCCGGGTCGCGCGCCACCGATGAGAAGGGCGGTAGGGACATGATCGCCCGGTGGATGACCGACGAGGTCCTCACCGCCGTCCAGAAGCTGGGTCCGATCGCCGCGGACGCCGGGCTCACCATGCCGCAGCTGGCGATCGCCTGGGTCCTTCAGCACGACTACGTCTCCGCGGCCCTGGTGGGAGCCTCCCGGCCCGAGCAGCTGACCGAGAACGTCAAGGCCTCGGGCGTGAGGCTCGGCGATGACGTCATGGAGGCCATCGACACCGCCCTGGGCGATGTGGTGGAGCGCGACCCGGCCCTCACCCGCTCCCCGGAGAGGCGCCCGGCCTGAGGACGACTCGGCATCGCGCTGATCGCCCCGATCGCCCTGGCCGTACCCGGCTGTGTCGGCCGTATCGGCCGACACCGATGAGGCGCGAGGCAGCCCGTCGAGGAGCAGCCGTCCTCGGCGGGCACAGCGCGCCATCCGCGCTCAGCGACGGCCCCGCAGACCCGCCCGACAGGCCTCGACCAGGGCGACGACCACGATGCACCCGCCGGCCACCGCGGCGGGCAGGTTCCCGAGATGCAGGTCGTCGCCGATCGCTCCGGTGACCATGCTCCCCACGGAGACGCCCAGGACGTTGCCCGTCGACGCCATGGCCATGACGCCGGTGACGCGACCGGCTGGAGCGAGCTCCTCAACCCGCGAGTAGCAGGTCACCAGGGTCATGCCCACCGCCGCGCCCAGGCACAGGATGACGGCCTCCGCGAGAGTGGTGGACGGCACGCTCATCAACGCCAGGGAGCACAGGAGCACGATCGCTCCGCCGACAGCGGTTTTCCGCAGGCGCCCGATGCGCAGGCCCGGGCTCATGAAGCCGACCAGGGCGGAGGTGATCCCCATGGATCCGTAGACCGGACCGGTGAGTCCCGGCGTGCCGTGGGCCGCGTGAACAGCCGTCAGCGCCGTCTGAGTCGTGCCGAAGACGACGCCGATCCCCATGACGGTGAGGAGAACGGGAAGGAGATCGCCCACCGGCGCCCCGGAGGAGGCGCCGCGCAGCGCGCTCCGGTCGCCATCGGATCGCGCCCGGTCCGGCCCCGAACGGCCGATGCGCCGGTGGGCCAGCAGCCACGCGACGAACAGTCCCTCGCCGAGCAGGGTCAGAGCCCCGAGCGCCACGACCGTCCCCCGGGCTCCCAGGAGGACGACGAGGCCCCCGGCGGCGACGGGCGCGATGACGAAGCTCGTCTCGTCGGCCGCCGTCTCCCAGCCCATGCCGACGCGGACGATCCTCAGGGCGCGGGCGGGCGGGCCGCCGGCGCGCGCGATGGAGGACCACACGGCACGCGCGACCGATCCCGCCTGCGGATTGGCCATGCCCATGATGGCGCCGGCCACCAGGATGATCCAGTCGGCCAGCGCACGACTCAACGCGCCCCAGATGGCGATCAGCGCGGCCATCTGGATCACAAGTGCGCAGGTGGTGACCCTCCAGGCGCCCGCGCGATCGTGCAGACGACCGATGAACGGCGCTCCGAATGCGGTTCCCAGACCGACGGCGGCGACCACGGCGCCCGCGAGCGCCAGGCTCCGCCCCGCGGCGGAGACGACGAGGAGCAGGCCGAGCTGGTTCATGGCGGCCGGAAGACGGCCCAGGTAGGCGCAGACGAGGAAGCCGGGCCCGGCCGCGTCCAGAAGGGTGCGCACGGGGGACTCCGAGGACGTCGAGGACTCGGGAGATCCGGAGGAGGAGAGGGATGCGCTGGATGAGGAAGAGGGGTCGGAGATGTTCATGGGCATTGAGAGGCACGTCCGAGAGGTCGACGACTGCGGCTGCCAGCCCGACCTCACAGGCAGCCCCTTATCCCTCTTCCCGCGTCGTGGCGCAGGCTGCGATCAGGTTATCAGAGACCGGCCGATGGCCACCCGTCATGATCGCCGACGTGTCGTGGCCAGGGCCCGGTTGATGCGACCGGGCCAGGCCGGGCCGTTGTAGACGAAGGCGGAGTAGGCCTGGAGCAGATCCGCGCCCGCATCGAGCATGAGCTCGGCGTCCATGATGGAGGAGATGCCGCCCACCCCGATAATGGTGGGACCCTCCCCCAATCGGGCGCGCAGGCGGCGCACGACCTCCAGGGACCGCGGCAGCAGCGGAGCGCCGGACAGACCGCCCTCGCCCAGGTCGTGGTCGATCGTGGTGTTGGTGGCGACGACGCCGTCCAGTCCCATTCGCGTCACCAGGTCCGCCACGGCGTCGATGTCCTCGTCGGCCAGGTCGGGGGCGATCTTGACCAGGAGCGGCACGTGGCGGCGCGCGGCGGCGTCGCCGGCCTCGCGCACGGCCTCCAGGATGGGGCGCAGCGCGTCGACGTTCTGGAGGGTCCGCAGGCCGGGCGTGTTCGGGCTGGAGACATTGACGACCAGGTAGTCGGCCCAGCGCGCCACGACGCCGGCGGAGTAGCGGTAGTCCTCGACGGCATCGACCAGTGCCGTGGCCTTCGTCTTGCCGATATTGGCGCCCACGACGATGGAGCGGCCGCGCGCGGTCGCCCGCAGGGCCCGCAGGCGCCGAGCGGCCTCGTCGGCACCGGGGTTGTTGAATCCCATACGATTGCGGATCGCGCGGGTACGCGGGTGACGCCACATGCGGGGCCTGTCGTTGCCGTCCTGGGCGCGGGCCGTGAAGGTGCCGATCTCGACGAAGCCGAAGCCGAGCATGTCCATGCCCTCCACGGCCCGCCCCTCCTTGTCCATGCCGGCCGCCAGGCCGAGCAGACCCGGCACGGGTCGCGCGAAGGGACCGCCCTGGTTGGCGCTGGGCACGGGCAGGATGGGGCGACGCCCCCACATCTGCCTCACCGCATCGCGCGCGAGCGGAATCCTGCTGGTGACCTCGATGGCCTTGATGCATGCGTCGTGGATCAGCTCGGGGTCGGTACGCGTCAGGACGGTCTTGTACAGCAGGTCGTAGAGCACGTCGCCAGCGTACTCGGACGAGCGCCGGCGCGACGTTACGCTGGCTTCGGCCCCTCCCCTCCCCCGAGGTCACCATGAGCTTCAACCGCGATATCAAGATCGATCCGAACCGCGTCTCCACCTCGGGCGGGAGGCGTGGCGCCGCCGACCAGTACACCCAGTGCCGCATGGCGGCGACGGCCGAGTCGCTGGACGCCGACTCGTGGACTCACGGATCCTCCGAGCAGCGGGTCCGCTGGTTCACGACCGGCATGGACTCCGGGTCGGTCCAGCAGTGCAGCACCTTCGAGGCGCCCGGGCGGAGCCTCTGAAGAGTCTCCGAAGAGTTCCGAAGGCCCACGTCGTCAGCCGAGCCGCTCGAGGTTGTTCCTATCGAGGGTCGTTCGACGTGGTCCTCGACCATATCGCAACGAGAGCGCGTCCTGGGAGAAACGATGAATATCGGCGAGAAGGCGCTGCAGACCAGCGGCTTCAACGAAGCTGGTGTAGCGGCGGCCATGATCGCCCCACAGGACATCCTCGGCGAATAGGCAGAGCTTCCCGCACGTCTCCGGGGCCGTACCACCGGTGATGAAAGCCGTGTCCTGGCACGGTTGGGCGCCGTCGGCGCTCCAGTGCCGAAGACGGTCGTGATCCCAGCCGGGGTCGTCAAAAATGAGCTCCACGTATTCCCGGGCGCCGTCGTCGCCGACGAGAATGATATCAAATGCGCGTCGTCGGTCAGGATGAGCGAAACTCGAGTATCCTGTGACGACGACGTCATTCATACTCGCCATGATCTGCACGGACTCGGGAGTGTCATCCGTAAGACTGGTATAGTCGGAGTTGATGACCGCAGCATTGTGCAGATGAACATCCTCAGCCGATGCGCCAGTGAGGTAGCAGCACAAATCGAGCGGATGTACGACCTCGCTGACGACGCCCACAGTGGGCCGCGGGTCATCGAAGCGGTTCTTCGCCCAGGTGAAGTCGATCCGTGCGATCCGCAGATCGCGTCGACGTGTCTGGGCGAGGACGTGGTCAACTGCCGGAGAATAGCGTTCGATACAGTTCATAGCAAATCTGTCGCCACTCTCCCACACCCCCGCCCAGCGATCAGGAACGGAATCTTGAGGCGCAACGAGGGGCTTCTCCGAGAGGACGAATCCGTCGACGCGCTGAAGAATATTGAGGATACTGAGATGCTGGTCGTCATTGGCGGCGTTGATGACGACATCAGCACCCTCATACATCAGATGAATCCGCGCAGGATCATCGGGCAGTGCGGCAGTGTCCGCACGCGAATAAGTGCGCGCATCGATATCCTCCCCCCTTCCCGCGGCGACGTGCTCGAAGGCTCGGACGAGCCGCGTACCGGCGTAACCGGCGCCGATGAGGTCGATTCTCAGAGTCAATGCAGTTCCTTCCTCAGGTGCGGTTCGTCGTTGATCACGTAGCCCAGGCGCGCGTACATCCGCAGTGCACTCGGAGTGGAATCCAAGTAGATGGCATCCGCACCACGGGCGGCGAGCCAGTCCTCGGCCGCCCGGGTCAGGGCGGTGCCGAGTCCGAGTCCTCGGGCGGACCTGTTAACATAGACGCCCTGAATCCAGCCCTCGAAGCCCTTCGGGTTAGCAGGATTGGCCAAGCGACGATCGATGATCGCGGTCGCCACGCCCATGGGCGCAGCGTCCGCGACCGCGAGAAAGGTCGCCTGCGCCGACACGGTTCCGTTGATCTCCTCCTCCAACTGCGCACGATAGGCCGCTTCCCAGCCGCCAGCATCGCCTCGGGCCCAATGAGCCTCGCCAGCGGCAAGAAGACTCCGGCGCAATGCCAGCACGGACTCGATATCGGCGCGGGTGGCCCGTCGCACTGCGACTGTCGAGTGGGCGACGCGCGTCATCGAATTACCGGACACTCTTCTTGTTCTCGGAGATTCCCAGGCGAGCGAAGACCTCATCAAGGGAATCGGCGAGGCGGGTGACCTGCTCCGCAGTGTGAGCAGGCGTGGCGTTGATGCGGAAGCGACTGGTGCCCGGCGGCACTGTCGGCGGATTGATCGGCTGGATGTAGATCCCGTATTCATCGAGTAGCGTCGCCGCGGCGGCCCGACAATCGCGGGCGTCGCCGATGAGAACCGGAAGCACGTGCGTCGTCGAGGACGACATGATCTCGATGCCGCGAACATCCAGTTCGTGTCGCAGTTGCGCGGTTCGGCTCTGCAGTAGATCACGTGCGTGATCGTCGGCACGGACGATCTGGATACTCGCCCGGCAGGCGGCAGCCACCGCCGGGGGCATGGAGGTCGTGAAGATGAATCCCGGAGCGAAGCTGCGCACGGCGTCGACGAGCCAGTCGGGACCCGCGATGAACCCTCCTATCACGCCAATGGCCTTCGCCATCGTCCCCTGGATCACATCGATCCGGTCGAGGACGCCCTCTCGATCGGCGATCCCGCGCCCCTGCTCCCCGTAGAGTCCGATAGCATGAACCTCGTCGAGATAGGTCAGGGCGTTGTACCGGTGAGCGAGGTCGATGACTCCGGGGAGGTCGGCCGTATCGCCGTCCATGGAGTACACGGATTCCAGCGCAATGATTTTGGGTGTAGATGGGTCGTCGGCGGAGAGAAGCTCCTCGAGGTGATTCAGATCGTTGTGGCGCCACACACGACGACCATTCTTATTACGGCGGATCCCGGAGATCATGGACGCATGATCGAGTGCGTCGCTGTAGATCAGCAGATCCGGATATATCATACTGAATGCCTCTAACGCAGCATCATTGGAGCCGTAGCCCGTCGGGAAGGCCAGGGCACGCTCTTTGCGGAACCAGTCCGTGATCTCCGCCTCGAGAAGAGCGACCTCCTCGTGGGTGCCCCCGATGTTACGGGAGCCGCCGGCCCCAGCGCCGTAGCGAGCGGCGCTCTCCTGCATCGCGGCGATGACCGTCGGGTGCTGAGACATGGCCAGATAGTCGTTACTGCACCAGACCTGCACATCTTCATACATGCCGTCATCACGCTTGACCGTAGCCATGGGATACTGTCCAGCATGCCGATTGAGGGTCACGAAGGTCCGGTAACTGCCCTCCCGCTTAAGATCGTCGAGACGCTCGAGAGCCGTGTCCGCGTACATGGAGAATTCCTTTCCCTCCCATCTCTTCTCGTCGTGGTCGCCGTTCGCGACCGGTGTCATGCGGTGCGGTGCATGCGGATGCGCAGCAGCTGCAGGGCGAGTGCCAGCAGGGCCGGGATGGCGGCGAGCAGGGCCAGGTTCGTGCCGGCCACTCCGACGGCGAGCACGCCCGCGCCGAGGGCGGACCCGATCGCGGAGCCGAGGTAGTTCGCCGAGGCATTCGCAGCGACCGCGGTCGCCCCGTCCCGCGGATTGGTCGCCAGCAGCGTGTCCTGCTGCGGGGCCAGGGAGGACCATCCCAGGGCGCCCCAGGCGAACAGCGCGGCCGCCAGCAGCCATACGGCAGGGCCGGTGCCGAGCACGACCAGAACGATCGTCAGGAGGGCCAGGATCACCGCGGTGACGCGGAGCGAGTCGCCGACCCGATCGACCAGGCGGCCGATGAGCATGACGCCGACGGCTCCGCCCACTCCCCAGGCCCAGATGCCGGCCGTGGGATGGGAGGCGAGGCCGGTATCGCCCAGGAGCGAGGCGATGTAGGTATACAGGCCCAGGGAGGCGATCCCGGTGAACAGGGTGACGGTGACGGTCATGAGATTCGGTCCGGATCCGATCGAGCGCAGGCGTGCGACCAGGGAGGGGGCGTCCACGCCGGGCAGCTCACGCCCCCAGGAGGAGAAGATGCCGATCAGGGCCAGCGCCCCGACGATCGTGATGAGCAGGATACTCACCCGCCACGATGTCAGGCCTCCGAGCAGGAGGCCCAGCGGGACGCCGAACACGGTGCCCATCGCCAGCCCGGCCAGGACGAGACCGAGAGCCCGGCCGCGGCGCTCCTCCGATACGGATGCCGCCGCGACGGCCGAGGACAGGGGCGAGTACACGCCCGCGGCGGCGCCGGCGATCACCCGGGCGATGAGGAATACGGCGATGTTGGGCGCGCCCGCCGTGACAAGGTTGCCCAGAGTGAACATCGACAGGGCGATCGCGAGTCCCCGTTTGGAGCGGCGGCCCGCGGCACCGGCGAGCAGAGGCCCCGCGACCGCATAGGCCCCGGTGAAGGCGGTCACCCCGAGCCCGGTCACGCCCTCGGTGGCGGCCAGGTTCTCCGCGATCGCGGGCAGCAGCCCTGCGATCATATAGGCGTCCAGCCCGAGCGCGACGCCTCCTATGATGAATGGCCAAAGTCGACCAATCACATCCATTCCTCTCTTTCCAGTCATTTAGTGACTCCGCCACCCATGCACTGATCGGGACTAGTCAGGACTGGTCCCTCACGCCGTTATATAACGTCTGCTCAAGGGACGGTCGCGGTGGGGCCGCACGGTGGGACAGGCCCAATGCGGCCCTGTGCTCGTAGAACTCGTAGCGTCGTTCTTCCTCTGGCGCCGATCGACCCGACACCCACACACCCCGGCCGGATAGTCACGGGAAACACGAATAACCGTCGTCGGGCACGACATCCATATCGAAGGACGATCGGATGGTCTTTCGGAGAAAAAAGGGCCAGCGCCTCGTCAGAGTTCTCCGATAGTCATCATCGGCGTAAGATTGCCTATGATGCACATCAGCGCATTCTCACCGAACGCGACATCGATTCGAGTAGGACGTGCAGAAGACCATAGTCGTTCCTAGGCAGTGCTGTGAGGATCAGGGCTCAAAGCCTCGACGCAGTTCGTAGTTTAGGCACCGTGTCGCCGCTGTCAATATCGGTTCTGTTACGACCTCGCCCCTCCCTCCGCGCAGGCGTCACCGAGGCCCGGAGTTCCGCGCCGACTCGACCGGAAGCGACACGGGTCGCAGCGAGTGCTCTTCTCGGAATTCGAGAAGACTCCCCGTCACGGTGCATGACTCGTTGCATGCGCGTCGCCCAGAACGCCCGGCTCAAGCGACTCTGCTTGCGTGCGACGTCGCGTCGCACCCGAACCTGGGCCCATGACGCCGCTACCAGCACCAAGGAGGACATCGTGACGACAGAGAACACATCGAGCGGAACCACGGCAGCGCTCGTGATCGTCGAGTCGTACTTCGGCAGCACCCGCACCATTGCCGAGGCCATCGCCGCCGGGCTGAGCGAGACCGGGGCGCAGGCCCGCGTCCTCGACGTCGACCGAGCGCCCGATGTCCTGCCCGCGGACCTCGACCGGCTCGTCCTAGGCGCCCCGACCCACAACCGGGGCTTGCCGACCGCCGGCACTCGAGCGACGGCCTGCAAGAAGCAGGGGGCGACAACTTCGGCCACGGGTGTACGCGAGTGGCTGGCGGCGGTCTCGATCCCGGCCTCCACTCGCGTGGCCGCCTTCGACACGGTCGTCGGAAGGAATTGGCTGAGCGGCTCGGCGGCCAAGGCGATCGCCAAGACGCTGCGACGCGCGGGCCGAGGCGAGCCAGCCGTCAAGAGCTTCCTCGTCACGTCGGGCCAGGGCCCCCTGGGCGACGGCGAGGAGGCGGCGGCCCGCGACTGGGGGCGTGAGCTGGCCGAGGCATCGCCGTCATCCGGCCGGCAGCGCTGACATCGGTGATCCACATCGTCAGCTTCCCGGATATGGAGACGCTCGTGACACTGCTCGGCTGCGTCCCGATCGTCGGCCTCGCCGCCCGGCTGACCATCAGGCTCCGGAGGTGAGCAGCCGGGAGAGGACGAGTCGAGGGTCGGCGGAAAGACGGGCCCCTCCCGGTGCCGCCACCCGGCATCGGGCGCGGCCCGGCCGGATGCTCGGCCGGCCGAGCGGGCCGCGAGCGGGTCAGTAGTAGCGCCACTGGGTCATGTCGTTGTTGTAGGTCTCCACGATCCTGGGGTGCAGGAGTGTGGACGGCTCCGTCTGCTCCACGGATGGCGGGTCGTCCACCATGAGGAAGTGGAGCAACCGGTCGCTCTGGTAGACCAGCCCGTCCGGCAGCGGCCCGGCGAGCAGCTGCTCGGGCGTGCGGGTGGACAGTACGAAGCCCCACTCGCCGAAGGACGGCACATTGACCGTGAAGGAGTGGACTCCGCGATCGGGCTGTCCGGCGGCGACCGTGCTGGCCACCATGGAGAAGGCGTGCGGGGAGAAGAACGACGAGGTGGCCTGGGTGACCATGACGCCATCGTCGGCCAGGAGCGCGTCGATCTGGCGGTAGAACTCAACGGAGTAGAGCTTGGCCAGCTTCTCGTTGGACGGATCGACCAGATCGACCATGACGACGTCGTACGTCTGGCCGGCCTCAGCGGTGTAGCTGAAGGCATCGGCATTGACGATCTCCACGCGCCGGTCGGACAGGGAGCCGTTGTTCTGCTCCGTCAGGACGGGGCTGGTACGGGCCAGTTCCGTCATGCTCGGGTCGATGTCCACCAGGGTGACGCGCTCGACGTCGTCGTAGCGCAGCACCTCGCGGGCCAGGAGGCCGTCGCCGCCGCCGAGGATGAGGACCCGGGCGGGATCGGCCACCGAGGTCATGGCACTGGCCGACAGAGTCTCGTGGTAGCGGGCCTCGTCCAGGCTGGAGAACTGCAGCTGCCCGTTGAGGTACATGCGCAGATCCTCCCCGTACTTGGTCAGGACGATCTTCTGGTACGGGGTCTGCTCGTAGTAGACAACGGGATCTCCGTAGATCCGGCCGTCGATGCCCCGCTCCAGACGGCTCGCCCCGCAGTACAGCCCCACCAGCGCCACCGCCGCGGCCGTGCCCGCCGCGATGACTCGACGCGAGGCATCGACCAGACGGAGCACCACCATGGCCACCGCGACATTGAGCGCGCCCACCAGGTAGGCGCCGCGCATGAGGCCCAGCTGAGGAAGCAGCACCAGCGGGAAGAGCAGCGAGGCGATGAGCGCCCCGAAGTAGTCGATCGCCAGGATCCTGCTGAGCAGCTCGACCGAGGAACCCCTGCCGAACTGGGCGAAGGTCTTGACCAGCAGGGGGATCTCCAGGCCGATGAGGATCCCGATCAGCAGGCTGATCGCCCCGAAGACCGTCCAGTACACCCGGGTCAGCCCGAAGGCCGCGTAGAGGATGAGGACCGAGTTGCCGCCGATCAGTCCGAGCAGGATCTCATTGACCGCGAAGACGGTTGCCGGAGCACCGTGAACCCGGCTCGCCAGCAGGGAGCCGATCCCCATGCCGAACAGGGTGATGCCGGTGGCCAGGCTGAAGCTGAGCACGGAGTCGCCGATGAGGTAGGAGGCCGCCGTGCCCAGGATGAGCTCGTAGATGAGCCCGCCGATCGCGACCAGCAGAGCGGCTGCGAACAGGGCCGTATTCTCCCGGCCCCCACGGTCATCGCGGCTCACCCGCTGATCGTCACCGCGATGATGATGGCGATGGATCTCCCTGGACGCCTCCGGAGACTCCTGATCGTCCCGCGGCCGTTCGGTGAACGCCCCCTGCATCCACGACGCCGTCACTTGCCCACTCCCCTGCCACCGCCGCCGTACACGGAGCGCCGCCTCCAGAAGAAGACCCCACCGCCGTCATCGTCGTCGTCGCAGCACGCCATCATCACGAGACACAGGACGACGACCAGCGCCGCCATTAGGATCTCGGGGACCGACCAGCGCTCGGACGAGTCCGCCGAGTCCCGATGACCAGGGCCTCCCGCGGCGATCACCTTCCCGAACAGCCGTCGCTGCCCCGTACGGGTCAGCGGCCGCTTCCGATAGGACACGAGATCCCGGAATCCGTGACTGTCCACGGTGACCTGCTTCGTGGCGCCCCGGGCGTCGGTCAGCTCGATCTCGGCGTACATCATCTCCTGGCCCTGGGCGAGACCGCAGGCAGTCGTTCCCAGTGCCTGCTCGAGAACGCCGACGCCGACCTCGGCGACGCGCGCGGCGTAGACATCGTGATAGACATCGGTACCGCTGGTGAGGGTGAGGATCTGCCCCGGAGCGAGGGAGCCGGGGTCGGGCAGCTCGGCGAAGGGCAGTGGTTCGTACAGGTGGACCCGGCCGTCGTCGTGATCGAGCTCGACCCACATCTCCTGCACGCCGTACTCGGTCGTCCTCGACAGCCGCCACTCCTCCCAGTAGCAGTACCGCCCATCCTGGCGATCCCACTCCTTGAACAGCAGGCAGCCCTCGACGCGCAGCCGCGCTCCGTCGCACCGCAGTCGTTCGCCGACGCTCAGATCGGCTCTCATCCCGCTCACAGGACCACCATCCCGGTGACGGCCGACTCGGCCCGCAGCGTCCGCACCAGGAGGGCGCCGATCGCCTCGGCCGTCGCCCCGTCCAGCTCACGGCAGCTGGTGAGTGTGACGTAGGCCGTTCCGCTCTCGGGCCAGGTGTGGGCGGCGATATGCGACTCGGACAGGATGACGACGACGCTGACGCCCTGAGGGTCGAACCGATGGCGGGCTCCGGAGACGACTGTCAGCCCCGCCTCCCGGGCGGCATCGCGGAGAACCGACTCCACCACGGACGGATCGTTGAGCGCGTGCGACTCGGCACCACTGATCCTGTAGCTGGCAGAACACAGACTCACCGCACTCACGCGAGCACGGTAGCAACGAGGCGGGCACCCGATGAACGGGGTGAGGTGCCCATCTCCTCCTGCGAGCGAACGGCGACCGTCGATCATCAGCGGCTCCAGAGCCGACTCGGCCCGTCGGCACCGGTGCGGGCCCGACGTTCCCGTGCCGTGCGAGACTGTCCCCATGCGCGTTGCCGAGATCGCCGAGCTGACCGGGACGACGGTGCGCACGGTGCGCTACTACCACTCGCTGGGGCTGCTTCCGGTCCCCGCCGAGCGCGGAGGGTGGCGCGACTACGACCTGGGACATGTGGCCCGGCTGTCCCGGATACGCTGGCTGGTGCAGGCCGGAGTGTCCCTGGAGACCATCAAGCGCGTCCTCGGCGAGTCCGAGGCGAACGCCGCCGTCCTGCGGATCGATGACGCACCCGCGAACGGGATGGACGACGCGATCTCAGCAGTCGATCCCGTTGCCGGCTCCATCGTCGAGGACCTCGCCGGGGCACTGAGCTCCGTCGAGGAGCATCTGGCCGAGGTGACCGGGCAGAGGGACATGCTCTCCGGTCTGCTGGAGCGAGCCAGGACCGGCTCGACCGTCTCACCGATGTCCCCGCGCATGGCGGCCTTCTTCGACCGGATGGAGCAGGCCGCGCCCGACGAGGCCACCCGCACCGCTGTGCGCAGGGAGCGGGACCTGACCGATCTGGCCTGCTACCGGGGACAGATGCCGCCGGAGGCCGAGTTCCTCTTCGTCGATCCCGACCCCCGTTACGACGCCGAGTCGTTGACGCTCTACTCGCAGGATCCCGCTGAGCTCTCGGACACGCAGATCGGGCAGCGCGCACGAATCACCGTCTCCCGTCTGGAGGACCAGCTGACGCCCGAGCGCCTCGAGGCCCTGGCGAGCAGCGTCGATGCTGGGGCGGTACGTTCGCTCTTCCACCTCGTCGCCACCACCCGTTACCTCGACCCGCGACTCGTCCGGGCCCTGGAGCGGGAGTTCCTCGACGCCATCGATCGATGGCGTCCGGACGAATAGACCGCACGCGCCCGGACGTTGCTGCGTCGGCTTTGCGTACGACGCCGCGTCACACCTCACCCTGGGGATATGCCAACGACCACAGCCTCCCCAACAGCGTCCGTCCTGCCCGCACGGCACCACTCCCCCGCCATCGACGCCTCAGGGCTGGTGAAGACCTTCGGCTCCTTCCGCGCGCTCGACGGTCTCGACCTGACAGTTGAGACGGGCCAGATCCACGGCTTCCTGGGGCCCAACGGCGCGGGGAAGTCGACGACGATCCGCGTCCTTCTGGGCATGTACCGCCGAGACAGTGGCCTGGTGCGGGTTCTGGGCATGGATCCGCGCCACGACGCCGAGCGCATCACGCGCCGGTGCGCCTACGTCCCGGGCGACGTGGCGCTGTGGCCCGCACTCACCGGGGCGCAGACCCTCGATGCCCTGGCCGCCCTGCGCAGCGGACGCGACCGGGCCCGCGAGACCGAGCTCATCGAGGCCTTCCGGCTGGATCCCCACAAGCCGGTCCGCTCCTACTCCAAGGGCAACCGGCAGAAGGTCATGCTCGTGGCGGCGCTGGCGGCACCGTGCGACCTGGTCATCCTCGATGAGCCGACCTCCGGGCTCGACCCGCTCCAGGCGGAGGTATTCGTCGACGCTGTTCGTGACGTGGCCGGCCAGGGGCGCACGGTGCTCATGTCGAGCCACATCATGGCTGAGGTCGACCGCCTGTGCGACTCGGTGACGATCATCAAGGACGGACGAACCGTGGAGTCGGGGCGGCTCGAGGAGCTGAGGCACCTGCGGGCCTCCCGGATCACCTGCGTGCTGCCTCCCGAGCAGAGCCCACCTCCCGGGCGTCATCGGTGGTCGTGGTGGCCGCACCGCGAGCGCGACCTCCAACGGAGCCCGTCCAAGGATCCCACCCGGGTCGCCCTGCCCCAGCCCGACGCCGGCGGCCGCCTGAGCGTCTCGGTTCCCACGGACCGCGTCCCGGCCACGCTGCGACAGCTGCTGGCCGCCGGCGCGCAGGAGGTCACCTGCACCCCGGCATCCCTGGACGAGGTCTTCCTCCAGCACTATGAGGCGGCGGCGCGATGACATCCTTTCCGCGGAGTCTCGATGCGGTCCGGCAGTCGGCCCGTCTGGCGCTCTCCCACGAGCGGGTCTGGCTCGTGGCGCTACCTGCGGTGACGGGGCTGACGACCGCGCTACTGGCACCCGGCTACGGCGACACCTACGCCTCACCGCAGGACCTGGCCCGGGCAGTGGCCTCAGCCCAGGTCTCCGACACCTTGAGCTTTCTCTACGGCAGGCTCTCCGAAACCGCGGGCATTGTCCAGGTGGCGACGTGGGAGCTCGGAGGGCTAACCGGCCTGGTGCTGAGCGTCGTCGTGGCCCTGCGCTCGGTGGCGTTGACACGCGCTGAGGAGGACCTGGGGCGCGCCGAGCTGCTCCGCTCTGCGGGAGCCGGCTCCATCGCGAGCCTGGTGGGGCAGGGACTCGTCCTGGCCCTCCAGTGCCTGCTCCTGGGGGTGGGGGCGGGTGCAGGGCTGCTCGCTCTGGAGGAGGCCGACGGCGCCGATGCCGCTGCCTACGGCGCGGTGCTCGCCGCCAGCTGTCTAGCGGTGTCCTTCGCGACGCTCGTCGTGGCGCAGCTGGTTCCCGATGCCGCCGCGGGCCGCACCGTCGCGCTGGGAGCTGTGGGGCTCATGTACTCGGGCAACGGGATGAGTGCCTCCAAGGACTGGGACTGGGCGGGATGGGTCTCCCCCTTCCGTCTGAGGACGGAGGCGGATCCCGGCGGGGACAATTCCTGGCCCCCCATCCTCATCGCGGTAGCGGCTGGCATCGTCGTGCTGGCACTGGCCGGGGCGCTGGCCTCTCGCAGGGATCTGGGTCAAGGGCTGGTACGGCTGCCCGCAAGACGCCCGCGGTCCTCGAGGGCGAGCGGGCCCCTGACCTTCGCCATCGGGCTCAGCGGGCGCCAGTGCCTGGCGTGGGCGCTCCTGGTCTCGCTCGTGGCCGGGGTGCTGGTGTCGATGGGCGGCGACGTCGTCGACCTGGCCCGGCGGGGCGGCATCAGCGGAGGGTCTCTGGGGTCTCTTCTGGCCGGGGGCGATCCCGGCGAGGCCTTCCTGAGGTACATCGGACAGCTCGCGGGAGCACTGGCCGCGGCCCAGGGCGTGTCCCTGGCGTCGCGCTACAGCGGGGATGAGCGCTCCGGATGCCTGGAGACGGCGGTCGCCACCGGAAACCGGCCCCTGCGGATCCTGGTCTCCTCGTGGCTAGTCGCCGCCATTGGATCCGGCCTGACTCTGAGCTGCGCGACGGTGGCGGCCGGATACGTCGGTCGTTCCGAGCTGGACACGGACATGGTTGACGCCGTGCGCCTCGTGGCAGGTCAGTGGCCCGCCGCTCTGGCGTCGGCGGCGATCGCCACGGCGCTGTGCGGGGCGTGGCCCAGGGGATGCGGGCTCGCTTGGGCTCCAGTGCTGGTGGGGCTGGGAGTCGCGCAACTCGGCGGCGTCCTCGACCTGCCTAAGCGGATCCGAGATGCAGGTCCTTTCGCCCAGGCGGGTGAGACGGGGAGCCTGGGGCTGGTTGCCATCGCCGCAGCCGGCCTGTTGATCGCGGCTTACCGCGTGACTCGCCGGGACATGGATCTGATTCCCTCGTCGCATCATGGCATCACCCGACGCGCCACCTCCTAGCGCTGCGCGTCGAACCGGAGCGACGCCGTGCCCGCCCGGCCCGTTACGAGCCGATTACGAGCCGATGGGGTCGCGACCGAACTGCGCCGGACCCTCAGCAGCGGGGACCCGTCCCGACTCCGATCGAGGCCCCGCCCCGTCCACAGCGCGGCGGCCCGCGCACCGGAGCCCACCGATGCGCAGGCCGATACCGCTCCTGAGGCGGAGCGGCAGGGTTCTCGGAGGGGTCTCAGACGTTGAAGCCCAGGGCGCGCAGCTGCTCGCGTCCCTCCGGGGTGATCTTGTCCGGGCCCCACGGCGGCAACCAGACCCATTGGATGCGGACCTTGTCGGCGATGAGGCCGAGCGCCTGCTGCGCCTGCTCCTCGATGACGTCGGTCAGCGGACAGGCTGCGGTCGTCAGCGTCATGTCGAGCACGATCGTCCCGTCGGGCTCGATGGACGCGCCGTAGAGCAGACCGAGGTCGACCACGTTGATGCCGAGCTCCGGGTCGATGACGTCGCGGAGAGCCTCCTCGATCGCGGCGACGTCCGCATCGCCGCCGACGGCAGGGGTGTGCCGAGCGGCCATGGGATTGTCCTGGGCGGCGCCGGCGGCGCCGGTCTCACTCATCATGGCTCCTCCTTACGGTGGTGGTGAGGTGATGTCTGCTGTCTCCCGGGAGTGGGAGGGTGGTCAGGTCGAGTCCGGTCCGTCAACGGATGGCAGCGCCACGCCGGCCTTGACCAGGGCGTCCCTGAGCGCCATCCAGCCCAGGAGGGCGCACTTGACGCGGTTGGGGTACTTCGAGACGCCCTCGAACGCGGCGCCGTCCTCGAGCGCGTCCAGGACGGCGTCATCGACGCCGCGCCCGCGGGAATGCATGAGGACGTCGAAGTCCTTCGACAGGCGGGCGACCGTGGCCAGATCGGCCCCGTCGACGAGATCGTGCATGACGGAGATGGATGCCTGGGAGATCGAACATCCCTCGCCCTGCCAGCCCACGGCACCGATCCTGTCGCCATCGATGCGCACCCCCAGCTCGACCTCGTCGCCGCAGGTGGGATTCACCTGGTGGCTGGTCGCGTCGGGGTCGGTCAGGGCCCCCGCTCCGTGCCGCTCGCGGGAGTGGTCGAGGATGACTTGCTGGTAGAGCCGATCGAGTTCGTTCATGCTCGCCTTCGGAAGTAGCTGCGGACGGAGGCCACGGCCTCGAGGAAGCGCTCGACCTCCGCGGTCGTCGTACAGGGTCCGAAGGATACGCGGGAGGAGGCGTGCACGCCGAAGTGCCGATGGATCGGCTGAGCGCAGTGGTGCCCGGTGCGCACGGCCACGCCCGAGGAGTCGAGGACCTGTCCGACATCGTGCGGGTGCACGCCGTCGATGGTGAAGGCCACGACGCCGAGCCGCTCGGTCGTGTCGGCCGGGCCGAGGACGCGCAGTCCGTCGACGCCGGCGAGCCCGCCGAGCACCTGCTGCGTGAGCACCCGCTCCCCCGCGTGGAGACGGTCCATGCCCAGGTGCGCCAGGTACTCGACGGATGCGCGCCAGCCCGCCGCCTGCGCCAACGGCTGGCTGCCGGCCTCGAACCGGGCGGGACCGGACATGTAGGTCGATGACTCCATGGTGACGACCTCGATCATGGAACCGCCGGTGAGCACGGGCGGCATGGCCGCCAGCAGCTCCTCCGTGGCCACGAGCGCGCCGACGCCGGTGGGGCCGAGCATCTTGTGGCTCGACAGGACCATGGCGTCCACGCCGGCGGCCGACAGGGCGGCGAAGTCCAGCGGCAGGTGGGCCGCCGACTGGCAGGTGTCCAGCACGACGAGAGCGCCGATCGCCCGGGCCGCCGGCAGGATGCCGGCCAGGGGCGTGATCGCGCCGGTGACGTTCGAGGCGTGCGTCAGAGCGAGCACGCGGGTGCGCTCGGTCATCACGCGTGTCGTGGCGGAATCGATGCGCCCGTCCTCGGTCAGGTCCAGCCAGCGCAGGGCGGCGCCGGTGCGAGCGGCGAGCTCCTGCCAGGGCACGAGGTTGGCGTGGTGCTCGGCTCGGGTGACGACGATCTCGTCACCGACCCCGATAGCGAGGCGCCGGGCCGGATCATCGGCGTCGGCCGGCCCGCCGCCGCGGGCCGCCGGCCGCCCCAGGCTGGCGTGCCCGATGGCCAGGGCCACGAGGTTGATGGCCTCGGTGGCGTTCTTGGTGAAGACGAGCTCGCTGCCGCGCGCGCCGACGAAGCCGGCGACGGCGTCACGGGCGTCCTCCCAGGCCTGAGTGGCCTCATCGGCGATCTGGTAGGTGGAGCGCCCGGCGGCGCCGTTGCTCAGGGAGAGGAACTCCGCCTCCTTCTCCATCACGCGGGAGGGCTTCTGGGACGTGGCCGCCCAGTCGAGGTAGGCCAGCGACTCCCCGTTGCGCGCGGGCCGCTCCAGGTAGGGGAAGTCGGCGCGAACGGCGGCGAGCTCCTGGTCCGACAGAGGGGTCGCGGGCGCGGAGCTCATGAGAGGGGGCCTCCGGTGAGGAAGCGGTCGTAGCCCTCCTGCTCGAGCCTCTCGGCCAGGTCAGGCCCCCCTTCCTCGGCGACGCGGCCGGCCACGAAGACGTGCACGTGGCTGGGCTTGATGTAGCGCAGAATCCGCGTGTAGTGGGTGATGAGGAGGAAGCCCGCCCCGGATGAGTCGTGGAGACGGTTGACGCCCTCGGCGACGATGCGCAGGGCGTCGATGTCCAGGCCGGAGTCGGTCTCGTCGAGCACGGCGAAGCGGGGCCGCAGCAGCTCCATCTGCAGGATCTCGAAGCGCTTCTTCTCGCCGCCGGAGAATCCGGCGTTGACGTCGCGCTGGGCGAAGGAGGAGTCCATGCGCAGGTTCTTCATGGCCCGGTTGACCTCGCCGACCCACTGGCGCACCTTGGGGGCCTGTCCGTCGATGGCGGTCTTGGCGGTGCGCAGGAAATTGGAGACCGTGACTCCGGGGACCTCGACGGGGTACTGCATGGCCAGGAAGAGACCGGCACGGGCCCGCTCATCGACGCTCATCTCCAGCAGATCGATGCCGTCGAGGAGGACCTCGCCATCGGTGACCTCGTAGTCGGGATGACCGGCGATGGAGTAGGCGAGGGTCGACTTGCCCGAACCGTTGGGGCCCATGATGGCGTGGACCTCACCGGAGCCGACGGCGAGATCCACTCCCTTGAGAATGGGCTTGGGGCCGTCGCCGGTGGCGACCTGGACGTGGAGGTTCTTGATCTCGAGAGTGCTCATGTGTGTTCTTCCGGGAAAAGACTGGTCGGTGTGTCGTGGCGGAGCGGGGGCGGTGTCTCAGGTCGCGTCGTCGGACCCGCGGGCGGCGATGAGGCCGGTGAGCTCGAGCTCCTTCTCAATGGCCGCCATGAGCCGCTCCTCGACCTCGGGGACGCCGATCTCGGCGACGATCTCGTTGAAGAAGCCGAGGACGACGAGACGACGGGCCTCGATCTCGGGGATTCCGCGGGCGCGCAGGTAGAAGAGCTGCTCGTCGTCGAATCGGCCGGTGGCGCTGGCGTGGCCGGCGCCCTCGATATTGCCGTTCTCGATCTCGAGATTGGGGATGGAGTCGGCCTTGGCGCCCTCGGTCAGGACGAGATTGCGGTTGAGCTCGTAGGTGTCGGTGCCGCGGGCGGCGGCGCCGATGAGGCAGTCGCCGACCCACACGGCGTGGGCCCGCTCCCCCTGGAGAGCGCCCTTGTAGGCGATGCGCGAGTAGCAGTGCGGCTCGGTGTGGGCGACGTAGGGCCGGTGCTCCTGGTGCTGCCCGGCGTCCGTGAAGTACACGCCGTAGGCGTCGATGCGACCGCCCTCCCCGCGGAAGCCGAGATCCGAGCAGATGCGCACGTCCCCGCCGAGGCTGACGACGACGTGCTTGAGAACGCCGCGCCCCCGCACCTCGACACGGTGGTTGGCGGCGTGGACGGCGGTGTCCTCCCATCCCTGGACGGTCACCAGGGTGAGCTCGGCGCCCTCGGCCACCACGACCTCCACGCTCTGGGTCAGGAGGGCGGTGCCGGTGTGGTCGAGGACCACCGTGCCCCTGGCACCGGGCTCCGCGACGATGTGAAGGTGCTGGGCGGTGGGTCGGGACAGCTCCGGGTCGTCGCCCACCACGGTCAGGCGCGCGGCGCGGTCCGCCTCGACGCCGGCGGTGAGCGTGAGGACGGTGGCGGTGGTGACACCGCACCAGGCCGTGATGCCGGTGCGGTCCACGGGCGCGCCGACGGAGCCGATGCGGGCGTCGTCGCGGGCGACGGTCTCGACGGTCACGCCCTCGGGGACGTCCATGGCGACCCGGAGCGCCTCCCCCTGCGCGGTCGCGGAGCGGACGGCGTCGAGGTCGAGCAGGGGGGCGAAGCGCCTGAGGGGGGTGAACCGCCACTCCTCCTCGCGGCCGTGCGGCACCGGAATGTCGGCGGGGTCGAAGGAGGTGGGGCGATCGGCCCGGGAGGAGACGTAGCGGGCGGGTCCGTGGGAGTGGGCTCCCTCCAGCGACGCGCGCGAGTGGTCGGTGAGAAGGTCAGGCATTGAGTGCTCCTGTGCCGGGACGGAGCCCGGCGGCTGGTGAGGTCGTGGACGTGGGACGGGGTGATCAGCCGACCGAGTTCTCCATCTGCAGCTCGATGAGGCGGTTGAGCTCGAGCGCGTACTCCATGGGCAGCTCGCGGGCGATGGGCTCGACGAATCCGCGCACGATGGTGGCCATGGCCTCGGTCTCGGTCAGGCCGCGCTGCATGAGGTAGAAGAGTTGGTCGGCGCTCACCTTGGAGACGGTGGCCTCGTGGCCCATCTCGACGTCGTCGGTGCGCACGTCCACGTAGGGGTAGGTGTCGGAGCGGGAGATCTCGTCGACCAGAAGGGCGTCGCACAGGACGTTGGACTTGGAGTGGCGGGCGTTCCTCATCACCTGCACCAGCCCGCGGTAGCCGGAGCGGCCGCCTCCGCGGGAGATCGACTTGGAGACGATGTGGCTGGAGGTGTGAGGCGCCATGTGGATCATCTTGGCGCCCGTGTCCTGGTGCTGGCCCTCGCCCGCAAAAGCGATGGACAGGGCCTCGCCGCGGGCGTGGGGACCCATGAGGAAGACGGCCGGGTACTTCATGTTCCGCTTGGAGCCGATATTGCCGTCGACCCACTCCATGGTGGCGCCCTCGGCGCAAGTGGCGCGCTGGGTCACCAGGTTGTAGACGTTGTTGGACCAGTTCTGGATGGTCGTGTAGCGCACGCGGGCGTTCTTCTTGACGACGATCTCCACGATCGCCGCGTGCAGGGAGTCCGTGGAGTAGATGGGCGCGGTGCAGCCCTCGACGTAATGCACGTAGGAGCCCTCGTCGGCGATGATGAGCGTGCGCTCGAACTGACCCATGTTCTCCGTGTTGATGCGGAAGTAGGCCTGGAGCGGGATCTCGACGTGGACGCCGGGCGGTACGTAGATGAAGGAGCCGCCGGACCACACGGCCGTGTTGAGGGCGGCGAACTTGTTGTCACCGGCGGGGATGATGCTGCCGAAGTACTCGCGCACGAGCTCGGGATACTCGCGCACGGCGGTGTCGGTATCGACGAAGATGACGCCCTGCTCGGTGAGGTCCTCGCGGATCTGCTCGTAGACGACCTCGGACTCGTACTGGGCGGCGACCCCGGACACGAGCCGCTCGCGCTCGGCCTCGGGGATGCCGATGCGGTCGTAGGTGGTCTTGATGTCCTCGGGCAGGTCGTCCCAGGAGGCGGCGGGCCGGTCCGTGGAGCGCACGAAGTACTTGACCGCGTCCAGGTCGAGGGGCGACAGGTCGATGCCCCAGGTCGGCATGGGCTTGCGCTCAAAGATCTCATAGGCCTTGAGGCGCTTGGCGAGCATCCACTCCGGCTCGCCCTTGATCGCCGAGATCTCCCGGACGACGTGCTCGTCAAGGCCGCGCTTGGCGTTCTCGCCGGCCCTGTCGGAGTCGTGCCAGCCGAAGTCGTAGGTCGTCGAGATCGAGTCGATGATCTCGTCGTCGCTGACGCGGGGCGCATCGGTCGCGGGTCGTGTCATCGGGTTCCTTCCGTTCGCGCGGCCCGTCGGCCGCGCGTGTCTGCAGCTGCCCGAACCGCGCGCCTGCGCAGGGTCGGCATGGCTATGGGGATATGCGTGGTGCACACGTGCTCGCCGCCGGCCAGGGTGGCCAGCCGCTGCACGGGCACCCCCAGGAGCCGGGAGAAGGCCTGGGTCTCGGCCTCGCACAGCTCGTGGAACTTGCCGGCCACGTCGCGCACGGGGCAGTGCCCTTGGCACAGCTGGACGGCGTAGGTGCCGTCTCCGACATCACGTATGGTCGCGGCGTAGCCATCGAGCGTGAGGGCGTCGGCCAGCGCACGGGCCCGGTCGGCCGGGTCCTTGCCGGCCGCCTCGACGACCCCGGTGTACCGGCGCTCGAGGTCCCTGCCGCGCGAGGCCGCGAAGGAGTCGAGAGCCTTGTCCCCCGCGACCTGCTGCAGGTAGGACAGAGCCCGATTGGCGATCTCGGAGTAGCCCTCCGCGAAGGTGCTCCGGGCGTCGCGCGTGGCGACGTAGTAGCGAGCCGGGCGCCCGCGTCCGCGCTTCCCGGGCGAGGCGGCGGTGTGCACCTGGATCTCGCCGGCCTCCTCCAGGGCGGTGATGTGGCGGCGGACCGCCGCCGGAGTGAGGGAGAGGACCTTGGCGAGCTGGGCCGCCGACACGGGCCCCTTCGAGACGATGAGATCGAGGACGCGGGCGCGCGTGGAGTCGTCGTCGGTGTGGGTCATACCTGCTCCTCTCCTTCGCCGCCCGTCGCCGCCCCGATCGCGAAGGATCACCGGAGCCGTCGTCGTCTTCACCTGGCTTTAGCCAAGATCTTCGTTCTCTTATTCATCACTGGCAAGTTCAAGACGGCTTGTCGGGACGTGGGATCAGGCACGCATGACGCTCAAAAGCGAATCGTATTCATCATTATTTCGCCAACAGTGAACATCGGTCGGAGGGCGTCCGGAGGGGTCGGGAGGGGACCCGCGAGGAGGGCCGGGGCCGTGTCTCCACCACCGGGGTTGGCGACACAATCCCGGCCCTCGCACTGGCGCGTCCGGCTGGAACGGGAGCTCAGGACTCCCCGACGAGCCGGATCTCCCCCCAGGGGATGGGGTCGGGGATGCTGCCGACGAAGCGGCCGTCGACGATGTTGTTGAAGCCCGAGAAGACCCACTCGCCATCGCGCAGACGGAGCACCTGGCCCGCGTAGAGGTGCTCGGGGCGCACGTGGCGGGCCCGATCGACGTCCCAGGGACCGAGCGCTCCGGCGCCCTCGGCGATCCAGACGCCGCCGGGCCCGGGCTCGGCCTGCATGTCGCTCCCGCAGGAGAAGACGAGAACGTGGCGGCCGTCGATCATCCGGGACTGGCAGACCTCCAGCTGCCCGAACGCGGAGGGCCCGGTGAGCGGGGGCAGCACCTCCCAATGATCCAGGTCGTCGGAGACGGCGTGGCCGATGATGCCCGAGTGCTTGATGTCCACGCCCTTGGCGCGGGCCGTGACCAGCATGTGCCACCGCCCGTCGTCGTGGAGGAACACGAACGGGTCGCGCCACGCCTCGTCGTACCCGTAGCCCGGCGTCCACTTCTGGTACCAGCGCCCGTCGGCCACGATCGGCTCGCTCGTCGCGCGCTCGAAGCGGATCCCATCGGCGGAGTCCGCCCAGCCGATGCGCTGGGCCATACCGCCCTCGGCCCGGGATATCCCCGTGTAGAAGATCCGCAGGCCGCCGTCGGGCTTGACCACGGTGGATCCGGTCCAGATCGCCTTGTCGTCGAAGGACGGCCCATCGGAGTGCACCAGGGCGTCGGGCAGCAGCTCCCACCCGCGGGCGTCCGCGGACACCGCGTGCCCCATCGATGCGTTCATATGACGGCGCTCCGGGTCGTGCAGGGCACGCGAGGCGCGCAGGAAGAACAAGTGGTACCGCTTGCCGTCGTCGACGATCCAGTGGTCCCACATCCAGTGGTCGGGAAGTGTCAGCGCCATGGCTCAGCCCTTGACCGCCGTGCCGGCCAGCGACTGGACGAAGGAGCGCTGGAAGGCCACGAAGATGATGAGGACCGGCAGGGTGATGAGCGTGCCGTAGGCCATGATCTGCCCCCAGACGGGATTGAGCTGGAAGAAGTACTGCATTCCCACGCTCGCGGGGCGCATGGACTCCGCTTGCACCACCATGAGCGGCCACAGATAGGAGTTCCAGGCGGGGAGCATGGTGATGATGGCGACGGTGGCGAAGGTCGGCCCGGACAGGGGCACGACGATTCTCCGGTAGATCGTCCACCAGCCGGCGCCGTCGACACGGGCGGCCTCGTCGATCTCCCTGGGGATGTCGCCGAAGTGCTGGGCGAACAGGAAGATCGCCAACGCATTGGCGATGAAGGGGAGGATCTGCACCTGGTAGGTGTTGAGCATGCCCTGCTTGACCAGGAGGCCATCGGCCACCCACTGGAGCGAGGGCAGCTTGGCGACCCAGAAGACCAGCGGAACGGCGATCGTCTCGAAGGGCACCATGAGGGTGGCCAGCACGAGCGAGAGGATGATGCTCTTGCCCCTCCACCGCATGCGCGCGATGGCGAAGCCGATCATGGAGTTGACCACCAGCCCCAGGACCACGATGGCCACGGTGACGACGACCGAGTTGAGGATGAAGCGTCCCGCGGGCACGCGCTCGAAGACGCCCGCGTAGTTCTCCAGGCCCAGGTCGCCGACGGGCAGGAAGGCCCTGATGGTCCCCAGGTCCGCGAAGATCTGGTCGTCGTTCTTGAACGAGGAGAAGACCATGAACAGCAAGGGGAAGACCGCGACGACGGAAGCGATCACGAGTCCGGCATAGGTCAGGATCCTGGCGCGGGTCCGCGAGGCCGCGCGTCCGTGCCCCTTCTCAATGCCGGCGCCGGTCGTGATGCCGGTGGTGTCGGCGGTGTCGGTGGTATCGGCGGTGTCGGTGGTATCGGTGCTGGCCATGTCAGTCCTTCTCCCGGGTGAGGCGGCGCTGGACGAGCGAGATGACGAGCACGGCCAGGAAGAAGATCAGAGAGATCGCGCTCCCGTAGCCCATGTCCTGCTCGCGGTAGCCCTTGCGCACGGCGTGGTAGACGAGTGTCGAGGTGGCGTCCTGCGGACCGCCGGAGGTCATGACATCGACCTGGACGAACAGGCCCAGGGCGGCGATGGTGATGGTGACGAGGATGAACACCATGGTGGAGTGCAGGCCGGGCCAGGTCACGTAGCGGAAGCGCTGCCATCCATTGACCCCGTCCAGGTCGGCGGCCTCGTACAGGGCCGGGTCGATGCCCTGCAGGCCCGACAGCCAGATGATCATGTGCAGGCCCACCGCCTGCCATATCGACAGGACGATGACCGCGGGCATCGCGGTCCCCGGGTTGTTGAGCCAGGCGACGGCGGTCCAGCCGCCGCCGGTCAGGGTGTTGAGCATGGAGTTGAACAGGCCGTTCTCCTCGTAGAAGAAGCTCCACAGGATGGACACGACGACCATGGAGGTCACCACCGGCATGAAGATCATGGTGCGGAAGGCGGTGACGCCCTTGACCTTGGCGTTGACCAGGATGGCCAGGGCCAGGGCCAGGGCCGACTGGCAGGGAACGACGATGAGGGCGAAGAAGGCGGTGTTGGTCAGCGAGCGCACGAAGGTGGGGTCGTGCGCGAAGGCGCGGACGAAATTGTTGAGGCCGACGAACCTCGGGGGGTTCGGGGAGACGAGCCGGGTGTTGGTGAAGCTGAGCACGAAGGTCAGCAGGATGGGGATGCCCAGGAACAGCGCCAGGAGAAGCAGCGCCGGCGAGGACATGAGCCAGGCTGTGCGCGCCTCCTTGCGCAACGCCGCGGAACGGCGTCCTGGTCGAGTGGTGGACGGCATGGTTCTTTCCTTTCCCGGAGAGGCTCTTGGCCCCTCCCTGGAGTCATCCGATGCTGGACAGAGCTGAGCAGAGGGGACGGGGGACTCGGTCGATCGCTCACACCGCCCTGTACCCGTCGTTGGATCTGATGTCGAAGTCGATGTTGTCGGCCGCCTGGTCGAGCGTGCTCTTGATGTCCGCCCCGGAGACGATGTCCCGCGCCGCCTTGTCGAAGATCGAGGAGATGACCCTGTAGCCCGGGGTGGCCGGGCGCAGGAGGGCGAAGGCCTCTCCGATCTCGCGGACGGGCGCCAGCGCCCCGCCGTCCTTGTAGTTCTCGGTCAGCGGCGTCGCCGACTCCACGGAGGGGAAGTTGCCGATGGCGTCGGAGTAGCGCACGAGGTACTCGTCCTGCATGAGGAACTCGATGAACCTGTTGGCGGCCTCCGGATTCCTCGAGGTGGCGGACACGCCCCACTGCCAGGAGCCGCCGCCGACGTGGGCGCCCCTGCCGAAGTCCACCGGCGGGAGGACGAGGACCTCGTCCTGCCCGAAGGTCTCCTGGGACTGGAGGACCTTCCACCCTCCTGCGTAGTACATCGGGACCTTGCCCTGGAGGAAGTCCTGGCCGTCGGTCGCCGGGGTCTGGGAGGCGAGGCCGTCCGCGAACAGGCTGCGGAACCAGGTGCCCCACGCGATGGCCTCGGGCGCGTTGAGGAAGCCCTTCGCCGTCGAGAAGTCCGTCCGGTCGATGAGGTCGCCCCCGAAGGACTGGAGCATGGGGGCGTAGGCGTAGGGCCACCACTCCGCGCCGTCGGCGACGCTCATGTCGATGGCGTACTCGTACTGCGTCAGGGCCCCCAGCTCCCCGAGCGCGTGGTCGAACTCTTCCCTGGTCCAGGGCCTTGCGACGGTGGGGACGCGCACGCCGGTCTCCTCGATGGCGCTCCTCCTGGCCAGGAGGCACAGGGATGTGTCGTAGGGGCCGACGGAGTAGAGGGTGCCGTTCCAGTAGCCCTTGGCGGAGTCGATGATCGAGGTCTCCAGCTCGGAGGAGATCGTCAGCGGGGCGAGATACCCGGCCCAGGCCCAGTTCGGCATGACGGGGCCGTCGAGGTCGAGGATGTCGGGCAGATCGCCGCTGACGGCCGCTGCGCCGATGGCGTCGTTGTAGGCGGCCTGCGGAAAGGCCTCGATCCCGACCGGGGTGTCCGGGTTTCTCCGGTTGAAGGCATCGATGGCGGACTGGACGACGGCGAGCTCGTCCTTGTTGCCGCCATTGTGGGTCCACAGGGTGATGCCGCCGGAGCCTCCCCCGCCCGCGCGGGAGGAGCACGCGGTGAGGGTGGCGGCGACGGCGGTCGCCCCCAGGCCGAGGAACGTACGACGGGTGGTGGACATGGGGCACTCCTTCGTGTGTCACCGGGACGGTTGGCCGGGGTCGGGGGACTCCGGGGAAGGGTCTGCGTTGGGGCGGGGCCGGCCGGACCGGCTCAGGCGCTCGCGCGCGGCGCAGCGGTGGACGCTCGGACGACGATCTCGCAGGGGAAGCGGCGGGTCGTGGCGGGGACGGGGGTGTCCCCCGCGATGAGGCGGCGCACGAGCCAGTCGGCCATCTCGTAGTGCGGAAGCCGCATCGTTGTGAGGGCGGGGGCCAGGTTGGTGGAGATGAGGGTCAGGTCGTCGAAGCCGACGACGGACAGGTCCTGCGGGATCGACAGGCCGAGCGACGCGGCCACGCGGTAGACTCCGGCCGCCATGCCGTCGTTGTAGCAGAAGACGGCGGAGGGGCGGTCCTCCCGGTCGAGCAGGCGCCGGGCGCAGGCGTCGGCTCCTGCGGGATCGTTGCCACCGGCGACGACGAGGGCGGGGTCGGGGGCGATCCCGACGCTGCGCAGCGCCGTCTCGTAGGCGGAGCGGCGCAGGCGGACGGCGACGGTCGTCTCCTCGTCGTGGGTGATATGGGCGATGCGGCGGTGACCGAGGCCCAGCAGATGGGCGACCGCGTCGCGGGCGGCGGTCTCCTCGTCCGGCACGACGCCGAGGACGTCGTCGCGGTCGGCGAAGCCGTTGAGGACGGCGACATTGGTCAGTTCCGGCGGCACGTGCACCTCCTGGTGGTACATGGCCGCGTGGACGATGGCGTCGACCCGACGGGACCGCAGCTCGCGCACGGCTCGACGAGTCCGCGCCTCGTCCCCGCCGGAGTCGGTGAGCAGAACGGACCAGCCGAGCTCGCGGGTGGCGTTGAGGACGGCGCCGATCATGGCGACGGCGTAGGGGGTGGACAGGACCTGCTCGCCGAGGACGCCGATGGTACGGGTGCGACGGTTGCGCATGCCGCCCGCGAGGGCGTCCCGCACGTAGGCCATCGAGTCCGCGGTGGCGCGAACGCGCTCGGCCGTCCCCCGGGAGACGCGTCCCTTGTCCTTGCCCGACAGGACGAGCGAGGCTGTGGCGGTCGACACGCCGGCGGCAGCGGCCACCTCGCCGAGAGTCGTCATCGACATCTCCTCTTCCCTGCGCAATGCGTGCCGGGTTCTGCTGCCCGACTGAGACAAGCATGCCTCGTAACGAGCCCCACGTCAACCGATTAACGTCAGATGATCAGCATCCATCGTGCGCGTGTCTCGAGCAGTCCCCGGGATTCGGGTCCCACCGGTGCCGCGAGCTCTCGCGCGGCACCGGTGGGCGATGACCTCAGCGGGCCGGCCTCCACGTCACATTGGAGAAGACGGCCGCCCCGTCGTAGGAGTACAGGCGTACGACCGTGTCATCGGGCTCGAAGTACACCTGCTGGGACAGGACCGTGTGCCCGGCGTTGACGAACACCTCGACGCTCTGGGTGTCGACCAGGATCCGCAGGTGCACGTGCCGCGCATCGGGGTCGATGGGCGCCTCCGCCTGGCGGTAGGGGAGGAACGAGTACCCCGACCGGTCCGCCGGCCCTCGATCGACGTAGACCTTTCCCCCGAAGATCCCGACGTTGGTGTGCCGCGAGTCGTCGGGGGTGCAGCCCACCGAGACGCCGACATTGGTCGCGGCACTCCACTCGACATCCAGCTCGAGCTCGTAGGCGCGTCCCTTCCATGGCAGAGCCCACCGATCCGAGACCTCCTGCCGGGCGATGGTCTCGGCCGCCCCGAGCGCGTCCCGGAGCGCGGGCACCGGCTCGCTGAGCAGCGAGTACCAGCCGGCGGGCTGCCGCATGAGACGGATCTGGCGCACTACGGACATCTGGCCGTTGTACCCGTCCGTGGCATCGGTCGGAACGTCGCGGGCCGCGTACTTCCAGTTGTTCATCCATCCGAGGGCGTTGCGCACGCGCTCCGGATCCTGCGCGCTGGGCCAGGTCACGGCCGCGTACCAGTCCCACCCCCAGTCGAGCCACTGGGGCACGAGGTTGCTCGTGGTGAAGCGGGTGCCGTCCCAGTCCCCCACCCAGTAGGCGTACGTCATGGGCAGTCCCGCGCCGTAGGCGTCCATGCTCGCGGCGAGCACCCAGTGCGCGCTCCCGTCGTCGGCCGTGATCCGGAAGAAGTCGGGGCACTCCATGCCGCCGAGATCCGGCGTCCCGTCCTTGAGGTAGTCGAAGTTCGAGACCCAGGACCACTCCCGCAGGTTCGTGGACACGTAGATGGACAAGTACTTCCGCCTGCCGATCACGCAGACCCACTGCGAGCGGGCGTCGTCCCACACGACCTTCGGATCGCGGAACCACTCGGCGTTGTCGATCTCCTCGGGCGTGACGGCGCTGTCGCCGTCCGGGTTCCTGATGACGGGATCGGGGTGCTGGGTGAAGCTCACGCCGTCACGGGACCAGTACAGGTACTGCTCCTGCTTGCGCCGCACGCCCCCGGTCGGCTGCGTCGCGAGCACGATGACCGCGCCGGCCCCGAAGCCGGCGGTGTTCGCGTCATCGACGACGGCCGATCCGGTCCAGACCGGGAAGTTGTCCCGCAGGGGAATGGCGACGCGGTTCTCGCCGAAGGCGACCAGGTCATCGGTGGTGCACACGTCCCAGCCGCCATCCCCGTGGTTGGCATCGGAGTGGAGGTAGTAGAAGTACGTTCGTCCGTTGAGGACGATGGGGCGCTGCCCGTCGCACAGCCACCCGCGCGGCGGAGTCATGTGGAATCGCGCGCGAAGGCTCTCGGCGGCCCGCGCCCGCGAGGGCGCGCCCAGCGAGGCGGCGCCGGCGCCGGCCAACCCGGTCATCGCCGTCATGAGCATCATGGAGCGGCGCGAGGGCCCCGGCACGCCCTGAGTGAACTTGTCCGACATATTCTTCCCTTGAACTAGTGCTCTCGGCTCAACTGACTTCTCGACGTGCTCTCAGTGCGCTTCCGGTGCGCTTCCGACGCGCTCTCCCGGCGCCGCCACAGAGGCGCGCGGCACCGGGGGGCAGGGGAGGACGAGCCTGCCGTCGTCGGGGACGTCCGCCTGCCCCAGCAGCGCCCGCACACCCGCAGCGCCGAGCTCGTAATGGGGCAGGGCGACCGTCGACAGGGGCGGATGCAGATGGGCGGCGATGACCTCCTGGTTGTCGAAGCCGACGACCGACAGGTCGCCGGGGACGCTCACGCCGCGATCCCGCAGGGCGTCGTACAGTCCCATCGCCATGCGGTCGTTGTGGCAGCACACCCCCGTGACGCCCGCGGCGAGAACCTCCTCGGCGCAGGAGAAGCCCCCCTCCTGATCGGGGCGGGCATCGAGGACGAGAGCGGGGTCGAAGGGCACCCCGGCGTCCTCCAGAGCCGCCTTGTACCCGGCGAAGCGGCCCGAGCGCGCCGGCGATCGCGAGGTGGTGTTGACCATGGCGATCCTGGTGTGCCCCGCATCGAGGAGCAGCTGCGCAGCCGCCCTCCCGCCGGCGACCTCGTCGGGCACGACGGCGAGCGCCGCCGAGGCCTCGTCGAAACAGTTGACCAGGACGCTCCGAGTCTCCTGCAGCGACTCCGGCATCGTCACCCGGCGGTGGTACCAGCGGGAGTAGAGGACGCCGCGGACGCTGTACTGGAGCATCATGGCGATGGCGCGCTCCTCCGCCTCCGCATTGCCCTCGGTGTTCGTCACCAGGAGGATGTGGCCGTTCCTCCACGCCTCCTCCTGGGCTCCGTGGACGATCTGGCCCGCGAAGGGCGTCGAGGCGATGGAGTCGGCGACCAGGCCGATGAAGGGGCTCGTCCCCTTGACCAGGGTCTTGGCCAGGGCGTTGGGGCGGTACCCCAGCTCGTCCACGGCGCGGAGCACCCGCCGGCGGGCCTCCTGGCCGATCCTCGCACCGGCCTTCCGGTTGATGACATGCGACACCGTCGTCACGGACACCCCGGCGCGCTCCGCGACCTGCTTCATCGTGACCCTCTGGTCACCACCGCCGCTCATGCGCATGACACCTCACCCCTTCGTGGAGCCGCTCTCCAGACCATAGATCATGGCCTTGTTCAGGGCCAGGAATACCAGCAGCAGGGGCGTCACGGTGATCGCGACGGCGGAGAACGTGGCCGTCCAGTCGGTCTTGCCCATGTTGCCGATGTAGTTCTGCAGCCCCAGGGGGATCGTCTTGAAGTCCTCGGTCAGCACGAAGGTGTTCGCGAAGACGAACTCGTTCCAGATGAAGATGGCGTTGACCATGACGACGGTGATCACGGTGTTGAGCGACATGGGCAGGGTGATGCGGGCGAAGATGCGGTACGGTCCCGCGCCATCGATGGACGCCGCCTCGTAGACCTCTCGGGGGACGTAGCTGAAGAACGACATGAACAGGAAGAGGGACATCGGCAGCGCGAAGCCCGCGAGCGGGATGATGATGGACAGATGGGTGTCCAGCAGCCCGATATTCGAGTAGTCGATGAACAGGGGGACGAGAGCGATCTGCACGGGCACGACGATCCCCATGAGGAAGACGGCCCGCACGATCCTCGCCCCCTTGAATCCGAGGACCTGAATGGCGTACGCGCCCATCATCCCGCAGATCACGATGAGGGCGCACGCCCCCACCGTCACGATGGCGCTGTTGAGGACGTAGGTGGGGATGTTCCCCCTCTCGAGCGCTCTCGCGAAGTTGTCGAGGGTGAAGGAGGCGGGCAGGCCGAAGGGATTCCCGGCGGCGAACTCCTCGGGCGTGCGGACCGAGGTCAGGATCAACCACACGAAGGGATACACCTGGATGATCAGGACGATCCCCAGCAGGATCCTGTGCACGATCCGGGCCGTGCGCAGACGCCTCCTCCTGCGGTGGGGCGGCATCGCGGGGTCGGGCGCGAGAAGCGGCTCGGGCGTCGACGCGGCGGACGAAGCGGTGGATGCGGCAGTGGTGCTCATGGTCAGTCATTCCCCTTGCGAAACAGTCCGAAGATGAGCGCCACGGCCACCAGGCACTCGATCACGATGAACACGGAGATCGCCGATGCGTATCCGTAGTTCGTGCTGACGAACGCTGTCTTGTACATGTAGGTGGTCACGAGCTCGGAGGACTGCCCCGGGCCCCCGTTCGTCAGGAGGTAGGGGATGTCGAAGCCCCTCAGCCCGTAGGTGACCACCATGACCATCGTCGTGGCCCACACGGGCCGGATGTGGGGGAAGCGGATCTCGACGAAGATCTGCCAGGCGTTGGCGCCGTCGAGGGCCGCGGCCTCCTCCAGCTCCCTGGGAACGGACAGCAGGGCCGCGTACAGGATGATCGTGTAGAGCCCGAGGAACCTCCACCCCTCGGGCACGGAGACGGCGGCCAGCACCGTGCTGACGTCCGAGAGCCACGCGCGGTCCACGGCGCCGAGGCCGACGGCGCTCAGCAGGCTGTTGATGAGTCCCGGCGGATCCAGGGAGTAGATCCGCTGGAAGAGCAGCGCGATGGCGGTCGTCGAGATCACGGCGGGCATGAGGTAGAGGACCTTCAGGGCCTCGCGACCGCGCGTGATGGTCATGAGCAGGCAGGCGATCCCCAGCCCCGCCCCCATCTGGATCGTGACGCAGATGATGAGATACAGGATCTGGTTGAGGAAGGCCTTCCAGAACGTGGGATCGGCGCTGAGCATCTGCGCGTAGTTGTCGATGCCGACGAACTGCATGTCGGTGATCCCGTCCCACTTGAAGAAGCTCAGGACGAGGGATTGCACGATGGGGAGCAGCACGCCGCCGCCGAACAGGACGACGGGGGGCAGGAGGAAGATGAGAACCGAGAGCCGAGATCGGTGTGGGAGCATGGGTGCCTTCTCGAAGCTGTGGGTGGAGTCGGGCGACGACCCCGGTGGAGGACGTGGCCGCCCCCCACCGGGCGGCGCTCACTTGCTGAAGTAGGCCGGCGCGTTCTCAGTGAGCGCGCCGTCCATCGTCTCGATGAACTCGTCCACCGTGACGTCGCCCTGGACGAGCAGGACCTGCTCCTGCTGGAGCTTGGTGTTCGTCGTCGGGTCCAGCTGGGTGTCCCACGGCATCAGCGCGGCGCCGGTGACCTTCGCGGCCTCGTCGATGGCCTCCTTGTAGATCGGCAGCGCGTTGTCGGGCACCACGGGGGCGGCGGTCGTCGGGCCGAGGAGCCCGGTGGCGGCGTACTTCTCCGGGTAGCGCTCGAGCGCGAACCCCAGGAAGTCGTGGATGAGCGGGTCGTAGGTGCTGGCGTTGACGGCCACGCCGATGCCGGAGGGCGCCACGTACTCGTTCGCGCCCGTCGTGGAGTCCTTGATGGTCGGCAGGGTGAAGAAGCCGATGTTGTCCTGGAGGTCCTTCGGGAGCTCCGTCGTCGCCAGGCTCGGGAGTTCCCACGTGCCCATGTTGTACATGGCCGCCTTCCCCGAGGTGAACAGGCTCTGCGCATCGGCGTAGCCGACCGAGGAGAAGCCCTCCTGGAACGCGCCGGCCGCCCCGAGGTCGTGCAGCCACTGGGCCATCTTCCGGCCGGGGTCGTCGGAGAAGGCGGCCTCGGCCTTCTTGAGGCTCTTGATGTACTCCCCGCCCTTCATCCGGAAGGGCTGGTAGGCGACGTAGCGCTCGAGCGTCCAGCCGTCCAGGCCGTCGAGCGCGATGGGCGTCACGCCGGAGGCGGCGAGCTTCTTGCACAGGTCGGGGATGTCGTCCAGCGAGGTGGGCACCTCGACGCCGGCCTGCTTGAACAGCGCCTTGTTGTACCAGAACACCTCGATGCCGTACTCGAGGGGGATCATGTAGAGCGAGCCGTCGTCGAAGCGCTGGTAGTCGAGAGCGGGGGGACGGTACTGGTCCGTGATCCCGAAGTGGTCGAGCAGGTCGGCCACGTTGACCATCTTGTTCTGCGAGGCCAGCTTCTGCGCGAACGGCGTGGCATCGGTGTCGAACAGCTCGGGAAGCTTGTTGGCGGCCGCGAGCGTCTCGTACTTCTGGATGTACGACGGACGGTCGGGGGTCGTGATCAGCGTGAGCTGAAAACCGGGATGCTCCTCGGCGTACTCGTCGGCGATCGCCTGCATGGTCTCGATGACGGCGCCGTTGGCGGGGCGCGAGAGCAGCCAGGAGATCTCGCGGGGCTTGATCTCGCCCTCGGGGCTGACGTCCACCGGTCCCGACGGCGCGGCGCTCTTGCCGCAGGACGCGACGATGGGCGTCATGAGTGCACCGCCGACGAGGGCGAGGAACTGGGAGCGCTTGAGCATCATGGTCTTTCTCCTTCGAAAGGTGTGGTTGTGGCGATGTGCTCGTGATGTCTCAGGACGTGCGGAAGGTGTCGAGCCGGGTGCAGGTGGCCGTGCCGTCGAGCACGGCGAGCCCCACCCTCCCCGCGGGATGGTCGTAGACGGAGGTGGACAGGCACACCGACCGGTCGACGCAGCACTGGAGGAGCTCGTCCTTGAGAAGAAGATCGATGTGCGCCCTGCAGTCCGTCAGATCGACGGGGCGCTCGAGCTCGACGATGTGGGGGATGTCGCCGGAGACGTGCCACTGCTCGCCGCCGTGGACCCGCCTGGGCCAGCGGTCGAGCACCAGGCGGTGCCGCGCGGGCTCCAGACGGAGCACGTAGCCGTTCTCCCCCTCCGCGTCGGTGCGGATCAGAAGACTGATCTCCCGGGTGCCCGGCTCCCACTCCAGATCGACGTCGATGCGCGCGTCGCGCGGCAGCACGTCGGTGACGACCGTCGACTCGTAGCGCTCCGGGTCGCCGAGCCGCAACGGCGCCCGCAGGTGGTGCCCGGGACGCGCATAGGCCTCCAGCGCCTCATGGGGAATCCTGAAATCCAGTGTCCCGTCGGCCTCCTGGACGGCCTCCAGGCAGGCGAGCGTGCCGGCCCAGAGCCAGCGTCCGTCATCGCGCTCGTCCCGCCGCGACGCGATCCAGCCGAAGAAGAGGCGCCTGCCGTCCCACTCGGCCGACTTGGCGGCGTAGAACCCGCGTCCGTCGATGGTGTCGCGCTCGGGGGCGAGCCAGGGCCCCTCCGGGGAGCGGGACATGCGGTACCGGGTGACGAAGCGGTCGGTGAACTCGGAGTAGACGAGGTACCACCACTGCCCCATTCGGAAGAGCTCGGGGCACTCCTGGGTGACGAAGCGCCTCGGGTCCCACAGCGGTGCGGCCGGCCTCCAGGTCCGCAGGTCGTCGCTGACGAGCCGCGCCACGACTCCCCGACGACGATCCGCGCCCTCGCAGTACCGCGCCGCCAGGATGAGCGACCACCCGTCGCCGTCCGGGTCGGGGTAGACGAACGGGTCGCGCCAGTCGGCGGGGTCGTAGCCCTCGGGGGCGCCGAAGGTGTCCTCGGGGCGCTTGACCCAGGTGGAGAGATCCGTGCTGGTCGCGTGCGCGACGAGCTGCAGGGACCGCCCGTCGGAGGCGAGCGCGCCGGGGTTGTTGGCCGTGTAGAACAGGTGGTACCCGCCCTCGCGGTCCCGCACGACGCTGCCCGTGTACGCGTTGAAGTCCTCGGCATCGACGCCTCCGGAGGGGAGCGCCTCCCCCCGGTCCTCGTAGTGGACGAGGTCGGACGTCGTCACGAGGTGCCAGGGAGTCCCGGACTCGGGCTCGCGGCGACGCTCGTAGAGGTAGTAGAGCCTGAGCTCGTCGCCGTCCGCATAGGGGATGACGTCCCCGACCCAGTCCGGGCGCGGCCGGAAGAAGATTTCTTGCGTCATGACACCCCTCTGTGATCAATCGATTAATCAAGAGAGTAGACGACGCGAGCCGTCCGGTCAAGCGTTTGATCAAAATGGTCCGCCTTCTGGACCGGTGCGTCCCGGACGCCCTCCGCCCCGCGTCTCGGCGCCGGGGTCGCACGCGCGACCCCGGCGCCGAGACGATTCCGAGTACTCAGAGCACTCGGAGCATTCCGAGTGCGGGAGGCGACCGCAGGCCTCCCGGTTCAGCCGGCCCGCAGGCTCCGCGGGCTCCTCAGCCAGCCGGCGTCGGTCGGGCGCAGGCCCGCCCAGCCCGACGAGCGCGCCCGAGCGGCGGCGAGGACGCCCACGACGGTCGAGGGATTGTGCAGCCGTCCTGCCATGACGGCGTCGAGCACGTCGTCGAGGCGGAACCAGGTGGGCACGAACTCGGCCTCCTCGGCCTCGCGCTCCACGCGCTCGGACGGGGGCAGCGGGCGCAGGTCCCGGGCGAGGTAGGAGCGCGCCCCCTCGGTGGTGAAGCCGGGCGAGGCGTAGAAGTCGACCAGCACGTCCCACCGCGCGGCCGCGAAGTCGGTCTCCTCGGCCAACTCGCGCTGCGCGGCGACGAGCGGCTCCTCGCCGGGCACGTCGAGCAGGCCGGCGGGCACCTCCCAGAGCATGGCGCGCACGGGGTGCCGGTACTGGCGCACCATGAGGATCTCCGCCGCGCCGTCGCCCTGGGCGGAGTCCCGGCCCTCGCGCAGCGCCACGACGGACACGGCGTCGTGGTGGGCCACGGTCTGGCGGCGCACCGGTGCCCGGCCGTCGGCCAGGAAGAGCTCCTCGTCCTCGACGGTGAAGATCGGACCGCTCCACACCCGCTCGCGCGCACCGACCGCTCGGCCGGCGTCGCGGGCGTCCTCGAGCTCGGCGCGACTCACTTCTTCCTCTCCTTACTCGCCCCGTCGGAGTCCGGCTCCTCAAGCCGGCGGGAGGCGTAGACATCACGACGTCGCTCCAGGCCGGCCCTGATCAGGGCCGCGAAGAGCGGATGCGGCCGGGTCGGCCGGGACTTGAACTCGGGATGGGCCTGGGTGGCCACGAAGTAGGGGTGCAGGCCGCGGTCCAGCTCGACGAGCTCGACGAGGTGCCCGTCCGGGGAGGTGCCCGTCACCCGCAGGCCGACGGCGGCCAGGCGGTCCCGGTAGGCGTTGTTGACCTCGAAGCGGTGGCGATGGCGCTCGCCGATCTCGGTGCAGCCGTAGACGTCGGCCACGATCGAGTCGGGCGCGAGCACCGCGGGGTAGGCGCCCAGACGCATGGTGCCGCCCAGGTCTCCCCCGCCGGCGACGAACCGGCGCTGGGAGTCCATGGTGGTCACGACCGGGTCGGGCGTCTCCGGCTCCATCTCGGTCGATGAGGCGGCCGTCAGGTCGAGCAGATCGCGGGCGACCTCGATGACCATGCACTGCAGGCCGAGGCACAGGCCCAGGGTGGGGACCCCGTGCTCGCGCGCCCACCGCAGCGCGCCGACCTTGCCCTCGATGCCGCGCACGCCGAAGCCGCCGGGCACCACGACGGCATCGACGCCCGCCAGGGCGCGCTGCGCGCCCTGGCGGGTCTCGCAGGTGTCGGAGGCGATCCAACGGATGTCGACGCGCGCGTTGTTGGCGAATCCGCCGTGACGAATGGCCTCCGATACCGACAGGTAGGCGTCGTGCAGGTCGACGTACTTGCCCACCAGGGCCACCTCGACGCGGTAGCGGGGGGCGTGCACGCGGTCGAGCAGCCCGTTCCACTCGGTCCAGTCGACGTCCCGGAAGGGCAGGGAGAGGCGCTGGACGAGGAAGGCGTCCAGTCCCTCGCGGTGCAGGGTCGGCGGCACCTCGTAGATGCTGGCGGCGTCCTTGCACTCGATGACGGCGGAGGCGTCGACGTCGCACATGAGGGCGACCTTACTCTTGACCCCCTCGGGCAGGGATCGGTCCGTGCGCAGCACCAGGACATCGGGCTGGATGCCGATGGAGCGCAGGACCGCCACCGAGTG
The DNA here is from genome assembly GCF_000429265.1 of Actinomyces gerencseriae DSM 6844. GTDB lineage: Bacteria > Actinomycetota > Actinomycetes > Actinomycetales > Actinomycetaceae > Actinomyces > Actinomyces gerencseriae. The sequence goes on from NZ_AUBN01000015.1 coordinate 106,708, forward strand.
CTGGGTGGGCTTGGTCTTGAGCTCGCCGGCCGCCGGCAGGAAGGGGATGAGCGAGACGTGCACGAAGGCCACGTTCTCCCGTCCCAGGTCCGCCCGCACCTGACGGGCGGCCTCGAGGAAGGGCTGGGACTCGATGTCCCCCACCGTGCCGCCGATCTCGGTGATGATGACGTCGGGCACCGCGCCCTCGGCGTCGGGCGCGGCCTGAGCCCGCATGACGCGCTTGATCTCGTCGGTGATGTGCGGGATGACCTGAACTGTGTCCCCGAGATACTCCCCGCGACGCTCCTTGGCGATGACGTTGGAGTAGACCTGCCCGGTGGTGGCGTTGGCGGCCCCGGTGAGGTCGACGTCGAGGAAGCGCTCGTAGTGGCCGATGTCCAGGTCCGTCTCCGTGCCATCCTCGGTGACGAAGACCTCTCCGTGCTGGAAGGGGTTCATCGTGCCGGGGTCGACGTTGATGTACGGGTCGAGCTTCTGCATGACGACGCCCAGGCCACGGGCCCGCAGCAGACGACCCAGGCTGGAGGCCGTGAGCCCCTTGCCCAGCGAGGAGACGACGCCCCCGGTGACGAAGATGTGCCGGGGGATGTCGGGCATGCGTCCGCTCAGGCGAGTGCGATTGGAGCTCACGGACCTTCAACATAGCAGGTCGGGCGCCGCGGGCCGTCGCACACGCTCGGACTCGCGCCCGCCGGCACCAGCCTCATCCCCCGCCCAGGACCCGCTCGGTGAGCTGCTCCGAGAGGCTGTCCGCGCCGGGCAGGCCCCGAGAGGCGGCACGGGCCCGTTCGCGCGCGGCCGCGAGCAGGCCGTCGTCGGACAGCAGGTCCATGACCGCACCGGCGAGGGCCTCCGCGTCCGGCTCGACGAGAACGGCACCGCCGCGGGCCGTCAGGGCGGTGCCGCCGACGTCGGTCGCCACGATGGCGCTGCCGGCCCGCAGCGCCTCCTGAACGACGAGGGGCTGCCCCTCCCACAGACTCGTCTGGATGACGACATCGGCCTCCCGGAGGAGGACGGAGACGTCGTCGCGCCCGCCCAGGAGCCTGACCGGCAGCTCCTGCGCGCTCGCCCGCTCCCGCGCGGCCCGGCTCCCGGGCCCCTCGCCCGCCACCGCCCACACGAAGGCGGGCAGCTCGCCGTTCGCGGCGCGAGTGCGCAGCACGTCCGCGGCGTCCAGGAGCAGGCCGATGCCCTTCTGCGGCGCCAGCCTGGCCACCGTCAGCAGCCGCCGCCCCTGCCCCCGCCAGGCCGACTCCGTCGCCGAGGCGCGGGGCGCCGGATCCGTCGGCGTGCGCGGCGGCGCGGGGATGACGGCGATCTCGACCTGCGTCGCGCCACGGCGTGAGGCGCGCTCCGCCAGATCGGGACTGACGGCCAGGACCAGATCGGCGCGCGCCGCGACGAGTCGCTCCAGGCGCTCGCCCACGGCCCGTGCCAGGCGTCCGCCGACCGTGAGGTTGTGAAGGGTCACGACCAGGCGGGTGCGACCGGGACGGCGTCGCCCCAGGGCCAGACCGGCGAGGGCGCCCGCGCGCAGGCCGTGGGCGTGGACGACGTCGGCGCTCCGCCCCAGACGGCGCAGCCTGGCCACGACCGCGGGGTCGCCGGGGGAGGGTCTGGGGCCGATCTCAAGGGCCTCCCCCCGCGCCCCGCCCAGGTCGATTCCCCCCAGGACGGCCCCGGGCGCCTCCACGATGACGTCGTGCCCCGCCCGTGCGAGCAGTCGGGCGCAGTCGCCCAGGTGCGCGCGCACTCCTCCGACGGCCGAGCCGGAGACCTCCAGGACGCGCCGTCGCCGCCCGGACGTCCCAGGACCCGGTGACCCGACGGCTCCCGCGGATTCCGCGGGCTTCGAATGGTCCGAGGACTCAGCGAACTCCGCGGCCCGTGCCCCCCGGTCGGTGCCGGAAGGCGTCGCCCTTCCCGCCATTCCAGTCGTTCCAGTCGTTCCAGTCGTTCCAGTCACTGTCCCTCCCGGGGTGATGGTGTGCCCGCCGACGCGCCACCGGAGCGCAGACCGCTCAGGAGGCGGCGGTCCGCCGCCGTGCACACGCCCATGACGACGCCCGCGCAGGCCACCGCTCCCACGGCGCCGACGAGGATCGAACCGAGCTCCGTGCCGGCGCGCGCGCTCACCGTGCGCGCGCCGAGGCCGGCCAGCAGCGCGATGGGCGCGCCGACGACGAGCGCGCGCAGGGTCGGGCCGACGGCGCGGGCGCCCACGACCAGGACCAGCGCCGCGAGCATGCCGGCGCCGGCGACGCCCATGCCGATCGTCAGCCCGATGGCCAGCGCGACGAGAGTGGCTCGCCCATCGCCTCCGTCCGGGGCCATGAGCCGCACCGCGACGGTCGATGCCCCGGCGACCGTCACCCAGCCCAGGGCGGTGGCGTGGGCGGCGGGGCGGGCCCGTCCGGCGGCGAAGAGGATCCGGGTGACCTGGTGGACGAGGGCGTAGCCCACCAGCGCGGGCGCGAGCACGGTCAGGCAGACACCCATGCCCTCGACGTCGGTCAGCAGGGCGAAGAAGCGCTCGGCCGCCGCCGACGAGGCCATCAGCGCGCCGCCGCCGGCGAGCGCGACCGCGGCGACCAGCGCGGTGGAGGTGGCGGCGAGCTCGACGGCCCGAGGCGGGTGGCGGTTCGGCCCCCCTCCGGCATCGCTCCCGTCGTCCCCGTCGAAGGCCGCCGCGAGGCGCGGGTAGACCACCGTGGCGACGGGAACGGCCATCACCGCGTAGGGCAGCATGTAGACCGCCTGGACGTACTGGTAGACGGCCACGGTCCCGGCCCGTCCGCCGGAGCGCGCCAGCGCCAGGACGGCCAGGGTGCTGATCTGCTGCGCGATCAGGGTCCACACGCCGGCGCCGCCCAGACGCAGGGCCCGCCGGGCGACCGGCCGATCCAGGTGCAGCGTGGGGCGCAGGCGGACTCCCAGGCGCGAGACCGGGTAGAGCAGCGGCAGGCTGAGCGCGGCGACGCCGGCGGTCGTCCCCCATCCCAGGACCCTCAGGGCCGCCGCCCCGGCCTGGTCGCCGGAGCCGGAGGTCATGGTGCCGTAGACGGCGTAGGTCGACATGACGACGAGGCTGGACAGGATGGGCGCGAACGCGGGCCACGCGAAGCGCCCCATGGCCTGCAGCACCCCGGTGAGGACCACGCCGATGCCGTACAGGGGGATCTGGACGGCGAACATGCGCAGGAAGGCGGCGACCAGATCCACCTGGAGACCGGGATCCGTGCCCGACGAGGCGGGCAGCAGCGCCGCGATGGGATCGGCGAGAGCCGCGAGGACGAGCGCCAACGGGGTCAGGACCGCCAGGACGACGCCGAGCAGGCCCGAGGCGATGCGCGAGACGTCCCGACTGCGGGAGGGGATCGCCACCGCGGCCAGCAGTGGGACGACGGTGGCGGCCAGCGCCCCGCCGACGACGATCTCGTACAGGGCGTTGGGCACCTGGTTGGCGGTGGCGTAGGCGCCGGCGACGGTTCCGGCGCCCACGGTGGACGCCTGGACGATCCACCTGGCGAAGCCGAGCACCCGCGAGACGAGTGTGAGACCGGCGACCCCGGAGGCAGCACCGAGCAGACCGCGCGAGCGCGCGGGGCGCCGGCCCGCCATGCCGGACGAGGACCCGGCCGGCCCGCTCGCCCGCGCGGAGGCGGTCATGAGGGTCGGCGGCCCAGGCCGTCGAGCGCGGCCAGCACCGGGGTGCCGGCGATGACCCGGGTGAAGGAGACGCGCTCGCTCGCCAGGACCAGGCCGGTGCCGACGAGCGCGGCGAGGCCGCGCACCGCCCGGCCGGGGTGGGCGGCCAGGGCGGTGCCGACGAGCGCGCCCACGGCGTTGGCGCCCGTGTCCCCGAGCATGGTGTCCTCCAGGAGGTCCTCCGGCAGGGCCGCGGCGACGATGCCCAGCGCCCCGGCGGCCAGCGCCCTGGAGGCCCCGGCGCCCCGACGGCGGTCGATGAGCAGGGATCCGCTCAGGAGGGCCGCGGTCTTCAGAGCCCGACCGGGCCGCAGGTCGAGCAGGTTGTGAACGTTGGCCCAGGCCGCGATGGCCGCCGCGCCGGTCGCGGCGTCGACGGCGACGGCGAGCGGACCGCGCGCCCCGGCGACGGGACCGAGGAGGCTGCGGTTGCGGTATCGGGCCAGGAGCACTCCGGAGACGAGGGCCCCGGAGCCGATGACGACGACCTTGAGCGCGCCGGTGGTCACCCGCCCGCGGGCCAGGGCGCCCAGGTGGCCGGTCAGTCCCTTGACGGGCGCCCCGCCGTCATGGGCGCCGGCGTCGAGGTCGTCGGCGAGCCCGGCGACACCGGCCGTCGTCGTCGCCACGAGTGCGGCCACCGCGACCGCCTCGGAGCCGGGCACGGCGCGGTCGATCCGAGCACTCGCGGCCACGGCCCCGGCCGCCGCGCCGACGCCACCGCGCAGACTCGTGGTGCGCCCGCGGAAGTTCATGCGCTCCAGGCGGGGGCGCAGCCCGTCGAAGGAGCCCGCGCCGGCCGACCAGGCCAGGGTCGCGCCGAGCGCGTGGAGGGCGACGCCGGCCGGGGAGCGGTCCGGTGCGGCCGTGGGCGGGTCCGCGGGGACCGCGGCGCGTCCGGGCGCGCGGCTCTCGGGCTTCATGAGTCTCATGGCCTTCATGGGCCCAGGGTATCGGTGCGGGCCGGGGTCCGGACGTTGACACCCCCCTACCGTCTCCGGGCGAGTGGCGTTACTGTGCGGCCGTGATTCTGATGCCGCCAGAGCCGACCGGTCCTCGAACCACCGCTTCCGAATCGGCAGACGATCCCCCGGAACGCCCCGCCGGGCAACCCGCGGCCTCCGCCGACAGCCCGTCGCGCCGGCTCCCCATGCCGCCGGTCGTCTACGTGCCGTGCGTGATCGACGAGCACGACGAGCGCAAGCTGGCGCTGCGCACGACGAAGGACGGGCGGCTCGCCCTGCTGGTGTACACGGCCCTGGACCGCCTGCTGGATCTGGCCGGCGACGTCCCATGGGTGCTCATGGACTGGGACGGGCTGGACAAGGCGCAGAAGATCGAGCACTACGACATGATCCTGCAAGACATACGGATTCCGGAGGACCAGCGATGAGCGGAGTACGAATCACCAGCGGTGTCGCGCAAAGCGCGACCAGTCGCATCACGACGGCGCAGGACTCCATCGCGGCCTGCCGCACCGGCGGGCCGACGGAGGTCGATGCCGGCGACGTGGCCGACATCGTCAATTCCGCCCTCATGGAGTTAACGTCCCGGGTGGACCAGCTGAGCTCGGACATGGACGGATTCTCGACGACCCTGACGAGCGCCGTCAGCGGCATGGAGGGCACCGACCAGAACGTGGCGAGCAGCACTCCGAAGGCGACCCTGGAGGACGCGCGATGAGCTTCGACACGAAGATCGACGGCGAGGCCGACCACCTGACCGGGCTGGCGGACTGGCTCAGCGGAACGGTCGCCACCGCCGTGGACGACTCCGCGACGGCGATCGCCGACACCAAGGCGGACATCGGCTCGGAGTGGGAGGGCGCCACGGCCGACGCCGCCGTCGCACGAGCGGGCGACATGGTCACCGCCGGGGACGACCTGTCCACGCGGACGACGACGGTGTCGGGGGCGCTGAGCACCTATGCCGACGCGCTCGCCACCGCCACGCGGGAGGCTCAGTGGATTCGCGACGACGCCACCGCGGGCGGCCTGACCGTCAGCGGCACGACCGTCCTCGACCCGGAGGATCCGGCCGACACCACCCAGGCGGCCCTGTACAACGACCTGTCCACCCGCATGACGACGACACGGACGACCCTGTCCACCGCCCAGGACGATCTGCGGACCGAGCTGACGCCGGGAGACGTCAGCACCCTCTACAACGTGCCCGCCCTCGGGGCATACAGTCTCGGCATTGCCGCCACGGCCGGTTATGCGACCTGGTCGATCGGCCGCGCCATGGTCATCAACGGGGGGAAGATGGCCGCCACCGGAGCGGCGCGACTCTCTTCGCTCCGCTCCCTGTCCCAGGTCGCCGATCCCGCCGGTTTCTATTGGGAGCTGGACCACGCTCAGAGCATGGTGAGGGAGGGCAATGCCATGAGGGCGGCAGGAGGCGCCAACTACAAGCTCAAGGTTCCGAAGGGCGCCACCCGCCTCGGCAACGGCCTCGCGGTGGTCGGGACGGGTCTCGGCATCTGGGCCGACATGAACGATGGCGAATCCACGGGGCAGGCCGTCACGTCGAATGTCGCCGCGACGGCAGTTGGTATAGGTGCCAGTACACTGGCCACAGGGGCGGTCTCCGCAGGAACCTCGCTGCTGGCCTCAACGGCGACGGGCGCGGCCCTGGGCTCGGTCGTCCCGGGAGTGGGCACGGTCGTCGGCGGGGCCGTGGGCCTGGCCGCCGGCGTCACCGCGTCGTTCTTCACGGACGGCTTCGTCGACTCCCTCTTCGAGGATCACAAAGGGGTGGGGCACGCCGTCAGCGAGGGCGCCAAAGCGGTCGGGGACGGGTTCAAGTCGGTCGGGAACGCGGTCTCCGACGGCTGGCACGCGGTCTTCGGCTGACTCCCGGCGGAGGTCACGAGGGAGTAGTTCATCATGATCGCGGGTTTCTTCGCCTCCGCGCTCCTCGCGCTCGGAGTCGCACTCATCCACGCCTGGCGCCAGACCATACGGGGAGAGAATCGGCAGTCGGCCCTCATCGATTACGCACTGCATGGACCCGCCCCGCAGTGGGCCCGTCTCCAGCTCGCACTCCCCCCGGTCTCCGGAGTCGCATTCGCCTATGCCGGAGCCTATCTTCTCGCTCTTCCGCGTCTGCCCGGCGCAATGGTCGCCCCCATGGGGTGGGGCCTGGCCGTTCTGATCGCTCTGAACCTGATCATGATGGGATACGCGAAGGTGCGCGCTCTCCCGCTTCCCGTTCCCGAGATCAACCACCAGGAGCTTCGGTCCCGCCTGCGGGAGTCCGGCGACTGGCAGCGACGCTACCCGACGACCACCGCCGCCGGCCCCATCCGCATCACCGCCCCTCCCCCGGCCAAGCCGGCCATCATCCACGCGCTCGTCGCCGTGATCGGGGCCTGGGGACTATGGGGGCTGTCGCTGAGTGGGCGCCCCGGCGGCATCCTGCTCTTCGGCCTCATCATCAGCACCGCCGGCCTGCTCCTCATGCGCCGCAACCTCGTGCGCGGCTTCTCCCTGACCCTCGACGAGCGGGGCATCACCGATCGCAGCTCCTTCCGCCGTCGACGCTTCCTCCCCTGGGAGGTCATGACGAGCGTCCTCGTGGACCCGTTGGGCGTCCTGGTCTCCTTCGACCGCTCCAGACCCGCCTTCGGGGCGCTGCCGTTGAGGCAGCGCGTTCTCCTGCACTCCGAGAACTACGGCACCGGCATCTACGTCCTCGCCAGGTACCTGGGGCTGACGCCGCGAGACCTGGCGGACCTCATCCGGCGCGAGTACAGGATCAACACCGGGTCGTCCCTGATAGAGGCGCAGCCGACCCCGGACTACCTCCCGGAGTCGCCGCTCGACGACATCGGTGGTGGGTGGTGACGACGATAGTGCTCGTGAGGATCCGCGGTAACCGTCCTCACGACGGTATCGGGGGCATGACGGCGTCGGCCCCCTTGTCGAAGCCGTAGTGCCCCTTCCTCCCCGCGGCCGCTGCGGCCAGGGCCAGCGGGGTGGAGACCGCGGCGGCCGTCTGCCCCACCGAGTCGATGGTGGTCACAGGGGCCTTGGCGGTGCGCAGGGAGGAGACGACGTCGGTCTCCGCGTCGGCGGCACCGACGACGACCGTCGTGGAGACCGCGGCCGTCCCGGTCAGAGCGCTGGCCCAGGAGGTCGCGGTCTGCGACATCGTGGCGGAGGCCTCGGCGTCGGCCCTGGTCTCCGAGGCGTCCGCACTGCGCGGGCCGACGGCGACGATCATGTCCGCGGGGCCGTTGGGCCTGGCGTCGACGGTGACCAGCGGGGTGTCCGAGGCGGTCAGCAGGCCCATGAGGGCCTTGGCGCTCTCCGAGTCGCTGGTCAGCGCCGTGCCCAGGCCCTCGCCCAGCACCCCGTTGCCGTCGGTCGAGACCGTCTTGCCCAGGTATCCGGCGAACTGGCCGGAGTAGGTCTGCCGGAAGGCCTCGCGGGAGTCGTCGGTCCAGGCGGTGGTCAGGCTCACGCGTCCGTTGATCGTCCCGCCGGCCGTCTCCACCTGAGCGGTGATCGTGTCGACGTCGTCGCTCTCGGCGTCGGGGAGGACCGCCAGGGCGACCTTCCTGCCGTCGAGGGTCCCGGGCAGGTAGGCGGCCGCTGCAGCGGTGATGTACGCGTCGCGGTCGTTGACGGCCGCCTCGGTCTGCTCGAGCTGGGCCTGCATGGCCTTCCGGTTCTCGCGCAGAGAGGTGACCTGGTCGTTCAGGGCGGTCCCCAGGGAGTTCTGCAGCGGTCCCGCGCCGAGCACGACGCCGACGGCGAGCGCGAGGAAGACGGAGATGAGCGATACCAGGTGGTAGCGAAAGTCGATCATGGGAGTCCTGTTCCTGCTCAGACGGAGGGTGTGCTCGGGGCCAGTCCCACGAGCGAGCGGAGGAAGTTGACGAGGTCGTCCCACACGGCGCCGGACAGACCCAGGAGAGTCTGCCCGGACGGCGTGGAGGCGAGGGCGGCGAACAGGGCGATGAGCCCGGCGAGGGCCAGGAGGGCCAGGTTCCAGCCGGAGATGCGGGTGCGGTACAGACGCGAGACCCCCTTGGCGTCGATGAGGCGATTGCCGACCTTGAGACGAGTCAGGAAGGTCGAGGACATCCCTTCGCGTCCCTTGTCGAGGAACTCCAGGAGCGTGACGTGCGTGCCCACCGCGACGATGAGCTCGGCCCCGGCGCTGTCGGCCATGAGCATGGCGATGTCCTCGCTGGTGCCGGTGGCCGCGAAGACCTTGTGCTCGACCTCGAGGCTCTCCACCCGGGCGAGGCCGGGGGCCCGGCCGTCGCGGTAGGCGTGGACGACGATCTCGGCGCCGATCCCGAGGGCCTTGTCCGACACGGAGTCCATGTCGCCGACGATCATGTCCGGCTTGAGCCCCGCCTCCAGGACGGCGTCCGCCCCGCCGTCGACTCCGATGATGACGGGCTTGTAGTCGCGGATGTAGGGGCGCAGCGCCATGAGGTCCTGCTTGTAGGAGTAGCCGCGCACGACGATCAGGACATGGCGCCCGTTCATCCGGGTGCGGATATCGGGCATGCCCACGCCGTTGAGCAGGAGGTCGCGCTCGCCGCGCATGTACTCCATGGTGTTGACGGCGAAGGCCTCGAGCTGCACTGACAGGCCCGCTCTCGCGGCCTCCATGGCGTCATCGACCCGCTCCCGGGTCTGCACCACGCCCTCGGCGACGACCTCGTCCTCGCCCTTGACGCTCACCCTCGCCGGGCCGCCGTCGGAGCTCAGATCGATATCGACATGCTGACCCTCGCGCACGCGCATGATGTCCGCCCCCAGGTCGTCGATGAGCGGAATGCCGGCATCGACCAGGATGCCCGGGCCGAGATTGGGGTAGCGCCCCGAGACCGACGGCGCGGCGTTGAGCACCGCTGCGGGGCGCGCCTCGGCGAGGGCCTCGGCGGCCACGCGGTCGAGATCCGTGTGGTCGATGACGGCGATCTCGCCGGCTCGAAGGCGCTTGGTGAGCCTCTTCGTGCGCGCGTCGACGCGCACCACCCCACTCGGGCATTCCGGGTCCGACGACGCCTGCTTGCGGAACGGGATCCTCACGTCGGGGATTCTGCCACGGCGGCGGCCTCGTCGAGGAGCTCAGCCGCATGCCGCAGGGCCGCCTCGGAGCGTTCGTGCCCTGAGAGCATGCGGGCCAGCTCGGTGACGCGTTCGGAGCCGGTCACCCGTACGACCCGGGTGCGGGTTCCCCCCTCCATGAGGGACGGATCCGGCGTCGCGGCCTCCGGGACAACGGCGTCCGGGGTCTCCTTGACGACGACCAGGTGCGTGTGCGCCCAGGCCGCGACCTGAGGCAGATGGGTGACCACCACCACCTGGTGACGGCGCGCCAGGCGCGCGAGCCTGCGGCCGACCTCACGCGCGGCACGTCCGCCGACTCCCGCGTCGATCTCATCGAAGACGAAGGTGCGCTGGTGCGCCGCCGTGGTCGCACGCTCCTGCGGGGCATGAGAATCGGCCGCCGACGCCGGGCCGCCGGCGTCGGCCAGAACGACCTCCATGGCGAGCATGATGCGGGACAGCTCGCCGCCCGAGGCGCCCTTGCCCAGCGGCAGGGCGGGGGCTCCCGGGTGGGGGGCAAGGAGCAGGGAGACCGCCTCGGCACCGGTGGGGCCGGGCTCATCGAGCGGCTCGAGGTCGACGACCAGTCGCGCCCCCTGCATCTGCAGACCGTCGAGCTCGGAGGTGACCGCGGTCTCGAGCCTCTCGGCGAGCACGCGGCGCGCTGCGGTCAGCCGGTCGGCGACCTCGTCCAGATCGGTCTGGGCGTCGACCAGCGCCTGCTCCAGTGCCGCGGCGCTGTCGCCCGGATCCTCCAGCTCGGCCAGACGCGCTGCCGCTCGGCGTCCCCAGGCCAGGAGCGCGTCGACGTCGTCGAGTCGAGTGCTCGCACCGCCAATCTCACGGCAGGCCCGGGCCAGCTCCCCCCGCCGATCCTGGATCCAGGCGAGCCGGGCCGGGTCGGCCTCCAGGGAAGCCAGGTACTCCCCCAGGTCGGCGGCGATGTCGGTCGCCAGGATACCCAGCTGGTGGGTGCGGCCGGCGAGCTCGACCAGGGCCTCGTCGTCCGGTGCGCCGGCGAGGGCGCGCTGCGCGGCGGCGATGAGAGAGGACGCGTCGATCTGGTCGGTCGCAGCCGCGTCCTCCTGGCCGACCAGGGCCGTGCGCGCGGTCCCCGCAGCCAGGCGGCGATCCTCAGCGTGGTCGAGACGCTCGGCCTCGACGGTGAGCTCGCGGTCCTCCCCCGGTGAGGGGTCCACGGTCTCGAGCGCCTCCAACCAGCCGCGCAGGCGGTCCGACTCCTCCTGGCGCGCCTGCGTCCCGTCGCGCCATCGATCCAGCGCCTCGGCGGCCTCACGACGGGCCCGGTAGGCCTCCGCGTAGCGGCGGCACAGGGCGGCGTGCTCGCCTCCTCCCAGACTGTCCAGGGCGGCGCGCTGGGCGGCGCCGCTGCGCAGCCGGAGCTGGTCGGCCTGCCCGTGAACCGATACGAGCTGGGATCCGACCTCGGTGAGGACGGAGGAGGGGACGGCGCGCCCTCCCAGATGGGCACGGGAGCGTCCCGTGGCCGGCACCGTCCGGGAGGCCAGGAGAAGGTCGTCATCGAGCTCGCCGCCCGCCTGCCCGACCCGGGCGGCGGCCCGGGATGCCGGATCGATGGCGAAGGACCCCTCGACGAGGGCGCGCTCCGCCCCGGTCCTCACGATGGTCGACTCGGCGCGCTGCCCCAGGAGGAGGCCGAGCGAGGTGAGCACCATGGTCTTGCCCGCACCGGTCTCCCCGGTCAGCGCGGTCAGACCGGGGCTCAGGAGAAGATCGGCCTGCTCGATGACGCCGAGATCCTCGATGTGGAGCGACTCGATCATGTTGAATCGTCCGGGTCGTCCGGGTCGTCCGGGTCGTCCGCGTCGTCCGCGTCGTCGGCGATGGCTCGCCAGCCCTCGACGGGAAGGTCGAACTTGCGCACGAGCCGAGTGGCGAAGGGCGCGTCGTTGAGTCGTGCCAGGCGCACGGGGCGGTCCGCGCGCGTGACGCGGATGCGCGAGCCGGCGGGCGCATCCAGGCTCCGCCGTCCGTCGCACCACACCTCGGCGCCCCCCAGGCCCGCGTGCTGGATCACGACCTCCAGGCGGGAGTCGGGCCCCAGGACGAGCGGACGCGTGAACAGGGCGTGGGCGACCAGCGGCACGAGCAGCAGGGCCTCGACCTCCGGCCAGATCACGGGCCCGCCGCCGGAATAGGCGTAGGCCGTCGAACCGGTGGGCGTGGACATCACCAGGCCGTCGCAGCCGAAGGAGGAGACCGCCTGCCCGTCGACCCCGATGGCGACCTCCAGCATGCGGGCGCGGTCGCACTTCTCCAGGGCCGCCTCGTTGAGGGCCCAGTCGTGGGTGACGCCGCCATCGGGGGCGGTGACCTCGACATCCATGGTCATGCGAGTCTCCACCGCGTAGTGGCCGGCCACCAGGTCGGCCACGACCTCCTCGACCGCGTCGGGATCGGCCTCCGCCAGGAAGCCGACGTGACCCGTGTTGACGCCGACCAGGGGCACATCGCGTTGCCGTGCGATCTCCGAGGCGCGCAGGATCGTGCCGTCGCCGCCCAGGACGAGGACGAGGTCGACGTCACCGCCGAAGGCCGGATCGACGGCCTGAACACCGTGGGCGCGCAGCGCCGCCTTGGCCCGCATGACTGCGGTGGCGGTCGGCGCGGCCTTGCGGTGGCGCGGAACCGGGGTGTCACCGCGGTCCCGCTCGAGCACCATGACACGACGCAGTCCGCGCTCGGTTCCGGAGGGACTCGAGGAACTCGCCTCCAGGACCGGCTCGATCGACTCGGGCGGGCCGGAGGAACCGGTCGGAGTGCGCGGCGTCCCGGATGACGGGGTGCATGCGCTCACGGCTGCCTCCCCTCCGTACGGCGGCCAGCGGGTCCTTCGGCGACGGCGCGATCGGTCTCGGCGAGCAGGGCGTCGCCGACGAGGTCCGCCGCGGTGCCGGCCCGTCCGGCGTGCAGGTTGATGAAGTACTCCACGTTACCGGCGGGACCGGGCAGGGGGGAGGCGGTCACGGCGTCTATGCCGACTCCGAGCTCGTGAGCGCGGGCGGCCACGGTCAGCACGCTCTCGATGTGCATCCCGGGGTCGCGCACCACTCCCCCGTGCGCCAGGCGCTCCTTGCCGACCTCGAACTGCGGTTTGACCATGAGCAGCAGGTCGGCGTCCTCGGCGGCCGCGGCGAGCAATGGGGCCAGGACGAGGGTCAGGGAGATGAACGACAGATCGCCGACGACGAGCTCCGGAGCGGGCACGACCGCCCGCGGGTCCAGGGCGCGCACGTTGGTGCGGTCCAGGACCGTGACCCGCTCATCGGACTGAAGAGACCATGCGAGCTGGCCGTAGCCGACATCGACCGCCGTCACGTGCGCGGCGCCGCGCCGCAGCAGGACGTCCGTGAAGCCCCCGGTGGACGCCCCGGCGTCCAGGCATCGGCGTCCTTCCAGCCGCGGTGCCAGACCCCGGGCCCCGAGGGCGTCGAGTGCGCCGGCGAGCTTGCGGGCGCCGCGGGAGACGTAGTCGTCGCCCTGGGACGGTACGAGCTCGAGCGCCTGCGCCGGGTTGACCTGACGCGCCGGCTTCACGACGACGGCACCGTCGAGCGTGACATGCCCGTCGACGATGAGTCGGGCTGCGTGCGTGCGCGAGCGAGCGAGCCCGCGTCGGACGAGCTCGGAGTCGAGACGAATGAGGCGTGCCATGCAATACCGATGTCTGTCTGGTGTCTATCCGGGTGCTGATGCTGCTAGTGGACTGCGCCCGGGGTCGAAGACGTTGGCCATCAGTCCTCGGCCCGGCGGAGCTCCGAGGCGAGCGTCTCATGAATCGCCTCCAGAGCGGCGACCCGTTCCTCCATCGGAGCGTCGCCGGCCTCCTGAAGCCTGTCGGCGATATCGGTGAGGCGGCCGGTATGCGCATCGGCCGCGCCTGCCGGTGGTGGGACCGGAACGGGGCGCGGCTCGCGGGCGATCTGGTGCGTCATGCGGTGATCGGACTCAGGCTCGGACACGAATGTCGGGAATGCTCGGCGCCGGGGCTCCAGCATGCCGATCCAGGTGATCCCACATGGCGCAGGCCAGAGCACGGTAGGCGTTGAGGGTGATCTCAGCCTCCCGCCCGGTCAGAGCGACCTCGTCGTCGAGAAGGACGACGTCGTCGTGAATGCGGCAATGAGTCGCGCCCACGATCCACTCGGTCTCTTCACCGCGGCGCTCGTGCACCGGTCTCGGATGGGGCTCCAGCAGGCCGCGCAGGTCGGTGTGGAGGTATGCGGGGCGCTCCTCGGGCCGGGCCAGGACGACGTCGCGCGCCGTGCTGACGCCCGTCAGGACGTGCAGTCCGGGGATGCCGGCGGCGCGGGCCCCGACGTGATCGGTGTTGAGACGATCACCCACGGCCAGCGGGGCGGAGCCACCGGCGCGGGCGAGAGCGCGTTCGTAGATCCCCGGGAACGGCTTGCCTCCGGCCAGCGGCTCGCGACCGGAGGCATTGGCGATGGCCGCCACGAGACTGCCATTGCCCAGAGCGAAGCCGCGCTCGGTGGGCAGGGTGGCGTCGAGATTGGTGGCGACGTGAAGCGCCCCATCGGCGATGGCGTACAGGCCCTCCGACATCATCGCCCAGTCGACGGCCGGATCCCAGCCCTGAACGACAGCGGCGGGCCGGTCGTCGGCCGAGGCGACAACCGTGAAGCCCTCGGCGGCAAGAGCCGAGCGCAGACCCTCGCCACCGACGACGAGTACGGGCGAGCCCTCGGCGAGCCGCTCGCGCAGCAGTGCGGCGGCGTCCATGGCGGCCGAGAAGACCTCGTCCGGAGAGGCCCGAATATCGTTGCGGGACAGCTTGTCGACAACGGCCTGAGGCGCGCGGGAGGCGTTGTTGGTGACGAATGACAACGTCATGCCGTGAGCCCGAGCGCCGTTAATGCTGTCAGCGGCGTAGTCGACCCTGGCGTCACCGGCGAAGCACACGCCGTCCAGGTCCAGGAGGGCGACGTCATAGGTCCGCGCCAGAGGCGACTCGCTGCCCAGAAGCATGGCGTCTCCATCAACGGGAGCCAGTGCGGTCATGTCAGGCCTCCTGATCCTCGGGCCCGTCGCTCTCATCGACGTGGCCGGTCTCGCCGAGCAACTCGGCCATCTCCTCCTCGACGCGCTCGGAGAAGGACGCGGACCCGTGGAGCTCCTCGGTGCTCTCGTCGCTGGTGAAGGTGTCGTCGCATCCCACCGGCACGGCCGAGAGACCTTCGGGAGCCTCCCCGGCGAGGCCGCCGCCGACGGTCTCGGTGAGATCGTCGGTACGTGCCCTCGAGGCATCCTCCTCGGAAGGGATGTCGGGCGCGTCAGCGGACTCGGCGCGAACGGCCTGCTCCTGATCGTAGTCGTCCTCGATATCGTAGACCTCGACATCGTTCTCGGGCTCGTCCCGGGGTCCCTCGCCGATGCGCTCGCGAATGGCCGCGGCCTCATCCGCTCGGCCGAGATTCTCGAGCCGGTCGGCGCGCACGGAGTGGAGACGTCGCAGCGTCTCCCGGTCACCGCGGAACATCATGATCGCCTCTTCGATCACCACCAGCCCGAGGTCGTCCTGCCCCATGTCGTGCCGCACGCCCGAGACGACCATGGCCAGCTCCGCCTCCTCGAGATCGTCGAGCAGGTTGGGGTCGACCTCCTTCGCGATTTTGAGGGCCTGCTGGTGACGGCCCAGAGCGCGCTCGCAATCGGCCTCGATGGCACGATGCATATCCAGGCCCGACAGACGCCTCGCGGCACGGATCTCGCGAAGCGCCTCGGCGTAGTGCCCGGCCAGGTATGCGGCGATTCCTGCTGACTCTCGTACGACGGCAACCCGGCCCGCGTGCGATGCAGCATAACGAGCATGCTGATAGGCGAGCTCCGGGTCGGAGACGAGCAGGCGCTGAAGCATGACCAGATGCCGTGAGACGTTCTCCGCGTTCGCCCGGCCCAAGGCTCTCAGCTCACGACGTGCCGACGCCTCGAGATCCGCCGGCCGGACGTTCTCCGGCACCGAGGGCTCGGGCACCCGCCTCCGCTGCGAAGGACGAGAATCACGCCCACCGCCGTCGCGGCGCCCATGCCCCGAGAAGCGTCTTCCGCGGCCATCCTGTTGACGACGAAAACGATCACCGCGCTCCTCGCGGCGCCGACCGCGATCCCGCTTGGCGTCGTCGCCTCGCGCATGCCCGTATCGGCCACGGTCATCAGAAGACGAGCCGCCACGACCACGAGAGAACTCGCGGCCTCCATCGTCATGACTCCGGGAGTGCTGTCGCCGCCCGTCGTCAACCGGGTATTCCCTGTCACCGCGCCGCCGGAAACCATGACGATCGCCAGCTGAGCGTGCACTGCGGGAGCGCCACTGACTGTCGCGCCTGTCCTGGGACATGGATGTGGTCCTTGGGTTGCGGTGGGATCTGTTTCTGGATGAGCCTACCTGTAGTCGGTGACAGGTCTCTTGATCCGGCGTTGTTGTGTTGTTGTTTGTTTCCCCCCCGTTTGCCGCCGTTTTTGTGGGTGGTGGGGGGGGTGGTGTGTGCTCGGTGGTGTCCTGCTCTTCCGCGTCCTGGCGGGCGCAGTACCATTG
>NZ_AUBN01000016.1 GCF_000429265.1 Actinomyces gerencseriae DSM 6844
AGCACCAGGACCTTAAATGGGCGTTGAGGTCGGTGGGGTCCAGGTCCTGCAGGACCCTGCGAATGGTCGACTCCGACGGCAGTGCCTGCCCCGCCTCCAAACCCAGGGCCTCCAGGTCGGCGGCGGTCAGGTCGGTGGTGTGCTCCCAGATGGCCGTCAGGCTCCGGCAGCCGGCGAGCACTCCGGTCACGGCCAGGGACAGGACCGCGAACAGGCTGTGGCGCACACCCCGCCGATCACGCGGGTCTTCCACATTCTTAAGAACCTGGGCCAGGGGCTGGCGCGACAGAGCGGTCGTGGTGGAAGATGACATGGCGGCGTGACCTCGCTGGTGACGGGATTGAGTAGACGCCTTCATCGTCACCATGCGGGTCACGCCGCACCCGCACCAACACACCAGACCCTCTAGAGATCAGACAACCACCCACCGACTTTGCCGACCCCCTGGACTACGGCCACACCCGCCGCCTCTACACCGGCACCACGCACTGCGGCGCCGCCCAGCAAGCCGAGCAGGCCGCCGACCACTTCGCCGCCTACAGCCTGGTACCACCACGGGCCCTCCAACGCGCCTGGCGTTGCGGCATCCGCCATCCGGCCGCGTTGGCCAGGCACTTCCAGGTGCCCACCGCCACCGTCCTGATCCGCCTCGTCCAGAGCCGTCTGGCCGCTCGCGATGACGCACCAAGCGCAGCAGCCCACGCCCCGCCGGAACGCTCCACACCGCCCAGCACCGCACGCCAGCACCACTCGACGAGGAGCCACTAGCCATAGACGCCACACAGAGCCCCAAGACCGCCGTGCTCTACCTGCGCGTCTCGACCGCCTCCCAGGTCAACACCGACTACGACCCCGAGGGCCTATCCATCCCCACCCAGCGCAAAATCTGCCTGGCCAAGGCCAAGCAGCTCGGCATCACCATCGTCGACGAGTACGTCGAATTGGGGCGCAGCGGCACCAAAACTGTCAACCGTCCCGAGTTCCAGGCCATGCTCGAGCGTCTCCACACTCGGGGCGACGTCGACTGCGTCATGGTCTACAAGCTCTCTCGCCTCAACCGCAGCCGCTTCGACGACGCCGTCACCATGATGGAACTGCGCAAGGCCAACGTCACCCTCATCTCCGCTACCGAGAACATCGACGAAACCCCTGAGGGCCAGCTCGTCCACGGCATGCTGGCCGCCGTCAACGAGTACCGCAGCGCCGCCGACGGAACCGACATCCGCATCAAGTTGCTGCGCAAGATTGAGCAGGGCGGCACCATCAGCCCCGCACCCCTGAGCTACCTCAACGTCATCGACACCGTCGAGGGCCGCCGCATCAACGCCATCGGGCTCGATCCCGAGCGTGCACCCCTCATCCGCAAAGCCTTCGAACTCTACGCCACCGGCGACTACTCCTGCGAGCACCTCCAGCAGAAGCTGACCGACCTGGGCCTGACCACTCGGCCTTCCGCCAAGCGCCCCACGCCCAGACCTCTGGCCGTCTCAACCATCCATCGCCTCCTGGCCGATCCATACTACACCGGCATCGTCACCTTCAAAGGCAAGCAGTACCCGGGCCGGCACAAGCCACTGGTCAGCCAAGAACTCTTCGACCGCGTCCAGGAAATACGCGCCCTGCGCTCCAACAACACCCGCGACCGTGTCCACTTCCACTACCTCAAAGGCGGCATTCTCCACTGCGAACGCTGCCACAAAGCCGGCAGACGCAGCCGCTTCGTCTACACCGAGGCCAAAGGCAAAGGCGGCACCTACGCCTACTACCTCTGCCGCGGACGCCAAGACGGCCACTGCGACATGCCGTACCTGCCGGTACCCCTCGTAGAGGACTACGTGCAACGGCACGTCTGCACCCTCTCCCTCGGCAGCGACTTCACCCAGCGCACCGAAGCCGAGATGACCCAGGCCCTCGACGACCAGCAGGCCCTCATCCGCCAGAGCAACCAAGCCATCGCCCGCAAGCTCAAGGACATCACAGCCAAAGAAGGCCGCCTCATCGACCTGGTCGCCGACGGCTCGCTCGACACCGCCGCCGCCCGCCGCCGTCTGGCCGAGCTGTCACAGGAACGCCAGCGTCTCGAGCAAACCAAACAAACCCTCGACCAGCGCCTCGCCATCCATCGGTCGAGACGTCCTCACCACCAGCCTCCACCTCCTCCAAGACATCGGCACCCTCTACCGTCAGTCTCCCGACCCCGTCCGCGGCATGCTCTGCCAAGCCCTCTTCCACACCATCTACCTCGACGACACCACCGTCACTACCAGCACCCTCAAAGAGCCCTACAGCAGCCTCCAAGCTGCCGCCACGCACGATGGCAGGGCAGTCCAGACGAAGGGAAGTGAGACAAGCAAAGCACCTAAGCAGCGGAAGTTTCAGAAGCACCACCACACCTCAGCCACCACCGTCACCACCACCATCCTCCTACCTAGCGACGAACACGAACAAACCCTCGGCAGCCAATCTGCTACCGAGGGTTCGAATAAGCCCAAAATGGCGGAGAGGGAGGGATTCGAACCCCCGGTGCGCTAGGCGCACAGCGGTTTTCAAGACCGCCACATTCGGCCGCTCTGTCACCTCTCCATGCCCCTGCGGGCCCCCCGACCATACCATCACCGGCCCCGTCGCACGCCGCCGTCCGTGGGGCGAGCGCCACCAAGCTCGCCCGCCCCACGAGCGGTCGGGTCCGCCTGATCACCCGCGCGCCTCAGAAGCCGCGACGGGCGTCCGTCGCACCGCAAAGCGGAGCGCCGACGCCGTGGAGACGAGCCAGATCGCGATGGGGACCGCGGCGTAGTAGGACAACTGCAACCACGGGACGGCCGGGCCGATGCCGATCAGCGCCGCATACGGACGGATCGTCAAGGCGAGGAGCCCCATGCTCACGACGGCGGCCACCGCACCGGCGCACAGGGTATCGACCATGACCGACCGGGCCAGGGCCCCGGCGCGCTGCCATTGGGGCATCCCGAGACGCTCCAGCATGCGCAGGTCCGGGCGCCGGGCGACGACGGTTGTGGCCGTCGCCGCAGCCGCGAGCGTCAGGCACAACGCCAGCGGAGCACCCACCAGGAGTGGCGTCTCCCGTGTGCCCGCCCCGCCCGAGTCGGAGACCGCCGAACCGGGGGCCAGGGCCTGTATCCAGACGGACGCCGGCTGCACGGTCCACCCTTCGCGGGCCTCCTGAGTATGCCCCAGGAGTGCGGTGACCCGACCAGTGGCGAACCCGACGGCAGTAGGATCGGTAATGAGGTAGTCCCCGAAGGTCGACGGCATATCGACGACGTCGGTGATCGTGGTCTCGACTGAACTCCCGTCCTGACCGGACAGGACGAGCTCATCACCCGGCACGACGCCCGAACGCAACGCCTCCTGCCGGGTCACCACCGCACCCGGAGAGCGCACCGTGGCGCCGAGTGCGGCGAGCCAGTCGTCGGCGCCGTCTCCGCCGAGCAAGGTCACCGACTGCCCCCACTGCCCGCCGTCGACGGCCGTCGACGCACTGCGGTTCCCGAGAACCGCCCGCCCCTTGGCCATGACCACCCCATCCCCCTCCAGCACCTGTGCGCCGGCCTCGGACGCAGTCAGCGTCGTCTGAGCCACGAGGCGCTCTCCGATCATGTCCTGAAGCCGATGGCGCGCCATGGCGTCGGTCGCAGTCGGATAGCCGCCCAGAAAAACAGCCATCATCGTGGCGATGACCGTCGCGCTGACGACCGTCACCTGGTGCTGCCGCTCGCGCCACCGTCGTGACACCAGCGCCGGCGCCGACGCCGGGAGGCGCCGGAGCCGGTTCACGACTCCGCTGCAGCCTCTCACAACACCTCTCCATGTCCCGCACAGCAGTGCCATCAGGCAGATGAGCAGAAGCGCGCCGAGAAGGAAGGCCGTCTCATCCGAACGCGTCGCCAGAACCGCTTTCAGCAGAAATGAAGCGCAGACCGCCGTCGCCACCAGGCCGAGCCCGTACACAGCCGTACGCGAGGCTCCGCCCGATCCCGCCGCTGGTCCGGGTGGGGACGTATCGGCGGGCTCCAAGCGGGTCAGCGTCAAGGACGCGCCGAAGGTGCCCCCGAGGGCGACGAGCCCCGTTCCGACGACCGTGACGACCACGGCGCCCAAGCGCCAGCGAGCAGGCGTATGCGCCGGGACCACCTCCAGCGATACCAGGTAGGGCGTGAGCAGCGGCGTCACGAGGTATCGGGCCAGTACTGCGCTGACGAGAGCCGCTGCGACAGCGATCGCCGCGGTCTCGGTCAGGAGGGCCACTCGCAGTCGCCGAGCGCTCATCCCGACGATCCGCAGGCGTCGAACCGTGGGCCAGCGCTCCGCGACCGCATGCCGCGTCACCGCTCTCAGCACCACCAACGTGCAGGCGGCCGCGATGGTCCCTATCGTGACGAGCGATCCGATGTCACCGCCTTCGGCCAGTCCGAAGGCGTAGGAGGCCAAGGTGGAGATCACCAGACCTCCGACGGTGAGAACGGCGAACACCGGCCTCATGAGGCCGCGCTCACTCCAGGATATGCGAATCAGATCGTAAGCAGAACCGCCCCTCATACCGCGTCCCCAGTCTCCTTCAGAGCGTCCAGGACACCATCCGGAGTCGGCTTCTCCAGAACCGCCGCAACCCCGCCGCCATCGATGACAAGGACCCGATCGGCGCTGCTGGCCAGCGTCACGTCGTGAGTGGCGATGAGCACCGCCCGCTCCTCGCGGACAGCGGGGTCCAGAAGAACCGACAGCACCTCCTGCCGAGTCACGGGATCCAGAGCACCCGTGGGCTCATCGGCGAACAGCACCCGTGCGTTATTGACGACCGCCCTGCCGATCGCCACTCGCTGACGCTGACCTCCAGAGAGCTCGCTGGTCCGCCGTCCCAGAAGCGAATCGATGCCGAGCCCCTCCGCCACCTCCCGCAGATGATCCTCGGCGACGACGCGCCTCGATATCCGCGCCGGCAGGGCCATATTCTCCGACACCGTGAGCGCATCGATGAGGCTGTAGTCCTGGAAGACGAATCCGAATTCGTCCCTCCGAAGCCGTGCGCGACCGCTCTCCGGAAGTCGAGTGATATCCGCGCCCCGGTAGAGAACCGTACCGGAGGTGACGCGCAGAAGACACGCCGCACAATTCATCATGGTCGATTTCCCCGAGCCGGAGCGGCCCACCAGAGCAGTCACGGTACCGGTGGCGACGGAGAAGTCGCAGGGGCCGATCACGGCGCCCGCACCGCGTCTTCCGTAACGATGGGTTACTCCGTTCAGCCGCAGAACCGGCTCGGCCGTCCCGTCCACGGTGCTCCCATGGTCATGGGGGGTCATTCTTCTCCTCCATCCATCATAAGCATTCTATAGGCGGACGATGAGGACGCCACCTGCCGCGGATTCCCCGCGGCCACGAGCATACCTCGATCAAGAACAGCCACGCGATCAACCTCACGAATAGTTGACAGGCGATGAGCTATCGTGATAACAGTGATGTCGGAAGGAATCGTTCGAATCGCATCAATCACCAGCTTCTCACTCTCCGCGTCCAAGTTGGCACTGGGCTCATCAAGCAGCAGGACCGGACGTCGATACAACAACGCACGCGCAATGGCCAGCCGTTGGCGCTCCCCACCCGAAAGCGCTCCGCCCTCCTCGCCGACATCAGTATCGAGTCCTTCGGGAAGATCTGCCACAACCTTCTCGAGACCCACCTGACGCAGCACGCCCACTATGTCATCATCGGACGCCCAGGAGGCACCGACCGTGATGTTGTCCCGAATCGTACCGGGCACCACGTGAGTACCCTGATCCACATGACCGATGAGCCCTCTCGTCTTCCAGACACTCCTTTCATCGAGAACAGTATTGTTGACGATGATGCGCCCGCCGGACGGCGCATCATAGCCCAGAAGAAGGGAGAACAGCGTCGTCTTCCCGGCGCCCGACGCACCTATGAGCGCGACCCTTTCGCCCGGTTCGATAGTGAGCGAAACATCGGTCAGCGCCCAGGCCTCACTACCCGGATACCTATACGACACATTACGAATCTCCAGACTGGTCGGCGGCAGGCCCTCAAGGGGGAGCCTCGCGGTCGCATCCAACGGCTCATGCGGAGCATCGACGATCTCTCTGATTCGATCAAGAGCACCGAGCGCCTCCTGGAGGGACAGGATGGCAGTCACCACGGACGAGGCGGGCGTCGTCAGCATATTGACGAACAGGGCGAAAGTGAGTAGATCCGACAACGGCATCGTACCAGAGGCGACGCGCCAGCCGCCAACCAGGAAGATGACCACCATGCCCCCCTGCGACAGCAATGAGCTCACAGGGAGCACTATTGCCTGCAGACGCGCCGCCGTCACATTATGAGCATATATGGTCGAAGCAACGTCGCACGCGTCCTCCTCGGCGTGGGACGTTCCCCCGTAAGGCCGTAGAATGCGCATGGCCGTCACGGACTGCTGCAATCGGGATCCGAGTAGACCCGTGGCGTCCTGAGCCGCCCGCTTCGCCTTACGAACATGAGGGCTCGCCCCGGCGATCAGTAGGATGGACGCCGCCAGCAGGAGAACGACCATGATCGTCAGCGGTAGATCCAGGACGACCAAGGCGATAGCCGAGCCGACGACAAGCAGGGAGTTGCCGACTATGTCCACGAACCCCGATGACAGCGCGTACTTCAATGCATTCACATCGGACGTCGCCCGCGACACCAGATCACCCACAGGTCGGTACGTGTACCACCACATGGGCATACGAAGGATCGACCCGATGTACTGGCGCCGAACACGATAAGTCCCGTCTTCCGCAATGAGCGCGAGCACGTAGCCGCTCGCACATGAGATCATGGCGGCCACCACCATCATGATGACAAGATCCGCAACGAACGTCATGGGATTCCGCCCCGCGGTGACGGAACGAATGATTAGATTCACCAGAAGCGGTTGACAGAATGACAGTCCCGCGGCGACAGCAGCCAGCGCCATCGCCGCAACGAGCCTCTTCCGTTGGACGATGCTGTACCGCCATATGTCTCGTATCGTGCTTGGGGAACGCTTCCTCCGTTCATCATCCGAAGCGCCAACCGATGCTCGTCTCACTTCATTAATCCCCACAACGTCATGCACCCAATCTTCATACTCGCGCGCCTCTGGGGGCGGATCCGACCCTGGACTCGCCCCCAGAGAACTGCCGCGATCAGCCGCAGTGGGACCAGCTGATCCAACTGCTACGAGAGCAATCGCTCTGGCTCAACGAACTCGCCTGCGGAGAACTGTAGTCCCCGGACGAACTGATGACCTGAAGATCAAGAATTGAACGCACTCATCTCACCTCCTCCGCGAATCGAAATGGTTCATATCGGGCCCACTCGGAGCAGATCCGAATAGGCACGTCGGAACGGAACCGGGCAGCCAGGGCACGCGGTCGGCAGGCGCGAGAGCAGTCGAGGCCAGTGCCAGCAGAAGCCCGGCGGAGCCCGTCGAATAGTCTGTTGAAAAACGAAGATTCTGGTCGCCACCGACGAAGGCGCCCTCCGCACGCAGAGCGCAATACAGGTTGAGATGATCGATGTGATACCGGATCGCATCCCGCCCGGGGGCGTCGAGATTCCTCTGCTCGGCCAGCGCGAGGGCCGCGATCATACCGGCCCGTCCTTGCGTCAGACCGGCGCAAAGGTATATGGCACTGAACGCGGGACGCATCAACTTGGGCAGCAGGGCGCGCAATTCCTCGTCATCACGGCGAGTCAGATACGCCTGCGCCACGAGGCCGATGCCGACGCCACCGTGGGCAAGATACGGGAGGAGGCGGTTACCATCCTTGACCTGGAACGAGCCGTCCTGGTCATTTTCGACGCAGCACGCCAGGTCGAGTTTCAAGGCGCGGCCCGCCGCGTCCACGACATCGTCGCAACCGAGCTGCTCGGCCGCCAGCAGCAGCGCCAGCGACACTCCGCTCCATCCTTGGAATAGTCCCGCCTTCCAGGAGGGCGCCGACGAGGAGACGTCATGCGTGCCGACTGCGGATGACACCCCATCCAGTAGCCGCTCCACAGTCTCATAGCAGAGCCCGGTCAGACTCGGTTCACGGCGGCGCAGGGACAGAAGCCCCATAAGAGTTCCCGCGGCGCCCGCCCGCAGGCCAACACCCGCGGGAATCCGCAGGCCGCTGCCCACGGATGCCTCCAACCATCGGGCGAGACGATCGGTCTCCCCGAGCTCATCGAGCACCGTTGCGACCCCCAACGATCCTGTGAAGAGAGAATCATTCTCCAGGCGGCAGCTCGCGGGCAAACCGTCCAAGAACATCTCTGCGATCTCGGATGAGAGCCCGCCGGTACGATGCAGAGCCAGTACGACCCCCGCGGAACCGCTCCATATGTCTACGGCGCCATCGCCTTTGAACTGCGCAATATCGCCCGGAAACAGGCGGTCGGAGAAGCGTCCCGCCGTCGATATGATCCCCCGCCGCAGGTCGTCGCGGCCCCGAGTCGTATCGAAATGGTCGCGCGGGGCCGCATCGAACCCATCGTAGTGATCATGGGAGGGCTCATTCGAGAGCGCCCTGGTTTCCTTTATCAGACCGGCGGCGTTCCGGCCGAAGAATTCTTCCGCGAACGCGATATGCTCATGCGCCACCCCCGGGGCCAGTTGCAGGATGTTGTTCAACGGCACGAATAGATACAGGGCGATTCGATACAGGGCGAAGAAGTCCTCCGCATATCGGTCCCCCGCCCGCGGAGGGATGAATCCCGGTGTTCCGAGCGCCCGATCGGTGTCGGACGCCCTGGCGGCCTCGAAATCTATCACGGATACGTCGGCGGATTCGGTCACCAGAATGTTATCGGGCTGAACGTCCCCTATCGAGATCCCTCGCGAATGCGCCTCGTCCAGAACCGAGCGGACTCTCCCCACTATATGAGCAACCCGCTTCACGTACCGCTCGACCGCGTCCGACGGCGGCGAGAACGAACTCGCCGGATTGTTCAACGAGACATCCGCGGACAAGGCGTGCCCATCGACCTGGCTCATGATCAGAAAACGATGCTCCCACACATCGAGCACGTCTATGATCTCGGGGACGCCTGGAATCCCCTTCAGCGCGCTCATCATGCTCGCCTCGTGCCCCACCCTTTCGAAGCCGCTGCGGTGCAGCCCGTCGAGTCCCGCGTACCTGCGCCCCTCCTTGATGATGACCGGCCTCTCGCTCCGAGGCGCTCTCCCCAGATAAACACCGCCTCCGTTGGAGTAGTGAATCGCCTCCTCGACCACGAAGGGCAACTCCGGAGAATCATCATTGTAGCGCTCGTATGCATCTTTTAAGAATTCAGGGATGACAACCCACTCGGGAACCTGGAATATTGGTTCGCGCCGATCGGGGACGAGCTCGCCGTCGGGCCCGATGATTGCAGGAATCGTTTCCCCGTCCTCCCCCTCGGTGAACATGGGCTTGAATCCGCCGTAACGGACATGAACCGGACCCTCCCCCCAGCGCAGATCAGAAAGGATGTAGGGCCCCGCTGAACCCCTCAGCATCTCGCCCAGCTCGCGGACCACCCTCTCCAAGACGGCCTCGTCGCCCGGATAAATGGTGATGAATTTGCCCGAACCGCTGCGGTCGGCGTACTTCGCGTTTCGGGAGAGCATGCTATGCCGAGTGGGGTTGAACTTGAAGGCGAGGCCCGCCCTGAAGCACATACCAGCCGTGCGGGACAAAACGTCCTGCGCATTTTCAGGGGTCGTCGACACGTGGATCTTCCACCCTTGAACCGGCAAGCGAAGCGAAGGGGGCTCCACATGGCGCCACCCCTCCGTGAGACTGCTGGACCATCCCGTGGGCAGCGGGCCGATATCGAACGGCTCCTCATCGAGAACCCTGGGCAGATCATAGAAATAAGGATCGCCCTGGCAGAACTCGAGATACTCGATATTCACCACGAGGGTCTCACCTCTTAGACGCCGCGACAGGGCAGGCTCATGCGGCTCAGGGATAGGAGTTCAGAGAATCGCCTGCGCGATTCAGGAGTCTAAGACCGACGTCGGGGGGCCGACAATAGGAACTTGGTCCCGGACAGTGGGAATTCAGCCCCGGGAGAAGAATCCTCGCCTGCGCCCCTGCTGCGCCGCGGGCGGGATCAGCGATGCGGGCTGGTCCAGGCGCCCCTCCGCCAGGGCCTGTCCCATCGCGGGCCACACGGGCAGACGCGCCATGAGGGTCGCCTGCAAGGCATGGTAGATGTCCGGATGCCCCTTCCATGTGCGGGTGGACGGCCAGTTGTCCCGATCGAGCTCGTGGATCCACACGCCCGGCGTCTTGATGAGGTACTCCTCGGTGTAGTCGACCCAGCTCCGGTAGCAGTGCTCGTAGTGCTCGACCTCGATCTCGCCGCGACCGTCGTCGAGCAGCGCGCGGCGCAGGGCCGCGGCGGCGCTGATGGCCTCGCAGGCCACCCAGTGCATGCGCTCGTGGACGATCGGAGTGCCGCCGAAGTCCGTGGTGTAGACGAAGCCGGGGCCTCCGTCCACGCGCCAGCCGTCGGTGCGGGCACGGTCGAAGAGCTCCTCGGCGGCGTCGAGCATCCAGTCCGGCACGGGCAGGGAGCGGGCCACGAGCGCCGCGCGCGCCTGGACGGTCAGTCGGGCCCACTCCAGGCCGTGGCCCGGTGTGGCGCCGTAGGGGCGGAAGGGATGGGCCGGCTGATCCTTGTTGTAGTCCAGGTCGGGACGCCAGTGCGCGTCGTAGTGCTCGGGCAGGCGCCAGTCATTGGCCCGCGCCTGGACGTTGACGGCGAAGTCGATGATCTGGACGGCGCGCGCGAGCCAGGTGAGGTCTCCGGTGACGTCGGCGGTGGCGAGATAGGCCTCGACCGTGTGCATGGCCGCATTGATGCCGCGGTAGTCCTCGGGGTCGCTGAAGTCGTAGGCGAAGGACTCCACCGGCAGGCCGTACTCCTCATCCCACCAGTAGCGGTTCTGCACGGCCATGGCGTCGCGCAGGAGCTCGTGGGCGCCGGGGCGGTCGGCGGCGGTGGCGGCCGCAGCGGCCAGCAGGACGAAGGCGTGCTGGTAGCACTCCTTGCGGCCGCGGGGGTCCGCGGGCACGCCGCGCCCCTGGTCGTCCGGCTCATGGCCGACGGCGGAGTACCAGCCGCCGTGCTCGGTATCGCGCATGACCCGGCTCAGGGCGCGCACGCCGTGGTCGGCGTAGCGGCGGCAGCCGGGGATGCCCATGAGGGTGCCCAGCGAGAAGGCGAAGGTCATGCGGCCGGTGATCCACAGCTCGACGGGATGGGATGCATCGATCCTGCCATCCTCGCCGATCCACCCGAATCCCGCCGGGAGCCTGGCCGCCCGTGCGAAGCGGAGCAGCGCGTGCGTCTCCCCGGCCAGCCAACGGTTATGCTCCGGTGCTCCGAACCATCCCAGTCCCATGAGTCCTCCTCGACCCGGTCGATGCCCTCGTTCGTCGATGCTCTCAACGGCCCGCGCTTGACAGGCAGGGATCGGACAAGAGACACGGTAGCAGGCGACTCGGCCACCGGACCATCATCGGGATGGCCGAATCATCGCCCGTCCATTCCGCCGCCGCCCTACGATGGCCGTGTCATCGCCGGATCGGGCCCGGGAATGCGAGGGGGGCGCAATGAGAAGCGGCAGCAATCTCCCCCGAGTCGGGGACTTCAATCGAGCCATCGTCCTGGAGGCCATCCGCCATTCCGGCGGCGGGCTGACGCGCGCGACCCTGAGCCGGATGACGGGTCTCGCCCCGCAAACGATCTCGAACAGCATTCGCGATCTCCTGGGACGGGGCCTCGTCGTCGAGGCCGGGCAGTCCCCCAGCGAGGGGCGCGGGCGACCGGGCAGGGTGCTGCAGCTCGATCCGAGCGGCCGCTACGCCGTCGGCGTCCACATCGACCCGGCCTCCCTGGGCATCGTCATCCTGAACCTGGCGGGCGCGCTCATCGCCGAGTCCTACGAGCCGTTGCCCGGCGCGGACCGTCCCGCCGCCCTCACCTCCCACCTGTCGGCCCAGATCGACGCCCTCGTGACGCGCGCCTCGATCCCGGCCGAACAGCTGCTCGGCATCGGTCTGGCGGCACCGGGACCGCTCGAGGAGGGGACCGGCACGGTGAGCCCGCCGCTGCTGCCCGGCTGGGACCGGATCCCCCTGCGCGACGCCCTGACGGCCTCGAGCCACTCGGTGGTCCTGCTCGACAAGGACGTGACCGCCGCGGCGAAGGCACGCGTCTGGCAGGCGGGCGAGGGCCGGACGCCGGACTTCCTCTATCTCTACGTGGGCGCCGGCGTGGCCATGGCCGCGGTGATCGACGGCGAGGTCATCCGCGGCCGCAGCGGGAACGCCGGCGAGGCCGGGCACCTGACGGGGGACCCCGCCGGACCGGAGTGCAGCTGCGGCAAGCGCGGCTGCCTGGGCGCGAGCATCGGCGAGTTCGAGATGGTCCGCCACGCCCGTGACGCCGGGATCCCCCTCTCGGGCGTCCCCGGCTCACGCGATCCGCGCGAAGTGGACGCGGCGTTCTTCGAGCTCCTGCGCCTGGCCGACGACGGGGACCCGACGGCGGCGGGACTGTTCGACGAGGCGGGTCGTTCCGCGGCGATGGCGGTCACGATGGTCGGCGAGCTCCTGGAGACCGACACCGTGATCATCGGCGGACCGCGCTGGGACCCCATGCGCCGTCTGGTCGAGCCCTCGATGCGCCCGGTCCTGGACGGTCACCGGGTTCATGGAGCGGCCCGGCCCATCACCCTGGACACCGACCCGCTGGGATGGCGCGCCGGCGCGGTCGGCGCCGCGTGCCTCATCCTCGACGAGGTCTTCACCCCCAAGTCGTCCACACTCCTGATCAATCCCTGAGCGCCGGATCGGGCCCGTGGGCGCCGGACCGACGTCGGGAATCCGTCGGGCGATGCACTCGGTGCTCGCGCGGTCGTACGCGCCCCCGCGCGGTCGTACGCGCCCCCGCGCGGTCGTACGCGCCCCCGCGCGGTCGTACCTTAGAAGGGCTCTAAGGTACGACCGCGCGCATCCGGGTACGACCACGCAGGCCCGGGTACGACCACGCGCCGCAAGGTACGACCCGGTGCGGACAGGTACGACCTGTACGGCGCCGGATGCGACCGCGCTCTCCCCGCTCCACCCCACGCACCGAACCTTCGCATAACGATTCGATAACGGGACAGGACGTCGATTGACATTTTGCCCATTTGATGGAGTTAATGATACCGCGCGTCCAATGGAGGGCGCCGCAGGTGCAAAGGAGCTCCTCACATGACCCCGTCGTCCCCATCATCCTCGCCCCGCATCACGACCCCGACGCGCTCAGCGCACGCACCCGCCCCTGCACGGCGGGGCTTCGCCCGAGGAGGAGAGCCGGGCTCAGTGCCGGCGCCCACCCCCACGCGGAGAGCCTTCCTCACCGGAGCCGGCGCCCTCGCCGCCGCGACCGCGCTCACCGCCTGCGGCGGGGGGAAGGACGGGCACTCGGCCTCGAACCTCAAGGTGGCCTACCAGAAGACGTCCGCCTTCACCCAGCTCGACGCCCTGCTGACCAAGGCCAAGGGCGAGTTCGAGGCCGCCCACCCCGACGTCACCATCGAGCTCATCCCCATCGAGGCCGAGCAGGACCAGTACTTCACCAAGCTCGCCCTCATGAACGGCTCTCCCTCCACCGCGCCCGACATCATCTACGAGGACTCCTTCCAGGTCCGCTCGGACGCCGCTGCCGGGTACCTGCTGCCCATCGACGAGTACGTCGAGTCGTGGGACGACTGGAGCCAGTTCGCCGAGTCGGCCAGGCAGGCCGGGATCGGAGACGACGGCAGGCTCTACGGCGTCTCCATGGGGACCGACACCCGCGCCATCTACTTCAACAAGACGATCTTCGCCCAGGCCGGCCTGCCCGCCGACTGGCAGCCCAGGACCTGGGCCGAGATCCTCGACGCCGCCCGCACCATCAGGACCAAGGTGCCCGACGTCATCCCGCTCAATGTCTTCGCGGGCAAGGCCGCCGGCGAGGCCACGAGCATGCAGGGGTTCGAGATGCTGCTCTCCGGGACCGAGGGGACGTTCCTCTACGACGCCGAGACCGCCAAGTGGGTGACGGGTTCGAAAGGCTTCACCGACTCACTGACCTTCATGGATACCGTCTACTCCGAGGGACTGGGCCCGTCGCTCGACATCGCCCTGGACGCCTCGGTCGGCAACCGCGTATCCACCGAGCTCCTCCCCCAGGGCAAACTGGCGATGGCCATCGACGGCTCATGGATGCCGGGCACCTGGATCTCCGGGGACAACCCCTGGCCCGAGTGGGAGGAGACCATGGGCTTCGCCAAGATGCCCACCAAGGACGGCCAGGGCGACGGGTTCACCTCGATGTCGGGCGGCTGGACCCTCGCCGTCGGCTCGCAGACGGCCAACGCCGACGCGGCCTTCAACTTCATCTCGATCGCGCTGAACTACGAGAACACGCTGAAGTACGACACCGAGAACGCCCAGGTCGCCGTGCGTCAGGACGTCGCCCAGTCCCAGGAGTACCTGTCCTACAACTCCAGCTTCGAATTCTTCGTGAGCCTGGTCGCGGTCACCCGCTTCCGCCCCTCCACCCCGGACTACTCGCAGATCTCCGGGAACATCCAGGTCGCCTGCGAGTCCGTCATCACCGACGCCACCACGCCGCAGGAGGCCGCGGCCGCCTATGACGCCGGCCTCATCAGCATCGTCGGCCAGGACGCCACGGAGGCCGCGTCCTGATGGACTGGCCGGCTCGGGCCGGGACGACGGCGGGGTGCTCCGCTCCCGCGCCCCGTCGTCCTCCCCGCCTCAACGCGCATCGCGACCGACCGCTCGGGCAACGGATCAAGCGGCTGGGGCGGATGATCCCGCTGCTACCGGCGGTCGTCCTGCTCTCCCTCTTCCTGCTCGGTCCGATCGTCTACTCCCTGTACGGCTCGCTGACGAACCGCGCCCTGAGTGGATACAAGGCCGCCAGGCCCCGATTCGTCGGCCTGGACAACTACGTTGCCCTGCTGTCCGATTCGGCCTTCCTGAAGTCGGTCGTCCTGACCGGGGTGTTCGTCCTCGCCTCGGCGATCATCGGGCAGAACGTCCTGGGCATGATCCTGGCCGTCCTCATGCGCCACTGCGCCCGCCCGATCTCCTCCCTCGTGGGCGGGGTCGTGGTCGTGGCCTGGACTCTCCCGGAGATCGTGGCGGCCTTCGCCTGCTACGCGTTCTTCGCCTCGGAAGGCACCCTGAACTCGATGCTCGCCCTCATCGGTCTGGAGGGTCCCAAGTGGCTCCTGGTCCTCCCCATGCTCTCGGTCATCCTCGCCAATGTCTGGCGCGGCACCGCGTTCTCCATGATGCAGTACCACACGGCGCTGTCCGACGTGCCCCCGGAGGTCGTGGAGTCCGCGCAGATCGACGGCGCCTCGACGCTCCAGTGCTTCCTGCGCATCACACTGCCCATGATCCGTCGCTCGATCGCCACCAATCTCATGCTCACCACGCTCCAGACGCTCGGCGTCTTCACCCTCATCTGGGTCATGACCGGGGGCGGTCCGGGCACCTCCTCCTCCACCCTGCCCGTCCTGGCCTACCAGGAGGCGTTCAAGTACTCCCACGTGGGCTACGGCACGGCCATCGCCACCGTGACTCTCGTCGTCGGAGCCCTGTTCTCCATCGTCTACATGCGAATCCTCAAACCGGAGGTCGACTGACATGCCCGAGCCGAGCAACAGGGCCGACGGATGCGCGGCTGCGGCCGGTGGGGCCGGCACGACCAACGCCGCCGGCGGGACCGGTGGGACCGGCACGACCAGCACCACCAATACGACCGCCCCGACCGCCTCCCTCCGTCCGGCCTCCCCGCGCGGGCGCGGGCCGAGTAGAAGGTGCGGATGGTCCTCAGCGGGTCTGTCGCTGGCCTCCCCGCGCGGACGCGGGCTGAGCATCGCGTCGTCCGCCGTCATGATCCTCATCGGGATCGCCTTCCTGACCCCGCTGGCCTGGATCGTCCTGTCCGCCTTCAACCCGGCCGCCACGGTGTCCATCGCCGTGCCGAAGACCTGGACCCTGGACAACTTCACCAGTATCGCCACCGTGGACGCGACGCTCCTGCCGCTGTGGAACTCCTTGCTCATCTCCCTCGGCACGGCGACGATCACCGTGGGCGTGTCCGTCCTGGCGGCATATCCCCTGTCGCGCTTCTCCATGCGCTTCAACCGGGGCTTCATGTACACGATCCTGTTCGGCGCCTGCCTGCCGATCACGGCCATGATGGTGCCGGTCTACACGCTGTTCGTGAACTTCCGACTCCTGGACTCCGTCATCGGCACGATCCTGTTCATGGCGGCGACCTCGCTGCCCATGGCGATCTGGATGATGAAGAACTTCATGGACTCCGTGCCGGTCTCCCTGGAGGAGGCCTCCTGGGTCGACGGCGCCTCGGCGATGACCGCTCTGCGGCGCATCGTCGTCCCGCTGATGAAGCAGGGCATCGCCGTGGTGTTCATCTTCGTGTTCACCATCGCGTGGGGGAACTTCTTCGTCCCCTTCGTCCTGCTCTTCTCCCCGGAGCACCAGCCCGCCGCCGTGGCCATCTACAACTTCTTCGGCACCAACGGGGCCATCGCCTACGGCCGGCTCGCGGCCTTCTCCATCTTCTACTCCACCCCCGTGCTTCTGCTCTACCTCATCGTCCAGCGCCGCGCCGGAGGCGGCTTCGCGATGGCCGGCGCCGTCAAGGGCTGAGACTGATCGGGACGGGCAGAGAAAGGATCCTCCCCCATGCACACCAATCCCGCTCTGACGGAGCAGCGCGCCGCACGCGTGCTGCACGAGCGGATCGCCCCCGCCGTCCATGCCGCCTCGGTCCCGCTGGCGCTCACCGCCTGGCGAGCACCGGGCGAGCCGGTCCCCTTCGGCGAGGCGGCGACGCAGGACTACGAACCGATCCATCCGGGCGATCCCTGGGGCCCGCCGTGGGGCACGACCTGGATCCACGCCACCGGAGTCGTCCCCGACGGCTGGCGCGGTCGCGACGGACACCGGATCGAGCTCGTCGTCGACCTGGGCTTCACCGACTCCCAGCCGGGCTTCCAGGCCGAGGGGCTGCTGCGACGTGCGGACGGCTCGGCGATCAAGGCGATCTCCCCGCGCAATCGGGCCGCGGACTGGGAGGGCGAGCCCGACGCCATCGACGTCTACATCGAGGCGGCGTCGAACCCGGACGTGGCCGGAGGCTTCGAGTTCGCACCAACGCCCCTGGGCTACCGGGAGACCGCCGGCCAGGACCCGCTGTACCGGCTGCGGCGGGTCGATGTCGCCCTGCGGGACCTGACCGTGTGGGAGCTCGTCCAGGACCTCACGGTCCTGCTGGAACTGGCGGAGGACCTGCCGGCGGACTCCACGCGTCGCGCCCGGATCGACGTCGCCCTCGAACGCGCCGTCGACAGGGTGGATCCGCGCAACGTGAGCGGGACCGCGGCGGCGGCTCGCGCCGAGCTCGCCGGCGCCCTGGCCTCCCCGGCCGCCGCGAGCGCGCACCACGTCATCGCCGTCGGCCATGCCCACATCGACTCCGCCTGGCTGTGGCCGGTGCGAGAGACCGTCCGCAAGTGCGTGCGCACCTTCTCCAGCGTCCTCGACCTCATGGACTCCGACCCGGCCTTCGTATTCGCCTGCTCCTCGGCGCAGCAGTACGCCTGGGTCAAGGAGGACCAGCCCGAGCTCTACGAGCGCATCAGGCGGCGCGTCGCCGAGGGCAGGTTCATCCCCGTGGGGGGCATGTGGCTGGAGGCTGACACCAATATGCCCGGCTCGGAGGCGCTGGCGCGGCAGATGATCGAGGGGAAGTCCTTCTTCATCGAGGAGCTCGGCGTGGAGACGCGGGACGTGTGGCTGCCCGATTCCTTCGGCTACACCGGCTCCCTGCCGCAGATCATCAGGGCCGCGGGCTCGCGCTGGTTCCTGTCCCAGAAGCTGTCGTGGAACGACACCGACCGCATGCCCCACCACACCTTCGCCTGGGAGGGCATCGACGGCTCGCGCGTCCTGGCCCACTTCCCACCGGTGGACACCTACAACTCCCGGCTCTCCGTCGCCGAGCTGCACCACGCCGAGTCGAACTTCGCCGAGAAGGGCGTCGCCTCCTCCTCCATCGTCCCCTTCGGGTGGGGCGACGGCGGAGGCGGTCCCACCCGGGAGATGCTGGCGGCCGCGCACCGCATGGAGGACCTCGAGGGTGTCGCCACCGTCGAGCTGGGCAGTCCCAACACCTTCTTCGAGCGCGCTGAGGCCGAGATGGCCCGGGCCGTCGGGGCGGCCGAACCGGTCGGGACGGCAAGGCCCGCTGGGACTCCTGGCGCCTCCGGGGCGGCCGAGCCGGCCGGGACATCCGAGCCGGCGCAGCCGGCCGGGGCGGCGGGCCCCGCGGCGCAGGCGGGGTCAGCCGGGCCGACGGCGGGGACCGCACCGGCGGGAGCGGTCGAGGCCCCGGTGTGGAGCGGGGAGATGTACCTGGAGTTCCACCGCGGTACCTACACCTCCCAGCTGCGCACCAAGCAGGGCAACCGGCGCAGCGAGCACCTTTTGCGCGAGGCCGAGCTGTGGGCCGCCACGGCCGCCGTCATGCGCGGCGCGGACTACCCCTATGCGACTCTCAAGGAGTGCTGGCGCACGGTACTGCGCAACCAGTTCCACGACATCCTCCCCGGCACCTGCATCGGCTGGGTCTACCAGCGCACCGAGGCCGAGTACGCCGACGTCGCCCGCAGCCTCGAACGGGTCATCGCTCGCGCCGCCTCGGCCCTGACCGGTCCGGGGGACGCCCCCCTGGTGCTCAACGCCGCCCCGGCGGAGTCCCGCGGGGTCCCCTCCCTGGCGATCGGCCCCGCCGCGGCCCCCGGCGAGCCCGTCGTCCCGACCGAGGCCGACGGCGGGATCATCCTGGACAATGGGCTCCTGCGCGTCACGATCAACGCCTCGGGCCTCATCACCTCCCTGATCGATCTCGAGGCCGACCGCGAGGTCCTCACCCCGGGTACCGCCGCGGGCCTGCTCCAGCTCCACCCCGACGCGCCGCGCCAGTGGGACGCCTGGGACATCGACCCCGAGTACCGCAACACGGTCGAGGACGTCACCGATGTCCAGGACCTCGCCGTCGTCGCCCGGGGCCCGCAGGAGCCGGACGCGGTCGTGCGCGTGACCCGCCGGGCGGGCCGGGACTCGACGCTCTCGGAGGAGATCCGTCTGTCCCCCGGCTCCAAGCAGGTCGTCCTCGACTTCGACATCGACTGGCACGAGCGCCAGAGGCTCCTCAAGCTGGCCTTCCCGCTGGATATCAAGGCCGACGCGTCCACCTCCGAGATGCAGTTCGGCCACGTCGAACGGCCCACCCACCGGAATACCTCGTGGGATGCCGCCCGCTACGAGATCTGCGCGCACCGCTGGATCCATGTGGGCGAGGCGGGCTACGGCATCGCCGTGCTCAACGACTCGACGTACGGCCACGACGTGACCCGCGGGGTGGACGAGCAGGGGCATCCCTCGACGACGGTGCGCCTGTCGCTCCTGCGCGCACCGCTCTTCCCGGACCCCGAGGCCGATCAGGGGCGCCATCGCCTGCGCGTCGCCCTGCGGCCGGGGGCGGCGATCGCCGACGCCGTCATGGAGGGGTACGCCTTCAACCTGCCCGAGCGCACGGTCCGCGGCGACCACGGCGTCCCCCCGCTGGTGAGCGCGACCGGCAGGGGGGTGGTCGTCGAGTGCGTCAAGCTCGCCGAGGACCGCTCCGGCGACGTCGTCGTGCGGCTCTACGAGTCCCTCGGGGCGCGCACCCGCGCACGCGTGACGGCGGGCTTCGAGGCCTCCGACGTCGTGGCCACCGACCTGCTGGAACGTCCGCTCCGCATCAGCCCGGCGGACGGTTCGACGACCGGAGCCTCGGTTCCGTCGGACGAGACTGCGGCTCCGACGCCGTCGGACGAGTCGGTGGGCGGCCCCGGGGCGGCACCGGCCTCATCGACGGCCAGCGGTCCCGCCAGCACCATGAGCGCCGCCTTCGAGCTGCGCCCCTTCCAGATCATGACGCTGAGATTCATCCGGCCCTGAGTCGCCACGTCACCCGCCCGATCGGGGACGCGCCTCGCGTCGCATCTCACGCGCCCCGTGACCGAGAGCGCCGCTCGCCCGGGGACACGCCGCGTCCGCCGAGTCCACCGACCCCGAGCCGATGGGGAGCGCCGCTCGTTCGGGGACACGCTACCCGAGCGGGCCTGCGCCGCTACGAGGGGGCCTCACGCAGTCGTACCCTGCGACTCGCGGTCGTACGTGGGCCCGCCAGGTCGTACGCGTCGCCACGAAGTCGTACGTGAATCCGCGCGGTCGTACCTTAGAGCCTCTCTAAGGTACGACCTGGCGCGAAAAGGTACGACCGCACGAGTCCGGATACGACCGCACGCCGCAAGGCACGACCGCACGAGCTCGGATACGACCGCACGCCGCAAGGCACGACCGCACATCGTCTGGTCCGCACGGAGCATCGACCCGGAGAGCGCGCCGCCCGCCCGGCGCGGGACTCTCGGGAGGCTACTGACTGGGCCAGGCGGCCTCGGCCTGCGCCAGCGCCTTCTTGGCATCCAGGTCGCCGGCCGTCCAGGAGGTCAACGCGGTCCACAGGGCGTCGGTGCCGACCTGGGAGGGCATGGAGTCGGAGGCGTCCAGGCGGATGACGCTCTGACGCGACTGGAGAATCCGTGTAGCGCGGACGGTCACGTCGGAGCTGACCTCGCTCACGTCCACGCCGCGATTGGCGGTCGCCACACCGCCGAGCTCGGCGCGCTGCTGAGCCCACTCGGCGCTGGTGAGGTACTCCATGACGGCATTGGCCGCCGCCGACGTCCCGTTCACCCGGTTCAGGGAGACGAGGTAGTCCCCGCCGACGAGCACGGGAGGATTCCCGTCCTCGTCGGCGGCGCCGGGGAAGATGAAGGCGGACACACTCGTGGCCGGGCCGGCGCTCGTCGTCGTACCGCCGCCCGTCGCCGTGTCGCCCGCCGCGGAGTCGTTCTCGACCGGCTCGCCGCCCGTCGTCGTGCCACCGCCCGTCGCACCACCGCCGGCGGTCGGGCTGTCGCTCGCGCCGCCCTCGCCGCGACCCTTGGGATCGGTGATGGTGGTGCCCGCGGGCAGCATCGTCTCGAAGCTCGACGAGGCCAGCATCATGAGGCAGGAGCCGTCCACGAGCCGCTGCCCCGCCTGCTCCATGGTCGTGGACAGGGCTCCCTGACGCCCGCCGGACACGTGCCCGCCCCTCATCAGGAGGGAATCGACCGATCCCAGGGCGTTGACGGCGGACGGCGAGTCGAGAGCGACGTCGTGGCCGGCCCAGGCGTCGTAGGCGCTGATGCCGCTGGTGGCCAGGAGAGTCTCCTCGAGCCAATCCGTCATGGACCAGCCCGTGGTGCCGCCGTCGGCCATCCCCAGGCACCAGGGCGTCACGTCGCCCTTGGGGTGGTCCGCCGCGATCCTGTCGGTCAGCGCGACCACGTCGTCCCAGGTGGTCGGAATCTCGTAACCGGCCTTCGAGAAGGCCTGAGGGGAGTACCACACGAAGGACTTGACCGAGGCCATGAGAGGGGCCCCGTAGAAGGTGCCGTCCACGGTGCCGGCCGCGGACCAGGTGTGGTCCCAGCCGAGCTCCACGTTGGCGCCCACGACATCGGACAGCGGGCTGAGCGCACCCTCGCCCGCGAGGTCCGCCACGAGGCCCGGCTGGGGGACGATGGCGAGATCGGCGTCCCAGTCCGTCGTCCCCTCGGCTCTTCCGCGCAGGTTCTCCTCGAGCCGATCGGTGCCCTCGTGCACGACATCGACCCCCGTGCACTCCTCGAAACGCGTCAAGGACTGCTCGAAGCGCTCCCCCTCGGTACCGGTCAGGGCGGTGGCAATCTTGACGGTCCCGTCCGTCTCGTCCTTGGGCGTGTACCGGGCCAGGACCTCGCAGGAGCCGAGGTCCTGGCCCGGGTTGCGCGCGTTGACGCAGGCGGTGACCCCCGTTCCGGCCAGCGCCAGGACGGCGGTGAGCGCAAGCGCCCGGAAGGCATGGGTGGGCAAACGCACCATCAGCTCTGACTCCTCTTCCTGGTCCGCTCGACGATGGCGTCGAGCAGGGCGGCGCAGCCGTCGTGCCACACCGGCTCGGTGATGATGTCGCTGCACTCCGTGACGGCCCGGGGCGCCGATCCCATGGCGGCCCCGATCCCGGCCCACCGAAGCATCTCGATGTCGTTGGTGCCATCCCCCACCGCGATGGCGCGATCGGCGCTCGTCCCCAGCCGCGCGGCGAGAGCCCGCAGGGCCGAGGCCTTGGTCACGCCCTCGGGGGCGACGTCCAGCCAGGCCGTCCACCCGATCGCGTACTCCACCGAGTGGAGCCCGCAGCCCGCCACCAGCGCGGAGAACTCCCGCACGCCCATTCCCGGCGCGCGCAGCACCACGCGGATCACGGGCCGGGAGGCCATCTCCTCCGGGCTCACGACCCTCTGCATCCCGGCGAGCTCGCCATCGGGGAAGGGGCGCGAGACCTCGAACCCGCCGTCGAGGACCTCCACGGCGAGAATGCCGTCGGGGACCGCTCGTGACAGGGTGGCGATGACATCCGTGGGATCGAAGACGACCGAGTCGGCGACCTCGTAGCCGCCGGGCGCGGCCGGGTCCATGCGCAGGGTGATGGCCCCGTTGGCGCAGATCATCCACCCGTCGGTCAGCCCCAGGTGATGGGCCACGGGCAGTGCCGCCTCGATACCGCGCCCCGTCGAGATGACGATGCGGACGCCGTGGGCGCGCAGCCGGGCCAGGGAGGCCATCATCCGCTCGGAGACGCGTCCGTCGATGTCCAGGATGGTGCCGTCGACGTCGAGCGCGACGAGCAGGCGCTCGTCGGGGAGCACGTCGGCCACGCCACCGGAGCCGCCGGAGAGGACGGCGCCGACCGGGCCGGCGGAGGCGCCGGGGGTGAGGCGATCCAGGTCCGCCACGCGCGCCCGGACCACGGCGTGGTAGTCATCATGGGACAGGGGTCGGGGCCGACCGCGGGCGCGCTCGCCCGGAGGGCCGGGGCGAGCCCCGTCCTCCCCCGTCTCCTCGACCGCCGGGGGGTCGCCGGGCGGAGGCCCGGCCGGGGCGACGCCGTCGGGGGGATCCGCCGGGGGGCCGTTCCTGCGCGCGACGCCGCCGTCGTACTCGTTCACGGGCGGACCGCCTCAGAGGTCTCAGACGATGGGTTCAATGACCTCGAGGCCTCCCAGGTAGGGGCGCAGTCCCTCGGGGACGACGACGGCGCCGTCCGGCCGCT
This sequence comes from Actinomyces gerencseriae DSM 6844, assembly GCF_000429265.1. Classification (GTDB taxonomy): domain Bacteria; phylum Actinomycetota; class Actinomycetes; order Actinomycetales; family Actinomycetaceae; genus Actinomyces; species Actinomyces gerencseriae. Next base: position 23,368 of record NZ_AUBN01000016.1, read on the forward strand.
GATGATTCTCCAGGATGGCGACCATCCAGCGGGTGGTCGCGAGCGTCCCGTTGAGGGTGGCCACCGGTGAGGTGCGTCCGTCGCGCCGCTCGCGGATGCTCAGGCGGCGGGCCTGGTAGGTGGTGCAGTTGGAGGTGGAGGTGACCTCCATCCAGCGGTTCTGGGAGGGCAGCCAGGCCTCGCAGTCGAACTTGCGAGCGGCCGAGGAGCCCAGGTCCCCGGCCGCGGTGTCGATGACGCGGTAGGGCAGCTCGACCAGGGCCAGCATCTCCTCCTCCATGGCCAGGAGCCGGGCGTGCTCGGCCTCGGCGTCCTCGGGGCGGCAGTAGGAGAACATCTCGGCCTTGTTGAACTGGTGGACGCGGATGATGCCGCGGGTGTCCTTGCCGGCGGCGCCGGCCTCGCGCCGGTAGCAGGTGGACCATCCCATGTAGCGCCTGGGCCCGGCGGTGAGGTCGAGGATCTCGTCGGCGTGGTAGCCGGCCAGGGCCACCTCGGAGGTGCCGGTGAGGTAGAGGTCGTCGGCGGGCAGGTAGTAGATCTCGTCGCTGTGGGCGCCCAGGAACCCGGTGCCGCCCATGACCTGCGGGGTCACGAGGGTGGGGGTGGTCATCGGGGTGAAGCCGTGGGCGACGGCGGCGTCCAGGGCCGCCGTCATGAGGGCCAGCTCCAGACGCATGCCCCAGCCCTTGAGGTAGTAGAAGCGGGCGCCCGAGACCTTGGCGCCGCGGCGGGTATCGATGATGTCCAGGCCCTCGCCGATCGCCAGGTGATCGGCGGGCTCGAAGCCCTCGGCGGTGAAGTCTCGGGGCTCGCCGCCCTCGTGGCGCAGGACGACGTAGTCCTCCTCGCCGCCCGACGGCGCCCCCTCGATGAGGTTGGCGAGCTGGCGGGCCAGGGCGTCGAGCTCGGCGGCCGCCGCCGAGGAGGCGGCCTCGGCGGCCTTGACCTGCTCGGCCAGTTCCTTGGCGCTGGCGAGGATCGCCGGGCGCTCCTCCGGCGAGGCCTTTCCCACGGACCGGGAGACGGTCTTCTGCTCGGCGCGCAGGGACTCGAAACTCTGGAGGAGCGTGCGGCGGGCCTCGTCGGCCTCGATGATGCGGTCGACGAGGGCGACGTCGGCGCCACGGGCTCGTTGGCTGGCGCGGTAGGGCTCGGGGCTGTCGCGGAGCGCGCGCAGGTCGATCATGGGGGCGAGTCTAGCGAGGGGCCGCGCCGCGCGCGGACCCGCCCGCCCATTCGCCGAGACGCCCCGGGGCGCACCGGCTCACGACGGGGCGGGCCCCGGTCTTCGACCGGGGCCCGCCCCGCGCTGCCCACTACTCGGCGAGTGCGCGTGTCAGCCGTCGGCGAGCATCTCGTCCCGCTCCTGCGAGGAGAGGCGCGCGATCCCGATACCGGTCGCGCCCCAGAGCATCGCGAAGAAGATGGCGATCCAGTTGGAGACGGCCCACGGCATGTAGCTGAGCGTCGCGACGCCGAGGGTCCCGGCCATGTAGGCGCCCGCGGAGGTCCACGGGAGGATCGGCTCCCACACGGTCGCGGCGTCCTCGATCGTCCGGGAGAGGTTCTTCGGGTGCAGGCCCCGGCGGACGTACTCGTCGCGGAGCATCTCGCCGGGGATGAGGAGGGAGACCTGACCGTTGGAGGTGATGCCGATCGTCGCCAGGCCGGTGACGATCGTGGCGAGGATGAGGCCGAAGGTCGAGCGGACGGGTTCGAGGACCCGGGAGATGAGGACGTCGAGCGAGCCCGAGACCGACACGACGCCGGCGAAGCTGATCGCGCAGAAGCAGATGAGCAGGACGCCCATCATCGAGTTCATGCCTCCGCGGTTGAGGAGGCGACTGACATCCTCGATGACGCCGGAGGGGTCGAAGCCCGCCTTGCCGACCATCGTGACGTCGAAGCCGTCGACCCCGGCGACGATGGCGTTCTTGAAGCTCACGTGCTCGAAGACGACGGCGTTGACCATGGCGCAGGCGGCGGAGACGAGCATGACGGGGATCGTCGGCTTCTTCCACATGGATCCGCCCAGGACGATGACGACCGGGAGCAGCAGCAGGATGTTCCAGTTGAAGGCGGCGTCGAGGTCGCCGAGGATGGCGCCCACCTTCTCGGGGACGGCGCCGCCGTGGGACCGGAGGCCGAGAACCGTGTAGACGACCGCCGAGGTGAGGAAGGCGGGGACGGTCGTCCACATGAGGTGCCGGATGTGCGTGAAGAGGTTCACCCCGGTGGCGACCGAGGCGATGTTCGTCGTGTCCGAGAGCGGCGAGAGCTTGTCGCCGAAGTAGGCGCCGGCGACGACCGCTCCCGCGACCATCGGCAGGTTCGCGTCCACGCCCATCGCCACGCCCATGAAGGCGACGCCGACCGTGCCGGCCGAGCCCCAGGAGGTGCCGGTGCACAGGGAGACGATCGCCGTGACGACGAGCGCGATGAGGGCGAGGAACTTCGGGCTGATGATCTTCAGCCCGAAGTAGATGAGCATGGGAATGGTTCCGCCGGCCATCCAGGTGCCGATGAGGAGGCCGACGCAGATGAGGATGAGGATCGCCGGCATGGTCTTGGCGATCTTCTCGGCGATCGAGGAGATGATCTCGTTCCACCCGTAGCCGAGGTACCGGGCGACGAGGCCCGCGACGACCGCGGAGGCGATGAGGAGCGGCTCGACGGGCAGCTCCGCGGCGATGTAGCCGCCGCCCAGGAGGGCGATGAGGGTCAGGACGGGGATCGCGGCGATCCAGACGCTCGGGGTCCGGTGGACACGGGCCTCTTCCGCCCGGTCGTCCTGAGGACTCTGAGGACCGGCATCGTCCTTGACGCGGGATTCGGACATGAAGGGATACCTTTCTGGGTTGTTTCCGGCTTGTTTTCCGGGTTGTGGTCGTTTCCGGGTTGTTCTTCCCGGTTGTTCCCCGATCGTCGGGAACGAACGGGGAGGGTCGCGACTCGTCGGGCGCCGTCGACCGGGACTCGGGGCCCGGGGTCCGGGCGGAGATCGGCGACGGGCGGGCGTGGCCGCGCAGCTCGTCGTGCGGTCACCGGGGTCCGGGAGGAGGCCGGGGACGGCCGCACGCGCTGCGTGGGACGGGCGGCATCCCGGTGCGAGGGCTCCTCCGGAGCGCCGCCCGAGACGCTCAGGGGTGGGGGGCGACGTCGGCCCCGCCGGCCCGGATGGCTCGGCACAGGCGCGGGACCGCCTCGACGAGCTCGTCCCTCGGGAGCGCCGTGTTGATGCGGAACCAGCCCGCGTAGCGGTCCCCGAAGTCCTCGCCGGGGCTCACCGCGACACGGCAGGCCCGCATCGCACGGTCGAGGTCGGCGCCGTCGCGCAGGTAGGGGCGCGCATCGATCCAGACGAGGTAGGTGCCATCGGGATCCGTGACGCGGGCGCGAGGCAGCTCCGCGCGGACGATCCTCACGGTCTCGGCGATGTTGGCGTCGATGACGGACAGGAGGCCGTCGACCCATGAGGCCCCGCGGGTCCACGCGGCGATGGCCGCGGGGATCGCGAAGTAGGAGGGGTTGTGAAGGCCCATGCGGCGCTTGGCGGCCTCGAGCTCATCTCCGAGGCCCCCCGGGACGAGAACGGCGGTGGCCTCCAATCCCGCGATCGTGAAGGTCTTCCCGGGCGAGGCGCACTGGATGAGGCGCCCCGATCCCCACAGGGCGGGGGCGGCCACGGCGATCGGGACGTAGCGGGTGCGGCCCGGGCGCTCGAAGTCGGCGTGGATGTCGTCGGAGAGGACGAGGGCCCCGGAGGACAGCGCGGCGTCGGCGACGGCGCCCAGCTCCTCGGTCGTCCAGATGCGACCGGTGGGATTGTGCGGGTTGCACAGGAGGAGCAGGTCGGCGCCGTCGAGGGCGCGCTCCAGCGCGGGGACGTCGATGCGCGCGGGGAGGGCGTCGGTCAGGAGGGGGACGCGACGGATCTCGGCGCCGGACCGTTCGGCGACCTCGAGGAGCGGCCCGTAGGCGGGATCGAGGGAGACGACGACGGGCCGGGCGGTGCCGCGGTCGGGCAGGACGATGTTGAGCAGAGCGCTCACGCACTGAACGACTCGAGGGAAGAAGCGGACGCACGCGGGCGCGGGGTCCCAGCCGTGCCGCTCCCGCTGCCAGGAGACGGCCGCACCCCGGAAGTCGTCGAAGACCTCCGTGTACCCGTAGGTCCCGTGCCGCGCGGCGGCGGCGACGGCGTCGATGACGCACGGGGCGGTGCGGAACTCCATGTCGGCGACCGACATGCTGACGGCTCCGGGGCCGAGGCGGGCGGCGAGGAGGTCCCACTTCGCGCTGTGGGTGCCCCGGCGGTCGAGGTGCTCGGCGAAGGCCGCCGACGTCGTGACGGCGCTCATGAGGCAACCCCCGTCGGGCAGACCGAGGCCGAGCGAGATGAGCGCGTCGGGGGGCCTGACGCCGCCGGGGCCGAGCCCCGCCCGCCCTCCCGGGCCGCGCTCTCGCCGCTCCCGTTGATCTCCTCGATCTCGTTGAGGTAGTTGTAGATGGTGAAGCGGGTGACGCCGAGGGCCCGGGCGGCCATCTCGACGGCATCGCGCAGCATGAAGAAGCCGCGGCGCTTCAGGGAGCGGACGGCGTCCACCTTGTGCGCCTTGCGCATGAGGGACACGGGCACGTCCTGCTCCTCGACGGCCTGCTGGAGGAGGACGGCGGCGAGCTCGTCGACGTCGCGGGCGAAGGCCTCCCCTTCCTCGCCATCCGCGACGCGGGTCGTCCCCTCGCCGTCCCGCCGACCCCGCCCGTCGGCGTCATCACCGGCGGTCCCGCGCCCGGCGCCGTCGGGTGCGAGGAGCTCCTCGCACCCGAGGATGGAGCGCGCGGCGTCGCCGATGATCGTCCAGTCCGTCACATCGCGGTTGATGCAGAGGGCGGCGACGGGCCGGTCCTCGGCATCGCGGATGATGATCGTCGTCGACAGGAGGCTGCGGCCGGTCGGGGAGGTCGTGCGATAACCGATGCGAGTCCTGAGGTCGCCGCCGGCGGCCGCCTCGAGGAGACGGTCCGTGGCCGGGTCGCCGGGACGGCGCCCGGTGATGTCGCCCTCGATGGCGATGATCGAGTCGGGGAGAGCCGCGAGATCGTGGAGGACGACCTCCGCGGATCCGGGCAGCGATCGCTCAAGGGGGCCGACGAGCTGCTCGAGCGCGGCGAAGACATCCCTCCCGCCGGCAGCATCAGGCCGCCCGACGGTTTTGGGACGACCGCGTGTGGAATCGCTCTTCATTGGGCGTTTCACGCTCCATATCTTGCTTCATGGCTTCCATGGGAAGCCTTCACCGTTTTGTTGTTGGGATCAACAATATAGAGAGGCACTGGCGACGTCAACTCCCGTTTGAAGCCTTCAACACGCCATCGCACAGCTCTGGGACGGTCGGCGTCCCGGGACCGTGGTCCGGCCCGTCGCCCCGCCGCGAGACCGCTTGTGAAACTATTCGGATTAATTGGGGATACCGTAGTGTTACCCAGCGAGTGGGCCCCCGCCTGTCGCGAGCCCGACCACCCGACACCTTCAGGACGCACTCATGCCCACTTCCCCCCTGCCCTCCTTCTCCCAGCTCAGGGCCTTCGTGTCGTTGTGCGACCACCAGCACTTCGGCGAGGCGGCCACCACCCTCGGCGTGAGCCAGCCGAGCCTGTCCCAGGCGATCACCGCCCTGGAGAGGCGCGTCGGCGGGGAGCTGGTCGAGCGCACCACCCGTCGCGTCCTCGTCACCCCGCTGGGCGAGACCCTGCTCCCCTACGCCCGGGAGGCCGTTCTGGCCGCCGAGTCCTTCAACGACGCCGTCACCAGCCGGGGCGCCGCCCTGACCGGGTCGATGCGCCTGGGAATAATCCCGACCCTCGCCCCCTACATGGCCCCGGTGGTCCTCGACGGCCTTCCCGCCGAACTGCCCGACCTGCACCCCGAGCTGCGCGAGATGGTCACCGGCGACATCCTCGACATGCTGGCCCAGGGCCGCCTCGACGCGGCCATCATCGCCATCGACGTCGATCTCCATCGCATCGCGGCCGTGCCCATGTTCGACGAGCCGCTCGTCGTCCTGGTCCCCCGGGATCACCCCTGGGCCGGGCGCGACGACCTGACCACCGCCGAGCTCGAGGACCAGAGGCTGCTGCTCCTTGACGAGGGCAACTGCCTGCGCGACCAGACGCTGGCCCTGTGCCAGCGCTACAGCTCCCACCCTCCGACCGCGGTGGCCACGACCCTGTCGACAGTGGTGCGCATGGTCACCCACGGCGCGGGCATCACCGTCATCCCCGAGGGGGCGCTGCGCATGCTCGGCAACGAGGACTACGCCGTGGCGCGCTTCGCGGGGCGCGGGCCGGTTCGCCGGATCGGCATCGTCCACCGCACCTCCTCCTCCCGCGGCGAGGACTTCATGCAGCTCGCGAAGGTCCTCACCCGGCTGGCGGCCGACGCGGACCTGCCCCTGCTGCCCCTGGAGGACTGACAGGACCGAGGAGGGCCGAGGGGGGGGAGGCGGAGCCCGACGAGCGACCGTCGACGACCTCCTCGAGACCGACGACGCCCGTACGCTTGGGGCATGACCATGCGCCGGCATCGGACGGGGACGCGCCCGCGCCCCCTGGCCTGCGTCGTCGTCAACCCGTCCAAGCCCTCGGCGACAGGCGCCGTCAGACGCCGCGCCACCGCCGCACTGCGCGACGCCGGCTACGCCGGTCCGGTCTGGCTGGAGACCACGCCCGCCGAGCCCGGCGTCATGCAGGCCCGTCTCGCCGTCGCCTCCGGAGCCGGCCTCGTCATCGCGGCCGGCGGGGACGGGACGGTGCGGGCCGTCGCCGCGGGCACGGCCCGCACCGGCGTCGACATGGCGATCCTGCCCCTGGGCACGGCCAACCTCGCCGCCCGCAACCTCGGGCTGCCGGTTGGCCGCCTCGACGCGGCGCTCAAGGTGGCGGCGCACGGCACCGCCCGGCGCGCGGACCTGGTGTGGGTGAGCACCGAGCCCGCCGACGTCCCGGCCTCCGCACCACCGGGGGGCTGGTCCGAGCCCACCCTGGGCGACGAGCACGCCTGCATGGTGGTGACGGGGATCGGGTTCGACGCGGGGCTGGTCGCCTCCACGAGCCCCGAGCTCAAGGCGAGGATACGGTGGGGCGCCTACGCGGTGGCCGCGGTCACCAATCTCGGCTCTCCCCATATGGACCTGGTCGCGCGAGTGCGCGAGACGGATGGTGGCGAACGAGTCGAGCGCCTGCGCGGACGCACCGTGCTGGTGGCCAACGGCGGCCGCCTGCCCGCGGGCGTCACGCTGCTGCGCGAGGCGCGCATGGATGACGGCGTGCTGGACGTCGCGGTGATCGACACGATCGGCGGGGTCGCGGGATGGAGCTCCCTGGCGCGCCAGGTCCTGCCGCCCTTCGCGGCCACCTACTCCGATCCCGCCCGCGCACTGGGGAGGGTGACGCTGCGCCGCGGTCTCGAGGTCATCGTCCGGCTCGCGCAGCCGGCGCTCGTCCAGGTCGACGGCGAGCTGCTCGCACCCACTCGTGCTCTGCGAGCGCGGCTGGACGCCGGCGCGATTCTCGTGCGGCGCCCGGCCTGATCAGGCCGGCACCGCAAGCGGGCGAGCGGTTGAGAGGATCGGCCCGGGCGGGGCTCACGACTCCTACGTAATGGGATGGCATGCCATCCCCTTGCAACGGGCGGGCATACCGTCCCCATCTCGAGCCCGCGCGCGTCCTTCAGCTCTCCGGACGACGACGGGCGGGCGGTGTCGATCCGGTCACCCGTCGGGTACGGACGAGCAGTGACTCATCGTCATGATGCTGCCCGGTCGCCGCCCGCGGGGTGCGGGTCGCCGGAGAACATCGCCGGAGACCGGGGCTCTGCGGCCCTCGCGCGGTCGTACGCAACGCCACGCGGTCGTACCTTCCGACGCCGGGTCGTACCCAAACTCGCGAGGTCGTACCTTAGAGCCCTTCCAACGTACGACCGCGCGGTATGAGGTACGACCGCGTAACGCACTGTACGACCGCGCGTATCCGGGTACGACTGCGCGCCCAAGGTCTCCGTCGCGGATGCGGATGGGGGCGCTCCGTGGACGACCGGGGCCACCCGCCTCGCTCCAGGCGGTCGCGGATGCGGAGGGCGGGCCAGCACTCGCGCGCGCCCAGAGGGCCCTTCACGGCGACGATGGTCGCGTCCCAGTTGGAATCCCAGCACCCACGCGACCAGGACCTCCATGCGCGCATCGCGCTCATGGCCCGCCCCGGCGCGTCACCGGCGCGTCACCGGCGCGTCACCGGCTCAGCGTCAGCGCGGCGTCATGAGCCGGATCAGGATCGGCCGGGACTCCCCGGGCGGGGGAATGAGACGGCCCACTGGTGGCTCGGGCACCGTGGGAGCGCTCCCAGTGAATCCCGGTCGACGAGCAGGGCCCCACGGCGCCCCTCCGCACCCCCGGACAACGACACCGCCCTCAGCACCAAGAACGCCACGAGGAATAAGGACGCACCGCCGCTCAGAGGGTCCGTCCTGCGAGGACGTCCGCCACCCAGGAGCGGGCGACGACGAAGTCCTTGTCGCTCGTCCCGGCGGGCACCACCACGGGACGGGCGTCCAGCCGCGGATACGAGCCCAGGAAGCGCACCACCGGACACGTGCGATGCAGACCTATGAAGGCCGCCTGAAGTCGCTCCTCCCGAATGTGCCCCTCGGCGTCGATGGAGAAGCGGTAGCGGCCGAGTGAGTCCCCCACCGGCCGGGACTCGATGCGGGTGAGGTTGACGCCGCGAGCGCTGAACTGCTCGAGCATGCTCAGAAGAGCGCCCGAGCGGTCGTGGGGCAGCTGGACGAGCAGCGTGGTCTTGTCCGCACCGGTGGGCTCGCCGACCCGCCCGGGCCGCGAGACCTTGACGAAGCGGGTGACGGCGTCGGGATTGTCGGCAACGCCCCCGGCCAGCACATCCAAGCCGTACTGCTGGGCCGCCAACGGATTGCACAGGACCGCCTGGTACTCCAGGTCCTCCGGGGCCGTCGCGCCGTCGACTCGCGCCAGGGCGCGCGCGGGAGCGGACGTGGAGGTGCCGGCGACGTAGGTCGCCTCGGGCAGGTGCTGGTGGATCCAGCCGCGGCACTGCGCCCAGGCGTGGGGGTGGGTGGAGATGGTGCGGACGGCGTCGAGCGCCGTGCCGGGGCGTCCGGCCAGGACGAAGGTGACCGGTACGGCCGCCTCGGCGGCGATGACGAGCGGAGAGCCCGTCACGAGATTGTCGAGAGTCGCGTTGACGCCTCCCTCCACCGAGTTCTCGATGGGGACGACGGCGGCCTCGGCCGCGCGTTCGCGCACCCGGTCCAGAGCGGTGGGGACGTCCTGACAGGAGTCGAGGACGACGTCGTCGGGCGCGACCTGCCGCAGCGCCATCTCGCAGAAGGTTCCGGCGGGCCCGAGGAAGGACCAGGTGGGGGCGGGACTCATGAAACCCAAGCCTAGCCAGATGGTTGATTCCGGAGCCTGCTGAGCGACGGCGAGCCCGGGAGCGCGCCGGTGGCGTTCGGCTCGACGCCGCCGATCGGCGAGTTCCGGTGCGCCCGGGAGCGCGCACGGGACGGAGCGCGGGACGGGCGCATAGGCTGGTCGGGTGAGCAGCGCCGGTCCCACCATCCGCAAGCACGACGATCTTCCCGGAGCCACCGGACTCGAGGCGCTCGGCCTGACGTGGTTGGCCGAGCCCATGGCCGACGGCGGCGCCCACGTGGTCCCGGTGACGGCCGGACCGGGGTGGATCGACGAACCCCGCCTCGCCGCCGGCACCGTGACCGCGTCCGCCGCGGAGGCCTTCGGACGTGCGCTCGCCGTGACGCACGCCGCGGGCGCCCCGGTCTTCGGAGCGGCTCCGCCCGGCTGGGACGGCCGTACGCAGATGGGGCGATCGAATGAGCGCATCCGCCCCTGCGAGAGAGAGCCCGACGGAGTCGCGCCCCGGCGGTGGGGGGAGTTCTTCGCCGACGACCGCCTGGTCCCCTACCTGGAGCCCTGCCTCGATCGGGGGTCGTTGACGAGCCGGCACGCATCCGTGATCGAGAGAGTCTGCGAACGTCTGCGAGACGGCGACTTCGACGCCGATCAGCCCGCGCTCGTGCGGCGGGCCGCCCGCGAGCGCGGGGACCGCGTCGCGGTGGCCCGCACCCACGGCGACCTGTGGACCGGCAACGTCATGTGGGTGCCCGAGCGGACCATCGACTGGGCACCGCCCCGAGCGGGTCGGGGACGCGGCGGCGTCCCCGACGTCGTCGGCGTCCTCATCGACCCGCTCGCCCAGGGCGCGCACGCGGAGACGGACCTGGCGGCTCTGGGCGTGTTCGGACAGCGCCACCTGGAGCGGATCATCGCCGGCTACGACGAGGTCTCGCCCCTGGCGGACGGGTGGCGCGAGCGCGTCGGTCTGCACCAGCTCCACATGCTCATCATCCACGCCTTCCTCTTCGGCGGCTCGTACGGCGCCGCGACCGCCTCCGTGGCCGGCCGCTACACGTGATGGCGCACGAGGGACCCCGCCTGCCCTCCCCGACTCCGGCCCACGTACTCTGCCGCCATGAGCACGCCCCGGAGGAATCGGCAGCAGCGCTTCGTGCGCGCGGTCGTCTACATCCTCGTCCTGGCCCTGGTCATCGGACTGATCGCCACCATGGTGGGCACGGCCCTCGCCTCCCCGGCGCGCGCCGCCGAGGGGATGGCGGGGCCGGCCGCCTCGATCGCATCGCCAGCATCATCAGCATCGTCCGCGCTGGCAGCATCGGTCGTGCCCGCGGCGTCGGCAGCACCGGAGGCGATGGCGGACCAGCCCGCTGCGCCGGACCAACCCGCCGCACCCGACGACGGGCGCCCGTCCGTCGTCGTCCTGGGAACCGTGGACCTCACCTGGGCCGATCTGCTGGCCGCCGCCGACTCCGACGACGCCCCCCTCGCCGCCGCGGCCAGGACCATCCTCACCTATGCGGGCGGCGGGGAACCGGTCGATCTGGTCACCCGCACCGTCGGGGACGGCACGTGCCCGGCGGACGGCTGGCTGACGCTCGGAGCGGGGTCGCGCCTGCGCGCCGCCGAGCGCGCGGGCGACGGGAGCGCCGAATGCCGCTGGCCGGCCGACTGGGCGGAGGCCGCGGGAGCGACCCCCGGTGGACAGTCGCAGGCCGGTTCGCTCACCGGGGTCCTCCGCACCTGGACGCCGGTGGCGATCGGCCGCGGCGGCGTTCTGGCGCTGACGAACGGGGGCACGAGCCCGATCGTCGGAGACTCCCCGACCGAACTCCTGGCCCAGGACGATCCTCCCGACCTGATCGTCGCCGACACCGTCCCGCAGCCCGCGGACCCCGGCGCCGCCCCGTCCGACGCCGACCGGATCCTCGCGCTGGCCGCCGCCCTGGAATCACTCGCCGACGCCCCTCCCGGCACCCGCGTGGTCGTCGCCTCGGTCGCCGACGCCGCGGACCCGGGCCCCCAGATGGCGATCCTGCCCGAGGGCACGACCTCCCCGATGGGAACGCGCAACGGATTCGTGGTCGGCACCTCCACGCACCAGCCCGGTCTGATCCAGCTCACCGACCTCACCCCGACACTCGTCCTGGCCGCCTCCGGTCTCACGCCCGGCTCATTCTGGTCGCGGCCGCTGGAGATGGTGCCCGGCAACGCGGTCGACAGGATCGCCGGGGCCGCCCCGCTCGGGGCCGGTTCCCTCTCGCGGGGGACCTCACGCGCACGGGCGCTGGCCGACGACGCTCTTCACGCCCGCGCCTCCCAGCGCACGACCGTGCCGATGGGTCTGACGCTCGTCGGCACGGCCCTGGTCCTGGCGCTCGTCACGGGTTGGGCGCTGCGCGCTCCGCGGGGCGCGCCGAACGGCCCGTGGACCGCCCCGGTCGGCCCGCGGGGCGCGCCGGACGGCTCACCCCGACCGACCGCGGGAGCCGCCCTACCGGCCATCGGGGTGGCACCGCCCTCGCGGAGGCGCCTGCGAGTCGTGGCCGGGGCCGCCTGCCCGGTGATCGCACTGCCTCTTGGAATCTGGTTCACCAACACGACGCCCTGGTGGCGGGCCGAGAGCGCCGCAGCAGTGGCGCTCGGCACCGCGATCGCCCTCGCAGCGGCTCTCGTCGTCGTGGCCGCGGGGCTGGGGCGGGCGGTGCTGGCGGTCGTGGGGCGACGGCGACCGCAGGCGATCCACCACCTGCTCGCGAGACCCGGCGTCGCGGGCGCGAAGCCCGACTCCGCACCGGGGGGCTCCGCATCAGACCCGACCGGCCGCGTCGTCGCCCGAGCCGGCTCCTTTGCACCGGGGGGCTCCGGGGAGGCGCGCCGGCGCACCGACGCCGAGGCCCTCGGCTCCTCCGCACCGGGGGGCTCCACGGTGCTGATTCTGGCGCAGGTGCTGGTGGTCCTCACGGCGACGGTGATCCTCGTCGACGCCGCGCTGGGGACGGCGCCCCTGGCCTTCAACGGACCGCTGGGGATGAACGCCGTCGTGGCCGGACGCTTCTACGGCATGTCCAACACGGGCTTCGCCCTGGCCGCCGCCGCGCTCCTGGTGGCCATCGCCGCCTGGGGCGGCCCTCCGGTGGCGGCGCGGTCCGGGTACCGCGAGCGGCGAAGAGCCCTGGCCGTGGGACTCGTGGCCGCGCCCGGGCTCGTGGCGCTGCTCCTGGACGCCGCCCCCGAGACCGGAGCCGACGTCGGCGGGGCCCTCACCCTGGTGCCTGCCCTGGTGGCGCTGGGGGCCGGGCTGGCCGGCGCGCGGCTGAGGTGGCAGCACTGGGTCGCCGTCGGGGCGGTCGCCGTGGGCCTCGTGCTCCTGCTCGGGCTGAGCGACTTCCTGAGCGGCGGTTCGAGGACGCACCTGGGGCGCTTCATCAACCAGATGCTCATGGGCGACGCGGGGGCGACCATCACGCGCAAGGCGACGGCGCTCGTCGAGCCCTTCACCACCAGTCGACTCGCGACGGCGGCGCTCGTCGTCGGGGCGGGCAGTACGGCGCTCGCCACGTGGTGGGCGGGTCGCGCGGTGCGCGGGGCCCGGCAGGGGCGGGGGCCCTACGCGTGGCTCGCGCGGCCCGGGATGCTGCCGGAGTGGCTGGGCCCGCTGGGGAGGGCACTGACGGTCCTGGTCGTCGTCGAGGTGCTCGTCAACGACTCGGGGCTGACCATGCTCTGCTTCTCGGCCGCGGTCGCCGTTCCGGCGCTCATCGCGATCCTGACCTCCAGGATCGTCGTCTCCTCCCGGGCCCCCTAGTCCATCCAGTCCCCCAAGTCGCCGCAGCGCGCCGTCGGCCGGCCACCTGCTCATCGAGTCGGGCTTTTCTGCGCGAGTCGGGCGGCGGCGTCGTCGGACTCGCGCAGGAATGCCATCCTCGTGCGGACATGCCCGACTCGCAGCCCCGGCGACCGGGCGCGCCGCCGCCGGACCGATCTCGCTGCGGAACTGAACCGATCTCGAGCCGGAACCCGACCGATCTCGGCGCGGAACCGGGCTCGGGCCGACCGGGGGATCAGGAGGACGAGTCCGCCGACCCGGCCGGGCCGTCCCAGGCCTGGTAGGCGAGGAATGGCGACTGCTCGCGCACGGCCCTCTTGTCCACGGCCTTGGCGGGCACCCGATGGCGGCGCAGGCGGCGCCCGGTCACCGCCCGCAGGACATCCTTGTACTGGGAGGCGCGGTGCAGGCGACCGGCGCTGTCGTTGCCGGTCACGCGATGGGTGATGTTGCAGGGGACCTCGATGACGGTCATCCCGGCGACGAGCACGTCGATGCTCAGGCCCGCCTCGACCCCCCAGCCCTCGGCCAGCGGCGCCGCCGCCTCGTAGGCCCGCCGCGTCAGGCAGCGCTGCCCCGACAGCGGCGCGACGGGCGCCCAGCCGGTGGCGACCGCGATGGCGGAGCGCGCGAGTCGCACGACACGACCGCGCCCCCCGGCCCCGGCCTGCTTGGGCGGAACGGCGATGGCCATGTCGGCGACGCCGTCGACGACGGGGGAGACGAGCTCGGCGCAGGCGGCGGCGGAGTCGCCCAGGTCGGCATCGATGAAGAGCAGCAGGCGAGCGGGACCGTCCTCGTAGTCGCGCATCCCCACCACGCTGACGCCGGTCTCCAGGGCGGAGGCCTTGCCGCGACCGACGGAGTGCCGGACGGTCACCGCCCCGGCGGCGCGGGCGTGGTCCTGGGTGCCGTCGGTGGAGCCGTCATCGACGACGACGACGAGATCGACGCGGGGAATGGACCGGCAGGCGCGCACCGTGGCCGATATGCGGTCCGCCTCATCCCTGGCGGGGATGATAACCGCCGCCCGTTGCTCGGAGCGCTGGTCGGGCTGCAGCTCGTGCGATGGCGTCGGACTCACGGGACCAGGGTAGCCACAGGAGGACGATTGTCATTGTTTCGGTCGGCTCACGCGTGCCGCCCGGCCCGCGAGGACGGGACGCCACCCGGTGTCCGGGAGCGGGATCGCAACGCGCCGCGCGTGCGGCGCGGCAGGCGGCGGACCCCGCGGAAATACCCACGGAGAGCGGAAGACCGGCGGATCGCGGGCCGGCACGAGGCCCGCAGGAGGCCGCGGGCGGGCGGGCGCGCACGAGGACCGCGCGGGGTCGCCGGACGTCGACGCCGGAGGCCGGACGGGACCTCGTTCCCAAAACTTACCGATGAAACGGTTGCAGAAACTGACGAGTCGTTCGATTATCCCCCGTTCGTGGTTTTGATCACAGAAGTGTAACGCCGATCATGAGATTCTTGACTCTCAGGGACCCGTCAACGGCGCCGGGTTCCTTCCCTCTTCCCCGACAAGGCCGATGCCCTCGGGTGAGGTCGAAGACACCCTCATCGACCTCACCCGAGGATGCCCGACTCGACGGAATCGGCCGTCCCGACGGCGAACCGCGCCGTCGGCATCGTCATGCGCACTTGCCATAACCTCCTCTCGTGGAAAGAACAGTTTCCACAGGAGGTGCTCCGACGCCCAAGAGCCTGCATCCTCGCACGCGCCGTCTGCTCGCGCGCATCGGCCCGTCGATCCGCACCTGGCGGCGGGCCCAGGGGCTGACCGCCGAGCAGGTCGCGGATCGGGCGAGCATCTCCAGGCCGACGCTGCGGACGATCGAGACGCACCCGGAGAGGGCGTCCTTCGGCAACGTCATGGCGGTCCTCGCCGTCCTCGGTGTGGACGAGACGATCACGACGGCGATCGATCCCCTGGAGTCCGAGCGCGGCCGTGCCCTCGTCCTGGCGAGACTCGAACCCGGGGCCCGCCCATGACCGCCCGCTTCACCGCCGGGGACGACGCCGTACGCGCGGTCGTGGGCGCCGCGATCCTGGCGATCTGCACGCACTCGATCGATGACCACGCGAGGAACTTCGGCTTCCTCCACGACGGCGGGGCGTGGAGCGCGGCTCCGCTCTTCGACGTCGTGCCCTACCCGCAGGAGCAGGACGGCACGCCTCTGAGCCCCGAGGCACCCGGCCGATCACTGGAGCAACTGCTCGACATGGACTGGGGGCTGCGCCGCTCCGAGGTGCTGGCGCTGGCCACGCGGGTGGCCCGCGGCGCATGGGACCGGGCCCCGCGGGAGTTCGGGCTGGACCCGGAGGTGGCCGAGGCCTGCCGGGTCCTCATCGAGTCGGCCTGCGACTTCGGGACGGTGCTCGACGGGACGCAGCCCCGGTTCGGCAGCTGATCGAGCGGCGAGTCGGCGCCGGAGCGCGACCCCGCTCGCCCCGCCCAGGCCTGCGGCGAGCGGACTGCTGGCGGTCCGCTCGCCGAGCTCGATGGCGCGTATGATCCGCGCGGGCACGCCGCCGACCACGTGCATGGGCAGAATGCTCCCCACCACCACCGCGCCCGCCGCCACGACATGGTGACGCGGGGCCGAACAGCACGCGCGAGCCGATGCGGATCTCGGCGTCTCATGGAATTCCATGGAATCTCATGGGCCCTCATGGACACTCATGTGGTACTCATGGTGCTTATGGTGCTGCCCGCAACATCCGCCCGTGCCGCGAGTCGCCATCACAGCCGCCCTGCACCACCCTATGATCACGATGTGGTAACACACGATGTGGTAGCAACGGACCTGACGCCCCAGCAGCAGCTGGAGCTGCAATTCAAGGCGTCCTCCTCCAGCGACCTCATCGACGACGGGTTGAGGACCGTTCGCGATGGGCGCCTGTCGACGGCGAACCGCGACCAGGTTCTGGCGAGCCTGGCCACCGGGCTCGACCGGCTCTACACCCTCGCGCTCGACCTGCACCGGCTCGAGCTCGGCCGCCTGCCGGAGCGCCCCGATGCGGCGACGCTCCCGGAGCCCAGCCTAGCGGACCTGCACGCCCGGCTCTTCGACATCCTGGGCCTCCATCCCGGGCGGACGAGCGGGGGCGCCGATCAGTGGCTGTGCCGCCTGAGCGCGGACCCGGTCGCCGACGCGCTCGTCGAGGCCCTGGGCTACTACCGGGACACGACGGCGAGCGAGCAGAGGGCCCCGGACAGCGCCTGGGAGCGGGTCCGGGCCGCCGTCGACCTGGATCCGGGTGTCGGGAGCCACCGCCTCAGGTCCCGGGCGGATGACGGCGCGGGCGGTACGGATGACGCGGCCGACCCGGCAGGCGCCGAGAATCCGGGAGACGCGGCGGCGGGCACGGCGACGGCACGGGCCTACCGGGAGGCGTGGAACAGTCGATTCATCTCCACCGTCGAGACCATCCGCTCCACCATCGACGCCTGCAGCCAGGACGGCCTGCTCGGCGGCCCGGCCCAGAGCCTGGGCGCCGAGCTCGCGCAGCGGCGTCGGGGAACGGATGCGGCATGAGTCGGTACGGCGAGGGGACTCCACGGCGTCCCGACCGGGCGGCGGAGGCCGGGGCCGGGGAGACTGCACCGGGATCCTCTCCGACACGGCGCTCATCCGGACGCCGGAGGGCGGCGGAGGCGGCCGCGCCGCAGCTCGGCGACCCACCGCGCACCACGCGGGGACCACGACAGACACGAGCACGTGAGGATGATGAACAGGTGCGGGAATTCTCACAGGTACGATCAGCCGGCGAGGGCGTGAGCGGCGCCGTGGTGCCGCCGCTGTCGGGTCCCGTGCGGGTGGGCGATTACGCGCGCTCGGCGTCCTTCGTCACCGGCGACGACACCCGGGAGGTCCTCCTCCCGGAGGGAACGGTGGCCAGGTGGGACACGTCGGCGGCGATATGGCGATCGGCCGGGCAGTCCTGGGGCAGCGACTACGACCGGTACGCGCTGCCCGCCGATGGGGAGTGGCCGCTGCTGGTCCCGCAGACCATCGAGTGCCCGAGGGGCTTCTCGGCCTGGAGCGACCGCGGCGCCTGGGGACGACGACTGCCGCGGGAGACCGTCGTCGACGGGTTCCGGGCCGAGGCGACGGCGATGCTCGACCGCACCCCGGTACGGCTGCTCGACGTGTGGGGGGACACGGCGCGGGTGAGCGCGGACGAGCGCGACGCGCTCGGCGACTGGATCGACCTGTCGAGGCTGACGCGAGTGGTCGTGGAGCAGACTCGGGCCCTGACGGCGGTGGGCGGCGAGCTGACGGCGTCGGTCCCCGACCGGTTCATGGACTGGCGGGTGGTGCTGCCGCAGGGGTTCAGCGGGGTGGGCCTGTCCGGCGCCGGGCCCGAGGCACCGCTGGAGGGGTGGACGCCGTCGTACGTGGGGCCGGTCCCGGCGTCGGGGCAGATGTTCGCGGTGCTCCACGGCATGCCGTTCAAGGCCGCCGAGTTCCATGACCGCGACCGCGTGTACCCCGAGCCGGTCACCCTGCTGAAGGCGGAGCCCTACTACCCGTGCCCGCAGGGCTTCGGCATCGACCGGAACTACTCCAAGTGGTGGATGACCGAGCCGATCGCGACGTCGCAGCTCGACGGAACGTTCTCGGTCGCGCGCGTACGGGCCGTATGGCGGGGCAGGCACGTGGAGGTGCGGCACGTGGCGTACGCCTACGCCTACGTGCGGGAGCTGGAGACCGTGCCGGGGCGCCAGCGGCCGGCGCGCCAGCCCGGGCTCTCCGAGCTGGACACGCTGGAGGGTCCGATTCGTCTCGACGAGCTCGAGCACGTGAGGTTCAGCGTCTCGGTGAAGACCCGCCATCGCGAGGGCGGACCCTGGCGGTTCCTGGAGGCATGGGGGCTGAACCCCTATCTGCGCACCTGGGCGGCCGTGCACATCGAGCGCGGCGCCTGGCAGTCGTGGCCCATGCCCGCCGCACCCGCGACCGCCAGGACCAGGAGATCGCGCGGCAATCATCGCTCCTCGCTGTACGCGGGCGTCTGAGTCGCCGTGGGCGAGCGCCCGAGTCCGGGTGGCGCGGCACCGGGAGTGGCGCGGCACCGGGGACGCGGCGAGAGGCTCCGTCCACTCATAGGTTTGAGTCCCTGAAGACGCAGAACTCATAGTGCGTTCACAGGTTGCGTGGGGGCGTGCGTCCAGGCGAGCCTGATTCCATAGTCATCGCCGCTGGACGGAACGGGTCGCGAGGGACGGGCTTCCCCGCTGGTGATCCGGCCGAGAGCCACCAGGGTTGCAGGGACCCCTGATGGACTCGCTCCGGCGAGGGAGGATGCGCTCCCCGGTTCAGGTAGCCCGGGTATGAGCCCCTCGACGACATGGGCCCGCGGGCCGGGAGAGACAACCCGGCGCCGCGGGCCCGGTCCGCTCTCGGGCGCGTGCGGATCGCGGTCCGCACGACGAGCGGGCCGCGGAGCCGAGTCTCAGCGGGCGGCGTCGGAGGCGCGCTCCACGAGATGGCGTCCGGCGCCGTCCTCCCGCCCTGCTCGGACATGGACCGGGGCACGACTTCCTAGACGTTTCTCAGGCGCGGCGGGGCGGTTTTCCAGGGCGCACTGGTTACATGGTTACTGCCGTCGGACGGGACGGGTCGTGAGGGTTGGGGAACCCGTCGAGCGGTCCGTCGCCGAGGTCGAGGCGGGTCTTAGGGAGCCCGCTCCGATCGCTCCGGCGAAGGAGGATGTGCTCCCCCGGATGTGGGAACCCGGGGTGCGAGCCCCTCGACGACATGGGCCCGCGGGCCGGGAGAGACAACCCGGCGCCGCGGGTCTAGTCATATCCCGGGAGCGGGGCGGTGGGCGGCAGGCAGTCGGCACCCGCCGAGATCGGTTCACTTCCGCAGCGAGATCGGTCGAGTTCCGCACCGAGATCGGTTCGACGGCGGCGCGGTGACGTCCGGACCCTCGGCTCGACCGGCGAATCCGCACAGAACCCGCCGGAGGGAGGCGAGGCGCAAGGTCCCCCGTTGCCCGATGCGGCGCGCACCACTCTTGCAGCCCCTCGTGGTCGTACCTTCTCGCGCCCGGTCGTACCCGACTCGGCGCGGTCGTACCTTCTCGCTCGTGGTCGTACGGTAGCCGGGTTCTAAGGTACGACCGCGCGGCATCACGTACGACCGCGGAGCGCTGCGTACGACCGCGCGGCCCCGGGTACGACCGCACGAGACCCGAACACGCATAGCACCGCCTATGGGGGCTTATTCATGGTGTGTGGGTGTTTATGAGTCCGAGGACAGCTGTGATGGTTACCGGGAAGGCGCCCAGTGGTCTTCTGCGGCCGGTGTGCAGGACGCGCCAGGTCCTGGGTGTTCGCGATGACCCGTGAGACGGTGGACTGCCGGACGCCGTGGACCTCGGCGAGCAGCTCCTGGACCGGGTTGTGGCGCAGGTAGCTCAGGACCTCAGGCGCACGCACCGGTGCAGATCCGGCACCCGCACCCCGAAGACCGGTAGAGGGCCCGCGGCGTGGATCGCCTCGCACAGGTCCGCAACCTCACCGCGGGTGATCCTCGCGCTACTATTCATGATGGTGGCTCGCCTCCCGATTGAATTGACCTCAGCACCTGAGCTATCTCAGGAGCAGGCCGCTGTCCCACCCAGCGACACGCACCCCACTAAAACACCCCGGGCACCCCATGAATAAGACTCTAGCCCTGAGCGTATCCGACGAACCGCCGCTCGATTCTCGGCATCAAGCGGTGCATGAAGTACAGGTTTCCGTAGACCAGCACCATCACCAGCATGAAGCATGCTACCGTCGACAGATCGATTCTCCAGTAGTGGGAGACAATGAGCCACATCACCGGAACCTGAAGAGTGGCAGTCACAACCCCGGGGACGTACCCTTTGAACCGGAAACACATTCTATAGTGAATGAGGAAGTGAAGACTGTACGCCACACAGAAGCACAGGTACAATCCGTCACCTTGCGTCAGCGAGCAAACATAAGAGACGGTCAGCAGGATAACAAACTCCTCCAGAACCCCCACCGTGAATGCCGACCCATCCCTGGTCCCCCCAAAATAGCCCGTCTGGTCGGGGAGCATCCGAAACCTCGCCCGCCTCTTCCACAGAGGCAGGAACACCATCTCCTCAAAATCATGCAGAATAAACAGGATCGGTAGCGCCCAGTAGTCGAGCAGAAACGACATTCTTCCTCCCAGCGATGGCTTATCGGTCGAGAGGACCGTATGCCGAAAACCCGATCCGTTCCACTCGCGCAGCACGTGTGGTACAGATTCGCAGAATCCGTACCACACAACAGGGAAGTCGAGCCCGCCCCTCGACGCGGCACGCTCACAGCCGTCAAGCCCGAGCTGCGCAGTGTGGGCTGGATTGTGTTTCTGGCGAGGTTTTCGTTGGAATAACGCCGGTGAGGTGTCGTTGTGGGGCATCAGCCTCAACGACCACCACCTCACGGCCCCCGCCCCCCCGACCCCGAAACCGAAGCCGAAGCCGAAGAGATCCTCACCGCCCTCAACATCCCGACAGGGCACCAAAACTGCGCAACTCGGACCAAGACCCCGCGATGGAGCCGACTATCGCACGTACCCGGCGTAGACCGATAGCTCCTCAAGAAACGTCCTGACAACCTCTGAGGCCTTTGGGCTCATGCCATGATCGATCCAGTGCAGGAGAATATTCCACATTCCACCAACGACCAGCAGGTCCACGAGAGTCTCGTCAACTTCGGAGACTCCGTGCCAGGGAAGGCCAGAGTGCGGCAGCACCTCCAGGAACTTCTTTCGCTGCACATCGAGCGCCAGATCCAAGAGCTGACGCCTTCTCAGCAGGGCAACACATTCTCTGCGATCCCCCCAGAAGGAGAAATAAAAGTTGAGAAGGCTCTCAATATCCGAGATGCCACGCTCCTCAACACCTTGGAGATACTCCGTCAGCAACTCCTCCACATGGAACACCAGGACGGACCTCTTCGTGGAGAAATGGCGATAGTACGTATTTCTGGAGACACCCGCCCTGGCCGCCACCTCCGACACGGAGATCTCATCGAGCTCATAAACCGCAAGCTTTTCGAAGAGAGCCTCGGCGATCCGCATCTTGGAACGGTGCGCGCGAACGTCCACAGCGACTCCATCACGATCAGCACTCCCCATCATATTCTGGAGTGTAGTCCTCGATCGCAGATGGAGAGACTTGGAGGTCGCGTCAGTAGGTGCGGTTCGGGAGCAGGGTGCGAGCACAAGGTCCCGGTAAGAAGTGAGTCGTCCGTACTTGCCTCTGCTCCTGGGAGCGTTTCCTCGTCCCCACCCCGCCATCATCGGTGACGGAGCCCTTGCGGGTCCGGTTCGCCGCGCTGCTGCCCGAGCATGTCGATACCGGGGCTTGCCCCGGACCACCCGGGACCACCAACAAGGTCACGGGCCGGGCGGTCACGGCCGACTGCGGGCCGAACAGCGCCCCGGGACGACGCCTCACACCGAGGCGCGCTCGACCAGGCGCATGTCCATGACGACCGTCTCGGGGGGCGCGCCGTCGATCATGGCGAGCGCGAGCTCGGCCGCGCGCGCGCCCTCCTCGCGCAGCGGCTGGTGCACGGTCGTGATCCCCGGGCTGTACTGGGAGGCCAGGTGATGGTCGTCGAAGCCGACGACCGAGACATCGCCCGGCACGTCCCTCCCGGCCTCGCGCAGGGCCTCGATGGCGCCGACGGCGATGCGGTCCGACCCGGCGAGGACGGCGTCGAAGCGGGCTCCGCCCTCCAGGAGAGCGCGCACGGCCCGGTGACCGCCGAGCTGGTCCCAGCCGGTGTGGACGACCCGGTCATCGCCCATGCGCCGCCCGAGCACGCGCCGGTAGCCGCGGATGCGATCCGCCGACGCCGGGTTCCCGGCGGGCCCCATGACGCAGACGACGTCGGTCCTGCCGGCGTCCACGAGGGCCCGTGCGGCGAGCGCCGCTCCATCGACGTCGTCGGAGTAGACGCTCGAGAAGACGCCCCGGTACGGATCCCCCTCGAGCTGACCGCACAGGACGACGGGGAGCCCGAGCTCGCGGAGCCGGTCCAGGAGCCCGTCCCCCTCGTAGGGGGTCATGACGATGACGGCATCGACGGCGCCCCTGCCGGCGTGCTCGACGACGCGCTCCCGCTCGGCTTCGGTGGCCGCCTCCAGGATCATGGGCAGATTAGGGCCGTTCGCGAGCCGTGAGACGATCCCGTGGCACAGGCGCGCGTAGGTGGGGTCGGTGAAGAGCTCCTCGAGGGGGTCGGTGAAGAGCAGCGCGATGGCCTCGGACCTGCCGACCGCCAACGCACGGCCCCTGCGATTGACGACGAACCCCGTCTCCTCGACGGCGCGCGCCACCCGATCGCGGGTCTCCTGCGTGCACTTGGGGGAGTCGTTGAGCACCCGGGAGACGGTCGATGGGGCCACGCCGGCGGCGCGGGCGACGTCGGCGATGGTTACGCGCTGGCCCGGGGATGTCACACCCCAATCCTCCCCGCCCGCGCACGGATCCGCATCCCGCTTGCGCTCCGAGCGGTCACCGCACTACATTTGTGGAACCGCTTCCACGACGTTGTGGAACCGGTTCCCCTGACGCCGGGGAGAGTACGAAGGAGCACGACGATGGCGCACTCGAACGACTGGGAGAATCCCGGGCTGCCCCACCGCAACCGATTGCCGGCACGGGCCCACTTCTTCGGATACCCGTCCGTTGCGGCGGCGGCCACCCGCGACCGGGCGCAGTCCACGGGATTCACCGATCTCACCGGCCCGTGGTCCTTCCGCCTCTTCGACTCGCCGGGGCGGGTCCACGCCGACGACCTCGCCGCGCCCCACCCCGAGTGGGACGAGGTCCGGGTCCCCCACCTGTGGCAGATGGACGGCTACGGGCGGCTGCAGTACACGGATGAGGGCTACCCCTTCCCGGTCAGACCGCCGCTCGTCCCCTCCGCCAACCCCACCGGCGTCTACCAGCGGGAACTGGCCCGCCCCGCCCTCGCACCCGGCGAGCGGGCGATCCTGCGGATGGACGGCGTGGACTCCTACGCCGAGATCTACGTCAATGGCGGCCTCGCGGGCATGACGAAGGGCTCCCGGCTGAGCGCCGAGTTCGACCTCACCGAGCACCTGACCCGGGAGACGAACCTCCTGGCCGTCAAGGTGCTGCAGTACTGCGACGGCACCTACGTCGAGGACCAGGACATGTGGTGGGCCTCGGGGATCTTCCGCGACGTCCACCTCATCACCCGGCCGGCGGCGCGCCTGGAGGACTTCCACGTCCGGACCCGCCTGACCGCCGACGGCGGCGCCGACGTCACCCTGACGGTGAGCACGCACGGCGCCCACGACGTGCGGTGGTCCCTCACCGGCCCGGACGGCTCGTGCGCCCGGGGCATCGCCGCCGACTCGGCCCCCTCCACCGTGCACGTCCCCGACGCGGTCACGTGGAACCCGGAGTCTCCCGCGCTCTACGACCTGCTCATGGAGGTGCGGGACGACGACGGCACCATCGCCGAGGCGGTGCCGCACCGCCTCGGCCTGGCCGAGGTGGCCATTCGGGACGGCCGCCTCCTGCTCAACGGCACGTACATCAAGATGCGCGGCGTCAACCGCCACGACCACGACGACCACAGGGGCAGGGCCGTCGGCATGGACCGGGTGCGCCGCGATCTGGAGCTCATGAAGCGGCACAACATCAACGCGGTGCGGACCTCCCACTACCCCAACGACCCGCGCTTCTACGAGATGTGCGACGAGATCGGTCTCATGGTGGTGGCCGAGACGGACTTCGAGACCCACGGCTTCGAGAATGTCGGCGACCTCTCGCGCATCACGGACGACCCGGCCTGGGAGCCCGCCTGCGTCGACCGCATCGAGCGGCTCGTCGCCCAGGAGCGCAACCATGCCTGCGTCGTCCTGTGGTCCCTGGGCAACGAGTCGGGCTTCGGCCGCAACATCCGCGCCATGTACGAGCGGTGCAAGGAGCTCGACCCGCGGCCCGTGCACTACGAGGAGGACCGCGACGCCGAGTGCGTGGACGTGATCTCGACGATGTACTCGCGCGTGTCCCAGATGAACGACTTCGGCGAGCACCCCCATGCCAAGCCGCGCATCCTGTGCGAGTACGGGCACGCGATGGGCAACGGCCCCGGCGGTCTGGCCGAGTACCAGCGGGTCATCGACCGCTGGGAGTCCATCCAGGGGCAGTTCGTCTGGGAGTGGTGCGACCACGGCCTGGCCGCCGCCACCGAGGACGGGCGCGAGTACCACACCTACGGCGGCGACCACGGCGACTACCCGAACAACTCGAACTTCTGCATCGACGGGCTGCTCTTCCCCTGGCAGGAGCCGAGCCCCGGGCTCGCCGAGTACAAGCAGGTCATCTGCCCGGTCGCCGTCTCCTGGTCGGACGGCCGGCTGCGCGTGCGCAACGGCCGGTTCTTCACCGACGCCTCCGACGTCGTCCTCGACCTGGAGCGCGTCGTCGATGGCGTCACCGACTCGGTCCGCCGGCTCGCGCCCGGCGCGCTCCCTCCGCAGCAGGAGGTGGACCTGCCCTGCCCCGTCGAGGCGGCGGCGGGCGGCCTCACCCACCTGACCGTCCGCGTCCGCTCGACCGAGTCGGTCTCGTGGGCGCCGCAGGGGCGCGAGCTGGGTGTCTACCAGTTCCTCGTCGCCGATGAGACCGGCCCCGACGTTGCCGCCCACCTGCGCCCGCGAACGCCGCAGGCGGGAGGCTCCCCCCGGGCGCGAACCGAGCACGACGAGCTCGTCGTGACGAGCGAGGGACAGGAGATCCGCTTCGACGTCGTCACCGGCGCCCTGAGCTCGTGGGTCCGAGGGGAGCGGCACGTCCTGACCGCGCCGCCCGCCGTCGGCTTCTGGACCCCGCTCATCGACAACCACCAGCAGGAGAGCGACAGGCTCTGGATGAGTCGGCACCTGCAGATCATGCAGACCTCCACCCGCTCGGTCGCGTGGCGCGAGGAGGAGGACGGCGTCGTCGTCGAGGTCGTCCAGATCATCGCCCCGCCGGCGCTCGACCTCGGCTTCGAGGTGGCGCTGACGTACACGGTGGGCGGATCCGTCGTGAGTCTGAGCGCCGTCGGTCGCGCCGACGGCGGCTACGCGGGCTACTGCGACATCATCCCCCGGATCGGCGTCACCTTCGAGGCCCCCGGGGTCGGCCGCGAGGTCACGTGGCTCGGACTCGGGCCGGGCGAGAACTACCCGGACTCCCGCGCGGCCGCCGTCACCGGCAGGTGGAGCCGGACCGTGGACGGGATGCAGACGCCGTACGTGGTCCCCCAGGACTGCGCCAACCGCGGCGGGGTCCGCTGGTTCACGCTCACCGATGAGCGGGGCGCGGGCCTGGCGGTGGCGCGCACCCCGGGGACCGGGCGGTCGCCGGACGGCCCGCCGGAGGAGTTCTGCTTCTCGGTGTGGCCGTGGACCTGCCGGGACATCGACGGGGCGCGGCACCGCACCGACCTCGTCCCGCGGGAGAACGTGACCGTCAATGTCAACCACCGCGTGCTCGGGCTCGGCTCGAACTCCTGGGGCTCGGAGGTGCTCGAGGCCTACCGGACCCGGTTCGAGGACTTCGCCTTCTCCTTCGACCTCATCCCCCTCGACGGCGCCCGCACCGCCGCAACCGACCGCCCAGCGATAGGAGCCTGACGTCATGAAGATCCTCCCCGACCCCGAGGCGCTCGTCCGCGGGCAGGGCAGCGCCACGCCGTGGCGGCGCGCGCACCGGGCGATCGAGAACCTCGATCGCATCGCCCCTGGTACGGCCCACTCGATGGGCGACTCCCTGACCTATTGGAGAGGTCCGTCCAACGATCTGCTCGCGGCGTGGCGGGCGGGCGACGGACTCATCGCCTCGCGCCGCTATCTGAACGTCCTCCACGCCATCGACATCGACCTCGTGGTGGAGGTCGCCCCGGTGGCGGAGGCCCGGGTGCTCACGCCCTACGACGACCTCACCGACCGGGAGGTGCTGAGCGCCACCGCGGGGGTGCAGGCCGTCACGGTTCCCGCCGGGGGCGTCGGCGTCGTCGGCCCCGACGAGGCCTTCCGCCTGGTGCCCGGGGCGGGCGGGCGAGCCGCGATCCTCCGCGTCACCGTCGAGGGGGCGTCCCTCCCCGACGAGTGATCGACAGCGTCCCGGCCCGCGCCGTCCTCGCGGCCCGCGGCGCCCCTCCCCGGCGAGTCGCCGACGGCGTCGACCAGCGCTGACGGCGCGGCCCGCACGGCCGTCGCTGTCCCGCGAGGCCGTCACCGCCCCTCCCGGGTTCCTCCGGCCGCCCCGGATTCCCGACCTTCCCAACCTCTTCGGGCTCCTCCAGCCATCCCCGAACAACCTCCTTCCAGAAAGGAATCTCCCCATGCCCTCCGGTACCAGAGCGCGGATCGGTCAGTTCGCGCTGCTCACCATGACGGTGTCCGCCGTCTTCAACATCCGCAACGTCATCAACAACAACGTGGCGATCGGGCTGGCGTCGGCGCCGGCGTTCTTCCTCGCCACGATCCTGTACTTCGTCCCGTTCACGCTCATCATCGCCGAGTTCGTCGCCATGAACCGCAGCTCGGAGTCCGGCGTCTACCAGTGGGTGAAGACCTCGATGGGCGGCCGCTGGGCCTTCATGGCCGCCTTCTGCTACTGGTTCGTGAATCTGTTCTTCTTCGCCTCCCTGCTGCCGCTCGTCCTCGTCTTCACCTCCTACCTGGTCACGGGCGACGAGCAGACGATGTCGCCGTGGGCGATCACCGGGCTGTCGATCGCGATCTTCGCGGTGGCGACGTGGGTGTCGACGAAGGGCGCCAAGTGGATCGGCACGATCACGTCGATCGGTGCGACCGCGGTTCTCGTTCTCACCGGCGTCTTCGTCGTCATGTCGCTGGTGGCCCTGGCGGGAGGGGTGGAGCCCGCCACTGCGATCACCCCGGCGACGCTCGCCCCCGACACCTCCTCCTTCGCGACCACGTGGGCCTTCCTGGGGACGCTGGCCTGGATCATCCAGGGAGTGGGCGGCGCGGAGTCGGTCGGCGTGTTCCTCAACGACCTGCGCGGCAGCGTCAAGGCCTTCGTGCGCACCATCGTCGTCGCCGGCCTCATGATCGGGCTGCTGTACGCGGTGGCCTCGCTGCTCATGAACGTCTTCGTCCCGGTGGGCAGCCTGGAGCTGTCCAATGGCCTGTTCGTGGTCATGGGCGCGGTGGGCGAGCACGTCGGCATCCCGGTGCTGATCACCTACCGCGTCGTCGGACTGATCCTCCTGGCGGCGACACTGGGCTCGCTGCTCATGTGGACGTCGACGCCGGTGAAGATCTTCTTCTCCGAGATCCCGCGGGGCGTGTTCGGGGAGAAAGTCATCGAGCTCAACGAGCACGGCATCCCGTGGCGGGCGTCGTGGCTGCAGTTCGCGATCGTCGTGCCGATCCTCATCATCCCGGCGCTGGGGTCGGGCAACATCGACGACCTGCTTCAGATCGTCGTCAACATGACCGCGGCAACGGCGCTCATCCCGCCGCTGCTCATCCTGCTGGCCTACCTGGTCCTGCGGCTGCGCTACGACGGCGCGGAGCGCGAGTTCCGCATGGGCTCGCGGACGACGGGGCTGGTGATCGCAACGTTCCTGCTGGCGGTGTTCGGCTTCGTCTTCATCGCCGGGACGACGCCGGTCGACCAGGCCCTGTGGCTCACGCTCGTGTACAACGTGGGCGGCGTGGTCATCTTCCTCGGCCTGGCGCTGGCCTGGTACCAGCGCTACATCAAGCGTCTGAGCGCCTCCGACCCGCGGGCCGCCCGAGCCGAGCTCGCGCCGTCGGCCACCGGGGCCGAGCTCGCGCCGTCGGCCACCGGGGCCGAGCTCGCGCCGTCGGCCGCCGGGGCCGGTGACGAGAGCGGGACGAGGAGCGTCGGGGACGCCGAGGGCAAGACGATGAGCGCCCCGGACGACGAGCCGACCGCTGAGGAGGCGACCGCCGCGGCCACCGGGAAGTGAGCCGCATCCCGCCTCGCCCTACGGGACGCGGCCCGCGACCACCGCGGCCACCAGGCAGCAGGGCTCCGGGGCGGTCGGGCCGAGCGGGAGCGGAATGGTCCGCCGACCGGTGAGCAGGGCCCGGAGCGGCCGAGGCGCCGGGCCGAACGGAAAGCGGGGCTCCGGGGCGGCCGCCAGGGGCGGCCCGGCCTTTGCGCCGGGCCGCCCCTGGCAACGCATCCGCTACTCCTCGCCGCTTCCGCCCCCGACCTCCCCGGTTCCGCTCTCAAGCGCGCGAATGATGAGGTGCACGGCGTCCCGCGGCGGGACGTGCTCCCAGATGCGCAGTACCCTCCAGCCCTCGGCCTCCGCCATGGCGGTCGTCTCCGCATCGCGCTCGACATTCCTCGCGAGCTTCGGCTCCCAGTACTCGACGTGCGAGGCCGGGATCGTGCCGTGCTCGGGACATCCGTGCCAGAAGCACCCATCGACGAAAACGGCGAGCCGCCGACGGGTGAAGACGATGTCCGCACGGCGACGCTTATTGCTCCACGGCGCAAAATCGACGCGATACCGGTAGCCGCGCGCATGCAAGAGCCGACGGATCGCCAACTCCGGACGCGTGTCGCGGCGCCGATTCGACGTCATCGATCGGGCCGTGCCGGGACTACTGGCCCAGGACCCTCCGGTTTTCTCGGCACCGTCCATCCCGCCTCCTCGGTCCTTCTCGATCATTCGCAGTCATTCTCGATCATTCAATATCGACAACGGGATCGTTGCTCCGATCGGGCCGCCTCACGGTGAAGGAGATGCGCCCCTTCGGAGCAGCAGAATATGGAATCGCGAGGGAGAAGAGTGTCGCCGTATCCGCGGCCGTCATCTTCTCCGGAAGCAACTTCGGGGCTCTTCGTGTGTGTGGGTGTGGTCGGGGTGGGCGGGTGCCGGTGGTCCGATGTCTTGGAGTCCTGCGCGGTCGTACCCGGGGGCGCGCAGTCGTACGTGGAGACGCGCGGTCGTACCTTAAAGGGGCTCTAAGGTACGACCACGTGGAGTTGCGTACGACCACGCGCGTAGAGGTACGACCGCACGGCTTTACGTACGACCGGGTGAGACTGCGTACGACCACATGGAGACAGTGGCCCACGATGACGAAGCGGTGCGCGCCCCCGAGCACTCCGGGCCCCACAGACCAGCGGTGCGCAGCGGTGAGCGCGCACCGCACAGGGGCCGCATAACAGCGGGCTTCAGCAACACAGACCAGCGCAAGACCGCATCGGAGGTAGTTTCAACGCCGGGCCTCACAGGCCAACGGCGCGGGACTGCAGGGCCTGCAGGACGCAAGCAGGACCCATGCGGGCGCCGGTGCCTGCACCCGCAGCAGCGCGCGGCGAGCACCCAGGACCTCCGGGACCCATTGCGCGGCGGGGGGCATGTCCGAACCTGTTGCAAAGGAGCCGCCTACCGGTATCAGCAGCAGAGAAAAAACCCGGAATATCAACAATCCGTTTTGCGCGTTCCAGCCGGATCCAGGCCTTGCAACAGACTCGGACACCCGAACACCAAAACGAACCCCACCGACGAACGATACGGCGCGAGCCGACATCCCCTACGAGCACGACAACGGACAACCCCGCCGGAAGCACGACACATCCCCGGCACGACCCCCGGCGCACTCACACCCCGGGACCGTCGACCAGCACCCCGGCGGCCCCGACGAGAAAGAGCCCCGAACAGCCGCATCTCCCCACCCCGAACACGAAGAACCTCGAAACGGCCGCGACTGCCGATCGAGCCGTGTAGTCTCGAGACAAGGACCGCGAAGTTCTGGTAAGCAATTTCGAGAGCCCCAAAGGAAAGTTGTCAGTCTAAAATACCAACGAACAGGACGGCTCAGCGACCGAAGTGAAACACCCGCTATTCACCCCCGACGAGGAACTCGACGCCCACCTCGCCACGATGCAGTGGTTCGAGGCGCAGCAGGCGGACGGCCACGAACTCTTCACGCATCAGGAGCTCATGCGCGGATTCATGTGGCACGGGCATCGTCTCCCGCTCGTTCACCAGACGCAGGGGATCTGGAAGCCCGCCGGCTTCGCCTCCTCCTTGACTTTCAAAACCGCGGCGCCGAAATCCGGCAAAGAGGCCCCGTACACGGACCGGATCGACGATGACGGGCTGCTTCGCTACAAGTTCGCCGACTCCCCCGGCAAGCAGTGGACCAACGAGGCGATGATCGAAGCCGCCCGCCGCAACTACCCTCTCGCCTGGCTCGTCGGCGTCAAACCGACGGACTCCCTGCTGTACTACTACGTCCGTTTCCCCGCCTTCATTGAACGGATCGACCAAGAGAGTTCGGAATTCATTATCGCCATCGAAGAGGCGAGGTCGGCCGTCATCGAGAATGCCGGCCCTCCGCTGATCGAACGAAGGTACGTATCTCGTTGGACCAGGGCGCGCGTTCACCAGCACGATTTTCGCGAGCACGTCATCAGCGCATATGAAATCTCCTGCGCCGTCTGCGACCTCCCGCACGCGCAACTCCTCGAAGCCGCACATATCATCCCGGACGCGGAGGAGTCGGGCGCACCCGAAGTCAGCAATGGCCTTGCACTGTGCAGGGTCCATCACACGGCTTACGATCGCAACCTCATCGGCATCGATGCGAACCACTGCATCCATGTGGCGGAGCGGGCGCGGAAGCTCGAGACGGATTCCCATCGCACCGGCTTTCTGGCTTTCGACGCCGAATCCCTCACGCACGTGCCGAGGAGCAAACGGCTGCGCCCGGATGGCGATCGTCTCAGCGAGCACTTCCGCCGCTTCCTGGAGGCCGAGGAGAAGACCTCGGCGTAGCAAGCGGACGGAAAGCTTCAGGCAAGCTACGACGCGCCGCGCAGACTCTCCCCGCACAGCGCACCGCACCCGAGATCGGAGAGCACTCATGCCCTACCCCAACGACATCGCCGACGAAACCGAGCGCGACATCCTCGAGCGGGCCGCTCACCTGGCCACCGTCCTCGAGGACGACTGGTACCGCCCCCACCGCGCGGAGAACGACCGGGACGACGTCATGCTGCTCGTCGCGAATCTCCTTCAGTCGCACGCGGACACCGGCATCGAGTTGCACACCTGGCGGCGAGCCCTCGACGTCGTCGTCGATCACCTGGCGGCGGACCCGCACGGGTCCGCCCTGCTGCGCCGCCTGAACCGACCGACGCGGTTCACCGTCGTCGGCACCTGGCGGGAGGGCCGACGCGAAGCCATCGCCGCGCTACCCGGCAGACGCAGCCGCGACACCGCCGTCGGCGCCTGGTCCGCTCAGGTCCGGGCCGTCACCGCCGCCGACGCCGCCAGGGCCGCCGTCGGATGAGAGGACCCTCGGCACGCCGCCGAACCGGCCGGACATGCGGAGGCTGAGCAGATCGGGATCCTTCCGCCCCTCAACGTCCGCGTGGTCGGACACCCGCGCCGGCTGAGGCCGTCCACTGTCCCTGTCAGCCGGCCGAACCCCACCGCGACGTAGCATTCCTGACCGCATGAGCCGGATCTCGTAGGTTGTGAAGGCTGGTGCCGCTCCCCACGCGAAGCCCAGAGGCGAGGTAATGCGGTCCTCCGTCACCCTCGGGCGCATGGAGCCGCCAGGCAATCTCACCAGCATTGACCGCGGCATCCCGAGCAACCCGGCCACTCGGGACGAGAGGCATCCAACCACCATTCAAGTGTCATGGATCACAACATCGCGTACTGGCCACGACGCCCTACCGCCACCCACCCTTCTCACATAACTCCCCGTCGTCCTCCGGGACTGGCGGGACCTATTTCTCCCTGCCGGAGGCTTCCCGCGGCTCTCACGATGGCGGTCGTCATCGACTACCAGAATGTCCACGTTACAGCCGCAGGACTGTTCCTACCCGCACGCCCGCCCGAGGAGGCACTGATCGATCCCCATCGGTTCAGCTGCCAGCTCGCCCGCGCACGCAACACTGCGACCATTGAAGTACTCCTGGGAGTACATCAATGGCGAGAAAAACCGGTGCGACTCTCCCGGCGCGAGAAAAGAGTAAACGTTATGTGCTCCCCGACCCTGGTGGATCTGGCTCGCTGCGGACTTCACGACATCATCGTCCCGGCTTCTCGCGACACCGACCCGGCGCCCGCTTTTGACCATGCCGCCAGAACAGGCCACGCCAAGATCGAGGCGGCCAAGTGGTACCACCCGAATAAGCCCAGCACCCGCGGCAGAATCAAGACCGAACGCAGGCTGTGGACGACCTCAATGACACAGGAGCACTTCAGCGCCAGCCCAGACCTGCGAGATGACACCTGACCATCAACCCGACCCCGTCACTGGCCGATCACCTCACGTCGAGATCCATTCCTCGAGCCGCCGAGCGAAATGATAAGAGCCTTTAGAAGGTCAAGTTCACGGTTTTCCCTCTAACTCGGCGCCCCCATGCTCTGGTGCGCTGCCGAGACGAACCTACAGCATCCCTCGCGCTCGAGGCGCACAAGAAGATCCTCCAGCGTCCACCGAGGCCCCTTACGGCCCATTCTCGATGCCACCTCCTCAAGCGCATCGCGGACTGGCATAGGATATAGATCTAGAAGGTCCAGGAGGAACTCATCCGGAGACTGGGAAAATAAGTCGCCCGGGAGTCGAGCAGTAACGAAATCTTTGAGATTGAAGGTCACGATGACGTCCGCCCGACCGACAAGCTCCGCTGCAACGACATGCCGGTCATTCGCGTCCCGAATATTCGGGACGCATGGCAGAGCGCTCTCCCACCCGCGCACTCGCGCATCGGGGAGAGCACCATTCATCTGCCTGCGGAGCCGCGTCACGTAGCCGCAAGACTCATCACGGTCTCGGCCACGATCCTCGTGCAGGTGGAGAATCGTCCGTCCGTCATCCTTCCGAACGCACGCCGGCGAGTATCTCGCGCACCCGAGTAGGCTCGTCGTCGTAGGCGCCCATCGCCTGGGCATCCGCGACCATGTCCGACAGCGCCTCGCTCGCTGTGCGCCGCTGACGATTCCGGAACTGGAGCACATCGGCGAGATGGAGTCGCCGGTGCCGACGGATCTTCTCGAAGGGGATCTCGCCGGCATCCAGCATCCTCACCAGCGTCGACCGCGAGATGCCGAGCATGTCGGCCGCCTCCTGCGTCGTCAGCCGAGTGCTCTGCGGCGCGACCGTCACGGCCAGCCCCTGCTGCATCGCCCGTGCGACACGAACGAGGACATCCGCCACGTCCGGGCTCACCTCGACCTTCTCTCCGTCGACCATCAGACGCAGGCACGCCCTGCCGATGGGGCGCGCGAGGATCATAGGACTCACCCGGGCGGAAGGTTGTCCAGATCTGCCACAAAGGAACCGCGAGGCGGAATCGACTGTGAAAAAAGCCCGGAATACCAACGATTCTCCTCGTACACCCCGACAGAATCCGGACCTTTGTGGCAGATCTGGACACTCCGGCACCGGGACGGGACGCTCCGCGACGCCCCAGGGCGGCCCCACCCGGGAGAACGGCAACGCACACCGACCCTGCGAAGGCCTACTCCACGAACGGGCTCTCCTGGGCCGCAGCGAAGGCGCGGGCAGGCGCAGGTGGACAGGGCGCTCGCTCCGAAGCGGCCACCCGGCCCGGCCCCGCCTCTGGCCGGCCATCCCCGGCGAGCCCGGTTCACCGAATCCGCCGGCCATGCCCAGAGCGCGACCCGGCCGATCATCCCGCGCCGAGGCCGGCACTACGCGCCCCGGCGCCGGACCGCCCGGCGGCCCGGCGCCCTCCTCCAGGTCCGCCGTGCTCGTCACGACAGGACCGCCCGGCCGCCCGGCGACGTCGGACTCAGGTCGTCGAGGCCCGATAGATGCTGTCGATCGAGGCGGCCAGGGCGGCGTCGAACTCCTCCCGGGTCTGACCCGCGTCGAGGCCCTCGAGAAGAGCGCGGGAGAAGCTGGCGATGAGACCGTGGTTGCGCGCCAGCCTCCGGTCGGCCTCCTCACGGCTGTACCCGCCGGAAAGCGCGGCGATGCGCGCCACGCGGGGGTGGCGCATGAGCCCGGAGTAGAAGTCCGTCACCGAGGGGATCGTCAGCTTGAGGATGACGTCGCGGCCGGGGCGGAGGTCGTCGAGGTGCGCGGTCAGGGACGACAGGAGCAGCAGCTCGATGCCGGTCTTGTCCGAGGCGTGAATGTCCACCTCGGGCTCGATGATGGGGGTGAGTCCGGCGTCGAGGATCCGGTCCGCGATCTCGAACTGCTGGTCGACGACGGCACGCACGCCGGCGGTGTCCGCGTGGAGGATGACGGAGCGCATCTTCGTGCCGAAGACGTGGGCGCCCGCCGCCTTGGCGAGGGTGGCATCCAGGTCGGGGATCGGCTTCATGAGGCGGGCGCCATGGGCCTCGGCCTCAAGGCCCTTGTCCACCTTGAGGAAGGGGACGACGCCCTTGACGTCCCACAGGTAGTCGGCCGTGGGACGGCCCTCGACGGTCGAGTCGAGGGTGCGCTCGAAGAGGATCGCGGCGAGGATCCTCTCCGAGGTGAAGGCGGGACTGGTCATGACGCGGGTGCGCATGGCGTGGACGAGGTCGAACATCTCCTCGTCGGTGCTCCAGGCCTCGGGGCCGATGCCGTAGGCCTCGAGGGCGCGCGGGGTGGAGCCCCCGGACTGGTCGAGGGCGGCGATGAAGCCGGCTCCGTCACGCATCCTGTTCATCTGCTCGGACATGGTGGCCTCCTGAGCGGTGCGCGGCCGCAGTATCTCCGCGGAGTGATCGTGACCGCCACTTCAAGTGTATGTGGCGCGCCTCTCAGACAACAGGGGGTGACGGGCCCCGGAGTGCGAGGCGAGGTCGCCTGAAGGACCTCGCGGATGCCTCCTCCCTCGCCTTCGATGAGCCGAGCGCCGGAGGTGCGAAGGTTCTTGCACATGTCGTACAGGACGGGGCTGACGGCGCTCTTGCCGCCGGGGCGCCCGAGCTGCCGCTCCGAGACGCCCCGCAATTCTCCAGGGCTGGTCACGACCAGCTTGTCCTCGACGATCCCGATCTCCACACGCTTGGACTCGGCGATGGCATCGAGATTCCTGTGCACCAGGGCGTGAGTCCGCTCCTCGGCCCCCTCGAACTCGACGGTCGAGAAGGTGCGGGTCACAGGCGGCGCCACAGCCTCCCGAGCCTGACCGGCAACCCCCTGCTCGAGCACGGCGACATCCTCGAGCCGACGGGAGCGAAGCCCTACCGTCACTCGCACTGACCGACTGCCAGTGTCAGTGACACACTAGCGGAGCACGATGTCACTGATGGCGCCGCTGCTCCCGTCACTGACAGCAAGACCGGTGCTCCCGGTGCCGCTCCCGCTGTCACTCACGCCTCGGCCGAGCCCGCCCCTCAGCCGGCGAACGCCAGCGGCTCCATGCCGCGCACGCCGACCTCGGCGGCGTACACGGACCCGGCCGCAGGCTCGACGTCGTCGGGCAGGTTCTCGCGCGAGGTCGTGATGAACAGCCACTCCAGGCCCTCCCCGCCGAAGGCGCAGGCGGTCACCTGCCGCACCGGCACCTCGACGGTCTCGGACAGCCTCCCCTCGGCGTCGTAGCCCCGCACGGCCCCGCCCCCGTTGAGGGCGACCCACACCCCGCCGTCGGCGTCCACGGTCAGGCCGTCCGGGTGACCGGCCCCCTCCTCGATCGTGACGAAGGGCCTCGGGTCCACCAGCCCCGCTTCGGCGTCGTAGTCGAGGACCGTGACGGTCAGCGTCGGGGTATCGACCCAGTAGGCGCGCGCGCCGTCCGGGCTGAAGCCCAGGCCGTTGCAGATCGTCGCCCCGCCCCAGGCCCGCTGCGGCTCGGCCCCCGGCCCGTCCCAGCGGTGGACGGAGGCGGCGCCCGGAGTCTTGTCGTAGGACATCGACCCGATCCAGAACCGGCCGTCCGGGTCGCAGCCGCCCTCGTTCGTGCGGACCGTCGGATCGTCCCAGAGGGCGACGACCTCCGCCAGGTCGCTCAGGTCCTCCGCCCGCCCCAGGGCGATGCCGCGCTCGGTGGCGACGACCGCTCCGCCACCCGTGCGCGGCCGGATCACCGAGGCCACCGGCGAGGGCACGGGCAGACGGCGATGGCCGCCCCCGGCCCCCTCGTCCAACTCGACGACGGCGCCGGCGAGCATGTCGACCAGGCGCAGGCGCCGGGTGGCCGGCCACCAGCAGGGGCCCTCCCCGTGGTAGGTGATGGAGTCCGTGACGCGCTCAGCCCTCATGGGACCACGGTACGCGCCGTCCGTCCGGTGCCGCCGCCCGCCGTCGGGAGCGGACATTCCTGCACGAGGCCGGCTTTTCGTCGCGAGTCCGACGACGCCGTCGTCCGACTCGCGCCGAAAAGCCCGACTCGACGGGGCCGGGCCGGCCAGGGCGCCTCGACCGCTCCCGGACCCGGCGTCCCGCGGTCAGAAGGCCGGGAGGACCGAGCCGTCGGTCCAGGTCTGCTCGATGTAGGTCCGCAGCTCCCCGGAGTTCATGAGCTCGGCGAGCTTCTTCAGGTGCTCGTCGTCCTTGTCCTTGGTGCGCACGACGAGCTCGTTGGCGTACGGGGAGTCCGCGCCGCCCTGTTCGAGGATGAGCGCGTCCCGGCTCGGCCTGAGATCGGCCTCGAGGGCGTAGTTGCCGTTGATGACCGCTGCGTCGGCGTCCTGCATGGAGCGGGCGACCTGGGCGCCCTCCAGGGTGGAGAAGGTGAGGTTCTTCGGGTTGGAGGTGATGTCGGCGTCCGTCGGCAGCTCGACCGTCTCGTCGAGCGTGATGAGCCCGGCCTGGGCGAGCAGCTTGAAGCCGCGGGCCGTGTTCGCCGGGTCGTTGTTGAGAAGGATGCTCCCGCCCGCGGGGATGTCCTCGACCCTGCCGACCGTGGAGGAGTACAGGCCCAGGGGCTCGACGTGGACGTCGGCGATGGAGACGAAGTCGTACCCCTTCTCGTCGATCTGCTGCTTGAGGAAGTTGGGCGTCTGGAAGTAGTTCGCCGCCAGGGAGCCGTCGTTCAAGGACGAGTTCGGCGTCTGGTAGTCGTTGATCTCCTTGATGTCCAGGCTCAGTCCGGCGTCGGCCGCCAGGTTGTCCTGGACCCACCGGAGAATGGTGGCGTGGGGCTGCGGGGTGGCGCCGATGGCGATGGTGGCGACGCCGTTCTTCACGTCGATGCCGCCGTTGGATCCGCAGGCCGCGAGTGCGAGGGAGGTGGCGGAGACGAGGCCGCCGACCAGGGCGGTGCGACGGGAGATCGGCGCGGAGGCGACGGAGGACAGGACGGGGGTCATGGTGGTTCCTTGCTCGTGGAGGGGCCGGGCCGGATGACGGGCCGACCGGGGTGACGTGAGGACTGCGGAGGACCGGCCGGTGCGCGGACGACCGGCCGGGCCGAGCGGGCCGCGTCGGGGCCGGCGCCGCGGCACGGCGCGCCGCGGGGCCCCGAGCGGGTGCTCCGGCTGGTCGTGGCTCAGCGGTGATCGACCAGCCGGCTGAGCATGTCGCCCACCACCTGGATGACGCCGACGATGACCGCGATGAGGACGACGGCGATGACCATGACGTCGCTCATGTTCCGGTTGTATCCGTACTGGATGGCGAAGTCGCCCAGCCCCCCGCCGCCGACCGTCCCGGCCATCGCCGAGTAGCCGAGCAGCGTGATGATCGTGACGGTCCCGGACTGGATGAGCGTGGGCAGCGCCTCCCGGACGAGGACGCCCCACGTGATCTGGGAGCCGGACGCCCCCATCATGAGGGCCGCCTCCACCTTGCCGTGGTCGACGTCGTTGATGGCGGTCTCCACCAGGCGGGCGTAGAAGGGGATGGCGCCGATCGTCAGCGGCACGCACGCGGCGGCCCACCCGACCGAGGTCCCCACGATGAGGCGGGTCACCGACGCGATGGCGACCATGAGGACGATGAAGGGCATCGAGCGGCCGATGTTGACGATCTGGGACAGGATCTCGTAGACCGCGCGGTTGCGGTGCTGGCCGCGCTTTCCGGTGGTGACCAGGGCGAGTCCGAGGAGCAGTCCGAAGCCGATGACGAGGACGCCGGAGACGAAGGTCATGGCGAAGGTCTCGGCCGTGGCGGGGCCGAGGTGGCTCTTGACGGCCGGGTTGGAGAACCAGGTGCCGTCACCGCTGCGAGCGGCGAGAGCGCCGGCCGACGGCGCGGGCCCGGCGACGGGCGAGGAGAGGAGAGCAGTCGTCACAGGGCTCACGGGCGCACCTCCGCGATGAGACCGGCGTCGTGCAGGGCCTCGACGATGGCCCGGGCACGATCGGCCGGGATGGTCAGGGCCAGCCGCCCGACCTGGGCGGTGCCCAGGGTCTCGAAGACTCCCCCGGCGACGTCCGCACCCTGCTCGGCGACCAGGGCGAGCACCTGGGCGGCGGCGGGCTCGCCCGGGTGCGCCGTCAGGGCGACATCGATCACGGCGTCAGCAGCGCCGTCGGGGCCGGAGCCGTGACCGTGAGCCCCGCCGGCGGTGCGCACGGCCGCGGGCACGTCCGGTGGCGGGACGAGCTCGCGGGAGAGCCGGGAATCGACGTCGGAGACGACGGCCTCGATGGGGCCGGACTGGACGATCCGACCGGCCTCCAGGAGGCTGACGGAGTCGCAGATCCGGCGAACGACGCTCATCTCGTGGGTGATGATGACGACGGTGACGCCCAGACGGTCGCGCACATCGCGAATGAGGTCGAGGATCGAGCGGGTCGTCTCGGGGTCGAGGGCGCTGGTGGGCTCGTCGCACAGGAGGACGGCGGGCTCGTCGGCCAGGGCCCGGGCGATGCCGACGCGCTGCTGCTGGCCACCGGAGAGCTGGGCGGGGTAGGACGAGCCGCGGTCCGCCAGGCCCACGAGCTCGAGCATCCGGGAGACCCTGCCGCGGCGCTGCCCCTTCTGCGCCCCGGCCAGGTCGAGGGGGTAGGCGATGTTCTGAGCGGCCGTGCGCTGCTCGAGGAGGTTGGCGTGCTGGAAGACCATGCCGATGGCGCGCCGGGCCTTGCGCAGCTCGGAGGCGCTGAGCGAGGTCACGTCCTGACCCGCGACGCGCACCTCGCCGTCGGTGGGCCTCTCGAGGGCGGTCAGGCAGCGCACGAGGGTGGACTTGCCCGCGCCGGAGGTGCCGACGACGCCGTGGATGGAGCCGGCGGGGATCTCAAGGGTGAGCCCGTCCAGGGCGCGCACGTCCGACCCGTCGCGCAGGTGGTAGATCTTGTGGACGTTCCGCAGCGAGATCATGGACTCATCCGCGCCGGGGGCGCCCACCGGGGCACCGGCCCGGGCCGAGTCGCTGGCGGGTGCGGGGTCTGCGGTCACTCGTTCCTCCATCGGTCCTGGCGGAAGCACCTGCACCGCTCATGCGGGGGTTGCTGCAACGTCGATGAGCCAGGTCTCTCGGCTGCTCTAGATGGTCGGGTGACACGTTATTCGGCGGCGACCGGGGACGCAAGTCCCAACACATGAAGGGAGGAACGTCACGCCCGGGCAGGAGCGCAATCGGCTTCGTCGAGATCGGTCCGGTTCCGGCTCGAGATCGGTCCGGTTCCGGCTCGAGATCGGTCCGGTTCCGGCTCGAGATCGGTCCGACGGAGCCGCGCCCGGCCGTCGGAGACACGAGTCGGGCATGTCTGCACGGGCCGGCATTCCGGCGCGAGTCCGACGACGCCGTCGTCCGACTCGAGCAAGGACGCCCGGCTCGACGCACTGCGTCGAGCCGCGCCACGAACTCACGAGGTGCTGCGGCCCTCGCGACGCCCGGGCGTCCCGGCTCTCACAGGGCGGGCGCCTCCTCCAGGACGTCGGCCTCCCGGCGGCGCCCGGGTCCCGGAGTCCCTCTCGCCTACTGTGGAGTGCATGAGACTCAGGCACGCCATCCTCGGACTGCTGTTCTACGCGCCGCAGAGCGGCTACGACCTCAGCCGCGCCTTCGCCAGCTCGGTCGTCCACTTCTGGCACGCCGACCAGTCCCAGATCTACCGCACTCTCGATCGCCTCGAGGCCGACGGCGCCATATCGACGCGAGTCATCCCCCAGAGCGGCCGGCCGGATCGCCGGGTGCACAGCCTGACGGAGTCGGGTCTCGCCGAGCTCGACGCCTGGCTGGCGAGCCCGCTCGAAACCCGCACGAGCAAGGACCCCGTGCTGGCGCGCGTCTTCTTCGCCGCTCGGCTGGGGCACGACGGAGCCGATGAGCTCCTGGCCGGGATGGAGGAGCAAGTCCGACGGGACCTGGAGGCCCTGGAGGCGATCGACGTCGACGCGGTGGATCTCGACACCACCCTCAAGGCCGCGACCCTTCGTTACGGGATCGACGGCGCGAAAGCCGAACTGAAGTGGATCGCGCGGACCAGGCGCGCCGTCGCCGCCGATGCCGTCGGGACACGGGCGAGAGTCGCCGAGACCGCCGAGACCACCGAGACGGCTGAGACGGCTGAGACGGCTGAGACGGCTGAGACGGCCACGACCGCCGACGCCGCCGGCGACAAGACCCGCTGAGGGCGATCACCACGCATCCATACTTGTAAAATCCAATATTCGTATTGTACAGTATGGATATGAGTCGCACCCCTCCTCCCAGCGGCATCGTCGCCGCGAGCCCCACGACCCGCCTCGCCGTATTCGTCGTCGTCGCCCTCGGCTCCGGCTGGATCGGACTCGTCGCCGACGACATCCTCGACATCCCCCACTCCATGGAGTCGCCGGCCGCCCTCATCTGGATCGCGACGCCCCTTCTGGCCGGTGCCGTCATGGCTCTGAGCGACCCGTCGCTGCGCCGCCTCTACGCCGCCTCATGGTTGCCGGGCAGACTGCGTGCCTACGGCGTGGCGCTCGCCGTCTTCCCGCTGTCCTTCGCCGTCGCCATCGCCGTCGGCTGGGCGGCGGGATGGCTCACCCCCTCCGGGCTGGGAGCGTTCGGGGGCGTGGTGGCCGCGAGCGCGGTGGCGACCGTGCTCAAGAACGTCGCCGAGGAGGGCGCCTGGCGCGGCTATCTGACACCCGCGCTCATTGGTCGAAGGCTGCCCGACCCCTGGATCTGGCTCGTCGTCGGAATGATCTGGGGCCTGTGGCACATCCCCTACTACCTGTGGTTCCTGGACGAGTCGCTCATCCGCTCGGTCTGGGACGTCCCGCCGATCGTCTACGCCCTCATCGCAATTGCCATCTCGATCTGCTGGGCCCCCTTGTTCACCGAGCTTCGGATCCTCAGTGGCAGCATCTGGCCGGGCCTCATCGCGCACTCGATCGCGAACCTCAGCCAGATCCCCCTCAGCATGGGCGGCCTGCCGATCACGCCGGGTCGGGACCTGCTGGTCTCCCCGCTGGTGGGCGTTATTCCGAATGCGATCGTCGCGGCCGCCGGCCTGGGTCTGTGGGCGCGGCGCACCGGCCGACTCCGCCGTCGGGCCCGATGAGCCGCCCGGCGCGGGCCCGGCGAAGACCCCCGGAGGAGCCCGCCGGACCCGCGCGGGCACGGCGGCCGGGGCGGGGCCCCGCCCCGGCCTTGCCGGAACTCGCCGAGCCCGCGCGGGCACGACTCGCAAGCGATCAGGAGAAGGCGCCGCCGGCCTGAGCCCGCCGGACCCGTGAGCACGACCGATCTCGACGCGGAACCCGACCGATCTCGGCGAAAGGGGTGGGCGACCTCAGTGGCCTCAGCGGCCTCACAGGCCCAGGGCGCTGCGCTCCTCGGGACCGACCCAGCCGCTGCGGGCCTCCAGCGCCCGGAACCACCGGGCCAGCGCCGGCCAGAAGGCGATCGACGGCGCCTCCCCGCCCGGGTAGCGCTGACGGCCGCCGTACTCGTAGGCCTGCACGGTCGTGAACAGGCGGATGTCGCTGCCGGTGGGCGCGGCCCCGCACAGGAACTGCTCCACGGAGACGACGGCGGACAGCGGCGGGAGGTCCTGCACCGTGAGCGCCGCCTCGCGGGAGGCCTCCATGCGGGTGGCGCGGGCCAGGAGGGTGTCGATGACGTCGAGGGCGATGAGCACCGTGTTGGCGGCCCCGGTCCTCCTCTCCTCGTTCTCGCCGTGGGTGGCGACCCCGTGGGGGCCGTTGACGTGCTCGGCGAGCCAGGCGTCCCAGGCGTCGGTCGAGTTGCGGCGGTTGATCGGGTAGAGATCGGGGGCTCCCCTGCGCTGGAGATTCCGCCAGGCGGTGGCCAGGTCGAAGAGCATGTCGCCGGAGTCGTCGGAGACGACCCGACCACTGGTCGTGTCGACCAGGGCGGGGACCGTCGGCGGCGGCGTGTAGCCCGGCGTCGTCGCGTAGACCTCGGCCAGGGAACTCGCCCCGAGCACCGGGTCCGCACCGGGCTCGCCGTCGGCGCCGGTCAGCTCCCAGTAGCCGTCCTCGCCGCGGCCGTAGGTCCAGGACACGGGAATGGGCTCGACCAGGCCCAGCAGTCGCCGGGCGATGAGCACACGGCGGCACCACGGGCAGCCTCCGGAGGCGATGAGTCGGTAGCGACCGGCCTCGACGGGCAGATCGTCGTCGGCGAAGCGGTGCGAGATGGCGATGGGCATGGAGTGCCTCCCGGCAGGTGGAGATGAGCGTCGCAGAGTCTCAGGCCAATGGTGGCCCCCGCACCCGGAACGCGCCGCCCCATTCCCCCTCAGGCGAACCGGGCCCGGCGCCTCAAGGCCCCACGGCTCAGGCCCCGGCGCCTCAAACTCCCGCGGCCCAAGCCCCGCCGTTTCAGGCCCCGGCGAGTCCTGGCCCCGACGCGTTCCGGCCCGGCGCCTCAAGGCCCCACGGCTCAGGCCCTGCCGAGGGCCTCCTCCAGAGTGGCGACTCGCGTCAGGGCGGGGTGCCCCTCCCAGCGCGGGTGGGCCAGCAGCCGGCGCACGCGGGCGATGTCCTCGCGCGCCGCCCCGGTCTCGCCCATCTCGGCGTGGATGAGGGCCATGAGGGTCAGCGGGTGGGAGGCGGTACCGCGATCCCCGGTCTCCTCGTAGCGGAGGAAGGCCTTCTCGCAGTGCTCGAGCGCCTCGACGCGCTCACCGGTGCGCCACAGGATCCACGCCATGTCGTCGTGCCAGTCGCCCAGTTCGAGATCCTTGGAGTACTCGGGCGAATCGGGCACCGTCTCGACAAGGCCCCGTGCGCGCGACATCAGAGCGCGGGCCTCGTCGGGGCGGACCGGCGCCGCCAGGACAGCGGGCTCGGCGACGGCGGCGCGAGCGGCTCGCCGCAGGTACTTCGCGCAGCGGACCCTTCCGGCGTCGTCCCCGGTATCGACCAGCTCGGCGGCGCGCTCGAACAGACGCGAGGCTCTCGTGCTCTCCTCGAGCCTCTCGCAGGCGGAGGCGGCTCGCAGGAGATACTCCGCGCCCCGCTCCGTCTCGCCGCGCTTCAAGGCGGACTCGGCCACGATCAGGCAGTTGTCGCGAACGCCCTCCTCCTCGCTCAGTCGTTCCAGGACGGACACGAGGGTACGGCGCAACTCCTCGGCGAGGACCCGGGGCGCATCGGCGCTCAGCGCGGTCTCCAGCACCTCGGCCGCCTCCAACGGCCGTCCCGACGCGCTCAGGGAGGCGGCCAGGGTCCCGAAGAATGGTCCGGCGAGCGAGTCCAGGCCCACCGACAGATGGATGTCGAGCAGCTCGCGGGACCGGGACACCGCAGTCTCGGTCTCGCCGAGAGTCATCGAGGCCCGCACCAGGATCCTGCGGGCCGCTTCCGCCAGGACGACCGGGCACGGGTCGTAGCGCCTGAGCACCGAGTCGGCGAGCGCACGCGCGCCGCGGACATCGTCGCGCGC
This sequence comes from Actinomyces gerencseriae DSM 6844, assembly GCF_000429265.1. Classification (GTDB taxonomy): domain Bacteria; phylum Actinomycetota; class Actinomycetes; order Actinomycetales; family Actinomycetaceae; genus Actinomyces; species Actinomyces gerencseriae. The sequence goes on from NZ_AUBN01000016.1 coordinate 67,453, forward strand.
CATCAGCGTCTCGGCCTCCAGGAGGATCAGCTGATCGTCCAGGGTCCCGTCGCGAGGGTCGAGCAGATCGCTCACGTGCGGAGCGATCAGCCGGGCGAGCTCAAGGAACTCGGCGCCCCCGCGATGGTCGCCGCGGCCCGACAGGAACCGCACCAGCGCGGTGGCCGACCGGTAGGCATCGACGAGCTCCGCCCGGTGATCCGCGGGCTCGTCCAGGAGACGCTCGGCCAGGGGCGTCAGCCGCTCCGCGAGCTCCTCGGCGCGAGCGAGCTCATCGGCACGGGTCCGGTCGGTGGACCGGTCGTGAAGGTCACGGGCACTGCTGTCGACCTGAAGGGCCTGCAGGTCCAGCTCGATGAGCCGCAGCGGATGGGCGACGCCGTCGAGGCGGGTGCGCAGGCGGGCGAGCTCGTCGGCCGCCCGCTCGTAGTCCCAACCGCGGTCGGCGATGGCGCAGCGCAGCGAGCAGGCCGCGCGCACGAGCCCGGGGGCGACCTGATCGGGATCCGGCACCAGTCCCCGCCTCATGGCCTGGCCGATGAGGAAGGCGTGCTCCAGTGTCTGCCCGGGGCGGAGGAGCTCGGCCTCCAGGCGGCGCAGGAGGTCATCGGCGTCGCCGACGGCGGGTGGAGTGCGCAGGTCGACGGGCGAGTAGGGCCCGGTCGGGAGCGGCGCGGCCTCGACGGCGGTCTCGCCAGCGGCAGCGGGCGCGCTCGCGGAGGGGGCGGGCGCGCCCGCGGTGGCATCGGCACCAGCCGGGGCAGCGGCGCCGGCGGAGGTCCCGGCACCGGCACTGGCATCGGTGGGGGCGGGTGCGCTCACGGGAGTGCCGGCGGACCGAACCTTCTGGACCTCCTCGGTCGACGCCTCGGGCTCCTCGACTCGTCGGGAGACCGCGCGCGCGTGACGCCCGACGACCTCCTCGGCACTGATGAAAGGAGCGCGTGCGAGCCCGACATCCAGGCGAGCCGAGACGGCCGTGTTGCCATTGCGGGCGTCGTATCGGGCGGCGATGCTGCGCACCCAGCCCTCGATCAGCACGCGGACGGCGTGCAGCGGCATATCGGGATCGATCTCGGGCCCCGGGAACCAGGCGGTGGCCGACGGGATGTCGGCATCCAGCGGCTCGTCTCCGCGTCCATCGCGCTCGGACTCGCGCAGCGCGAGAACGGCGCCGGCCAGGAGATCCATGAGCACCCGGGCCGACTGGGCCTCATCGATGCGCCCGGCATACGCGCGCATGAGCCTCAGGCTGCGGGCCCCGCGCCCGGACAGGGCGAGGTACTCCAGGTGCTTGCCAAGGTAGCCCATGACGTTGGGCCTGTCGCGCAGCATTCGATAGGAGCGCGCATGGACGTTCCACGCCTCGTGCGAGCGGCCCGAGGCGAGCAGTGGGAGGAGGGCCTCGCTCTGGACGGCGTAGAGCCGGTCGTCGTCCTCCCGTTCGCCGAGCACCGGCTCCGCCGCGGCCACGGCGGTCTCCCAGTCCTCATGAATGCTCGCCCACTCGATCACGGGCAGGGGGTCGTGGTCCTCCCGGCCGGCGTCGCGCGCCGTCGAGCGCCAGGCGGCGAGTTCCCCGGCGGCCTCCTCCTCCAGGCCGAGCATGATGGCGGCGTGGAGGAGACCGCCGTGGGTGGCGTGCGTGGAACCGCCCAGGAGGCGGGAGAACCTCTTCAGACCCGCTTCGAGCTCCCCCAGCTGGGCGATGCTGACGGCCGGGTTGTCGGCGGCCACCGGCACCACCCGCTCGTAGGTCCGACCCAGCCGCGCCAGACGATCGGCGTCGAAGAGCTCGGGATGCTCGTCGAGGCGCGCCAGCAGCCAGACGAAGGGCGTCAGGGCCTTCCACTCCTCGTTGCCCCGGTGGCGGGCCTCGGCGAGGGCCAGGCGCGCGTCGATCGCCAACTGGTCGTCCCGCAGCGCGTCGGCCAGGGCCACGGCCTCGGCGACGAGGCCGGTGCGGGTCGGGCCCCACGGATGGTCGGAGGCGAGGTCCAGGCGTCCCACGACGTCGTCACGGCTGGTCACTGCGGAGCTCCTCCTGAGCGGGCGGCGTCCAAGGGCCGCGGGATCGGGGCGACGTCGTCCGGGGCGGCGCGCGTCGCGCCCCGCTGCTCACCGGTCGCGGTCGATGGTCTACCCATGGCTCACGACCCCGCCGAGCTCCTCGAAGTTGGAGACGATGGCCTGCAGGCTCATGTCCAGGATGGTGGCGAGCTGGTCGTCGTTGAGGCCCTCGGCGACGGGGACCGCGACCTCGGCGGCGACCTGCCGGCCGTCCTCGTCGACGAAGGTGCTCAGCGTGGGAATCGGCTGGGACCGGTTGAGGGTGTTGAGCAGGTCGCGCAGGGTGGCGGTGACCTCCGCGTCCTGGGGCAGGTTCAACCAGTAGCGCGCGTAGATCGCCAGGAGGTTGCCGTCCACGATCGCGACGACGTAGGAGTACTCGTCGAAGCCGGAGACGATCGCGCTGTCGCCCTCCCTGCGGTCGTAGGTGAAGTCGTTGCCATCGAACCAGGCCGCGACGCGGTCGATCGTGACCGGGGGCGTCCGATCGCCCGCGGGCTCGTTCCACCAGGCCATATCAGTCCCCCTCCGTCCGAGTGACGAGGTCCGAGAGGTCCTCCGCCGCCGTCTCGTAGAAGCTGAGCAGCGTCGTGAGGGCGGAGTCCAGGAAACCCCGGAGCTGGGCGTCGCTCATGCCCTCGCCGGTGAAGGCGACCATGTCCGCCTGGAGGCAGACGGCGTCGTCGTAGGCGCCCACCACGACCCGCGGCGCGTACATGGTGCTGTTGTGCTTGTCGATGTAGTCCATCAGGGCGGGATCGACGACGTCGAACTCGCTGTTCCAGGTACTGCCCACGACGAGGAACTCCGAGGCGGAGTCCACGATGAGGATCTCGCAGTTCTCCAGGTCGACGAGAATGCCGCCGTCCTCCGCGATCTCGTAGTCGAGCCGCTCGGCCCTGAGCCACGCCTCCACTCGGGGAATCGTGACCCTCGGTTGTGCGCTCATCGCGTCTCCTTCGCGTCGGGCTCGTGATCGCCTCGTAACCTCTGCGTGAAGTCTGCAACCCGGGGGCGCCGCAGTCCACTCCGACCGAGCCGACCAGGGGGTGAGCGGGATGGAACGCGAGGGGCGACCGGGGCGGCGACGCATCACCGGCAGAGGCGCCCCCGTCGCCGTCGGGCACCGGGCGGCCACCGGCGTCCTGCGCGGTCCGAACTGGTTCAGAGCACCTCGCAGGCGCCGCAGCCGGGGCACCGGGCGGCCGCCGGCATCCCCTGCGCCGGGGTCGATCGAGCTCGCCACACTCATAGGACGCACGCAGAGCATCGGCGTCCCCTGCGCCGGGGTCGATTCGGTTCCGCGGCGAGATCGGCTTACGGCGATGGCCCGCGGGGCCGGACATCGCCGACTCGCGAGTCCCGCGCCGGCCCGTGCTCTGCGCGCGGCGCCCTGCCGCGCGGTCGTACGCGGAGGCGCGCGGTCGTACGCGGAGGCGCGCGGTCGTACCTTAGAGCCCCTCCAAGGTACGACCTGGCGAGAGAGGGTACGACCGCGCGCATTCGGGTACGACCTCATGGAATACGGTACGACCGCACGGGGCTCCCGTGGGCTCGGGTGGAGCCGAGCCGGAGCTTCGTCTACTTCCACGGCGAGACTCCCGCGCGAGTCTCCCGCGGGCGCGGGCCCGGGCGGCTGAATGGGCGTTCCTCGCCCTGTCGGCTCGCATGTCTCCCGCGGGCGCGGGCGCGAGTGCCGGTGCGGACACCGCTTCGGCGGCGGCGTGATCGCAGACTCGACCATGTCCACCCGCGCCCGCCCCTACAGGCTCCTGCAGGCCGAGGAAGCGGGCATGCGGGAAGTGAGTTCAGTGGGGCCCGGCTACAGCCCCCTGCAGGCCGAGGAAGCGGGCGACCGTCTCATCGCCCGGGTCCGCCCACAGCGCCTCGGGCGCATCAAGACGCAGAAGGCGCCCGGCGTCCATGACGCCGACCCGGTCGGCCACCACCCGCGCCTCCCCGTGGTCGTGGGTGACGTACAGGGCGGTCGTCCCCTGTCCGGCCAGGATCTCCCGCAGGTCGACGGCGAGCTGCTCGCGCAGTGCCCTGTCGAGCGCGCTCAGGGGCTCGTCGAGCAGCAGCAGCCGCGGCCGGGGGGCCAGCGACCGCGCCAGCGCCACGCGCTGCGCCTGCCCGCCCGACAGAGTCGCGATGTCCCGCGGGCCGTAGCCCGGCAGACCGACGAGCTCCAGCATCTCCTCGACACGGGGCCGCCGCTCGCGGCGCGGCAGACCGGTCAGGCCGTAGGCGACGTTGCCGGCGACGTCGCGGAAGGGGAAGAGCTGGCCGTCCTGGAGCATGAGGCCGAAGCCGCGCCTGTGGACCGGCACGCGCACCACGTCCCGCCCGTCCCACATGACCGTCCCGCCCGCCAGGTCCTCCAACCCGGCGACGGCGCGCAGCAGCGAGGACTTCCCGCACCCCGAGGGCCCCAGAAGGGCGACTGTCTCGCCACGGGACACGTCGAGATCGACGCCGTCGACGGCCGTGACGCGGGCGGCGCCGCGCGTCCCCCGGTAGACGACCCGCAGGCCGCGCAGGCTCAGGCCGGCCGACGCCGGCTCACCACCGCGAGCGCCGGCCGCGCCGGCGGGCCCCGCAGCAGCCGCGCTGTCCCGGCACGACCCGCCTCCTCCACCCGGTCCGCCGGCGGCTGCTCCCGGCTCTCCGAGGACTGCGCCGGACCCGCCCCCGTCGTGCGGTTCGCCGGCAGTGCCATCGATGTCGCCGGTGTCATCACTCATGGGTTCCCTCCCGGTTGCGAGCGCTGCGCGGATGGACGGTCTGGAGCCACTCGCAGGTCAGCATGATCGCGGCGGTCCCCAGCGCCAGGACGACGCCCGTCGCCAGCCCCATGCCCTGGTTCTGGGCGCCGGGCGAGCCGATGAGCCGGTAGAGGACCACCGGCAGGGTGTCGGTGCGGGGCCGCACCAGGAACGACGTCGCCCCGAACTCCCCCAGGCTCGTGGCCAGGGCGAAGCCCGCCGCCAGTCCTCCGGCGCGCAGCAGGTGCGGCCCGTCGACGGTGGCCAGGACCCGGCCCGGTCCCGCGCCGAGGGCCGCGGCGGCCTCGCGCTGACGCGGGTCGACGGCTCGCAGCGCCGGCAGGAGGGTGCGCACCACCAGGGGGACCGCGACGATGGCCTGCGCCACCGGCAGGATCCACCAGCTGCGGGTCAGCGCCAACGGCGGACGGGCGAGCGTGATGAGGAATCCGAAGCCGACCGTCACCGCGCTCACGCCCAGCGGCAGCATGAAGACGGCGTCGAGCAGTCCCGCCGCGCGGGCCAGCAGGCGGCTGCGGGGGCTGCGCGAGACCGCCAGGCTCACGGCCGCGCCCACGGCCAGGGCGATGAGGGTGGCCACCGCCGCCACGCGCAGCGAGTTCGCGCCCGCCTCCCACACGGTGACCGTCAGGGCGCTGCGACCGTCGGCGGCGGAGCGGGGCGACCGGGGCGCCAGTGCCGACAGATCCGTGTAGTTCGCCGTCGTCCACTGCCCCGCGCGCCGCAGGGAGCGCACGACCAGGACGACGACCGGTCCGACGAGCAGACCGCCCACGACCGTCAGCGTCAGGATCAGGGCGGGCAGGTCGCCGCGGCGCAGTCGGAGCGCCGGCACGTCCAGGCGCAGCGCCAGGCGCGCCTGCCAGGCGCGACGGGTCCGCTCGACCGCCCACAGGGCGATGGCGATGACGACCAGCTGGAGGACGGACAGGACCGCCGCTGCCCGCAGGTCGAGGTACTGGGCGGTCTGGACGTAGATCTCGGTCTCGATGGTGCCCACGCCCGGCCCTCCCAGGACCAGGACGACGCCGTAGGCGGTGGCGCACAGCAGGAAGGCGATCGAGGCGGACGAGGCGATGGCGGGCGCCAGGCTGGGCAGGGTGACGGTGCGCCAGGCCCGCCAGGGCGAGGCCCCCAGCGCCCGGGCCGCCTCGACGGCGCGCGGATCCAGGCGCGACCACATGGTGCCCACGGTGCGCACCACCAGGCCGTAGTTGAAGAAGACCATGGCGGCGACGACCGCCGTCGTCGTCCCGTCCAGGCCGGTGGCGCCCAGGGGGCCGCCGGTGGTGAGCAGGGCGTGGAAGGCGACGCCGACGACGACGCCGGGCAGCACGAAGGGGACGATGACCAGCGCGCGCAGCAGGTCGCGACCGGGGAAGACCCGCCGGTAGAGCACGGCCGCCCCGGGCACGCCCAGCACGACGCACACCGCGGTGGCGGCGGTGGCCTGGACGAGGGTGGCGCGGATGATCCGCCAGGTGCGGGGGCGCCCCAGGACCTCGGCGAAGCCCCCGAGGTCGAGGCGGCCGTCGGGGGCCAGTCCGCGGGCGACGAGCGTCGCCACCGGGAGAGCGAAGAAGACGGCGAGGACGATCAGCGGCAGCCCGACGGCGAGGGCCCAGGCGGCGCGCTCCCCCGCGCTCGCCCGCGGTCCCCTCGCGGCCCGCGGCCCCCTCGCCGAGATCGGTCCGGTTCCGCACCGAGATCGGTTCAGTTCCGGCTCGAGATCGGTCCGGTTCCGCACCGAGATCGGTTCGGGGAACGTTTCGGGCCGACGGCGCGGCGCCCCCGGGCGGGCGGCGCCCCCCGGTCCGCCGCGTCCACCGACGAGCTGGGTGCGCGGCGCCCCCGGGCGGGCGGCGCCCTCGCCGGGCTGTGAGCGCGGAGTGCTCCCCAGAGTGGGGCCGGACCGATCTCGGCGCGGACCGCCGGACCGCGCACGCGGGGCGTTCACGCGCCGACGGCCTCCGTCCAGGTGGCCAGCCAGGCCTCGCGGTGAGCCGCGATGTCGTCGGCGAGGACGACGACCGGATCATCGCTGGTGGCGCCGAACCTTCTCAGCTCCTCGCTCAGCGTGGCCTCGGGGTTGACCGGGTACATGTACATGGTCTCGGGGATGGAGCTCTGGACATCGGCAGACAGCATCCACGTCAGGAAGGCCCGGGCGCCGTCGGGGTTGGCGGCCCCGGCCAGGACCCCGGCGTACTCGACCTGCCGGGTGGCCGTGGACAGGAGGGCGGCGGTGGTGGAGGCCGAGCCGTTCTCGGTGAGGGTCGCGGCGGGAGAGGAGGAGTAGGACACGACGATCGGGTGGGCGCCGCCCTCCCCTCCGCCGGAGAAGTCGGTGTAGTAGGCGTCGGACCAGCCCTCATCGATTCGCATGCCGTTGGCCGCGAGCCGCTTCCAGTAGTCGGCGAAGCCGCCGGCCTCCCCCGTGCCGAAGTGCCCGACGGTGGCCAGCAGGAAGGCCAGTCCGGTGGAGGAGGTCGAGGGGTTGATGGCGACGAACAGATCCTTGTAGTCGGCCCCGGTCAGGTCCTCGAAGGCGGCGGGCGGGGTGACGCCGTGCTCCGCGAACCAGGCGGTGTCGATGTTGACGCAGACCTCGCCGAAATCGATGGGGGTCAGCGCGGGAGTGTCGTCGATGACGTACTGGTCGGCGCCCTCGGGCAGATCGACGGCGGCGGAGGTGTCGATGACGCCCTCGTCCAGGATGCGGGAGGCGAAGGTGTTGTCCACGCCGACGAAGGCGTCGCCCAGCGGCGCGTCCTTGGTCAGGACGAGCTTGTTCGTCAGCTCCCCGCTCTTCCCGGAGGCGACCAGCTCCAGGGCGTAGCCGGTGTCCGCCCGGAAGGCGTCGATGAGCTCGTCAGGAACGGAGAAGGAGTCGTGGGTGACGACGGTGACCGTCCCTCCGCCAGCCGGGCCCGAGCCGCCGGAGCCCTTGGAGCCGCAAGCGGCGAGCGCGACGCCGACGGCGGTGGCCGCGCCTCCGGCCAGCAGGGCGCGGCGGGACGGCCGGGCACGACGGGACGTCCGGGCGAGGCGGAGTGGCGCGCCCGGTCCTCCTCCCCAGTGCTCCCGGCCGAGGGACGGCCGCACGCGACGGGACGGCGAGCCGGGGGTTGTGCAGGCAGTCGCACCGGGGGCGCGGCGCGAGGCCGGCGAGGCTGGAGAAGCCGGTAAGACCGGCGAGGCGGGCAAGGCCGATGAGGCCGATGAAACGCGGTCGGCGGTGGTCATGGTGTCCTCCTGGATGGGTACCGGGAGGGCCCGAGCGCGGTGGCCGGTGACTGGTGGCCGCGCGCCCGGGGAGATTCTGCTCGACTTCCTTCGCCGGTGCTGACCGGAGCAGGTTCGAGGGTCTGCGGTCGCCCGCACTCTCAGCGCCGTGGCCGCCGGGGCGGAGCGGCTGGGCCCCGGACCGACGACGGGGCGCTCCCCTGTCGTAGTGGGACGAGTCTAGACGATCGGCGCCCGGGCGGGGGCGGGAGGCCGGTTCTGCGCAAGAGCGCGTACGTCGTCCACGAATCGATTCCACGACGGGGACGACGGGCGCGCAGGCTTGTCCGGCTCCTTGCCGGCGATGATGCGTCGTGCGACGAGATCCGCGATCGCGGGCGAGTCGGACTTGATGTACTTCTTCTTCCCCCGAGTGTGTTTATCCGTCAGCGAGATCAGAAGAGCGGCCGGGTCGCCGTGGCTCTCAACCGTTCTTGTCGGGACTCTGAGACCGCGCCATGCAACAGGATTCAACGCCCGAATGGAGTCCGGGAAGAGCAACCACCACGCCTCGGTCATCTGAACCGGGACGACGGCGCAGACGCGCCATGGCCGGGGAGTGGGGCCCTTCTTTTTCTTCCTCCTGCCTGTCGAGAACTCGGAATCGTGCGCAGTTTTCATCTTATCCAACTGGTTTTGAAGGTCTTTCCGACGCTGCTCACCATCTCTTCCGTCGGCATCCTGGTGGACGAGGACGGCGTGGACCGGCCGAGAAACCTCCTGAGCCGCAACCGCACGTCCGATGTCATCCATCCAGCTGCGCACCGACTCGCTCGAAGCCCCTCTGGTCAGCGAAGGCGGATCTTTGATGACTTTGATGTCATACGAGTCATTCACCCCCGGAGCCAAGGCGGGAATGAGCGCCTTGATCGCTTGCGCGTCATAGCTATTCCTGCCCGCCTTCCCCCGACCGCCTTCGCCGAAGACAAGAATGACAGGGCACTTCCTAGCCAACGCTCGGCACTCCGTCGAGGACTCCGGAGTACCAGAGCTCCCCCAGACCCCGACCGCTCGTCTCCTGGCTATCCGCGAGCCGGTCGGCCGTGAGCACGGGGATCACGGACTCGCCGGTCTCAGGATCCCGGTCACACAGGATGAGCTCCTCGGACTCGAGCCGGTTGACGAGGGTCGGCGAGTGCGACGCCGCGATGATCTGGGTCCGCCCGGACGCCTCCCGCATCCGGTCCGCAAGAACGTCCAGGGCATAGGGGTGCAGGCCGTGGTCGACCTCCTCGATGACGGTGAGAGCCGGGGGGTCCGGGTCGTGGAGGGCGGTGAGGAGCGCGAGCATGCGCACGGTGCCGAAGGAGGCGTCGGCGAGCTCGATCGGCCTGCGCAATCCGTTCTCATGGAGCTCCGCGACAACCACGTGGGCGTCCCCTCCACGAGTCTCGAAGCCGATGGAGTCAAGGCCCGGCAGGCACAGCCTCAGATCACGAACGAGTGTCCTGAAGGCGTCCGGGGCGGCGTCGTGGATCTGCTGAAGCGCGGCGGACAGGTTCGCCGCCCCCGGAGCGAGGCGCCTCTGATCAAAGCGGCTGGGCCGGCGCGCGGCGGGGACGTCGGGATCGAGATAGCGGATCGAGGAGAGGAAGGAGACGAACCGGCTGGGGCCGTCGCCGAGCCAGTCCGCATTGATCAGGGCGAAGGTCCCCAGGCCGGAGGATGCGGCATCGGTCAGCGTCAGAGAGCTCCTCTTATTGCTCCTGCTCCCCTGCACCTTCACCGCATCCACGCCCTCGAGGGCGAAGCCGAGCCGTCGCCCACGACCAGCGGTGCGCTTGTACTGGAAGTCCTCCGTCCGCCGAATACCGGCGTCGTCCTGGTCGAGGGTGAGGATGTACTCGTCCGGCGCCCCGGGGGAGGCGTTCTCCGTGACCTCGGCCTCGATCGTGAGCTCGATCGGGCCGGCGTCGCCGGTGGCCCGGTGCAACTGCTCGTATCCGCCGTGCCGATCGACGGCGGTGGGGATGTCCGTGCGGGCGGTGTCCCTCACCAGTTGAAGGACGGAGAGCAGATTGGACTTGCCGGAGCCGTTGGGACCGGCCAGAACGGAGAAGGGCCCGAACTCGACGTCGACGTCGACGAAGGATCGGTAGTTCTTCGCCCGGATCGAGCGCAGAGGCGTCGGCTTCCCAGTGGCCATGGTCATACACTACCGGGCGCACCTGAGATTCCATGAGATCTGGCGGGGCCGCGAGACCGGCTTTTCGGTGCGAGGCGAGCATTCCTGCGCGAGTCCGACGACGCCGTCGCCCGACTCGCGCCGAAAAGTCAGCCTCGTGCGGACATGCCCGACTCGTGGACTCGGCAGCCGGGCCCGCCCCGCGCATACCCGCGCTCCCCCGCTCCCCACGGGGCCCGCCCCGCGCACCGCCCGCGGACACCGGCGCCGCGCCGTCGGCCGCCGTGGCGTCGGGCGCCGCGCCGGCAAGTAAGGCATGATCGACGCTGAAGCGCCCCAGCAGTGCCGCAGTCCCGCGGGGCGCGCCGTCGTCGGCGCACGAATCGGAGGAACGGAGCCACCATGACCGATAGCAAGCAGAACGACTTGACCTGGACGGCCGCCTCGGCCCTGATCCTGCTGGCCTCCGGCATCGTCGCGGAACGGGTCGTCGCCGTCGGGTGGAAGGCCGTCACCGGGAGGCCCGCCCCTCAGGACGAGAGCCAGACGCTGAACTACCAGCTCGGCGAGGTCGTCGTCTTCGCGATCGTCTCGGGGGCGGTCATGTCCCTCACGCGACAGCTCACCCTGCGTCAGGCCGCCAGGTGGCGCGACAGGCGCGGGCCGAACCGGTTGACCCGCGGGCGCTCCGGGTCCCTGGAGGCCTGAGAGCCGGGGGCGGAATCCGGGGTCCGGAGCCTCGCACCCGCCGCCCCCTCAGCGCCCCGAGGCGCCCGCGCCCGCCCGGCGCCCCGACCTCCGTCGGACGTCCAGGGCCGTGGCGCTCGTCGCGAGCGCGAGCACGGTCAGGCACCCGCCCGCGGCGACCAGTTGAGCGGGGTGGAGTATCCCGGCGATCACACCGGAGATCTCCGACGCAGGGGGCAGGAGGATGATCGTGTCGAGCCCGGAGAGGACGACGCTCCAGCACAGCACGAGCAGCACGGCCGGCCACACCAGGGCCAGGCAGCCGAGCACGACGGCGATCCACAGAAGAGTCGCCGGCCGAAAGCCCTCGGCGTGCGCATCGACAGCCGTTCTGCACGTGACGATCACGAGCAGCGAGGTGGTGGCGATCAGGACCGGTACGAGGACGAGCGAGCCGCGGGTGGCAACGACCTCCGAGAGCGGTTCCCCCTCGGTCAGCGCGGCGACTCCCACGGCGACGACGGCGATCGCGAGCGCCACGAGGGTCCAGCGCAGTGCCATGAGCCGACGGCGGCCCACCCGGGTGCCGGTCTCGCGCCTGCCGAGATCGGCCGGGGCCTCGAGCGGCCGGGGACCGGGACCGCTGTCGGCGAGATCCGGGGACGGGGCGGAGGCGCGGCGCGGGGCGCGGGAGCGCGCAGCGGATCCCGGCCGGGGCGGCACGATGAGGTCGATGATGATGCGCAGGCCGCCCCGCCGCCGGCTCCAGGCGCCAGGGCGCCCGTCGGGAACCGGGTCGGAGGCCGCCTGCCACGCACCCGGGTGCCCGTCCTGCGAGTGGGAGGATATGTACGGGACGCTCACGACGGCAGAATATGAACGGCGACGACCCCTTGCACTGGGCCGGTCTCCCCATCCGCACCGGCGGTCCGGGGCGTCCCGGACGCGGGCGGTTCCGGGGCGCTAGGGCACGCAGGAGATCCGCGCTCATGTTTGCCTCCCGCGCGACGGCCGGGGCGGGGTGCCCGGGCACGCGGGAGGTCCGCCCCGGCGAGCGGCGGGCGCATCGACTGAATAACAGGCCGGCACGGGTGGGGGCAGCCCGGCATGTCCAGGGGAACGACGGCGACACCATCGGGCCTGCAGTAGGCGGCGGCCCCCGTGACCACGACCCGATCGACCAGGCGCTCGCCGATCTGCTGCCCGAGCCGGTTCACGTGCCGGACATCGTGGTCGTCAACGACTCGTGCCAGCTTGACCTCGACGGCGATCACCGCGCCATCGCACTGCTCGAGATCAGATCCGCCTCATGAAGTCCGTCACGGGTGCGCAGGTGGTGCACCTTCGCGTCGCAACCGACAGTGGGCGTCAACGCAGGCATCCATATGGGGGCGGGGTCGAGGATGCACGGCTCCCCGCGGAGTCCCAGGCGCGATTCCGAGGCTCTCACGCACTTTTAAGGCAGCCCGCCCGGCCCCTTGGCCGCTCAGCCACCTGGTCCCTCAGCCACCCGGCCGAGCCCGACAGCGCACCGGACCGACCTCGCATCGCCAGGGCCACGGCGGGTCCCCTCGAACCCGGGCCCAGACCGATCTCAACGCGGATTACGACCGATCTCGACGCGGAACCGGACCGATCTCGACGAAGCTCGCGGCCCCTCGCGGACCGTCGTGCGGGTCCGGCCCCCGCCGGCAACTAGGCTGATCGCATGACCTCCCTGGCGATCGTGCGTCTCATCTGCGCCATCGTGGTCACTCTCACCACTGTGGTGGGCGTGGCCGTCTTCGCGCGTGCCTGTGGCACGATCGTGAACCGCATGCGCGTGGGCCGACCCGTGCCGCGCGAGCGCCTGCGCCCGGTCGTCCGCCGATTGGTGCGCATGCTCGCCGAGGTCGTCGGTCACACCGCGTTCAAGGGCCGCCCCTGGATCCGTGCGGCCCACTGGCTGGTCATGGTGAGCTTCCCACTGCTGTTCCTGACCCTGGTCACCGGCTACGGGCAGGTGCTGGCGCACCCGTCCTGGGAGCTGCCGTGGCTCGGCCACCAGGCCTGGTGGGCCTGGGTCGTGGAGCTCATCGCCTGGCTGAGCACGGCGGGCATCCTCCACATGGTCGCCGTCCGACGGCGCAGGACCCGCCGCGGCGCCGCCGACCCGCCCTTCCCCGACGCCGAGGAGAGCGCCACCCGCCCGCGCACCCCCCGCTTCGCCGGCTCCTCGGCCGGGCAGGCGCACTTCGTCGAGGCCGTGGTGACCGCCGTCGTCGGGTGCGTCCTGATCCTGCGCATGCTGGAGCACGCCCGGCTGGCGATCTCCGACGACGAGGCCGAGCGCGCGCTGGCGAGCTGGACCCATTTCCCCCTGACCGCCTGGAGCGGCCCGCTGCTCGAACCGCTGGGCGCCACCGGTCTGGCGATCGCCATCACCGTGGTGGCCACCGTCAAGATCGTCATCTCCATGAGCTGGTTCGTCGTCGTCGGGATGCAGCCCTCCATGGGCGTGGCCTGGCACCGCTTCCTGGCCTTCGTCAACCTCTATGCGCGCAGCAACACGGACGGCACCAAATCGCTCGGCCCCGCCAAGCCGCTGCTCCTGCCGGACGGCGAGGCGCTGACGGCCGAGACCATGGACGACCTCGACGCCGCCATGGAGGCGGCCGAGGAGTCGGGCGACGAGGTGACTCTGGGCGTGGGCCGTATCCAGGACTTCACCTGGAAGGGGTTGCTGGACTTCTCGACCTGCACCGAGTGCGGCCGCTGCCAGGACCTGTGCCCGGCGTGGAACACGGGCAAGCCCCTGTCCCCCAAGCTCTTCGTGATGGCGCTGCGCGACCACCACGCCGCCGTCGCCCCCTACCTGCGGGCCGCCGACGCCCTCGGCGTCGCCCCGGAGGAGGTCACCGAGGAGATGCTGGCCGAGCGTCGCGCGGGCGGGGGGATCGCGGGCCGCCTGAGCGGCATGACCGACGGCCTGGAGAACGACGACCGCCTGGGCCTGGCCCCCGGCAGCGCCCACACCGGCGACGTGCTGGGCGCGCTGCTGGCGGCCAAGGCCTCCCCCTCCGAGACGGGCGTGGCCACGAGCCCGGCCCCGCTGGCCGGCGACGTGATACCCGCCGACGTGCTGTGGTCGTGCACCACCTGCGGGGCGTGCGTCGACCAGTGCCCGGTGGACATCGAGCACCTCGACCACGTCATCGACGTGCGCCGCCAGCAGGTCCTCATGGAGTCGGCCTTCCCCAAGGAACTGGGGAAGATGTTCCGCAAGATGGAGTCCAAGGGGAATCCGTGGGGGCTGGCGCCGCGCAAGCGCATGGACTGGGTCAAGGGGCTGGACTTCGAGGTGCCGGTGGTCGGGGTCGACGTCGAGGACGCCTCCGAGGCGGACTACCTGTTCTGGGTGGGCTGCGCGGGCGCCTTCGAGGACCGGGCGAAGAGGACCACGCGCGCGGTGGCCGAGCTGCTGCACATCGCCGGGGTGAGCTTCGCGGTGCTGGGGGACGCCGAGTCGTGCACGGGCGATCCGGCCCGGCGAGCGGGCAACGAGATCCTCTACCAGATGCTCGCCTCCCAGAACGTCGAGACCCTCACCGAGGCGAAGGCGCAGCGCATCGTGGTGACCTGCGCCCACTGCTTCAACACGATCTCGCGGGAGTACCCGCAGATCGGCGGTCGTTTCGAGGTGCTGCACTATACCCAGCTGCTCAACGCGCTCGTGCGCGAGGGGCGGTTGAGGCCGGTGCCTCCGCAGCCCGATCCGACGGGCGCACCGGGAGGCGAAGGCGGGAGCGACGGCACGCCGCACCCGACGGAGGGCCCGACGGGCGCGCCGGGAGGCGGGGATCCCGCTCCGGGCAGCGCGACGGCGGCAGCAGCGGGAGCGACGGCAGCAGGAGCGATGGAGGCGACGGCGCGGACCGGGCAGCAGGGCGCTCCGACCGTCACCTACCACGACGCCTGCTACCTGGGCCGGCACAACCGGATCTACTCCCCACCGCGCGAACTGCTGGAGGCGACCGGCGCCAAGGCGGTCGAGATGCCGCGCAGCCGCGAGACCGCCTTCTGCTGCGGCGGCGGCGGTGCGAAGGCGTTCATGGAGGAGTCGATCGGCACGCGCATCGCGGTGGAGCGCTCCCGCGAGGCCATCGG
This sequence comes from Actinomyces gerencseriae DSM 6844, assembly GCF_000429265.1. GTDB lineage: Bacteria > Actinomycetota > Actinomycetes > Actinomycetales > Actinomycetaceae > Actinomyces > Actinomyces gerencseriae. Next base: position 82,552 of record NZ_AUBN01000016.1, read on the forward strand.
CACCGGCGCGCAGGTGGTCGCCACCGCCTGCCCGTTCTGCACCACGATGCTCTCCGACGGCGTCGCCTCCGAAGGCGCGGACGTACGGGTCACCGACATCGCCTCCCTCATGCTGGAGGCCGTGCATCGCGGACGGGCCTGAGAGCTCGAGAGACCTCGTCTTCGGCCGGCCCCACACGCGGTCGTACCTGGGGGTTCGTCCTTCCTGCGTCGTTTGTGGGTCGGCCCCGCGCGCGGTCGTACCTGGGTACGCCTGGTCGTACCCGGAGCCGCGCGGTCGTACCCAGCTGCACGCGGTCGTACCTTAGAGCCTCCCTAAGGTACGACCTGGCGCGGGAGGGTACGACCGCGCAAGTCCACGTACGACCGCGCAGTACAAAGTACGACCACGCGCCCCATGTACGACCGCGCGGACCCCGGGAGCAGCAGGCCGCCCCCGCACCGGGGCACACCGCGTCGCCGCCACCCGCACCGCCGAAGGCCACCCCCGCACCGAGACACACGGAGACATCGCGGTCTTCGCGGGACCCGGGAGTACCGGGGCACCCCGCACCGGGACACTGGACCATCGGCGCCCGGAACCGGCGTCTCCGATCGACCGGCGACACCGGGCCCCGTTCCGTGGGCATCCCCGTTGAGCCTCGTCGCCCCGCGCCGGTCGCGCAACTCCACGCGTCGAGTCGTCCGCAGTGAACCCCATCTGCGTCGCCCCGCGGCTGTCGAGCGGCCCCGCTCGGGTCACCCGCTGCTGTCGGGGGTCGTTGGTCCCTTCGCCGGTAACGTGGCGGGGATTACAGTGCGGTTGTTCCTGTTACCCTATGAAACCGCCGCCGAACGCGGACGCCCCGCGCCGGTTCGCGACAATACGGAGTGGTCGCCGATGGACCTGCACGTCGCCCCCGAAGAACTCAGCCGAGCGATCTCACTGGCCGACGAATGCGCCCGCACCCTGGCCCCCATCGACATCGAGCCCGGCACCGCCGACGCCCTGGGCGCACCCGACCTGACCAGCGCCGCGGCCGCCTACGCCACCGCCCGCACCACCAGCGCCCACCACCGCGCACAACGAGCCGACCGCCTCGCCGACGGCGTCGCACGCGCCCTGGACCTGCTGACCGACGCCGACCAACGATCAGCAACCGCAGCACACGCCCTGACCCCACCAGCACCCACCGCGGCCGCCGCCGGTGCCATCACCGGCACAGCCGCCGGCACCATCGCCGGGCGCGCAGCGGGGCGCAGGAGCTACCGGGGACTGACGGCCCCACGATGAGCGCCATCGAGGCCCTGACGGCCGTACTGACCGCCGAGCTGCCCGGCTCACCCGGCGGCGTGCGCGCCTTGGCCGACTCCTGGAGACACTCCGCACGCGCCGTCAAGGAGGCCGCCGACCTGGCCGACGCCGCCCGCGCCGCCACCACCACCTGGACCGGCCGCAGCGCCGAGGCCTTCACCACCACCGCCCGCACACTGACCCGCGCCCTGGACACCGACGTCGACACCCTCGGCACCGGCGCCCGCGCCCTGGACCTCTACGCCCAGACCCTGGACGCCGCCACCGCCACCGCCGAGAACCTGCGCCGCCGAGCCGCCGTCGCACTGACCACCGCCCACGCCGACCCCACCGCCGCGGCCGCCACCGCCACCGAGATCACCACCGCCTGGAACACCCTGCGCACCACCATCACCACCGCCGCCACCCGCACCGCAGCACTCCTCACCACCGCCGCCACCCGCACCGCAGCACTCCTCACCACCGCCGCCACCCGCACCGCAGCACTCCTCACCACCACCAACACCAACGACACCGCAGACACCACCGGGGACACCGCAAACCCCCGAACCAGCAGCGGCAAGAAGACCGACGGCCCCCCGGCAACCGACGAGAAAACACCCCTGTCCGACGACGACATCAAGCGGATTGCTCGGCAAGCGGACGGCAGTGGCGGTTGGGGTTCTCCGCGTCAAGGAACTCTCAACGACTGTTATCTGTTGTC
>NZ_AUBN01000017.1 GCF_000429265.1 Actinomyces gerencseriae DSM 6844
CAGAACTCGCGGCGGGCCTCCGGGTCGAATCCGGTGGTGGGCTCATCGAGGAACAGCAGCTCCGGACGACCGACGATGGCCAGGGCCACATCGAGCCGACGACGCCGACCACCCGACAGACGCGAGGCCCGAGTACCGGCATCATCGGCCAACCCCACCCGCTCAACCGTACCGGCGACATCAGCCGGATCACCGTAGAACCGAGCCACATGACCCACCGCCTCAGTCACCGTCAAATCCCCCATATCGGTCGAGGCCTGAGACACGACACCAATACGAGCCCTCCAAGAACGCGAAGAACGCTGAGGATCCTCCCCCAGAACAGACACAGCACCACCATCACGACGACGCAACCCCTGCAGAATCTCCACAGTCGTCGTCTTACCAGCACCATTGGGCCCCAACAACGCCAGGACGGAGCCGGCGGGGACCGTGAGGTCGAGACCGCGCAGGACCTCCTTGTCCCCGTAGGACTTGGTGAGTCGGTTGATACTGATCGCGGTGCGCGCCATCCGCGCCCTCGCCGCCGAGGTGGTCGCCGCTGCGGGCGCCGTGGCCTCGGTGCCCGTGGCGGTCGATGCAGTGGTCGTGGTCGTCGCGGTCGTCGCCGCTGTCGTTGTTGTCATGGCCTTAAGTCTTCGCCGCCGCTCCCCGCCCCGGAAGCGACCGCCCGGACCACACGGGTGTCCACCGGCCGGTGGACACCCATCGTCCATCGGCCCCGCTCCTCTCCCCTCCTCCGCCGAGATCGGTTCAGTTCCGGCTCGAGATCGGTCCGCCGCCTCTTCCGGACCATCCGCATGATGTCGGGCCGCCCCGGCGCATCACCGGGGCGGCCCGACGGCACGCACGCGACCCGAGCCGGCCGGGGGAGACGGGCCCGCGAACCTGCTCGCGGATGTCGTCGCACCCGCTCCGTCCGTCGGGACCCGCCATCAATCGGGCCGGCCAGGCCGCCCGGGCCGACCAGACCGGGCCGCCCGGGCCGACCAGACCGGGCCGCCCGGGCCGACCGGGCCGGGCCGCCCGGACTAACAGGCCGGGCCGACCGGGCCGGGCCGAACCAGACCAGGCCGACCGGACTAACAGACCGGACCGACCGAACAGAGCCGAACCAGACCAGGCCGAGCAGGGCCGGCCCATCCGGGCCGAGCCGATCAGGCCATCACGACGTCACGACGCCGCACTCGGCGCCGTCCCATCGACTTTCAGAACGATCTTGCCGACCCCGTGCCTCGAGGCGAGATCGTCGTAAGCGGCACGCACCTCCGTCAAGGGGTAGCAGGCCCGGATGGGTACCCGGAGCTCCCCGGCGGCGACGAGGTCCGCCAGCTCCGCCACGACCCGACCGGGGTCCTCGACCCCGGCCATGGCGACCATCTGAACCCCGAAGCGCTGCACCGCCTCGAAGTCGATGATCGTCTTGATCCGCTCCGGCGGCACGCCGCGGTCGATGGCGGTCTTCACGTAGCCGCCCCCGAAGCAGTCGGCGAGGCCGGAGATGCCCCCGGGAGCGGCGTCGCGCATCCGCTGGAGCATCCCGTCGCCGTACGGCACCGGGATGGCACCGATCTCCTCCAGTGCCGGCGCGCTCGCGTCGCTCGCGATGCCGATGACCCGGGCGCCCGCTCGGCGCACGAGCTGCGACACCAGGAAGCCGACGCCGCCAGCAGCGGCGGACACGGCGATCGTCTCCCCCGCACGGGGCTGCAGGGCGTCGGTCAGCGCCCACGCCGTGGTTCCGGCCACGTACAGGCACGCTCCGACCGCCGGGTCGACGCCATCCGGCAGGGGCACCACACGCCCCTGGTCGATGGTGACGAACTCGGCCTGAGCACTGCGCTCATCACTCATCCCGATGACGCTCTGCCCCACGGCGACTCCGGTCACGCCGTCGCCCGTCTCCACGACGACCCCGCTGAAGTCGCTTCCCTGACCCTCGTTCGGGAAGTTCGCGGGGAAGTACTCCTTCATGACGCCCTCGCGGATCACGGCCTCCCCGGGGTTGATCCCGGCGTACGCGACCTTGACGCGCACCTGCCCCCGTTCCGGCGCACGGTCCGGAACGTCCCGAACCTCAAGGACCGACGTCCCTCCGTACTCGTCGAAACGAACGGCCTTCATCGTGTTCATGTGCACTCCTCTCAGTTCCCTCCGCCCGCGTCGCCGGACGGAGGCACGGACCTCGCCCCGGATCGGGTACGAGTCTCGGCACGACCGGAGGACCGCGCCGCAACAGCACGGCCGAAGGACCGCGCCGCAACAGCACGGCCGGAGGACCGCGCCACGACCGCACGACCAGCGGGCATGCGGTCAGCTGTTCACGACTGTCTCGTCACTATTCACTGCTGTCTCGTCACGATCGCCCGTTCACGACTCCCCAGCCACGACGCCGAGCGGCCCGCCCTCCGGGAACAGCCGCCTCTCCAGGCGCGGCCTCAGACGGTAGATGAGATCGAAGTTGGCGGAGATCACCAGGGACAGCCCGACCGCCCACGCGATCGCCTCCCACGCCCTGCCGCCGGACGCCAGCGCCCAGATCGCGTACCCGTACCACGGGAGGGTGAGCGCCGCCGTCAGGGCGCTCGGCGTCCGCATCCTCAGGCGGAGCGCCTCCAGCACGTGCCCCAGCAGGTGGAGCGCGTAGGGGATGAGGAAGCCGGCGATCAGGGGGAGATACCCCGTCACGACACTCACCAGCGCGATCAGCGAGAACAGGACGAACTCCTCGAAGATCATGGCGGCCAACGTCGGCGTGCTGAATGATCGGAATCCCCAGAACGCCTGCCTGCGCGCACGCGGGTCGTCCCGGAATCTCGACAGCCACGGTCGGATGAAGATGATCTCCTCGAACTCGTGGACCATGAACAGGACGACGCTCAGCCACACGATCGTGTCGCGGCTCATCACGTCCGCCTCCCCTCGGACCCCACCATCGTGGCGGATGCGCCCATCAGAGATCGCTCATCAGAGCCGCCGTGCTCGCGGCCGAGTCGGTCGATCCGATGTCGACCGAGGCACCGAGCTCCCGCCGCGCGAGGGAGGACAGCACACGCCCCGGACCGCACTCGACGTGCGTCCGGACCCCGTCCCGGCGGAGCTCCTGCAGGGTCTCGCGCCAACGGACTCGCCCCGTCATCTGCTGCACGAGCAGGCCCCCGATGGCCTCCGCCCCGCCGACGGGTCGGGCGGTCACGTTGGCGATGACCGGGATGACCGGGTCCCTGAACCCGGTCCGCCCGATGACCTCGGCAAGCCCCTCGCCCGCCCGCGACATGAGCGAGCTGTGGAACGGCCCGCCGACGGCGAGATCGACGCAGCGCGCCCCCTCTCCCCTCACGCGCGCCCTGGCCCGGTCCAGGCCCTCGGCGCTTCCCGACAGCACCACCTGGCCGCCGCCGTTGTCGTTGGCGACCTCGACCAGCGCCCCCTGCGACTGCAGATCCGCGCACATCCGGTCGACCTCCTCGATGGTCGGACCGATGACGGCGATCATCCCCGCGTCGGCGGGCACCCCCGTCTCCATCAGACGGCCCCGCTCGGCGACCAGACGCAGGGCGTCGTCGAAGTCGAGGGCCTCGGCGGCCACCAGGGCGCTGTACTCGCCGAGGCTGTGCCCGGCGACGAACGAGGGACGCAGGCCCGATCGGTGCAGCAGCCGCCACGTGATCACGCTGACGGTGAAGACCGCGGGCTGCGTCACCGAGGTCCGGCGCAGGTCGGACGCGCTGCCCTCGGAGCACATGCGCGCCACGTCCCAGCCCAGGATGGCACTGGCGCGGTCCATCCACCGCGCGCACAGGTCGGGGGCCCGCTCGACCAGGTGCTCCGCCATGCCCGGCTTCTGGCTCCCCTGCCCGGGGAACACGACGGCGACGGGTTCGTTCAGCACGACGCTGCCTCCTTGTTCATCGTTCTCGTCGTTGACGTTGTTCTGAGGTATCCGAGGATCCCCACGCCCCACAGCGCGAACAGGAGGTCCCAGATCCCCAGGTGCCCCCAGAGCGCCGTGAGATCCGCGGGCGACTGCTGCGCCCCGCTCATCGCCCCGATCAGCCCGACGGCGCTCGCCGCCATCGAGACGACGCCGTAGACGGCGAGGCAGACGCCAGCGACGAGCTCGCCGCCTCGGATGAGCGCCCGGAAGGCGCCGTCGGACGACCGCAGGGCGGCATCGACCAGGGGGACGGCCGTCACGCCCGCCTTCGCCGCGGCGATGACGCCGAGTAGGAGGGCCCGCCTGGACGGCCCGAGCGCGGAGATCTCCCGGGCGACCTGCCCCACCGTGGACAGCAGCAGTCCGCTGCCCGCCGCCCAGATCGCCGAGAAAAGTGCGTGCACGGCTCCCGAGAGAGTCGCCAGCATGAGCCATGGGAGCGCTCTCCTCCCACTCCCGGAGCCGGTCATCCCCGATCCCGCCCCGATGCCACCGCGGCGAGCACCGCGTTGCGGGCGAGGCCGGCCAGCAGCAGAGGACCGCAGCCCCTGGGGGCGGGGCAGTACAACGAGGCCACGTTCTCCGCGGCCTCGGGGCGAACGGCGCCCTGGTAGACCGGCCGCCTGGTGCCGTCCTTCTCCTCGTGGACGGCGACCAGCGATGCGCTGAAGTCGACGACGACGGCTCCGGGCTTCACGCACCCCGAGGTGATCACCCCGGGGTTCTGCTCCGCGGCCACGAGCAGGACGTCGGCGGCGCGGCAGGCCTGAGGCAGAACCTCGCTGTCACTGGGGATGAAGCGGATATCCGCGTCCCGCGGCCACACCTGACCGGGCCCCACGTGGGCCAGCACCTTCGTGATCAGGTTGCGCCTCATGGCCGGGCGGTCGACGACGATGACCCACTGGGCGTCGGGCTCGACGGGGGCCGGGGCGGCGGCGATCACGGTCCTGATCACGTCGATGATGATGAGCGGGAGCCGGGGCTCGTCCGGGCTCCCCGGGAGGTAGGCGGAGATGTTGTCCCAGCGCATCCCCTCGATCTCCTTGGCGGGCTCGATCGTATTGATCGCGACCGCCATGTCGATCGTGTCGGGCGCGGGAAGCAGGATCGTGACGCCGTGGAACGACTCGTCCTCGCACGCCCGGACGATCTCGCCGGTCAGCACGTCCTGCTCAGTGCTCGCGGGGAGCATCGTCGTGTCCGCCTCGATGCCGCAGTCGGCGAAGAACTTCCGATGCAGCGCCAGCACGGAGGACGCCTGCACCTCCTGCAGCATCGTCGCCTGCTCGAACGCGATCAGCCGGACCCGAGGCGGCCGCGCGAGCCCCTCCCGCAGGACGCGCACCTCCTCCAGGGTTCTGAGGCGTTCCGCTGCCGGGTTGAAGATCAAGGTTTCCATGGTTCTCAAAGACTCCCGTTGTCGTGTTCGTCGTATGCGGACAGGATCTCGGCGAGGATGACGCCGACGCGGTCGATCGATGCCCGGTCGGAGAGCATCGAGTAGTGGTCGCAGGGGACGGTCGAGACCGTCACGCCCCCGGCGCACCACCGCTCCCAGCGCACGGCCGGCTCCGGGGAGATCCCCAGGGACTCGAGCACCGGTGAGACGGCCTCCGCGGCGATCACCGAGACCGGCGTCGCGATGGTCGCGGACGGCCGGTACCCGTAGAGGCACGACGTCGTCACCCGCCAGATGTCCGTCATCGCGGACTCGGCGTCGACGGCCGTCGGCTCCTGTCCGTCCATGACCGCCCGGCCGGCCCTCAGAAGGGTCTCCTCCGGGGGAGGGGAGTCCGGGTAGGACTCCGGCGTCATGGCATCGAGCATGATCACCTTCAGCGTCCTCCTCGCCAGGGGCTCCGAGACCGCCACCATCTCGTGGGCCAGATTTCCCCCCAGCGAGAATCCGCCGAGGACGATGTCGCCCGATGCCCGCCCGAAGCGCTCCATGACCAGCCGCGAGTAGTGCACGGCCAGGTCGTTGACGGACGGCGGCCCGGAGACCCCCGGCGCGATGAACGGCACGGCCGCCACGGTCCAGTCTCCCGGGACGCTGCCGAGCAGGACGCGGTAGCGCGAGACCGTCCCGCCGGCCGGGTGGACCAGGACGAGGACGGGGCTGCCCGCGCGCCCCGCCCGCAGTTCCACGAGTCGCGAGGAGTCGTCGCCCGGGACGTCCAGGGCCCCCAGCAGCCCGGCCGGCGTCGGCGCCGCCTCGAAATCGTTGATCGTGAAGGAGGAGGCGCCCCAGCGCCTGCGGACCTGCTCCACGAGCTCAACAGCGCCCAGCGAGTCCCCGCCGGCGTCGAAGAAGTCGGTGTCCGCCGACACCGGCGGGTCCACGAACTCCGCGAACAGCGAGATCACGTCCTCCGACGACGGCCGGCCCCGCCGCGGGGGAGTCGGGTGCTGCGAAGGGGTCGGGCCCGAGGGCCCCGCGCCGGGCCGGTTCTCGGACCCGCCCCATATGAGAACGGGCATCTCACGACGGTCCGGCCCGGGCACCGGCGCGCGGTCCCGCGTCCTGCCGGTCCACGGCCCGACGACGGCGTGGACATTGGTCCCGCCGATGCCGAACGCGCTGACCCCGGCGTACGGCCGGTCCTCGGGCCACGGGGCCCGCTCCGCGCCGATGACCAGCGAGGTGCGCTCGATCCCGAGCTCGGGATTCGGCCGTTCGAAGCGAATCTGCGGGGGGATCTCCCCGCGCTGCCGCATCAGGGCGACCTTGATCAACGACGCGATGCCCGCCGCCACGTCGAGGTGGCCGACGTTGGCCTTGAGCGACCCCAGTCTCACGGGCGCGCCGGAGGCGCTGGGGGCCAGCACCTGGCTCAGGCCGCGGACCTCGATGGGATCGCCCAGAGGGGTTCCCGTGCCGTGCGCCTCGACGTAGCCGACTCGTCCGTCCAGGGTCCCGGCGCGCTCGTGCGCGGCGCGGATGACCTCGGCCTGCCCGGAGGGGCTGGGAGCCGTGTACCCGGCACGACGGCTCCCGTCATTGTTCGCCGCCACCGACTCGATGGCGGCGTAGGCGGGGACGCCGCGCTCGCGGGCATCGTCTCCGAGCATGAGCACGACCGCACCCGCCCCGTCCCCTCTGACCGTCCCGTCGGCCGCCGCGTCGAACGGCCGGCAGCATCCGGTCGGGGACAGGATTCCCCCCTCCTGGTACAGGTATCCCCTCGCGCGCGGGTAGGCGATGCTCACCCCGCCCACCACGGCCACCGTGCACTCGCCGCCGAGCAGGGACATCGTCGCGGTGTGCATCGCCAGGAGCGAGCTCGAGCAGGCGCTCTGGACGACGGCCGCCGGGCCCGTGAACCCCATCAGGTAGGCGATCCGGGAGGCCACGAAGTCCTTGTCATTGCCGAGGAGGAGGCTGTACTCCGGCGGGCGCTCCCCCTCGGGCAGGGCCAGCAGGTGATGAGCCATGTAGGAGCTGAGCGCCGCACTGGCGAACACCCCGACGGTCTCGTCGGCCAGGGACTCGCCGACGTCCTCGACGGCCGTTCTCACCACGTCGAGGAGCACCCGGTGCTGGGGATCCATCACCGCCGCCTCCCTGCGGGTCAAGCCGTAGGCGCTCGCGTCGAAGGACAGCGAGTCCTCCATCGAGCACGAGACCGGGACGAAGCCGGGCCGCTCGGCCTGCGGAGCCCGCCCGGGCCGCACGGGCTGCCCGGGCTCCGCTCCCGCCGATGCGCCCGCCGAGCGCGGCGGGCCGCCGTCGTCCCGGTGCAGGAGGCAGCGGCCGTCGAGGAGCGACTCGTAGAAGGCCGCGGCGTCGGCCGCCGGGCCGAACCGGCCCGCCAGTCCCACAATGGCGATGTCATCACTCATCGATGTCTCCTCTCGACTGGTTGCGACGGCGGCTCAGCCGGCTGCGATCGGGGCGTCCGCCCCGTCGCCGCGGCGAAGGTCCCGCCGTCCCGGCCTCGAGCCTGGCCGCCATCTGATCGATCGACGGCGCCTCGAAGACGGTCGTCGTCGTGATGACGGCGTCGGGGAAGAGTCCTGCGAGGCGGTTCGCGAGAACCGGGACCTGCGCCGACGTCCCCCCGAGATCGAAGAAGCTGAGATCGGGGGAGTCGCTCGCCCCTCCGACGACCGTGTCCCAGGCCCAGGACACCCGCTCCCGGACACCGGCGTCCGCCGGCGGCTCCTCCCCCACCGGGACGCCGTCATCCGCGGCGGGCGCCGGGAGCATCTCCAGGAGGGCCGCGGAGTCGATCTTGTGGTTCGGGGTGTGCGGCAGGCGCTCCACGATGATGACGCGGCGCGGCCACATGTACCCGGGGAGCGTCCGCCTGATGACGTCCCACACCGACTGCTCCGACTGCCCCGGGACGAGGACCGCGAAGGTGTAGAGCGCCACCTCGGCGCCCTCTTCGCGGGGCACGGTCACGCTCGCCCGCACCAGGTTCCCGGTGCCCAGGACGGCGTCGATCTCGGCGGTCTCCACCCGGTGGCCCCGGACCTGGACCTGGCCGTCCCCGCGCCCGCGGATGTAGATCCGCCCGTCGCGACTCATCGTCACGATGTCGCCGGACCGGTAGAACCGTCGCCCGTCGTCATCCGTGACGAAGCGCGACCGGGTCAGCTCCGGCATGCCGACGTAGCCGGGGCTCACGCAGACGCCGCCGATCTGGAGCTCACCGGGCCTGCCCCAGGGCACGGTCCTGCCTGTCTCGTCGCAGACCCGGACGCACACGTCCTCCATCGCGCGCCCCACCGAGAACGGAGGGGCCTTGGGCACCTGGTAGATGCCGGCGGTCCGCTCGTGACTGATCCAGATCGCCGTCTCCGCGGGCCCGTAGATGTTGAACAGGGAGGCCTCCTTCGGGGCGAGGCGGTCCCAGTTCTCGACGATGTCGGACCTCATCGGCTCGCCGCCCACCATCGCCGCCGTGAGCCGGCTCAGGGCCCGCTCCCCGTCCTGCACGGCGAGCAGGTTGCGCAGGGCGGTCGGGGTCTGGACCATGCACGTCACCGAGTGCTCGATCATGAGCGAGGCGAACCGGGCCGGGTCGCGGCGGACATCGCGCGGAACGACCACCAGCTCGCTTCCCGTCGAGAGCGACCCCAGGATCTCCAGGACGGACAGATCGAAGGCGTTCGAGTGGAACTGCGGCCACACGCCCGGGGACGCCGCCTCGCGGGGGAGCTCGTCCGGGAACAGGCGTCCGACCGACCGGTGAGTGGCCATGACCCCCTTCGGCTCCCCGGTGGTGCCGGAGGTGAAGATGATGTACGCGGTGTCGTCCAGCGCCGGCGGGCCGGGTCGGGCCGCCTCCTCGCCGGTCCCGCGCCGGCGGTCCCCGGGCATCGAGAGCTCCGTCATGCCCGGCGTGATGGTGAGGGCGCCCGGCAGGCGGAGCGCGCTCACGTCATCGCCGAGAACCGCGAGGATCCTGTCGAGTCGTCGCGCGGGCACGTCCTCGGCGAGGGGGACGGCGATCCTCCCGGACATGATGATGCTCAGGAAGGTCACCACGTAGTCGACGGACGGGGCCCCCACGAGGACCGCGTACCGCCCCAGCCCCTCGGCCTCGGCGGCCGCGGCCACCCGATCGACCTCGTCGATGAGCCCGTCGTAGGTCACGCGCCTGCGCTCGTCCGACAGCGCGGTGCTCGGTCCGAAGCGCCGCGCCGCCTCCCGCACGATCTCGGGGATCGTGCGCTCGACCGGGACGGCGCTGGGCAGGCGGTGGGACAGCTCGTCCCGGGGAAGGTCCCGCAGACGCGCCTCCGGCTCCTCCCGCCGGCTCCTCAGCGCGTGCTCGAAGACGGTGCGCAGGATCGCCTCGGGATCCGACTCGGACAGCGCGTCGGCGATGTCGAGCTCGAAGCAGTAGCCATCGGCATCCTTGGAGACCGATATCCCCAGCGGGAACTTCACCTGCGACCGCTCCACGACCACGCGCCGGTGCACCAGGGGCCCCGTCCGGAAGACCATCGGCTCCTGGTAGAAGGTGACCGCCACGTCCGCCGAGGTCGATCCCCGGTAGCCGTCGGGCGCCAGCACGGGCAGGGCGTCCCTCAGGCAGAACGACTCGAAGCGCGTCGCCCGCCTCACCAGCGCGTGCGTCCGGCGGAACAGCTCGCCCACGCTCCCGCCGTTCAACGGGACCTCCAGCGGGAGCACGTTCACCGTGTTGCGCACCGATGCATCACCCGGCGCCCGGTTGGAGAAGCTCATCGAGACCACCGGCTCGCCGGCGATCCCCAGGGCGCGCACGGCCTCCGCCACGCAGGCCAGCACCACCGTCACCGGCGCCACCCGGTGGGTGAACGCGAGGGTGTCGAGCGCCTGGGACCATCTCCGCCCCGGCCTCCACACGGCCACACGGCCCGGCAGGGGCGCATCGGGCCGCCGGCCCGGCACGAGGCCGTTGTCCAGCCCCTCGCTCCTGTCCCGCACCAGACGGCGGTAGTAGTCCTCGGCTCCCGCCACCCGGTCCGCCCGGGTCGGGGCCGTCCCGGGCCCCGGAGTCATCCCCGGATCCTCGTAGGCGTCGCCGATGTCCCGCAGTATCCGCGCCATCGCCGTGAAGTCCACGATGACGTGGCTGAGCACGAGCCCCAGGTAGGCCCGCTCACCGCAGGTCCACACCCGCGCGCGCACCAGCGGCTCGTCCCCCGCGAGGTTGAAGGGGACGTCGGCCAGCGCGCGGATCAGCGAGACCGCCGCATCGTCGTCGAGCGCATCGACGCGCTCCACCCGGCACCCCCGCCCGACGGGGACGACCGCTGCCACCGCGTCGCCGTCGGCGTCGTTCACGATGACGCTGTGCAGGGACGGGTGGCCCGCCATCACCCGCGTCACGGCGCGGCACAGGCGCTCCGCGCCGCAGCCGGAGACGTCGAACAGGAGAGGGGCGTTCAAGGAGGTGTCGGACGGCCTCAGCACCGCCTGCGCCAGCATCTCCCTCTCGGGCGCCGTCAGGGATCTGTTCTCATGAGGGCTCATCGCATCCGTCCTCCCTCTCGCCCGCGCGACTGCGCTCGCTCGCACAGCCTGCGGATCCTGTACAACTGCCGGGTCGACATCACCAGGTCGCCGGCGGCCAGGAGAGTCCTCCCGACCGGCCCGAGGCCCTCGCCCAGACACGCGTTGGCTCGAAGCCGCGTCGTGCCCGCGGCCGTCTCCTCCACCGAGTAGGACACCGATATCTCGCCGTAGGAGCCCCGGAACTCCGGTCGGGAGAATCCGGCGATGTACTCCTCCGGCCGGAAGCCGGTGATCGAGAAGATGAGGAAGCTCTGCCCCACCCGCAGCTCGTCCGCCCCGGGGGTCAGGCGTCCCGGGCTCCTGCGCCCGAAGAAGTCGATGACGTCGAAGCTGTAAGGCGCGACCGTGAACTGGCACAGCCACCGATAGACCACGGCCCTGCTCGCCCTCACGGTGATGCATCGCACCCACCGGTCCGTCGGCTCCGGTATCAGCGCATCCGCGGGGCTGGAGGCCGCCACCTCCTCCGCCGTCGCACCGGTGATCCTCAGCATCCTGCCGATGCCCGTCCTCATGATGACATCCTTCCGTAGGCGGCCGGAGCCGCATGGCGGCGTCGGTCCGCGCGGGGCGCGGGAGCCGCCCGGCCGTACGCAGCCGGAGCAGCGCCGGGCGCCGCCCCGACGGCGGCCCGTGACGAGGTCCCCCCGTACGCAGCCGGAGCAGCACCGGGCGCCGCCCCGACGGCGGCCCGTGACGACGTCCCCCCGTACGCAGCCGGAACTGCATGGCGGCGACGGGCCGCGCGGAGCGCAGGAGCCGTCCGCCCGTGCGCGGCCGGAGCGGCATGCCGTCCACCCGGGGCGCCGCCCCCGCCTCGGGCCTCGCTCTTCGCGCGTCCCCTGGGAATGGCCACCGATACCACGAGCCCGGCGCACGCGAGCGCCAGCCCGACGAGGAAGCTGACCTGCATCGCCCCGACGAAGGCTCTCTCGGCCTGTTGAACGAGTCTGAGGGCCTGGCCCGGATCGAGCCGGCTGGCCGCCTGGAGCGTCACCGTGATCGAGGCGTCCGATCCCGCCGGGGCGTCGACCGCTCCCAGGACCCCGGACGCCCGGAGCCGGTCGGTGTACAAGGGTGAGAGCACCGACCCGAACACGGCCACGCCGAGGGCCGTGCTGAGTTGGCGGATCGCCGTGTTCACGCCCGAGGCGCTGGCGGACATCCGCTCCGGGACCCCGACGATGAACGTCGCCGTGGCGACCGGGACGACCAGCGCGGCCCCGGCGCCGTGGACGAAGAACACCACCAGGATCAGCCACATCGCGGTGCGCTCGTCGAAGCGCGAGTACCCGAGGAACGCCAGGGCCGTGAGCGCGAATCCGACCAGGACGGTGACGCGGGGGTGGATGCGCTTGATCGACGACGACGCCACGGGGGAGATCAGCAGCTGGGCGATCCCGACGGGCAGGAGCGTGTACGCGACGGTGAGCGCGTCATAGCCCCGGACCAGCTGCAGGTAGAGCATCATGACGAACACGTTGCCCATCAGGAGCATCATCGCCAGCGCGAGGGAGACCGAGGCCCCGGCGGTGCGCTTGCCGAACACCATGGACACCGGCATGACGGGCGACGCGCTCATCTCCTGGAGCAGGAAGAAGACCAGGCACAGGAGGACGCCCACCTCGACCAGCAGCGCGGGCAGCACCAGCTGATCGGGGTTGTCGCCCCACTCGGTGATCCCGTAGACCAGGAGGAACATCCCGGCCATGAGGAGCACGACGGAGCGAACGGAGGCGCGGGGGCTCTCCGCGTCGAGGCCCCGGGGCACGAAGACGATCGTCAGAGCGAGCAGCAGGCACGACAGCGGCACGTTGATGAAGAAGATCGACCGCCAGCCCAGGTGCTCCAGGAGCAGGCCGCCGAAGATCGGGCCGCTCACCACGGCGAGCCCCGCCGCGGCCGACCACAGGCCGATCGCCCGCGCACGCAGGCTCTCCGGCACGCCCGTGTTGATGATGCTCAGCGACGTCGGCTGCATGCCCGCAGCCGCCACGCCCATGAGCGCGCGCAGGATGATGAGCACCAGCGGCGACGTGCTGAGGCCGGCCAGCATGGAGAAGACCCCGAAGAGGGCCGTGGCCGCGAGGATCGTGCGACGCTGCCCGAGCCTGCCCCCGATGACCGCCCACACGAAGATGAAGGCGCCGAAGGAGAGGACGTAGGCGTTGATCACCCACTGGAGCTCGTCCACCCCCGCCCCGAGCCCGCCCTCCGGCGAGGACAGGTACGGCAGTGCCACGTTGAGGATGCTGTTGTCCATGACGACCATGAACAGGGCCAGCACCATCGCTCCGATCAGGCCGGCGACCCGCGTCCCACCGCCGCGTCTCATCGACGCCCTCTCGCCGTATCCGTTCGCGCGTCGTCCCCGTCCGGCGCTCCGTCGTCGGCCATCCCCAGGTGCTGGAGGAAGGCGTCGAGGCGGTCCTGCCCCCAGAAGCGGTGCACCCCGGCCTTGAAGTAGGGGATGCCGAACACGTCGTCGTCGTAGGCGAGCTTCAGGGCCCCGGCCCCCTCGGCGACCAGGTCGTCGTCCGCGTAGAAGCCGTCGAGCGTCGCGCCCTGGAGCCCGCAGTCGGAGAGGACGTCGGCGATGTTCTCCTCCACGCAGATGTCAACGCCCCTCCCCCAGCGACGCTCGATGAGGCGGTCGTAGAGCTCCCACTGCCGTCCGCTCCGCCGGCACGCCAGCCAGGCGAGGTGGGGGAGGTCCCAGCACTGGTCCTTGTCGACGGGCCACACCATGGGCATGGACTGCGCCGCGGCCAGGCGCTTGACGTCCTGCAGGATGTACAGATGCCTGGCACGACTCATCTGCCTGTAGTGGGTACCGCCCCCGATGGCGGCCAGCGCCTCGGCGACACGCGCACGCGGCTCCCAGAACGGGATGTACTCGAAGGCGTCGCGCAGCCCGCGCGCGCTCAGCCTCTCCAGCGCCAGCCAGCTGTACGGGCTCCGAAAACTGAAGTAGACCCGGGGAATCGCCATCGGACATCACTCCCCCGACTGCCCGAACGCGTGGAGGAGCTCGTCGTCGAAGGCGGCCATCGTCCCGGAGAGGCGTCCGCGGGTGATGGCGTATCCGTGCGTGATCGAGGCCCGGGCGACCGTGACCCTCTCGCCGTCGCGCACGACGTGGAAGCCGATGTCGCTGTCCCACAGCAACCCCTTGAAGACGCCCGTCACGTCGGTGCTGATGACCAGCTCCTCCTCCATGAGGACCGGTTCGTCGATCGTGAGACTCCACCGGGTCACGACCGGGATCCACCCGCGCTCGACCAGCAGGCGGCGGACCGACACCCCCTGGGCGCGCAGGAACCGCTCGACGGAGTCCTCCACCAGCCTCACGTATCCGTCGAACTGCATGACGCTGCTCGCCCGGCAGTACGGGTAGGGGACGGTGAAGAGCCAGTCGTGGAGGCCGGGGGCGGCACCCCTCATGATGGACGCGGTGGATGAGACCTCCGGTCCGGCCTGCGCCGCGCGCGAGAGCATCGCGTCGAGCTCCTCGCGGGACCACCCGCGCAGTCCCGCCCTCCCCTCCAGGCACCGCGCCGACGCCTCCGCCGACACCCTGTCGCCGCGCACGCGCAGAGCGTCCGCGGGCGGCCTCGACGGATCGGCGCGCTCCCCCTCGACGTGGAGCGACACGCGGGAGTCCGCGTACAGGGGGGACGGGAGCCTCAGGGAGAACTCCACGATGTCGACGCTCTCGCCCGTCTCGCGGAGCATGTCGTCCTGAGACATGCCGGTCTCCCGCAGGAAGTCCTGCACGGCGCCCTCCGCCAAGTACGAGAAGTGCTTGAAACCGATCCAGGACTCGATATTCGCACCCTCGCTGAGCGGGCGAGCATCACTTCGAGAAGACGCACTCATCGCCTCTGCCCCTTTCTGAGTATTGCCTCGTGTTCCTTCATGCTTGTTCGCGCTCATTCACGCTGCTCCATGCCTATTGACGAACGTCGCCGCCGTGTCTCCCCTGCCGTTCCCCGGGCGCGCCCTCATTCGCCTCACGCGGTTCGAGCGCTCCGGGAACGCCCTCACCGATCCGGGTCGTCATCCACTCCTCGACCAGCGCGGCGACTCGTCCCGGGGCACTGACGTGGCAGAAGTGCCCCTGCCCCTCCTGGACCTCCAGGCGCGAGTGCGCGAGTCGGTCGCACAGCTCGCGGCGCTGGGCATCCGTCGTTCCGGGGTCCAGGTCGCCGCCGACGATGAGCACCGGGATCCTCAGCCGCTCGAGCGGGGCCGCGGTCGTCCGCTCGACGAAGGCCAGAGAGGCCTCGCGCTCGCCGTCGGGGACCTGCCGGATCAGAACGCGCACCATGGCGTCGGTCGTCTCCCGGCCCTGATCCGCCCGCAGATCCGCCCGCTCGGTGTGCAGGCGCTCCGCCAGCACCGCGTCGAACCGCCGTCGGTGCTCCCGGCGCTCCGAGGCCCGTCCCACCTCGGCGCGCCTGACGTAGGTCGGACACACCAGGATCATCCCGATGAGGCCGTCGCAGGGACCGCGCTCCGCGACGTAGCGCAGGCACGCCGAGGCGCCCAGGGAGTGGGCGATGATCCCGAACGCCCCGCCGCGCCGGGCCGCGCCGCACGCCTCGTCCATGAGCCCGCTCATCGCGGGGAAGTCGAGGCGGGCGGGCCCGGGACGACTCCACGGAGCCTCCAACGGCGTGATCTCCAGTCCGCTCCGCTCGGCCAGCGGGGACCAGGTCCTGCCGTCGTCGTTGAGACCGTGGACCCCGATCAGCGGCGGGTACGCGCCCATCACACCAGCAGCCGATCACCGAGATCGGACGACGCCGCGTCGAGCGCGGCCTCGAGCACGTGGCGCGCCCCGTGGTAGCGCGGGAGGAGCGCGTCGTCGTCGTGCCGCGGCTCCGGCGACGGGGCCGAAGGCGTCCTCCCCCGGCCGAGGAGCACCGCCGCCGCCAGGGGCCGATCGCTCTCGTCCATCGCGAGGAACGGCGCGGGCACCGCGTCGTCGACGCCGAGGACGACGACACGATCGCATCGTCCGGCGGCGAGCAGCAGGGACGCGATCTCGAGCGCCTCCGCGCCCGCGCGGCGCCCCGAGCACACGCTCACGTTCGGCC
Source organism: Actinomyces gerencseriae DSM 6844 (assembly GCF_000429265.1). Classification (GTDB taxonomy): domain Bacteria; phylum Actinomycetota; class Actinomycetes; order Actinomycetales; family Actinomycetaceae; genus Actinomyces; species Actinomyces gerencseriae. Next base: position 16,058 of record NZ_AUBN01000017.1, read on the forward strand.
CGCGCCACTCGTGGCGAATGGCCAGGCTGCTCCCGATGATGTTCGCCGAGTGCGTCGGGGCGTCCACCGGGCTGAGGGCCGCCTCCCCCTCCCAGTAGAGCCTGCTGGCGTCCCTGATGACGACATCGGCATTGCTGAAGTTGGAGGAGACGACGACGCCCGTCCGACCACCGGGGGGAGCCTCCGCCCCGCGCAGGACCGTGAGCCCGTGAGCGGCGCAGAGCGCCATCCGGGTGGCGCGGTTCTTCCCGAGAAGACCGCGGCGACCGAGCCAGTCCCTGGCGTTGTCGGGATCCGGCATCGGCGCGCCCGTCGCGGCGTCCGGCGCGCCGGGCTCGTACACGAACGCCCCGAGCACTCGCGCCGTCCCCGAACCGGGTGCCCGCCTCATGCCGACTCGCCCCTCTCGTCGCCCTCGGGGGAGCGCACGACGCACACCGAGTTGACGCCCCCGAACCCGAACGCCTCGACCTGCGCGATCACGGCGCCCCCGTCATTCAGCGGGGCCCCGCCGTCCGGCGGGAACCGGAGGCCCGAGGCCTCGTCCAGGGGATCGCGCAGGCCGACGACCGGCGGGACGAGCCGCCGGCGCATCGCGACCAGCGCCACGATCAGGCTCATGAGCATCGAGGCGCCGGAGGTGTGCCCCGTCGCCCCCTTGATCGCCGAGACGAGCGGGGAGGCGCCCTCGAAGACCGCGCTCAGCATCCGGGCCTCCGTGGGGTCGTTCAGGCGCGTCCCGGTCCCGTGCGCCATGACGACGTCGATGTCCGGTGGACGCACCCCCGCCCGCTCGTGGGCCAGCGCGACGCATCGCGCAATGCCCTCGGGCGAGGGGGCGGTCTCGTGGTACCCGTCGCAGGTGATGGCCGCGCCCAGCAGCTCCGCGCGCGCCGGGCGCCCTCCGGTCCGCCCGCGGGCCTCGAGAAGCACCGCGGCCGCGCCCTCCCCCAGCAGCACTCCCCGCGACTCGGCGTCGAAGGGGCGGAGCCTGTGGGGGGACTCGCGGTTGACGCGCCCCATCATCCCCAGCATCCCCATCGCCATGACGTCCGCGCCGGCCACCACGACCCGGGACTCCATGCCACTGTCGATGAGATCCGCGCCCATCGTCAGCGCGGTCCCGGAGGCGGAGCACGCCCCGGTCAGCACCGTGACGGGCAGGCGGACCTCCTCTCCGGCCCGCGAGCGCACGACTGCTTCCTCGGGGAACGCGGCCACCTGGGTCCTCCCCGACCCGATCGCCGAGACCTCCGTCAGGCGCTGCTCGTGCATGCCCGTGCCGACGATCACTCGGACGCCCTCGAGGTCCTCGCGCGGCAGGCCCCGGCACACCGACGCCAGCACGGGCGCGAGCAGGGGCCATGCGCTGTTCCGGGGCTGCTCGCCCACCGGGTAGCCGTAGGACACCGTGCTCTCCCCGGCGGGCTCCCCTCCCAGCCGACGCTCGCCCGAGGCGCCCGCGAGGAGCCCGGCGCACGTGCTCTCCGCATCCCCCAGGCAGCTCGTCATCGCCGTGCGCGAGATCACGACCGTCACGGCTCCTCCGTCCCCTCGACCAGCACAGCACCGAACTGGTCGCCGTTGCCCTGACCGACGAGCGCGATCCTCCGGGGCCCCTCACGGGAGGCGAGCATCGCCGCGGCGACCCCCAGCCCCAGCAGTCCCTGACCCGAGCGGAGGAAGTCCGCCCGCTCCGTCAGGTCGAGCACGGCCGGCACCGTCGCCTCCAGCGCCGACGCCGCGTCCCGTTCGAGGGGGGCCACGCTGACGGCGAGGTCGACGTCGTCCGCCCCCGCGGCCCTCAGGCACCTCATGACGGCGTCCCGCGAGGACTCGCCCCGCGCGGCCATCCGCGTCACGACGGCGGAGGAGACGAGGCGAGCACCGGCCGCATCGGGTCGGGCGGTCAGAACCGCCGCCACGCCGCCCTCGATCGCCCGGGCGGCCGATGCCCGCGAATGGGCGTGAAGGGCCCGGTACTCGTCCGTCATCTCCTCGGCGCCGAACACCATGACGTGGTCGAGGTAGTCCCGCCTGGCCAGGTTCCGCGCGTAGTGGAGGGCCTGGATGCCCGCGAGGTCGGCGCCGGCGATCGTCGCGTTCGGCCCTCGCAGCCCGAAGCGGATGGCGGCCTGCCCCGCGGCGCAGTTCATGACCGTGTTCGGGAACAGCATCGCGTTCACCAGGTACGGGCGAGCCTCGACCAGCGTCGCGCGGCTGTAGCCCGTCACGGACTTCAGACTCGCGTTGGTCGTCGCCGAGACCACGCCGAATCGATCGGTCGAGCTCTCCGGCGCCGGGAGACCGGCCTGCGTCAGAGCCTCCCCGCAGGCGGCCAGCGCCAGGCAGGTGACCCGGTCGAGGATCTTGATCCCCTTCCGGCCGAGGCGCTCGACCGGGTCGAAGTCGTGGATCCGGTCCGGCCGGTCGCCGTCCGCGGGCACCGGCTCCAGGAAGTCGGAGAACCGCGCCCGCCCGGGGAGGACCCCTGAGATCGACAGGACCGTCAGGCCGGCGTCCCCCGTCGTCCCCGATTGCTGTCTCATCGGCTGTCCCATCAGGCTCGGTCCTCCTTCCCGAAGATGACGATCGCGTTGTTCCCCCCGAACGCGAATCCGTTGTTCTGCGCGACCCCGATATGCGCGGGCCGGCTCGTATTCGGGACCACGTCGAGCCCCGTCAGGCGATGATCGGTCTGCCGGTGGTTGACCGTCGGGGGCAGGAATCCCTCGTGGAGGGCGAGCACCGACGCGATCGCGCCGAATCCGCTCGCCGCGCCCATGGAATGACCGAGCATCGACTTGATCGAGCTGATCGGCGGCGGGTCGTCCCCGAAGACCGTCTTCACCGCCATGCCCTCGGTGAGATCGTTCGCGGCGGTGCCCGTCCCGTGGGCGCAGATGTAGTCCACGTCCTCGGCACGGGTCCCGGAATTCTCGAGCGCGAGCCTCATGCACCGCACGATCCCCTCCCGATTCGGGGACACCATGTGCGAGGCGTCGCACGACAGCGCGTAGCCCCTGACGGTCGCGTAGATCCGCGCACCGCGCGCGACGGCCTGGGACCGCCGCTCGAGGAACAGCGCCGCTCCCCCCTCGGCCGTCAGGATGCCGCTCCTGTGCTCGTCGAACGGCGAGCAGACGTCCTGGGTCATGGCGCCGAGCCGGTAGAAGCCCGCGTGCGCCCACCGGCACACGGAGTCGGCGCCGCCGGCGATGACCGCGTCCGCCTCACCGGACATCAGGAGGTCGTAGGCGTACCCCACCGCGTAGTTGCTGGCCGAGCAGGCCGTCGAGACCGTCATCGCCTCGCCCCCGAACCCCAGCTCCGCGTTCACGGCGTCCGCGAGGCTGGACGGCGCCACCCGGCTGGCGTCGGCGCTGTCCATCGGCGCCTGCGGGTCATCGACCCACGCGGCCACGAGCGCCTCGATCTCCTGCGACTCGCCGCTGGTCGTTCCGATGACGCTGGAGCAGCGTTCCGGATCGAGCTCCGCCGGACCGCCGGCGTCCTCGAAGGCGAGTCTCGCGGCGGAGGCCGCCAGCAGGGAGCTGCGGCCCCATTCGGACTCGTCGAGTGCTGTGAGTATCGCGCGCGGATCGAAGTCGACGACCTCGCCCGCATTCACGTACGGAAATCCCGTGGTGTCGAAGCTCCGGATCGGTCCCGTGCCGACCCGTCCCTCCTCGATCCCCCGCCTGAAGGCGTCTCGTCCGATACCGATGCTGGAGACGGGGCCCAGCCCGGAGACGACTACCGAGTCGTTCAACATGGTCACGTGGTCACGCCGGGGCTAGGCCTTCGCGTGCTCCTGGACGATCGCCCGCACGGACTCCAGATTGACCATTCTCGACAATTCATCCTGCGGGATCTCGACGTCGAACGTCTTCTCGATCCTCGCGAGGATCTCGATCGCCCGCAGGGAGTCGGCCCCGTGCTCCTCCGCGAACAGGGAGGTATCGGTGATCTCCTCGGGCTCGATCTCGAGCACGTCGGCGATGAGCTCCCGCAGCTGGTCGTCGAGGTTGTTGTCACTCATGGTGTCTCTCCTTTGTTGTTCTCGTCCGACTGGTGCCGGACTTCTCCGTGTAGAAAATGGTCGCCTGGTCGATCGTGCACAGGACTCGGTCCCCCACTCGGGCGCTCGCCCTGACGAATGACGCGGGCCCGATCGTCCGCTCGATCGTCGCTCGGCCGATCACCCTGTCCCCCGGGAATGCGTCCCCCAGGAAAATCGCGTTCTCCGCGCGGGCGAAAAGCGGAGACTGCTCCGTTCTCCCGGCATTCGCGCACGCGCACAGGAGAGCGGCCGTCTGACCGAGGAACTCGGTCATCAGCGTCCTGGGCCACGGTCCCTCCGTCAGGCCCCACTGGGCGTAGCAGGGCTCGTCCAGCGTCACGTCATGAACGGTTTCTGCACTCGGTCCCGCCCCGTCGTTCGCGCCATTCCCATCATTCCGGCTATTCACGGACACGTCCCGGACGGCGGATATCAACATCATCGCGCCGCGGTGGGGGATGAATGCGGAGGCATCGGTCATGATATCGTCATCTCCTTCAGATCCTTCAGGCGTCGGGAGCGAGCCGGAGGGCCATCTCCGCGAGCACGCGCCCGCGCTCGTCGCGGCACGAGGCCGACACGCGCCGGGTCCCAGGCCCCCCGCCGGGATCCTCCAGTCGCGCAACAACCGTGAATGACTCCCCGGGCGTTCCGGGGGAGACGAATCGAACATTCTCCACACGGCTGAGCGACACGGCCCCAGGCTCGATCCCGCGCAACCGGACATAGGCGCGCGAGGCATTGACGACGCTCTCGATGAAGAACACCCCCGGATAGATCGGCATATCCGGGTAGTGCCCGTCCTGGTAGGGCGATCGCGACGGCGTCGACTGCCGAGCGGTGAATCCCTCCTCCGTGTGCTCGACGAGCGTCGGCACGGCCACGGGAGAGGGATGACGGGGAGGCCGAGTCGCGGGAGCGGGGCTCTCGTTCACAGGACCATCCCGCCGTCGACCCTGAGGACCTGCCCGGTGATGTACCCGGCCTCCGGGCTGCACAGGAAGGCGGCCACGGAGGCCACCTCGTCGACGGTGCCGAAGCGTCCGAGCGGGATCGTGGACCGGGCCGTCGTGCGCGCGGCCTCGGGCAGGTTCGCCGTCATGTCCGTCTCGATGAACCCGGGTGCGATCGCATTGACCCGGACCCCCGACGGCCCGAGCTCCCGCGCCAGCGTTCGCGTCAGGGTGTTGACTCCCCCCTTCGCCGCGCTGTAGTTCGCCTGCCCCCGATTGCCCGTCACACCGGCGACCGAGGAGATGTTGAGAATCACTCCCCCGCCCCCGCGCATCATCGGCAGCGCAACGGCGTTGCAGAAGTTGAAGGCGCCGTAGAGGTTGGTCCTCACGACCTCGTCCCACTCCTCGGGCGTCATCAGGGCGATCGACCTGTCGCGGACGATGCCCGCGTTATTCACCAGGACGTCCACCGGGCCCAGGCGGTCGACGGCGGTATCGACGAATGCGCGCACCGCCGCATGATCACTCACATCGCACGGGGCGTAGAAAGGGCCGTCGTCCGTGGTGGGCCCGTCATAGCTCTCACTGCGCGCGCAGCAGGACACCCGATCACCGAGGGCGGTGAATGTTTCGACGATTCTCCGACCGATACCACGGCTGGAGCCCGTCACGATAACATGGCGATAGTGCTCGCGGTGCTGCATGGATTGCTTCACATTCCTTAGATCAAGTGTTCAAGGACAAGGATCAGGGCGCTCAGAACAGGAATCGGAGCTGCGATTCGATACGAGTTGTAGCGTAACGGATTGATATCGGTCCGTCAACGCATCGACGAAATTCACTCGTGAACGTGTCGCAGAACACCAGCGGATCGCTCCGTCGGCACGCAGAGAACGGCGTCGAGCGGCTCGGGCCGCAGGATGTCCGTGCGACGCACGGCCTCGCGGCAGGCCTCGACGAGCACGTCGATGACGGCGGGACGGGGCCTCTCCGCGCGCGTGACGATCTCGATCCGGCGGTGCTCCTCGGCCAGCGGGCGCACCCTGACCGCCCGGTGCCGGTAGGCGCTCAGCGCCATCCCGGGCAGGAGCGCCGCCCCCACGCCGGCGGCCACCAGCGCCTGGACGGCCACGTAGTCGTCGCTGGCGTAGGCGGTCTCCGGCGTGAAGCCATTGGCCCTGCCCACGGCGATCAGCTGCTCGTGGCAGCGCGCGCACCCGGTCACCCAGCGGCACTGCGCGCCGTCGGCGATGTCCTCGATGCCGAGGGGGTGGGTGACGAGGTAGAGGACGTCGTCGAGGAGGCGGACCGTCTCCAGATCCTCACCGGCGTCGTCGTCGATGTAGGAGAAGGACAGGGCGGCATCGACCCGCCCGCGACGCAGGGAGTCCAGGGCCTCGGGCGGCTCGGCATCGACCAGCTCGATCTCCAGGCCCGGATGCCGCCGGGAGACGACGGCGAGGATGCCCGGGACCAGGGAGGCCACCGCCGAGGGGAAGGCGGCGAGGAGGATCCGCCCCTCCTCGGCGTGCGCCATGGCGACCGCCTCGCGCTCGGTCCGCTCCAGCAGGTCGATGACCTCCCGTCCGCGGGCGGCCAGGGTCCGCCCCTCCTCGGTGAGGCGGACGCCGCGCCCCGCCCGGGTGAGCAGCACGGCACCGGTGGCCCGCGACAGCGCGGCGAGCTGGTGGGACACGGCGGACTGGCTGTAGCCCAGGGACTCGGCGGCGGCCGAGACGGTACCGAGGCGCGCGAGCTCGACGAGGGCCCGCAGCTGCTGCACGTCGATCACGGCCACCAAGTATGTCGCACATGCGCCGCACGTATGTCGCGCATCGATGGGTATGGGACGAAACATTCATTGGACCGATAGGCCGGCGACCCTGACCATGAGGGCCATGACAGAATCCGCAGAGCCCGCAGAAGCCGCAGAACCCGCAGCCGTGTCCGCCGCGCCCGCCGCCGCAGGGCCCGACCGCGGCCCCGATCTCAGCGCCCCCGCCCCGGGCGACGGCATCCCCGCCCCGGGCCACAGCGACCCGGACGCCTCTGCCCCGGACAACGGCGATTCCGGCCTCCCCGACCCGGGCGCCACCGCCCCCGTGAGTCTCGACTTCGGGGCCGTCGTGCGCACCTTCGAGGCCGTCTCGGCGGTTCTGCCCGAGACCCCCGCCTGGTCCTACCCCCTGCTCAGCGCGGCGGCCGGAGTCGAGGTCGTCGTCAAGCACGAGAACATCCAGCCGACCGGGGCCTTCAAGGTGCGCGGCGGGGTGGCGCTCATGGCCTCGCTCGACGAGGAGGAGCGGCGCCGCGGCGTGGTCACCGCCTCCACCGGCAACCACGCCCAGTCCCTGGCCTGGGCGGGGGCGCGCAGCGGGGCGCCCGTCACCGTCGTCGTGCCGGTGAGCGCCCCGGCCCGCAAGGTGGCGGCGGTTCGGGCCCTGGGCGCCCGCGTCGTCGTCGAGGGCGACACGATGTGCGACTCGCTCGCCCACGCGGGCCGCCTCGCCGCCGCGGAGGGCATGCGCCTGGTGTCGCCGGGCGACGAGCCGGCGATCGTCCTCGGGCACGCCACCGCGTACCTGGAGCTCTTCCGCCGCCACCGGGACCTGAGGACCGTCTACGTCCCGGTCGGATCCGGCTCGGGGGCGGCGGGGGCCTGCCTCGTACGCGACGCCCTGGCCCCGCGGTGCCGGATCGTCGGTGTCCAGTCCGCCGCCGCGCCCGCCTCCCACGACGCCTGGCGGGCCGGCCTGCCGGTGAGCGTCCCGAGCCGCACGCGCGTGGCGGGCCTGGCGGTCGGAGCGAGCTTCGCACTCACCCAGTCGATCCTGCGCCGCGCTCTGGACGACTTCATCCTGGTCGGCGACGACGACATCCTGGATGCCGTGCGGCTCATGTCGATCCACGCCCACACCCTGGCCGAGGGCGCCGGCGCCACGGGGCTGGCCGGTCTCATGGCCGATTCCGCGCGTTCCACGCGCGGCGGCCCCTGCGCCGTCGTGTGCACCGGCGGCAATGCCGACGACGACGAGCTCGCCGCGCTCGGGTCGCCATCATCCCGGATTCGTGGAACGGGGCGCACGGCCCTCGCCGGGTCCCCGGCCCGCCAGCCCGTTGATGATCCCCGCCAGCTCGTCGGCCCGCGCGTACAGGGCGCAGTGGCCGCTGTCGAGCCGCAGCCGACGGGTGCCGGCGGGAAGCAGCCCGGCGTAGCGCCGCTGCGACGAGGGGCGGATCATCCGGTCACGGCGGGTGTGGACGTATGTCACGTCGAGGCCGTCCGCGAGCCGGTAGTCGACCGGGGTGCCGAGAACGGCCCCGGACTCCGGGACGAGCCGCGAGAGGATCCGTTCCCGATCGGCGCGTGACAGGCCGCTGCAGAGCATGTACCGGGCTATCGCGCTCGGGAGGACGAGCTCGTCCTCCCCGATGCCCAGTACGCGGCGCAACAGCGCGAGCGGCCCGGGCAGCAGGTCCCAGTAGCACTGCCCGGGCCGCGGGACGACTGCGGCGATCAGCACGATGCCGCCAACCCGTTCCGGTGCCCGGCCGGCCGCGGCGAGCACCGAGATACCTCCCAGGGAGTGCCCCACGATGAGGGACCTCCCCGCGGGTGCGGTGGCCGAGATCACGGTATCGACCCAGCCGTCCAGGGTGACCGGCCCCGACCCCTCCGGACGGCCCGGAAGATCGACGGCGACGACGTCGCCGGCGAGCCGGGGGACGACCCGCTCCCAGCACCAGGATCCGTGCATGCCGCCGTGCACGAGCACGATCCTGTCGATCCCGTCGCCCCTGCCAGCGGATCCACCGCCCCCGGCGGCGCTCGTGGAGGCGGGCATCAGGCGGTCCCGACGTCGGTGAGCAGGGGCAGCACCGAGAATCCCATGTGCAGCGGAACCGCGGGGCGCGCGACCAGTCCGGCGTCGCCCGCCAAACGGGCGTACTCGACCTCGGCGCGCTCCCGTCCCTCGGTCATGACGAACATGTGCAGATCGAAGAGCAGGGCCAGCGCATCGCCCGCCGTCGCCGCGCCGCCGTCGCGAATCATCCGCTCCACCACCAGAATCCTTCCGTCGTGCGCCGCCGCCGAGCCGATGTCGCGCAGCAGCGCGGTGCAAGACGCATCGCTCCAATTGTGCAGCACCCGGGACAGGACGTAAACGTCGGCCCCGACCGGTACGCAGGTGCGGAAGTCGCCGCCCACGACCTCCGCCCGGTCCCCGAGGCCCTTGCGCACCAGCGCGTCAGCGGCCTGGGCGGCGACATCCGGACGCTCCACGAGCACACCGCGGGCCTCCGGTTCGGCGGCCAGGATCTCAGCGAGCATCCTGCCGTCGCCACCGCCCAGGTCCACCACGAGGCGGGGCGAGTCCAGGTGGACCGCGTCGGCGAGCACCGCCCCGTGAGGAGCGCCGGCGCCGATCGCCTCGACATACCTGGACGCCTCCTGCGGGTGCGTCGCGAGATAGTCGAAGACGGAGACGCCGAAGGCGACCCTGAAAGGCGTCGCGCCCTCGCGCAGCCCCGTCTCGAGCTCCCGCCACGCCGCATCGAAGTAGTCCTCCTCGTACAGGTCGACGAGCGGTCTCAGCGACGACGGGTGCGAGGAGGTCAGCACCGCCCCGGCCTCGGTCAGCCGGTACTCCCCGCCGCCCGGCACCGCGCTGACGAGGTCCAGGCCGGCGAGGAGCCGGAGCAGCCTGCTCAGGGCGGTCTCGTGCAGGCCCAGCCGGACAGCCAGCTCCGGAACCCCGGCCGCGCCCTCGGCGATCGCGTCGAAGGCCCCCAGGCGGGCCGCCGAGGAGACGATACGGGCCCTCCAGCCCCCGGTCAGCAGCTCCAGGACTCGATCACTCATCGTCGCCCCTCCCGCCGACCGCGACGGACAGCGCCGCCTTGTCGATCTTCCCGAGCGCGGTCACCGGAAGGCTGTCGAGGATCTCGCACGCATCGGGCATCTTGTACGCTGCCAGTCCGCGCTCGGTGAGGAAGGCCCTGAGCTCGTTCACCCCGGGGGCCCGCCCGCTCGGGACGACGCAGACGCAGCAGCGCTCCCCCAGGACGGTGTCGGGGACGCCGACGACCGCCGCCTGCCTGATGCGGGGGTGAGCCATCACGTGGCTCTCCACCTCCTGGGCGGAGATCTTCTCCCCGCCCCGGTTGATCTGGTCCTTGACGCGCCCCGCGAACTCCACGAAACCGCCCGGCAGCAGGCGGACGAGGTCACCGGTGCGGTAATAGCCGTCGCGAGTGAAGGATCGCCGATCGTGCTCCGGCGCCCGGTAGTAGCTCCGGATCGTGTACGGGCCCCGGGCCAGCATCTCCCCGACCTCGGCCTCCGGCACGTCGTGATCGTCCGCGTCGACCACCCGGATCTCGTCCCCGGGGGAGACGGGCCTCCCCTGGCTGCGGATCCGCATCTCCTCGGGATCATCATCGCGAACGAATCCGATGAGACCCTCGGCCATGCCGAACATCTGCTGGAGACGCGCCCCCAGGACGGGTTCCACCTGTCGAGCGAGCTCGGGATCGAGCTTGCTGCCGCCGATCGCCACCCGGCGAAGAGAGGACAGATCGGCCCGGGTCCAGGGCGCCTCGTCCATCCACAGGAGCGCCGTGCCCGGAACGAGCCCGGTGTCGGTGACCCGTTCTCGTTCCACCAGCTCGAAGCAGTCGACCGGATCCGGTGTCTCCGCCAGCACGAGGGTGCCGCCCGCGTGGAACGTCGCCAGCATCCCGTGCGTCAGAGGCCAGTTGTGGCCTATGGCCAGGCTGACCAGCGTCACCGTCGTCGACTCGTAGGGGATGGCCTCGGCCATCGCACGGCCGCTGTAGGACCAGTCGTCATGGGTGCGCGGCACCAGTTTCGGCTGCCCGGTGGTGCCGCCGGAGAGCAGGAGCAGAGCGAGGTCGCCGGGCCGCGCCCTCTCGACCACTCCGATCCGCTCGCCGGGCGCGGGCGGCGCGGTGCTGAGGCGACGGTGATGCCCCGGATCCCCGACGACCAGCGCCGTGCGGAGGGAGGGCACCGTCTCCAGCATCTCGTCGGCCAGGCCCCGATGGTCGAAGCCATCCACGACGTCCGCGCACAGGTACGCGGTGGCGTCGGTCGTCCTGCAGAAGTGCTCGACCTCCGACCGCCGGTGCGCGGCGAGCGCGATGACCGGGCGAGCACCGAGCCGGAAGAGCCCGAAGAGGATCGCGACGAAGGCCGCGCTGTTGGGCAACTGCAGCACCACGGCGTCACCGTGCCGGATCCCCGCCTCCTCGAGTCGGGCGGCCACGACGTCCGCCCGCAGGTCGAGCTCGCGATAGGTCCACCTGTCGTCGCCGGAGACGACCGCCGTGTGGTCGGGGGCGCGAGTCGCCCATCCGCGCAGCTCCTCGCCGAGCGTCCGGCCCGCCCACCACCCGACCTCGCGGTAGTGGCGCGCGACGTCGTCGGGCCATCCGACGAAGTCCGGTGTCGAGCGCACGACGGCGGCCCGGGCCGGGTCATCTGGGATCATGAGAGGGCACCTTTCGTAGGGTTCGCATAAGGATCGAAGGAGACGGGGCCTGTGGCCGGCCGGAGCCGGCGACGGGAGGGCGCGGGACCAGTGCGGAGGACTAGCCCAGCGCGGCGAGCGCTCGACCGATGTGCGCGAGCGCGGCGTCGCGGTCGGCGTCCAGGTAGAAGTGGTCACCGGGCAGGACGACGACCCGTGCGGGGCCGGCCGTGCAGGACTCCCATCCCCGCGCCTCGGCCGCGGAGACCTCGGGATCCTCCTCGCCGAGCATGACCAGCAGCGGGCAGCGGAGTCGTGGGTGCGGACGCGGCAGGTAGGTCTCGATGACCTGGTAGTCCGCACGGATGGTCGGCAGCAGCACGCTCATCAGCTCTCGTGAGCCGAGGGCCTCGGTGTTGGCCGGGTTGAGACGGACCAGGTCCGCCAGCAGCTCCCGGTCGCTGCTCCGGTGGAGGTGGCCCGGCCGGTGGAGGGACGGCGGCCTGCTGCCGGAGAGGATGACCAAATCGGGCGGGCAACCGCGCTCCTGGAGCTCAACGGCCACCTCGTAGCCGAGCATCGCGCCCATGCTGTGACCGAACAGCGCGAGCCCACGGTCTCTCCATCCGCAGCCGGCGAGCGCATCCGCAAGAGGCATCGCCAACTGCTCCATGCGCGACAGGGGCGCCTCGGCGAAGCGATCCTCCCTCCCGGGGTACTGGGCCGCGTGCACCTCGACGCTCCCGGCCAGGGGCGACGACCAACGCAGATACCCGTTGGCCGAGCCGCCGGCGTGGGGCAGGCAGACGAGCCGCACCGGAGCCCCCGGACGCGGATCCCGACATCGCAGCCAGCGGCTCCACGGCGCCTCGGCTCCGCTCGCACCGCTCATGCCGCCCGTGCTACTCGCATCGCTCATGCCGTCGCCTCCCCGGCGGGGGGCCGTCCCGCCCCCGCCCTCCGCAGCGCGAACACGCGCTGCCCTATGGCGCCCAGGGGGTGGGACGCGGGCGGCAGGTCGAGGACCGGGGACATGTCGGGCAGGCGATCGAAGGCGGCCCTCCACTGGTCGTGGGAGAGGAAGGTCGAATCCGTCATTCGGCGGTCATCGGCCGCGGTCGTCATCAGGAACGCCTGAGTCATCGAGATCCACTGCACCTCCCGGGTCGGCTCGGAGATCAGGAGCCAGCCGCCCGGGACGAGGCGCCGGCCCAGAAGCCTCAACGAGTGGTCGGTATCGCGGGCGTTGTTGAGAACGCCCCCCGCGAGGACCACATCGAACGTCTCGCCCGCGATCCCCTGGTCATCGGGACCGTCGATGTCGAAGACCGCCACTCTCACCCCGGCCGGTCCGAAGCGCCTCCGAGCCGCCTCGAGGAACGACGGGCCGAGATCCGTGAACAGGTAGTCGACAGGATGCCCTTCCAGGGCGGCCAGAGCCCCCTCGGTGGTGGCGCCGGTGCCCGCCCCGACCTCGAGGACGCGCAGCGGCCTGTCGGCGGGCAGCGCCCGCACGAGCGCGGCGAGGGCTCCGGCGATGGCGGCCACCTGGTACTGGACGACGGGGGACTCCCGGTAGATGGCGGCAGCAGTGCCGAGACCGCCTCCGGGGAACAGTAGGGACACGGCGGATACCGTGCCGCGCATGAGTCCGGGCAGGAGACCCGCATTGGCCCGGATGTACTCCAGCGTCAGTGAGCCGGCCCCCGGGGGAGGCTGCGGATCCGACTCCGCCCGGGGCCCGAAGATCCGGCACCACGACCGATCGACCGCGTCCCAGGCCTCTGCGACGTCCGCATCGTCCACCGCACGGGATGCCCGCAGCACGTCCCCGTCGCGGACGAGGAGCCCGTCCTCGGTCAGGGCGGCGACCCATCGCTCGATAAGACCGCGGTGCTCGGGGGTGACGGCGGCCAGCACCGCGTGAAAGGACGTCCCGGAGGGCGTGACGCCCAGTGAGTGCAGCATCGTCAGGAGCGCCGCTCCGTCGAGGTCCTCGTCGAATCCGAGCACCGCGCTCGTATCGATCCCGCTCACGGCCTCCTCCGCCGCGCGCTCGGCCGCCTCCGCCACATGGCGCGGATCGATGTCGGGCATCGGCTCCGGCGCGACGGGAGCGCGCTCGACGGGGACGCCCAGAGCGGCCTCGACATCCTCGGGCACGACCGCGGCATCGGTGCACACGATGCCGCGCAACGCGGACAGGTCGGTCAGAGGCAGAGCCGGCTCGACGGCCAGCGCGCGCACCAGCGCACCGGGGAGCTCGGCCCTGACCACGGCGAGACGCTCGAGCTCGGCGAGAACCTTGGCCGGGCGGGTGCCCGGCAGGGGCCGGTACGTCGTGATCGGTCGACTGTCATTCACAGCGCTGCTCCTAGAACGAGGTGCTGCCCGCTCGCATCCAGCGGGCCGTCGGGATCGGGCAGGTCGAAGACGAGCGCGAAGCCCGCGCCGACCAGTTCGCGCCGCCAGGCGCGACGGTCGAGGAACACCTCGTCGGCGCTCCTCTCGCCGTCGGCGGGCGACAGCAGGAAGGCCATCGAGGTGAGCACGGCGTGGGAGTCACGAGTCGATTCCACGACGGCCAGGACGCCGCCCGGGCGCAGGAGACGACGGATGCGCCGAAGGGTCCGGCCCACGTGCTCCGCGTTGTGAAGGACGTTGGCCGCCACGACCACGTCCGTTCCCCCCGGCTCGAGGCCCTCCCCCTGATCCACCAGGTCGGCGTTGATGTCCAGCAGACCGAAACGCAGTCCCGGCCTCGACAGCCGATCCCGGGCGGCCGAGACGAACGCCGGGGAGACGTCGGTGAAGAGGTAGTCCGGACGGCCCGCCCCGACCCCCCTCCCGTCCAGGGCGCGGAGCACGGCCCGCGTGCAGATGCCGCCGCCGGCTCCCAGCTCCACGATCCTCAGGGGCCGGTCGGCCGGAACGGCCCGGCCGACGGCGTCCGCCAGGGCGGCGTTCAGATAGCGGGAGACGACGTTGTCCTGGTATGCGGTGAGCGCCGGGACGATGTCGTGGTGGGCGAACAGGATCTCCTCGATCCTCGTCTCATCGCGGATCAACTCGCCCAGGCGACCGGCGATCTCCGTGTGCAGCCGGGTCATCAACGGGTTGAACCCCAGGAGATTGTAGGCCTCGGCGAGGCTCCTCTCCCCGGGGTCGTCGGGCGCCGCCCCCGGGGAGAGGACCCCCTCGCCGTCCTCCAGGACCCGACTGCGAATGAGGGCGGCCAGCCAGCGGCGCACGAGCCAGGCATGTCGCCTGGACGCCCCCAGCCTGTCGATGACCTCGGCGGCGGAGCGCGCCGGGAGCACCGGTCGCAGTAGACGGGCCATCGCCGCCCGGCTGTATGAGTCGGCGACGGCGGTGGCCTCCCTCAGCCGACCGATCCGCCGGGGATCCACGGCAGCGGCTCCGGCGGCCTCGGCAGCGGAGCGAGCGAGGTCCGAGAAGGGCAGCCGGAGGGGGACGTCGTCCGAGGGCCGCGCGAGCAGGTCGGCCGCGTGCACTCGACCGGCGGACGGCGGACGGCTCCGTCCGGCCTCCCACGTCCCGGCCGGGCACAGCTCGCGGGCATCCTCCAGCACTCCGCTCAGAAGGATCTCCTGCTGGGAGCGGCTGCGCGAGTCGGCGGGGGACCCGCGAACGGTCAGCTCGCGGAGCAGAGCCCTTCTTCTGTCGTCGGCGAGGGCCGACGCCCGCCCCGTCACCGGGGTCACGGCCTCCGGGCCGTACTCATCCGCGCACCACAGCAGCGGACCGTCCTCGCTGACGAGCACCAGCTCGCCCGCCGACGAGGCCGCTGCGAGTCGCAACGCGCCGCCACCGACTCGCAGCGCGAACCGGGTGCCGCCGGCCGTCCCCTCCAGGACCCCGCTCTCCGCGCGGGAGAGCCGTCGGGGCCTGCCGAAGGCGTCGGTGATGATGTGGAAGGCGGTGTAGATTTCCTCCGCCATGCAGCGGACGCGCACGACGCCGATGCCCTCCCGATCGTTCAGGGTCCTGGCGGCCATGACGAAGTCCTCGACGGAATCGCGTCCGCGGACCGGGTCGACGATCCTCAGCTCCGCGCCGGTGGCCCGCGCCGCTCTGAGCGCCGCTGTGTACTCCGCCCTCCCCACGGGCGGCTGGAGGACGAGGAGGTGCGGAGCCCCATCGGCGCCCCTGATCAGATCGGCCGGATCAGTCGGACCGACCGCGGCCCCGGGGGCCGCCCACGCCGTCTCGGCGGACGGAGTGATCCGGACGCCGGCCTCGGCCAGCCGGGCGGCGGTGCGGGCGGGCAGCCGGCCGAACACCATGATGCGGACGCGCGCGTCCCGGGCGGCGTCGATCTCCTCGCTCACAGCTCGCCCTCCTCGACGATGCTCATCAGGTCGATCGGCCCGTCGACGACGTGAAGCTCGACCCCCGGCACCGCGCTCACCCGTTCGAGGGCCCGGATCGGGTCCAGGACCTCGGCCGCGTAGTGCAGCCCTTCGGGGACCTCGTCCTCGAGTACCGCCAGGACGGCAGCGGCAGCGGCGGCACCGGCGAGGGCGCCCGTCCCGGATCCGCGCAGCATGCCGCTGCGGATCCCCGGGCCCCGCGGCTCGACGCGCTCTCCCCGAACCTCGGCGAGCAGAACCGCCAGCGGCCGCCTGCCCGCCATATCGATCCGGCTGGCGAGGCAGAGCGCCCCGGCGGCTTCCTCTCGCCCCATCGTGTGCAGACGATCGAGCAGGTCGCCGACCTCCCCCTCGATCATCAGCGTGTGCCACTGCCCGTCGACCAGCCGCAGGTCGCCCGCGAGTCGCTCCGACTCCGCCGTCATGATGGGGACGTCGGCGAATCGGGCGCTGGTCCCGGGCACCGCGACCGGCTCGTCCGCACGACGCAGAGCGCGCGATACACGGCGCCCTCTCCGCCACGCCGCCAGCGGCTCGCTCAGACGCCGGGCGGTCCCCTCCAGGTAGTCCTCGGCGGCCGCCCGCGTGAACCGGTCCATGATCGCCGACCAGGCGGTCAGCGACTCCGCCCGTGCGAACGCGGCCGCGAGGTACCTGGGCAGAATCGCAGTCAGACCGGGCTGCATCCCGGCCGACAGCAGGTCGACCCGGCCCTCCGTCGCATCGTCGTCTCCGGACAGACCGGTGAGGACCCCGTGCAACGGCTCGTCGCCGGCGACGTCCACCAGATGCGCGCCCACGTCGCGCGCCGCGAGCGCCACCGGAGCGCCGACCGCACGGGACGGTCCGGCGGCGTTGAGAAGGACCCGGCACCCGTCCGCGAAGTCCCGCAGGGCGCGGGCGTCCGCGATGTCGACGGCGACCGCTGTCCCCGCACCGCCGAGGTCGCCGTCGACGAGCGCCTCGGCACGACGAGGATCACGGCCCCCGACACGCAGGGGCCCCACCCCCGCTTCGTGCAGGGCGCGCACGACGTGCGCGCCGATGTCGCCGTAGCCGCCGAGCACTCCCACCGCGCCGGTCCGGGCCCTCACCTCCGCCCCCTCACGGCGCGACCGAGCAGGTCGGCGACCCTCGTCACGTGGGGCTCCTCGATGCAGGACAGATGATGTCCCTCGATGTCGATCACGGTCAGCTCCCCCAGGCACGTGTCCGTCCAGTAGGGGACCGACAGCCCCTCCATCCCGGGGATGATCCCGAAGGACTGCCGCTGGGAGGCGTGCAGCAGAGTCAGGTCGCCGAGGTAGGGATCCAGCCGGACGACGGAGCCGAGCAGGCTGTGCCGGAACACCTGATACAGCGCGGGCACGAGCTCGGGCTCCACTGGTGCGCCGGCGCGCGCCTCCGACGCCCGCGCGTAGGCGGCGAGCCTCTCCTCCTGGGGAATCGCGGCGCGCTCGCGGAATGCCGCTGCGACGGCGTCCAGCCCCGGGTCTCCCCCCACCCGGGACAGGGCTCCATCGGGGACGTGACCGTCGTTGCGGTCGTGAACCATCATGAAGGCGCGGAAGACATCCGCCGAATCGACTCCCCCGAGTACCACCTCACCGGGATCGAGCTTGAGATTGGGGACGAACACCGCCTCGAGCGCCAGTTCGTCGTCCGTCGAGACGAGAGTCGGCACGCTGTCGATCAGGGTCAGGTCGGCCACCGGGACACCGGACTCCAGCATCCGCCGGGCGACCTCGACGGCCAGCAGTCCCCCCAGCGAGTGACCGATCAGCTGGAACCGCGCGCTCGACCGGGACAGCAGTCGATCGGTGTAGTCGTCGGCCAGCCGGGATATCAGCTCGGCCGGCTCCACTGCGCAGTAGTCGTCCCAGTCGGCCACCGCGATCCCGATGACCGGTCCGAGGCCCTGCTCGACCAGCAGTCCGCCCAGGGCCTGGAAGGTGTCCAGGGTCCCGAGCGCAGCGTGGAATATCACCCGCAGCGGGCCGTCCCCGCCCTCGCCGCCGAACGGGACGAGAAGGGCGTTACTGCCCTCGGCACGCGCACCCGCCCGCGGGTCGGGGACGCGCGCGAGAGCCCCGGCCGTCTCCCGCCGCACGTTCTGCGTGGTCGGTCCGGCGCGCAGCAGGCCCGCGAGAGCCTCCAGCGTCGGCTCATTCAGCATGAGTCGCAGCAGGACGTCGAACTCGAACTCCCCGGCCTCCGGGACCTCCTCGCGAAGGCGGCCGGCGGCCCTGGCGATGATCAGGGAATCCGCTCCGAGCTCGAAGAGGCTCTCCTGACGCCCGATGCGCTCCACGCCCAGCAGTCCGGACCACAACCGGGCGAGGCGGCGCTCCAGCTCATCGGCCGGGCGTCCCGTCCCGGTCTCGGCGACTTGCGCCGGATCCCAGGAGACGAGTGCGCTCCGGTCGACCTTGCCGTTCGCGGTCAGGGGCAGGCGCTCGACGATCTGGAGGCGCTCGGGCACCATGTACGCGGGCAGCTTCTCGCGAAGGTGCGCCAGCAGCGCGTCCGCCCACAACGGCGCGCGGTCCGCTCCGGCCACCGCCACGAGGACGGCCGCGCCGACGCCCTCGGGGACGGCGGGCTCGACGACCACCTCGGAGCCCGCGTCGGTGAGGAGCCGGCGCCAGGCCCCGGGCGATAGCGGCGACCGGCCGGGGACCCCGGCGCCCCCGCCGCTCCCGTCGGCGTCGCCGCCCTCGCCATGCGGCGACGCCGGCTCGGTCAGGATCAGGATCCCCCCGGGCCTCAGCAGCGACAGGGCCCGCCTCGCAGCCGCGGCCGGGTCGTCGCAGAGGCCGAGGGCACCCGTGGAGATCACGATGTCGGCGATCGCGGGACCGTAGCCCTGCTCGCGCAGGTCGCCGGCGATGTCCAGCCGGGCACTGCGCGCGTTGGGGGGCAGGCGGGCCGCGGCCCCCTCCAGGAGGCGCGGTGAGACGTCGGTGAGGAGGTAATCGACGTCGAAGCCGGCCAGGACCGGCAGCACCGCCGCGGCCATCGTTCCCGTGCCGCCACCGATCTCGATGATGCGCACGGGTGACGGCTCGTCGCGGGCGACCTGGTCGGACACCGCGCGGTGGGCCGCCACGGCGACCACCCGATCGAGCCACCGCGCCGTGGCATCGGCATCGGAGCCGTCACGTTCCACGGCGGGGCCGCTCGTCCGCGGGCCGCCGTGCGCCTCGGGCGCCGGGAGCGTCCGCTCCACCGTCCGGGACACCCGGCGCGCGTAGGCCCCGAGCGCCTCGGCGTCGATGCTGCGACGCTCCGGCTCGACGAACCCGAGCAGGATCCGGCTCCCGGTCGCCCCGGTCGCGACGGTGACGGCCGCCGCGCCCACCCCGGGCACCGCGAGCAGTGTCGCCTCGATCTCACCGAGCTCGACCCTATGGCCCCTGACCTTGACCTGGGAGTCCCGACGTCCGAGGAATTCGATCTCGCCACCGGGCAGGTAGCGCCCCACGTCCCCGGTGCGGTAGCACCTCCGCCCGAGGAGTCGCGGGAACCGCTCCGCCGTGAGCCCGGGGTCCTCCAGGTATCCGCGGGCGAGTCCGCTGCCGGTGATGCACAACTCGCCCGCCATCCACACCGGCGCGTCCCTGCCCTCGTCGTCAACGACCCGGAAGGCCTGGTTGGTCAGGGGACGGCCGTACGGCACGGACGCCCAGTCCGCCAGCACCGGATCGTCGATGACATGGTGGATCGACCAGATGGCCGCTTCGGTGGCACCGCCGAGGGAGACCACCGTCGCGCCCCGGGTCAGGTCGCGGACGCGGTCCGGCAGGGTGACCGGGATCCAGTCCCCCGAGAGCAGCACCAGCCGCAGCGTCGTCGGGGCTCCCGACTCGCGCGCGCCGTGCCCGCAGTACTCGACGAGCATCTGCATCTGGGCGGGGACGCTGTTCCACACCGTCACCCGGTGCTCGGTGATCAGGGTCGCCCAGTGCGACGGGTCGGACCGACGACCGGCCTCGGGCAGCACCAGCGTCCCGCCGGCCGACAGCGGGCCGAAGATATCGAAGACGGACAGGTCGAAGCCGAGCTGGGCCAGCCCGAGAACCCTGTCCGCGGGCCCCATCGCGAACCGCGCGTTGATGTCGGCCACGGTGTTCCAGGCCGCTGCGTGCGTGATCATGACGCCCTTGGGAACACCGCTGGAGCCGGAGGTGAAGATGATGTAGGCGAGCTCGGCCGGATCGGTGCGGCATGAGTCCTCCACGACCTCCTGGAGCCCCGGGACCCTGTCCGGTCGGGACACGACCAGTCGGATCGCCGCATCGACCCCTGGATCGACCCACTCCTGGGTGAGCACCGCCGAGGCGCGGGCCGCCGCCATCATGTGCCGCCTGCGAGGCGCGGGCGAGGTGGTGTCGATCGGCAGGTAGGTTCCCCCCATCAGGAGGACGCCGAGAACGGCGGCCACCTGCTCGGCCCCCTTGTCCATGATGACGGCGACGCGGTCGCCCCGCCCGACGCCGGCGCACCGTAGCTGCTCGGCGACCGCCCCGGCCCAACCGAGTAGGTCGGCGTAGGTCATCTCGCCCGCGGAGGTGATCACCGCCGGCGCTCCGGGCGCGCGGCGCGCCTGATCCAGGACCGCCGCGTGCAGAGGCCGCGCCTCGATGGGAGCGCTCGTCCTGTTGGCCTCCGCCCTCTCCGCGCGCTGCCAGGTCGGAAGCGGGACCAGCTCGGCCGAGGAGACCCGCCCGGCCCAGATCTCCTCCTCCACCAGACGCGACAGCAGATCGAGCAGGGCGTCGGCCAGGTCGGGGACGAGTCCATCGGGCAGGGCGCCCACGCGGGTGTCGAGGTCGATGCGCAGTCCCTCCTCGTCGTCCGCGACCTGGCAGTCCAGAGCCACCTGCGGCGTCTGGGTCAGTCCCTCCCCCTGCCGTCCGGAGGTCGCTGAGGCGGGCGGTCCCGCACCGATGCCACTGGTGAACACCACCGGCATCCTGGCGGCCTCCCTGCCCCGCCTGCGGGCGACCTCCCTGAGAACCTCGACACCGGAGCACAGGCGGTGGTTCAGGTCCTCCGCCAGCTGGGCCTGGACGGCCGCCGCGTACTCGGCGAAGGAGGACCGGCCCGGGCGCTCGACGGCGAGCAGGCTCACCGAGGTGAAGTCCCCGACGACCAGACCGACGTCCGGGTGGAGATCCAGACGGTTGAGCAGGGTGAGGTCGAGGGTGAAGCGCGAGTTCCCGCTCCACCTCTGCAGGACCACGGCGTAGGCCGACAGCACTGCCGCAGTGGGGGTGAGGCCGTTGCGTCCGGCCGCCTCGCACAGCACCCGCCACTGGGCACGGGGAAGTCGCCGGTGGTGGCGGGCGAACCGCGCCTCGCCGCCGTCCCGATCCAGGTAGCCCAGGTCGGGGGCGGACGGCAGATCGTCCACCCGCCCGAACCAGTAGTCGCGGTCCCGTTGGTGGCGCGCACCGTCGCGGAGCTCGCGCTCGGCCAGCACGTAGTCGCGGAAGGTGATCGCCGGAGTCGGCAGCTCGGCCGCCGGATCGGCGACCAGCGTCTCCAGCTCGTGCATGAGCAGCGCCGCGCTGCTCCAGTCCGCGATGAGGGAGTCGAACGAGACGTGCAGGATGTCCTCGTCATCGGTGCGGGTGATCCGCAACTCGAACAGCGGCCATGCGGCCGGGTCGGCCATGCGATGATCGAGCTCGGCGCGCGTTGCCCCGAGCGCCCGGAGGCGTTCCTCCGGCGATCGGCCGCGCAGGTCATCGACGGCGATCCGGTAGCGCGCGACCTCGGGGAGGACCTGCTGGTGACCATCCGTCGACAGGACGCAGCGCAGCATGTCATGGCGCGCGATGAGCCGATTCCAGGCGTCCTCGGTCCGGCCCGGGTCGAGCGTCGGGTAGTGCACCTCCGAGTAGCTGTGGCAGCCGACCCCGCCGAGCCCGAAGGCGTCGTACCTGCCCAACAGGTAGGCGGACTGGACATCGGTCAGGGGGAAGGGATCGTACCGCGACTGCGGATCCGGGACGGCGGACACCGGGATGGCGGCCTTGCGCAGAGCGGCGATGACGCCGTCGCGATCGGCGCGCAGCGCCTCCTTGCGAGCCTCGGTCAGCGCCCCCCTCGGGGCGCGGAAGCGAATGCGCCCGTTGTCCTCCCACAGCTCGACACCGGCGGCCTCGAGCTCTCGGATCAGGGCGACGCTCTCAGCGCTCTCAGCGCTCTCAGCGCTCTCGGTGGCCTCAGCGGCCTCAGCGGCCTTGGTGGTCTCAGCGCTCTCAGGGGTATCAGGGGTAGGATTCGTGTCACTGGACATGGAGCGGGCTCCTCGAGGGGTTCTGGTGCTCGTGATGGAGGACGCTGCACGGGCCCTCGCCGGGGAGCTCGAGCATCCGGCCGGACCTCGAGGGACGGGAGCAGCGATGAGGGTTGTGGTCGCCGGAACGGCCTTCGGAAGGATCTATCTGGACGCGGTCGCCTCCGATCCCGGACTGACGCTCACGGGCGTGCTCGGGCGGGGGAGCGGCACGACCACCGCGCTGGCCGAACGGTACGGAGTGCCGGTGCTGCACTCCCCGGACGATGTCGGCGACGACGTGGACATCGCATGCGTCGTGATCGGTTCGGCGGTCAATGGCGGTCCCGGGGCGGAGATCGCCGAGGCCCTGCTGCGACGCGGCATCCACGTGCTCCAGGAGCACCCGCTGCATCCCGACGAGATCCGGGGGTGCCTGCGGGCCGCACGCGATGGCGGGGCGGTGCACCACGTGAACACGCTCTATCCCGATCTGGCGCCCGTCAGGACCTTCCTGGACGCCGCCCGTCGGCTGCGGGATCAGCAGCCCGCCCTGTTCGTGGACGCCGCGTGCAGCGTCCAGCTGCTGTACCCGCTGCTCGACGTGATCGGTCGCGCGCTGGGCGCCGCCCGGCCGTGGGCCTTCTCCCCTCCCATGACGCCGCCCCCTGCGGTCGTCGGGAGCATGAGGACGGCGCAACCCTTCCAGATGCTGCACGCCGCTGTCGCCGGCATCCCGGTCAGTCTGCGGGTGCAGAACCAGGTGAGTCCCGCCGACCGGGACAATCACGCACTGCTGACCCACCGGCTCGCGATCGGGTTCGAGGCGGGGGTGCTGACGCTGGCCGACGCCTACGGCCCTGTTCTGTGGAACCCGAGGATGCACGCGCCGAGGGACGGCGACGGAAGGCTGGTCCTCGACGGCCCGCCGGACGATCGGCTGGACGTCGCCAGCACCGAGTTGCTCGGAGCGGAGGAGTGCTCGATATACCGGGAGATCTTCACCGGTATGTGGCCGCAGGCCGTCCGCGAGGCCCTGAGAAGGCTGCGCGAGGAGATCGCCGCCCCCGCCTCCCAGCGCACGACGGCCCAATGGGGCATGGCCGTCTCCCGGATGTGGGCTGATCTCACTGCGGAGCTGGGAACGCCCGAGATCATAAGGCCACGGGATCCGCGGCCCGCCAGTCCCGTGTGAGTCGTCGGAGGCCGTCGAGCCGCGCACGATCCACCCGATGCACCACGGGCCGTCGCCCGTCATGGTCAGGCGCCTCACAACTCCCCCTCCTCGACATCGGCGAGCGGGTGCGCGGCCCCGGTCGCCGTGATGGCGGCGGCGCAGCCGGCGACCGTCGGGCAGGAGAAGAAGGCGCGCAGGGACAGCTCGGCACCGAGGACGCGCTCGACCCGGTCGACCAGACTCGTCGCGGTCAGGGAGTCTCCCCCCAGTGCGAAGAAGTTGGCCGTCCGATCGAGCACCCGGACGCCGAGCAGGTCGGCCCACAGCGCGGCGACCACGGTTTCATGACCTGCGCGGGGCGGCCCGGGGACGTCGGTCACGGCCCTGTCACCCGCGTCATCCGCGTCACCCGTGCCATCCGCGCCCTTCAGCGCCGTCGGCCCCGGGAGCCCCTGATCAGCAGAGCGGACGGCTTCCAGCGGAGCGGACCAGTCGCCATCGGCGCGTGCGCGCACCAGGCGAACGAACATGGCGAACATGGCGTCCAGCACCTCCGGGGCGAACAGCTGCTCGACCGCGTCCCAGCGCAGCGCCAGACGGCCGTCGTCCTCGCCCACCTGGCAGTCGATCCAGACCTGGGGAGTCTGCGACAGGCCCCAGGACTCGGTTCCGAACGGAGGCGCCATCGGCTCGGGTCCGGCGACGCCGAGCATGCTGGTGAAGACCACCGGCATGGACAGCGCCGTGCCCGAGGCGCGTCGAGCGACTTCGCGCAGGACCCAGGCCGCGGACACCTCGCTGTGGTCGAGCGCCTCGGCGACGTCCGTCTGAAGCGCCCGCGCCGCGGAGAGCCTGTCCTCCCCACCACGGTGCGCCGCCAGCAGCAAGGAGGTGAAGTCGCCCAGGACGCGATTGACATGCGGGTGGATATCCCGCCGGTCGAACAGCGTCAACGTGAGCGTCAGCTCGGGCCGGCCGCTCCAGGCGGCGAGGGTCTCGGCGTAGGCCGAGGCCAGCGCGACCGACGGCGTCAGCCCGTGACCGCGGGCGAAGGCCTGGAGGCGGCCCCATTCATCCTCGTCCAGGGCCTCCTGCCGCCGGACGAAGACCGGCTTGTCGACCTCGTCCGGATCCGCGGCCAGGGGCAGTCGCGGCGCCCGCGGGAGCGTCGGCAGACGAGCCTCCCAGTACCGGCGCGCGTCATCCAGCTGGGCCTCCGACGGCCTCATCGCGCTGAGGTAGTCGCGGAAGGTCAGGTCGACCGGTGGCAGCGCGGCGGCCGGGGCGGCGTACAGGGCGTCCAGCTCCGCGCGGAGGATCATGACGCTGAGGGCGTCCAGCAGAATGTTGTCGATGCTCATTCCGACACGGATCCCGCTGTCCATCCGACAGGCCCGCACGTCGAAGACGGGCCATCTGGTCGGGTCGAGCACCTGCGCGGACATCTGCTCCCGCAACTGTGCGGCGTCCTGGACCAGACGGATCTCGAACCGCGGGACCGTGGGGAGCGCGCGCTGCGCCCCGCTGTCGTCGAAAACCGTCCGCAGCGCGTCGTGACGGGCGATCAGCAGATTCCAGGCCTCGGTGAGCCTGCCGAGATCGATGTCCCCATCGAGCTCGGTGTAGAGGTGGCATCCGACCCCGCCCAGGGCAAAGCGATCCGAACGGCCGATGAGGTAGGCGCGCTGGACCTCGGTCGGCGGGAACGGGTCATAACGTCGTTCGGGATCGGCGACGACGATGGGCCGTCCGGCCCCCGTCCCCTCGTCGGTGGTCAGTACCGCGGCGAAGTCCGCGAGCACGGGACGTCGGAAGAGGGAGCTGAGCGTCGCACCGCCATAGCCCAGCCTGCGGAGATCCGCGACGAGCCTGGTGGCGATGAGGGAATCGCCACCGAGAGCGAAGAAGTCATCCCCGCGGGATACGCTCGGGGCGGAGAGCAGCTTCGCCCACAGGGCGGCGACCTCGGACTCGACCGGTCCTCGCGGAGGGGACGACGGGGACGATCCCTCCCGTGCGAACCGGCTCGACGCCCGTTCGGTCAGAGCCGCGCGGTCGATCTTGCCGTTGCCCGTCAGCGGCAGATCATCCACCGCCAGCAGGAGCGCCGGTAACGCGTGGGAGGGCAGGCGCCGGCGTATGTGCTCCGTGAGCCGATCGAGGTCCACCGAGGCCGGGGTGACGAATCCGACGAGCCTACGGCTCGTTCGCTCCCCCGGGGCGACGACCACCGCTGCGCGCACCTGCGGCAGGGTCTCCATCGCGGTCTCGATCTCCCCCATCTCGATGCGATGGCCGCGCACCTTGACTTGGGTGTCCACCCGGCCCAGGAACTCCAGCGTCCCATCCGGCCAGTAGCGCCCGATATCGCCCGTGCGGTACCAGCGACCGCTATCGGTCGTCACGAAACGGGACTTCGTCTGGGCCGGGTCGCCCCGGTAACCGACGGCGACTCCGGCGCCACCGATCCAGAGCTCGCCACTGACCCAGTCGGGGCAGTCGCGGCCGACCTCATCGACGACTCGGTAGCGCTGACCGCGCAGGGGAAGCCCGTACGGTATCGAGGTCCACTCCGGGTCCACCAGACGCCCGGGGAAGATGTTGGACCAGATGGAGGCCTCGGTCGCGCCCCCGAGGACGTAGAGCTCGCAGCCACCGGCGGAGGCCTCATCGAGCCTGGCGGGAAGGTCGGCGGCCGCCCAGTCCCCGGAGACGACGGCGAGTCTCAGGCTCCTGGGCAGGAGGCGATCGGGTCGAGCGGCGAGCAGCATCTCCAGTAGCACCGGCACCGAGTTCCACAGGGTGACCGAGTGCCGCTCGCACAGACGCAGCCAGGACCTGGCATCCCGGCGCTCGTGCTCCTCGACCAGCACGAGCGCGCCGCCGCGACCGAGCATGCCGAAGACGTCGAACACGGACAGGTCGAACTCCAGGGCGGAGACGGCCAGGACCCGGTCATCGGCTCCAACGCGCCAACGGGTGGCGACGTCGTCGATGGTGTTCCAGGCGGCCTCGTGGGCGACCTCCACCCCCTTGGGCTCACCGGTGGACCCGGAGGTGAAGATGACGTAGGCCGGTGAATCGCCCTCCTGCGGAACCGGCTCCGGCAGAGGCCGGGCGAGCAGCGCCCGGCCGAGCTCGAGTGCGGGCTCGGCCTCGAGCAGGGGACTGCTGTCGGCCACGACGGTCAGAACGACACCGGCCCGCTCCAGGATCAGGGCGCGCCTTCGCCGCGGCTGATCGATGCCGATCGGGACGTAGACGGCACCGGCGGCGAGGATGCCGAGGACGGCGATCACCCGGTCGGTGCCGCGAGGCATGGTGACCGCGACGGCATCGCCATTGACGATCCCGGCCGAGCGCAGCGCCCCCGCCACTGTCAGCGCCCGTTCGGCGAGCTCGCCGTAGGAGACCTCGGCATCGCCGCAGATCAGCGCCGTGCGCTGCGGCTCGCTGCGCACCCGCCGGAAGAACTCGCCGTGCACGAGCCCGCCGCGAACCCCATCGCCGGTGGCATTGACCCTCTCGCGGACCGCTCGCTGGTCCGGTGGAAGATCGATCGTGACGGGCTGCGTCCAGTCGAGGGAGGGAAGCCGGGTGAGCAGATCGAGGTAGCTGTCGAACATCGCGTCCAGCACGCCTTGCGGGAACAGCTCCTCGACCGCGTCGAAGGCCAGATGCAGCCCCTCGGGGTACTCGTTGATCTGATGATCGAGCCATACCTGGGGCGTCTGAGTGATCATGAAGCCCGGTCGGCCGAAGGCCCGTCTCACATTGCCGGTGATCAACTCGTTGCCCAGGTTGCAGGCGAACACGACCGAACCGCTCGCCGCCTGTCCGGACCGGGTCAGGTCGCGCAGCACGTCGACCCCGGAGTAGGCGATGTGACCCGCGGCATCCCGGAACTCCCGCTGCAGCGCACGGGCGCGCTCGACGAAGGGGACAGAATCCGTCGTATCGACGGGCAGCAGCATGAGATCGGTGAAGTCGGCGACGAGCCGTGCGACGTCTGGGTGCACGGACTCATCCCGGGCGAACACCGGCAGATTGATCATGAAGCGCTGGTGCCCGCTCCAGCGCCCGAGCACCTCGGCGTACACCGCCGCCAGCGCCATCGCCGGAGTCAGGGACAGCGCGCGGGCGGTCGCGACTATCGCGTCCCATGCGGCCCGGTCGAGCCACGCTTGACGACGGCGGAAACGAGGGCGCTCGATCCGCGTCGGATCGATGGCGAAGGGGAGTTGCGGCGCTCCCGGTAGCTCTGCGAGCCGCGCTCGCCACCACTGGCGATCACGCTCGCGCTCGACGCGCTGGCGCTCCTCGTGCTCAGCCCGGTACCGGGCGAAGGAGTAGGTGAGCGGCTCGGGCGGCCGATCCGGGTTCAGGTAGAGCACGGCCAAGTCGTCCAGCAGGATTCGCAGGCCGATCACGTCAGCAGCGAGGAAGTCCACCTCGATATGAACGCGGGAGGGCCCGTCGGGCAACTGGCTGAGCTGAATGTCGAAGAGCTCGCCCCTCGAGACGTCCAGTCGACGGTGGGACAGGCGCTCCCGCAGCTCGAGGAGCTCGTGCCGACCCTGCACCGCATGGACTCTCACGCCCGGCCAGGCGTCATCCTCGGCGATACGCTGGGTTCCGTCCTCGAGGAAGCGGGCGCGCAGCATACCGTGCCGGGCGACGAGCGCCCGCCCCGCGGCCTCGAGCCGAGCCGGATCGATCCTCTCCTCCGTGTCGAACTCCAGGTAGGCGTGACAACCGACACCACCGAGCACCTGGTCGTCGCTCCGGCCGACCCAGTACGCGTGCTGCATCGGCGTCAGGGGGAAGGGGGCCGACTCGTCCACCGGCGGGCCCTCCACGGGGCGGAGGCCTCCCTCGCCGGGCTCTCCGCCGGCCCCGTCGGAAAGCCCGCCAACGGATCGCGGCACCCCGGCGGAAGGCGCCGGCGGATCATCGGGGCGGGCCGCGTCGATAACCGCCCACCACTGGGCCAGCGTCGTGCACGTGGCGAAGTCGGCGAAACGAATACTGGCGCCCCGCCTGCGCCATCTGCCGACCAGACGCATGGCGCGAATCGAATCCAGACCAAGACCTATGAGATCATCCTCGAGCGACATGCTGCTCGGAGCGATTCCCATCGCCTCAGCAAGATCATCGCGCACCATATCCAGCGATAACGGCGCGGAGGGCGGCACGAGTCGATCGGTCGAGTCGGCCATCATGTTTCTCCTATCGGGTCAGGGACATGTGTTCAGGGGGCTCGGGCCAGGAGAGAGCGGGCCTGCCGGGAGCACGACGGCACGGCCCGGAGATGAAGAGCGATAACGTGCTCCGCACAAGCCCGGTCGGCGACACGGCATCGGCTCGCCGCGGGCGCTCGCTGAAACCGGGACAACACATCGTGCGCACGACACCGGCGATCAGCATCGCTGGAAGCCGAGGAGCAGCGCGACCGCCATTCCGGGACGTCCTGCGCCCCGACTCCGCCTGCCGCGGTCCCGACGGGGGACGCTGCACGAATATAAGACTGATACAGTTCGATAGAGGACGATTACGAACAATTATATGTCGCGAATAGTGCGGCAGAATAGCGGCCGGCGCCGTTCGCAGAACGCAGCACCCCGCAGAATATGAATCAACCGCCGGACACGCAGGAGAACGCGCTCCCCTGCACCAGAATCAGCGAACCACTCTCACACGGAAACCTCCATGAACATGATCACCATCATTTATGTAAGGCCATCCTAATTCTCTTTTCTTCCGAGAGTCAAGCACGTGATCGATCCGTAACCGAACAGCGAATTCCCCCGGCGGATGCGCAGCCTCTGCGCATTCCGTATGACCCCCCGGGCGAGTCCGACGGCGGCGCCGCGCCCCGGGCCCTCCTCCTACCCGGCCTCCCGCTCGGCGCCGCCGTCGAGCCTCCAGCCGACCGCCTTCCTCTTGGCCCGCCAGAATCTCGCGTACCTGCCATCCTGAGCCATCAGGCGAGCATGATCGCCGGACTCGACGATCCGGCCCTCGTCGACGAACAGGATCTGATCGGCGCCCCGGATCGTCTCCAACTGATGGACTATGGCGATCACGGTCCGCCCGCGCGCCAGGGCGGAGAAGGCATCGGTCAGGGCGGCCTCGTTCTCGGCGTCCAGAGCCGCAGTCGCCTCGTCGAGCAGGACGATCGGAGAGTTCTTCAGCAGTGCTCGGGCCACGGACACCCGCTGCCTCTCGCCGCCGGACAGTCTTGCGCCGCCCTCGCCGACCTGCGTATCGAGGCCCTCGGGAAGGCGCTCACCGATCTCGGTCACGCGCGCCAGGGAGATCGCCCTCTCAACCTCCTCGTCGCTCGCGTCAGGGCGCCCCTGCCGCACGTTGTCGCGAATCGACCCCTCGAACAGATAGACGTCCTGGAACACGATCGCCACGCGGTCGATCACGGCATCCGACCCCAGATCCCGCACATCGACCCCACCGAGGCGCACGGCACCGGAGCTGACATCGTAGAAACGGGCCAGTAGCCGCAGAATGGTGGTCTTCCCGGCGCCCGACGGGCCGACGAGGGCCGTCATCGTGCCCGGGCGGGCGCTGAATGACAGGTCCGTGAGAATCTCGGGAGAATCCTCGGTGTAGCGGAAGCCGACGTCGTCGAACTCGACCTCCAGGTCCCGGTCGGCGACGACCGCCGGCCTCTCGGGCTCCGGCAGCGGCACGGTGTCCAGGACCTCCGCGATCCGGGCCAGCGCGTCGTTGGCCCCGCGCAGCGCGTTCGCCAGCTCGGACAGCTCGGTCAACGGATCGACGAACCGCACCGCGGCGATCAGCAGACCGATCGCCACGGCACCCGGCAATGCCGTCGGTTCCGCCCCCAGGGTCACGGAGAGCGTGACCACGACCAGGAGCACGAGCCACAGCTGAACCGCGATGGTGTTGAAGAGCATGCCGGGAATCGTCATCCGGATCCCGCGGTCATGGGTGCGGCTGTACTGCGCGAGCGACTCGTCCAGAGGGGGGTAGGTCCCCACGCCGCGGCCGGAGGACCTCAGCAGAGGCTGGGCGAGGGCGAAGTCGATCACCTGCTCGTTGACGTCCACGGCGTCGCGGTCGAGACGCGCATCGACCCGCGCGGTGACCCGCGGGGCCAGCCATCCGACCAGGACCGCGATCGGGATGAAGGCCGCACCGGCCAGCGAGACCCGCCAGTCCCACCGCAGCAGCCCGATCACAACCGTGAGCGGGCTGACCACAGCGGCGATGATCGGCTCGAGCAGGTGCGAGGTGACCGCGCCCGCGTCCTCGGCGCTCTTGGAGGTCAGCTGCGCGAGCTGACCGGCCCGGGCGCGGTCGAACCAGCCCAGGGGGAGACGCGCGGCGTGGTCCCCGAGACGGTGCTGCAGGGCGCGCATGAGGATCAGGGAGGTGTTGTACCCTTTGCGCGCCTGGAAGAAGAACAGCAGGGCCGACAGGAGCGCGAGGCCCGCCAGGACGGCGACGGCACTCCCGGCCCGCCCCCAGTCCTGGTCGATGGCGGCCTCGACCACCGGGATGACGGCGAGGAAGGACAACCCCTGCGCCACGGCGAAGGCGATCGCCAGGGCCAGGAAGGGCCGGAGCCGAACCCGACCGTGCGTCAGACGGACGATGGTGGAGAACACGCCGGTCATCACTGGGCCCCCTCTTCCGATCCACTGGCCGCCGCCCCGTCATCGGCGCCCGTTCCACCACCCGGATCCGGTGCGTGCTGGGTCTCCCACAGACGGCGGTAGAGACCGCCGGCCGACAGCAGCTCCTCGTGGCGGCCGCTCTCGACGATGCGTCCGCCCTCCAGGACGATGATGCGATCGACGTGCGCGATGGTGGACAGCCGGTGAGCGATGACCAGCACATCACGATCTCGAGCCGCGTGGGCGAGGGCCTGCTGGAGCGCGACCTCGTTCTCCGGGTCCGCGAAGGATGTCGCCTCGTCCAGGACCAGGACGGGTGCATCGTGCAGAAGCACGCGCGCGACCGCGATCCGCTGCCCCTCCCCGCCGGAGAAGGAGGCGTCGCGCCCTATCACCGAGTCGTAGCCGTGCGGCAGGGCCATGATCCGATCATGCACGTTGGCGAGCGCGGCGGCCTCCTCCACCTCGGCCCGAGTGGCGTCGGGACGCCCGAGCCGGATGTTGTCGGCGACGCTCATCGGCACCAGGCCCTTGCCCTGGAGCAGGAACCCGACGGCGTCGTACAGGGCCGACGCATCGGCCTGGCGCACGTCGGTGCCACCGACCACGACCTCTCCGGACGTCGGGTCCCAGAACCGCGGGACGAGGCTGGCGCAGGTGGACTTGCCCGCTCCAGAGGGGCCGACCAGTGCGGTGACCGTTCCCGGCTCGAGCGTCAGATCGACCCGGGACAGGACCTCGGGGCCGTCCTCCCGGTAGCGCATCGACACCTGACGCATCCGCACGCCCCGCCCCTGGATCGCCCTCGGCTCGGCGGGAACGCTCATGGGCCCGATCGACAGGAAGCTCCCGATCCGGTCGGCGGCCTCCCGACTGCTGCGCAGCTTGACCCCGTAGGCCTCCATCTGCGTGAGCGGGACCGCCAGGCCCACGCCGAAGACGAGCCCCGCGGCGAGACCGATGATGTCGGTCCACCCCAGCCTCATGAACAGCAGACCCCCGCATGCCATGACGGCCAGCACGGTCGGCGTCGCGACGATCGCGAGGCCAGCGGCGGAGGCATTGATCATCGGCCCCATCCAACGGCCGAAGAACGTCGCGTAGTCGTCGACCGCCGCGTGGTACTGCGAGGAGGCCCGGCCGACCTGACCGAAGGTCTTGACCACGGCGATTCCGCGCGCGAACTCGACGGTCGCCGTGTTGACTCGCGTCCTGGCCCGGTCGTAGTCGTCGAACTGGGAGACGGCCTTGCCCATCATCGCGCCGAAGGCGACGACGAATCCGAGGACCGGGACCAGGGCGAGCAGCGCCATCGGCCAGGAGTAGAGCAGCAGGGCGACCAGTGCGGCGACCGCCGTCACGATCGTGACCGCCATGTCCCCGACGGCGTGGGCCACGAGGGTGTGCATGGCGGCCACATCATCGGTGATCAGCCTTTTGACCTCGCCCGACGAGCGGGCCTGGGCCTCCCCGATGGGAATGCGGGCCAGTTGACGGCTCAGTCCCATGCGCAGCTCGGAGCCGAATCGGGAGTCGGCGAAGTGGTTGAGCGTCACGCCACCGCCGACGAGCACCATCCGCAGCGCCAAACCGCCGACGGCCACCCACACCCACGTCCATGCGCGCCCCGGCTCCCCTCGAATCGCGAGGACGTCGACGAGCTCGACGATCGCCACCATCGGGAGGAGGCCGACCACGGCCCCCACCGCCTGAAGAGCCGTGCCGACCACGAGCATCCCGCGAACCGGTTGCAGCAGGTCCTTGAGTCCCATTCTCGTACCCTTCGTTCGCTATTCGTCAGGTGTGTATAACCTGTCTTAACGGCCTGTCAATGCCTGTTCACCCAGTGGTCGGGTTCGGGCGGAGCGGAGGGATCGGATAGGACGATCAGCCGAGCGACGGGAGCGGCTCGGTGATCCGCGGAGGATCCGGGCGCCCGCACGCCATCGGGCCGGGCAGGATGCGCAGTCCGAGAGGGGCCTACAGGGGGATCCGGACGCCCGCGCGCCAGCACCCCGCCGGGACGACCAGCGCCGTGACGAGCACTCCGTCCGACAGCTCCCACCGGCCCGCCAGCCGCAGGTCGTCCGCCTCGCCGAGCGGCACCCGGGCGACGAAGGCCCCCTCCGGATCGATCCCGACCTCGGCGTCCTCGAATCCGAGCCAGCTCCGCTCTCTGGGGAACCAGGCCTTGTACACGCTCTCCTTGATGCTGAACAGCAGACGGTCGAAGGCGAGGCCGGGACGCCCCTGGCACAGGCCTCGCACATGCTCCCGCTCCTCGCGGGAGGCCACCATGTCCAGCACCCCCGACGGCAGCGGACCGTTCGGCTCGGCGTCGATCCCGATGGCGTCCGCATCCCGCGCCCAGGCCACCGCGGCCGCGCGGTAGCCCTCGCAGTGAGTCATGGCCCCGACCACGCCGTCCGGCCAGGAGGGCTCGCGATGCGGGCCGGGAACCATGACGGGACGGTCGAGGCCCAGCCCGCGCAGCGCCCGTCTCGCGCAGAGGCGCACCGTGGCGAACTCGGCGCGCCGCCCCTCCACCGCCCGCTCCAGGTACGACCGCTCCTGCGGGAAGAGCGGTTCGGCGGCATCGCCCCTGATCTCGCAGCCGATCACCGACGGCGGCAGCATGAGGCTCAGCACGCGTCGCCCCGTCCAACCGTCCGCGGCGAGCGGGCGGAAGGATCGCGCCTCACGCCTCCACGAGCACCGTCACCGGCCCGTCGGCCCCGGCACCGCACCGTCGGCCTCCTCACCACCCCGCGCCTCACGCCTCCACGAGCACCGTCACCGGCCCGTCGGCCTCCATGTCGATGAGCATGTGGGCTCCGAAGCGCCCGGTGGCCACCTCCAGGCCGCGCTCGCGCAGCGCCCGGACGACGGCGCCCACCAGCGGCTCGGCCACGGGGCCCGGCGCCGCCGCGTTCCAGGAGGGCCGCCGCCCCTTGCGCACGTCCGCGTACAGCGTGAACTGGGAGACGACGAGCACCGGCGCACCCAGGTCGGTGACGGAGACCTCATGCCCCGGGGCGCCGCCGTCCTCGCCCGGGCCGTCGAACAGGCGCAACTCGGCTATCTTGCGCGCAACCGTGGCGACCTGGGCGGGACCGTCGTCGTGCGTGGCCCCCACGAGCGCGAGCAGACCGGGCCGGGTGATCTCCCCGACGGTCACCGGTCCGTCCTCACCGTCGACACGCACCGCCGCGCGTGCGACCCGCTGGAGGACCGCGCGCATCAGCGCCGCCCGCCGTTCGCGCGGCCGGGTCCCCGGCCGTCCGGGCCGCGCCTGCGGATGCGCACCCGCACCCGCACGGGCTTGTAGTAGTCCAGGGCCGGGCGGACGTCCGCCAGGTAGACGGCGTTCGCGACCACGCCGAGCAGGCCGAACATCGAGCTCATCCCCATGAGCACGACGACCAGCAGTCCTGCGGCATTGACGGCGAGCCAGAATCCCTTGGTGCGCTTGTCCGCGGCGACGAAGTGCTGATCGGGGCGCCGGAGGGTGCTGACGAGGGCCCAGGCGCCCAGGACGACGGCGACGACCTGGGCGAGGCGCCAGATCCAGGTCACGGCCAGAGCCAGATAGTGGTCGGCGAGGAGGAGAGGAATCACGATGTCACTCTACCGGTCGCCCGACAGCGCATCGTGAGGAGGAACTGAGAGGTCCCGGCGAGCCCCGGAGGGCTCAGTGAGCCCGGCGAACCCGGCGAGCTCAGTGAGCCCCGGCGGACGTCACCGGACTCAGTGCAGCAGACCCCTGCGCAGTCCAGCCCCCGGTCGCCGGGCCGGACTGGCCTGCGCCTTGCCCTCGGGGGAGACGAGCAGTTCCTGAACGGCGTCCACGCGCGTGGTCGCCGCGGCCCCGCGGCGGGACCCGGCGTCGTCCCCGGCAGGGCCCTCGGGGTCCTCAACCGCGTCAGATCTCTCAGACCCCTCAGCCGCGTCGGCGATATCCGCCGCATCCGCGATATCAGTGGTGAGTGCGGCGTCGGCGGGCACGCCCCGGCGCAGCAGGGCCAGGGCCATCGGTCCGTAGTCGTGGTGCCGCGTCACCGAGGTCACGATCCCCACGGCCCGCTCCCCCAGCCTCACGACGGCCCCCGGCGCGGGCAACCGGCCGGCGAGCCCGTCCAGCTGGAGGATGGTCAGACGACGCGGTGGTCGCCCCAGGTTGAGGGTGCGGGCGACCGTCTCCTGTCCCGGGTAGCAGCCCTTGGTCAGGTGGACGGCGGTGCGCAGCCAGTCGAGCTCGTGCGGGATGGCGCGCTCATCGACGTCGCGCGCCCACCGGGGCCGTCCCGCCTCGATGCGCAGCGCCTCCCAGGCCAACGACCCCGCCGGACCGCGCCCGGGGGCGGCCGCCAGGAAGGCATCGACGACGGCGCCGACGGCCTCGACGGGCACGAGCACGAAGCCGGCCCGATAGGTCGAGCCGGGGTGGGGGCGGGTGAGCCCGACGTCGTAGCTGGTGCCGCCCTCGACGACACCGGGCCACGGGTCGCGCCACACGCCCGGGCGAGCGGCGGCGGGGGCCCCCGGCGTCGCGTCCAGCGGGACCGGGCCGTCCGACGGTGCCGACGGGGCCCGCGAGTCCTGCCGGGGTCCCGGAGTCGATGCATCGGGGTCGGGGGCACCGGCATCGGCCCGTGGACCAGGCGCACCAGCGTCGCCCCGTGGACCGGCGGCGTCGGCGGCGTGGCCCCGTGGGCCGGCGGCGTCGGCGGCATCGACCTGTGGACCGGGGGCACCGGCGTCGGCGGCGTCGGCGGCGTCGGCGGCGCCGAGCGCCTCGCGCGCCGCGGCCTCCAACCGCGCCGGGCCGTCCCCCATGGCCGCCAGCACGGCGACGTCCTCGCGCACGACCACCTCGACGCGCAGCATGAAGCGCATGCGCTCGAGGAACTCGACCAGTGCGGGGCCCCGTCCCGCCTCGGTGACGAGCCAGAGCGTCTCGGCGTCATCGAGGGCGGCGAGCGCGTGGGAGATGCGCCCGCGGGCGTCCAGGAGGAGCGTCTCGACGCCGCCGTCGTCGGGCGTCAGGCCCGTGAGCGCCTGGCTGGACAGGGTCGTGAGCCAGCTCAGGCGGTCCGGGCCGGTCACGGCGACGACATCGCGGGCCAGGGCGGTCACCCCGGCGCCGGACTCCAGGAGGCCCTGCTCGCGCAAGGGGTCGCCGTAGTGGGCGGGAACGAGCTCGTCGGGGTCGCCCTCGGCGTTGGGCGAGGCGCCGGGGCGATCCAGCAGCGGGGAGCGTCGCATCAGGCGGGCCCGTCGGTCTCGGGGCCATCGGAGGGCCCGGGGGCCTCGACACGACCCAGCCGTCCCGAGGCGTACGTCGTCGGCTCCTCGACCCCGAAGGCCGCCATGTCCTGAGTCCACATGAGGTCGCCGCCCACGAGCCCGAACATGCGGGTCATCTCGGTGACCGGGGCGGCGGTGCGGGTGCGTCCCACGGCCTGGGTGCCGATCTGGGCGCGCGGCCCCTGGATCCAGCCCTCCCACACGGCGACGTGCCCGGCCGGGTCCGCCGAGACGAGCTCGAGTCGGGTGACGGGGGTCCTCGACGACGTGTGAGCAGCGGCGTCCGTGCCGCCCGTGATGCCATCCGCGCTGCCTGCGGCGACGGAGTCGCCGGTCCCGGCAACCCCGTCGGCGTCACCGGCGTCGTCCGTGCCGCCGGCGTCCGGGGCCTCCTGCCCGACCGGCCGCCAGTAGGCGGTCTCGGTGGCCCAGATCCGGGCCGGGGTCAGACGCGAGGCGCCCTGGAGCCCGGGGGTCTCGAAGTCGAGATCCTGGGAGCGGGTGGCGTCCACGGTCCAGATCGTCGTGACCTGGCGCAGGTAGGGACCGCCGTCGTGATCGAAGGTGATCTCCTGGACCACGGCCTGCTCGGGCACCGTCTCGCCGTAGGTGAGGACGCCGTAGCCGCGCCACGTGCCGACCAGCCAGGCCAGCGGGTAGATCTCGGGCGCGAGGTCGTCGGGAAGCGTGAAAGCCATGGTCGCAGACTACGGCAGTCGCGAATGACGGCGACGGCGGCGCAGGCGGGCGCCGGAACCACGAGTCGGTCATTCCTGCGCGAGTCGGACGGCGGCGGCGTCGGACTCGCGCAGGAATGACCGACTCGACGCACGGAGACTGCGGCGGCCGCGACGGCGCCGGACCGACTGAGGGGGACGTCGGGCCGGAGAGCGCCAGTCGGCGCGTATGCCGCTCGCGGCGGCTTCAGGTGGAGCCCGGGGCCCGTCGCGGCCCGACGTCGATCCCAGGGTACAGGTGCCTCGCCGCCCGCCGGAAGTCGGCCGCCCCGGACGCGTCGTCGACCGGACGCGCGGTTCGTCGGACGACGGCGGCATCGGCGGCATCAGGAGCCTTGAGGCCATCGCGGCCGTCCGCTGAGCGCGCAACCCGGCGGGCGCGTCACGCTCCGGGCGGCGGGCCCCACCAGGCGCGGCGCCCGTCCCGCCCGCCTCTCGTCCGGGACGCTGGGGCAGCGTCGTCGATCCTCGCGCCGAGACTCCCGCCGCCTACCCCTCGTCCGGGGCGTCGAGGCGGTAGCCCACGTTGCGAACCGTGCCGATGAGGTGATCGTGCTCGGTGCCGAGCTTGGCGCGCAGGCGGCGGACATGGACGTCGACCGTGCGCGAGCCGCCGATGTAGTCCTCTCCCCACACCTCGTGCAGAAGCACCTCGCGGGTCAGCACCCGGCCCTGGTTGAGGGCGAGGTACTTCAGCAGCTCGAACTCCTTGTAGGTCAGGTCGAGGATCGTACCGCGGATACGCGCCGTGTAGGCCGTCACATCGATGATGAGGTCGCCGACCTCGATCTGATCGTCGCCCACCGGCGCGGGAGCGATCACCCGGGCGCGCAGCAGCCGCAGGCGCGCGGACAGCTCGGCCGGGGTCGCATCGGCCATGACGAAGTCGGCGGCGCCCCAGTCGGGCTGGACGACGGCGGCGCCGCCCTCCTCCATCACCAGAATGATCGGAGGGCAGTCGATCGGTCCGGACAGCAACTGGCACAGGGCCCGTGCCCGCATGAGGTCCCCGCGGGCATCGATCATGACGACGTCGGCGTCATCGATCGCGCCGTAGCAGGCGGGCGTGGGAGGGCGGCACTCGACATGGGAGTCGAGGAAGGACGCCGACGGGAGGACAACGGCGACATCACTCTCGCGGGTGAACATGATGACGCGCATGCTCCGGACTCCTTCCGCGCTCCGCCGGGGTTCGGGATGTCAGTGAACCACATGCTCGTGCATCAGGTGTGGGACGATGCCTATCGTGAACATCCAGGACGCTCCCGCCTCCCCGCTCTCCCCGGGCACCGTGTCGCCGCTCGAGGCGACGACGCAGCACGGCGCGTACGGCACCCGCCGCGGCGGGCACCGGCCGATCGAGCCCGGGCTGGTCGACCCGGCCTGGACGCGTCTGGCCATGGCCGGCATCGTCCCCATTCTGCTGGCGGTCTCCGCCGCGCTGCCGACGTGGGTGCGCCTCATCGTCATCTGCCTGCTCGTGCCGCTCACCGCGCAGGGCTGGCCCGCCCTCGTCCGCTCCCAGCACGACCAGGGCGCCACCAGCATCGTCGCCCTGACCGGCCTGACCGCGGCCGTCGTCGTCGCCCTGCGCGGGGACTACGGGGCCGCGGGCGTGGTCATGGCGCTCAGCGTGCTGGCGGCCTTCCTCGCCCAGATGGCTCGTCAGGACGGTCGCGGGGAGCTCGTGGAGGACCTGTCCGCCACCGTCGCGGGCAGTCTCATCATGGTCTCGGGCGCCGCTTGGTGCGCCCTCGCCCCGGGCCTGGCCGATCCGGCGGTCATCGTCCCCTGCGCGCTGGCGCTGTTCTCCGGGGCGCTGCTGACGGTGCTCGAGGTGCGGGCCACCGTCCTGGAGGCGCTGACCCTGACGGTTCCCGCGCTCGTGGCCGGCGTGGCCGGAGGCGTCCTGGCGGCGGTGGGCTTCTTCGGGCCGAGCCACGTCGGCCTTCAGCGGGAGCTCCAGTCGGCCGCCGCGTGCGTGATCGTCGGCTTCGTGGCGGGCGTGCTCATGGCGGCCTCGAACCGCGTGCTGTGGACGCACCGCTGGGTGCCGGGCGGGCGCGCCGCGGTGGCGAGCGCGATCGTGCCGATCCTGGCGCTGGGCGCCCCGGTGTACGCGATCGCGCGCCTCATGGGCAGCTTCATCGCCGGCTGACCGGCCGAGTCGCACGCCGAGATCGGTTCAGTTCCGCGTCGAGATCGGTCCGGTTCCGCACCGAGATCGGTCGCACCACGGCACGGGTCTGTGGATAACCCGTCTGGAGACCGCAGTTATCCACAGGCCGGCGTCGAGGTCTGGCGCAATCCCCCGTCGTCGGGCACCTTCGAAGCATGAGCCCGATGATGCGCCCCGCCCCGAGGTCCTCTCAGGACCGCCCCACTCCGAATGAGATCGAGCATCGTCTCGCCACCGGTGAGCTTCAGCGAGTACGCCGCAGCACCTACGTGCCGGCCGCTCCCGACGCCCCCGTCTTCTCCACTCGTCGCGACATCCGCGAGGTCCTCCTGCGCGCAGTCCGCAGGGAGAGGCTCGACGGCGTCATCGCCCTTGAGACCGCCGCGCTCCTCCATGGAGGGCGTGCGCTCCACGAGCCCGCCGCCGTCCACCTCGTCGTGAGCTGGAACGCCGCCGGCCTCAAACGCGGC
This sequence comes from Actinomyces gerencseriae DSM 6844, assembly GCF_000429265.1. Lineage (GTDB taxonomy): Bacteria > Actinomycetota > Actinomycetes > Actinomycetales > Actinomycetaceae > Actinomyces > Actinomyces gerencseriae. The sequence continues at coordinate 55,779 of NZ_AUBN01000017.1, forward strand.
TCCCGGAGGCGTCCGGCCAACCGGCCGACCTCGCGCGAGCTCGGGCCGCGCGACCACCGTCGAGCGCTCGGGACCCGACCGTTCGTCCGGCACCGCTACGAGCTCTCCGAGTCCGACGTCGTCGAGCTCGACGGCCTGCGCGTCACCTCGCTGGAGCGCACCGCCGAGGACTGCGCCCGATTCCTCCCGCCCGACCGCGGGCTCGCCGTCGTCGACTCGCTCTTCGCGATCGCGGCCGGAGCCGGCGACAGGCCCTGGAACCGTCGCCACGAGATCGACGCCGGGGCCGCGGAGTTCCGCGAGGCTCTGCTCGAACGACTCGACGCCCGGCCGCGCGAGCGGGGCGTGCGGCGGGCGCGCGCCGTCGTCATGGCCGCGACACCGTGGAGCCAATCCGTATGGGAGACCGAGGCCCGCAGGCTGTGCCTCATCGGCGGGATCACGGCGCCGCAACCGCAGATGCCCGTTCTCACCGGGATCGGCACCTTCTACGCGGACCTCGGCTGGCGGGTCCTCATGCTCGTCTACGAGATCGACGGCGAGATCAAGTACCTGGAGGACGGCGACGCCGTGCTCGCGGCGCAGTACCGGCGTCAGGCGGCGATGGAGGACGCCGGGGCCCACGTGGAGCGGGCGACGCCGGCGCAGGTGGCCGACGGCGAGGCCTTCCTCGACAGGCTGCGCCGAGTCCTGCCTCCCACCTTGTGCGAGGAGAGGCCGATCGCGGCGCTCCGCACGCCGTCCGAGATTCGACGGCACGCGGAGCGGTGATGAGCCGACGACGAGAGCGGGCCGCCCGTACGACCGATCTCGAGCCGGAACTGAACCGATCTCGACGCGGAACTCGACCGATCTCGGGGTCTCCCCCGAAGCCGCCGGCCCGTCTCCGGCCCGTCCCGGCCGGAGCGGCCCGTCAGCGCCCCTCGGACAGGACCGGCCGCTGCTTCTCGATGGCCACGGCGCGAATCCTGCCGCGCGGGCGCCGCGCCAGATGCACCACCATGATCTCCCCCGTCTTCAGCCACGGATCGCGGTCGGGGACCGAGCGCAGAAGCTTGCCCGGCGCGTGCCGGGAGATCACCTCCATGACGGACGGCAGCACCGGCCGATGAGTGCACAGGGCCACCGGCGCGTCCCGGCGGCGCAGCACGTCGGAGACGACCCTCCTGGCGGCCTTGCGCGACTCGGCGTGCGCCAGCTCCGTGAGAGCGGGCTCCGCGACGACGTCGAGCCCGGCGGCCTCCGCGTAGGGCGCCACCGTATCCACGCAACGCCGCCACGGACTGGACACGACCCGCCCGACGCCGTAGGCGGCCAGCACCGGCACGAGCGCGCGCGCACGGACCTCGCCCTGGTCGTGCGTGAGCGGACGAGTGGCCTCGTCGGCCTCCTTGTCCCGCACCCTCTTCGGCCTGTGCCGACTCCACACCGAGCGCTTGACGGCACGGGCGTGGCGCACCAGGACGAAGGTCCAGGTGTCGAGCTTGCCGTCCTCCCACAGGTCCACCAGGCTGCCCAGCAGATCGCGGTCCATCGCATGCGTCAACTGCTTACGGGCCTTCTTGACGCGCACCCACGCCACGCCGTCGATCTCGCGGGCCGACGCCGGGGTCACCGCGGCGCGGGCGCGCGCACCCGGCTCATCGGCGCCCAACTCGCGCGCCGCCCAGTAGTAGACGCGCTTGCGCCGCCCGTCGGACATCTTGTAGCGGACGGTCTCCAGCGGCTGGCCCAACGCGATCCGCACGCCGGTCTCCTCGGCGACCTCCCGCACCGCGCAGGTGCGCACCGACTCATTGCGCTCGACCTTCCCCTTGGGGAAGGACCAGTCGTCGTACCGGGGGCGGTGCACCAGAAGCACCTCGAGGCGACCGCGGCACTCTCTCCATACGAGCGCACCGGCGGCGCGCACCACGCGCTTGGCACGCGTTGACGATGACATGGCCCGCCCTCCTCAGCGGCGTCTCGATTCAGTGGCATTCACTGGTATTCAGTCATTCAGTGGCGGCCCTTGACACGCGAGCGCGCCCGAGCCATGAGAGTAGTCTGAATGTCCTCCAACCGCTCGCCGTCGGGACCGTAGACGTGGCGGACCCAGGTGCCATCGGGCTCGAGCCACCACGATGAGACGGCGTCGGAGGCGGCGTGAGTCACCAGCCACTCGAGCTCGTTGACCATCGCCGGATCGGCGATGCGCACGAGCTCCTCCACGCGCCGGTCCAGGTTGCGGTGCATGAGATCGGCCGACCCGATGAACAGATCGGTGTCCCCGTCGTTGCAGAAGGCGTAGACGCGCGAGTGCTCCAGATAGCGCCCCAGGATCGAGCGCACCCGGATGTTGTCGCTGAGACCCGGCACCCCCGCGCGGATGCCGCAGATGCCGCGCACGACGATGTCGACCGGCACCCCCGCGCGACCGGCCCGGTACAGGGCGTCGATGCAGGCCTCGTCGATGATCGAGTTGACCTTGAGACGGATCCAGGCGGGCCTTCCCGCGCGCTTGTTCGCGATCTCCCGCTCGATGCGCTCGATGAGGCCGTCGCGCACGGTGCGCGGCGCCACCAGCAGCCGCCGGAACCGGGCGCGCGGGGCGTACCCGGACAGCATGTTGAACAGGGTGGTCATGTCCTGGGCGACGTCGCGATCGCAGGTCAGCAGCCCCAGGTCCTCGTATCCGCGCGCGGTCTTGGGGTGGTAGTTGCCGGTGCCCACGTGGCAGTAGCGGCGCAGGCCGTCGCTCTCCTGACGCACCACCAGCAGCAGCTTGCAGTGGGTCTTGAGCCCGACCATGCCGTAGACGACGTGGACGCCGGCGCGCTCGAGCTTGCGGGCCCAGGAGATGTTGTTCTCCTCGTCGAATCGGGCCTTGATCTCCACGATCGCGACGACCTGCTTGCCCTCCTCGGCCGCCTCGATGAGAGCGTCCACGATGGGCGAGTCGCCGGAGGTGCGGTAGAGGGTCTGCTTGATGGCCAGGACCTTGGGGTCGGCCGCCGCCTGGGAGACGAACTCCTGCACGGACGTGGAGAAGGAGTCGTAGGGGTGGTGCAGGAGAACGTCGTGATCCCGCATCGCCGCGAAGACGTTCGGCGCCCGGGAGGACTCATAGGAGGCCAGTCCCGCCGCGGTGACCGGCACGAAACGCGGGTACTTCAGGTCGGGGATGTTCAGGTCGTGGATCTGGTTGAGGCAGGTCAGGTCCAGGGGCGCCGGAAGCTCGAAGACGTCGTCGGGGCTCAGGTCCAGGGCGCGCACCAGGTAGCGGCGGGCGAAGGGCGAGATGGTGTTCTCCACCTCCAGGCGCACGCAGTCGCCGAAGCGACGGCGCTCCAGCTCCTTCTCCATGGCCTTCAGGAGGTTCTCGGCGTCGTCCTCCTCCACCTCCAGGTCCTCGTTGCGGGTGACCCGGAAGAGGTGGTGCTCCAGGATGTCCATGCCCGGGAAGAGGTGGTCGAGGTGCTGGCCGATCACCACCTCCAGGGGGATGACGGCGGAGCCGGCGGCCTTGTCGGTGGCCCCCAGCTCACGACCGGGCACGGTCACCAGCCGCGGCAGGGAGTCGGGGACCTTGACGCGGGCGAAGTGCTCCTTGCCGCTGCGCGGGTTCCGCAGGATGACGGCGAGGTTGAGCGAGAGCCCCGAGATGTAGGGGAAGGGGTGCGAGGGGTCCACGGCCAGGGGGGTCAGGACCGGGTAGATGTGGTGCCGGAAGTAACGGGTGAGGCGCTCCTGCTGATGGGGCTCGAGCTCGTCCCAGCCCAGGATGCTCACGTTGCGCTCGGCCAGGGCCGGCCGGATGTCCTCCTGGAAGAGGGCGGCCTGGCGGGCGGTGAGCTCCTTGGCGCGAGCGGTCACCTGGGCCAGGACCTGGTTGGCGTCCAGGCCGGAGGCGCGCACCGGGGTGATGCCGGCCTTGATGCGACGCATGAGCCCGGCGACGCGCACCATGTAGAACTCATCCAGGTTGGAGGAGAAGATCGCCAGGAACCAGGCCCGCTCCAGCAGCGGGAGGTCCCGGTCCTCGGCCTGCTCCAGGACTCGCCTGTTGAAGTCCATCCAGGTCAGCTCGCGGTCGGTGTAGCGGTCGGCGAAGGATTCCAGCGGGGGCAGCCCGTCCTCGGGATCCGACTCCTCGGGGGACGACGGGGACGGGGGATCGACCCGCCCTGCCCGGTCGGTCCGCGACGGCTCGCCCCCATCGGCCGTCTCGGCCGCGCCGGCCCGGGAAGCCGCCGAAGCGGGCTCCGGGATCGCCTGGTCGACGCCGGCGCGCCCGGCGCCCGGCAGGCCGGGATCCTCCTCGACGACCTCGTCGAAGTCCTCGTCCTCGTACTGGGGACCGGCGTCATCGGCGAAGTCGCGCGGATCCGCGGTCTCGATGACGTGATCATCGAGCTCGTCGGCGTCATCGAGGTCCGCGAGGTCGTCATCCTCGGCGAGATCGTCGGCGGGGCCGGGGTCGTCGGCCCCGGCGGAGTCACCCGCGGGGCCGGGGTGGTCGGCCTCGGCGAGATCGTCGCCCCCGGCGGAGGCTCCGCCTCCGGCAACGACCTCGCCCTCGGGGGAGGCAGCGGTCTCGGAGGCACCGGCATCGGCGTCGCCCCCGGCGGCGTCGCCGCGGGCATCGGCGTCACCGGCGTCCGAGGCGCCGCCTCCAACCGCATCGACCGCATCATCCGGAGCGGACGACGGTGACTGCGCCTCGCCGTCGGGGCCGGCCCCGACGTCCGGGGCCCCTGCATCGACGGCGGGGTCGGAGGACTCGCCGTCCTCGGAGCGGGCTTCTCCACCCTTGGCCTGGAAGCGGGTCCAGCCCCCGAGGAAGGTGGACAGCAGCGCGCGGCTCGGTTGGTCGGTCTGTTGGGCGGTCTCGGAGGAGTCAGGCGTCGTCATGAAGGCATGGTCCCACGTCTGAGCCGCCAAGAGGAGGCCGTCGGCGGGCGAATCTCGTACGTCGCGCTGCCCGACCGGAACGCGCCGACCGGAACGGAGAGGAGGAGCAGACGGAACCGCCGGCGATCAGTCGAGACCGCCGGAGGCGGCCCTGCGCGAGGCCTCGGCCAGCTCGTCGGCGGTCGCCAGGAGCGCGGAGTCCCGGCGGGTGACGCGGTCGGCGAGCTCATCGGCGTCGTCGACGATCCACACCGGGTCCGAGCCGGCCGCGAGCGCCCGCAGGAATGCGGCGGCGACCCGGAGGACCGGCGCCAGGGCGACGACGTCATCCAGCTCCCCGGCGAGGACCCGGTCCAGGGCGGCGCGCAGATCCTCGGGCGAGGGGACCGGACGCGCCTCGGCCCGCGCGGCCTCGAAGCGGGACAGGGTGGTGTCGCCGGCACCGCTGAGGTCGACGACGGTGGCGTAGCGCCGGGCGATCAGCGCCGGATCGCGGCGGATCCACTCGCGCACGAGGAACAGGCGCCACAGGGCGCCCGGCAGGGTGGTCGCCGGGGAATCGGCCCACAGCTCGGCGACGGCGTCGACCCCGTGGGCGGCGACGGCGGCCACGACGCCGGGGCGGGTGATCCACTCGCCCGGGTCGTCGGATGCGCCGTCGTCATAGGAGCCGTGGGAGTCGTCGGGGAGGGACCGGCCGCCGAGGAGGGCCTGGGCGGCCCGGTGGGCGAGCTCCGAGGAGGAGGCGGTGTCGGCGGCCCCCTCGATGCTCTCGGCGACCTCCGGATCGAGGCGGGCGGGGCGGTGGAACTGGCGGGTCATGGTGTCTCCTCACGCGGGGCGGCTGTCCGTCCGCCTTGCCGAGCGTCGCGGACGCCCCCATTGTCACGCAGGCCGGCGGACGGAGGACGGCGCGCGCCGCCGTCCCGGATGTGCAACGGCTCCTCCTCGGCCCCGGCATCCTCGGCATCCTCACGTACATCCGCAGTGCCACGTGCCCGGAGGAGCCCCGGCGTCCCCGGCATCCTCGGCCCGGACTACGACCGATCTCGACGCGGAACCGGACCGATCTCGAGTCTCGAGACTGAGCCCGACGCCGAGTCCGGCCGGTCTCGGGTTTCGGGGACTCCGCGGTCATGCGCGCCACCCCTCCTCATCACGCAAGGCCCGGGACAGCGCGGCCGACACCCTGGACGCCTGCGCGCAGCCCCTCTTCACTACGCAAGACCACCGGGACGAGGCTCCACCGGCGCGGATCGATCAGGACCAGGACGGGAGCGCCCTCCAGCGCGGCGGCGAACCCACGGGCGACGGGGGAGATGGCCGTCGCGTCCGCCTTCCCCGACCGCGATGCGCCGAGCACCCGGTCAATCGGAACGGGTGGCACGGAGCATGGGGACGACGCTACCGCGATGCCGATCGGCGGAGGCGCCGCCGCTTCTTCTCCGCGCAGATGACGCGCTTCTCCGTGCAGATAGTGCGGCACGGCCATTCCCGCGCTCCCCGAGGCTCGCTGGGCTGCGGGCCAGCCACCGCGTGCGCATCGACCTCCCGCGCACCCCATGCGGGCCGGAGCGCGGATCCTCCATACGTTGAACCGGAGGCTCACGAGGCGCAGGACCACCACGGACCGGAGCGCGCCCGCCGTCGGACGTGCCGATCCGCATCACTCCGCATATCCAACGTGAGCCGAGTCACTCGATACCCCGTGTCGCAAGAATCGGCTCCGCGCGGTCGTACCCGGGCCCGCGCGGTCGTACCCGGGCCCGCGCGGTCGTACCCGGGCCCGCGCGGTCGTACCTTAGAAGGCCTTTAAGGTACGACCGCGCGGAGAAACGTACGACCGCGAGACTCCGGGTACGACCACGAAGTTTGCCGTACGACCGCGCGAGCCCAGACATGGTCGCGCGAGCAGCCGGCATGCCGCCTACCGGCGATGAGAGGGCCCCGGTTCCGCTTCCCCGCGGGGCGAGCCCAGCACATCGCGGCCGGGGACGAGGCGCACGGCGCACTCGGAAAGCGAAGTCGGAGCAGGGCGCGCCGAGGCGGTCCGTTCGAGCGCGGGATCAGGTCTCAACGCGGAGCCGAACCGATCTCGATGCGGAGAACGCCCCGCTCGGGCGCAGGGCCGGGCCAGAACGAGCAGGTTCTGTCGCGACAGGATGACAATGCCCCCGCTCGTCGGGCGCGGCATCAGGGTTCAGCCCTTGCCCGCCTCCCGTCCGAGCCGCTCGCGGGTGACGTCGTCGAGCTCCCGCTTGGAGACGCCACGGATCGCCGCCTCCAGAGCGAGCAGCGAGTGGAGGCACGTGAAGCGCGGATGGACCGCCCACCAGGCCTCCACGGAGCCAGTACGTCGCAGCGTCTCAGCATCGGTGATGCCCGCCGCGCGCAATGCGGCTTCCAGCTCGGGACCAACGCCCGGGAGATCGCGCAGCTCAGTCACATCAGCCCCGTCAGTCATGATCCTCCTCCGTCTCCGCGCGCACCCGAGGTCTCCAGACCGAACGCCGTGACGGCCTCCTCGAGCCAGATGCACGTCCTCCCCGGATCGCGGAATCGACCGGTCGAACGCGCAGGCGCACCGGCCCCGCCAACGGCGCCACGGCGGACACCCGGCGCTCTCGGCCGTCGAGGCCACGATACGCCGACGACGATAGGACGCGTCGGGACGGACGCCCACTCCCCGACGAGCGCCCCCGCCCCCGGGTCGCCCGAGCCTTCGCAGGGCCCGGTCGCCGCCCGCCCCAGCCGGGCTCCGGTCCCCGGGCACCCGAGCATCCGCCCCGAGGCGACCCGATGCCACCCCGATGCCGATCGAGGTCGCGCCGCAGATCCTCGATCGTCGCCGGCGCGCGCTGGGCGACGGTCCTCGGAACGGCGAGCCGAGCGCCGTAACGCCCCGACCCCGGACCAGAACGCCCCGATCCCGGGCCAAGGTGCCGATGACACCGGCCGGCGCATCCTCGAGGGCCTGTCGGGCGAGGACGGCTCCCACCGCATCCGCGTGTGCGCCGCATGGAGATATGTCACCGGTACCGCCACTCCGGCGCGCTTCCGCGTCATGCTCATCATGGGGACTACCATCCGTTGCCGAATCGTGATTTAGCACCGTACGGTTGCGGTGGCTCGTCGTCATATCGACGCCTTGTCGCATCGCCACGAGTCCCGCTCCGGGTGCGGCACGAGTCTTCACAGTCCAATGACGTCCTCGAGGAACCCCTGACTCATGAGTACGGCACACGCCCATCCGACCGACCAGCCGAACGAGGCTCCGTGATCATGACTGCAACGACCGGAGTCTGGAGTCCGACACGCATCGCCTCCATCGCACCCGATGACCGGGTGGCCGCCGCTGGCCTGAAGCTGTCCGCGACAGGCGCGTGGACCGGCCTCGGCCGCTCGGAGAACCTACTGTGGGGCCAGTACCGGAGTTCGGGAGGGACAACCTGCCAGGTGCACGCGGACCTGTCGGAACCCGCCTTCCGCTGCTCCTGCTCGTCCGAGAAGTTTCCCTGCAAGCACGTCATCGGCCTGCTGCACCTGTGGCGCGACGGCAGAGTGGACGAGGAGGTGCCCACCAACGTCGTCCGGACGCAGCAGGGGGAGAACGGAACGGGCGGAACCGATGAGGCGGCCGCCGGTGCCGCAAGCGCAGTCGCCGATACCACAAGCGCAACCGGTGCGACCGATACCACAGGCGCAGCCGCGCTCGACGACGGCGCCCCGGCCGACTCCGACCAGCGCCCCGCCTTCGCCCGGATCTCAGCGCACCGCGAGCAGAGCATCACCAACGGCCTGAGCGAGCTCGACCACTGGCTGTCGGAGCGGGTTGAGCGGGGCATCACCACGGCCGACGACGGACTACCCGCCGCCCTGCGCCGGCTCGCCGCCCGCATGGTCGATGCCCAGGCGCCGGCACTGGCCCCGCGGCTGGCCGACCTGGCCGAGTCGGCCGAGTCGGCCAAGCCGGCCAAGCCGGCCGGCCCGGCCGGGCCGACCGACGTCGGCGACCGGGGCTCGGACTGGGAGAGGACCGCCATCACCGAGTTCGGCGCCATGCACCTGCTCGTGCGCGCATGGCAGGAGCGCGCGCACCTCCCTACCGACCTGGTGGCAGCTGTGTTCCAGCATCTGGGTGTGAGCGTGCGGAACGAGATCGTGCTCGCCGAGCCGGAGGTCGAGGACCACTGGGTGGTCGCGGGCTCGCAGGACCGGGCCGAGGGCCGGATCATGGCCCGGCACTCCTGGCTGTATGGAAGACGAACGGGCCGTTGGGCGCGGATCATCGCTTACGCGCGCAAGCGCGACGCGCTCCCGCGGACCTACACGGCCGGCACCCAGGTCAGGGACCACCTGCACTTCTACCCGGGCGCCTCCCTGCGCGCGCTGGCCACGCAGGAGTACCCGGCGACCGGAGCGGTCACCGGCTGGACACCCGTCCCCTGGTCGATCCCCGAGGCCCGTGCGGCATGGCGCGACGCCCTCGCCGCCGACCCGTGGGCGGACGCCCGCCCGGCGATCGTCGCCGGACGGCTCGCCATCGATGAGGACGGACGTCTCGCACTGTCCGACGGCGCCTCCATGATGCCGTTGGCGGGCGGGTCCCGACGGCATCGACGACTCGCGCTGAGCGCCGCGTCCGACAGTGTCGTAGTGGCAGGAGTCCTGCTACCCGAGGGATTGCAGCCCTTGAGCCTGGTGATCGAGGGGACGGTGATGCCGCTATGAGCAGCATCGACGACGTCGAGCGCTCAGCAGCCCTGGAGGCGCGCAGTCGCCCCCTCGCCCCCGCCTCCCTGCCGGGGCCGGTGGCGTGCGCACTCGGTGCCACGGCCGGGCCCGAGCTCGCGCTCGAGACGGCCGCGGTCCACGCCCTCGCGCAGCGCAGCATCATCCCCTCCGCACCCGTGACCGAGCTGGACCTGCCCGCCGCGTCGCAGACTCCGGTCATCCCCGACGACCTGGGCGAACTGCTCTCACGCATGCTGACGCTGAACGGGCAGGATGAGCTCATCACGCGAGCCCTCCGCCTGATCCGACGTCGGGGCCTGCGTCTACCGCCGATCCTCCTGTCGCGGGTGGCGTGCAGGGTTCCGAGCGGCAGCCGGGCGCTGGTCGTGGACCTCATGGACGCACGAGCGCGCGCCGTCTTCGCCATGGACGAGGACTGGGCGGGCCTCGTCCACGACGCCGAGGGCTTCGCCGCCGTGCCGGATCCTGCTCGTTGGGAGTCCAGCAGCGGTCGGGAGCGCGCCGGCTACCTCGCTCGCGTGCGCGCTCATGACCCCGCCGCGGGCCGCGCGCTCCTGGAGGACGGCACATGGCTCGAGGTCAAGGACTCCGAGCGCGAGCGGATCCTCGCCGCTCTGGCCACGGGCCTGGGTCCTCAGGACGAGCCCCTCCTGGAGACGTGCCTGGACGACCGCGCCGAGGGCGTGCGCCGCGTCTCCGCCGATCTGCTGTGCCGTCTGCCCTCCTCCGCCTTCATCGGACGCGCCGAGGCCCTGGCGAGGACGCACGTCGTCGTCACCAGGCGGCTCCTGCGCGCGCCACGGGTCGAGCTGCTCCCCGTCGTGCCGACCGACGAGCTCACCCGCGACCAGTACACGGCGGAGGGGCACCTCGCCTCAGCCGCGCTCGACGTGGTCTCTCGAGTGCCCATCCACCGGTGGCGGAGCCTCATCGGCCTGTCCGCCACCGAGCTGCTGGAGGCGGACGTGCGCTACGAGGGGCGGCCCGCCGACCTGTCCGAGGCGCTGACACGCGCGGCTCTGCGTTGGGAGGACGGGAGGCTCGCTCGCGCTCTGGTGGACCGGACGACGCCACCGGGCTCGGTGCGGCTCCTCGGCTTGTTCGACACCTCGCACCTGGACGCATACATCGACCGGCTGGTGACCGCCGGGCGCCATCTCGACGTCGCCGCCACATGCGAGGCCTGGCCGCTCACGCTCTCTCCGAGGCGCTCGCTCCTCGCCGCCCATTGCATCGTGGCGGTGGCCGCCTCGACGCGCACCGAGGCGAGCCGGTCCGCCCTGAGCGCCCTGAGCGCCGTCCTGCCGGGCCGGTGCGCGCCCGAAGCCGTCGATCAGGTCCTGGTGACCCTGGAGACCGCGCCGGCCGAGGCGCTCGAGGCTGACGAGGTGCGCAGCACCATCGTGGCACTCGAGTTGCGCCGCGAGCTGCTCGAGCTGACGGATCAGGAGGCATCATGACCGATGCGGGCACCGGCCCCACCCCCGGGCCCGGTCCCTCCGGGCAGTGGGCGCAGCGATCCGAGCGGGAGCCACCAGGGGGGTGCCCCTATGTGGTGTGTCAAGCGGCGGTGGGTAGTTTCGTGGCTGGTTGGGGGGTGTAGAGGGTGTGGTTGCGGATCGTGGTGTGCAGGGTCGGGATGCGGCGGTGGGCCAGGGCGAGGACGGCCTGGTTGTGACGTTTCCCCTGTTGGCGTTTGCGCTGGTAGTAGGCCTGGCTGACGGGGTCGGAGCGCAGTGAGGCGAAGGCAGAGGGGAACATGGCGCGCTTGAGCCTCTTGTTGCCGCCGTGGGAGACGTGCTCGCCACGGATCGATGAGCCCGATCTCCTGGTTACCGGTGCCAGGCCGGCGTAGGAGGCCAGGTGGGCTCCGGTGACTGGAGGTCCTTGTCCCGGGGTCTGGGCCAGCAAGGACGGCGGCGGCCGGGACCCCTGATCCCGGGCACGGGTGGTCAGGACCTGGCACATGAGGGTGGGCCCCCGCCAGGGCCACTGTCCTGGGCGGCGACATCGGCCCGCTGAGCGTGCAGGGCGATGAGCTGCCTGGCCAGGTGGGGCAGAACCACTGCGGCGGCGTCGGTGCCGGCGACCACCACGGTCTGGTGCTCCAGGGCCGAGCCGATCTGGGCTGCCCAGGTGGCGTGCCGCCTGCACCCGTGCTTCTTGAGCTTGGCGTCAATCCTTGCCTTGCCCGCTCGCTTCAGGTCGGCTGGGGCGGTGCCGGGCGGCGACGGGCCTCCAGGACGGAGTCGTGCGCCCGGCCAGGGCCCCACCACGGTCTCGAGGGCTGGGCGGGGTCTGGGTGAACGACTGGCCCCGGATCCGGCCCTCGGTCTGGTTGACCTGGCGGGCCAGGTCCAGGTCGAAGCCAGTCAGCATGCTCAGCGCTGCGGTCTCCTCGTCCGAGGTGCTAATGGCATGCAGAGTGTGGGGCATGGTCCTGGCGGCCTGGGCGATGACGGCAGCGTCCTTGGCGTCGGTCTTGGCGCTGCCCGGCGTCAGGTCAGCGATGCGTCTCATGGACAGTCCGGGCAGGTAGCCCACGGTGATGCCCATGTCCTGAGCCACCGCCACGGCCAGGGCCCCGATGGTGGCGGGCTGGTCGACCACCACCAGCAGGTTCCCATGATCGGCCAGCTTCTTGTAGAGAGCGCGCAGGCGCTCCTCGTCGTTGGGTAGGGTCCTGTCGAGGACTTTCCGCCCTTCCTGGCTCAGGGCCGTAGCCCAGTGCTCTGCCTTACCGACGCCCGGTACCGATGAAGACGTCGATGTCCTCGATATCCATCTCTCCTGCCACCTCTCGCTCCTGGGTGCAGGGCCAGCCGGTGGACGACCGGTCCCGCACCCACGTATGCGAAAGACCTCACACGCAGCGGGCCGTTCCCCTTATCAGCGGTCACCAGCGCCCGGCTGCCGCGGGTGACTCTCGCCCCCCGGATCATTAGAAGACAGGGGCAAGACACCCGTGCCCACAGCAGCTGGCCCAGCCCCGGACCACCCGGGACCACCAACAAGGTAACGGGCG
>NZ_AUBN01000018.1 GCF_000429265.1 Actinomyces gerencseriae DSM 6844
CCAAAAACACCAAACAGTGCCATCTTTCCCGAACCCGCCATGCGACAGACCCAGAAACATCCCGTATTAGCCACCCTTTCAAGCGGTTATCCAGAAGTGAAGGGCAGGTTACTCACGTGTTACTCACCCGTTCGCCACTAACCCCCAGAACCCCAACCAAAAAAGCCAGAACCCCAGAAGCCCGTTCGACTTGCATGTGTTAAGCACGCCGCCAGCGTTCGTCCTGAGCCAGGATCAAACTCTCCAAAACAAACCAAAAACAAACAAAACAAACCACAAACACAAAAAACAAGACACACTATCGAGATCTCAAACAACACACCCACAAGAAACCAAGCCCGAAACACAAGATTCAGGGCCCGGCCACTCAAGGAGACTGAAGTACTCTACGGCGGATCGCCCATCTCAGTCAAGTCGGAATGAGTGATCCCGATCTCTCAAGAAGCTCTCCACCGCGACCAGCGCAACGTTTCATCATGCTGATCCCGAATGCCTTCAGGAAGGCTGCCGAGGCTTTACAGCCCGACGGACAGCGAATAAACCCTATTGACTCCCGCACCATCGGTCAACATCCAATTGCGTGACCTGCGCCATGCGCCGGTACGGGACGCATGGTCCGCGCGGCGTCCCGGCCGGAACGCGCTCGGCCGGGACGCCGCGCACTGCGGGAGAGACCCGGGGACGGCTTCGCCCAGTGCCCGCCCCCGGAGGATGACCGATGCGTCCCGGGCCCGACCCCTCACTCAGCTCACTCAGCGCCTGCGCAGGGACCCCGCGCGCCATCGACTACGTGCATGCACCGAGGGAAGGCGCGGACGTCTCGGCGGAACGACCGGATGCGCGCCGTGCGGCAGCCGCGCGAACGGCAAGCGAGTAGAACCGCGCAAGGCCTTGCGCACGGCTCCCACGCGGGTCGACGCCCCTTGTCTCAGCTCTCGGCGAACCTGCGCACCGCCTTGGCGACGGCACTGGCAACACGTGTGTCGAAGGCCCCGGGGATGATGTACACCGGCTTGATCTCATCATCGTCGATGACGCCGGCGATACCGGTGGCCGCCGCTCGCAGCAGTTCAACCGAGATATTGGTGATCCCCGTATCGAGCAGGCCGCGGAACAGGCCGGGGAAGGCCAGCACATTGTTGATCTGGTTCGGGAAGTCGCTGCGGCCAGTGGCCACGACGGCGGCGTAGTTCGCCGCCCCGATCGGGTCGACCTCGGGCGTCGGATTGGCCATGGCGAAGACGATGGCGCCATCGGCCATGACCTCCAAGTCCGCCGGCTCCAGGAGGTTCCCGGAGGAGACCCCGATGAGCACGTCGGCCCCCACCAGCCCCTCCTTGAGCGACCCGGTGACATGACGCGGATTCGTGTTCTCCGCCAGCCACTTGCGGTGCTCATTCATTCCCTCGGTGCTGGCGCCGTCGAGCGCGCCGCTGCGCCCGTAACCAACGATATCCGTAGCCCCGTGGGCCATGAGCAGCTTCGCGATGGCGCTGCCCGCGGCGCCCACGCCCGACAGGACGATGCGCACGTCCTCGATCCTCTTGCCGACCACCTTGAGGGCGTTGATGAGCGCGGCCAGGGTGACGATCGCGGTGCCGTGCTGATCGTCATGGAAGACCGGGATATCGAGTTCCTCGCGCAGTCGCGCCTCGATATCGAAGCACTTGGGCGCAGCGATGTCCTCCAGGTTGATCCCCCCGTATGCCGGGGCGATCGCCTTGACGATCGAGACGATCTCCTCAGGATCCTTGGTGTCCAGGGCGACCGGCCAGGCATCGACATCACCGAACTGCTTGAAGAGCACGGCCTTGCCCTCCATGACCGGCATGGCGGCGGAAGGACCGATGTCGCCCATGCCCAGGACCGCCGTGCCGTCGGTGACGACGGCGACCGTGTTCTTCTTGATGGTGAGCTGGCGAGCGCGCTCGGGGTGGTCGTAGATCGCCTTGCACACACGCGCGACCCCCGGGGTGTACACGCGAGCCAGGTCGCGCCGATTGTGAATGGGGTACTTGGAGGCGGTCGCGATCTTGCCGCCGACATGAGCGAGGAAGGTGGAGTCGCCGACATTGTTGACCACGACGCCGTCGATCGCGCCGAGAGCCTTGACGAGTTCAGCACGATGCTTGGAATCGCGGGTGTCCGCAGTCAAGTCGACGATGAGGGTGTCGCCGTCGGTGTCGGCGACGTCGACACCGTTGACAATAGCGCCCGTGGCGGAAGCGGTATCAACGAGAGTGGTGACGGCCTTCTGCGACGCGGGCACTTCGAGGTGGAGGGCGACGGTGTAGCTGGGACTGGGCTGAGCCATGTATGCGTTCCTTCGAGGGACGGAGCCCGGCCGGCGGACCGAGCACGAGTCATCATAAGGTGTGGCGCTCGACGAGAGCGATCTCATCGTCGGCAGCCGGACACGAGGAGGCCGGAGATGGTCGCTCCACGAGACGGCAGCGAGACGGCGCGTCCCCATCCGGGAGACGCACCGAGCTCGCGCCAGTACCGATCGTCCCGCCGCCGGATCGGGCCGACTCGACGAACGGAGACGGCCCGACCCGCGGAGACGGCCCGACCCGATGGACCTAGCGGGAGACGCGCTCCATGACGAGCTCACGCACGCGCCTGGCGTCGGCCTGGCCGCGAGTGGCCTTCATCACGGCACCCACGATCGCACCGGCGGCCTTGGCCTTACCTCCCCGGATCTTCTCAGCGATATCGGGCTGAGCGGCCAGAGCCTCATCCACGGCGGCCAGCAGAGCCGAGTCGTCGGAGACGACCTCCAGTCCACGGGCCTCGACGACAGCACTCGGATCGCCCTCACCCGCCAGCACGCCTTCGAGCACCTGACGAGCCAGCTTGTCGGTCAACCGCCCCGAATCGACCAGGATCTGCAACTCGGCGACCTGCTCCGGAGTCACCGGAAGCTCCTCCAGAGAGACCTCACGCTCCTTGGCGGCGCGGGAGAGCTCGCCCATCCACCATTTGCGCGCGGCCTGCCCGCTCGTGCCGGCCGAGGCGGTGGCCTCGATGAGCTCGAGCGCACCGGCGTTGACGACGTCGCGCATCTCGTCCTCAGCGAGTCGCCATTCCCTCCTGAGCCGACGCCGCTTGGCGGCCGGCATCTCCGGCAGGCGGGAGCGAAGCTCCTCGACCCACTCCCGGCTGGGCGCCACGGGCACGAGATCCGGCTCGGGGAAGTAGCGGTAGTCATCGGCGTCGGACTTGACGCGACCGGCGCGGGTGGTGCCGTCGGCCTGGCCGTGTCGAGTCTCCTGCTGGACGGTGCCGCCGGCCGCGAGGATCGCGGCCTGGCGCTGGATCTCGTAGCGGACGACCGCCTCGATGCCCCTGAAGGTGTTGACGTTCTTCGTCTCGGTGCGCGTGCCGAGCGGCGCGTCCGGCGACTCGCGCAAGGAGACATTGACGTCGGCGCGCACATTGCCGCGCTCCATGCGCGCCTCCGAGACGCCCAGCGCCCGGAAGATGTCGCGCAGGGTGCGCACATAGGCGGCCGCCACTTCCGGGGCTCGTTCCCCCGCGCCCTCGATGGGCCGGGTCACGATCTCAACCAGGGGGACTCCGGCTCGGTTGTAGTCCACCAGGGAGTGTCTGGCGCCCTCGATGCGCCCGTCGGTCCCGCCGACGTGCGTGTTCTTGCCCGCGTCCTCCTCCATGTGAGCGCGCTCGATCGGTACGGTGAAGAAAGAGCCGTCCTCCATCTCGATCTCCAGGGCGCCGTCGAAGGCGATGGGCTCGTCGGACTGGGACGTCTGGAAGTCCTTGGCGAGATCCGGGTAGAAGTAGTTCTTCCGGGCGAAGCGGCAGGACTCGGCGATCCGGCAGCCCAGGGCCAGGCCGATGCGGATCGCGTACTCCACGCCCGTTCGGTTCACCACGGGCAGGGCGCCGGGCAGACCGACGCTCGTGGGGGTGACCATCGTGTTCGGTTGTGCCCCGAAGACGTTGGGAGCGGCGTCGAACATCTTGGTCTCCGTGCCGAGCTCGACATGCACCTCCAGCCCCAGGACGGGGTCGTAGCGGCGCACGGCCTCGTCGTAGTCCATCAGATGGTCCATCAGCACATCACTCATGTCACTTCACCTCCAGCTCGGGGAACCGGTCGAGCAGGCGCCCGCCCCAGCCCTCCTCCAGTGCGGCCTCCAGCACCGCGCCGGCGCGGTAGAGACGATCATCGGCTCGCTGCGGCGCCAGGATCTGGAAGCCGACGGGCAGGCCGTCATCACTCAGGCCCGAGGGCAGGCTCATGGCGGGCACACCGGCGAGATTGGCCGGGATGGTGGTCACGTCGAGCTTGTACATGGCCAGCGGATCGTCCTTCTCCCCGAAACGATAGGCGGTCACCGGGGCCGTCGGCGAGACGAGGATGTCCGCCTCGTCCCAGGCGGCGGCGAAATCGCGCTGGACGAGGGTGCGCACCTTCTGGGCCGAGCCGTAGTAGGCGTCGTAGTAACCGGCGGACAGCACGTGGGTGCCCAGGATGATGCGCCGCTTGACCTCGTCACCGAAGCCGGCCCCGCGAGTGGCGGCCATGACGGTCTCGGCGGTGACGGGGCCCTCGGCCGGCTCGACGCGCAGGCCGTAGCGCATGCCGTCGTATCGGGCCAGGTTCGACGAGGCCTCGGCGGGCATGATGAGGTAGTAGGCGTCCAGCGCGTACTCCAGGTGCGGCAGGGAGACGGTTTTCACCTGCGCGCCGGCCGCCTCGAGCAGCTCCAGGGCGGCGTGGAAGGAGGCGACGACGCCGTCGTGGTAGCCCTCGCCGCCGTCGAGCTCGGAGATGATGCCGACCCGCAGGCCACTCAGGCTCCGCTCCTGCTGAGCGGCCCGCACGACGTCGGCCATGCCGCGCGGCGCGTCGGTCAGACTCGTGGAGTCCAGGGGATCGTGCGAGGCGATGACGTCGTGGAGCAGAGCCGTGTCCAGGACGGTGCGCGCCATGGGCCCGGGCGTGTCCAGGGATGAGGCCATGGCGATGACGCCGAAGCGCGAGACGACCCCGTAGGTCGGCTTGACACCGACCGTGCCGGTGACGGCGGCGGGCTGACGGATGGAGCCGCCGGTGTCGGTGCCCACGGCCACGGGGGCCTCGAAGGCCCCGACGGCGGCGGCCGAGCCGCCCGAGGAACCGCCGGGAATACGACCAGGATCCCAGGGATTGGCGGTGCGACCGAAGGCGGAGTGCTCGGTGGAGCCGCCCATGGCGAACTCGTCGAGATTGGTCTTGCCGAGGATCGGCAGGCGGGCGGCGCGCAGGTTCGACACCAGCGTCGCGTCATAGGGCGGCACCCAGCCCTCAAGGATGCGCGAGGCTGCGGTGGTGACTTGGCCGCGGGTGACGACGAGGTCCTTGACGGCCACGGGCACACCGGTCATCTCGCCCACCCGCTCGCCGGAGCGGCGCGCCTCATCGGCGGCGTCCGCATCGACCAGGGCCTTGGCGGCATCGACGTCGAGGAAGGCGTGCACAGCACCGTCGATGGCGGCGATGCGATCCAGGTGAGCCCGGGTCAACTCACGGGAGGAGATCTCACCGGCGGCCAGTGCCGCAGCCTGCTCCGCCGCCGTGGAGCGCAGAAGGGCGTCAGCAGTCATGAGGCCGAATCCTCCCCGAGGATCTGAGGCACGAGGAACATGGAGTCCTCTGCCCGCGGAGCGCCGGCGAGCAGCTCATCGACATCGAGGGTCGGGCCGGGCACGTCGGCGCGCAGTACGTTGGTCAGAGGCACCGGGTGGGAGGTTGCGGGAAGGTCGGATGCAACCACGCTGGTGACACGGGCGAAGGACGAGGCGACGGCGTCCAGCTCCCCGGCCAGGCGCGTCACCTCCTCCTCGCTCAGCGCCACCCGCGCGAGCGCCGCGACGCGAGCGACCTCGTCGGAGGAGATGGCAGACATGAGCCCGAGTCTACGTCCGCGTCCGCATCCGTCCACATCCGTCCTCCATCGACCCATGTTCGTCCACATGCGTCCGAATCCCCCGGAGTCCCTCCTGATCCATCCGAATCCATCCGAATCCATCCGAGCGCGCCCGTCCCCGCCCGGATGGGGCGTGCGAGCGTGCCACCGGGGCGCCGCTCCCGCACCGGCGCATCGGCCGGGGCGTGTCCCGGGGGTGATGCCTCATGCCCGTCGAGCGCCGCAAAACAGCGCCATTCCAAGACCCATGCGTGATGTCACAGGACATGGGGAGTGCGCGCCGTTGACATCCCAACGATCGACCGCTGTTATGGAGTCCGGTGGCTTCCGTAAACCGTACGGGAGCCGAGACGAAGCAGCCGCTCGTGCGCTGTTCAGGACGAGGATCAATGCCCACGGAAGAGTTCACCCCCGGCTCTCGACCGCTGGTCGAGGAGATGCCGTCGTCAGGCGGCGCGCCCGCGTCGGAGAGCGGCAACACGTTCGTTGCAGCGGCCCCCTATGGAGAGTCCGCCGGAACACGTCAAGCCTCCGTCACCAAGTCCGCGGACCCCGCCGGCGCGAACGCGCCCCAGGATCCGGAACCGGTTCCCGGGGTGTCGGGCGCCGTGCCCGATGAGCTTGCCGGGTCATTGCCTCCACGCGGGATCGAAGCCCTCGGACCGACCACTCCGAACGGCGTCGGGTCCCCTGGTCCCGCACAGGAGGCCCCTACTCCGATGTCTCCGGGAGATGTCGGGACCTCCGGCTCAACGCCTTCGAGCGGGTCGGGGTTCTCCGTCCCGACCTCCCAGAGCGGTGCCGGGGCGAGCGCCGCCTTCTCCCCGAGCGGCTTCGAGGGCTCCGCCCCCACCCCCGCGGAGATGGTCCCCGCCGTCGAGCCGGCCTCCCCCTCCGACGAGCGCCGTCGTCGCTGGGCCGTATGGATCGCCGTGGCCGCTTTCCTGCTGGTGGGCGCCGCGGGCGTGGGCGGCTACGCCTACGCCGCCCACTACGAGGACATCGCCGTGCCCGGAACCACTGTCGCGGGAGTCGACGTCACGGGGATGAGTCGCGACGACATCATCGCCACCATTAACGACAGGGCGGTCAACGCCGACGTCGTCATCAGCGGGGACGTGAGCACCACCGCGACCCTGGCCGATCTGGGCACCACCATCGACGCCGAGGCGACGGCCGATGCCGTGATGGCGCGCGGGGCGAGCGTCCCGGGCCGCTTCGCAGCGCTCCTGTCCAGCGGCAAGATCCCGGTCGTCACCACCACCGACGACTCCACCGCCGCGGCCTACGCCACCTCTCTCATCCCGGAGGATCAGGCCGTCGCCCGCAATGCCGGCATCGCGCTCGACGACGACGGCACCGAGTTCGTGGTCACGCCGAGCGCCGAGGGCACCAGCGTGGACACCTCCGCACTGAAGAGCGCGGCCGCCACCGCCGCGGCCTCGCTGTCGCCCGCCGATGTGTCGATCACCTACGAGACGAAGGCCCCCGCCGTCTCCGACGCGGATGCCCAGAAAGTGGCGACCACGGCCAACGGGTGGATCTCGCAGGACGTCACGGTCTCCGGTGCCGATGACAAGTCCTACACCGCCGATGACGAGACGAAGGCCTCGTGGATCACCGTGGCCAGCAGCGAGTCCTCCGCGCCGACGATCAGCGTCGACCGCGATAAGGTCTCGGAGTGGGTCACGACCCAGGTGAACGACGTCAACAAGGACCCTGTCACCGGCAAGCGCAACGTCAACTCGCAGGGCAAGGAGGTCGCCATCAGCGTCGATGCGGTCGATGGCCGGGAGGTCACCAACGCCGACGCGGTCACCGACGCCATTACGCAGGCGATCTCGGGCGGGCAGGCCTACTCCGGCTCCTTCGAGATAAAAGAGCTCAAGGCGACCTGGGAGGAGCGCAAGATCGCCGCTGGCGCGGAGAACCTTCCCTATCAGGCCACCGACGGCGAGAAGTGGATCGATATCAACCTGACGAGCAAGACCGTCACGGCCTACGAGGGCGCCACGGCCGTTCACGGGCCCGTCAGCGTTGTCGACGGCGCCGACGCCACGCCGACGGTCACCGGCACCTACCGCATCTACCAGCAGAACGAGACCCAGACGATGCGCGGGGAGAACGCCGATGGCTCGAACTACGTGACCGAGGGCGTCCCGTGGATCTCCTACTTCTACCAGGGGTATGCGCTCCACGGCGCGCCATGGCGCTCCAGCTTCGGTTACTCCGGCTCGCACGGCTGTCTCAACATGCCGGTGGGCGAGGCCCAGTGGATCTTCGACTGGTCCACGATCGGCACAACGGTCACCAGCCACTACTGACGATCGCGCCGGCCTCGCAGCGGTCCCCTACGAGCGCTGCACCGCTGCGAGGCCGAGGAATGCGGGACACGACCGGCTGACCGGCTCGCCGCCCACGAGCATATGGGCGGCGAGCCGGTCAGCCGGTTGAGGTGAGAGGTTTAGGGGACGACGACGTCTGGGCCGCCCGCCAGCAGTCGCTCGAAGCCCTCCTCGTCCAGAATCGTCAGTCCCAGCTCTCGCGCCTTGGCCTCCTTCGAGCCGGCGTTATCACCGGCCACGACGAAGCTCGTCCGCTTCGACACGCTGCCGGCGGCCCTGCCCCCACGAGAGACGATCGCCTCCTTGGCGCTGTCTCGCGTGAAATGATCCAGGGTCCCGGTGACGACAACGGTCAGACCCGCCAGAGTCCGCGCCGGCCCCGCTCCCACCGCGCCCTCGTCGGCGGTGCGCACGCCCGCGGCCGCCCAACGATCCAGCACCTCCCGGTGCCAGTCGACGGCGAGCCACTCGGTCCACGCGGCGGCTATGGTCGGCCCGACGCCGTCGACCTGGGACAGCTCCTCCACGGTCGCCTCGCGCAGCGCCTTCAGCGAACCGAAGCGGTCTGCCAGTGCGCGCGCCGCCGTGGGACCCACGTGCCGCACCGACAGCGCCACCAGGATCCGCCACAGCGGCCTCGATCTCGCGGAGGCCAGCTGGGAGAGCATCGCGGTCGCGTTCTTGCCGGGTGCAGTCGGCTTCCTGACGCCCCCGTCCTTGTCGTAGCCCTGCTTGGACCAGAAGAAGCGAGTCAGACGCCAGTCGCCGGTGGGCGCTCCGCGCCGGACGATCGGCCGGTAGACCATGACATCGCGCAGGTCATCGACCGTCACGTCGAACAGGCCGGCCTCCCCGGTGAGCGCTGGCGACTGCTCGATGATGCCGGCCTCCTTCACGGCACGACGCGCGGCGTCGATCCTCTCCGAGGGCGGCAGTGCCTCGAGCTCGGCGGAGGGGATGCGCAGCGCGCCCCTCTCGACCTCCAGGGTGCGGCCGGCGGCCAGAGCCGCCAGAGCCTCCTCGCGCCCGGCGTCCGGGTGGGTCAGGGCGGCCGCGGCCTCATCGCCCAGGCCCTCGACATCGAGGGCCCCGCGGGAGCCGATGTGAGCCACACGCTCGATGAGCTGAGCCGGACAGGACCGGGTATTGGGGCAGCGCAGGTCGACGTCGCCCTCCTTGGCGGGGGCGAGCGGGGTGTCGCACGAGGGGCACCGCTCGGGCATGGCGAAGTCGCGCTCGGTGCCGTCGCGCGCCTCAGTCACGGGACCGACGATCTCCGGAATGACGTCTCCGGCCTTGCGCAGGACGACGAGGTCTCCGATTCGCACGCCCTTGCGCGCCACCTCAACAGCATTGTGGAGGGTGGCGCGTGAGACGGTCGAGCCCGACACGATCACCGGCTCCATGATTCCGAAGGGGGTGACACGACCCGTGCGCCCGACCTGGACGTCGATGTCGAGCAGACGCGTATGCACCTCTTCGGGCGGGTACTTGAAGGCGGTCGCCCACCGGGGCACGCGGGAGGTGTGCCCGAGTTCGGCCTGCAGGGATCGCGAGTCGAGCTTGAAGACGATCCCGTCGATCTCGTGGATGAGGTCGTGGCGGTGATCGGCGTAGCGGGCGATGTAGGCCTCCCGTTCGGCGCGACCGCGCACGACCGCGTTGTAGGGGGAGACGGGCAGGCCCCAGCGGGCGAGCAGGTCGTACCACTCGTGCTGCTCACCGGGCAGCTCCTCCCCAGGAGCGGGCACGATGGCGCCGACGCCGTGGGCGATCATGGCCAGGGGCCGCGAGGCCGTCACCGCCGGATTCTTCTGACGCAACGAGCCCGCCGCGGCGTTACGGGGGTTGGCGAAGATCTGCAGCAGGGGACGTCCCCGGGCCTCCCGCTCGAGGTTCTCGCTGCGGCGACCCTCGTTGAAGGCGTTGAAGTCCGCCACCGGGAAGTAGACCTCACCGCGGATCTCCAGGAGGGCCGGGTGGGCCTCCCCCGCCAGAACCAGCGGCACCGATTCGATGGTGCGCACGTTCCCGGTGACGTCCTCTCCGACGGTACCGTCTCCGCGAGTCGCGGCACGGGTCAGCACGCCGTGCTCATATGTCAGTGCCACCGCCAGACCATCGATCTTGACCTCGGCCGTCATGGACAGCTCGTCATCGGGCACCTCGGTCGCGGTCACGACCCGTTCGACCCATTTCTCGACCTCCTCGAGGTCGAAAGCGTCTTGCAGGGAGTAGAGGTGCTCGTGGTGGCGGACCTCGGCGAAATCGGTGGCCACGCGCCCGCCGACCGTCCGGGTGGGAGAGCCCGGAAGCGCCAGCGTCGGGTGGGCGGCCTCGAGCGCCTCCAGCTCACGGTAGAGCGCGTCGTACTCGGCATCGGACCAGGGGCTCTGAGCGTCGATGGCGACGTAGTAGGCGTCGCGGGCGCGCTCGATGTCGCGCACGAGCTCGGTCCAGCGGGCGCGGGAGGCGGCGGGGACCGAGGTGAGATCGGGGATCCCGGCGAGGGCGTTGTCAGCCGCGTCGGTCCTCGCCCCGGTGGGAGCATCAGTCATGGGGCATATCCTCCCTCATTCGGTGCCGCGCACGGGCGCAGGTCCGCAGCGGGTCTCGAGGGGCGGCGCCGGGGGTCGCCCGGAAAGCCCGGAACGGCTCGATCCGCCTGCGCCCACGCGAGCCCCGGCCGGGGCCGGCGCAGGAGCTCCGCGGCGATCCCGCCATCGCGCAACGCAGGGTCGAGCCAGGCGTCAACGGCGTCGTCCGGCAGGACGACCGGCTCGCGGGAGTGCAGCCAGACCAGATCCGGTCCCGCATCACGGGTGAGAACGGTCAGGGTCAGCAACCACGAGCCGTGACGTGCGGGCCCCTCGCGCACCGACCCGCACGGATGCCCGGGCACACGCCACCACGAGCACAGGCCCGCGAGCGCGAGCAGATCGCCGTCGGCCCGGCGCACGGCATAGGGCCGTCCGGCGGTGCGCGACGCCACGGATGCGGGCCCGCGATCCGGGGCGAGCCACTCGTACCAGCATGAGGCGGGTACGACGACGCGGAACGAGCGCATGGCCTCGTGGAAGGTCGGCTTGACGGCCGCCGTCTCCGAGCGGGCGTTGAAGGCGCGGAAGGCGGCAGCGGGATCGGTGACCCAGGACGGGAGGAGTCCCCAGCGCGCCGCATGCACTCGGCGAGTGCAACCGGTAGGCGCGGAAGCGGCATCGCCGGCCCCCCTCGCGGGTCCCGGACGCTGGACCACGACGGCGACATCCATGCCCGGCGCAATGTTGCGTGAGGGCTCCAGAACGGCGGTCTCGGGCGCGGCGGTGGCCGCGAAGGCCTCGGCGATGGCCGTCGTGGCAGTGAAGAGTCCGTAGCGCCCGCACACGGGAGCAGCCTGACATGCCACGACCGGTTCCGACCACACGATCCGGCGGCCGCCGCGCCGGCGCTCTCCACGCCCGCGCCGCGCGGCCGGGACGACCCGATTGCGCAGGCCCGATAACGACCACGGTGCTCCGCCGGCGGCCATCGGCTGAGACCGATCTCGACGCGGAACTCGACCGATCTCGACGGGAGCAGCGGGAGAATGCGATGAGGTGCGCGGGCTCCACAGGTGGCCCTCCTGCGGGGCGGAACCGGCCTCGTCCACAGGCCCTGTGCGCACGACGTACCGGTCGCGCCACCCTCGTGCCATGACCACCAGGACCCCCTTCACCGCAACCGACCCCGTCCCTTCGCACGATCCGGACGTCGAGCCGCCGCACGCGGGCGTCCGAGCGGCCACGGACGCGTTGTCGCGGCCCTGGCATCTGGCCGTGCTCACGGGACCGGACACCGGACTGGTCCTGCCGGTGCCCGCCGAGGGAACGCTCGGTCGCGGCGAGGTCCTGACCGATCCCGCCGTCTCGCGCCACCATCTGACCCTGGTCACCACGACCAGGACCGTTCTCGTCGCCGACGCCGGATCGTCCAACGGCACCTACGTGCGCCGATGGTTCTGGTGGCGACGCCTGGGCCGTCGCCGGGCGCGCTGCCGCGAGGGGGCGCTCGTCCTGGTGGGCGACACGATTCTGGAGCTGCGACGACGACCGCGGGATCTCGCCGTCCCCGCTCCCGGCAGGCGCTCCCGACGGCGCTGGATGCGCGCGGCGCTGATGACGGCGATGCTCATGGTCGCCGTCTCGGCGGCCATCGCCACGCGCGCGACAGGACGGGGAGCCTACGGGGTGCTGGCGCTGTCTCCCATGGTGCTCATGACGGTGATGAGGCTGGGGTCCTTCCCCGGTCGTGAACGCATGCGCGGCTCCGGACAAGCCGGTTGGCGCGGACGCGATCCGGACCCGGCCTCCATGCTGCTGTCCCTGGTCGTGCGCGCCGATGACCAGATGAGCGCCACCGCGGACGACGGGCCGCGCGCCGCCTGGCTCGCCCGCCGCAGGCGCGCCGATCTGCTCGAGCTCGCCCCCGGGGAGCGCACGGCGCTGACCGGTCCGGGCTCCCGGGCCGCGGTGCGATGGTGGATCGCTCAGATCGCGGCTCGGGGGCGAGCGCGTGTCGATACCGCCGAGCAGGGCTATCGCCTCGTCTGGAATCGTGAGACGGCCGTGCGCAGCGCCGAGCTGCTGGCCGCCCCCGCGGCACCACCGGGAAGGGCCCGCACCGTGCGCGCCGCGCCATCGAACCCTCCGCTCGCGGGCGATCGGTGGTGGGAGGCGGCCGGCGAGCTCATCGGACTCAGCTCGTCACACGGCCTCGACGGCACCGCGCTGCCCGAGCGAGTCGTCCTGGAGGAGATCACCGGGCAGGTGGATCGCGACGGCGTCGGGACGCGCTGGCGCCTGCGGTCCTCCCGAGGCGGACCCGATGCACTGCCCGCGGTGATCGGGGTGAGCGACGGGCGGATGGTGATCGCCGACCTGGTCGGCGATGGCCCTCACGCTCTCATGGCGGGGACGACCGGTTCGGGCAAGTCCGAGCTGCTGATCTCCTGGCTGCTCCAACTCGCTCTCGGCCTGCCGCCCTCGCGCCTGGCTCTGATCCTGGTCGATTACAAGGGCGGAGCCGCATTCGGGCCGTTGGCCCGTCTGCCCCACACCGCCGGGGTGCTCACCGATCTCGATCCGGCGACGACCGCACGGGCGCTGGCCTCCCTGGAGGCCGAGGTACGGCGTCGCGAGCGCCTTCTTGCCCGGGCGGACGCGAAGGACGTGGCGTCGATGGATCCCGCCCAGGCACCGCCCCGACTCGTGGTGGTGGTCGACGAGTTCGCCACGCTCGCGACTCAGCATCCCGATGTCCTGGACTGCCTCGTGCGGGTAGCGGCCCAGGGCCGCAGCCTGGGGATCCATCTGATCCTGGCCACGCAGCGCCCCGCTGGAGCGGTCTCACCGGCCATCCGCGCCAACACGACACTGCGCGTGTGCCTGCGGGTCCTCGACGCCGGAGACTCCCGAGACGTCCTGGGGCACGGCGACGCCGCGGCCCTCGACCCGCATCCCGGTAGAGTCCTGGTCGTGGGCGCGGGCTCCGCCCACGGAGGAGGACCGGCTCAAGCCCCCTGGTGCGGATCGACGGCGCACCTGGAGGCGCTCGTGGCCGAGGTGCGCGCCGCCGCACGGATCTCCTCCCCGCCGTGGCGTCCCTGGGCGCCGCCGTTGCCCGCGTCTATCAGCGCCGAGGAGGCCGCGGCGCTCGGTCCTGCCACGGGCCCGGCGGACGGCTTGGTCCTGGCCGCCACCGACCACCCCCGGGAACAGCGGCTGGGGCACTGGCGATGGTCCGTGGATCAGCCCCTGGCGGTGCTCGGCTCGCCGGGCTCGGGGCGCTCGACGGCGGCACTGGCAGCCACGGCGTCGGCCCTGGAGTCGGGTGTGGCGGTGTCGCTGTGCCTGTCGGGAGTCGCGCCCCCGGAGCTGCCGGCGACCGTCGGCCCCGGGCTGAGCACGATCGTCGGGCCGGAGGATCCGCGGCGCCTGACTCGATTGTGGTCGCTCGCCGCATCCGGGGAGCTGGCCGGGGAACTGCTCGTCATCGATGACGCGGACGCGATGATGACGGCCGTCGACGAGGTGCTGGGCCCGGGCGAGGGGCAGAGCATCCTCGAGCTCCTGGTGCGCGCGGCCCCCGCGGCGGGCACGGGACTGGTGCTGACCGCTCCGCTGGCCATGGCCGGATCGAGGTGGGCGGCCCGGATCGGACTGCGTCTGGTGCTGGGAGCCCCGCAACCGGCCCAGGCTGCGGTGGCGGGCCTGCCACGCGGCGTGGTCACGGGATCGAGCCCGGGACGGGGCGTCATCATCGACGGGGCCGTCGAGGCGGAGCACGCCCTGGACGTCCAGGTCATCGCCCTGCGGGCCCCTCGCAGGGCTCCGGCGCGCCCGGCGCACCGACTGGTCGCGATTCCCCGCGCAGTCGCGACCGGGCCCGGGATATGGGCGGTGGGAGGGGACGACGCCCGGCCTCTCCCGGTTCCCCGCGGGAGCGTGCTCGTGGTGGGACCGCCGGGCTCGGGCCGCACAAAGACGCTGAGCGCGCTCCGGCGCTGCCTGCACGAGACCCGGGAGGAGGTTCCTCTCGTGGTCGACGATCTCGATATGGCCGAGGCCGGCGTGCACGCCCAGGTGGAGGAGGCCCTGCGGGTCGGACGCGTGGTTCTCGCATCGGCGAGCACCGATCGCACCGCGGGGACCTACCGGGGACCCCTGGCGACCCTGCGCGAGCGCGGCGATCTGGTCGTGCTGTGGCCCGGAGTGGGGCCCTCCTCGCAGGTGGCGGGGCGCTCCCTGCGGCCGGTGACCGACCCGCGCGCACTGACGCTCCCGGGCCGGGGGGCCCTGGTCTCCAGGGCCAGCGCGCTTCCTCTTCAGGTCGCCGACGAGACCGGAACGACGCGACCGGAAACTCACGTGCCTCAAGCGCCTGAACCGCCTGGAATCAATGATTCACGTCTGTGAGCATAATGACAGTCCGTCGACGCACATCTCACCGCCGAACCCTTGCCAGGTCCTCGCACGCGTGTGAAAGTTTTCCCGGGAAGCGACGACCTGTTGCTCATCTCCGGACGCGGCTCGGAAGAACGGGTATTAGGACGGTCGCAATTCGTATTGAAGGGAGCCCTCATGGACTGGCGCAGTCAAGCAGCGTGCCTCACCGTTGACCCGGAGCTCTTCTTCCCCGTCGGCAATACCGGTCCCGCCATCGCGCAGATCGCCGAGGCGAAGGCGGTGTGCGCCCGCTGCGAGGTTGTCGACACGTGCCTGAAGTGGGCGCTGGAGAACGGCCAGGACGCCGGTGTATGGGGCGGTATGAGCGAGGACGAGCGCCGCTCTCTCAAGCGCCGGGCGGCTCGCGCTCGCCGCTCCTCCTGACATCTGCCGATTATCCATTATCGCCCGCCGTATCTCCTGATCCGGCGGGCATTTCGTATTCGGGACGCGGTTCGTCGAACGGCCCCGTCCGGAGCGGCCCGCTCGCCCCCGTGGTCCCCGTGTCGATGACGGGCGAAGGACGGTGAACGGTCTGAACGGTCCGGAATGCGTCGAATCGGCCGACCCCGCACTGGAGCGGTGAGGTCGATCGGGTCAGGACGGGCCGAGCCGGGCGCGCACGACGACATCCGTGCCCTGAGCGCCGCACGACGGGTCGGTCACGGGCCGCCAGTCGATGGCGCCGCGCAGCTCGCCGTGCACCAGCGTGCTCACGATCCGGGTGCCCAGTCCCGTCATCTGCGTGCCCGGCTCGAGGCCGACGCCGTCGTCGATGACGTGGACGGTCAGGTCGTCGCCGTCGCGCTCCGCGGTCACGGTCACCGTGCCGTCTCGGTCCTCGAGTCCGTGCTCGACGGCGTTGGTGACCAGCTCGGCGAGCACGGTGGCCAGCGCCTGAGCGGCCTCGGCCTCCACCACACCGAACGTGCCCTCGATGTGCGTGGTCACGCGCCCGCCCGCGGTCGCCACGGCCGCGGCGCCGCGCAGCACCGAGACGAAGACCTCGTCGAAGTCGACGGTCTCGTCCACGTTCTGACTCAGAGCCGCGTGCACCGTGGCGATGGTGGCCACACGCCGCTCGGCCTCGGCCAGCGCCTCCCGCGTCTCATCGTTGGTGGCCCGGCGCCCCTGAAGGCGAAGGAGTGCGGAGACCGTCTGCAGGTTGTTCTTGACGCGATGGTGGATCTCGCGGATGGTGGCGTCCTTGTTGAGCAGCGCCTGCTCGCGGCGCCGTATCTCCGAGACGTCTCGCACCAGCAGCAGCGCCCCTGTGCGACGCCCATCGCGGCGCAGGGGTATGGAGCGGATCGATAGGAACACACCGCTGGCCTCGACCTCGGCCAGCCAGGCCTGGCGTCCCATGAGGACAACCGCCATCGTCTCCTCGACGGGCGTGCGGTCGGGAATGATCGCCGTGACCTCCTCAGCGAGCACGCGCCCGTCGACCTCGTCGCTCAACCCCAGGCGATGGAAGCACGAGCGGGCATTCGGCGAGGCGTATATCACGGCGCCATCATCA
Organism: Actinomyces gerencseriae DSM 6844; assembly: GCF_000429265.1. Classification (GTDB taxonomy): domain Bacteria; phylum Actinomycetota; class Actinomycetes; order Actinomycetales; family Actinomycetaceae; genus Actinomyces; species Actinomyces gerencseriae. The sequence goes on from NZ_AUBN01000018.1 coordinate 16,787, forward strand.
TCCAGGCGAACGACGCCGTCGCCCACGCGCGGAGTGCCGTGACGCATCGCGGTGGCGGCACCGCGGATCGGGAAGGTGCCCTGGGCGATCATGAGGCACAGGGCGTCGGCCAGCTCCTCCTGAGCCTGCTGGACGATGCGCCCAGCGCGTATGACCCCCACTGAGGTCTCGCGTGTGACGACGGCGATCGGCTCACTGTCGCGCACCACCGGCACGTACTCCTCGCGCACGGCGGTCGTGCCCGTCCACTCCGGGTCGGCGGCGACGACCACCTGCTCGCTCGCCAGCGTCTCCAGGGCCACGGCCTCGCGGGCAGCGGGCATGCGCCGCCCGATGACGTCCTCGAGGTGGACCGTGGCCCCGGTGGCGGGGCGGCAGTGGGCCACGGCGACGAAACGGCCGGTGTCGGTGCGGATCCACAGCATCAGGTCGGACACCGACAGATCGGCGATCACCTGCCAATCGGCGATGAGCTGGTGGAGCCAGTCGAGGTCTGCGGCAGGGAGGCCGATGGCGCCGCGGGTCGAGGGAGACAGGAGGTTGGGCACAACCCGATGTTACCGGCGGCGCGGCGCCCGGTCCTCATGGCAGGATCGCCCCATGAGGAAAACCATCTCCATGACCTACCCGGCCGACCCCCAGCGCGTTGCCGCGATGCTCTCCGACCCCGCCTACCAGCAGGGTCGTATCGACCGCTTCGGACTCGAGGACGCCGGCGTGGACGTGGCCGCGCGCGGGGAGGGCTTCGTGTCCACCATCTCCGGCTCCGTCCCGCCCAGCCTTCTGCCCGCCGCCGCCAAGCGCTTCGTGCGCTCCACCCTCTCCTTCACCCTGGCGGAGTCCTGGGGCGAGCCCGCCGACGACGGCGCCCGCACCGGCGACGTCGACATCACCGTCAAGGGCGCGCCGGTCAAAGCCGGGGCGACCACCGCCATGAGCCCCGCCGGCGAGGATGCCACCGAGGTCACCTTCGAGGTGGACCTGAGCGTCAGTGTTCCGCTGGTGGGCCACAAGATCGAGGAGAAGGCGATGTCCATGACCGATCGCGCCATCGCCGATGAGGAGGCGCGGGCCACCGCCTGGCTGGCCGAGCACTGACCCCCGGGCCGCGCAGGCGGCCCTCCGCCCGCCCATCGGGTTCGCCGCCGGACCCCTCCGGGTTGAGGCCGAGCGGAAGCCTCGGTCTCAACCCGGAGGGGTCCGGTATCGCCACCCCGGCCGAGCACTCGGTGCATTCCTTCCTGTTATTCCGCCGTGCGCGAGCCTCCGACCCGCAACGCCGCCGTCGTGGCACGATCGCGCCATGAGCGAGCACCCCGAGGTCATCACGCCGACCGAGACCAACTCCGTGTGGGCCGAGCGCACGGGCACCCGCCAGTACCTGGGGCGCAACGCCCGCGGTGCGCAGGTGCGCGTGGGCACGGGCCCCGGTGAATTCACCCCCGGCGAACTCATCAAGCTCGCCCTGGGCACCTGCAACACGCTGTCGGCCGACCACCGCCTGGCCAAGGCGCTGGGCGACGACTTCGAGGCCAATGTCATCGTGGCGACCCTGAAGAATGAGGAGGAGGAGCGCTACACCGACTTCGATGTCCAGATCATCGCCGAGCTCTCCTCCCTGTCCGCCGAGCAGCGCAGCACCCTCGCCGCACGGGTCGAGGCCGCCATCGAGCGCGCCTGCACCGTCGGCCACACCATCGAGAAGGGCGCCGGGGTGCGTCTGCATCTGCTCGACGACCAGGACTGACGGACCGCCGACGCGCACCGGCCCGACTCCGGTGCCGGACGCCCGCCGCCCCGCCCGGCCTCATTCCAGGAGGTATCCCATGGCCGCATCCGATCACGTCACCGGACGCTCCGCCCTCGAGCGCGCACTCGATAAGGCGCTGGCCGTCCCGGCGTCCCGCATCGAGGAGCGGATCGCGCGCATGCGCCGCGACCGGCCCGGCGCCGACGCCGCCGAACTCGTCGAGCTGGCGGCCTCGCGGTTCCGCACCGAGGCCGCTCTGTCGTCGGGCGCCGTCGGGGCCTCAGCCGCACTGCCGGCGGTGGGCACGGGTACGGCGACGGCGCTGACCATCGGTCAGACCGCGGTGTTCCTGGCCTCGGCGGTCACCTACGTGCTGACCGTCGCCGAGCTGCAGGGGCTGCGCGTCGTCGATACCGACAAACGTCGCGCACTGGTGATCTCCGCCCTGCTCGGGCGCGAGGGCTCCGAGGCGGTTCAGGGATCGCTGGGCGTGACCACCCTGTTCTGGGCCGCCCAGTACCTGGCGCAGATGCCGCTGCCCACCGTCAAGACCATCAACAGGAGGCTCACACGACGGATGGCCAGACGGATGGCCGCCAGGAGCGGCGCCCTGGCACTAGGGCGTCTCATTCCCTTCGGGATCGGCGCCGCCATCGGCTGGACGGGCGGCAGGGCCCTGGCCAACCAGGTCATCGAGGGCGCCGCCTCCGCCCTCGGTCCGGCCTCGCGGATCGCCGACCGCGCAGAGACGGTGATCGACGCGTGAGCAGCCGGGACATCGGAGGCATCCCGGGTATTCAGCGCCAGCCCTACCCTGCTCTGTCCGGTCTGGGGCTGACGGCGCCCGACGGCGTCGATGCCGCCTACGAGGAGCTCCTGGCCGACGTCCTGGCCAATGGCGTCCCCAAGGGGGATCGCACCGGAACGGGCACGCGCTCCGCCTTCGCACGCCAGCTGCGCTACGACTTGAGAGCAGGATTCCCGCGCATCACCACCAAGTTCGTGGCCATGAAGGCCGTCAAGGGCGAGTTGCTGTGGTTCCTGCGCGGCGCCACCAACGTGCGCTGGCTCCAGGAGCGCGGGATCACCATCTGGGACGCGTGGGCCGACGCCGACGGCGAGCTCGGGCCCGTCTACGGCTCGCAGTGGCGCAGCTGGCCCGCCCGCGACGGCCAGGCGATCGACCAGATCGCGCGTCTCATCGAGACGCTGCGTCGAGACCCGGACTCACGGCGCATGCTCGTGTCGGCCTGGAACGTGGGAGAGCTGGACGCCATGGCGCTGGCTCCCTGTCATGCCTTCTTCCAGTGCTACGCGGCCCGCGGCCGTCTGAGTCTGCAGGTCTATCAGCGCAGCGCCGACCTGTTCCTGGGCGTGCCCTTCAATATCGCCTCCTACGCCCTGCTCACCCACATGCTCGCCCAGCAGGCCGATCTGGAGGTCGGTGAGCTCGTCTGGACCGGGGGCGACTGTCACATCTACGACAACCACGTCGCCCAGGTGCGCGAGCAATTGTCCCGCGTACCCGCCGCCCATCCCTTCCCCACGCTCCGGCTGAGGCGGGCGACGTCGATCGACGCCTACACCATGGAGGACATCGACGCCTCGCAGGGCTATCTCCACCACCCCGCGATCAAGGCTCCGGTGGCGGTGTGAGTGCTCCGAGAGCACCGGCAAGACCGGGGGCGCACCCGTGAGCGGAGAGCAGACGGGATCCGGAGCGCCGCCGGCGTCGCCCCTCGGCGGCCTGGGCATGATCTGGGCCCAGGACCGCACCGGTCTTCTCGGCGCGCAGGGCGAGATGCTCTGGCGCGTGCCCGCGGACTTCACGCACTTCAAGGCCGCCACCATGGGATGCGGCCTCGTCATGGGGCGCACGACCTGGGACTCCCTGGGAGGCGCCCTGCCCGGGCGACGCAACGTGGTCCTCACCCGTGACGGTGGTTGGCGGGCTCCCGGTGCGCTGCGCGCCTCCAGCCTGCGCGAAGGACTGTCCCTGGCCGCTCGGGGGCTGACCGCCGAGCTCGGAGAGGATCCTCGCACGGGCGGAGCCGCGGGACTGCCCAGGCTGTGGGTGATCGGCGGCGGCAGCGTCTACGACCAGGCCCTGGCCGCGGGGCTGCCCGATGTGCTGGTGGTCAGCGTCCTGGACTCGGACGCCTCGGTTCGGGCCCGCGAGCGCGGCCTGCCGGAATCCGTCCTGGTACGAGCACCGGCGATCCCGGTCCACCAGTGGCGCCTCGACCCGGCCCGATCCGACGCCCCCGGTACCTGGCGCCCCGTGTCCGGGGACGCCCGCTGGCGCGTGGAGACCTGGTATCGCCTGTGACGGCGACGGTTCCGGAGCGCGCAGCCGCCGGCTCGGCCCCTCCTCCCCTACCGCCGGCAAGCGCCGCGGATCGGCTTGTTCGAGCGGACCACCGGGGCAGGAGCCCGCTGCTGCCTACTTGGCGAGCCAGTCGGAGGCGATGACGGCCGACTCGAGCTGCTCCTTGGTGGAGCGGGCATTGAGGGTGCGCAGCTCGTCGGCGGTCAGACGGGCCGCCACTGCGTCGATGGCCTGGGTGGCGCCAACAGGGAGGCTCTTGCGCACCAACGGAGTGACGTTCTCCGGAAGAATGAGGTTCTTCGGGTCCTCCAGCACGACGAGGTCGTTGTCCGTGATGGCGGGGCTGGAGGTGGGGATGTTGGCCACGTTCACGGTCCCGTCGGTCAGCGCGTTGACGGTGAGCGGGCCCCCCGTGTCCTCCACGGGATCGATCGTGGCGTCCACGCCGTAGACGGACATCAACCCGCTCGGGCCGTAGGGCCGCGTGGCCAGCTCGGAGTTCGCGGCGATCGTCACGGTGCCGCCGAGCTCGGCGAGGTCCGCGATGGAGGTCAGCCCGTACGCGTCGGCCGTCGCACGGGTCACGGTGTAGGAGTCCTGGTCGGTGGCCTCGGCCGAGCCCAGGATCGTCAGATCCCGGGGCAGGACCGTGAACAGCTCCTCGCGGACGGAGTCGGCGTCGGTGGCCTCCGGATCCTTGGCGTAGTACTGGAGGAGGTTGCCCCCGTACTCGGGGATGACACTGATGTCGCCGGACTCGATCTGGGGCAGGTAGACCTCGCGCTGTCCGATCTGGTACTCGCGCGTGACCGTATAGCCCGCCGTCTCCAGCACCTGGGCGTAGATCTCGGCGATGATCTCATTGGAATAGTACTGCTGGCTGCCCACGACAATGGGCCCGGCTCCCGAGCCCTCGGAGTCCTCCGAGGCGAAAGGATCTCTGCCGAGTCCGCAGGCGCCGAGCGCGCCGGTCACAGCGGTCAGGCCGGCGACCGCGAGAATGCGGCGGCGAGTGGTGGGAGGCATCAGGAATCCTTCCTGTGACGCGTGCCGGCCGGTGCGACGGCGCGCTGAACAAGGCTGAAAACGGCTTCGGAGACGAGGGCGAGGACGACGACCAGGAAGGACGCCACGAGCATGCTGGTGTAGTCCTGGGTCTTGAGACCGAGGAACATGAGTCTGCCCAGCCCGCCCGCACCGGTGTAGGCGGCCAGGGTCGCCGTGGCGATGACCTGGAGTCCGGCCGACCGCAGCCCGCCGACGAGCTGAGGCGCCCCGAGGGGGATCTCGACACGGGCGAGCACCTGGGCCTCGCTCATGCCGCTGGCGCGGGCGCCATCGACGGCCACGCGGTCGGCGGCCTCGATACCGGTGTAGGCGCCGGCCAGGACGCTGGGCAGGGCCAGGATGACGAGCGCCAGCAGCGGCGCGCGCAGGCCGATGCCCAGGGCCAGGCCGAACAGGGTGATCAGGCCCAGCGTCGGCAGCGCCCGCACGGCTCCGGAGACGACCACGGCCAGGCCCCGGCCCTTGCCGGTGTGGCCCACCCACCATCCCAGCGGCACTCCGATGAGCGCGGAGAGGCCCACGCCCAGCAGGGAGTAGCCCACGTGCTGGGCCGTGAGGGTGCCGAGGCCCATCGCACCGGTCCAGTGATCGGCGTCCAGGATGTACTCGATGGTGGTCTCGAAGTAATTCATCCGTCCTCCCGGTGGGCCCGGCTCGCGGCGCGCTGGCGTCGCGTCCAGGGCATGAGCGCCCTCCCGCCCAGGACGACCGCGCCGTCGAGAACGACAGCCAGCAGCACCGTGACGACGAGGCCCGTGAGGATCTCCGCGGTCAGACCGCGCTGGAAGCCGTTGGTGAAGAGCCAGCCCAGGCTGCGCACGCCCAGGACCGCCCCGACCGTGGTCAAGGAGACCGTGGAGACGGTCACGACCCGCAGCCCGGCGAGGACGGCGGGGCCGGCCAGCGGCAGCTCGACGGTGAGAAAGCGGCGCACCGTCCCCATGCCCATGGCGGTGGCGGCGTCGCGCACTCGCTGATCGACCGCCTCGAGGGCCTCGACGGTGGTCGGCACGAGCAGCGCCAGCCCGTAGAGGGTCAGGGCCACCACGACGTTGGCGGCGTCGCGGATCCCGGTCCCCAGCACGAGGGGGAGGATGACGAACAGGGCCAGGGAGGGGATGGCGTACATCAGGGAGGCGCCCGAGACGATGAGCGCTCGCAGGGGCCTCACCCGCTGCGCCAGGCGCGCCAGGGGCAGGGACAGCGCAAGAGTGGCCAGGACCGCCGGGACCACCTGCAGGAGATGGGCGCTCAGGTAGACCTCCACCAGCGGGATATTGGTGAGCACCCAGTTCACGTGGCCGCCGCCTCGTGCGCGCCGGCCCCCACGGGGACCGGTGAATCGTGTTCGGCGTCCAGGACGCCCAGCGTCCGCCCGGCCGAGTCCTGCACGACGCGGCGCCCCGCGACCTCCCGCAGGCGCAGCGCGCGCTCGGAGTCGTCCAGGCCGAGGAATCGGGCGACGAAGTCATCGGCGGGGTCCGCCACGAGCTCGGCACCGGTGCCCCGCTGGGCGATATGGGCGCCTTCGCTCAGGAGGATGATCTCATCGCCGAGCACCAGAGCCTCATCGACATCGTGGGTGACGAAGACGATGGTCTTGGCCAGGTCCGCCTGAATGCGGATGAGCTCGCGCTGGAGCTCGCGGCGCACCAGCGGGTCGACTGCGCCGAAGGGCTCGTCCATGAGCAGGACGCCGGGATCGGCGGCCAGCGCCCGAGCCACGCCGACGCGCTGAGCCTGTCCGCCGGAGAGCTGATGGGGGTATCGCTGGGCGAGCCCGGAATCGAGGTCCAACATGTCCATCAGCTCCAGAGCGCGCTCCCGGGCGGCCGGACGACCGACTCCGCCCAGACGGGGCACGAGGGTGATGTTGTCGATGACGCGACGGTGCGGCAGCAGACCCGCGTTCTGCATGACATAGCCGATGGAGCGCCTCAGCGAGACGGGGTTGCGCTCGCACACGTCCTCGCCGTCGAGCAGGACCCGCCCCTCGGTGGGATCGACCATGCGATTGACCATGCGCAGCAGCGTGGTCTTGCCGCAGCCGGAGGAGCCGAGCAGCACGGTGATCGTGCCCGCGGGCAGGCGGGCGGAGAACGACTCGACGGCGGGCGGGGCGCCCGAACGCGCGCCCGCGAGCGCGGGATATCGCTTGGTGACGGCTTCGAACTCGATGGTGCTGGCCGTGTGGGCCACTCCAGGAGCGGAACTCACGCTTTGGTCTCCCTTCCGCGCGCAAGCGCACCGGTCCGGCGCGTGCGACCACCGTAGCAGCCCCGATCCGTTTATGTCGATTCGATGTATTCTGAGTCTCATGCTCACCCTCAAGATCCTCGGGTTCCTCGACGACGGCCCTCTGCACGGCTACGAGCTGCGCCGCCGCATCAACGAACTCGACGGTCCCGGAAACCAGCTGTCCGACGGAGCCCTCTACCCGGCCCTGTCCCGGCTGGAGACGGCCGGCTACCTGGTGCGCACGGAGGAGCCCGGGGCTCGGGGCCGCAGGCGCCGCCGCATCGAGATCACCGCGGCGGGTCGCGAGCGCCTGCACGCGCTGCTGCGCCACCCGAGCGAGGCGGAGATGAGCTCCATGCCCCGCTTCCTGACGGTGCTCGCCTTCCTGTCGCACCTGCCCGCGGCCGCCGACCGCGCGGCGGTGCTCCGCCGTCGCCTCATGATCCTCCAGGCACCGTCACCGGCCTTCTTCTACACCACCGACGGCGGGCCCCTCCGCGCCGCTCGCGAACCCGATCCCTACCGCCAGGGAATGGTCCGGGTGGCGGGCGCCGCGCGCCGCGCGGAGATCAACTGGCTGCGTACGATGCTCGCCGAGCGCTGAGCGCCGCCCCGCGTGCGCCCCGTCCGCGCGCCGTCGTCCCCGCTCCCGAACCGGGTGCGAGGCCGAGCACGATGAAGGAGTCTCATATGCCGTCCGCCACCATGCGCGCCGCCGTCCTGACCGCGCCCGGTATCGAGAACCTGCATGTCACCGATCTGCCCGTCCCCTTCCCCGAACCGGGTCAGGTGCGGATCAGGGTCATGGCCTTCGGCCTGAACCGCAGCGAGTACCACTCGGTGACCGGCCAGGCCGGGGGCATGACCTATCCACGAGTGCTGGGGATCGAGGCCGTCGGCGTGATCGATCTCGATCCCGAGGACGTGCTCGCAGCGGGCACGCAGGTCGCCACCATGATGGGAGGGATGGGGCGGGCCTTCGACGGCGGCTACGCGCAGTACGTCGTGGTGCCGCGGGAGCAGGTGATCCCCTTCTCCTCGGAACTGCCGTGGGAGATCATCGGCGCGGTCCCCGAGACCGTGCAGACGGCGCACGGCTCGCTGACGACCGGCCTGGGCCTGAGGCCGGGGCAGTCCCTGCTCGTGCGCGGCGGGACCTCCGCGCTCGGCCTGGCGACCGCGGCGCTCGCGGCGGACCGGGGCTGCCGGGTCCTGGCCACCTCGCGACGCCAGGCGGGGGTCGATCTCCTCGCCTCGCGTGGAGCGGAGGCCCTGCTCGACGACGGCGAGGTCGCCGCCCGGGTCCGAGACCGTCTCCCCGACGGCGTGGACGCGGTCCTGGAGCTCGTCGGCGTCCCCACGCTGCGCGACTCGCTGGCGGCGACGGCCGTGCACGGCACGGTGTGCTTCACAGGCATGCTGTCGGACTCCTGGACGATCCCCGACTTCTACCCGATGGACTGGATCCCCAACGGAGTGGGACTGACCACCTACGCGGGTGAGGCACGGGATCTGCCCGCGGCCAAGCTCCAGCGGGTCCTGGACAGGATCGCGGCCGGAGCGCTGGACCTGGTGCCGGTGCACTCCTACCCGCTGGAGGGCATCGTGGACGCGCAGCGGGACATGGCCGCGGGCGGGCGCGTCGGCAAGCTCGTCGGCCTGCCCTGGGACTGAGGCCCCGGGCCGCTGGCGTCGCGGCGACGATCAGCCCAGGAGCATGCCCAGGGCCAGGCGGACGACGGCCACTGCCGGCGGTGATCCCTGTGCGAGAGCGGCGCCGCGGTGAGCGGGAGACCTCAGGGCGAGGACGAGCGCCGTGCCGACGGGGACCGCCGCCCCGCTCCCGGCGCCGATCAGAATCGCACCGATAATCGTCTCGATGGCGAGGAAGAGGTTGTAGAAGCCCTGGTTGTAGGCGTAGAAGGCGTGCGGACGCGCCTCCTCGGGGGTCCCGCCGAAGGTCTTGCGCGCCGGCGGCACCTCCCAGGCGATGGACTCCATCCAGAAGATGAGGACGTGGATGGCTGCGGCGAAAGGGCCGCGGCAAGGCCGACGAGGATCACGGCGCGCATCACGACGCCTTCTCCTCGGTCGCGCAGACGGCGGTGAGAAGGCCGTCCGGACCGTCGGCGGCCTCCCGGCGCGCGTCGTCATCCTCGAGCCGGGCGAGCACGACCCGCGCGATCATGCCCGCGGCCATCTCGTAGCCGGCGGCGGACGGGTGGAAGCCGTCATCGGCCCAGAAGTCGTCGTTGAGATCGCAGTGGGCGACATCGATGAAGGGAATGCCCCGCTCCGCGCAGATGGCGGCGGAGACGTCGGTCTGGGCGTCCGTCCACTCGCGCAGGACGGAGCGCAGGGTCGGCATGAGGACGGGGCTGCGGTAGAGCTGGCCCGAGCTGCAGACCACCACGTGCCGGCCGCGCCGCGCGGCTCCGTCGAGGACGGCCGCGAGGTCATCGGTCCACTCATCAAGACCGCGACGCGCCATGAGGTCATTGGAGCCGGCGCACACGACGAGCACGTCGGCACCGCTCACCTCGGGCAGGAAGCGGTAGCGCACGCGACGCATGGTCGCCCCCAGCCTGGCGTGCGTCGCCCACTCGACGTCGCGCCCGGTCCCGGCGGAGACGAGACGGGAGATGCGCGGCACCAGGGACTGGTCCTGGGCGGGCACGCCCGAGCCGGCGATGAGCGAGTCGCCGATGGCGGCCATTCTCAGAGGCGCGCCCCCATGGCGAACGACTCCCGAACCGACGGGCGCCATGGCCCCGTCGGGAGTCACGACGCCCTCGCGGTCCCCGGGCGGCTCCGGGGCGAGGTGCACGGTGCGGCGGGCTATGACCGCCTCAGCGATGGCCAGGGGACGACGCAGCCCACGGCGGATGCTGCGCCCGGGCGCAGAGAAGGTGCTCACATGGCACGAGTCTACGGTCGCGCGATCGTCAACGGCCTGCGGGATCGGGCACACCGGCCGCACCCGCCCTCATCGGCGATGAGCCCGAGAGCGATCACCATGAGTGCGGCTCACGGGCTGCGGCGCTCGGCCACCTCGTCGGTGTAGTCGCCGGCGACGACCTCGACGCGGTTGCCCTCGGGATCGAGCAGGACCGCCTCGTAATAGCCGTCGCCGGTGCGCCGGGGCCCATCGACCACGGGCACGCCGGCCGCACGCGCCCGGGCGGCCAGCTCATCGACATCGGTGCCTCCGGGCAGAGCGAAGGAGACATGGGCCCAGCCAAGCGCCTCCGACTCCGGATGGGCACCGATGTCGGGGCGGCTCATGAGCTCGAGCCGGGCTCCGCGCCCACCAGCGGCGTCGGGATCGAAGCTGATGATGAACGTGCGCAGCCCCGTCCTCGGGTTGTGGTACTCGCCGTTCGAGCGACCGGAGAACCAACGGAGGTAGAAGTCGCGCACGCCGATGAGATCGGCCACCCATACGGCCGCGTGATCGATGCGGGGCATGCTCGTATCCTGCCCGGGACGGCCCGGACGGTCAACGGCGGCAGAACGGTCAGTGCTGTGTCAACACGTCATTCCAGCGTCCTTTCTCGCCGCTCCGCGTCGTCGAGCCCCTCGCGCAGGCGCTCATCATCGGCGTCGGCCGTCCGCCCGGGGCGAGTGGTGCCCGGGCTGAGAGGTACCTCCGGGTCGGCCCGTAGTCGGCCGTCCGCCCGGGACGAGCGGTGCCGCCGTGGCGCCGAATGAATACGATTCAGGCCCGTTCCTCAGCCGCTCACTCGTCGGCGGCGGACGGATGGGTCATGTCGGCCGGCACCACCCAGGCGTCGAACTCCTCGGAGGTGACGAAGCCGAGCTCGAGGGCGGACTCGCGCAGGGACAGGCCCTTGTGGTGCGCGTTCTTGGCGATCCTGGAGGCCTTGTCGTAGCCGATATGGCGATTGAGAGCCGTGACCTGCATGAGGTTCGTCTCGAGGTTGTGCTCGATGCGCTCGCGGTTGGGCTCGATGCCGTAGGCGCAGTGCTCGTCGAAGGACACGCACGTGTCGCCCAGCAGCTGGATGGACTCCAGGACGCACCAGGCCATGACGGGCTTGAAGACGTTGAGCTGGAAGTTGCCCTGGGAGCCGGCGAAGCCGACGGTGGCGTCGTTGCCGAAGACCTTCGTGGCCACCATGGTCATGGCCTCGCACTGGGTGGGGTTGACCTTGCCGGGCATGATCGAGCTGCCGGGCTCGTTCTCCGGGATGATGAGCTCGCCGATGCCGTTGCGGGGGCCGGAGGCGTACCAGCGCACGTCGTTGGCGATCTTCATCAGGGCGTCCCCCAGGACGCGCAGCGAGCCGGAGACCTGAACCAGGGCGTCGTGGGCGCCCAGGGCGGCGAAGAGGTTGTCCGCCTGAGTGAACTCGATACCGGTCTCCTCGCTGATCCTGGCGGCGCACAGGGCCCCGAACCTCGGGTGCGCGTTGAGGCCGGTGCCCACGGCGGTCCCCCCGATGGCGAGCTCGCGGGCGCGGGAGTCGGCGTAGCGGATGCCGTCGAGGGCGAGGTCGATCTGGGCGACCCAGCCGCTGATGACCTGGCCCAGGCGGATGGGGGTGGCGTCCTGCAGGTGGGTGCGACCGACCATGACGACGTCGTCGTACTCCTCGGCCTTCTTGTCGAGCGTGTTCCGCAGCCGCTCGACGCGCGGGTACATGGCGGCGAGCTCGCTGACGACGGCGATGTGCATGGCCGTGGGGAAGGTGTCGTTGGAGGACTGCCCGCGGTTGACGTGATCGTTGGGGTGGACCGGAGTCTTGGAGCCGAGCTCGCCGCCGGCCAGCTCGATGGCCCGGTTGGAGATGACCTCGTTGGCGTTCATGTTGGACTGAGTGCCCGAGCCGGTCTGGAAGACCACGAGGGGGAACTCGTCGTCGAGCTTGCCGGCGATGACCTCGTCGCCGGCCTTTGCGATGAGCTCGGCGATGTCGGTGGGCAGCTCGCCGAGCTCGGCGTTGGCCAGGGCGGCGGACTTCTTGAGGATTCCCAGGGCCTTGACCATGGGGCGGCCCCACACGAAGGTCTCGCGGCCGATGTCGAAGTTGTGCAGGCTCCGCTCGGTCTGGGCCCCCCAGTAGCGGTCGGAGGCGACCTCGATGGTGCCCATGGAGTCGGACTCGGTGCGCGTCGTCGCGCTGGACTTCTCAGATGTCATGTGCCAAGGCTATACGGCGACCGCCGCCCCGGGGGCGCCGCTCACCCCGTCAGGCCCGCGGCCCGGGCGTAGGCGGCCGGGTCCACGGGGCGCGCGCGGCGCGCCAGCCCCTCGACGACGAGCAGGTAGGAGACGACGACCAGCTCGCGCACGAGGTCGGCATCGAGGGTCTCCCCCGGCGTCAACGTGATCCAGTGCCGCTTGTTCATGTGATAGCCGGGGGCGATGCCCGCGTACTGGCGGCGCAGCGCCGCGCCGTCCTCCGGGTCGGTCTTGAGCGTGAGCATCTGCGGGCCCGTCGTCTCGGTCAGCAGCGCGAAGATCCTGCCGCGGACCTTGTAGACGTCCCAGTCGGGGCCGAAGGGCCGGTCGAGCTGGGAACCGGGCAGGGTCCGGGCGACCTCGTGGGCTCTGGCGCGCAGCTCGTCGGCGTTCACCGCCCCATCATGCCCCCCCGACGACGGCGCCGGCGTCGGCGGAACCTGACGCGGCGCTCGTGTCCGGCAGCGCCGGAACCGGGCACGGCGCCATCGTCGTCCGGGACCGGGCTCCGCCGTGGCCGGAACACTCCGAACGACCCCCGCTCCCAGGAAAAGTTCAGGGCGTCTTGGCAGTCTGCCCCCGTCATCACCGACGCAACGGAAGGAGCCGCTCATGGCCGACAGGGACGCCGCCTACGACCGGATCGCCGGCAAGGTCAAGGAGACCGCCGGGAAGGTCACCGGGGACAAGGAGACCAAGACCGAGGGCAAGCTCCAGAACATCGAGGGCAAGATCGCGGAGAAGGCCGACGACGTCAAGGACGAGGTCGTCGAGAAGGCCGACGACGTCAAGGGCGCCGTCAAAGGCGTGGCCGCCCGCCTCAGGAGGGACGAGTGAGGTTCGGGCCAGCGCCGCGCTGAGGCGCCCGCGCCGGGGCGGCGGTCACGCGCCGTCGGTCTCCTGGGTTCGCACGCGGCCGCGCCCGAGCACCAGGTGCCCGGCCAAACCGATGAGCAGCGCGGCGAGCACGCCCAGATTCGCGCCCGCCCAGGCGCCCTCGCGCCCGCCCAGGGGGCCGAGCAGGTAGCCCTGCCAGCCCAGCCAGGAGGCGGCGGTGTTGACCACGAGCCCCCAGCCGATCGCCGTGCCGGTCGCCACGAGGACGATCGCCTCCCAGTTGACCGAGCCGTAGACGCCGTCGGGGCTGAACAGGGCGGCCTCGTCGTAGTCGCGGCGGCGCAGGAGGACCTCGGCGATCATGACGCCGGCCCAGGCGGCGATGACGACGCCGAGAGTGGTCAGGAACCCCTGGAAGGGGCCGAGGAAGTCCTCGGCGCCCAGGAGAACGGCGATGGTGCCGACCGTCATGATCGTGGCGTCGACGGCGGTGGCGACGTGCCGTCGGACGGGCAGGCCAGCGGCCAGCAGGGACAGGCCCGAGGAGTACAGGTTCAGAATGATGCCGCCCGCGAGCCCCAGGATCGCCACGAGCGCGAAGGGGATGAGGAACCAGGTGGGCAGGATGGTGGCGAGCGCGCCGATGGGGTCGGAGTCGATGGCGGTGCCGAGAGCGGCGTCGGACCCCACGAGCATGGTGCCGGCGATGACGAGGACGACGCAGGGCAGGGAGGAGCCGAAGGCCGTCCAGCCGATGACGCCGGGGGTCGAGGCGGTGCGCGGCAGGTAGCGGGAGTAGTCTGCGGCGGCGTTGACCCAGCCCAGTCCGAAGCCGGTGGCGACCATGACGAGGGCGCCGATGAAGGCGGCCGCGCCCCCGGCGGGGAGGGCGGCCAGCGCCCGGAGGTCGATCCTGGGGGCGACGAGCAGCAGGTAGACGACGGTGAGGACGCCGGTGGCCAGGGTGATCCGAGTCTGGACCCTCATAATGGTGTCGAAGCCGAGGATGCCGGCGAAGGCGGCCAGGCCCACGGTGAGCAGGAAGCCGACGATCTGGGCGCCCGCCCGGTTGTGCCATCCCAGGGTCTGCAGGACGGTGGCCGAGGCGAGGGTGGCGGTCACGCACAGGACGGTCTCCCAGCCGACGGTGAGCATCCAGGAGATGGCCGCGGACAGGCGGTTGCCGTTGTAGCCGAAGGCGGCGCGAGACAGGGCCAGAGTGGGGGCGCTGCCGCGCTTGCCCAGGACGGCCACGACGCCGCACGCCAGGAAGGAGATGACGACGCCGATGGTGCCGGCGATCGCCGCCTGGGCGAAGGAGAGGCCGAATCCGAGCACCCATGCGCCCCAGGACAGGCCGAGGACGGAGATGTTGGCGGCGAACCAGGGCATGAACAGGTCGCGGGGCCGGCCCTTGCGCTCGGACTCGGCGATGACGTCCAGGCCCGCGTTCTCAACACGGGAGGCGGGGTCGGGGGCCGGACGGGGGTCGGGAGCGGCGGGGTTGGGGGACATGGGCGTTCCCTCCTTTCTCGGGCGAGGCGGCGGCCGGTGCGCGGCACGGCCGCCAGGTGTCATGACACCTGGCGTTGCGTCGGCACTGTAGCACCGCACAGAACAGTCCCGTCCAGCGGCGCTGGACGGGACCTCCCCCCTCCCCGCGCCGGTGAGCCGGCGCCCCGGCCCCGAACCGGACCGGCGACGGCGCCTCAGGGGCCGGCCCCGTCGCGCCCGGAGTGGAGCGCCTTGTACAGGGTCAGCGCGAGCACCGTGCGGTCGGAGGCCTGGAGCTTGCGCAGCAGGGCGGAGACATGGTTCTTCACCGTTCCCTCGGCCAGCACCATGCGCGCGGCGATCTCCTGGTTCGTCAGGCCCTCGGCCACCATGGCGGCCACCTCGCGCTCGGTGGGGGTGAGCACCGCCAGCACGGCCGACTCGTCCTCCTCGTCCCGCGGGGAGGCGAAGGCGAGCCTCGCCACACGGGGGTCGATGACCAGGCCGCCCTCCGCGACGGCGCGGACCGCCTCGGCCAGGGTCTCGATGGAGGTGTCCTTGAGCAGGAATCCGGCCGCCCCCGCGGCCACCGCCCCCTGGACGACATCGGGCTCGTCGAAGGTGGTCAGCACGAGGACCGGCAGGTCGGGGTGCGCCCGGGCGCACTGGCGCACGAGCTCGATCCCGTCCATGACCGGCATCTTCGCGTCCGCCAGGACGACGTCGATCCGACCGGTGCGCAGCACCGCCAGGGCCTCGGCGCCGTGGGCGGCCTGGGCCACCACGTCGATGTCGTCGACGGTGCCGAAGAGCATGACCAGCCCCCGTCTCAGGAGCTGCTGGTCGTCGACCACGAGGACCCGGATCGCGGCGGTCATGACGCCCCCTCATCGATCGCGGTGGCGATCTCCCGCGGCGGGAGCGTCAGGGTCAGCCGGAAGGAGTCTCCGTCGCGGCCCGCCGTGAGCGCACCGCCCAGCTCGGCGGCGCGCTCGGACAGCCCTCCGAGGCCGAAGCCGGCGGAGGCCCCGCTTCCCTCCCCCACCGGCGCCCGCGGGATCGACTCGAGACGCTCGGCGGGGATCTCATTGGTCACCGTGACGAGGGCGCCCCGGTCGACGGCGCTCACGCGGATGCTCACCGACCGCGCCCGGGAGTGCCTGAGGGCGTTGGTCAGGCCCTCCTGGACCGTGCGGTACACGAGGAGCTCGGCCGCCTCGGTGAGCGAGCGCGGGCTCAGCTCGTCGGTCACGCGCACCCTCACCCCGGTGCCCCGGAACGATGCCGCGACGTCCTCCAGGCCCGCGACGCCGCGGTCGCCCTCGGCGCGCACGGGGCTCAGGGCCCGCACCCACGTGCGCATCTCGCGCACCGCCTCCCGGCTCGTGCGCTCGGCCACCGCCACCTCCTCCCAGGCGGCAACGGGATCCGAGTGGCGCACGCGGCCCGCGAACTCCAGGCTCATCCCGATCCGGGTGAGCCGGTGCCCGAGCCCGTCGTGCAACTCGTGCGCGGCCCGCGCGCGCTCCCGGGCGAGCATGAGCTCCTTCTCCAGCACCGCCCTGCGCCGGACCTCCTCCAGGGCCGCGTCGCGCTCGACGATGGCGCGGCCCTGGGCGACCAGGGCGGCGTCGTACCTGGACAGCGCCAGGCCGAGGGCGGTCCCCACGGACATGAGAACCGCCATGGGGACGACGGTGACCAGGATCTCCCCCGGTCCTCCTCCCGAGACCGGGATCAGGGCGGCCCCCGCGGCGGGCGCCACCACGTCGCCGGCCAGACTCGCCCGCACCCCGATGTCGATGACGAGCAGCGCGGCCGCCACGATGAGGGCCGGCACGACGAAGCCGATAGTCCCCAGCAGTGCGGGACCGGTCAGGAGCACGAGCACGGTCACCGAGCAGACGGCGCGGGCACGGCCGGGCGCCGCTCTGCGCCGCGCCATCCACATGATCCCCGCGACTCCCGCCGTAGTCAGGACGTAGTAGCACGCCCAGACGCCCATGTACTGGGGCAGGAGCTGCAGCCCGGAGAACGCCAGGCACACGAGCGAGAGGATCTGCAGGACGGGCAGGAGCGCGGCGCCCGTGGGCGGGTCGTCCTCCGTCCGCCCGCCGGTGCTCCGCTGCTGGGTGCTCACCCGGTCACCGTAGACCGGCGCACGGCCCGGCGTCCCATGACCGCGGTCATGGGTGCGCACCGGAAGTTCGGTCCTCGGTCACGCGCGGCCGCCGCAGCCTCGTTCGTAGCGTCGGGGCATGGCAACTCAACCGCACACCGCCGTGCTTCCAGAATCCCAGCTCCGACTCTCACGGACCGAGCCCTTCCCGCCCCAGTCGCAGAACCTCGACTCGAGATGTCCCGCGCCGCAGGCCGCCGCAGCCGAACCGCCCCACGAGCAGCGGACCCGTCGCCGCCCGCCCGGGTGGGCGCGCGTTCTCCTCGCCCTCACCGCCTTCGGGGCAGCCGTGCTCCTCTCGTCCCTGGCATACCTCATCCCCCCGGTGCGGGAGGGACTCGCCTCGGGCGACCCCCTGGTCGCCATGATGACGACGATGTCGATGTGGCCGTTCCTCCTCTCCTCCTATCTCCTGTTCGCCCTCCTGCTCACCCGTTACGTCGATCACCGTCCCCTGCGCGCAGCGGGCCTGACCCTCAACCGTCGCGCGGTGCTCTCCCTCCTGACGGGAACCGGGATCGCAGTGGGCATCCTCTGCTGCATCAAAGCGGTCTTCCTCCTCCTCGGGGCCGGAGAGTTCGTGAATCAATTCGGGGGCCAAAACGCTGCGGTGCCGCTGTGGCTCACGGTCGTCTACGCCCTCGGGCTGTGCTACGTGTCTCAGGCCATCGGGGAGGAGGCGGTCATGCGCGGCTACCTCCTGCAGAGCTTCTCCGACCGACCCAAGCGCGCCGTGTGGATCTCGGTGGTCGTCTTCACCATTCCGCACCTGATCTCCCGGGGCGGTCAGCAGGGCGTGGCGGACCACCTGCTCTACCTGGCCCTCCCCTTCGGCTTCGCCGTGACCGCGGCCTATCTCTCGCTGACCATGCGCAGCGTGTGGGCCGGCATCGGCATCCACGGGGGATTCCACCTCTGCAACAATCTTCTCATTCCGATGAACTCGAGCACCCCGCCCCCGGTCATGTGGGTCGTGACCGGCCTGGCCTTCAGCGCCGTCGGCCTGCTGATCGCCTCCCGGATCAGCCAGGAGCGCTGGGCCGAGATCGCCGCGCGCGGCCCCTTCGCGCCGCCCGCGGACGACACCTGACCAGCCCTGACGGCGGCCGACCGTTCCGCCGCCGTTCATCGGCGCTGAGTCCTCCGAGCCCTCCGCCCCCTCCGGACGGAGGGCTCGGCGCGTGCGGCCAGCGGATCGTCTCACCGTGAGTCGCTCGCGGGTCACCACAGGGCGGGGCCGATATCCGCCCAGGCCAGGGCCCAGGTCGGGTAGAAGCCGCCGAACCGGTTCCCGATCAAACCGATCAGGATCGCGGCGAGGGCGCATGCGCCCGCCAGGAGCAGTGCCCTGACGGCGACGCCCGCCGCGCTGCCGGCAACGCTGGCCTCTCCAGTCGCATCGACCGCCGTGGCGCCCCGCCTCGAACGAGTCGCCCCGTCCTCGGCCCTGCCGTCGCGGGCGGGCGCCGGGGCGGGACTGATGAGGCAGGCGAGCGTCGCCGCGAGCGTCAGCAGACCGACCGCGGTGATGACGCCGGTGCCGCGGATCTGGGTGAAGGAGCGCACCAGGCGATCGGCCAGTCCGAGATTCTCCTCCGCGGGCGCCTCGGGCGCCGCAGCTGCGGGAGCCGCCTCGGAGGAGGAGGCGTCGGAGCCGTCGGGCGTCGGCTCGTCCGTCGGTGACGGGGTCGCGGTCGGGGTGGGCTGCGCGGGGGCGTTCGGGTTGACGTCCGGGCGCTGCGACCACCAGGTGAGGAAGATGGAGGCCTGGTCCTTCCACAGGCTCCAGGAGTGTCCGCC
Organism: Actinomyces gerencseriae DSM 6844; assembly: GCF_000429265.1. GTDB lineage: Bacteria > Actinomycetota > Actinomycetes > Actinomycetales > Actinomycetaceae > Actinomyces > Actinomyces gerencseriae. Next base: position 35,688 of record NZ_AUBN01000018.1, read on the forward strand.
CTCGGGCGGCCGGACCGCCTCGACGGCGTCCTCGCCCCCGACGGCGGCCGGCAGGGTGGTGACCGTCCCGAGGGCCGGCGGGTCGTCCGATGCCCCCAGGAGCCACAGGCCGATCGGGTGGTGCGGCTGGCGGGCCACCAGGGTGCTCAGGGTGTTGGACTCGCGGAGCTCGGGCGAGGCCAGCCCCCCGATGCCGGGGACGTCGTACCCCGACAGGGAGCCCGCCGTGGTGTAGACGTCCGAGCGCATGATGGTGGTCCACACCGCGCAGTAGCCGCCCGAGGACACCCCGACCAGCGCCCAGGCCTCGCGATCCGCACGGGTCCCGGGGAAGGTGGCCCGGATCATCCTCGGCACGTCCTCCTGAATCCAGGTGCCCACCTTGGCGTGCCCGACGATGTCCGCGCAGTCGGGCTCGGAGCGCTGAGCAGCGTCGGGATTGAGCGAGGGCACGGCGATGATCGTCGGGGGCAGGCGCCCGTCGTCGATGGCGGCCTGCAGCTGGGGGCCGAGCTCCAGCGCCGAGACGAGGCCGTCGGCGGTCCCGGGCACGCCGTGCAGGAGGGTCAGGACGTTGTAGGACTTCCCGTCCGTGGCGGAGTACCCGCGCGGCGTCCAGAACCACACGTCGTCGGTGATGCCGCTGGCGGGGCCGCGGAAGGTCGTCTTGAAGGTGTTCCCGCCCTCCGACGTCGCCTCCAGAGAGGCGACGTCGGCCGGATCGGGCGCGGGCGGCGTCGCCTCCTCGTCGGCCTCGTCGCCCGCCTCCTCGGCGGGATCCGGGCTGGCCACCGGTGCGAGCTCGGTCGGTCCCATGACGCGGCCGGAGCCGGACGCCAGCTCGACGACCTGACCGAGGGTGTTGGCGAACCGCAGCGTCGTGTTGATCCTCGCCGCCGCGAGCCCCGTCACGAGGAGCTGGCAGATCAGAACCGCCGGCAGCGCGGCCAGCAGGAGCCGGCGACGCCACGGCACGGCATTCGCGGGGGCACCCTTCGCGTGTTTGGGCACATGCACCCGCCGACGACGCGGGAGCCGGAGCAGCAGGAAGACCGTCGCGGCCAGCGCGACGACGGTCACGGCGGCGAATCCGGCGACGAAGCCCGCGGAGACGACGCTCACGTCGGAGAGAGAGGACAGAGAGGGCACTAAATCATCCAAGAAGCCTGAGGCACATGAACACGCCGACCGGTGACCGAACCGAGATACCGGCTCCGAAACAGCGAAAAAAATTTGATCTCCATCATAGCAGGGGTCGAAGTCTTTAGCGCCACCCAGTGGCATTTCGTAGCGGGGGCAGGACTCGAACCTGCGAGCTCCGGGTTCCAGTCCTTCGTCCGCCGGCTCGTCGTTGCCGCCGAGTACTCCAAGGTGCTCGCCTCTCTCCGGTGGTGTGCCTTCCAAAGGCTGGCGTTCCGCAGGTTTGCCAGCGTTACCCGCAACGCCGTCACCCGCCACCACGACCTCTCGCAAGCCGCCTGACTTCAACGAAGAACGGGCGACAGTCAGAAGTCGCCCGAAGCGCCAACAACGCCAGCGTTCAGTCCATGGATCAGCACCAGGAGCACCGCATGCCACTCACACTCGCCATCGCCAATCAGAAGGGCGGGGTCGGCAAGACGTCAACGACGATCAGCCTCGCCGCGCTACTCAGCCGCCAGGGCCAGCGCGTCCTCGTGATCGACACCGACCCCCAGGGCAACGCATCCGCCATCCTGGGCATCGACATCCAACCCGACCAGGTCACTCTCAATGACGTCCTGGACTCCGTGCTCTCAGGCCGTGCCGGCGCCGGCGACCTCGCGGCAGCCATCGTGTCGGCAGGCGGTTCTTGGCCGGGCATCGACGTGGTCCCAGCGGATAGACAGCTCGCGGCACGCGACGCCGACACCCGCCCTGGGCGAGAGGCTGCTCTGCGCGTGGCCGCCGACGGCGCCACTGACGGCTACGACGTCGTGCTGATCGACTGCCCACCCTCGCTCGGCGTGCTCGCGCTCGGCGCACTCGCCGCCGCCGACCGGGTCCTGATCATCACCGAGCCTGGCGTCTCCTCCGTCGACGGCGTCGCCGAGCTCCTTACCACCACCGATACCGCGCGCCGCCTCTACAACCCCGCACTGTCGCTGGCCTGCATCGTCATCAACCGCTGGCGCTCGGACCACGCGGATCGAGTCACGTGGCGCCGCACCCTCGTGGCTGTGCGGCTCGCAGGCCCTGGTCGCGCATGATGGAGCGGGTCGTGCCACCGCCCACCCGCACTCCATACCTTTCCAGGATCGCCTGAATCCGTCGGCATCCGTAGGTGCCCTCACGAGCCCTCAAAGGCATCGTTAACCATGACCCCGAGCTCTTCTCTCCCGATCGCGGTACGCGACTGCGGTCGGTCGCGCCGGGAGCAGCAGCCGGACGTCGGCACCCCCGACCATCGGCACATCGGGGAAACGGGGTAATGGCCTTCTTCGCGACCTCGACCTCGTAGCGCTCGGTCACGGACGTTCCTTCGCAAGCCGGGCCGCTGCTTTTTTCAAGAACTCGTTCTCCTGACGCAACTCTCGGACCTCCGCCTTCAATTCCGCGATCCCGGCCGCCTCATGATGGCTTGCCCCTGTCTATCGAATGATCCGGGGGGGTGTTGTCACCGACCGTCGCGTGGCTGGTGGTGACCGCTGATCAGGGGAATGGATCGTCCCGGGTCTTGTGGAGCGCGCTTAATCACGCTGCGGCGGCCACCAACCTTTCGCCGGGATCGCAGCAGCGGTCTTCAACGGCGGTGCAGACAACTCGCCAGGACCTGTCGCAATCGTCAGGCGCGTCAAATTCGGGTGCTGTCGGCGGGTGCGAGCGCTGCGGCTCGGCACCCCGAGCGCGGAGCGGAGTGCCCTCAGGGTACAGGGATCGAGGTCGGGACTCGGATCGCGTCGAGGGCCTCCTGGATGACATCGACGAGCGAGTCGGCGTCAGGGAAGGCGGGGCGGTCACGCCACGCCAGCAGGCCCTCCAGGCAAGCGCCCACCAGGGCCCGGGCCTGTACGCGGGCGCTAAGGGCCTCAGTGGGTAGCTGCTCGGCAAGCGTCGTAGTCCAGGTCGACGACTGCGCCCACAGGGCCTGCTCGAGCTCTGGAGTGGCGGCCACCAGCTCGACCCTGGCAGCAAGGCCCTCCAGCCAGCCCTCCTCCTCGGCCGCGAGCAGTGCGACCAAGCGGGAGACCTCGGCCACCGTCGGAGCACCATCACTGGCCAGGGCGTCGGCCATCCGCCCCAGCCCTTCGCGCAGGGCCGGTGTCAGCGACACCGACACCACGGTGGCCTCCTTGGTCCCGAAGTACCGGTAGACGGTCATCGGCGCCACGTCGGCGGCCTGGGCGATCTGCTCGACGGTCGTGGCCGCGTAGCCCTGCGACTCGAACAGCGCCAGCGCCGCCCGGCGAATTGCCCGGCGGGTGGCAAGCTTCTTCCGTTCACGCAGTCCGGGCGCACGCGATGTCACGACCACGATTCTAGGACCGGCGCACGCGTCGCGAGACCGCGGCCAGGGCCGCGATGACGGCCACGACGCCGCTGGTCACAGCGCAGATCGCCAGCACGCAGTCCATGGCGTGCACGTAGGCACGATCGGCCTGGTCCGCCACCGCCACGGCCCACCCCGCGGGCAACCGGGAGGCGACCAGGTGCGCGGATGAGACCGTGTCGGAGACCGCCTGGACCACCTGGTCGGGCAGGCCCGCGGGCAGCGAGGACAGACCCCGCGTGTAGACGGTCCCCGACACGCTGCCCAGCGCCGCGATACCCAGGACGGAACCGAACTGGCGCACCGTGTTCAGCAGCGCGGCTCCCGAGCCCTCCGCCTCGGCCGGCACCGCGTCCATCGCCGTGGCGATCCCGAAGGACTGCGCCAGCCCCAGCCCCACACCGGCCATCACCAGACCCCGCACCAGCACCCGGGCGCCATCGCCCAGAGCCGTGCGAGCCGCCAGCGCCAACCCGGCCGCGACCAGCCCCAGCGCCACCGGCATCACCCAGGCGTGAGCCCCCGGACGACGAAGCAGGCTCGACGCGGCTAGCGAGCCCACCACCGCGGAGGCCGCCAGGGGCATCAGCAGCATCCCCCCGCGCACCGCCGAGTTGCCCAGCACCGTCTGCAGGTAGCTGGGGGCCACGAACAGGATCCCGAAGAGCACGAAGTTGACCAGCATCAACTCCACCGAGCGCGTCCGGAAACGCCTCACGCCCAGCAGCCACAGGTCCGTCAGCGTGTCCAGACGGTGCAGGTCCAGCGCCGCGTAGATGGCCAGCACCCCCACCCCGGCCACGATCGGCGCCCACGTGGACACCCGCGTCCAGGAGTGCTCGGCGTTGATCAGCCCCCACGTGATCAGCGAGAACCCCGCCGCCGAGGTGACCACCTGCGCCCACGGCAGGCCCCGACCGTCGCGCTGCGAGCGTGAGCCGGCTGGCACTAGCGTCAGGCAGCACGCCAGCACCACGCACGCCGCCACCGCGTCCAGGGTGAACATCGATCGCCAACCGTGCGCGTCGATCATCATCCCGCCCACCAGCGGGCCCAACGGCGCCCCCAGCGCTCCGGCCGCCGTCCACACCCCCGTCGCCAGGCCCCGCTGCTCGGCAGGGAACATCCGCGGGATCAGCGCCAGCGACATCGGCGTGAACACGCTGGCCCCCACCCCCATGAGGACCCGGGCCATCATCAACCAGCCCACCGACCCCGACGTCGCCCCGACCAGGGCTCCGGCCCCGAACACGACCGCCCCGGCCACTAGTGTGCTGCGGTGCCCCAGACGGTCCCCCACCGCCCCGCCTGGCAGCAGCACCGCCAGGAACGCCAGGTTGTAGGACGACACGATCCACTCCAGCTGACTCGTGCCCGCCCCCAACGAGGTCGACAGGTCGGGCAGCGCGACGTTGATCATCGTCGTGTTCATGAACAGCATGACCATCCCCAGGCATAGGGCCCCCAGGCCCCACCACGGACGGTGTATGGTGCGGACTCGCATGTGGTAGACACTATCACTTGCGATATGTGCTCACTTCGTGGGCGGTATCCCTCCGGCCACGACCGTCCCTAGGAGAGCGTCATGCGCCGACCCGTCTCGGTACGCGTCCTCCGTTCCGGACACCTTCCCGAGCCCCTGGCCCGCCAACTGCTGGCGCTGACCAGGCGGTGTGACGGGGACTTCGTCCCGCTCTGTCCTGGCGCCACCGGCTCGGTCAGGAGCTCCGCGACCTCGGCCCTCAGGCCGGGGCGAACGTCGAGAAGTTACGTCGACTCCCTGCTCGAGCTGGCCCACCTCGTCGTCCTGGTGCAGGACGAGCGCCTGGTGGGCTACTGCGCCTACTACTGGCCCTGGATGTGGAGGGGGACCGAGCACGTCTACGTCTCCACCGCGGTGGTCGCCCCCAGTCACCGAGGCAGGGGGCTGAGCACGCGCACGGGGCGCCGGGTCGTGGCTCGCGCCCTTCGCCGCCGCGTGCCCCTGCTGGCCAAGACCTGGTCGACGAACCAGGCGTCCATGGGCGCCCTGGCCCGCTGGGGCAGGGTCGATAAGATCGTGCGCGACGAGCGCGGCGCAGGCATCGACACCGTCTACTGGCGCCTGGACACCTCTGGCCCCCTGGCTGCCCTGGGTGTCATTCTCGCCAATGCCCGCACCGCCTAACGTGCCCCGCCACTTCAGGGAGACTCCCCGACATCCCTTTCGCCCGGATGGATACGTCGCGGCCGTGCACGCCCATACGCATGCAACTGATCTTGTGGTCGACCAGGCCATTTCCACCCTCATAAGGGCTCCTGGGCGCGTTGGGTGAGCCATAGCCGGCCGCAGCTACCACACTCCAGCACCTCGCACTGACGAGGGGGCGGCGCCTAGGCAGCCCCGGCAGCGCGGCCAGGGCATGTGAGCGGTCAGCGAGCCCACGGACCCCGTCGCACCGTCTGGCCGCAGGCATTGCCGTCGCCCCGGCGCGCCAGACTTGACCATCATCACTCGCTAGAGGCAGCCCGTACCCAAGGAGAACAGGAGATGACCGCCCCCGGGGGTGCCCCTATGTGGTGTGTCGAGCGGCGGCGGGTATCGGAGTTACCCACAGGCGCGTTGTCCACGGGCTCCCCGCAATCGGCCAATTTGGCCGGTTGCCGGGATTCCGAGGAAAACCCGACATTGAGCCAGTAGACGTTGGAGCGGCGCCCCGAGGTCGATGAGCGCACCTCGACGGTCAGGAGGCCGAGCTCGGATAGGGAGTTGATGTGACGGCGCACCATCCGCTCTCCCATGCTCGTGCGGGCAGCGATCACCTGCTGCGAGGGCCAGCAGTAGTTCTCATCGTCGGCCTGATCCGCTAGAGCCAGCAGCACCAGCGTCTCCGACGGCCCCAGATCCTCGAGCTCCCACACCCAATTCGACGCCCTCGTACTCACGACCCATTCCCCATGGACGCGGCCACGACCAGCCCCCTCACCACGACAACACCCCTTGACCCGGAAGCTCCCCCACCCGCTCATGGCCTCCCGACCGACCCCCAGCAGGCGCCACCTCGGGCGTCAGCAGAGCCTCAATGTCCTCCCGACGAAAGTACTTACGGCCCCGGCGCCCGCTCGGCATCTCAACGAAGGGCAAGCGTCCTTGCTTCGCCCATCTGAGAACCGTCTGCGCGCTGGTGTCAGGGAGCATCGACGCAACTTCTGACGCACTCAGCAAGTCCTGGCGATCAACAAATCTCTTGACGGTCATGAGTGAAACGTATATCTTGGAGTTCGTCATGTCCAGCATCATCCGTTGACAATCTTGATGCTTCATGATTGAGTTGAGCCATGACGAAGCGCAAGACATCGATCGGCCTCAGTCCAGACCAAGCCATCGGCATGACCATCAATCAGGTGATGTTCACGCAGGGAGTCACACGAGCCGCACTCGCACGCAGGATCGGCGTGTCGAGCTCATCGGTGTCGATGAAACTGCGAGGCCAGGTTGGCTGGAGCCTGGAGGACATCCTCGACACCGCTGCGGCCCTTGGGCTCGAGGTCTCCGAGATTCTTCCGACCCGCGCCGCGGATGGCTCGTGGGTGCCGGCGGCGTACGTGCCGGGAGCGCAGAAATCCCCGGCACCCGCTGGTGCCGGGGACTCCGGGTTGGTAGCGGGGGCAGGATTCGAACCTGCGACCTCCGGGTTATGAGCCCGGCGAGCTACCGAACTGCTCCACCCCGCGGCGACGCCAAGAAGACTAGTCGCCGCGTCCCTGGAACTCAATCCACCGCTACGTGCCCTTGCTCACCCGTCCCGCCTGGTCAGCCCAGCTTCTTCTGGGCCTCGACCGCTCGGTTGAGGGCGTTATTGAGCCTGGTCTGAGCCTCGCCGTACGCCGTCCAGTCCCCGGACTGCATCGCCTTGTTGGAGTCGTCCATGGCGGTCTTCGCGTCCGCGAGCGCCGCGTTGAGGTCCGTCTGGGGGTCGCCGCTGGACGACGCCGGGGCGCTCCCGCTCGCAGAGGCGGAGGTCGAGGGCTGCGCACTCGCCGACGGCGCCTGCGCACCGGGAGACCTGGTCGCGGTCGGATCCGCCGAGGGCGCCGCCGACGGCTGACCGGAGGCGTCCGTGGACGAGGACGTGTCATTGGCCGCGGCGGAGTCGCCGTCGACGACCTCCTGACCCGTCGTCGCCCCCGAGTCCCCTCCGAAGACCTGATCGAGAGCCTCCTGCAGCGTGTCGGCGAAGCCGATCTTGTCGCCGAAGGAGACCAGCACCTTGCGCAGCAGCGGGTACTGCGTCCCGGAGGAGGACTGGACGTAGACGGGTTGGACGTAGAGCAGACCACCGCCCACCGGCAATGTCAGCAGGTTGCCCTTGATGACCTGCGAGCCCTGCTGGCTCAGCAGGTTGAGGACCTGGCTGGCGGTTCCGTCGGAGTTGAAGTTGTTCTGCACCTGCCCCGGGCCGGACACGTTGGAGGACCGCGGCAGCTCCAGGAGCCGCAGCTTGCCGTAGTCGGGGTTCCTCACCCCCGGCTCGCCACTGGCCGTCTCGGAGTCCACGGCCAGGAATCCGGTGAGCACATTGCGATCGGTGTTGCCGCCGATGATGTAGACGCTGGACAGGGAGAAGGACGCCTGCTCCTGGTCCGGCATCTTGAGGGTCAGGTAGTAGGGGGCCTGCGCCGAGTCGCCCTCCTTCGTGGGGTCGTCGGGGACCTTCCAGAAGTCACCGCCCGAGTAGAAGTCCTCGGGATCCGTGACGTGGTACTTGGACATCACCGTGCGCTGGACCTTGAACAGGTCCTCCGGGTAGCGCATGTGGGCCATGAGGTCGGCACTCATATCGCTCATGGGCTTGACGGTGCCCGGGAAGACTGACTGCCAGGCGTCGAGGAGCGGGTCCTGCTCGTCCCACTCGTAGAGCTTGACGCTGCCGTCGTAGGCATCGACGACCGCCTTGACGGAGTTGCGCACGTAGTTGGACTCCTTCGGCGCGCCGAGCAGGGAGGCCTGCCCCGTCGTCGCGTCGCTCATGGAGTCCTCCAGGGACTCGTGCTGGGAGTAGGGGTAGTTGTTGGTCGTGGTGTAGCCGTCGAGGATCCACACGACCCGCTTGGGCGTGCTCGGGTCGTCGTCGTCATCGACCACCGCCGGGTAGGGGTTGCCGTCCAGGGTCAGCCACGGAGCGACCTTGGCGACGCGCTTGGCCGGGTCGCGGTCGTAGAGGATCTGCGAGCCGGGGCGGACCTCCTGGGAGAACAGGATATTCATCTCGGCGAACTTCGTGGCGTACAGGAGCCTGTTGAACGGGTTGGAGACGCTCGGGCCCCCGCTGCCCGTGAAGGTCGTGTTGACCTGGCCGGAGGCGGCCGTGTCGTCGGGGTAGTCGAGCTCGCGCGGGTTGCCGCCGTCGTCGCCGCCCACGATCGAGTAGGACGGCGTGGACTTGCCGAAGTAGATGCGGGGCTCGTAGTCGCCCAGCTCGCCCTCCGAGGGGATGCCGCCCTCCCAGAAGGCGGGCGAGCCGTCGGAGCTGGCCGTGTTGCCGTAGGCGGTGACCACGCCGTAGCCGTGGGTGTAGACGGTGTGGTCGTTGATCCATGTGCGCTGCCCGGCGTCCAAGCCCTCCTGGCTCATCTCGCGCACCGCGATGACCGTGTCGCGGGACTCGCCCGAGACCCCGTACCGGTCGACGTTGAGCTGGGAGTCGAAGGAGTAGTACTGCTTGTTCTGCTGACGCTGCTTGAACGCCGGGGAGACGAGGTTCGGGTCCAGCAGGCGGATCGAGGTCGTCGCCTCGGCGTCGTCCATGAGCTGCCCCGCCTCGGCGGTGGTCTTGGCGTCGTAGGCCTGGGCGTCGACATCGCCCAGGCCGTAGGCGCTCAGCGTGGCCCTGATGTTGCGGTCGATGTACTGGGCCTCCTCGCGCTGCGCGTTGGGGTCCACGACGAACTTCTGGATGACCACCGGGTAGGCGACGCCCACGAGCAGAGCCGAGATGACCATGACCACCACGCCCGTGACGGGGAGTCGCCAGGAACTGGTGCGCGCCGAGGCGATGAACATGACGGCCACGACCACGCTGATCGCGGCCAGGATCGCCTGGGCCGGGATGGAGGCGTGGACGTCGGTGTAGCCGGCGCCGTCGAACTTCGCGTTCGAGGCGTACAGGGAGGAGTAGCGGCTCAGCCAGTAGCCCGCGCCGTGGAGCAATGAGAACAGGGCGAGGAGGACGGTCAGGTGGAGTCGCGCGGACCGCGTGAAGTGAGGCGTGCGCGCGATCGAGATCCCGCCGTACAGGTAGTGGACGACGACGCTGGCGATCCCCGCGAAGACCACGACGCGCGACAGGAAGGACATCACGGTCTCCAGCACCGGCAGGATGAACACGTAGAAGGACATGTCCAGGCCGAACTGCGGGTCGGTGGTGCCGAAGGAGTGGGAGTGGATGGCCAGCAGCGCCTCCTTCCAGTGAGGCGCGAACTCCCATGCCGAGCTCAGCAGCGCCAGTACCGCGGGCACGATCCAGGTCAGCGAGCGGCGCATGGGCTCCACCGCGGTGCGGTAGGCCTCGAGATTGCGGGCCGCCTCGTCGTGCGGAAGGCTGATCTCGCGCGAGCGGTAGGCCCTGGTCATGGCGGCGAACACGGCGCCGAACATGATGAGGAAGCCGACGACGAACATGATGCCGGAGGCGATCCACTGGGTCCACACCACGCGTGCGAAGCCGAGCTGGTTGAACCAGAGCACCTCGGTCCAGGTGCGCGACAGGAAGATGATGATCGCCGCCAGCACGGCGAGAATCCCCAGCGTCCAGGCCAGTGGGCCCGGGCGACGCGAGCCTCCCGAGTCTCCGGCAGCGGGTCGAGAGGGGCGCCGGGGCCGTCCCGAACCGGCCGAGCCCCTTCGATCGGGACCGCGTCCGCCGCTTCCATCGCGTCCCGGGCGTCGTGCGCCGAAGGGGGCGGATCCGCCGAAGAGGATGGACGCCGGATCGAAGCCGCTCGACGGGCCCCCGCCATCCTGATCGGGGGTCTCGTCGGGCGCCGCGTCCGCGGGGGAGTGCCCGGACGAGGCTCCCGTGGCTCCGCCGCGGGAGTCCCTGCCGGAGGCACTGGCCTCATCCGACTGGAAGAAGCCGCCACTGACGCGATCCTCCCGGCTGGACGGGGAGGACTCGTCGGGCGCAGGGCGCTCGGGCTTGTCGTCGGAATCGTCGTCGGGCCTGGTGCTCACGGTCACGCTCCGTGTCGTTCGAGGTGCGCGCGCACGCGCGCAGATGGACTCCGACGCCGCGGGCGCCGGACACGACCATCGTCCCACAGGTCGCGCCGAGCCCACAAAACCCGTTCCGGACTCGCCTCATGAGCCGTCATGACCCGCTGCGCGCGGGGGCGCGGGCGGCCCGAGCCGAGTCCGACGACGGCGTCGACGCCGCGGAGCGGAGTGCCTAGTGTCACGGGTATGACTGATACGACTGATACGACCGGGAGCTCGCCCGACCACCGACCAGGCTCGGGGCTCGGCTCTCCGCGCCGGACGGCCCTGGCCCGCGCCGTCATCGAGCTCGAGGAGCACGCCGCCCAGCGCGGCTGGGACGCTCCCGTCGGGATCTTCGCTCTGGTGCGCACCGCTGCCGCCCTGGAGCAGGATCCCGCGCTGGCCGAGGTGCTCGACGACGCGGCGCTGGCCGAGGCGCGGCACGACCCGCAGGCCCTGACCATGATCGAGCAGGAGAACCTGCCCGCCGCCGCGGATCTGGAGGATCTGCTGGCGCAGATCGCCTGGCCGTCCACCGTCGACGGCACGGCGCTCGTCGTGGAGCGCGTGGTGCTGCCGGCCGAGGCGGAGCAGGAGGCGGCCGCGATCCAGGACCCGCAGGAGCGCCTGGGCTTCCTGAGCGAGAGGCCCGACCGCGAGGACGTGCGGATGGTGGTCGGGGTACTGCGCACCGGCGAGTCCTGGTGCGCGGTCCGGTCCCGGTCGCGGGACTCGTCCGACCAGGTGATGAACGGCGAGACGCTCGTGCCGGGGCTGGTCGAGGCCCTGAGCTCGACTCTCGTCTGAACCGATCTCGGCGCGGAACCGGACCGATCTCGGCGAAAGGGGGCGGGGTCAGCCGTCGAGGCCGTCGGGCCGGTTCTCGTCGGCGTCGCGAGCGCCGTCGGCGTAGCCCAGCGTGCCGTCCAGGAGCGAGGCGAGATCCGCGTCCACCTCGGCGTCCATGTCCTGCGCCGCCCGACGCATGGTCAGGAAGTCCTCGGGACTGGCCAGCTCGGAGGCCGTCGGCATGACATCGGGGTGCTCCCAGAACGCGTCGCGCTCGCCGTCGCCGACCTCGGCGCCCAGCAGCTCCCACAGGCGCGCGGCCTCCCGCACGCGGCGGGGGCGGAACTCCAGGCCGATGAGCTGGGCGAAGACCTTCTCAGCGGGGCCGCCCTGAATCCGACGGCGGCGCACCATCTCGCGCAGCGGTATCGCGTGCGGCAGATGGGGCGCGGTGGCCTGCGCCGTGACGACCTCGACCCAGCCCTCGACGAGCGCCAGCAGCGTCTCCAGCGTCTCCAGCGCCTCGACCTGGGCGGGGGTCTCCTGCGGGGCGAACACCCCCGCCTCCAGGGCCGAGCGGATCGCCTCGGGGTCGGAGGGATCGACCTGCGCCACGGCATCCTCGATGGCGCCGGTGTCGACCCGTATCTCGCGCGCGTAGGCCTCGACAGCGCCCAGCAGCTGGCCGCGCAACCACGGCACACGGGCGTACAGGCGTGAGGCGGCGGCCTCTCGCACCGCCATGAACATGCGCACCTGCTCGGCATCGACGTCCAGGCCCTCGGCGAAGGCCGTCACGTTGGCGGGCACGAGCGCGGTGCCGGGCTCCCGCCTCAGCGGCAGCCCGACGTCGGTGGCGGCGACGGCCTGACCGGCGAGCTCGCCGACGGCGTGCCCGACCTGGAGGCCGAACGCGGTGCCCGCCATCGATCGCATGATCTGGGTCAGGGCGCCGACCTGGCGAGCGGCGTCCCCCGGCTCGGAGTCGGAGTCCGACAGGGATGACTGCAACGCCTCGGTCTGACTCTCCAGGGCCGAGGCGAGGGCGGCGGTGGCGGCGTCGGCCACCGGAGCGCACACGTCCCTCCACACCGGCAGGGTCTGCTCGACCCACTCCGAACGGGACCAGGCCTCGCGCGGCCCGGGCGCCGGCATGAAGTCCGTAGCGGTGTCCAGCCACAGGTCGGCCACCCGCAGCGCCTGGCGGGTCGCCTCGGCCTCGCCGGCCGTGATGGCCGGGTCGCCGGACTTGCCCGCCTCCTGAAGGGCGAGACCGCGCCCCATGGTCCAGTTGACCGGGCCGTCCTGGGCACTGGCCATCATCTGCTGCATCTGGGCGCGCATGGCCATCATCTGCCCCGGGGTGATCCGGGAGGGGTCCACGCCGCTCATCCGGACGAACTGGGCGGGATCGACGCCGGATGAGCGCAGGGCCGCAACGGCGTCGCCGGCGACGTCGGCGCCGAAGAGAGCCGAGAGCATCTGCTCGATGTCGTCGAAGGGGTCCTCACTCATGGGGTTCCTCTCGGTGGTGCGGACGTTGGGCCGGCTGCACGGCCAGGGGCCACGCAGATGCAACACCGCCAGCGTGCCACCCATTCCTGTGCGCGAGCCGTGAGCGGTCTCGACGGGGCCCCGCCCGCACGGGCCCGTACGGATCGCGGGACCCGTGCGGGAGGACGTGGCGATGGCGACACCGGCCCCCCATGAGCCGGCGGTGAAGACCTGGAAGCCTTTCAGGACGCATGATGGGGGCGTGACGCATGAAGAGCACCACGAGACGCAGTCCTCCGCCGACGCGGTCGAGCCGGACCGGGAGCCCGATCCGGGACCGGGGCCGACCGTCGAGTCCGGCCTCGGCGCCGCTCCCCGTCCGGGCGCGGGCGGCCGTCGCTTCCGGCCCGGGCGGCTCGTGGTCGGGATCGGCTCCGTGCTGCTCGCGGTGGGCATCATCGTCGCGGGGGCGGTCGTGCCGGTCAACAAGGTCATCGAGGCGCCGGGCCGGACCTGGAACGTCCTGGCCGGCGCCTCCGACGACGACCAGGCCCAGGACGTCATCACCGTCACCGGCGCGCAGACGTACCCCGCCGGAGGGGCGCTGCGCATGACGACCGTGTCGGTCTCGGGGTGCCCCGGCTACCCGGTGACGTTCTTCGACGTGGTGGGGGCCTGGCTCTCGCCCGACAAGACGATCCTGGATCGCGAGCAGGTGTGCCCGTCGTCGTTGACCGAGCAGGACGTCGAGCAGGTCAACCAGGCTCAGATGACCGGCTCGCAGAACACCGCGGTGGTCGCCGCGCTCATGGAGACCGGGATGGCGACCCGCATGGTTCTCACCATCGAGGGCGCCGAGTCCCCCCAGACCGACGAGGCGATCCGGAAGGGCGATGTCCTGACCTCGATCACCCCGGCCGGAGGGCGGACGATCCCGGTCACCACGTACGCCGAGCTGCGCGAGCTGATGACGACCATCCCCGTGGGCACGAGCGTGGACCTGGGCGTCGAGCGCGACGGGGAGCCGATGACCATCACGCTCACCACGATCGCTCCCGCCGACGCCGACTCCGATGGCTCCCCGGACTCCGACGGCTCGCTGCTGGGCGTGTACCTGTCGGCCAAGGCGGACTCCGACGTTCAGGCGACCTTCGGGCTGTCCGACGTCGGAGGCCCCAGCGCCGGCGCCATGTTCGCCCTGGGGATCATCGACGAGCTCACCCCCGGCGACCTGACCGGCGGGAAGGACATCGCCGGGACCGGGACGATCGCCCTCGACGGAGCCGTGGGACCCATCGGCGGCATCGCTCAGAAGATGGCCGGCGCCAGGGCCGACGGCTCGGGGTACTTCCTGGCGCCGGCCTCCAACTGCGGGGAGGTTGTCGGGCACGTCCCCGACGGCATGGAGGTCTACGCGGTCTCCACGCTGCATGAGGCCGTCACCACGGTCGAGGCCATCGCCGCCGGGGACGCCTCGGGGGCGTCCACCTGCGAGACGGTGCTGGCCCGCTGACCCTCGATGCGCGCTCGAGGCGCGCTCGAGGCGCGCTGCCGAGGGAGAACCGTGACGCCGACGGCTCCGCCACCCGGTCGGCGCCGCCGCGCACCCGACTGACGCCGCCTCGAGCACGGACGGCGCCCCGGCCGGGACCCGCTCCGGAGGGGCATGGAGCCCCCTGCCGCCCGCAGTTTGTCCACAGGGGGACCGATCCGTGGCGCGTCGAGGCGGCGTCGTGCCACTCTGCGTCCGAGCGCCCGTGGCGACCCGTCCCGCCGTCCCTCGAACCGGGCGCCGTCTGGAGCGATCATGCGAGTCAGAGGTCAGTCCCCCGTCCTGTGGCGGTGCGCCGGCCAGTCGCAGGTGGGCGCCGAAGCGGGCCACGCCGTCGTCGTCGACGGGCTGAGCCCGCAGGAGCAGCAGTTCCTCGACCGTCTGCCGGCGACCCTGTCGCCCGGCGACGTCTACCGGGTGGCGCGGTGGAGCGAGGTGCCCGTCGCCCGGGCCCGCCAGATCCTGTCCGTTCTCGACGAGGCCGGCGTCCTGACTCGCGACGTCCCGACGCCGAGCGGCGACGACGAGGTGTACTGGGAGCGTCTGGCCCACAACCCGCGTGCGCGTGCGCGGGCGCTGCGCCGCGCAGTGGTGGGCATCAGCGGAGGCGGTCGGCTCGCCCGCGAGCTCGTCTCCCTGCTCGCCGAGGCGGGCGTGGGCACGCTGCTGCCAGAGGACGAGGAGCTGACCGCCTGGGCGGGTGCGCTCGACCCGCCGGTGCGCATCCGGATGCCCCTGGGAACGCGTCCTCACCTGGTCGTCACCGTCGAGGGCCACCTCGTCGAGCCGCGGCGGGCCCGGGGCCTGTCCGTGGCCGGGATCGCCCACCTGCCGGTGGTCGTGAGAGAGGTGAGCGTGCGGGTGGGACCGCTCCTGGCGCCCGGGCGCCCGCCCTGCGCCACCTGTCTGGACCTGTGGGAGCGCGACGCGGACCCGCAGTGGCCTGCGGTGGCGACCCAGCTGCGCCTCCTGGACCCGCCGCGGAGCGAGGCGCTGCTGGTGCACCAGGCGGCGGCGCTGGCGGCGCGCGCGATCACGGATGCGCTGACGGGACGGGAACGGTGGTGGTCCGGGCGCAGCGTCGAGGTCTCGGGAGCGGAGGCCATGGGCGTGGAGCGGCTCTGGCACCCTCATCCCGAGTGCCTGTGCGGCGTCCTGGACACGGCGCCCGGGCCCGGGGCCTCCTCGGGGCCGGGGGCGGGCGCGGCGGCGGTCGATGACGCCGCGCCGGGAGCACCGTAGGCGCCGGGAGCACCGTAGAAGTCAGCGGCCCGGGGCGGGCCTCCGGAGGAGCGCCGCGCGCACCGTCCGTCGCGCTCAGCCCCGGCCCGCGGAGCCCCTCTCGCCCGGGCCGTCGCGCCCGTCCGCCCCGCCCCGGAACTCCCGCACCACGCGGAGCACATCCGCCCCGTACTCCTTGAGCTTGACCGCGCCGACTCCGTGGATGAGGGAGAGTTGCGGCAGCCTGCCGGGCTTGACCACGGCGATGGAGCGCAGGGTCGTGTCGGCGAAGACCGTGTAGGCGGGCTTCGAGCGCTCCTTGGCGACTCCGGCTCGCCAGGCCCGCAGCGCCTCGAACAGGGCGATGGTGGCGGGATCGTTGTCCGCCTCGAACTCGGCCGCGGCCTGCTTGGCGCGCTCCCTGGGGGAACGGGGGGGCCGGGAGGAGGCGCCCCGGCCGCCTCGCCGATCCGGGTCGTCGGTGGGCCAGATGCCGTCCAGGAAGCGCGAGGGCCTGCGCGAGGCGCGGCCGCCGGGGTTGCGCGCGCGGGCGCAGGAGACGACCAGGTGCTCGCGGGCGCGGGTCACGCCCACGTACAGCAGTCGCCGCTCCTCCTCGATCGCGGCCGGGCCCTCGGCCAGGGAGATCGGCAGCAGGCCCTCGCTGGCGCCCACGAGCAGGACGGCGTCCCACTCCAGGCCCTTGGCGGCGTGCAGGGAGGACAGGGTGACTCCCTCGACCGTCGGGGCGTTCTGGGCGGCGGCGCGCTCACCGAGCTCGGCGACCAGCCCATCCAGGTCAGCACCGCGCTTGGCGCCGAGCTCGTCGGCCAGCTCGACGATCGCGTTCAGGGAGTCCCAGCGCTCGCGCACGGCGCCGCGGGGCGCCGGGGGCCGCTCGCTCCAGCCCTCCCGGCCGAGCACCATGCGGGTGTCCGCGCCGACGTCACCGGTGAGCTCGGCGCGCTCGGTGCGGGCGGCGGCGCGCAGCATGACGACGGCGCGCTTGACCTCGTCTCGCTCGAAGAATCGCTCCCCGCCGCGCACCAGGTAGCCGATGCCGGCGTCGGACAGGGCCTGCTCGATCGCCTCGGACTGGGAGTTGGTGCGGTACAGGACGGCGATCCCGCTGAGCGGGACACCGGCCGAGCGCAGTCGTCCGACGTGCTCGACCACGCCCGCGGCCTCGGCGACGTCGTCATCGTAGGACTCGAAGCGCACGGCGGGCCCGCTGGGGCGCTGGGCGACGAGCTCGACCGCGCCGGCGGGCAGGACCAGCGCCCCTCCCCCGCGGCGCGAGCGCGACAGGACCCGGTTGGCCAGGGAGACGACCTGCGGGGTGGAGCGGTAGTCGCGGCTCAGTCTGACCGTGCGGGCGCCCGCGTAGCGCGAGGCGAAGCCGGTCAGGAAGTCGGGGGTGGCGCCGGTGAAGGAGTAGATGGTCTGGGAGACGTCCCCGACAACGCACAGCTGGCGGCGCCTGCCCAGCCACAGGTCCAGCAGGCGCTGCTGGAGCGGCGAGACGTCCTGGTACTCGTCGACGACGAAGTGCTTGTACTGGCCGCGCACCTGGTCGGCGATGTCCTCGCGGTCCAGGAGGATGCCGACCATGAGGAGCAGCACGTCCTCGAAGTCGATGACTCCGCGCTCGGTCTTGGCCTCCTCGTAGGCGGCCAGCACCTGGGCGACGGTGGCGGGCTCCAGGCCTCCGGGCGGGTCGCGGCGCAGGGCGGCGGTCTGCTGGGCGTAGTCCTCGGGCAGGGTCATGGTGACCTTGGCCCACTCGACCTCCGCGGACAGGTCGCGGATGAGGGCGCGGTCGGTGGACAGGCCGAGGCGGTGGGCGGCGATGCCGACCAGACGCCCCTTGAACGTCTCGATCTCCGGCCGGCGCCCGCCGATCGCCGTGGGCCAGAAGTAGGTGAGCTGGCGCAGGGCGGCGGAGTGGAAGGTGCGGGCCTGGGCGCCGACGACCCCCAGGTCCGCCAGACGCGAGCGCATCTCGCCGGCGGCGCGGGCCGTGAAGGTGACGGCCAGGACCTGGGTGGGCTGGTAGGCGCCGACGGCGACCCCGTAGGCGATGCGGTAGGTGATGGCCCGGGTCTTGCCCGTGCCCGCGCCGGCGAGGACGCACAGGGCCCCCTCGAGGTGCTCGGCGACCTGGCGCTGATCGGGGTCCAGGGCGTCGAGCAGCGCAGCGGGACCGGGGAGCCCGGGGGCGCCGGGGCCCGGCCGGGTCCGCGCGGGAGGGCGTGGGGCGTGCTCGCTCATCACGGGTCAGCCTGCCATGGACCGCCGACGAGCATCGGTGTGTCGCACCGAGCCGCCGGCGGGCCGTCGACGAACCGGGTCACGACGTCGTTCACGGGCGCGCTGAGCGGCCGTCCTCCTCGGGGCCGTCCCGCCGAGGCTCATCGGATCGGCCCGCCGTACCAGTCCTCGATGAGCATGCGGGCGATCGACGTGGGTCCGGGCAGGACGACGGCACCGGTTCCCAGGGCATCGTCGAGCTCGGCGCGGGAGAGCACCAGGGCGTCGGTGACCTCCTCCCCGTCGGGGTGCGCCAGGTGCTCGCCCGGGGCGAGGCGGGCGCGGTATCCGAGCATGAGGGAGCGGGGGAAGGGCCAGGGCTGGGAGGCGACGAACTCGACCGTCTCCACGCGCAGCCCGGTCTCCTCGGCGACCTCGCGCACGACGGCGGCCTCGCCGGACTCCCCCGCCTCCACGAAGCCGGCGACCGTGGAGTAGCGCCCCGCGTCCCACCGGGCGCCGTGGACCAGGACGATGCGGTCGGCGTCGTCGGTGACGGCCATGATGACCGCCGGGTCCGCGCGGGGGAAGTCGGTGGCGCCGCAGGCGGTGCAGCGGCGCGTCCATCCGGCCTGCTCGGCCCGGGTGCGCCCGCCGCACGCGGTGCAGAAGCGCGCCCGAGCGTGCCAGGCGGCCAGGGCCACCGCGGGTGCGGCCAGTCCCGCGTCGTGGGCGCTCAGGCCATGGCCGACAGCGCGCAGTGCGGACAGCGGATAGCGCTCCAGGATGTCGGCCACCTCCTTGTGGACGAGGTCGGCCCCCTCGGCGTCGGTCGGATCCGTGGACGCATCGGGGATGACGACGCCCAGCCAGGGAGCGCCGGCGGCGTCACCGGTGCCGGTGCCGGTCTCGCGGCCGAGGTAGATGGTCATCAGGCCGGTCAGGGCGGCGAGAGCCGTGGGGGCCGTCGTAGCCGGCGGGGCCTCTCCGGTCCCCCGTGCGGTCGGGGCGGGCGGAGAGGGCGGGGGCAGCGGGGCCCCGCCGAGGTCGGCGATGGTCAGCGGGGCGAGGCGGGGGCGGGGCCCGGCGGGGCCGTCGGCCTCCCACACGTCGCGGTCCCGATCCGAGGGCGTGGGCGGGGTCAGGCCGTCGTCGGGCAGATCCGGGTGCACGGCGGGGACGTCCAGGGCGACGCGTCCGCGCGCGTCCACGACCACCAGGCGAGTGGCGGGGTCGGACGCGAGCTCGGCGAGCAGGCCGGGGTCGGCGCGGCGGGCCGCGTTGCGGTCGGTGGCGGAGCGGGACAGGGAGCGGCGGCCGTAGGCGTCCTCCTCGCCCCTCCCGAATGAGGCAACGGCATCGGCCGGCCGGGTTCGCGGTGCGCTTCGCGGTGTGCTCATTGCGCCAGCCTAGGCTCGGCACGCGCTCGGCGGACGAGGCGAACGGGAGGAACGGGGCGCTCGGATCCTCGGCATCGAGGTTCGAATGGGGTTCGAGTGCAGCGCGCGGGGACGAGGCCGTCGCTCGTCCCTACAGTCGACGCGTGAGCACGTCAGCAGCGCCCCGCGCCTATCTCGACCACGCCGCAACCGCCCCCGTGCGCCCGCAGGTGGCCGAGCAGGTGGCCGCGGACCTGCGCCGCCGGGCGACCGGGTGGGCGAACCCGGCCGCTCAGCACGCCTCGGGGCGGCGCGTCGGGGCGCTGCTGGCCGAGGCGCGCGCCCGCCTGGCCGCAGTGCTGGACGCCGACCCGCACGAGGTGATCTTCACGAGCGGGGGCACGGAGGCCGACGCCCTGGTCGTCACCGGCAGGGTCCTGGCGGCACGGGCCGACGGCGTGGGAACTCCCGCGATCATCACCTCCCCCGTCGAGCACCCCGCGGTCCTGGACTCGGCGCGCACCGCGGAGGCGCACCTGGGGGCCGAGCACGTCGAGGTCGAGGTCGACGACGCCGGACTGGTCGATCCGGAGAGCCTACGCGAGGCCGTCTCGGGGCGGCGAGCCGCGCTGGTGAGCGTCATGACGGCCAACAACGAGACCGGCGCCGTGCAGGACATCGGCGGGCTCGTGGAGATCGTGCGGGAGGCCACCGGGGTGCGCGGACCCGGCGAGCCGGGCTACGTGCCGGTGCACTCCGACGCCGTGGCAGCGCTGGGCAGGGTGCCGGTGCGCCTGCGCGCCCGGGGGCTGGACGCCATGACGGTCAGCGGTCACAAGATCGGGGCGCCCGTGGGCGTCGGGGCCCTCATCGCACGGCGCGACCTGACGCTGGTGTCGCCGACCGGGGGCGGGCGCCAGGAGCGCGGACTGCGCTCGGGGACGCAGGACGTGGTGGCGGCCCGGGCCCTGGCGCTGGCCGCCGAGCTGGCGGTGGGCGAGCAGGAAGCGGAGTCCCGGCGGCTCGAGGGCCTCAGGTCGCGCGTACTGGAGGGCGCCTGCGCGCTGACGGGGGTGCGCGCCACCCTGCCGCCCGGCACGGCCCACGTGCCGAGCACGGCGCACCTGCGGTTCGAGGGCGTGGACGCCGAGGCGCTGCTCATGGGCCTGGACCTCGCCGGCATCGACGTCTCGGCCGGATCGGCCTGCCATGCCGGGGTCACCGGACCCAGCCACGTCCTGCTGGCCATGGGCCTGGACGACGACGCCGCGCGCTCGACGCTGAGGTGCTCCATGGGGCCGGGCACCACCGCCGAGGACGTCGACCGGCTGCTCGCCGCCCTGCCCGCGGCACTCGAAACGGCGCGCCGCGCCGCCGGGGTGGGCGGGTGATGCGGGCGGGGGTGAATCGAGTTGAGACGAGAGCTCTGAAAGGTATACGCGAAACGCGGGGTCTTCCACCATGCGATGGTGGAAGACCCCGCATGCGCCTACCAGCACACTCAACCCATCCCCGCTTGCGCGGGGTGCACGCGACAGCCGACTACCACACAGGGTCATCCCCGCTGAGGCGCGAGGTCTACGACATCTGGCGCGGTGTGCTACTCTGCTTTCCGAGCTGAGGTGCGAACAGCAAACTAGCACACCTTAGCTCATGGAAACAGAAAGGAGGTGAACCCTATGACCACGATTCAACACGGTTCAAACGCGGACCGAAGGCCACCGAGCCCAGAAGAACTCCGCTTCCGCGCCGCACGGGTGCAGTACATGACTGCCTACGTGAACCTCGTTTGCTCCATTCTCATCCTCCTATTGCAGCGATGAGGCCGCTGGCGTCTGGCTGTGGCCGCAGCGGCAACTGCGGCCACAGCCAGACTACCCAGCACGACAGTCCACCTCCAAGTCAAGTCGGCGACCCGGCCCGAGTCTCCGGCTCGCCGAGTCGACTTGAACATCCCGCCAATCAGCCGGTCTCTCCAAATCTTTAGCGTAACGATTCGGACACAGCGAGCATGCCGGTGTGACGGAGGCAATAATCTATCCCGGTCTCCAGGAATCTCCAAGGAAGAAGTCCCGATGGAGCTCTCAACCCGCGCACGCTCCGTGTGGGCGAAGTTCGGCTACGACCCGGAGAGCGATCACTGGCTGCCGCTCTGGCTGCACCTGCTCGACGCCGCCGCGGTGGCCGAGCACCTTGCCCGACATTGGCTGGCCCCCACCACCCGCGATCTCATTGAGCGCGAGTTCGCGGACTCCGCCTCAGAACTGACCCCGGTGGAGGAGCTCTGCCTGCTCGCCTCCTGGATCGCCGGCGTTCACGACATCGGCAAGTGCACCCCGGCCTTCTCCGTCCAGGCCAAGGGCCTCGACGATCGCATGAAGGAGGCGGGACTGGCCCATGGGCCGATCGATCTTCTCGAGCGACGCAAAGTACCGCACGCCCTGGCTGGGCACCTGATCCTGGAGAACTGGCTCATGGACGAGCACGACTGGGACTTCGAACCCGCCGAGGCCCTCGCCTCCGTCGTCGGCGCCCATCACGGCATCCCACCCACCTCGGCGGCTCTCACCACCGACTACTACGGGCATGAGCACCTCCTCGGCGAGGATGAGGCGTGGAACGCCACCCGCCACGAACTCCTCGACCTCGTCGCACGACGCACCGATGCTGCGGACCTTCTCCCCCACTGGGCGCGGCACACGTGGCCCCAGCACTTCCTCGTCGAGCTGTCGGGATTGGTCATCGTCTCGGACTGGATCGCCTCGACCCAGGCCTATTTCCCGCTGCTGTCTCTTGAGGACGACGGTGCGCGCCTGCTCGCACCCGAGGCCCACGCGCTTCGCGTGGCCACCGGCCTGTCGCGTCTGGAGATCCCCGCGCCGTGGCGGCCCCGCGACGAGGGCGCCGATCCCGACGCTCTGCTCACCAGCCGCTTCGACCTGCCCGAGGGATCCCGAGCCACCGACGTTCAGGCGCGCACACTCCGGGCCGCCCGCTCCATGGGTCTGCCGGGCCTGCTCATCGTCCAGGAGTCCACGGGCGGAGGGAAGACCGAGGCCGCTCTCATGGCCGCCGAGGTACTCGCCGCCCGCACTCACCGCTCCGGGATCCTCTTCGCCCTGCCCACCCAGGCGACGACGGACGCCATGTTCTCCCGTGAGCTCGACTGGCTGGAGAGCATCGAGGAGGCGTACGCCGGCGAGGGCGCGCCGTCGGACTTCGCCGCTCAGCTCCTGCACGGGCGCGCTCGGCTGAACAAGGAAGCCCAGCAACTGCGACGCCGCGGTTACGAGATCCGCGACCGGCTCCTCGGATCACTCGACGACTCGACCGGCGAGACCCCACGCCCTATCGGGATCGGATGGGACGAGGAGGAGGCCCGGACGGGGCACGTCACAGGCGCTGAGGACCGCCGCAGAGCCGATCTGGCGATCCTGGCCTGGTTCAGCGGGCGCAAGAAGTCGATGCTGTCGGACTTCGTCGTCACCACCGTGGACCACCTGCTCTTCGGGGCGATGCGCTCCCCGCACCTGGCCATGCGGCACCTGGGACTGTCCCGCAAGGTCGTCATCGTCGACGAGGTGCACTCCTACTCCACGTACATGAATGTCTACCTGGACCGGGTCCTGACCTGGCTCGCCGCCTACGGGGTGCCGGTGGTGCTCCTGTCGGCCACACTGTCCGAGGCGCGCTGCTCCTCCATGGTCGACGCCTACCGGCGGGGCCTGCGCCTGGCGGCGGGAGAACGTCTCCACCGCCGTCCCGCCCCTGAGAGTGTGCGCACTCCCTTCCCCTGCCTGGTCACCGCTGGTGAGGATCGTACCGAGGTCGTCGCCACGGCGTCGGGACGGCGCAGCACGATCAGCCTCAGACGGCTCGCGAAGGACGCCCTGGTCCCGCTCCTGGAGGAGGCCCTCGCCGACGGCGGCTGCGCACTGGTGGTCCGCAATACGGTGCGACGCGCGCAGGAGACCTATGAGACGCTGCGCGAGCGTTTCGGCGAGGACGTCGGTCTCAACCACGCCCGCTTCACCATCGGCGACAGGCTCGCCAAGGACAAGGACCTCCTCGACCGCTTCGGTCCTCCGCGCAAGGCCGGAAGGCGCCCGCACCGGGCCATCGTCGTGGCCACTCAGGTCGTCGAGCAGTCCCTCGATGTCGACTTCGACCTGCTCGTCACCGATCTCGCGCCTATCGACCTGGTCCTCCAGCGCATAGGACGTCTGCACCGTCACCAGCGGCAGCGGCCGCCCCGACTCGCCACCCCCACCTGCTGCATCGACTGGCTGCCGTCGACGTCGTCCCCCGAGCCCTCGTTGGAACCGGGGGCCAAGGCGATCTACGGCGAGCAGGACATGCTCATGAGCGCGGCCGCCCTGGACCGGGTGATCAACGGTTCCGGCGTCGTCACGGTCCCCGACGACGTCCACGACCTCATCGAGGCCGTCTACGGCTCCGACGCCCCGATTCCGCCGTTGTGGCGGGAGGCGGTCGCCCACGCTCGAGAGACCCGAGCGACGGAGGACCGCGCGAAGCATGACGCGGCCCAGGGCTTCCTTCTCAACGAGCCCGAGCGGAGCGGGAAGAACTCCTCCCTGGTCGGCTGGCTGCATACGACGGCCTCCGACAACGAGGAGAAGGGGCACGCCCAGGTCCGCGACGGCGAGGACTCCCTGGAGGTCATTCTCCTGGACCTGCGCCGAGCAGGCGGCCAGGAGGAGTTGCGCACTCTGCCGTCCGCGCCGGAGGCGCCGAGCACCATGATCCCCACAGACTGCGCCCCGGACAAGAAGGTCGTGCGCGCCATGGCCCTGTCCGCCGTGAGACTGCCCCCGCGCCTGAGCAACCCGCGCAGGATCGACCAGATCATCGATGAGCTGGAGAAACGTGTCGTACCCGCCTGGCAGGCTGACCCGCAGCTCCGCGGACAGCTGTTCCTCCTCCTGGAGGACGGCCGAGCGCAGCTGGCCGACACCGTACTCGAGTACTCCCCATCCACCGGGCTCAAGGAGGTCCATTCCGAATGACAGCGAGTTTCAATCTTCTCGACGAGCCCTGGATCCGGGTGACCCGGCTCGACGGCGCCCCCGCCGAGGTCTCCCTTCTCGCCCTCTTCCGGGAGGCGACGGACATCGCCGGGATCCACGGCGAGATCGCCAGTCAGGACGTGGCCATCCTGCGCCTGCTGCTGGCCATCAGCCACCGCACCATGGACGGGCCGGAGGACCTGGACACCTGGAGGGAGTACTGGAAGGACCCGGAGCGCCTGGGGCGGGACGCCGCCGCCTACCTGGAGCGCTACAGGGAGCGCTTCGACCTGCGCGACCCGGACCGTCCGTTCTTCCAGGTCGCGGGGATCCACGCGGCATCGGGCAAGATCTCGGAGCTGGAGTCCCTCATCGTGGACGTCCCCAACGGCAACCCCTTCTTCACGACCCGTATCGCTCAAGGGCTGGAATCCATCAGTTGGGCGGAGGCGGCCAGATGGCTGGTGCACGTTCATGCCTTCGATCCGTCCGGCATCCGCACCGGAGCCGTCGGCGACCCGCGGGTCAAAGGAGGAAAGGGATACCCGATCGGTCCTGGTTGGACGGGGCAGATCGGCACCGTGACCGTGACGGGCGAGAGTCTGGAGCGAACGCTGCTCCTCAACACCGTCGTCTGCGAGAGACTCCCTGACCTGGCCAACGTCGATCCGGAGCAGGATCTCGCGCCCTGGGAGCGTGAGAGTGATGGCCCGGCGGGCTCCCACGATCTGGTGCCCGCGGGCCCCGTCTCCTGCTACACGTGGCAGACGCGCCGCACGCTGCTGCACGGCGACGACGCGGGCGTCACCGGCCTGTTCCTCGGCAACGGGGACAAGGCAACGCCTCAGAACCGCTATCTGGTCGAGCCGATGACCGCGTGGCGCTACTCCGAGCCGCAGACCAGGAAGTTCAAGGCGCCCGTCTACATGCCGCGCAAGCTGCCGACGGACCGGGCCTTCTGGCGGGGACTGTCGACCCTCGTGGCTCAGTTGAGCCCGCCGATCACGGTGAAGGGTGCCGGAGAGGTGACGCGGTACCGCTCCCCCGGTGTCGTCTCCTTCTACCAGGAGCTCATGCGCCGCAGGATCGTGCCCGCAAGCGGCCTCATTCCCCTGCACGCCGTCGGCATCGAGTACGGGGCCCAGGAGGCGGTCGTCACCGAGCTCGTCGACGACGTCCTGACGCTGCCCGCCGGTCTGCTCGACCCCGAGAACACGAGACTGCTCGCCATTGTGCACGATGCCATGGAGGAGACGGATCATGTCGCCTCCGCACTGCGGAACCTGGCCGGGAACCTGGATCGTGCGCGCGGCGGGAGCCCGGAGACGGCCTCGGCCGCGCGCGAGCATACCGGCGCCTCCTTCTACCAGGTTATCGACGAGCGCTTCCCCCGTTGGCTCGCCTCCCTCGATGGAGCGGACCCGGCCGAAGCTCGCGACCAGTGGCGCAGCCTGCTGCGCTCCGAGGCCTGGAGGCAGCAGGAGGCGCTCGCCTCCGCCGTGCCGGACACCGCCTTCGCCGGACGCAGGGAGGGGCAGGGACGGACGGACGTCGGCAAGGCGCTGTTCTTCTTCCGTCGCGCTCTGAACAAGGCGATACCGGCACCCGCGCAGCAAGACGTACCTGTTGAGAACAATAAGAACGCAGAAAGGACACCGGCATGACAGTGTCGGATACCAAAACACCCAGGGAGACCGACAGTGCGCCGCCCGAGTCACGACAGCGAGCACGCCGTCTCGCAGAGGACGTCGGCCGCCTCGTGGACTGGCGCATAGGCGGTCCACGCGGACTGCAGGCTCGGTATCTGCACAACGAATCACGAGCCCGTGGTGAGATGGCCGCCCTGCGCAAGGGGGCCAGTAGGGACTCCGGTGAGCTGCCCGAGATCTGGGAGCTCACGAGCGTCCACGTTCCCGACTATGCGGGAGATGCTCCCACGTGGGAGGAAACGGCCGTCCACACCGCCATGACGCTCTACGCCGTGCACCAGCAGTCGCGGACCGAGCCCATGTTCGCGCCCGGAAGAGGACTCGGACGCGCCGCCCGCAGTCTGATCGGTCCGCCGGACGAGGAGAACCCCTCGGCCCGAGCACGCTTCAACGCCCTGGTGACCTCGACGACCGTCACCGAGTTGCGCCACCACCTGCGGGGCCTCATCTCGTTGCTCCGGGCCCGGAATATCGCCCTGGATCACGCCATGCTCGCCGACGACATCCTCCACTTCCAGCAACCGGGCGGAGCGAAGAAGGTTCGCCTGGCCTGGGCGCGGCAGTACTACTCCCTGCCCGCCGAGTCCCCGCTCACCGCCGACGATGCCGCTCCGGCATCCGAGACAGACTCAACCACCACCTCACCGACCTCGGAGAACTGACTATGAGCACCTACGTCGATATCCACATCATCCAGAATCTGCCGCCCTCCTGCGTCAACCGGGACGACTCGGGCTCGCCCAAGTCCGCCGTCTACGGCGGTGTCCGCCGCCTGCGAGTCTCCAGCCAGTCCTGGAAACGGGCGACGCGCCTGTACTTCAACGATCTGCTGGACGCCGAGGACGTCGGCGTGCGCACCAAGCGGGTCGTCGAGGTGCTGGCCTCGACGATTGCGAAGGATGCGCCCGAGCTCGCGGAGAACGCCGCCGGGCTCTCCGAGGGCGTGTTCAAGGCGGCCAGGATCAAGCTCTCGCCTCCGCGCGGCAAGAAGGACGGAACGCAGGAGTCCGGCTACCTCCTGTTCCTGTCCACCAGCCAGATCGCGCGCCTGGCCGAGCTGGCCATCTCCTCGGCCCGCGACGGAGAGGCACTCGACGCCAAGACGGTCAAGAAGATCTTCAAGGAGGCGCACGCCGTCGACATCGCGCTCTTCGGCCGCATGGTCGCCGACGACACCGATCTCAACATCGACGCCGCCTGCCAGGTGGCCCACGCCATCTCCACGCACGCCGCCGAGAACGAGTACGACTTCTTCACCGCCGTCGACGATGAGAAGAACCGCTCGGAGGAGGAGGACGCCGGCGCCGGCATGATGGGCACGGTCGAGTTCTCCTCGGCCACCATGTACCGCTACGCCACCGTCAATCTCGACATGCTGGTCGAGAACCTCGGGGACGGCAACGTGGCGCTGCGGGCGCTGGAGGTCTTCATCAAGGGCTTCTGCCTGTCCATGCCCACCGGCAAGCAGAACACCTTCGCCAACCGGACCCTGCCCGAGACCGTCGTCATCTCCGTCCGCGATGATCAGCCCGTCTCCCTCGTCGGCGCCTTCGAGGAACCGGTGCCGGAGGCCTCCGGCCGCGGTTACATCGACCGTTCGGTGAGTGGGCTCGCCCAGTACGCCGAGACGATCGAGAAGAACTACGGGTTGAGGCCGCTGGACAGTTTCGTCGTCGCCCTCAAGGACTCCGACGCCGTCTTCTCTCTCGGTGAGCGCGTGTCCTTCGCCGACCTGCCCGGCCGAGTCCGCCAGGCCGTGGCTCCACGTATGAACCGTGAGGAGCGGGGCTGATGACCGTCCTCCTCCTGCGAATCGCAGGACCCCTGCAGGCCTGGGGGGTGAGATCGCGCTTCACCGTCCGTTCGACTGAGCTCGCGCCGACCAGGAGCGGCATCATCGGCATGGTGGCGGCCGCTGTCGGTCGTCGCCGGACGGACCCGATCGAGGACCTCCTGGCCCTGCGGTTCGGGGTGCGCAAGGACCAGCCCGGTCGAGTCATCAGGGACTTCCACACGGCACGCACCCTCGACGGCAAGGAATCCATGCCCCTGTCGAACCGGTACTATCTCGCCGATGCCGTTTTCCTCGCCGGTATCGAAGGCGATCGGCCCCTTCTGGAAGGAATCGACGAGGCGCTTCAGCATCCGGCCTTCCCGCTGTATCTCGGCAGGCGCTCCTGCCCGCCGACGCATCCCGTGTCCTTGGGCCTTCGGGAGGCGACACTGCTCGATGCGCTTCGGGCCGAGCCGTGGCTCGCCTCGCCATGGTTCCGGAAGCAGCAGCACAGTCATGTCTTCGACGCGGAGTTGCTCCTCGACCAGGAGGTCGTGCCCGCCGAGGAGCGGGGCGCGGCCCGGGGCAGTCGTGACGTACCGGTCTCCTTCGATCCACGACGCCGCGACTACGGTTTCCGCCAGGTCGAACGGCTCATGGCACGGGTTCGCGCTTCCCGACTCGACGCGCACGATCCCATGCTCGCGCTGGAGGAGGCGAACCAGTGTTCCTGACGAAGATCGATCTGGCCCCGGAGCGCCGCCTCGCGCGCAAGTACCTGGGTTCGCCCCAGGCCATGCACGCCGTCGTCATGGGCGCCACCGGGGGCAACATCGGGGACGGCCCCGGACGCGTCCTGTGGCGAGTCGACCGAGGTACGACGACGGCGCTGTACATACTCTCACCGCTGGAGCCCGACTGCTCCCAACTCGTTGCGGAGGTGGGGGCGGCTGGCACCCAGGCGCGGACCCTGGACTACTCGCCGTTCCTGGCCTCTTTGGATGCCGGACAACTGTGGGCCTTCCGTCTCGCGGCGAACCCGTCCTACTCGGCCTCCCGGGGACCGGGAGTGCGCGGACAGCGGTACGGGCACGTCACCGTCGAGCAGCAGCGGCAGTGGCTCGTCGAACGCGCCCCACGACACGGCTTCGAGCTCATGCCCGTGGACCACGTCGATGACGAGGGCAGCGACGGGGCCGTCATGGTCGTGCACCGGGAGCGCCCCGTTTTCAACCGGCGGCGGTCGGAGGGTGAAGGACGTGACCGCGTGACCATCAACCGGACCGTCTACGAGGGGGTTCTGCGTATCACCGATCCCGAGTCCCTGCGCCGTGCGCTCATTGCCGGGATCGGACGATCCAAGGCCTATGGCTGCGGCCTCATGACGCTCGCCCGGGTGCGACAGGACTGACCATGGTCAGAATGCTGCCGGTTCCCGTGACGGCGCTGCCTCGTGTCCAGGACCGGATGTCCTTCCTCTACCTGGAGCACTGCGTGGTGCACCGGGAGGATGGTGCCCTGACCGCGCGCAATGATCAGGGCACCATCCGCGTGCCCGCGGCCTCGCTGGTCGCCGTCTTCCTCGGCCCGGGGACGTCGGTCAGTCATCAGGCGATGAGCCTGCTCGGCGAGTGCGGGACGACGGCGGTCTGGGTCGGCGAGCGCGGTGTGCGCTACTACGCGCACGGCCGTTCCCTGGCAACTTCCACCCGCCTGCTGGTGGAGCAGGCGGCTCGAGTCTCCTCCCCTCAGAAGCGACTGCGGGTGGCCCGCGAGATGTACTGCATGCGTTTCAGCAATGAGAGCGTCGACGGGCTCACCATGCAGCAGCTCAGGGGGCGGGAGGGCGCTCGAGTCCGCGAGGTGTATCGCGAGAACTCCAGGCGCACCGGGGTTCCCTGGAGCCGACGCGATTACCGTCCCGACGACTTCGAGGCGTCGGACCCGATCAACCAGGCGCTCTCAGCCGCGCACGCAGCCCTGTACGGTGTCGTTCATGGTGTGATCGTGTCCCTGGGCTGTTCACCGGGGCTCGGCTTCGTCCACACGGGGCACGAGCGGTCCTTCGTGTACGACATCGCTGACCTGTACAAGGCGGAGACGACCATTCCGATCGCCTTCGACGTCGTCGCGGAGGGGATGGAGGACCTCACCGGGACGACGCGACGACGCGTTCGGGACAAGGTCTTCGAACTCAGGGTCATCGAACGGACGGTGAAGGACATCTACCGCCTGCTCGGGGTCGAGGAGCTGGAGGACATGAGCGTCAACGTCGTCTCCTTGTGGGACTACCAGCAGCGTGCTGTGGCCGGTGGATCGAACCACGCCGGAGAGGACGCAGGCGGATGGTAGTTCTGATCCTGTCCGCAGCCCCGGCCTCGTTGCGGGGCTCCATGACTCGATGGTTGCTCGAGGTCTCCCCCGGGGTCTTCGTCGGCCACCTCTCGGCTCGAGTACGAGACCAGTTGTGGGAGCTGGTCCGCGCATACATCGGGGAGGGGCGAGCGCTGCTGATCTGGTCGGTGCGAACCGAACAACGGTTTGCGATCGCATCGCTGGGGCACGAGCGCGAGCCGGTCGATATCGAGGGGTGCCTCGTCATGCGCACCCCGTACCGGCAGATCGAGGGATCGCAGGCGATCCCCGGCGCCGTCAAGCCGCCGAAGGAGTCGTGGTCGATCGCCGCGAGACGACGGCGCTACCGCAACTCGGCGGAGCGGGCGCTAGGTCACCAGTGAAGGTAAAAGCGGTCTGATAGGGTAGGTCATCGTTGGGATTCCAAGGATCCGCAAGTGTAAACCCCGCGCGAGCGGGGATGATCCCTGTGGGGGTGGAAGCCGCCTGGTCCTTCGGAGGTAAACCCCGCGCGAGCGGGGATGATCCGCGACGTGAGCCACTCGGAGCTCAAGCCCAGGAGTAAACCCCGCGCGAGCGGGGATGATCCACAGTCTTGCGCGGGTCAAGGTCCGGCGACCTCAGTAAACCCCGCGCGAGCGGGGATGATCCCGTCAACGCCCACCGTCTCGATGCGATTAATGAGTAAACCCCGCGCGAGCGGGGATGATCCGGGTGCGACGACGGCGAACGCGAACGACATTCAGTAAACCCCGCGCGAGCGGGGATGATCCCTCTACTAGGTTCCTACGCTGAGTCAAGTATTAGTAAACCCCGCGCGAGCGGGGATGATCCTTCAAGGACGACACTCCGTGGCTCGTCATGGGAGTAAACCCCGCGCGAGCGGGGATGATCCGTAAAGAGTGAATGCCTCAATTATTTCCTGCACGTAAACCCCGCGCGAGCGGGGATGATCCGTACAGAGTCTCATCGTCAAGACTCATGAACTTGTAAACCCCGCGCGAGCGGGGATGATCCCTCCCATCCAAAAATGAGACACAAATCACGCCTGTAAACCCCGCGCGAGCGGGGATGATCCGGTTCCTTGGCAGCAAGAAGAAAGACGCGATGAGTAAACCCCGCGCGAGCGGGGATGATCCCGCGGCTCTGGGCGCCGTCGCCGGTGGCCTCGCGTAAACCCCGCGCGAGCGGGGATGATCCGAAGAAAGACGCGATGACGCTTGTGAGGAGCGCGTAAACCCCGCGCGAGCGGGGATGATCCCACGCTCCCCGCAGCGCGCTTGCCCTCCCGGCCGTAAACCCCGCGCGAGCGGGGATGATCCCAGGGCTTGGTCTGCGAGTTCGGTGGCCAGCGCGTAAACCCCGCGCGAGCGGGGATGATCCCAGCCCCTCTCGCCCGTGTCGTCAGGGCCACGAGTAAACCCCGCGCGAGCGGGGATGATCCGTGAATCAGTGTTCACCTTTGTTCTCTTCGTACGTAAACCCCGCGCGAGCGGGGATGATCCGGTAAACGGCGCTGTCGAGGCGGGCGATGATGGGTAAACCCCGCGCGAGCGGGGATGATCCCTGGAGCACCGGATCGGAACCGGCGAGTGGCAGTAAACCCCGCGCGAGCGGGGATGATCCTGAGATAGTTCCTCGCGGCCTTATATGTCTTGAGTAAACCCCGCGCGAGCGGGGATGATCCCCAGGTACTGACAGGGTCGGTACAATAGGCGGTGTAAACCCCGCGCGAGCGGGGATGATCCCGGGCAGTGATTTGCCGGACAAGTTCATGAGTCGTAAACCCCGCGCGAGCGGGGATGATCCGACCCACCTCGTCACCGACGTCGCCGCCGGCGGGTAAACCCCGCGCGAGCGGGGATGATCCCAAGGCGCTCCGATTTTCTCGGGTCGTACCGGGGTAAACCCCGCGCGAGCGGGGATGATCCGCACACCATCGTGTTGGCGATGTTCTCAATCTTGTAAACCCCGCGCGAGCGGGGATGATCCGTGAGGGAGACCCGGTTCGGTAAGTTCATCTCCGTAAACCCCGCGCGAGCGGGGATGATCCGCT
>NZ_AUBN01000019.1 GCF_000429265.1 Actinomyces gerencseriae DSM 6844
CACCGCCAACCCCGACGTGAAGTTCCTCCACTGCCTGCCCGCCTTCCACGACCGGGCCACCACCGTGGGCCAGGACATCTACGACAAGACCGGCATGAACGGCCTGGAGGTCACCGACGACGTCTTCGAGACCAGCACCAACGCCGCCTTCGACCAGGCCGAGAACCGCATGCACACCATCAAGGCCGTCATGGTCGCCACCCTGGCCGATCCCCCCTACCCCACCACCACCGGCACCACCACCGGCACCACCGGCGCCGACCGGGAGAACCGCGAGGAGGACGCCCGATGAGAATCGTGGCAGCCCTGGGCGGCAACGCCCTGCTGCGCCGCGGCGACAAGCCCGACGCCGACACCCAGATCCGCAACGTCCAGACCGCCGCCGCCCAGCTGGCCGCACTGGCCGCCGACCACGAGCTGGTCATCACCCACGGCAACGGCCCCCAGGTCGGCGTCCTGGCCCTGCAGTCCGCCAACGACCAGCGCCTGAGCGCCCCCTACCCCTTCGACACCCTGGGCGCCCAGACCCAGGGCATGATCGGCTACTGGCTCCTCCAAGCCATGCAGAACGCCCTGCCCGGCCGCCAGGTCGCCTCCATGATCAACCAGACCCTCGTCCTGGCCGACGACCCCGCCCTGGACAACCCCACCAAATTCGTCGGCGAGGTCTACACCCGCCAACAAGCCGACGACCTGACCGACCAACGCGGCTGGACCCTCAAACCCGACGGCCCCCACTGGCGCCGCGTCGTGGGCTCCCCCCAACCCCAACGCGTCATCGAGACCCGCCTGATCCGCACCCTGCTGCACACCGGCGCCATCGTCATCTGCGCCGGCGGAGGCGGCGTCCCCGTCATCCGCAACACCCACGGACGACTCCAGGGCATCGAAGCCGTCATCGACAAGGACCTGACCGCCGCCACCCTCGCCGAGCACCTCGAAGCCGACGCCCTGCTCATCCTCACCGACGTCGACGGCGTCTACACCCACTACGGCACACCCCACCAACAACACATCCCCCGCGCCACACCCGCCACCCTCAGAGCCCTCAACCCACCCGCCGGCTCCATGGGACCCAAAGTCGAAGCCGCATGCCGCTTCGTCGAACTCACCGGAGACATCGCCGCCATCGGCCGACTCCAAGACGCCCACACCATCCTCAACGGCACCACCGGCACCATCATCACCCCCGCCGGCAACTACGGCCACCCCAACGACCTCCAACCACCGCACGAACCACCACACGAGTTTATCGCGTAGGCTTCGCACAGGTATCTATTACGCAACGCAGTGTCTAGGAGGAGGAGATGAGACCGACGTGCGTCCGGAAGGGCGGGAGTTCCCCGCGCCTCCCGGACGCACGTCGGTCTCGACCATGGAGGTTCCGTGAAAATCATGTCACCGCAACAGGATGTTGATATCGCGGCCCGTACACGGGCCGCGCGGCGCCGCTTGATCGAGCGGATCATCAGCACGACCCGCATCCACTCGCAGCGCGAGCTGCAGCAGATGCTCGTGACGCATGGTTTCACCGTCACCCAGGCGACGCTGTCGCGCGATCTCAAGGCGATGCGCGCTTCCAAGGCCCGCACTGCCAGCGGGAAGCAGGTCTACGTCCTGCCCGAGGCGGGCGCCCCCGGGCAGAAGCGCCTTCCCGACGACGCCGAGGTGCAGGCCGACCAGCATCTCGCGCATCTGGCCGAGGAGCTACTGGTCTCGGTGGCCTGCGCCCACGGGGACGTCGTTCTCCAGACGCCGCCGGGCGCCGCCCAGCTGATGGCGGCCGCCGTGGACGACGCGATGCTCCCCGGCGTCCTGGGGACCATCGCGGGAGACAACACGATCCTCATCGCCACGACCGGGGACGCCACCGGCCTCGCGATCGCTCAGCACATCGCCTCGCTGTCGGATCGCACTCCCGAGAGCCCCGGTCCTCATTAAGAGGGGATCTCACGAGCAGCGCCCCCGTATGACGCCGTCGGGCTCGACAAGGCCCTGGTGAAGGGGGCGACGCGGGCTCCGACGAGGCGGGCCCGCGTCGGGCCGCGCAGCGCGGGGCATCACATCCCGCGCGGAGAGGTCGGAGCTCGACCCACCCCATCATATTCCGCGCAGGAGAATCGAGGTCCCGGACCCCTCCGGGCCCGGGACCACCGTGGCGGTAGCGCTGGGATTCGAACCCAGGGTGGCTATGAACCACACAGACTTTCGAGATCTGCACCTTCGGCCGCTCGGACACGCTACCTCAGAGGTCGAGAGTACACGGCAGGCGGCATCCGCCCCAATCCGCTGCGGGTGCGAAGTCGCTCACGGGGCCGGAGCCGCTCGCTCGGGGCCTCAGCCCCGCTCCCCCAGTCTCAGCCCGCGGCCTCCCCGTCGTCGGCCTCATCGACGGCCCGTCCCGCGTCACCGGCCTCATCCGCGGTGAGGCGGCGGATGACCTTGGCGGGTACTCCACCGACGATCGTGCAGGGCGGCACGTCGCGCGTGACGACGGCGCCCGCCGCGATCACCGCGCCGTCGCCGATGGTCACCCCCGAGGTGATGACGGCCTTGGCCCCCACCCACACATCGGAGCCCAGGCGGATCGGCGCCGGATGGGTGGTGGCGCGGTCCGCCACGGCCAGGGAGTGGTCGAGGGTCGCCATGACGACGTCGTGACCGATGAAGCAGCGGTCCCCGATCCAGATGCCCCCCTGATCCTGGAAACGACATCCGGAATTGATGAAGATCTGCTCGCCCAGGTGGATATTGGCGCCGAAATCGGTAGTGAAGGGCGGGAAGA
The DNA here is from genome assembly GCF_000429265.1 of Actinomyces gerencseriae DSM 6844. Classification (GTDB taxonomy): domain Bacteria; phylum Actinomycetota; class Actinomycetes; order Actinomycetales; family Actinomycetaceae; genus Actinomyces; species Actinomyces gerencseriae. Next base: position 2,786 of record NZ_AUBN01000019.1, read on the forward strand.
GGCGGAAGGACTCGGGCACTGCACGACCGACGATCCGCTCCATGAGGTCGCGGATCTCCTCGGGGGAGCGGTACCCGGTGTTGAGCTCGGCGGTGAGCCTCTGAACCTCGGCGGCGCGTCGGCTCTGGAAGACGGCAGCGGGGGTGCCGTCGCGCACGGGCAGTCCGGCATCGACGTGCCGGAGGAAGTCGGCCAGTTCCATGGGGCTCCTTACGTCTCGACACCGCGGATCTTAGCGGGCGGTGGTTACGATCATGGCACTCGCCCGCGCGGCGCATGTCAACACCGCGCCGAGATCGGTCGAGTTCCGTGTCGAGATCGGTCGAGTTCCGCGCCGAGATCGGTCCAGTTCCAGCTCGAGATCGGTCGAGTTCCGTGTCGAGAAGTGAACCCGGACCGCACGTAGCACATACGACGGGGACACGCAACGCCGCAAGACCTCGGCACCCCGGCCGTGCCAGTCAAAAGTTTGACCAGAAACCGCGCACATACACGCCCTCCCCATGAACACCGTCATACCGGATTCACAAAGCTAATGCCTGAATATGAGAGCCTTTTCGCAAGACGATCACGCCCTCCTCCCATCCGGTTGAGCACGAGCATCAGCGAGGTTTTTCGTCCCATCGTGCGTGAGGGTGCGGTCGGGGTCGGTGGGTGCCGGTGGTTCGGCGTCTCGGGGCGTGTGGTCGTACCCGAGAGCGCGTGGTCGTACCTTAGAGGGGCTCTAAGGTACGACCGCGTGGAGTTGCGTACGACCGGGAGCGCCGGGGGTACGACCGCGTGCGGTGGGGTACGACCGCGCGGGGCCTATGGAACTCAGCAGAACCCATGCCGGCGCCGGGACGGACCCAGCGGGCGGACGACGCGGCGCGAGCCGGCGCCCTCCGCGGGTACGACGACGAGCGATCCCGGCCGGCAGAACGCCGCAGGCCCGGGACCCGCCGAGGTGAACTTGCGTGCGTCACGCAAGCGTCGCAGGAGGACGACGCAGCCCCGGGGCCGGCACTCGCACCCGCCCCGGGATCGTCAACCAGCACCCCGACGAGAAAAGACCCGAACAACCGTACGCACCCCACCCACCACACCCCCGCAACACGAGGAACCGGCTTTTCTCAACGGACTCCGGGGCAGCTCCCGCCAGCGAAGGCGCTACGAGCGCGCTTGGAGATCGATGGAATGGGGGAAGAATGCGAGCATAAGAAGGGGGCACCCCTTGAAAACCTCCGTGAACCGCAAGAGCGATACACCAGCGCCGCAAATCCGCATCGGGCCATCGCACGCACCCCGCGAGGTCCTACCACGTATCGCACGGTCGTACGCGCTCCTGCACGGTCGTACCTTGACTGCCCCCTAACGTACGACTGCGCGGATTCGAGAACGACCGGGCGAGGAGGATTGCGGTACCGCTTTCAAGACCACCTTCAGCGCAAGGATCCGTTGAACTACCAGGCCCGCCTCCGGGGACACAGCAACGGACATGACCCCTTATCCATCGATATCATCAACCCTTTTTATCACACCATTATACCAATAGCCCCCATCCGTTAGAGCGATATAGGAGCATCAGGCCCTTCATCCCCTCGATGAGACCGGACCGATCTCGGCACGGAACTCGACCGATCTCGACGAAAAAAAAAGGGGGCGCACGGCCCTCGCCCCGCCACCCCCACCACCCCGCCGTCAGCACCGCCCCCTCACCGGCGCTCGACGAAGAAGCGCCGCAGCAGCGCCTCGGACTCTCGCTCGCGCAGCCCGGACACGACCTCGACACGGTGATTGGCGCGCGGATCGCGCAGGACATCGCGCACAGAGCCGCAGGCCCCGGTTCTCGGCTCCCAGGCGGCGAAGACCACACGCACGACCCGCGCCAGCCGGATCGCCCCGGCGCACATGGTGCAGGGCTCGAGGGTGACCACCAGCGAGCACCCCTCCAGCTGCGAGTCCCCCAGCGCCGCCCCGGCCGCCCTCAGAGCCAGGATCTCGGCGTGCGCCGTGGGATCGCGGGCGGTCCGTGAAGCATTGGCGGCCTCCACCAGGGCGTCGTCGTCGGGACCGAGGACGACGGCGCCCACGGGCACCTCCCCGGCTCGGCCGGCGGCGGCGGCGAGAGCAAGGGCGCGATCCATGGCGGCGCCGTAGCGCGCCTCGACCAGACCAGTGCTCACCCCGCCAGCCTGCCGGAATCCGAGATCTCGTCAAAATGTGATCTACTTCATATTCAATGCGGGAAACCATAAGCCCCACGCAGCCTCCGACCCGCTTCTTCCGGCGAGAATCCGCCACTTCCATTTGCTCTCCGCGCCCGCACCTGCAAGGCTTTGGCGCTGTCATCACTATGGTGAATGGAGTCACATCAGCATGGAACCGCCAGCGAACGGCAAACCCGACCCCACCGGCTCGGACGCCACCGACCTCGACGTCGAGTCGCCCACCGTCCCTTCCCCCAACCCCGCCCCAACGGATCCCGACCCCTCTGATCCCACCGACGCCCCTGATACCCCCGATCCCTCCGGGCAGCCCATCAACTGGGGCGTGTTCATCGCCTCCGCCCTCATCATCGCCGTGGTCACCGCCGGCGCCTTCATCGCGCCGTCGGCCGTGCAGAGCGCCTTCGACACCGCCGTCGCCTGGGCCGGGAAGTGGTTCGGCTCCTTCTACATCCTGCTCATCACGGCCGCTCTCATCTTCGTCCTCCTGATCGCCATGAGCAGGTACGGGCGCGTGAGGCTCGGCCCCGACAACTCCACCCCGGACTTCTCCACCTTCTCCTGGGCCGCCATGCTCTTCGCCGCCGGTATCGGCACCGGCATCATGTTCTTCGCCATCGCCGAGCCGGTGGCCCAGTACATGAAGCCGCCCGTCGGCGAGGGCCAGACCATCGAAGCCGCCCGCCACGCCGTCGTCCTGGCGATCTTCCACTACGGGATCTCCGGCTGGGGCGTCTACGCGATCATGGGCATGGCCATGGCCTACTTCGCCTACCGACGGCGCGATGCGTTGGCGGTGCGGTCCACACTGCGCCCGATGCTCGGCCGCCGCGTGGACGGCTGGATCGGCGATGTCGTCGATACCGCGGCGCTCGTCGGCGGCGTCTTCGGCATCGCGGCATCGCTGGGAGTCGGCGTCGTCCAGCTCAACGTGGCCCTCGACATCCTCTTCGGCATCCCCCAGGGCATCGGCGCGCAGATCGGCCTGATCGCGCTGTCCGTCATCATGGCGACGATCTCGGCCACCACCGGCGTGGACCGGGGAGTGCGCGTGCTGTCCAACATCAACGTGGTCCTCGCCATCGGCCTGGCCCTGTGGGTGCTGATCACGGGAAACACGGCCTTCCTCATGGACTCGCTCATCCAGAGCATCGGCGACTTCATCTACCAGTTCCCGCAACTGACCCTGGAGACCTACGCCTACGACCGACCCGAGGAGTGGCTCAACGGCTGGACGCTGTTCTTCTGGGCCTGGTGGATCACCTGGGGAGCCTTCGTCGGCATGTTCCTGGCCCGCATCTCCCGCGGCCGTACACTCCGCGAGTTCATCTTCGGAGCCCTCGTCCTGCCCTTCTCCTACGTGGTGATGTGGGTGGCGATCTTCGGCAACAGCGCCCTGGAACTCATCCGCTCGGGCAACGAGGACTTCGCCAACACCACCATCACCAAGCCCGAGCAGGGCCTCTACCTCCTGCTCGACGGCGCCGGGGGGAAGCCCGTCATCGCGCTCGCCCTGTTCATCGGCATCCTCTTCTACGTCACGAGCGCCGACTCGGGGGCACTGGTCATGTCGAGCCTGTCCAGCCGGATCAAGGGCGAGAGGGAGGACGCCGCCCCATGGCTGCGGATCTTCTGGGCGACCCTGACCGGCGTGCTCACCATCGCCATGCTCATAGCAGGAGGCATCACCATCCTCCAGCAGGCGACTCTGGTCATGGCGCTGCCCTTCAGCTTCATCCTCGTCGCGATCATGGCCTGCCTGCTCAGGGCCCTCCGTCAAGAGGCGACCCTCAACCTGGCCCGCTCGCGCGCCTACCGCAACCGTCAGGTCGGCTTCACCGGCACCGCGGCGGGGATGCACCGCATCTCCTGGCGCGACCGTCTGTCCCATACCTTCGCCCACGTCAGCGCCGAGCGGGCCCAGCGGGCGCTGGACCGGCGCATCGTGCCGGCGCTGGAGGCGGTGGCGGCCGAGCTGGAGAAGGAGAGCCTGGACGCGGAGGTCTACGTCGAGGGAGAAGAGGCCAACGACCCCGACGACGAGCGCAATTACCTGGGACGCGCCACCCTGCTGGTGACGGACCCGCACAGCGAGGCGCGCGACGGCGAGTTCGAGCCCGAGGTCCTCGAGCGGGCGGACGGGCACCGGGTCTTCCGCTACGTGGTGCGCATGGTCGAGGCTCCGGCGCCCTCCTACGGGGGCGGCATGAACGAGGCCGACGACGTCACGGTGCGGCTCGAGGTGCGCCTGCGCGGCGGTGGAAGGGGCTACGACATCATGGACTGGTCCGCCGACCAAGTCGCCCATGACGTCCTCGACCACTACGAGCGCTGGCTGGAGTACCTGGGCACGAGCGAGACCGCGTACAGCTGAGCCGCGGGCCATCGAGCCGCAGCGCCGTCCCTCGCCGAGATCGGTCGAGTTCCGGCTCGAGATCGGTCCGGTTCCGCATGCTCAGCAACGAGCCCGGCCGTCCGGCTCCGCTCCACGGACGATGACCCTGCGTGGCCGTACCCAGCGGCGCGCGGTCGTACCTTAGAGGGCTTCTAAGGTACGACCGCGCGCCATAACGTACGACCACGCGAGCCCAGGTACGACCGCGCGGTCCCGGGTACGACCGCGCGAGCCGGCCGCCCCCCCAAGGACCGAGGTTCTCCGAGTACTTCGCCACCTGGATCGGTGCCGTACGCCCCTATGCAACGGGCCGCCGGCTCAGGCGGCGAAGTGCGCGCACGACCCGGCGGCCCGGCGCCCCAGCGGGCCACGCGCACGACCCGGCGGCCCGGCGCCCCAGCAGGCCACGCACGACCCGGCGGGAGGACCCCGCTCAGTCCCGTGCCCGCAGGGTCTGCCCGACGCTCTGCCCACTGCGAGCGCGGGAGGAGACCACGACGGCCAGGCAGGTGGTGACCAGCGTCAGGCCCGTGACCACGCCGAGCTCCACCCGCGGTGCGCGGACGAGGACGTCGGACACCGTCAGGCCAGCCGCGCCTCCCAGAAGCGGACCCGCCACCGTGAGGGCGAGGAGACCGAGGACAGCCGCGGTGAGCGCATGGAGAGCCCCCTCAAGGACCTGCGCCGCGAGCACGCCGCCCTCGCGAGCCCCGGCGGCGCGCAGCAGGGCGGCGTCACGACGCCGTCTCCCGGCGCTCATGGCGATGACGGCGACCCCGCCGCTCCAGGCCACGACGAAGGCGAGGCCGAACATGGACAGGAAGCCCTCGGTGGACACCGAGGCGAGGCCCAATGACCTGCCGCTGAAGAGGACGGCCACCAACCCGATCGCCACGAGAAAGGGCAGGACCGTGGCCGAGGAGCGACGCGACTCCAGGGCAGCGGTCCGCACGGCCACCTGCCACGCGGTACCGGGGACGGGCAGGGCCGCGAGCGCCCTCTGCAGCCAGGGGACGATCCAGGGCGTGAGCAGGCATATGAGGACGACAACACCGAGGGAGCCGAGGGCGGCGGCATCAGCGGCACCGTCACTGCCGGCGCCCGCGGTCCGAATGGTCAGCCAGGCGGAGACCGCACCCGCGCCGACCCCGCCCACTGCGGCCAGCCGAAGCAGGAGGCCGAGGACGCGGGCAGGACCCCAGCGCCGTTCCTCGTCACCACGTCCGCGTAGAAGCGCGAACTCGGGGGCGCGCGCGGCGCGCCGGGCGGCGCCCCAGCCGCCGATCATGACCGAGCCCGCGACGATGAGCGCGGACCACAGCAGATCGACGGGTTCCCACCGCGGCACGGTGCCGGCCAGGGCGACGCGCTCATCGATGAGGAGGGGCAGCATGAGGCGGGCGACGAGCACGCCGGCCGCTGTGCCGACGAGAGATCCGAGGGCGCCCACGACGACCAGCTGCCCGAGGACGACGACGCGCAGCACGATGGGCCGCATGCCGAGAGCCCTCCACAGGCCGTGGTCGCGTTCGCGCTCGACGACGGCGAGCGCGCTGGTGGAGGTCAGCACGGCCACCGCGGCGAGCACGACGGAGACGATGATGAAGGTGGTGACGACGGAGGCGGCCTCGATCATGCTGGCATCAGCCGTGGCGCGGGCGGAGTCCAGGGAGCCGCGCATGACCATGAACTGACCGGCCACGCAGGCCCCGGTGACGACGGCGACGGCGACGGTCCACGTCCAGGTGCCGGCGTGGCGGCGCAGATCGGCGAGGAGGAGACGCGTCATCGGAGAGCCCCCTCCCGCCGTCCCATCCGGCTCGGGCTCCCGGCACGGGCGGCGAGAACGGCCCGGGAGACCGCATCGGGGTCGCCGCCGGGCAGTTCGCCGACGATCCGGCCGGAGTCCATGACCAGGACGCTCTGGGCGCGCGCGGCCGCCGCGGCGTCGTGAGTGACCATGAGAACCGTCGTCCCGGTCCGGCGCAGCCGGGCGAGCCAATCGAGGACGGCCGCGCCGGAGGCGACGTCGAGAGCGGCCGTGGGCTCATCGGCGAAGACGATGTCGGGGCGGGAGGCGAGTACGCGGGCGATGGCGACTCGTTGACGCTCGCCGCCGCTGAGCTGGTGCGGCAGATGGCGCGCCTGCCGGCTCAGTCCCACGCGTTCCAGGGCGGCGTCGACGTCTGCGCGGCTCAGGGGTCTGCGCCGAAGTCGGCCGGGCAGGGCGACGTTGTCCCGGACGGACAGGGCGGTGACGAGATTGTCCTCCTGGAAGACGAAACCGATGTGGTCGGCCCGGAAGCGGGCGGCAGCGGCCGGACGCAGAGCGGTGGTCTCGGTGCCGAGGACGCGGACGCTGCCGCTCGTGGGGCGATCGAGCCCGGCGACGCACTGGAGGAGGGTGGACTTGCCGCACCCGGAGGCGCCGACAAGGGCGGTGAAGGAGGCGTGCGGAAGGGCGAGGTCGACGACGTCGAGAGCGTTGACCCCGCTGCGCCGATGGCCGGGAACGGGGTAGGTGCGGATCATACTGGAGGCGATCACGGCAAGAGCATTCATGGTCCGAGGGAACCCGGGGGATGCGGATCCGGTCACTGGTGGTCGGGCCCGTTCTCCGCGATTCCATGTGGTGGACCCCGGTCCACCGTGAAGGGGCGCTGGGACCAGTGACCAGAGGCCCCGGGTTCCGTAGCGTCGCCCCCATGACGTCGACGGACCGGACCGGCCGAGCCGGCGAGCGCACTGGAACCGCCGGGCCCGCCGCTTCAGATGGACCCACCGCATCAGGTGGGTCGGCCGAGCCGGCGGGGCGCACCACTCCGTCCACGTCGGCCGGGCCGGCCGCTTCAGGCGAGCCAGCCGAGTCGGCGGCCTGGGCGGGGCCCGCCTCGGACGCGCTCATCACCCCGGCAGAACCCGCCGACTCAGCCGAACCGGCAGAACCCGCCGCTGTTAACCCGCACCTGCGTCGCGTCGTCCTCATCGTCGGCGAGATCGTGCGCGCCGCCCTGTGGATACCACTGCTCATCGCGCTCATCCCCCTGGCCCTGGCCTTCCACCTCGTGGTGCCCGCGGCCGCCGCGACCGAGCGAACGATCGCCCGAGCAGTGGGCGCGAAGGCGCCCTCGGCACGGCTGGGCGCCGCGCAGGCGCAGCACCCGGGGCGGCCACGGGGCAGCGCCGGCCGGACCCGAGGGAGCACCCCGCCCGAGGGCCTGGGGAGATGGCTCGCCTCCCGCGTGACCAGATCGGCATTCTGGCGTCAGGACCTGCCCCTGTGCCTGGGCGCCCTCATGCTGACGACGGTCGGCTTCTTCCTGACGACCATCGGCGGGCTGCTGGCCATCACCTGCATCGCGATCCCCTTCATGGCCACCCCCGATCGGCCGATCCGGATCAACGCGTGCGCCGTGCACGTGGTCGGCGCGAGAGCGGGGGAGATCTGGTGGACGGCACCGATCGGCGTCGCCGTCCTGGTTCTCACCCTGGCTCTGCTGCTCGGATTGGGAGCTCTGCGCACGCGAATGGTCGAGGCCCTCTCCGAGAACCGGCAGGCGAAGCGCATCGAGGCGCTGACCGCCGAGGTCGGTCACCTGACGGCGGGGCGGGCCACGCTCGTCGACGCCTTCGACGCCGAGCGCGCCCGCATCGAACGGGATCTGCACGACGGCGCCCAGCAGGAGCTCGTCGCCCTCGCCATGGCCCTGGGCACGACCCGTCTGCGCACGGAATCGCTGGATGCCCTGGGACGGACGGGAGAGCTGCGCGCCGACCTGCTCGCCGACCTCGACGTCGCGCAGGATCGCGCTGAAGCGGCACTGCGATCGCTGCGCGAGACGGTGCACGGCATTCGACCGGCCGTCCTGACCGAGCGGGGCCTGTCCGCAGCGCTGCGCGATCTGGCGGGGCGAGCGCCGCTGCCGACGACGGTCCGGATCTCCGACGACGCGATCGACCGCGGGTCGGTCTCCTCGCCGGTGTCCACGACCGTCTACTTCGCCATCGCCGAGGCCCTGACCAACGCGGCCAGGCACGCGGGCGCCGGGGCGCGCGCCGTGGTGGAGCTCGAATGCGCGGCGGAGGGCCTGACCGCCGTGGTCGCCGACGACGGGTGCGGCGGGGCGGAGGCGGTGACCGCCGGCTCGACGGGGCTGCGCGGCATGGCGCAGCGGGTGGAGTCCGTGGGCGGGGCGCTCGACGTCGTCTCCCCCGTCGGAGGCGGGACGACGCTGACGATCACCGCTCCTCTGATGCCGCCGTGGGCGACAGGAGAGGACGCGGCGAGGGGCGGCTTCTGAAACGCGGCGTCGCGCTGTCGCGGTGCACCGGCCCCGTGGCAGCAGAGTTCGACGGGACGTCGGGATCATCTACGGGCGCGCAGACGGACCGGCCCCGTGGCAGCAGGGCCCGGAGCCCTCGCGAATGCGCGGCGGACGGGCCCGTGTCGATGGTCGAAGGGCCCGCGGACCGCACCGCGCGCACAGCGCCCGCGATGGACGAGTTCGCAGAGGTCGATCGCGGACAGGCACTATGAACGCATGAGGATCTTGCTCGCCGACGACGCCGTCCTGCTCCGCGAGGGTTTGGCGGGACTGCTGACCGCAGCGGGCCACGAGGTGGTCGCCCAGGTGGCCGACGCCGACGCGCTGCGCGCCGAGGTCGCACGACTGATGGCGGAGGGCGAGCCTCCGGATGCCGTGGTCACCGATGTGCGGATGCCGCCGACGAGAACCGACGACGGCCTGCGGGCGGCCATCGACCTGCGCGCGTCGCACCCCGGGTTGCCCGTGGTGGTGCTCAGCGCCTATGTGGCCGGGCCCTATCTCGGCGAGCTCCTCGAAGGGGACGACGGCTCGGTCGGCTATCTGCTCAAGGAACGGGTGGGACGCGTGAGCGACTTCCTGCGCTCCCTGGATGTGGTGGTCTCGGGCGGTGTCGTCATCGACCCGGAGGTTCTGGCTCACCTTATGACGGCCGGGGCGGGCACGGCGCACAGCACGGCCGGGGCGGGCACGGCGCACAGCACGGCCGGATACGACGAGGCAACCGTTCCTCCCGCTGGTCGGGAGGAACGGGACGGTCCGCAACTGGGGAGACTGACCCCGCGGGAGGCCGAGGTCATCACGCTCATGGCGGAGGGACTGTCCAACAGGCAGATCGCGGAGCGGCTGGTGCTGTCCGACGGAGCAGTGGCCAAGCACGTGGCGAATGTCTTCCTCAAACTGGACCTGCTGCCGGGAGAGGAGAACCGGCGCGTGCGGGCGGTGCTCACCTGGTTGCGCGCCCACGCCTGACCGACGGCGGCCAACAGCGTCCGGGCGCCGGACCCGGTGCAACTCCTTCGTCGAGATCGGTCGGGTTCCGGCTCGAGATCGGTCGGGTTCCGCGCCGAGATCGAGCATCCCCTGGATCCGGTGCAACTCTGCTGCACACCGGATCACCCGCTGACCTCATCCGACGGGAACCGCCGTCGTACCCCCGGAGTCTCATCGCGCAACCCCTGATGGCACTGGTCTTTGGTACCCACCCGCCCCGGCATCGCACCGTCGTCATCGGAGTGAGGCGCCCACGGAACTCATGCCCTTGACGCCCACCGCGGCAGCACTCCACGTCGGCACGTTGGTCCACCATCTGCTCACGCCCTTGGCCGACCGAACCCTCCCCAAACGCCATCACGGGTATGGCTCCACAGAACTCGCACTCTTGGCGCCCGGACCTGCCGGGCTCGCCCTCACCGGCCCCGGGGTCGTCTCCTCTGGCCCTCAGCAGAGAGCCCCACCGAGCCCGAATGAGATGTGAGTGAGCTGCCGTTTCCTCGCCTCGCGGCAGGGGCAGGACCCCGCCGCCTCCACCACCGACCGCCAGACGTTCCTCGCCCCATGGCAGGGGCAGGACCCCGCCGGCATTGGCGTAGATGAATGAGTCGGCTCCCCGCACCTTTGGCGGGGGATCGGGCCGGAAACCGGTCAGTCGAGGCAACGCGAAGGCTGATTCGCTGGATTCTGGTTCGGACCGTCCACGCGCTCCCGGAGCCGGGCCGGTCGTCCGGTACTGCTTCGCGGCGAGAGCCCCGCGCGGTCGTACCCTTTTGCGCGCGGTCGTACTGTTCTCCGCGCGGTCGTACCCTTCCGCGCCAAGTCGTACCTTAGGGAGGCTCTAGGGTACGACCGCGCGCCCCCGGGTACGACCGCGCCCCCCCGAGTACGACCGCGCGCCCCCGAGTACGACCGCGCGCCCGCAACCAGGCTCCGGAACCACCCGCGATGCCCGCAGACACACCGAAGGCCACGGCGCCCCGCCCACAACCGCCGCGAACATGTGACACAACCCGAGCCCGAATAAGTCTCATGGAAACACGACCGCGTCACGGAGCCGCCCCGCCTCGCCGTCGCCACCCCGCCGGAGCCCCCCCCATCGAGCCCCGCCCCGCCACCGCCGACGACCGCGGTTCGGCACGTCCGAGGGGCTCGTACACCGTAGGCTGACCCCATGCGTCTTCACGTTGCCGATCACCCGCTCATCGACCACAAGCTCTCCGTTCTGCGTGATCGGACGACGCCGTCGGCGGTATTCCGCCAGTTGGTCGATGAGCTCGTGACCCTCCTGGCCTACGAGGCCACCCGCGAGGTTCGCACCGAGAGAGTCGAGATCACCACCCCGGTCGCGGTCGCCCACTGCCTGCGCCTGTCCGAGCCGCGGCCCATCGTCGTGCCCATCCTGCGCGCGGGCCTGGGCATGCTCGAAGGCATGACCCGCCTCCTCCCGACGGCGGAGGTCGGCTTCCTGGGCATGAGGCGCGACGACGACACCCTCGAGGTGGAGACCTACGCCAACCGCCTGCCCGACGATCTCTCCGGTCGCCAGTGCTTCGTCATCGACCCCATGCTGGCCACCGGCCACACCCTGGTCGCCGCCATCGACTACCTGCTGGAGCGCGGCGCCCGCGACGTCACCGCCATCTGCCTCATCGCCGCCCCCGAGGGCATCAAGACCCTTGAGACCGCCGTGGGAGGTCGCGCCAACGTCACCGTCGTCACCGCGGCCGAGGACGAGCGGCTCAACGAGCACGCCTACATCGTCCCGGGCCTGGGCGACGCAGGAGACCGGCTCTACGGCATCGTCGACTGACCCCCGGCCGCCCACCCGAGCACGGCCTCGGGCCACCGCGAGCCGCTTGGGGGCACGCGACGGCGAGACGAGGCGGAGCTCGCCCAAGCCGCCGCCCCCACGAGCCACCGGCCATCGCGGCCGCGGGCGACGAGAAGGCCCCCAAGCCGCCGCACCCGGGCCGCCAACCCGTCATCGCCGCGACCCATGTGCTGACGCACCGGCGCCCTTGTTAGGAAAGCCTTACGTATCATAAAGTTCGGGCACTCGCCGTTATCCGCTCGTGTCCGAAGGGCCCCTATGCAGCTCTCCCGCAAGCACTTCCTCCTCGCCTCCCTCACGGTGGCCACGGGCACCGCCCTGGCCGCCTGCTCGCGCGCATCGAGCCCGGGCCCCGACGACGGCACCCGCACGATCACCGACCACGGCGACAAGCAGGTCACCCTGCCCGCCACGGTCACGCGCGTCGCATTCGATCAGATCCCGATCGAGTCGACCTACCTCGCCTACTTCGACGGCTCGGCGCCCAACCTCGTCGGCATGAGGCCGGACCGGGTCTCCGCCCTGAGGGAGACCATCGCCGCCCGGATCGCCCCCGAGATCCTCGAGGTCGACACCTCCTACTACGACAACGGCGAGCTCAACACCGAGTCGCTGCTGAACCTCGACGTCGACGTCGTCTTCTACAACGCCTTCAACGACAAGCACGGCCAGATGTTCGAGACGGCCGGCATCCCCGCCGTCGGCTTCACCACGAAGGGCGACCCGACCAGCACCTACGCCGACTGGATGCACCTGCTCGAGGACGTGTTCAACGAGCCCGGCAAGATGACCGACAAGATCGCCCTGGGCACCGGATACGTCGAGGACGCCCAGGCGCGCGCCGCCCGGGTCGCGGAGGCCGACAGGCTCTCGGCGCTCGTGCTCATGGGCGTGGAGGGCGGCCAGCCCGTGGTGGCCGCGGGCACCGAGGGCTGGTTCACCGACTGCTGGGCCAAGCGCATGAGCTACAACGACGCCGCCGAGGGCACCGAGGGGTCCCGCCTGCAGATGACCCTCGAGGAGGTCCTCCGCCGGGATCCCGATTCCATCCTGGTCACGGGCAAGGGCATGAGCAACCTGACCGCGGCGGACGTCCTGGCGGGAAGCGTCGACGGCGTCGACTTCACCCAACTGACCGCCTACAAGAACAAGGCCGTCTACTCCACGGGGCTGGGCATGTGGAACTGGTTCACGCCCAACCCGGACGCGCCGCTGGCCGCCTACTGGGTCGGCTCCGAGCTCTACCCCGACCAGTTCGCCGACATCGACCTGCCGGCCCTGACCAAGGACTACTACCACCGGATGTACGCCTTCGACCTCACCGACGAGCAGGTCGCCACCATCATCGATCCGGACGCCTGATGCCGGCGCCCCTCCTGCACCGGGGTCGCCCGAGCCCATGGGTCCTGCCGCTTCTGGCGCTCCTCGTCCTGGTCTGCGTGGCCGTGGCCATCATGGCGGGACGCTACGGGATCGGCCCGGGGAGGATGGTGGAGGCCATCGCCGCCCGCGCCACGGGCGGGGTCTCCTCGGATCGGAGGGCCGACTCCGTCGTGTTCAACCTGCGACTGCCCCGCATCACCGTCGCGGTCCTCATCGGATCCGGGATGGCGGTCTCGGGCGCCGCCTTCCAGTCGATCTTCTCCAACCCGCTGGCCACCCCGGACACGCTCGGCGTGGCCTCGGGGACCTGCGTGGGCGCCGTCGTCGCCCTGCTGCTGGGCCGGGGGATGACCGGCGTCCAGCTGACGGCGCTGGTGGCGGGCCTGATCACGGTGACGATCACGACGACAGTGGCGCGCCGGCGCGGCGGCGGGACCGACGTCGTCACGCTGGTGCTGGCGGGCGTCATCGTCTCGGCCCTGGTGGACGCCGTCCTGTCGATGCTCAAGCTCACCGCGGACCCCACCAGCGAGCTGCCGGAGATCACCTACTGGCTCATGGGCTCCCTCTCGGGGGCGTCCTGGGGGCAGATCGCCATGGCCACGCCCTTCATCCTCGTCGGCTCCGGGGTCATCGTGGCCCTGCGCTGGCGGCTCAACGTGCTGGCGCTGTCCGAGGACGAGGCGAGGGCGGCCGGCGTCGACGTCCGCCGCCTGCGCATCGTCCTGATCGTGTGCGCGACGGTCGTGACCGCCTCGGTGGTCTCCCTGTGCGGCCAGGTCGGCTGGATCGGGCTCATCGTGCCCCACGCGGCGCGGATGCTGATCGGGTCCGACAACCGGTACCTGATCCCGGTCTGCCTGCTGCTGGGCGCGAGCGTCATGATCATGATCGACACGATCGCGCGCACCCTCACCGCCTCGGAGATCCCCGTCTCCGTGGTCACGGCGCTCGTGGGGGCACCCTTCTTCATCACGCTGCTGCGCCGCACGGGCGGGGTGCGGACGTGAGCGCGCGACTGCGGGTCCACGACGGCACCTTCCGCTACCCGGGAGCCCCCGCCCCGATCCTGGAGCGCATCGAGGTCGAGGTCGACGACGGCGAGCTGCTCGCGATCCTGGGGCCCAACGGCGCGGGCAAGACGACGCTCCTGCGCACCATGCTCGGCCTGCAGAAATGGGAGTCCGGAGCGACTCTCCTGGACGGCGTGGATCTGGCGACCCTGTCCCCCAGGGAGATCGGGCGCCGGATCGCCTACGTGCCGCAAACGCGCAACTCCACCGCGACGGGTCTGTCCGGGGTGGACATGGTGATGCTCGGACGCTCCCCCCACCTGCCGCTGCTCGCCCAGCCCGGGCCGCGGGAGCGAGCCATGGCGGAGGAGGCGCTGGCGGGCATCGGCGCGGAGGCGCTGGCCCTCATGCCGTGCCGGACGATGTCCGGCGGGCAGTTCCAGATGGTGCTCATCGCCCGGGCCCTGGTCGCCGAGCCGGAGGTGCTGGTCCTGGATGAGCCGGAGACCGGCCTGGACTTCCACAACCAGCTCATCGTCCTGGACCTGCTGCGCACACTGGTCCACGATCGGGGGCTGAGCATCATCATGAACACGCACTACCCGGCGCACGCCCTGAGCATCGCCGACCGCGTGCTGCTCCTGGACTCCCGGCATCGCGCCGTGTCCGGTCCGACACGCGAGATCATGGATGAGGCGACGCTCGCCCGGGTCTTCGATGTCGAGGTCTGCATCGGCCAGCTCGATCACGGCGGGGAGTCGCTGACGACGGTCGTGCCGGTGCGGGCTCTGCGACCCGACGCCGGCTCCGCGGCAGACGCCGGTTCTGCGAGCGACGCCGGCACGTAGATCACGATTCCGTCTCGATCGCATACGATCGACCCCATGAGTCCGCCCGCACCCGCGCCCGATCACCGCCCGCACCTCGACCTGCGCACGGCGGTCATCGCCGTCCTCATCGGGGCGCTGACCCTGGGAGGAGTCGTCGGGGGCGGACTGCTGGCCGCCGGAGACACCAACTACGCCCAGCCTCCCATGACGGATCGCACGCGCTCCCCCACCCCGTCGGACTCGTGGGCGTCGGGCTCGACCCAGCAGTGGTCCACGGCGATCGACCCGGGCGCCTCCATCTTCACCTCCCCCGACCACCTCTTCTCCGTCAAGACCGACGGCGAGAACACCCAGAGTTCCACACTCACCGCCTACACCATGAACGACTCCGGCCCGTCCACGGCCTGGACCGCCACCGTGGACACTACAGGAGACACCGTCGCCACAAGCGGCGCCAGGAACAACCCCACCATCTACCCCGCCTTCCTCACCTGGGGCAAGAACACCCTCATCCACGGCACGACCCTCTACGACATCACCACCGGCGACACCACCGACGCCCCATGGCCCACCGACGCCGTCCCCGTCGTCGCCGGCGACACCGTCATCGCCTGCCAGAAAACCACCTGCGCAGGCTACCGCGAAGGCGACACCACCCCCGCCTGGTCCTCGGCCGTCAATGACCCGGTGAAGAGCCTGCTCACGAACTCAGAAACCGATATCGCCGCGGGCATCATCAATGATGCCCACAATTACGCGACAGTATACACCCGGGTCGACGCGAAATACGCCATCATCGCCCACCATTACGTTTTCAACATCGACACCGGTGAATTCATCAGCCTCTCCGTGCCGGAGGAAAATCCCGCCGTTTACGCCGTCACGAGCACCACTGAGGGATGGGCCATCTCCTCGGCTCATTCCGATGTGCTGTCGGGGACCTCCGATGAGTGGCACATGTCCTTCTACGATATAGACGGGGGAAAGCCCAAATCGACGGAGATCCAACGCTCCTTCGGGGACAACACCAGGGTGCTGCGCCTCCCGAGCCCGCGCACGGCCGAGGATCTCAAGAAGATATGGGTCAGAGGTGACCTGAGTGCGGCGGCCGGGACAATGCCGACGGTCGGCGCCACCGGCGAACCCCACTGCGGGCAGAGCATCTCGATGACGGGGGGCGCCACGATCGACCTCACCGGCTTCGACAAGAACGTCTTCCCCTGTTTCAACGATGAGACCACCCAGGTCTCCGACAGTGCGAAGGTGGTGATGGTGGGCACGGCCCAGATGACGAACAAGACCCCCTTCTCACTGATGTTCGACTCCGCGACGGGCGAGCGGATCGCCTTCGAGGGGCTGGACCCGGACAACGGGGCCCTCTTCGACGTGGTCACCCCGAAGCAGATCATCGGCTACTCCCCCGCGGACGGCACGCTCATCAGCTACAAGCCCGCCAACGGGTGAGCCACTGGTCCGCCGCCCCCTTCGCCGAGATCGGTCCGGTTCCGCACCGAGATCGGTCCAGTTCCGGCTCGAGATCGGTCCGGTTCCGCGCCGAGATCGGTCCAGTTCCGGCTCGAGATCGGTCCGACGACGCCGCGCCCGGCCGGACGAGACGAGCGTCGCATAGGACCTCCCCCTGGAACGGGAGACCTCATACGATGACTGCATGACACAGGCGTATCCGCCCTATCAGCCGGCGCCCTCCGACGGTCCTTATCCGTACCCCTACCCGCCGTCCGGCTCCGGTGCGCCCGCGGGAGGCTGAGGCGGTTCCCAACCCTCCTACTCCCCCTATCCCCATCAACCTGCACCCGAGCAAACGCAGGGCCCGCAATACCCTCAATATTCTCACTATCCGCAATATCCGCGGCAGCCGCAGCAGCCGCAGTACCCCCGTACCAGCAGGCCTACCCGCAGCCGATTCCGCCGGGGCCGGTACCGGGCGGCGCGCCCGCGCAACCGCCCAGGCAGCGCACGGGACTCATTGTTCTGATCATCGTCCTCGTCGTCATGCTGACGGCGGGAGGCGGCACAGCCGCCTGGTGGTTCCTGCTGCGCGACTCTGGGAGCATCATCGACCCGAATATGGTCGTGCCCGCCGACGACTGGGCCGCCGGGGCGAAGCGGACGGGGTCCTCCACGATCAAGAAGGACGCCACGATCGCTGTGTCTCCGAACGGAACGTTCCTCGTCGCACTCTCGAAGGACTCCTCCGGCATCGGTCGATCGAGCAGCGGTGCGACGCTCACCGGCTACTCCCTGACCGGCGGGCGGGCGAGTGAGTCCTGGAGCGTCAAGGTCGAGATCGCCAGCATCATGGAGACGTACATCGTGTTCTGGGACAACGACACGATCGTCGCCGACGGCCGGCTCTACGACGTCGCCACCGGTGACCACCGCAGCGCGCCCTGGAAGGGGGCGGCGGTCATCGTCAACGACCTCGCCCTCAGCTGCGAGAGCGGGTCCTGCTCCGCCTGGAGGTAGGACGGCAGCAGGGCGTGGAGCGTCGATGCCACCGAGGAGGCGAACGTGAGCGAGGGCGTGATCGTGCGCAGCGGCAAGCACTACGTCGTCGCCGTCGGGGAGGCCGACCGCGACCGCGCCCACCCCCGACCGTCTGGGCCGGGGCCATTCCCCCCCCCTTGACGAGCTGACCGCCTGGAACACCGGCGTCGACGACGGGATCCCCGAGGACAAGCGGGTGGGCGAGTACACCACGAAGGAGGCGAGCTGCATCTCGCGGGTGCCCCTGGACGACGGGCCCTCCTTCGCCGCCCCCGAGGTCCACGTCTATGAGATCCGCTCCTACAACACCGGCCTGGACGAGGACTGCAGTAGCCCGCACGCCGCTGCCACGAGCAGGAACGGAATCGTCACATTCAGCGGTGTCGGAAGCCACCCGCAGGACGACGTTCTGCGCCATGGTCGACGCGAAGAGTGGGACGACCATCGACGTGCCCGGTCTCGACCCGTCC
Source organism: Actinomyces gerencseriae DSM 6844 (assembly GCF_000429265.1). Taxonomy (GTDB): domain Bacteria; phylum Actinomycetota; class Actinomycetes; order Actinomycetales; family Actinomycetaceae; genus Actinomyces; species Actinomyces gerencseriae. Next base: position 20,744 of record NZ_AUBN01000019.1, read on the forward strand.
GAGGGGGACTACCTCGTCTTCGCCGATCCCCGCACGGCAGTCGGCTACTCGCCCCGCAACGGAGCCCTCACCACCTACACGCCCGCCGGCTGAGCGCGCCCGGCCCGGCGACCGGCCCCCTGAGCGCGCCCGCCGCAGCCGAGCGCGTTCGCCGCGGCTGGCGCCCCGCCGCACCAGCCGCTACTCTCACCCCATGAACGCCACGACGCCCACGACCCGTGCCCTGCCGGTGCGCGCCCTGGTCACGCGTCGAATGCGCATGCGCTGACAGCGCCAGCCGTCGCTGTAACCCGAGTAACGGTCAGAGTCCGAGCACCGCTCACCGCCTGCTCGTCGTACTCCGCGGCCCCGCCCGCCCGGCGGCCCCGTGTTCGTCCCCTCCGTTCGTCGCACGCCTCTCGCACGCGCCCGTCCCGCCGCCCGACGGCGCCCGCCGCGTGCCGGCCCCAAGGATCCGTCAGCCATGTCAGTCCATTCAGTCCATGCCCTCTCCCCCGTCCCGGCGACACCGTCCCTCGCGACCGCCCCGACTCCCGGTTCGCCCTCCGACGGCGCCCGCCCCGCCGCACCGCCTCCTGCGGCCCTCGCGACCTCGACACCCTCCTCGGCGGACTCCGTCGTCTCCCGGTTCGACCTCGTCCACGACCGCACCGGCACCGGCAGCCTCAAGTGGGACTTCGCCGTCGAGCGCGGCCGCCCCGCCTCCGCCCTGCCCCTGTGGGTGGCGGACATGGACCACGCCACTGCGCCCTGCGTGACCTCGGCCCTGCTGTGGCGGGTGCGCCACGGCATCTTCGGCTACTCCGAGCCCGACGCCGCCTACGACGCCGCCCTGACCGGCTGGCTCTCCCGCCGCTACGGCTGGCGGATCGACCCCGCATGGAACGTGGTGACCCCGGGGGTCGTCCCCGCCCTGGCGACGGCGGTGCGGGCACTGAGCGGCCCTGGCGACGCCGTCGTCATCGAGGAGCCCGTCTACTACCCCTTCCGCGAGGTCGTGGAGGCCAACGGCCGTACGGTCGCCTCGGTCCCGCTGATCCGTGACCCCGACGGCGCCTACCGGCGCGACATCGCCGCCCTGGAGACGGTCCTGGAGCGCACCGGCGCACGACTGCTTCTCCTGTGCAACCCGCACAACCCGATGGGGCGCGTCTGGTCGCGCGACGAGCTCACCGAGCTGGCCGAGACGACCGCCCGTCACGGCGTCGTCGTCGTGGCCGACGAGATCCACGCCGACCTCGCCCTGCCCGGACACCGCACCACTCCCCTCGCCTCGCTGGGGCAGGAGGTAGCCGCCCGCACGGTCACCTGCACCTCGCCGTCGAAGGCCTTCAACCTGGCGGGCCTGCAGGTCGCCAACATCCTCATCCCCGACCCGGCCCTGCGCGCCCGCTTCCGGGCCGAGCTCGACGCCGCCGGCTACTCCCAGCCCAACGCGCTGGGGCTGGTCGCCTGCCGGGCCGCCTACGAGGGCGGCGACGCCTGGCTCGACGAGCTGCGCGAGCACATCGCCGCGGCCCGCGAGCACGTCGTCGATCGTCTGGCGTCCGTGCCCGGCGTCGAGGCGGTGCCCGGAGAGGGCACCTACCTGCTGTGGCTGGACTGCACCGGTCTGCTCGCGGCCGCGGGGCTGGCCCCCGACAGGCTCGACGACGTGATCCTGGAGGAGGCCGGGCTGTGGCTCGACGACGGCGCGATCTTCGGCGCCGGCGGGCGGGGCTTCACCCGTATGAACGTCGGCTGCCCGCGCGCCACGCTGGATGAGGCGCTGAACCGCCTCGAGGCCGGCGCCGCGGCCCTGCTCGCCCGCCGAGCAAGGCAGGCCCGGCGGACCGGCACTGCACCCGCAGCCTGATTCATCGAGATCGGTCCGGTTCCGCACCGAGATCGGTCCAGTTCCGGCTCGAGATCGGTCGTATTCCGCCACGAGATCGGTTCAGCACCGCGCCCATTCCCAGAAGGACCCGCACAATGACCAGCTTCGCCCCCGCACCCGTCCGCTCCGACTCCTCGGGGAGCCCGAGGACCGCGGCTCCGCAGCCCCGCACGGCTCACCCATCCTCACGGCCGACGCGGTCCGCACCGGACCCCGCCGCCTCCCGGGCGACGCAGCGCCCTGCAGCCCCGGCCGACGACGATCGCTCGCACTGTCGCACCGTCCCGATTCAGCACCACGCCTCCTGGTCGGCCGAGCCCCCCGCCTGGGGGCTGGACACGATGCTCGCCCATGCGGGCACCGCCACCGACCCGGCGACCGGTGCGATCACCGCGCCCATCCACCTGTCGACCGCCTTCGGCCACCCGGGGCTGCACGAGTCGACCGGTTACGACTACACACGCACGGCCTCGCCCACCCGCGACGTCCTGCAAGACGCGCTGACGCGCCTCGACGGCGGAACGGCGGGCTTCGCCCTATCATCGGGAATGGCCGCGGTCCAGCTCGCGGTCGAGACGCTCGCGCCCCGCGGCGGCCGGGTGGTGGCGCTGGAGGACCTGTACGGCGGCACCTACCGCTACCTCCAGGTGCTGGCCGAGTCGGGCGCCTGCGAGGTGGATTTCGTCGTCGGCGAGGAGGGCCTGCACGAGGCGCTGGGCCGCCCGGCCTCCCTGGCGATCATCGAGACCCCGACCAATCCGATGATGGCGGAGATCGACATCGCGCGGGCGGCCGGCTGGGCGCACGCCGCCGGGGCACTGCTGGTCGTCGACAACACCTTCTACACCCCGGTCATCTGCCGACCGCTGCAGCTGGGCGCCGACGTCGTCGTCTACTCGGCCACGAAGTACCTGGGCGGGCACAACGACGTCATGGCTGGCGCCGTCGTCGTGGCCGACCCTGACCTGGGCGAGAGGCTCATGTACCGGCTCAACACCACCGGCGCGACGCTCGGCCCCTTCGACTGCTTCCTGCTGCTGCGGGGCCTGAAGACCCTGTCCCTGCGCATGGCTCGGCATGAGGAGAACGCCCGGCGCGTCGTGGAGTTCCTGGAGGCCAGCGCGCGCGTGAGCCGGGTGCTGTACCCGGGACGCTCGGGCATGGTCTCCTTCGACCCCGCCGACGACGTCGATATCGCGGCCTTCCTGGGGGCGGTGCGGGTCTTCACCTTCGCCGAGTCGCTGGGCGGGGTGGAATCGCTGGTGACCTGCCCGAGCGTGCAGACGCATGCCGACGTGCCGCCGGCCACGCGCGCCGCCTACGGGCTGACCGACCGGCTGCTGCGGCTGAGCGTCGGCATCGAGGACCCCGACGACCTGGTGGCGGACCTGGAGCAGGCTCTGGAGGCCAGCGCGGCCGGGGAATGACGGGCCCGCGGTAGAGGGGTGATGGACACATCATCACGAACCCGCATAGTCTTGCCGCATGCCATCCATCCCTGAAGGCATGATCCTGCCTCCGCCCAGGCGTTCCGGCCCCGGGCCCGGGCGCGCCGATCCGAGGCACGGGCCTCCCGGCTCCGACCCCGGGCGCGCCGCCGATTCCGGGCGTTCCAGCCCCGGGCGCCCCGCCGAGTCCGGGCGCCCGCCCATCCCTCCTGCGCTGTACCTGCCCGCCACCGGGGCATCCAACACGCGGGGGGCGGAGATCGAGTTGCGTCAGATGCGCGACGGTCGTGTCGCGCTGCTCGCCTACACGGCCCTCGACCGACTGGCCCGCTGCCTGGGACCGAACCAGCCGTGGGTTCTCTATCTCACCGAGAATCTCGACCAGCTGGAGGCGGTCCAGTCCTATGACGTGATCTATCTGGATACGCCGGTGCCCCGCAACCTGTGGCACCAGACGAAAGATAATGATGAAGATGGAGCAGTTCGATGACCGGCGACCTTGAATTCCAGTACGACGCCGCGACCTACATCAAAGCGCGCTTCTACACCGCACAGAGCGATCTGGAGGAGGATGCGGCCACCATGCCCTCGGAGGTCGACGGAGGGAACGGCACGGAGTATATCGACAATATGATCGCCCAGCTCGCAGAGGATGCAGGAACGCTGGCGCAGGCGGCGACCCTGGGAGGAGATAATATGGGATCCGCGATCGATCTGGTCACCGGGGTCGATGAGGACGTCGCCCAGACCTTCCGCAACATGGAGAAGGAGATGCCGTGAGCGATATCGATGTGACGATCCCGGGAAGCGTGGAGTCCGTCTCCGGCGCCGCGTCCTGGCTGGAGGGCCTGCGGGACAATTTCAGCGACGCCAATCTGCTGTTCACCAACAACTCCACTCAGGCCAATTCCGCGCTCGTCGGCGAACTGGGATCGGCCGTCACGGCCTTCTCCGATGATCTGAGCAAGGCCTGCAATGACGCTTACGATCGCGCCAAGAAGGCCGCCGACACCATTCGCTCCTTCGCCAACCAGCTCTCCTGGCGCAAGGACGACATGAATGATCATCTCGAAACCGCGAGGGGGTACGACCTCGTCGTGGAGGGCAACATCATTCGATACCCCGAGGCGGTCTCCGACCCGGGCGACCTTCCCAAGGGATGCACCAAGGCAGAACAGGAGGAGTGGCATGCCGCTGACGAGGCCTACGACGCCTATCGTCGCAAGGTGAAGCACTTCGAGAAGGTCCGCGGCAAGGTGAACGGAACTTTCACAGAGCTCAACGACTGGATCGACGAGAATCTCGCGACCGCGGAGTCCGAGGTTCTTCAAAGCAGCTTCATGACCGGCACAGAAGCGCTTCTGGCTTCCGCCCTCGACAAGGGGTACGGCAAGGTCGTGAAGCACAAGTACGCCGCTGCGGCAGAAGAACTACGGGGCGCAGCCGAGCAGGCGGCGATAAGGGCGGCGCAAGACGCATCGGCGAACCCGCAGGTTCACGCCCGAAAAGCGCGCCCCAGCGATAAGGCCATCGACCGAAAGAGAGGGAAAGGGGAATCCGGGAAGCTCGAAAAGAAGGCCATCAGCAAGGAGAAGTTCGGAAAAAACGCCGCCAAACTAGGGGGCGGCGCTATCACCATCGGATTCGCCGTCTACGATCTTGTGCGTGGCGAATCGCCCAGCGAGACGATTCTTACAGCAACCACTGGGACTATTGCCGCCGCGGCCGCCGGTTCCGGTGGAATCTTGGTAGCACCGGCAGTCTCTACAGGTACCAGTTATGCATATGAAACCTGGGTGTCTCAGGAGACTCGCGAGAAAATCGATGAGGGGCTTGTTGATTCCAAGAACTGGGTCTTCGACAATCTTGGGGATGCCTGCAGTTCTGCGGAAGAGAAGATTGAAGACTTCACGGACTTCATTGCAGACGGATGGAAGATGGGGACCCGGTGATCAATATCAACGACCATCGACGCCGGAGACCATCGACGAAAGTCTACTCCTGCGATCGCGCCGATCGCAATCGAGAGGTCGAGGCATGGGTGGAGGTGACATGCGGCAGCTTTCTACTTCTGACTTTCATCCTCGTCGCACTGACACACCCTTTCGCGCCAATCTTCGTCCTCCTTCTCTCGGCTGCCCTGAGCCTCCTTCTGCTGGGATCAGGACGCTTCGTATTATGCAGTCAAACCCGCGAAGCCCCCAGTCGCTGGCACCAGGGCGATGGCACAGTTGAGTTCGGACCATCCTGGGGATTTCTCCTGTGGGAGCAGATACCCCCCTTGATGGTTACGATCGGTGTCGCTCTCGCCCTGTGGATGCCTTTACCTCCGGATATCACTCACTCCGAAGCCAGAAGGACGATGCGCTTCGCCTGGGGATTACTTGCTGGCAGTGTTCTCATGTGGACGTTCATGCCAGTGAATCCGCCACGAGCACCCGAACTCATTCTTGACCCTTTGGGAATACGTCTGTGGCCCGACGGCCGCCACCACACGTACATACCATGGGAACTGAATCCTCTCATTGAAGGAAGCTCGGGCCGCCAGTTTCCGCAGGCCGTCATCACCACGAATCAGAGCAGAACGTCATTATTTCCCATGTCCCCCATTCCCCTGGGCTATGTCCAGCTGCAACGGGTCGTCGAGTTCTACTCGACCCACCCCGAACTGCGCGACGAACTCGCCACCGGCACCGGCCTGAACCGCGTTCGTACCCTCATGCACACCCCTGTCTGGCAGGTCGAGGAGAGCCTTTCCGCTGCTCGCTCCGCCCCGACCACTCCCGGCCGACAAGACCGGAGTCGAGATCAAGGCACGGCTTCACCGCGCCGGGCGATCACTCCTGTCGATGACGCCATCGCATCTCTGGCGGCAATGCTGAACGGCCGACCGGTAGGGTCGAGCCCGATGCCGGCCCGGCCCGCTCAAGTTGATGAGCCGGACGAGTTGGATGAGTCGGACGAACCGGCCGTCCCCGCACGGCCTCCGCTTCCCGAGCCCCCTCCTCCCACACCAACGCCGCGCGGCGCCCTCGGCTGCGAGAAGGCGGATCGCAGAAGACGCAGCGCGCCCCTGCGCTTCCTGCTGTACGCCCTGATGGTCTTCATTCTCTTCACGCGTCTCCCCACCGGTGAGGACAGCGCATTCATCCACCTAGTCTTCATCATCGCGCTCATTCTCCTGCTTCACGCCGTTGTGCTTCTGGGAGCCCAGATTCCGGTAGCGCTCTCAAGTCGACGATGGACCAGGAGGACAGAAGGGATCTCCATATCGAGAGTCTGGTTCCTCCCGCTGGCCCAGCACCTGGGCGCACTGATCCTCGCCCTTCTCGGACTCCTCGGTTATTTTCTTGTTCTTTTCAATGAGCACATTGACGAGAAATTCCCCATTCCCTCCCTTTGCGCCGCAACGGCCTGCCTCGCCGTCGCCGTCGTCGTCTGGTGGAGGACCCCGCGGCCGCGCCTCGGAGCCGAGATCATCCTCGACACCCAGGGCTTCCGCACCGCACCGGGCACCCGACGCGAGACCACCTTTCTGTGGGTGCACCGGCCTCGTGTCGTCGGGGTCTCCGCGTCCGGCGCCCTGCTCGTGCAGACCCCGAACACCTCCCCCCTACCCGTCGGCATGGACACGACCCCCTTGGGGTACGTCCAGTTCCAGCGGGTCGTCGAGTTCTACTCGACCCACCCCGAGCTGCGCGACGAGCTCGCCACCGACACCGGCCTGAACCGCGTCCGCACCCTCATGCGCACTCCCGTCTGGCAGATCGACGAGGACTTGCCCCGCGATTCCGCCGCTGCCGGCCCGCAGAACGGGATCTCACATCATGAGGCCCTCGCGCCGGTCGACGACGTCGCATTGCGCCATATGGAGGAGCCCCCGACCCCGCCCGCGGAGTCGGCCCCGACGACCTTCTCTCCCCCCGTCCCGATGCGCCCCGACTCCCTCAACTGCGCGAGCGCCGACCAACGGAGAGGCGACGCGCCCCGCCGCGCCGTCCTTCAGGTCCTCGGGGTTTTCGCCTGCCTCGTCGCCGTCCCCGCCACCGGTTTGGAGACGACAATGGTCGGTTTGCTCTTCTTCGTCCTCATCCTACTGATGGTGCGGGCCATCATGCTCAGGGTCCTCCAAATCCCTCTGAAGCACGCGGATCGCCGCTGGACCATCGGCCACGGCGGGATCGAGCTGCCGTCGTTCTGGCTCGCCCCGCTCACCACGCGTCTCGGTGCGGCGGCGCTCGCCGTCGTCGCGCTCTTCGGTTGGTCACTGGCCGTCAGCGCCCGCCCCTATGAGGAACAGCTTCGCCTCCTGTCGATAGCGGCCGTGGTCGTATGCGCCTACGGCGTCATCCGAACGTGGAAGGGATCCACACGGCCGCACGGCGGCCCGGAGGTCGTCCTGACCCCGAACGGCATCCGATTCGGGCCCGACACCCCACGTGACATGACGTTCTTGTGGGAGGAACAGCCGCAGGTCGCCGGCGCCCTCAAGTCCGGACACCTGCTCGTACACACCCCCGACGTCGGTCTTGTCTCCCTGCCCATGGACGCCGTTGCCGTCGGGTACACCCAGCTCCGGCAGGTCATCGAGTTCTACTCGACCCACCCCGAGCTGCGCGACGAGCTCGCCACCGACGCCGGCCTGAGCCGCGTCCGCACCCTCATGCGCACTCCCGTCTGATCGGCCTATCGGCCCCCTGGAGGGGCGCGCGGTCGTACCGTTTTTCACGCAGTCGTACCCAACATTGCGCGGTCGTATGTTAGAGAGGCTCTAAGGTACGACCGCGCGAACGCACGTACACCACGCGGGCCCGGGTACGACCGCGCGAACCCGGGTACGACCGCGCGAACCCGGGTACGACCACGCGGGGCTCTCAGCACGAAGCGTCTCTTTTGACGGCCCGTCCTGTCCAAATCTGCCACAAAGGGCTCGTTATGTACCATGCGGCGCACTGCAGATCGTTGAAATCACGCGGATCTCTCGCGCCTTCGAGCATACAAATACCGCCTTTGTGGCAGATTTGGACACCGACGAGGGCACCGGCGGCCGCGCCCCGGCAGGAGGCTGCGGATTCGCCAGACACTCGTCGCATCACCAACGCCGGGCCTCCCGGCAGCGCCTCGGCGACCCGCCATCGACCCGCCCCGGCGATGCGAAGCCGGCCCGGACGCGCACCATCAAGCCGAAACGTGAGATGCCCCGCCCTTTGTCTCATGACGTCCGGCAGTCGCCTCCCGCCAGCGCCAGAAGTCATGCCGCCGCTGACAGCCGGTGCGACAAGAGTGCGATCGATCCGGCAGTCGACTCCCGCCAGCGCCAGAAGTCTTGAGACAACACGAGACGCCCCGCCCTCACCAGCTGACCGGCACCGGCGCGCCCTCCCGGTAGCCCGAGGCGGACTGGACGCCCACGATCGCCCGCTCGCGGAACTCCGGAATCGACCCGGCACCCGCATAGGTGAGGGACGAGCGCACCCCCGCCACAATGGAGTCAATGAGATCCTCCACACCCGGGCGCGCCGGATCCAGATACATGCGGCCCGCGCTGATGCCCTCCTCGAACAGGGCCTTGCGGGCCCGGTCGAAGGCGTCCTCGCCCTCGGTGCGATAGGAGACCGCCCGCGCGGACGCCATGCCGAAGCTCTCCTTGTAGGCGCGCCCGTCGGCGTCGTGGCGGATATCGCCCGGCGACTCGTGGGTACCGGCGAACCAGGAGCCGATCATGACGTTGGACGCCCCCGCCGCCAGAGCCAGGGCGACATCGCGCGGATGGCGCACTCCGCCGTCGGCCCACACGTGGGCGCCGAGCCGGGCCGCCTCGACCGAGCACTCCAGGACGGCGGAGAACTGGGGGCGGCCCACGCCGGTCTGCATGCGGGTGGTGCACATGGCCCCCGGGCCCACCCCGACCTTGACGATGGACGCGCCGGCCCCCACCAGATCGCGCACGCCGGCCGCCGACACGACGTTCCCGGCCACCACCGGCATCTCCCGGCCCACGGCGGCGCGCACGGCGCCGACCTCCTCGATCATCCGGTCCTGGTGGCCGTGGGCGGTGTCGACGACGATGACGTCGACACCGGCCGCCACGAGCTCGACGGCGCGTCCGGCCGGGTCGCCGTTCATGCCGATGGCGGCTCCCACGCGCAGGCGCCCGGCATCGTCCAGCGCGGGATCGTAGATGGTGGATCGCACCGCGCCGTCACGGGTGAGCAGCCCGACGAGCCGGCCCGAGGCGTCCACGACGGGCGCCAGGCGGCGGCGGGCAGCCCGCAGGCGGGCGAAGGCCTCGCGCGGATCGACGCCCTCGGGCAGGGTGACCAGCTCGGTGGACATGACCTCGCGGACCTGGGTGAAGCGGTCCACGTCGGAGACGTCGGAGGCGTCCACGATGCCCACCGGCACGTTCGTGTCCGGGTCGACGACGATGGCCGCGCCGTGCGCGCGCTTGGGGATGAGGCCGAGGGCGTAGCCGCAGGTGTGGTGCGGTTTGACGGTGACCGGGGTGTCGTAGAGCCGGTGCGAGGCCTTGACCCGGGCGACCGTGTCGCCGACGACGTCGATGGGGATGTCCTGAGGGATGATCGCCATCGCCCCGCGCCGCGCCACCGTCTCCGCCATGCGCTTGCCCGCCACCGCCGTCATGTTGGCCACGACGAGCGGGATCGTCGTGCCGGTGGCGTCATCGGTGGCCAAGTCCACCGCCAGCCGCGATCCGACGGCGGACCGGGACGGGATCATGAAGACGTCGTCGTAGGTGAGGTCGAAGGTCGGCTCCAGGCCGTTGAGGAACTCCACCCCGGGAGCCTACGGCACGGCCCCTCGTGACCCGATCGTGATCTCCTCCTTCAGGAGGAGGCGCCCCACGGATCAAGAGGAGAGAGTGATCAATATGAGGCCCTTCACTCACTCCCTGAAGAAGAGGAGCGCGGCCGCGCTCATCACAATGTCATTATCGGTGTCGCTCTCGCTCGTCCTGGTCGCCGGCCGGCACGACCCGGCACTCGCCGCCGGGAGCTCCGAACCTGCGACGGCGCCACCGGCCTCCGATCTCATCACCGCCCCGCCCGTCTCCGCCCAGACGATCGCCGACCAGCCCGACGCCATCCACCCCGCCGCCGATCAACCCGCCGCCGATCAACCCGCCGTCCCCGCCGAGCTGACGACCTTCTACGAGCAGGAGATCACCTGGGCCAACTGCGATGACGGCAGCGTCGCCACCAGCTGCGCCACCATTACCGTTCCGCTGGACTACAACGACCCCGGCGGCCAGACCATCAAGGTGGCGATGAAGAAGGTGATGGCCACCGACGGAAAGGCGGATCGCGGAACCCTGTTCACCAATCCCGGGGGCCCTGGGAACTCCGGGGTCGATAGCGTCGAGAGAATCTCCCGCTCGCTGACGTCCAGGGTGAACGCCAACTACGACATCGTCGGCTTCGATCCGCGGGGCGTCGGACGATCCACACCGCTCACCTGCTGGACCCAGAACAAGCAGAACGCCGACGGCGGTCAGCAGAACGTCCCGCGGCAGGACGCCGCCGACGGCCAGCAGGACGCCGAGGATCCGGACAACCCCGGCGCCGCCGACGTCCCGGGCGTCACGGACACCCCGGACTTCCCCGACATCACGACCGTCCCGGACATCACGACGCTCGTCCCGGAGACCGAGTCGGACGACGGCGCCGAGGAGGAGGCCGCAGGTCCTCAGGCGGGTGGCCAGCCGGCCGCGCAGACCGCCGACGCCTCGACCTTCGAGACCCAGGGCAGGACTCGGGCCGCGGGCTGCGCCGAGAACTCCGAGACCCCGGAGATCCTCGACCACATGGACACCGCCTCGGTGGCTCGCGACATGGACGTCATGCGGTCCGTGGTGGGCGACACGAAGCTGAACTACCTCGGACTCTCCTACGGCACCTACCTCGGCGCCATGTACCTGGACCTCTTCCCCACTCACGCCGGGCGCATCATCCTGGACTCGGCCATGGATCCCTCGATGACCCGATCCCAGATCCACTCGGAGAACATCGCGCACGACGAGCAGGCTCTGCGCACGTACGCCGAGTCCTGCATGGCGGGCCAGGTCGGTGACAACTGCCCCTTGAGCGGCACGGTCGATGAGGCCATGACGCAGTTGCAGACATTCCTGGAGGGCCTCGACGCCAAGCCCCTGACGATGGACGGGAAGAACACGCTTCTGAGCACCACCCAGACCCGATCGATCATCCGGTTCATGTCCAACCGGCGCCCGGAGTACCTGCCCTACCTCACCAGTGGCCTGGCTCAGGCCATGACCACCGGCAACGGCACCACGCTGTACGGGAACTACCAGAAGGTGCGGGACGCCTACTACGGGAACATCGCCGGCCCGACCACGCCGGCGGACCCGCGGAACGCGGCCGTGACCTACTACGGCGTGCAGTGCTCGGACTACCAGGACACCGGGGACACCGCGTCCTGGAACGCGCACGCCGCCGACCTCAAGGCGTCCTACCCGATCTCGTACAACATGTCGTCCGCCTACATGGACGCCTTCTGCCATGGCTGGGGGCACACGACGACCACCACGCAGCCGCATTCCGTCACCGCGCAGGGAGCGGGACCCGTGATCGTCATCGGCAATACCGCCGACTCGCAAACCCCCTACCCGTGGGCGGTGTCCCTGGCGAGCCAGCTCGACGACGGCCACCTCCTGACCGTCAAGGACGCCATCCATGGCGCGGTGACTCACAACGACTGCGCCGCCAACGCCGTCAGCGCATTCCTGATGGATGGGACCCTGCCCGAGGAGGGCGCCACCTGCGAGGCCGACCCCGCGCAGGAGATCACGGGATGACCGTCCCCCTCCCCGCCCCGACCGATGCACACGGGTCCGCGGCGACATGTTGCCGGTGAGTCTCCCCCTCCCGCGCCCCGACCGAGGTGCGCCCCGCCCGAGGACGGGGAGGACGACGGCGGGACGGAAGGAGGCCGGTGGTGGCGCGGCCCGAGTCGGGGTCGCGCCACCGCTCCACCGTCCGTCCTCCCGTCGTCTTGTCACCGCCCTCCTCGACTCGTCCTTCTTCAGAAGAACTCCTGGAGAAATCAGCGTCGGCGGAAAGTGCGGAAAGCAGTGAACAGCACCGGAGGAACTGGAGAAATGGAAAACGCCCCGGAACCGACTATTCAGCCGATATCGGGGCGTCAGTGCGCCAGAAGGGATTCGAACCCCCAACCTTCTGATCCGTAGTCAGATGCTCTATCCGTTGAGCTACTGGCGCATGTCGTTTTCGACAATCCGAAGGTTACTCGGCACCCAGGTTCCCGACAAATCGCAGACTCGTGAGCCTGCGCACACGCGAAGGCGCACGGTCGGACCGTCCGGCGGTCCGGCCATCACCGAGCCGCCTGGGCCCGGGGCGGGCTCCGGGACTCGGCGGTCCCAGAGCCCGCCGGGGCGTCCGTCAATCGCACGAGCGCGGGCCCCGGAGGCGCTCGCCGACGGCGGATCCCGCGTGCGGGGATCGCCATGCGGCCGTCAGCGGGTGGTCAGCAGGTCGTGGTGGCCGCGGTTCCCGCGTGCGGGGATCCGCCCGGCTCATTCCTCCCCGTGCTCGTCCTCATCGGATCCGGCCCCGCGACGGCGAAGGAGAAGAAGCCCCCCGGCCACCAGGAGGATGAGGGCGACGACCCCGATCCCGATGGACGCACCGGTCCTGGCGAGGGAGTGGTGTCCTTGAGCGGACGCCACGGATGTCGCGGACGCCGCACCGGCCCCCTCCGCGGCCTCGGATCCCCGGGAGGTCGCGGTCGGCGACCCCGGCTGCGCGGGATCGGTCGGCGCCGGCGCACCGCTCGGTCCCGACGTCGGGTCGCCCGGTCCCGGCGTCGGGTCGCCCGCGGCAGTCCCGGCGACGCGCAGCTCGGCGACCTGGAGGGCCGTCGCGCCGTCCTGGCCGTTGGTCAGGGAGACCCGGACGTACCGCGCGCGCACGGCGGCGTCCAACTCGAGAATCGTGGGGTTGAAGGAGCCCGATTCGATGTCGCCCGCTCCGACGTCGGTCCATGTCGCCCCGTCCGGAGACGCCTGCACGGTCCACCGCGTCGCATGGCCCGCCCTCACTCGCTGCTCGGGCGTGTAGTGGACCTTGCTGATGTCGTAGACGCCTCCGAGATCGATATCGTAGGTGGCCTCGGTGGAGCTCTCGGCGACGGTGAAGATGTTGTCGTCGGACAGCGCACTGGTATCGCCGCCCGCATTGCCGGGCGAGGAGACGGCCAACTGGCTCTGGGGGATGTAGCCCTCGGTCTTCCAGTCGATGCTGAAGGTCGGCGAGGTCCACTCCGCCCAGTCGGAGGCCGTGTCCTTGTCCCCGTTGACGGGAAGCGCGCGCACGGTGATCCGGTACTGCCCGGTGGGGGCCTGCATGACCTTGTCGCCGACCATGTAGCTGCCGTCCCACACGAAGATCGGGTGGTCCGCGCGAGTGCGGGCACTCGGGCTGGAGGCCACCACGCCGAGATCCTCCGTGGTGCCGTCGGCGTTGACGCGGGAGACCGACATGGTCGAGCCGCGATAGGGGATGCTCGGCTGGATGATCATGACAGGAAGATCCTCGTAGGCGCCCAGACTGCTGAGTGCGGAGTCCCCGTACACGTAGCCGGCCGGGTCGACGGCCTCGCCCTTGAGGTTGCCCAGGGAGGTGAACCCCCCGAACACGCCGGCCAGCGCGAGGTTGCCGCCCACGCCCTGGAAGGGGATGCGCACCGGCTTGGTGCCGGAGGACGGCGTCAGCACGATCCAGCCGCCGAAGAAGTCGCCGTCGACGATGCCGGCCGGTGCCCCGATGGTGACGTCGACGGTGGTGGTACCGCCGGCCGGGACCGTGATCGACCGGCCGTCGGAGGAGACGGTCGCCGGCGAGGTCGTGCCCCGCTGGGGAGCCTCCGAGGGGCCGGTGGTCGTCACGGTGTCCTCGTGGGACAGCGTGTAGGTCTCCGACGCGCCCGAGTGATTGGTCAGGGAGACCGAGGTCTGGTAGCCGTCCGGATACTTCTCGTACTCGCCCATGCTGATCGTCGAGGCGCTGGTCTGCATCGAGGTGGTGATGGCCGTGTCTGCGCTGATGAGACCGGCGCCCTGGCGAGCGATGGGTTCGAGCAGACTCGTGTCACCCTCGGCCCCGGTCCAGGGCACCGGGTTGGAGGTGGAGCGCAGGCGCCAGGCGAGCTGGTCGAAGGCCTCGAGGCCCGCGGCGTCCTTGATCTCCGGGTGCGCCTGCATGATGAGAGCCGCCACGCCGGCCGCGTACGGCGACGCCATCGAGGTCCCCGCCGTGGTCAGGTACGGACCTCCGTGGTCGATCGGCCAGGTGGACCAGATCTTACCGCCCGGGGCGACGACGTCGGGCTTGGTCTGGAGGGACTCATTGAGCCCCCAGGAGGAGAAGGAGGAGACGAGACCGGCCGTGGCCCGGTCGAATTCCGCGACGTTCTCGGTGAAGGTCAGCGTGGAGTCGGAGGTGAGCCCACCGCGGATGGCATCGCCGTCGGCCTGGGAGATGGTGGCCACCGGGATGGTGATCTGCTCGCCGTCGCCGTAGAGGTCGGCGGTGAAGGCGCCGGGCTGATTGTTGTCGAGGATGACGGTGGTGGCGCCCGCGGCCTGGGCATTGAGAACCTTCTGGCGCTGGGGGCATGCCCCGCGCCGGATCAGCACGGTCTTGCCGGAGTAGGCGCCGGCCGGCGGGGCGGTGCACAGCAGGGAGGCGTCGGTCGCCTCGTCCCCGCCGTCGGCGGCCGGATCGCCGGTGGCGATGAGCGGGTGCGCGACCGCGTTGTCACGGATGATCGGGGCGCCGCCGCCCTCGGCGACCGAGTAGAGGTACTTCTGATCGGGATTGGTGGAGACGGTCAGGTAGAAGTTCGTCTCCACCGTGTTGTCGACGCTGCCGACGGCCAGAACGTGCTCGGCCGAGGCGGGGGCGCCCATGCTCCAGCGGCCGGTCGCACCGGCATTGCTCTGGGCGCCGGTCACGATGACGCCCTTGGAGGCCAGGCTCTCCGCGGCGACGGCGGTCGGGTAGTCCTTGAAGACCATGAAGTCGGCGCTGAAGGACATGTTGACGATATCCATGCCGTCATCGGCGGCTCTCTCCATGGCGGTCGTCAAGACCTCGGAGGTGGAGTCGCCCTGGCAGCCGAAGACGCGGTAGGCGCCCAGCTCGGCGTCGGGGGCGACACCCGTGATCTGATTGGTGCCGGGCGTTCCCTTGGCCGCGGCGATACCGGCGACGTGGGTGCCGTGACCGCCGCAGTCATCGGGGTAGGCGTCCGGGGCGGGCGTGTAGCGCGCCGTCTCATCCGCGATGCCGGGGTCGCCGTAGGCGTTGCCGACGAAGTCGTAGCCCGCGACGACCTTGGAGGTCGGGAATCCTGTGGACCCGTCGCCGCCGGGGGCCTCGGCGCCCGGAGTGCCGGTGCCGCCGAACTCGACGTGGTCGTAGTCGACGCCGGTATCGATGATGCCGATCTTGACCCCGCCGCCTGTGTAACCGAGCTTGGAGTGGACGATGTCGACGCCGGTCATACCCAGGGCGTGAGCCATCTGGGGGGAGGAGACGCCCTCGGCCTTCTCCTCGTCGGTACGGGCGTCGTCCGCGGTATCGACGCTCGGGCGCGGAATGCTGACGATCGGCTGGATGGAGACGACCTGGTCGAGCTCGGCGAGGGAATCGACCTCGGAGTCGTCGACCGACAGGGCCACGCCGTTCCACAGAGTCTTGTACTCCGTGGTGACCCGGGCGTCGATGCCGGCGCCCTCGATCGCGTTGACGAGGTCGGTCTGCTCGGCCTCGATCGTGGCCCGGGAGCCGCCCTGGGCGACGGCGGGGGAGGACAGCTGGACGAACCAGTGATCCTCGACCGCGGCGACGGGGGTGCCATCGGGCTTGGTCAGCCTGGAGGTGATCTTCGAGGACGGATCGCCGGTGACGGTCTGGGACTGGTCGGGGGCGGCGGCCGCGGTCGGGGCGACGAGCGCTCCGAGGATCAGGGCCGCGGCGCTGGCCGCGACGACACGGCGCAGTGACGGGATGTGGCGCACGGTTCTTCTTCCTGGCAGGGTCAGGCGCACGTCGTGGTGCGTCATGGGAAGAGCGGGGTGCTCTTTCTGCCACGGTATCCTCCACGGAGCGGCTCGCGGAAGTGATCGCCACCATATGGCGCAGGATGGTCCATCATGTGACATGGGATGAGTCGCGCTGCGCCGCGCAGGGCCGAACCGAGGGCATCGCGGTCATGCCCGCACCGTCGGCCGGGCAGGGGCGAGGAGGCCGGGAATTCCGGTCCGCGAGTGGAGATCCGGGGCGGAGGACGACGGCGATCGTGCCACGAGCGCGTATCGCCCGGCGCTTCCCGCCACGGCCTTACAGCGGGAGCACGGGGATTCAAGAGCGGAGATGGGGAGATTCGAACTCCCGAGGGGTTTTATCCCCAACCTTCTTAGCAGGAAGGCGCACTAGGCCACTATGCGACATCTCCAGGTGCCGAACCGGCTCAACGAGCCTACCTCAGGGCATGGGCCAGAGCCAAGCGCACCGTCGGGCATGGCTCACCGCACACGGATGATCGATGTCGCGGATCGTCTGTCGATCCTGGCGGGGCCCGGCTCACCTCGCGCGGACGATCGGCAGCAGGCGGGCGCTCCGCAGCCCGAGCACGACGCCGTCGCCGCGGTCAGGAGGTGGGCCGGGCGGGGACGACGTCCTGAAGGTTGTCGAGGAAGTCCCTGATGACCCTGGCACTGTCCGCGAGCACCTCGATCTGCTCCTCGACGTCGTGGAGGCGACGACGCAGCTCGGGCGCGACGGACGGGCAGGCCCTCAGCGCACCGTTCTCGGTGGTGCAGGGCAGCACCGTCCTGATGAGCGAGAGCGGGAGTCCGGCGCGAGACAGCGCAACGATCTGGCGGGCCGCCGAGACCTCCCCGGCGCCGTAATCGCGATAGCCATTGTCGCGGCGCATGGGCGCCAGCAGCCCCTCGGCCTCGTAGTAGCGCAGCATCCGCGGACTGGTGCCGGCGCACTGAGCGGCTTCGGTGATGCGCATGCGCGACTCCCCCTCTCGACGGACTCGGCCGGCCCGGCGCCGATCGGCCTCGCGCCGTATCGACCCGCGCCCTTGACATTGACAGCGCTGTCAAAGTTTAGCATCGGGGCGCTCACCCCGGACAACAGGAGGATGGTATGGATCGAAAGCTCTCGCTACTCGGGTTCGCGGTCATGTTCCTGATCGGCTCGGATACCTTCGTCGTCGCGCCACTGCTGCCGTCGCTCGCCAAGACCTTCGAGGTGTCGACGTCGCAGAGCGGATGGCTGGTCAGCGTCTACGCGATCGGCTACGCGGTCACCGGACTGGTGTCCGGGCCGGTCTCGGACCGGGGCAATCGCCGGACCATACTCACGCTTGGGATGGTGGTCTTCGCGTTGGCGACGGCCGCCTGTGCAGTTTCCCCGGGGTTCTGGATGATGTTCACCTTCCGTTTCATCACTGGCGGTGCGGCGGCCATCGCTGCACCGCAAGTGTGGGCCATGATTCCCGCACTCGTCGGCCCGACGCCGGAACGCGTCCTGCGCGTGATGGGCTATGCGACCGCCGGGCTGTCGATCGCTCAGGTCGTCGGGGTGCCTCTTGGAAGTCTTCTCGCGATCATCGACTGGCGCATCGTCTTCCCCATCATCGGGGTCTGCTCGTTGGGGCTGACAGTCATGCTCTGGTACCAGATCCCCGATATCCGGCCGACCGCGGCGACTAAGAAGGAGCCGTACCCGACCCTGCTCCACGCGCCACAGGCGATCACACGATTCCTGTCCTACCTCGTGTACACCCTGGCGTTCTTCACCGTGTTCACCTACGCACCGACCTGGTTGGAGGACGGTCTGGGCACCTCGAAGGCCACCGTGGCGCTCATCGTCCTGGCCGGCGGGATCGGCAACACGATCGGCAGCCTCTTCGGCGTCCGACTGACCGGTCGCGTGACCCCGACCCGGGCGATCCACCTGAGCGCCGCAGTGATGGGCATCGCCTACCTGGCACTGGCAGCCTCCCCGCCCCCGGTCGTCGTGGGCCTGGTATTCCTGCCGCTCTTCGCCTGCGGCGGCGCGATGCTCAGCGTCCGCATGCTCCACCTGCAGCAGCTCGGCAGCACGGCACGCGGCACCATCTCCACCCTCACCAGCGCGGTGATGTACCTCGGCACGACCGTCGCGGGGCTCATCGGCGGACCCCTGCTCACCCTCACCGACGACTTCGCCGCCATCGGCATCACCGCGTTCCTCCTGAGCACCGTCAGCGCGCTGATGATCCGTCCGGACAGGCCCCGGGCGGAAATCGAGCAGTAGTGGACCGCTCGCAGGGGCGGTGCCGGCCAGCGGCGCGGTCCTGGACCGAACGCGAGAACGACCCGTCGCGGACGTCGATGGCTCCCGTCTCGATGACGCCCGCTTCGATGGCGCGATGGCGCCTTGGCGCTGCCGCCCACGGCGGCCTCGATCTCCGAAGATGTCCGCATCTGCCACAAAGGCGATTCTTGTCCACTCGAGGACGTGGGAGATCCGCGTGATTCCAACGATCCGCAGCGCGCCGCATGGTGCAGAACGAGCTCTTTGCGGCAGATTCGGACACGTATCCGCCCGGATGAGTCCCGTTGCACCACAGGAGCCCCACGCGCCCCACCGGAAGGGTGGGTGCCGGTGGCTCGGTGCTCCCGGGGTGCCGCGCGGTCGCGCCCTCGTGCGCCGGGGTCGGACGCGGTGCCGCGCGGTCGTACGAAACTCCACGCGGTCGTACCCTCTCGCCCCGGGTCGTACCTTAGGAAGACTCTAAGGTACGACCGCGCGACCTCGGGTACGACCGCGCGGGCAGCCCTCGCGGGGGTGCGGGAGGGCGTCACCGTTGTCCGCGGAGAACGCGGCGGCGCGGGCGGCCCTCGCGGGGGTGCGGGGCAAATCCCTTGGCGCGGTGCTCTGTCGGATAGAGGCGATGATCATCGTGGTAAGGGTGTACCAGGTGGTGAGACGAGGCTTAGGGCCTGTTGCGTAAGCAGGGTGAGTGCCGGGCCCGGGAACAAGTGATGGCGCGCCACCGGAGCCGCAGGAGGGCTGGCCCCGGCTCCGACGGCGCCGTCGTCGGACCCGGATCACGGGCAGGTGCTCGGCAGTCTCGGCAGCGCAGAGCCATCCACCCTGCGGAAGCCCGGCGCACGCCGAGAACCAGCAGGCCCCGGCCGCCCCCGTGCCGTCGAGGGCCTCCGGGGGAGCAGCGGAGATCTTGCAGGCTTACTCCAGATACGGCTACACACTGGCAGCAACCCGACGCGCGTTGGAGGCGGCGATGGCTGGAGGCAGGCAGGCTGAGCAGCGAGTAAACCTCAAGCAGCGCAGCCTCCTGGTGCGGTTCGGGCGGCGAGGCATCGAGCAGCTGGTGGCCGACCACCTCGACCGCGGGCTGACCTACACAAAGGTCGTCAAAAAGTACGGTGTGGCACTGAGCACAGTCGGCAAGTACATCCAGCAGGCCAAGCGCGAGCGAGCGGAGGCGCTCACGTAGTCTCCGCACCAATACGTCTCCCAAACCGCCCCCAAGAGCATGCACAGCATGTCCCCCATGACACGAGGCAACACCTACATGCCCCAGCGCCCGGTAGCCCATCTATAGACGCAGAGCGTGCCGGTCAGACAACTTCGGCGCAAACCGCCCTCCACACCGATCGTGACCATCGGGCTCGCAAGAGCCATCGGTCATGACACTCAGCACCCCCCAGCGTCGGGCGTGCCGCCAATATTACGAATTGATCACTTCTGCCGCAACCACACGAGCCCCTCGCGATAATCGCCCATGGGGCTAGCACTCCAGCAGCCCACCCGCAGCAACAAGAGAGGGAGCAAATGCCGCGTCACACCGCAACCGCAATCTCCTTCAAGTACCACGAAAAATACCGAAGAGGAGCGCCAGACTGCAACCTTCGAACCCTCCCCGACGGAACAGACTTCTTTGACTTCGCTGTCGAAGCATGGAAGGGAGTTTCCACCAAAGATCACGAGCTCGAAAAAGTCTATGACATCACAGAGCCGGTAATCCATGGGCGCATAGCACTACTGAAGGGCCGCATCGGCCATTACGGGGAACCGGCTCGCATTCGAAATATTGACGATGATGAGATCATCATGGAGCACGACGGAAATCTCGTTAACGAACCCGAAGTTCGCCTTGTGCTTGCCGTACCCGACACGCATCCTTGCCTGCAGGCGTATATGGTTGTCGAGATGATCCAAGAAGGCAGCCTTAAGCAGCCATATGTGACAGCTTTGCGAGAACTATGGAATACAAAGTTTCCCAGATTCACTCTCAAGGTGGACAACATCGTCGAGTCGGAGTCCTGGCTTGAGACGGCCGAGATGACTAAAATAGAGGTCAAGTATCTTGATCAGCAAGCCGACATCGCAGACCACGGAGAAGAAGCCATCGCAGGCAGCGTCACCTCCGTTCTCAAACCAGCAAAGGGTAAGTACTTCCCAAGACGGACACTAAACCTGGTGCGCGACAACAAAAAGCTTGCTGGCCGCCTTGTCGGGCGCAGCGATGACGACAAAGAACCCGACTCGATCTCTGTCACGATGGAAGGCAGCGGCAAAACCAAGACTTTTGCTATTGACGAGGAACGAACCCCCATGGCGCGCTGGCTCTTCTCGGACTACGGCACACCAGCACTGAGTGACGACGCCCACATTCGCATGTGTGCCGAGGAGGTCAATGACATCATGGAACGTGTCGGTGGGCGGTGGGACACTAGCTGGGAGCACTAGACAACGGAGGTGGTGCACGATGGCCAGCAAACTCGACGTTCGACCTGTAGTGGAGGACCATCTCGGCACGCTTGTCAACCAAGGACAGGCATCCGAAGAACCAACTATCAACCTATGGGATTACGTCATTCAATTCGGCATTCCTATCGCACTGGGCACCCTTGGCGTTGCTAGCAACCTCACGCTCAACGGTGCATCCAGCCTTCTGGCAGGTGCGGCCATCTTCACCGCATTTTCGTTCGGTCTCGCGATCTTTGCTTTCCAGACAAGACAAGCAACAGTTGCCACTAAAGGTTCACCCCAGCTCCATCTACTGGATGAATTTTTCTACAACATCCTGTACTCAGTGCTTGTCGGGCTGGCATTAACAACGGCACTGATGCTGTGTGCTGCGGCAGGTGATGGCAACGACCAGGTAGGCCGTTGGGGTGCTGGAGCAATAATCGCGCTAGGCATCCACTACCTGTTCGTTATCCTTATGTGTATCAAACGGCTCCGCGCAGTGTATCGAAATATTCAACGATAGTTGCCTAACTTACTTAACACGACAATCGCACTACTACAATCATTGCAACGTTACCTTGGTAACTATTCGTCACAACAGAGGCATTTCGAAGAAAATCACCTCTACCGAAGTCTTCTGGATCGTCCAGAATCTCAAGTACATAATCTGGAGCGATCCGTCGGAGTGGCCTCAGTACGTGGGGAAAGTAGGGAATGTCCCAATGGCCCAAGTCATCAGGAAGATGATCGAAGACAGGCTTGAAGTAGTCGTACTTCTGCCGGTACATCGGAGCACGCGCGTCTAGCCGCGCATCGAAAAATTGCCCCATGCGTGCTCGCAACACCCGATCGATCATAGAGCGTGTCACCGCATACGTTCCATCTTGTCGTGTTTGCAAGAAATCCAACAGCTCAGATACCAATTGACGCTTCATTGCCGGCCACAGAGATGCGGGCTCATTTGGAAGTGTCCATAAATCTCCAAGGGCGACGGATGCTTCGTACGTGGATTTCGCGTCGCTGATCGCCCAGTCTGAAGCGAGCAACGCAGGCATAAGAGAGATCGATCGTCTCATACATATGGGACAGTGATTGCGCTCTTGATGCTCGCGAGAGCACCGTTCCCAGTTCCGGCAGTCACCGCCACCCAAATACAAGGCGTATACCGGCAGAAGGCCAAGCGCATTTGCAGTGGAGCGGAGCAGCTTATACTGCGATCGTTTAGGCTGGCCACTGGCATAATTAAAGCCAAACCACCATTTACCTTCGGTGATGGTCACCCGTTTGGCTTGAACCAGCATGCCGTATGCGCCCGCATCATCCACCCACCACCAGATCCAATCTGCACCACTGATTGCCTCAGCAGGTTGTGTAAAAGGAACAACGGAGACCACCTCGGCTTGAGCAACCTAAGACATCAGGATTTCACTAACCGTCGTCTCATTCCAGCGTAAACCTATCTCTTCGCGCACCGTCATGTGTTTCGCAGAGCAGGTTCTGGCTTTTCTAAATGCTCGCTTGATATGCACGGATAGCGCGCCTCAAGCAACCTGGAATCGACGTCGATTTTTCACGGTCACAGTGTAGCGACTGGTACCAGCACTCGCCCACGCATCTCAGTCAAGCACTTCAGTACGGGCGGGGGTATGAACTATTCACACTACCCCACCCACCAACTCCTCCACCTGCATGTCCAGCGCCGCCGCCAGGGCGATGAGCGTGCGCAGGCGCGGGTTCATGGGGGTGCCGGGGCGGGACTCGCCCTTCTCGAACTTTTGGTATGCGTAGGTGGAGATGCCGGCGGCGTGGGCCAGGGCTTCCTGGCTTAGGTTCTTGGTGCCGACCGGCACGCTCTGGCTCAACCTCGGCGACGCCTACAGCACGCACCGCCGCGAAGGCGCGCCGCGCAAGTCCCTCCTGCTCGGGCCTGAGCGCCTGGCCCTGGCGCTGCTGGCGGACGGCTGGATCATCCGCAACCAGATCATCTGGGCCAAGACCAACACCACTCCCTCCAGCGTCACCGACCGCCTGGCTTGCAAGCACGAGATCATCTACCTGCTCAGCCGTGCTCCGCGCTACTTCTTCGACCTGGACGCCATCCGCCAGGAGCCGCTCACCAAGCACCCACCCACGCGCCCTGGCCAGCCACCACGCTGGCCACGCCACCCGCATCGAACGGGGCTGCCAGCGGCCTGGCGTGGTCACCACACCGACGCCAACGAAGGCCTGCGCGCCATGAAGCGGCGGCGCGCCATCAGCCACCCGCTGGGCAAGAACCCGGGCGACGTCTGGCAGCTGACCGTCTCGAGCTATCGCGGGGCGCACTTCGCCACCTATCCCGAGCACCTGGTGGAGCGCATCCTGCACGCTGCCTGTCCTCAGCAGCGCTGCGCCGTCTGCCGCGCTCCCTACATCCAGCTTCTGCGTCGCTCCGGCACCGCCGCCACCCGACTGCCGTTGCAGCCGACCTGCCACTGCGCTCCGGCAACAGCTCAGCCTGGCATCGTCCTCGACCCTTTTCTCGGCTCGGGCACCACCGCCGTCGCCGCCGAACGGCTGGGGCGGCACTGGCTGGGGGTCGAGATCAACCCGGCCTTTGTCGCCCTGGCACACGGCCGCATCCGCCAGACCCGACGCCAGACGGCGGCCACCACTGTGCCACCGCAGAAATGGCCGACAGGCCAGACCCACCAATTCTTCGCGCGCGCAGACAGAAAACTATGACCAGCGTACCCCACAGACATATCCACACATTCACCACAGTTCATTCCTATCAATATTGCACAACCAGCCGAGAGAACGCCTATTATGTACAGAAAATCTGTTCACATATGCAAACGGAACTTGTAAAATAGGTACATGGATACCGGAAAATGCACAGCAGAGGAGGAAACCACTAATCGCGCGACAGACCGCGCCGCAGACGCCCACCAGCCCAGCCTGAGTGCAATCCTGCACGATGCACGGGTGACCGCCGGGCTCAGCATCAGGCAAGCCTCTGCCACATCCGGCCTATCCATCGGCTTCATCTCCATGCTGGAGCAGGGCAAGGTGCAGGACATCAGCCTGCAGCGTCTCGGCCGTCTGGCCACCGCCTACGACCTCGAGCCACTCGACGTCATCGAGGCCGCCGGCTATGCACCACCGGCCGACCTGCCGCCATTTCTGACGTATCTGCGCACGCACTACCGCCATATGCCCAGCCAGGCGCAGCAAGAACTAGTCGCCGTCTTCGAGCGGATCGCCAAGAAATATGACCTAACGCCACACCACGCAGAGCCGGCTCCCGGCCAGGATGAGACGACGGATTCCACACCGCGTCGCCACACCTGACAATTCATCAAATGAAAGGAGGCATTTTATGAACACCACGCAAAGCTCTGTCCTGGGTAGCCTCCGAGCCCTCATTCCACGCACGCGCTGCCGCTTCGGCCAGTCGCTTACCGTGGCCGAGCGGCAGGCTGCCACACTGACGCGCTACCTCACCAGCAGCCCAGGGCAGCCCCGCACATCGGCCGACGAGCGGGTCGCTGCCTTGCCGCACATTCGAGTAGTGCGCGAGCCCCTGCCGGTGCCGAGCTTCAGCCGCTGGAACGGCCGCGACTGGATCATCTGCCTCAACTGCCGCCAGCCAGCACCGCCCAGCCGCCTGGCACTGTTGCACAAGTTCAAGCACATCATCGACTACGGCCCAGGGGGTCGGCAAAGTCGGGTCAGGTGCTTGGCTGGGTGATGAGCTTGATGGCTCGTTTTGGGCGTCGTGACAGGGATCTGGTGGTCGAGGCGATACCGGCGCCGGGGCCGTGGACCAGGCGGATGAGGCCGATGGCCAGGTTGCGCAGGGCGGCCATGATCTCGGGGCCGTTACGGGTGCGCAGCTGGTGGCGGTCCTCATCGAAGACCACGTCCCTGACCCAGTGGAGCCGGTTCTCGATTCCCCAGTGCCCTTGGACCCAGGCCGCAACCTGCTCGGGCTGAGCCTGCTCCATAGGCAGCGAGCAGACCAGGTAGACCACCTCAACGGTTGTCCTCTTGGCCTTACCGTTCTTGCCCGGACTCT
>NZ_AUBN01000020.1 GCF_000429265.1 Actinomyces gerencseriae DSM 6844
CACCATGGAACGAACCCCGCTCCACAACAAGATCCACCCCCCGCAGCACCTCACGACCCCCATACGACTGACGCACACCACGCACAACCACCGGTTGCATGCGATCTCCTTTCATGATCGTGCTCATTCGTTCCGGTCGACCCGCCCGCGCGGGCGACGGTCCCCGGGCGCGCCCACCGGGGTGGCGCGCGCCCGGGAGACCGTCGATCGCCGAGACCGCATCCCGGCGTGCGCCCCGCATCATGGTCAGGCGGTCGCGCAGGACGACGTCGAGGAGCAGGACGAGCAGCTGGATGTGGACGAGGAGCAGGTCGATCCGAACACCGTGTCCGAGTAGTCCAGGTAGTCCTTGACCTCGAAGGTCTCGACGTCGAGCTCACCGAGCTCACCGGCGATCGCGGCGGCGGAGGCGGCGGCGGAAGCGGCGTTGCTGGTCATCATTGATTTCCTTTCACCAATCCGGCCGGCGACCGGGGCCGGGCGGCGGGCGGCGGCTGCCGTCCCGCCGCCCCGGTTGCCGGCCGAAGTGGGACGGAGGACTCGACGCGCTCAGGCGGTCGCGCAGGACGACGTCGAGGAGCAGGACGAGGACGAGGACGACGAGGAGGAGCAGGTCGATCCGAACACCGTGTCCGAGTAGTCCAGGTAGTCCTTGACCTCGAAGGTCTCGACGTCGAGCTCACCGAGCTCACCGGCGATCGCGGCGGCGGAGGCGGCGGCGGAAGCGGCGTTGCTGGTCATCATTGATTTCCTTTCACAAGTCCGGTCGGCGACCGGGGTTGGGTGACGGGCGGCGGCTGCCGTCCGCCTGGTCCGGACGGGCGTCCGGAAGTCTTCGGTTCAGGTCGGTTTCGGGTCGGTTCAGATCAGCGACATCAGTAGGCAGGTGGCCCAGGCCAGGACCGCGGACAGGGCCGGGACCAGGAGCAGCGGGTAGGTCCGCACCGCCAGGCGCGTCGCCGTGGGCAGGGAGTCGGGCACGCGCCCTCCCCGCCGGAAGCGGGCCGAGGCGATGGGCAGCTGCCGGGTCGCGGTGAGGATCTCCAGTCCCCGCGTCATGTCGGTGTTGGGGAAGGGCGCCAGGCTCAGGATCACGATCGTGAGGTCGATGAGGAGGCTGATCGCCCCCCAGGCCGCGGCGGCGTCGCCCGCCGGGGCCCGCACGGCCACGGTCGCCGGGATCGCCGCGAGCGCGAGGGTGAACAGCGGCCCCGCGGCGACGACGACCAGGCCGCGCCACCTGGCCGGCACCAGTCCCAGGCCGTCCAGGCGGGTGGAGGGCACCGGGATCGGGCCCAGCGACGTCAGGGACAGGGTCGGCCGGCGCCCGCCGCCGAGGCGGACGAAGGCCATGCCGTGACTCAGCTCGTGCCCCAGCTGGGAGACCATGTGCCAGACGACGACGCCGAGCACCACCAGGAGGATCCGCGGGAGGGGCAGGGTCGTCAGGCCGCCCGCCGCCGCCGACACCTCGGTCCAGCGGGTCGCAGCCCGCACGAGGGCGAGACCGGCCAGCAGGGGGCCCATGACGGCGAGCACCGGCAGCACGGGGGTCCGCGCCACCGCCCACGCGGCCCTCGACACGCCCGTCAGGGGGCCGGAGCCCGGGGACGGGGAGGGGGCCCCGGCCCGTGCGCCGGCGGTCCGGCCCCCGGCGCGCGGCCGCGGGGAGGCCGGATCGCCGCGGCGCCGCGCCGGGTCTTCCGCCCGCTCATCCGCGCGCGGTCTCGGGGCGATCCCGACCGAATCGCGTATTCCCCACGTCGCCCCCCGCTCATCCGCACTCGGTCGCGGGGAGGTCTCCTGGAGCGGGCTCTCGACGAGCCCGCGAAGGGTGAAGGCGTCGATGAGTCCGCCCACGGTCGCCAGGGGGACGCGCACGCCGGATCCATCCTGGACGCGGTCCTGGACCTGCTCGGCGGTTCCCGGCCGGCGCAGCGCGTCGAGGACGAGGGTCTCCAGGGGGCCGAGGCGGTAGATGCTCCCGTTCTCCCCGGCCGCGGCCTCGGCCACGAGGGTCCTGCCGTCCCAGCCCGCCGGTCCGATGCGCAGGTCGGGCGCGGCGACGGAGTGCACGGTCGGCGCTGCGGTGCTCATGCCGCCGCCTCCGTCGTCCCGGCCTCCATGGCCTGGAGGATCTCGAAGGCGAGGTAGGCCTCGTCCTCGATGGACACCATGAGCCGGTTGTTGGTCATGTGGATGAAGGACATGCCGAGCCGCCACGCGGCGTTGGAGGGGTGGTCGGGCCGGGTCTCGTCGCCGTTCTCGTCGAGGAAGACGATGGCCCGCTCGGCCACGGCGTCCTCGATGCGCCTGCGATAGCCGGCGCAGGTTCGGGCCCAGTCGCCGAGGAACCCGGGGAGCCGGTCGCCGGTGCCGGCCAGCACGGACTCGATCACGGGGACGACCGCCTCCCGGAGGGAGTCGACGATCCGCCGGTACCGCGGTTGGTCGGCGTCCTCGGCGTAGGTCGACTCGACTCCGTAGCTCCCGGCCCACCGCGAGTGGTAGGCGCGCAGGAAGGACATGACGACGTCGCGGTCCTCCAGGAGCGCGGCCGCCGTGACCGCCATGACCTCGGCTCCGATCCCGAGCAGGATCGTGCGCGTGCCGGTGTTGCCCAGGTCGATGACCTCACGCGCGAGCCGGGTGGAGTCGGCGAAGAAGTCCTCCGAGATGACCATGCCGACGCGGCCCCCGTAGCGCTCCAGCTCGGGCTCGTAGTCCCGGGGCTCCACGGTGTTGTTCGGCCTCAGCAGGGGCCGGCCCTCGGCGTCGAAGTAGCGGGGGCGCAGCTCGTCGCCGTACTCCAGGGCGAAGAGGTCGTCGTAGTAGGAGCGGGACTCGATCCGGGCCATGGGGTGCATGGAGGGGCGGCGCTCCAGGTACCGGCCGATGACGGGCATCACCCGTCCGTGGATCTCGCCCCGGGCGGTCTCGTCCGCGGGGAGCAGGCGCAGGCGCACGTGCCCTCCCTCGAGCCAGTAGTTGATGTAGAAGGACAGGCGTACCAGGCCCTCCTCCTCCAGGCGCGCCGCCAGGGGCAGGAGGCACTCCTGGAGCAGGACCTCCGGGTTGCCGCCGTAGAACACGTGGTAGGCCATCCAGCGCCGGTCGACGGCGGCGGCGCGGATATCCGGGTTGGTGGTCATGAGACCGCTCCTTCGGTGACGGGGTTCGTGAGGTCGAATCCGAGGACCATCTCGTGAATCCGGTGGTCGTCCTCGCGGTTGATGACGGTCTCGGAGAGGTCGGGCAGCGCCTCGGAGACGTTGAGCCAGCCGTCCTGGCCGCGCCACTCGTGACTGGAGGCGGCGAGGTTGACCAGGCCGGAGACCTCGAGGTAACGGGGCTTGCCGGGGGGCATGCCGTCCCGACCGGCCAGGGAGACGTAGCAGCGCTCGGGGAGGCCGGCGTCCCGCCACCACCGCACCCACTCCGGGTAGCCCTCCGGCGTCGCGGGATCGGGCTCGGGCAGCAGCGCGGTGGGGACCTGCACCGTGCGGCGGCGCACGACGAGGGAGCCGATGCGCACCCGCGGCAGGGTCCGGGGACCGGACCCCTCCGGGAGGTCGGGCACGAAGGAGGTCGTGACGTTGGAGGCCGGCGCCAGCAGCGCGAGCAGCTGGGTGGGCAGGGGCGTGGCCGACAGGACGAGGTAGCCGAGATAGGCGGGCTGCACCTCCTCGCCGTCGGGGGACACCAGGGCGAGCCGACTCTCCCCGGGGCGGTCCTCCAGGACGAGGCCGTCGAGGTCCATCCGGTTCGGCGCGCTCGATCCGCCGGGGTCGCCCGGCTGGATGATCTCGGTGCCGAGCAGCGGGCCGTGCAGGTTGAGGTTCGTGAAGGCGGCGCCCCCCGAGACCTCGGCGAGGCGGACGCCCGAGAGCCGGGCGCGCTCCTCCTGGTCGCGGGCGACTCGAGCCCCCTCCGGGCCGTGCATGTAGGCGAATCGCGACAGCCCGAAGCCGGCGTGCCCGAAGATCCGGTTGACGACCAGCGATCCCGCGGAGCCCTCGGGCAGCACCTGGGCGAAGAGGAAGAGGTGTCGGTAGCGGTACCGGGGCAGGTCCAGGCCCCGCAGGAGCTCCGAGTCGCCGGTGAGCACCGGCAGCAGGTCGAGCTCGTCCTCCCCGGCCTCGATGAGCGACGTCAGCGCCCTGCGGGCCTCCTCCCACCGCCAGGCCTCCCCCCACCTGAGCCAGGGGTCCTCGCTCGTCGCGGCCCGCGGGTCCAGCGTCCGCGTCTTGTGCGAGTCGTAGAGGTCGGCGTCGAAGGACCGCAGGAAACCCGGCACGTCGGCGCAGCGGCCGCCCTCCCCCACGGACTGGACGAAGTAGCCCCTCATGAGGGCGCGGTCCGTCTGCGCGGGATCCAGCAGGGTCGCGAGCACCCCGAGGGCGCGGCACTCCTCCTCGCTCCACCGCAGCGCCGGCCCCCGGTAGACCCCGCGCCCCAGGGCGCAGTCCTCATACACGACGGTGCGCGGCGGCCGAGCCTCCAGGCCGGCGATCTCGTAGAGGTCCTCCACCGCGTCGCGCACCCGGGCCACCGCCCGCTCCCGCTCGGCGCCGGTCGTGCCGCCGACCGCCGAGGCGGACTCCTCGTAGCGGTCCAGCGCCCGGGCCAGCCCGGCGGCGTCGTCGCCGGCGGCGCACAGGATCCGGCGGGCGGTGCCCGCCCGGTGCGCGGTGTGGGGGTGGAGGTCCAGGCCATCGACCTCGACGAGACCGAGCCTGACGAGCCGGGCGAGCGCCTCGCCGGCCCGCTCGCGCGTCAGGCCGGCCCGCTCGGCGAGCCCGGCGACGACCGTCTCGAAGACGAGCGTCCCCTCCCCGAGCAGGTCGGTCACGATCCGGCAGACCTCGGACTGCCGGAGCCTGACGACGGACTGCTCGCAGGTGGCGTAGTCCTCCCCCCGGTGGCTGTCCTTGTACTCGTAGACCGACCGCACGACGTCGAGCCCGCCGTCCGAGCGGGGCTGGACCGTCCGGGACAGGCGCAGGGGCAGGCCCTGGAGCCGACGACGGTCCTCGCGCAGCCCGCCCAGCGCACGGGCCACGGGGTAGATGCTCCACCGCGAGTGGCGCCGGGGACGGGACGGCAGGCGCTCCCAGCCGGGCGCGCCGGCCGTGAAGCTCGTCAGCGCCGTCGGCGTGAAGGTCGAGAACGGCGAGGCCTTGGCGGCCGCCCGCATGGCGTAGGACATGAGGGAGCGCTCGCACTTGCGCATCTGCTTGTTCGGCACGGCCACCACGCCCTTGCGGGGGTAGGCGCGCAGCGAGCGCCCGGCGCCGGGGACGGCGACCGCGAGCCCGTCGGAGAAGTCCTCGTCCTCCAGCAGCGAGGCGAGACGGCGGCGCTCGCCGACGAGCCAGTCGGGGAAGCTCGTCCGGCCCGCGGCCTCCAGCTCGGCCAGCTCCGCCTCGGCGCGCCGCACCGGCTCGACGACGGCGGCCACGACCTCGGCGAGCCCGGTGGGCAGGGCGGCGATCGCCCGGTCCGCGCGCCGGCCGTTGAAGACGGCGCGACGGATCTGGACGAGCTCCTTGCGCAGGCCGTCGGGCGCGCCCCTCACGTGCCCGGCCAGCTGGTCGGAGGCTCCTTCGCGCAGCTCCGCGACCCGCGCCCGGGCGCCAAGGACCCGCTCGGCCCACTCCAGGGCCCCGGGGGACGCGAGGTCCCGTGCGGTCTCGACGGGGAGCCCGCCGACCCGCAGCTGGACGATCTCGTCAACGGTGACAGTCATCAGTTCCTCTCCAGGGTGTTGAGGCGGCCGCACCAGGCGCCGGAGGTCCCGGTGTCGTGGCCGGCCAGGAGCATGAGCATGGGCTTCTGGGGGACGTCGGCCAGGCCGATGCCCGTCACGTGCCGGGCGGCGTCGAAGCCCAGGGCCGCCCCGAGGCCGACGCCCAGGCGCGAGGCCTCCAGGCTGAGGACCTGGCAGACGGCGCCGGCGGCGGCGTTGATGATCCGGTAGCCCCGTACCCCGAGCTCCTCGGACAGTCCCAGGACGTCGCCGGCGAGGACGATCGTCGCGGCGGCCCTCCGCCCGTCGTAGTTGTGCAGGAAGTAGGACGAGGCCAGCAGCTCCGCGTGGCTCCCCGCATCGACGAGCCTGAGCC
The DNA here is from genome assembly GCF_000429265.1 of Actinomyces gerencseriae DSM 6844. Lineage (GTDB taxonomy): Bacteria > Actinomycetota > Actinomycetes > Actinomycetales > Actinomycetaceae > Actinomyces > Actinomyces gerencseriae. The sequence continues at coordinate 6,126 of NZ_AUBN01000020.1, forward strand.
CGCCCTCGCGCGGGTCCGCCTCGTAGAGCCCGGGCTCCAGGCCGGTGACGTCCTCGACGAAGACGTACTGGCGCACGCAGTCCTCGGCGATCGCTCCGAGATCCGCGGCGACGAGCTCGCCGGCCCCGGCCGCGGCGACGATCATCGTGAGCAGGTCGTCGCGCGCGATGGGGGCGCCGTCGAAGCGGCCGAAGGACGTCTCCCGGCCGACGACGGCGCGGACCCCGTCCTCGACCGTCACCGGGGCCCGGTCGGGCAGCGGGGTCGTGGTCGGCCCGGGCAGCGGCCGGGGGCGGCCGCGGGCGGGGACGCGCCGGGCGGGGGTCCCCGCCATGGCCCGCTGCAGCGCGCGAATCGTGGGGAAGGTCCGCACGCGGCGGGAGCGCTGGTGGCCGACGAGCTCGACGCGCCCGCCCCGCCCGCGCGCCTCGTGGGTCCCGCCGATGTCGAGGACGGCGTAGACGCCCTCATACCGGCGGTCGATGCCCAGCAGCTCGGCGAGGGCCTCCTCGTCGACCCACATGTCGGGGCGGACCTGGTCCCGCCGCTCGCCCAGGAGGTAGCGCCAGGTGCCGAGCAGGGTGCCGATGTCCATCGAGGTGGCCTGGTAGGCGAAGTCGTTGTACTTGAAGCCGGACTGCCAGTAGTCGACGGTCAGCAGCAGGTAGTCGTCGCCGGTCCGCGGGTAGCCCTGGGCGGCGGCCACCGCCGCCGTGTGGTCGCCCAGGGCGAGCACGTCCCAGGCGTGGTGGACGGGCGAGTAGTGGTAGATCCCGGGAGCGAGGTCGGCCCGGCGGCCCACGACGCGGTAGACCGAGACGGTGTAGCGGCCGCCGCCGGAGGCCGCGCCCCTGCCCCACCGGTAGTGGCCGGCCTCCGCCAGGACCTCCGGGTGGTCGTTGCAGTTGACCCGGGAGCGCTGCGAGAGCAGGCCGTAGGACAGGTGAAGCAGATCGGACAGGACATCCGCCCGCGCCGGCCCCCTCAGGCCGTCCGCGGCGTCGTCCAGCAGGCCGCGGCCGGGGGCGGGGTCGGGCAGGACGAGGCGCTGAGCGGACGGGTAGACCTTCTGGTCGGTCGGGGCGTCCTCCCAGTCGATGCTCCAGGAATCGGTGGGCATGCGGCGCTCCACGCGGTTGATGATGAGGTCGGCGTAGCCGACCGCGGCCCGTTCGACGGGCATGGCGTCCCACAGGGCGACTGCTTGTCTGGTCATGGTCGGGGCTCCTTCACGGAAACGGGTGCGGCACGGGGGCGGGCGTCCGACGGGGGGCGGCGAGGCGGTGCCGGGATCGGTAGTGCGCGGCTCGTTCCCGGGTTCGGGGCATGCGCAGGGCGCGCTGGTGGTGCCAGCCGAAGTCGATGGGGACCAGGCCGGGCACGAGGACCTTGACTCCGTGCATCCCCAGGGCCCGCTGGGCCGGTGAGGTCTGCTCGACGACGAGGACGTCGAGCCCGGGGTCGAGCAGCTCCAGGCACAGGCGCAGGTCGCCGCGGACGCCGGCGCCCGCCCCCGGGACGGTCAGGGAGCCCAGGTCGCGCAGCGAGTCCCGCGGGGAGTCGAGGAGGAAGGAGGCCAGGGGACGGGCGTCCGGGTGGGAGAAGAGGTCGGCGTGGTCCTCCATGACCCGTACGAGGGAGAAGTCGGCGAGCATGGACTCGATGCGCCGTCGTCCCCGCTCCAGCCGGACCCGGGCCACCATGTAGTCGGAGGCGACCTCGCTCAGCGCCGAGGCAAGTGCCCGTTCGGCGTCGGGGTGGGCCCCGGCCCCGAAGCACAGCGAGCCGGTGGCGGCGGACTCGGCCACCGCCATCACGGTGGGCACGCGGGTGCCCGTCGTGGAGTCGAAGAAGCGGACCCGGTGCCCCAGCAGCCTCATGCGGGCCAGCAGCTCGCGGCTGGACCGGTCGCGGATCGAGGCGGGGTCGATCTCGTCCAGCGCCAGGGCGCCGTACCAGCCGATGAGGAAGGCGTCGCGCTCGACGGCCTCCAGCAGCCCGTACAGGATCGCCTCGGCGAGACCACCGCCGCACGCGCAGCCGTTGGAGGAGTCCCGGACGAGCTGCCCGGAGCGCCCGGCGCCCCCGGAGGGCCCGGTCTCGGCGCCCCCGGAGGGCCCGAGCTCCCCGAGCTCCTCGTGCTCCCCGGGGTCGGCGGGGAGGTAGTAGGCGATGTCGCGGGGCACGGCCACCTCGGCGCCGTCGGAGAGTCTCGTCGCGGCGACCCAGCGCGTCGGGAGCGGATCGGCCCCGTCGGGCAGGCCGAAGGCCGAGGGCGGGTAGGCCGGGAGGGGCGCGTCGGCGGCGGTGCCGTACCAGGCGGGGGCGCCGACCGGCGGGCGGGCGCCGGCGATCCGCTCCAGGCCCTCCAGGAGGCCGATGGCGCGCGAGCGCGTGTAGCGGCTCGTGTGGCCGCCCCAGGGGCAGGTCCAGGCGCCGTCCGCGGAACGGCCGACGTAGGCCCCCGAGACCTTCGCCGTGGTCTCGATATCGAGGTCCCGCACGGCGTGCGCGCCGAGGCCGGAGCAGAAGGGGTTGGCCAGACCGGCGACGTCGCGGGCCGCCTCGTCGAGGGACACGGCCCGGTAGTCCGGCCCGTCGGGACGGGCCAGGTCCTCGGCGATGCGCTCGGGGAGCCCGCTCGCGGGGGTCCGGCGCCCGCAGGCGCAGCGCTCGGAGGGGCTGACGGGGACGATCGTCGTCGCCAGGTCGTCCCGGGAGAGGACCCGCACGCGGGGGAAGGGGCCGTCGGCCCCCAGCGGCAGCGCCAGGAGCTGCTCGGCCAGGCCGATGACCGGTCCCCACCCGTCGGCGGCGCCCGCGCACCGGGTGCCGGGGCCGCGGTGCCGCTGGTGGCGGGACCGCTGGATCCCGTCGAGCAGGCAGCCCGGGCACAGCCCGGGGTCGGATCCGTCCACGAGAACGGCCGAGTCCTCGTCGGTCACGAGGAGGGGCGGTGCGAGGAGACCGTCGTCCCGGCACTCCCCCGGGCCGGGGGCGGGCAGGAGGGACTCGAACTCCGGCAGGGGGAGCACGGAGAGCGGCCGGGCGGGCGGGGCGGCGGGACTCATCGGGCGGTCTCCTCACCGGCGTCCTCGGTGAGGACCTTGCAGGCGACGAGGCCGACGGCGTCGAGCTCGGGGCTGGTGATGTCGCAGATGAGGATCCGGGGCTCGTGCGCCGCGGGCGCCCCGTCCTCGGCGACGGCGATGGACGCGCCGGTGAGGCCGGGGTGGGACAGGGAGGTCCAGGTCCCGGTCCCGTCGCCGCGCTGGAGGGCGCCGATGAGCCCGGTCAGGGCCGCGGCGACGGCGCTGCGTCGGGTATCCCCCGCGGCGGCCTCCCACAGCGGGCCGGAGGGCGAGTCCGCCCGGGCGGCGACGACGTGCCGTCCCAGCCAGGTGCCGAGGTCGATGACCTCCGGGACGACCGTCAGATCCCGGGCGCAGGAGTGCAGGAAGGCGGTCTGCTCGTCGGCGTCCCAGTCGGGGAGGGGCGCTCCGGCGCCGTCCGTCGTGGCGGCGCGCAGCGCCAGCTCGACGGCGGCCGAGGCCAGGGCGTCCTCGACGGCCTCCCGGACGTCGTGGCCGACGCCGGTCCCGCCGCAGGAGCGGACGTAGGCGCTGGCGCTGTTGGCCGGGGACAGGGTGGCGGTGGCCGCGGCCCGCACGGCCAGGGCGCCGCCGGTGGAGACGTCGACCGCGGGGACGGTCGGCCCGGTCGGCTCCAGGTCGTGGCGCAGGCGGGAGTCGAGGGAGTCGATGACGGGGCGCGGGGACGGGGGCTCCGCCTCACGCGCCGGCGCCCAGTGCTCCAGGTGGAGTGCCAGGGCCCGCCTGACCGCGTCGAGCCGGGCTCCGGCCACGTTCCACAGGTCGGCGCCGCCCACGTCCACGGGTCGCGGCGGTCCGTCGACGAGCCTCGCAGCGCTGATCTTGAGGGGCAGCTGCTCGAGGTCCTCGTCGAGGAACTCGCTGACGGGACGGGTCCGGGCGCCTACGAGGTCCTTGTAGGCGTCGAGGTCCTCCGTGAGGATCCGGGCCGTCGGGGCCGGGGGCCCGGCGAGGGACTCGGCGGCGGCCCGGGCCATCTCGGCCAGGCGCGCGGGGTTCCGGGGAGCGGTCCGCAGCAGCCTGTTCGGCAGGACCCGATGGCGCCGGGTCTCCCCCGTCCGGCAGTCCAGGACGAGGATGGACTCCCCGGTCTCCGGCTCCATCGCCCCGGTGACGGCCTTGAACACCTCGAAGGCCGCGATGACCGCGATCATCCGTTCGACGGCGGGGACCCAGGTCGCCTCGCGCCCGGTGGGCATGCCGGCCCAGGCCCGCGACCAGAAGAGGGAGCCCGCGGAGTCGGTGTCATGGGTGGTCAGCGACTGGACGGCGTCGGCCCAGCGGGGGCCGCGGGAGCCCGCGCCGCCCCAGTTGACGGGTCCGGCGATGAGCTCGTCCCCGAAGGCCCACACCGGCAGGACCAGCCGATCGGGCTCCTCGTCCACGCCGTGCAGGAGGAGGTCGCTGGAGGCGGCGCAGGGGGTCAGGACCAGGACCTGCGCCCCGCGCAGGATCTCGTGGTCGGTGCGCGGGTCGCCGCGCACGATCCTCACCTGCGGGGGCGCGTCGACGGGCGTCTCGGCGTCGGCGGTCGGCAGGACGAGGCGCACGTCGCCGGCGCCATTGTCGGTCAGGGCGCGCACAAGGGCGCGAGCGCACTCGCCGTCGCCGACGACGACCAGGGGAGCGCTGCGGAAGCGGGAGAAGGCGCGGCGGGGCTCATCGGTGTAGTGGGACAGGAAGTTGAGCTGATCGTCGAAGCGCATCTCGGTGGCGCCGTCGAGGACGACGTCCTCGCAGGGGTCGACCAGGCGGAGGTAGCCGTGCTCGCGCAGCGGGACGATGAAGACCTGGAGCCGCTCCCACGCCTCCTCCCCGAGGGCCTCCCGCAGCTCGTCCTCGGTGTGCTCGCCCTCCAGGAGGGGGTAGACGGCGCGAAAGGCCCTGTAGGCGTTGGCCCCGCAGATCTCGAAGCCCGAGGTGGAGTTCGAGAAGTAGATCCCCTGCGGGGACTCGCTGAACATCGTGTCCCGGCGCAGGCGGTAGCGCTGCTGTGCGGTCTCGATCATGGCCTCTCCTGTCGATGAGGCGGGACCGGCGGGTCGCCGTCCTCACGTTCTCCTGATGACGGGAAGAAGCATCGCGAGAGGGGCCCGGTCGGGGACTCCTGCGAGGGGGCGCAGCGGCATCCTTCTTTCGACCGGACGCGGGGCCCGCGCGTCGGACCGAAAGTGGGACGGATCGCCCTCCGGGCGGGCGCGCGCCGGAGCGGGGGATACCGATGGGGGACTCCCGGGGGGCGCGAGGGGACCCGCACGCGTGGAACGACCACCAGCTCGCCCGACGACGGGACTCCCGGGGGCGCGATGGGGTCGCAGCGAGGCCCGTGAGGTAGTGCCCGGTGGCGGACGGGACTCCCGAGGTCGTGATGGGATCCGTGAACGCGCGCCGGCCGCGGGGCCCGCCCCGCGCGCCGAGGACGCCCCATGCCCGGGATCGGGGTCAGGACCGCCGCCGTCGCCCGCCCCGCGCGCCGCGGACGCCCCGCCGGGCGCCTCGGAATGCGCGCTGGCCCGCCCCGCACGGCGACCGGCGCCGAGCCCGCTCAGCGACGACCGTAGGGATCGACGACCAGCCGCATGCCCTTGGGATCGCGCACCAGCCCGGCCCGGCCTAGCAGGGCGCTCATCTCCCGCCCCGACGCGGGACGCCCGTTGACGCGCTCGACGACACGGCGCGACGCCCGCCCCTCCCCCCTCATGAAGGCGGCCCGGACCTCGGCCCGCCCGGCGACGACGAGCGCGCTCAGAGCGGCGTCGAGCTCGCTCTCCTCCGTCGTGAGGGACGTCAGCGACCGCCAGCTCCCGGTCGCGTGCAGGACGGGTCGACCGTCGACGAGGACGACCCTCGCGCCCCCGCGCCTCGTGGGCCGCTCGACGGCGGGCCCCTCCTCGGCCCCGGGGACGCCGGGCGATGCCATCCGCTCCGGCGGCAGCGCCGGGTCGGGCCAGGGCACACCGCGGCCCACGAGGCAGGCGGGGTCCTTGATGTCGACGACGACGGGAGGGCCGGACGCGCTCGCCCGGCCCGCGGCGCGCGCCGTGCCACCGTCCGCGTCACCGTCACCGCCGGCGCATGCGCGCCGGCGGCGCGCACCGTCCGCGCCCCGGCCCTCATCGCCGTCCGCGTCACCAGCGGCTCGGCCCGCATCGCCGTCCCACTCGGCGAGGGAGCGCAGCGCCTCGACGGTCTCCCGCTCGGCGAGCTGGACCGGGCCGAGCCCCTCGACGAACCGCCCGCGCAGCAGCGCCCCGGTGTCCTCCATCCGGCGCAGCAGGGGCATGAGCGGTCCGAGTCCGCCGGGCAGTCCCGCCGCGAGCGCGATATCCGGTGTGAGGACGCCGTAACGGTCCAGGACGGACTCGACGCCGGCCAGGGCGGTCTCGATGTCGTCGACTCGTGGATCCCGCAGCCGGCGCCAGGTCGCTGTCGCCACGAGGGACGCGGCGGAGCCGCTCGCGCCCCCGCCGCCCGTGCCGGCCCCGCCCGCGGCGGTGAGGGCGCCGACGGCCCCGGCCGCCCCGCCTCGATCCTCCGGGCTCGCCCCATCGGCCGGCCGGGCGCCATCGGCCGAGGCGGCGGCCCGTGCCGCCGACGCCCGTGGACCGAGGAGATCCGTGTAGCGTCGGCGACCACGACGACTGCGCACCCGCCTGCGCGGCGCTGCGACCGGGCCCGGGCTCAGACCGCGGCGCACCGGCTCGAAGGAGGCCGCGGTGGCCAGGCCGCGGACGGCCAGAGCCCAGACCTCGTCGGCGTGCTGGGCGTCGGCGTCGACGGGCTCGCCGATCTCGGGCGCCAACGGCGAGTCGGAGGGGTAGAAGGCGATCTCGGCCGGTGAGCCGGGGGCCTCTCCCCTTCCGGCGGCGCTCTCAGAACCGCCACTCCCGGCGGCCCCCGCGGTCCCGTCCGCCGACACGACCCCGCCCCTCGCCCGCCAGATGACGTCGCCGGAGGCTATGAGCTCGTCGAGCATGGCGGGCCGGTAGTCGCTCACGCGCGTCGGCAGGACCGTCGTCTCCCAGGCGGCGGCCGGCAACCACACTCCTTCCAGGGCGGCGACGGCGTCGGCGAGCGCATCGATGCCCGCGCGCGGCTCGACCAGTCCGGCGCGGGTCAGGACGAGTCGCTGGAGGGCATGCGGACTCACGGGTCGGATGGCCTCCCGCGCCCGGGCCAGGGACAGGTTGCGCACGCGCCTCAGGACGGCGGGCGCCATCCACCACTCGCCGGCGCCGTGCCCGGCGTCCTCGCGGGGCCCCCGAGCACCGCCGGTGTCGTCCCCGCGGACGCCGCGGGCGCTCTCGGGGGAGTTCCCACGAGCCCCGCCGAGCCGCACCAGGGCGTTCTCCCCGGCCAGCCGCGCGAGGGACTCCCCGGCCACGGCCGTCCCGAGGCCGAAGGCGTCGGCGACGCCCCGGGCGGTGACACGCGCACGGGTGCGCGCGTGCCTCAGGACGAGGTCGTCCAGCGGGCCGCGGCCGGCAGTGCGTCGGACGACGTCGCCCTGATTCCCGGCCCAGACGGGGATGTCGACGCCCAGGGCGGCGTGTAGCACCGCGGCGTCCTCGGCACGCGTCCAGTGAGGACGCCCGCCGATCAGCACGGGCAGGGCCCGACGAGCGCGCTCCAGCTCGGCGAGCGCACCGCGGACGGCGGGCTCGGCGACGAGCGGCCCAGTGCGGCGCGGATCCCGGGTCTCCGCACCGCCGTCCTCTTCCCCGCCCGCGCCGTCGGCCCGATCCGCGGAACCGGTCCCGCTCGCTCCGTCGGCCCGATCCGCATGCGCGCGACCGGCCCCGGCCGCCTCACCGTGCTCCTCCCCGCCCCGGCACCGGGCGGCCAGCTCGTCGATCGTCAGCGGACCGAGCTCGCGCAGCAGGTCGGCGACCCCTTCGGCGTCGGGCCGCGCCCGTCGCCCTGGAGCGAGCCGCTGCAGCTCGGCGTCGACCCGCGCCAGGACCTCCTCGTCCAGCAGATCGACCGCGTCGTCGCCGACCAGCGCGGCGAGGGCGTCGGGATCCAGGGACAGCAGGTGGGCGCGGCGCTCGGCGCGCGGCAGGTCCTCCTGGTAGAGCAGGGCGGCCGTGTAGCCGAAGAGGAGCGGGCGGGCGAAGGGCGAGGGCGTCGGGGTCGCAGCATCGACGAGGCGCACCGTCCCCGCGGCGATCCGCCTCATGAGATCGGCCAGGGCGGGCAGGTCGTAGACGTCCTGGAGGCACTCGCGCGCCGCCTCCACCAGGACGGGGAAGTCGCGGAACTGGCCGGCGGCCTCGAGGAGCCGACCGGACGTGATGCGCTGGAGCCACAGGGGTGTGCGCCGTCCGGGACTCGCCACCGGCATGAGCAGGGCGCGAGCGGCGCACTCGCGGAAGCGGGCGGCGAACAGGGCCGTGCCGTCGATCCGCGAGCGCACGAGGCGGGTCAGCTCCTCGGCGTCGAAGACGACGAGCTCGCCTCCGAGCGGACGATCCCGCGCGCCGCCCGCCCCGCGGTCCTGGAGGGCCGGCACCTGGAGGACGATCCCGTCGTCGGCGACGACGATCTGCGGGGCGAGGTCGAGCAGCTGCTGCACGCGCTCGCGGATCGCCATGGCCCACGGCTCGTGGACGCGCCGCCCGTAGGGGCTGTGAAGAATGATCCGCAGGCCGCCGCTCTCGTCCTCGTACCGCTCCAGCACGAGGGTGGTGTCAGTGGGGACGACGCCGGTGGCGGCCCGCTGCTCGCGCAGCAGGGCGACGAGGTTGGCCCGGGCGTTCGCGTCCAGTCCGGCGGCGGCCAGGCGGTCCAGGAGGGCGGGCGTCGCGCCGGGCCCGGCGGCGAGCCCGGGAGCGGGTACCGGGGCGGACGGGGAGGAGGGCGCAGCGGGGCCGGCCGCCGGAGCGTCGCTCAGACCCGCGGAGGCCTCGCGCAGGAAGGCGCCCCGGGCGGCGCCTGTGGCGGCGGGGCGCCCGGGCCCGTCGCCCCTCCAGAAGGGCAGGCGGGAACTGCGGCCGGGGGCGGGGTCGACGACGACGCGGTCGGCACCGATCTCGCGCACCCGCCAGCTCGTGGTCCCCAGAGTGATGATGTCGCCGACGGCGGTCTCGTTGACCATCTCCTCGTCGAGCTCGCCCACGCGGCGCCGTCCGCCGTCCTGGGCGCCCTCGGGCAGGACGACGGGGAACATGCCGCGGTCGGGGATGGTCCCGGAGGCGGTGACGGCCAGGCGCTGGGCGCCGGGGCGGGCGGTGAGCGCGCCGGTGTCCCGGTCCCGCACGAGGCGCGGGGCGAAGCCGGCGAGGTCCGCGGAGGCGTAGCCGCCGGCGAGCAGCTCCAGGACGGAGTCGTAGGAGGCGCGCGGCAGTTCCCGGTAGGGGGCGGCTCGGCGGACGGTGGCGTACCAGTCGTCGGCGTCCAGGTCCTCGACGCTCGCCGCCGCGACGGTCTGCTGGGCGAGGACGTCCAGGGCGTTGGGGACCAGCGCGGTGCGCTCGATGGCGCCCGCGCGCATGCCCTCGGCGGCGACGGCGGCGTCGATGAGCTGGGTGCGCTCGATCGGGTAGATGATGCCGTGCGGCCGCCCGCCGACGCGGTGGTCGGCGCGGCCCACGCGCTGCAGTCCGGAGGCGATCGAGGGCGGGGGCGCGACCTGGAGGACCAGGTCGATGGCGCCCATGTCGATGCCCAGCTCGAGGGAGGCGGTGGCGACCACGCAGCGCAGCCGCCCGGATTTCAGCTCGCGCTCGACGGCGAGGCGCTGCTCCTTGGAGACGGACCCGTGGTGGGCCCTGGCGATGACGGGGGTGTCGGCAGGCAGGGGCTGAGCGCGCTTGGTCTCGCCCATCTCCCAGGACTCGTGGTGGCGGGCGGGCGCGGCGGCCTTGGGCTTGGGCTTGGGCCTGGGACGAGCGGGCTCCGGCGCGGGCCCGGCGGGCCCGGGTGCAGGGCGGGCTCGCCCCGCTGCAGGCCCAGCGGACTCCGGCGCGGGCTCGGCGGACCCCGCCGACGCGGGGCTCGTCCCATGGGCGTCCGCGGCGCTGGTCGTCCGCGGATCGCCCGCCGCCCCACCGGCTCGGGCACCCGGGCCGGTCCCGGCCTCGGCGTCGGCGTCGGAGCCCGCCCCGACCCCAGCGGCGACGCGCATGGCGTGGGCCTCGTTGAGATGAGCGGTCAGCCGCTCGCAGGCTCCGCGGGAGTTGACGAAGACGAGGGTGGTGCGGTGAGCGAGCACCTGGTCGAGGATCGCCTCCTCGATGTGCGGCCAGATGGAGGCCGTCGTCCGGGAGGCGCGCCCGCGACCCGTCCGATCCGTGGACTCGCCGCCGATCGGGCCCGCCGCGGCGAGGCCGTCCGCATCGGTGCCTCCCGCGCCGCCAGTCCCGCCTGCCTCATCGGTGCCTCCCGTGCCGCGCGGGTCATCAGTCTCGCCGTCGGCCTTGCTGGCGCCCAGGGACGTGCCTTCCGTGCCGCGCGGATCATCACCGGCCGCCTGCATCATCCGCCCGAGATCAGCGCCGCCCGCGCCGCCGTCGGCACCGGTGCCCAGCAGCGCCGTGGGCGCGCCGCTCACGCTGCCGGCACCGTCAACCCCGTTGACGCCATCCGGTCCCCGAGCGAGGGCCTGACGCAGAGCGCGGTCCGAGCGCCACGCCCGCGCGTCGTCGCCCCTGCCCGGGCGCCCGCGACGCTCCCGACGGACGGCGTCGGCGGGCCCGGCGAGAGCCCGGTCCATGCGGGCGCGCCTGTCCGCGGTGGCCGGCACCCGGGCCATGTCGATGACGGGCACGGTCACGGTCACCTCCGGTGCCGTGCGCCCGTCGTCGGCGACGATGGTGACGGCGCGGGCTCCGCCGAGGAAGCGGGCGATCTCCTCGCGCGGGGCGACGGTCGCGGACAGGCCGATGCGCTGGGCCGGCCGTTCGAGGAGGTCGTCGAGGCGCTCCAGGGACAGCGCCAGGTGGGTGCCGCGCTTGGTGGCGGCGAAGGAGTGGACCTCATCGACGATGACGGTCTCGACGGTGCGCAGCGTCCGCCGCACGGCGGAGGTGAGCATGAGGTAGAGGGATTCCGGCGTCGTGATGAGGATGTCCGGCGGGCGGGTGCGCAGACGACGGCGCTCGGCGGCGGGAGTATCGCCCGAGCGCACGCCCACGCCCACCGGAACGACCGGTGCTCCGAGCTCCGCGGCGGCCTCGGCGATCCCGGCCAGCGGACGTCGCAGGTTCCGCTCGACGTCGACGCCCAGGGCCTTGAGCGGGGATATGTACAGCACCCGCACACCGCGGCGGCCGTGGCCGGACGGGCTCCCGTCCCGGGTCGCGCCGCGACCGGGCGGTGGGTCCCGGACGAGCCGATCGATGGCGGACAGGAAGGCGGCCAGCGTCTTGCCCGAACCGGTGGGCGCGATGACCAGCGCGTTCTCGCCACGGTCGATGGCCGCCCAGGCGCGCTCCTGGACCGGTGTCGGGCCGTCCGGGAAGACGGAGCCGAACCAGGCCCGGGTCGCGGGGGCGAAGGCATCCGGGAGCCCCGGGGCTGCGATCGGTTCGGCGGTCATGCGCCCAGTATGGCGGGAGCCCCGGCACGAATCGCGGGACGCGACGGCACCGGCGGGATCCACCTCGCGCGGAACCGGCGCTCCCTCCCGGCCTCCTCCCCGGCGCAGATCCAGCGAACCTCGGCTCGCGCGGAACCGACTACCACTCGTCCGAGCCATCGGCCCCTGTCGCAGCGAACCTCGGCTCGCGCGGAACCGACTACCACTCGTCCGAGCCATCGGCCCCTGTCGCAGCGAGCCTCGGCTCGCTGCGGAACCGGCCCTTCGTCGGCACCGCTCACGAAACCGAGGGGCCGAGGCGCGGCCGATGGGGCGCGTGGGACCATGCCCGGGCAGTACATGTCCGAGCGGTCGGAACGCCCGACCGGATCGCCCACGCCGCCGTCGGCCCGTCCCTCAGTCGACGGGGATGACCTCGACGAAGCGGCGATCCTCGCCCGTCAGAGCCGCAGGGATTCGCGCGTCCAGCGTCGCCAGCAGGGCCCCGGAGCGCGCCGCGAGGCCCACGAGGTGGAAGTCCGTGATCTGACGGTATCCGACGAGCCCGCTGACATCGATGGCAGGAGCGGTCAATGACGCCGAGTCCTCGATGAACTCGTGCCCGCTGACCGAGCAGAACGTCCTCAAGGCGTCGAAGACCTCCGAAGCGCCGAGCTCGAACCCCGTGACATGCGGGTTGAGCAGGAGCCGGCAGTAGGCGGACTCGGTGATCGGGCACGTGGCCCACGCGCCGACATCCTCGAACCAGCTGGTGGCGGCCTTGTGATGAGCGTGATTGGCCAGAGAGAGCGCAAGCATCACGTTGACGTCGAGCAGGCGCAGCGGCCGCTCACTCGTCGCCATCGCGGTGCCTCTCGACGAGGTCGAGGGTCACCGTATGGGGCGGGTTCCCCTGCGGAGGTGTGAAGACGGGGACCCCGCGAGAGCCGGAGTCCGGTCCGCCACCGCGAATCCCGCGCAGCGCGTAGTCCGACACGGCCCGGCCGAGGGAGAGGCCCTCGCGCCGCGCCTTCTCCCTCGCGACGGCGAGAACACCGTCATCGATATCCAGCGTCGTTCGCATGAGAACACAATAGCATCACCGCATCTCTGCATCATCGCTCCAGGACGCGGCGCGACGGCATTGTCGGCGACGTCACTCGTTCTCGCGCGACTCCCCGGAGTCCCTGTCCTTGCGCGGCCGCCCCCGCCCGCGCATGGGCGCCGCCCTGACGCCGCGCCCGGCGTCGTCGAGCGCGCGGCGCAGGATGACCTCGATCTGGGCGTTGACCGAGCGCAGGTCGTCCGCCGCCCACCTGGCGATGGCCGCGTGGACGGCGGGGTCCAGCCGGAGCAGGACCTGCTTGCGCTCTCTCCCGGCCACGGCTCAGGCGTAGAGGGACCCGGTGTTGACCACGGGCTGGGTGCGCTGGTCGGAGCACAGCACCACCAGGAGGTTGGAGACCATCTGAGCGCGGCGCTCGTCGTCCATGTCGACGATGTCGTCGTTCTCCAGGCGCCTGAGGGCCTGGTCGACCATGGTCACGGCGCCCTCGACGATCTGCTCGCGGGCGGCGATGACGGCGCCCGCCTGCTGACGCTGCAGCATCGCCTGGGCGATCTCGGGGGCGTAGGCGAGCGAGGAGATGCGCACCTCGACGATCTCCAGGCCGGCCAGCGCGACCCGGGTGGCGACCTCGGCCGCCAGCTCGCCGGAGACGAGGTCCGTGCCGCCGCGCAGCGAGGTCTCGCCCGGGCCCGGCTCGTCGTAGGGGTGGGTGGTGGCCACGTGGCGCAGCGCGGACTCGGCCTGGGCCTTGATGAACTCCTCGTAGGCCTCGACGGCGAAGACGGCGCGGGCGGTGTCGGCCACCTGCCACACGACGATGGCGGCGATGGTGACGGGGTTGCCGTCCAGGTCGTTGACCTTGAGCTCGCTGGTCTCGAAGTTGTGGACCTTGATGGAGACCTTCGTGCCGGTGGTCAGCGGCGGGACGAGCGCGAGCCCCGGGCGCCGCACGGTGCCGACGTAGCGGCCGAAGAACTGGCGGACGCTGGTCTGGCCGGGGACGACGATGACCAGGCTGGCGAGCATGAGCAGCAGGGTGAGCGCCAGGACCACCGAGGCGCCGACGGCGAGCGCCACCGCCGCCGGCTCGCCCTCGTCGAAGGCGTCAGTGGCGACCCTGGCGAATGTGGCGACGCATCCGACGATGAGGACCAGGTAGAGGATCAGGGCGAGGAAGGCCGCGCCCGAGCCGGCGGCGCGCGCGGGCCTCTCGGTGATATCGACGCGGGCGGCGGACGGCTCGGGCGCGTTGCCGCGCGGAGTCGTCGCGGCGGGGGAGATCGGCTTGTCGGGCATGTCTGGCACGGGGCCTCCTCGGTGGTGCCGGCGCCGGGCGGGATGCGCGCGCCCGGGAGGACCGGATCTAGCAAAATGATATCTATTTTCGGAGGGCGTGCAACCGGATCGCGCACGGACCCGGTGCTCGACTCGGGCCCGCTCCCCGCGACGGCGCGGGAGGACAGCCCCGCGTTCGTCCCGGCGCTCCGCGACGCCGACCGGCGGTTGAGCAGCGGCGCGGAACGGCGACGGCTCACCCGTAGCCTGGTCCCATGAGCTCCGACGCCCCCTCGCTCTTCGACGCCGCGACGGAGGACGGCGGCCCCGTCGTCGACGACCCGACGCGGCCGCTCGCGGACCGGTTGCGCCCGCGCGCGCTCGACGACGTCGTCGGCCAGGACCACCTGCTGGCCCCGGATGCGCCGCTGGGCCGCATGATCGCCTCCGGCCACCTGTCCTCCATCATCCTGTGGGGCCCGCCCGGCTGCGGCAAGACGACCATCGCCCGCCTCCTGGCCGATCGCACGGGTCTGGCCTTCGACCAGGTCAGCGCGACCTTCTCCGGGGTGGCGGACCTGCGCAAGGTCTTCACCGCCGCCGCCCGCCGCCGCGGGATCGGGCAGGGCACGCTCCTGTTCGTCGATGAGATCCACCGCTTCAACCGCGCCCAGCAGGACTCCTTCCTGCCCTACGTCGAGGACGGGACGGTCGTCCTGGTCGGCGCGACGACGGAGAACCCGAGCTTCGAGCTGAACGGCGCCCTGCTGTCGCGCTGCCAGGTCCTGGTCCTGCACCGCCTGGATGAGGCCGCCCTGGCGGATCTGCTGGAGCGCGCCGAGGCGCTCGTCGGGCGGGCGCTGCCCCTGACCGGCGACGCCCGCTCCGCGCTGGTGGCCATGGCCGACGGCGACGGCCGCTACCTGCTGAGCATGGTCGAGCAGGTCCTGGGCTGGGCGCGCGCCGAGGGCCGGGGCAGCGGCGGCGATGCCGGGCGCAGCGCCCGGCCCGAGGACGGGAGCCCCGGTGACGGGAGCGCCGACGGCGAGCCGCTCCTGGACGCCGAGGCCCTGGCCGCCGCCGTCGCCTCCCGCGCGCCCCTGTACGACAAGTCCGGCGAGGAGCACTACAACCTCATCTCCGCCCTCCACAAGTCCATGCGGGGATCCGACCCCGACGCCGCCCTGTACTGGCTGGCCCGGATGCTGTCCGGCGGGCAGGACCCGCTGTACGTGGCACGGCGGCTCGTGCGCTTCGCCAGCGAGGACGTGGGAATGGCCGACCCCGCCGCGCTGCAGACGGCGCTGGCCGCATGGAGCGCCTACGAGCGGCTGGGCTCGCCGGAGGGCGAGCTCGCCCTCGCCCAGGCGGTGGTCCACCTGGCCACGGCGCCCAAGTCGGTCGCGGTCTACCGGGGCCTCGGGCGGGCGGGGCGAGCGGCCCGCCGCACGGGCTCGCTCGCCCCGCCCGCGCACATCCTCAACGCGCCCACGCGCCTGATGAAGGACCTCGGCTACGGAGCCGGCTACCAGTACGACCCGGACGCCGACGACGGATTCTCCGGTGCCGACTACATGCCGCAGGGGTACCCGCCGCCGGATGAGCGCGAGCCCTTCTACGAGCCGACCGACCACGGGTACGAGCGCCGCATCCGCGAGCGCATGGCCCACTGGGAGGAGCTGCGCCGGGAGCGTCGGGGATCCCGGGACTGAGCACGGCAGCGGCGCAGGAGCATGCCCGCCGATCGCCGTCGTCCGAGTACGCCGCATCGCGGAATGCCCAAAAGATGCGCGGAAGCCGCGCTTCTGCGCCGTCGTGCCCGGCCTCCGGCACCCGTACGCCTGCGCCGCCGCCCGTGCCGCCCGCGGCATGCGCACCCGGTGATCCCACTCGGGCGGCCGCGCCACGCGGACCGCCCCGGGACGATCCAACTGGTCGGTTCAGCGCCCACGCCCGCCGCCGCCCCGAACGGGTGCGCACCGCGCGGACGCAATGGTCGTCCCCCGAACGTCACCACGCTCCCAGCCGAGTGTCGGGGCGCCATCACGTTGTCAACAGGAGGCGTCCATATAATTTTCCCACGCATGTATTTCGTTGCGCCGCCGATCCGAAGAAGCACCATGAGTATCCTCGCCCGCATCCAGTGGCACGACCGTCCGGCCGACGGCATCGCCCGCTACCTCTCCGAGGTCCGAGCCTCGTTCGCGACCTGGGCGACGGACGGCGCCCGGAACTCGCTCACCGACGGCGAGCACGTCATGACGACGGCCGACCGCCACCGCACGGTGAGGGTCCGCAGCCCGCGCGGTCGCGCCCCCGGCGGCGACGCCGACCTCACCGGTTTCGAGGGGATCGCCTGGGACGCGCCGATCGGCGCTGCGGGAGCGACGGAGACCGCGACCGGCGCGACGGGAGCGACGAGCGCCGCTGCGGGCGCGACGACACGATGGGAGGTCGTCGTGCGGGCCGTCGGCGACGACGAGCGCATCGATGTCGTGGTGGAGAACCGGATGGAGTCGTCGGATCCCACCCGGCGGGTCTCCATAGGACGTCCTCGCGTCGTCGACGACCTGCTGTCGATCCAGGGGATGCCCCGTCTGGGTTCGTCGCGGCTGCTGTCCTCACCCGAGGCCATTCCGGCCATCGGCGTCCCGATCCTGGTCGACGAGGTACTGCGATCGCCCGGGCACCTGCTGCCGGTCATCGTGTGCACCCAACCGAACCATGACGATGAGGACGCATGGCTCGCCCGCGCCGGCATGATCGCCAAGCGCTCCAGGGGGTTCGCCAACGTCTTCACCCTGGACCGCGCCGCGGCCCGGGCCTTCCGGGAGCATCTCGGCGACCTCGGGGCGTGGAACGGCTGCGTGCGCGTCTACTCGCCGGCGCCGCTCGACCAGGACGGCGACGGGTGGCGCCACCGGTACTTCCTCCTCAACCGCTTCCAGCCCTCGTGGGGGCCCGGCATCGACCGCGTCATCGAGGCGGCCGCGGCGATATCGGCCCGGCTGCCCACGCCACCGACGCTCGCCGTGTTCTCCCCCGCGAGCGGGAACGACGGCGGCGACCCGGCGTCGCTCGACCGGGTGCCGGTCCTCGAAAGCGATCTGGCGGACGCGCTGGCCCAGGCCGACGCCCTCCGCGAGGAGCTCGAGGAGCGCGAGGGCGAGATGAACCGCCTTCGCGGCCACCTCGCCCGCCTGCGCTCGCAGCTCGATGAGATCGGCCGATCGGAGATCTACTGGGGTGCCAAGGACGACCCCGGCACCGACGTGCCGGACACCGTCCAGGACATCGAGGAGGCCGTCCTGGCGGCCCAGACTTACCTCACGGACGACCTGTGCCTGCCCGACGAGGCCAGGCGCGATCTCGACCGTCTCGTCGCGATCCCCCAGGCGACCGTGTGGGGGGACACCACCTGGAGGGGGCTGCGGGCGCTGGCCGCCTACGCCAGGTACTGCCGGGAGGGGAGCTTCCGCGGAGGCTTCTGGGAGTGGTGCAACGCGGGCTTCCCCGAGAGCTGGCCCGCCACAGACAAGAAGCTGTCGATGACCGAGAGCGAGACCGTCCGGAACACGCCCAGATTCAACGACCGCCGGCTCCTGCCGGTGGCCAAGGCAGTCAACCCCACGGGCAGGACCCATATGTACAGCCACCTCAAGATCGCCGAGGGCGGTAAGGACCTCGCCCCGCGCGTCTACTTCCACGACGACACCGACGGGAGCACCGGCAAGGTGCACATCGGATTCATCGGCCCCCACTACCTCATGCCCAACACCAGGTCGTGAGGCCCTCACCCCCGCACGAGTCGGACATTTCTGCGCGAAACCGGCATTTCGGCGCGAGTCCGACGGCGCCGTCGTCGGACTCGCGCCAGGATGCCCGACTCGTGATCCGGCGACCGGGCGCGGCCCCACCGAACCGATCTCGACGCGGACCGGATCGAAGTCGCGCCGGCGCGCCCGGTCCGCGCCGCGCAGTCCCGCGCCGATGGGAGAACCGGGCCGCGACCCGTCTCAGCGGGGCAGGTCCGGGTCGTCCACGCCGAGGACGGCCTCCCGCAGCACCCGGGCGTGGGTGCGGTTCCGATCGTGCCCGGCGATCAGCAGGGTGACCCGGCCGCCCAGCGCCTCGGCGCGCAGTTCGTCGACCGCCTCCACGGCCCGCGGCTCCTCCTCCAGCTCGGCGCGGTAGGCGGGCACGAACCGCTCCCAGGCCAGGTCGCCGGAGTGGAAGGCCCGGCGCAGCGCCGTCGATGGCGCCGCGTCCTTCGCCCACTCATCGAGCGCGGCGCGCTCCTTGCTGACCCCGCGCGGCCACAGTCTGTCGACCAGGACGCGCCGGCCGTCCTCGTGCGAGGGCTCATCCCGCACCCCCTTGATGACGACGTCGGCGGCGGCCGGGAACTCGGTTCGATCAGGGCTCATGCACCCACCCTAACTCCGGACGGGAGGGCCCGACCCGCCCGGGACAGGGACGAACCGATCTCGACGCGGAACCGGACCGATCTCGAGCCGGAACTGAACCGATCTCGACGCGGAACTCGACCGATCTCGACGAAAAGAGGCGCTGAGGAACCGGGCCCGGCGCTCAGTGCTCGACGAGCACCGCCACCGTGCGCGCGGGCACCGTCACCGTGCCGGTGGCGGTGTCGAAGCGCGTCTCGCGCACCACCGGGTCCGACCCGTGAGCCTGGACGTCGGAGAGCACCAGGAAGCGGCCCACGAGGGCGTCGACGCGCTGGTTGATCTCGTGGGGCGTCGCGTTGAGCACCACCACGACCCCGTCCAGCGCGGGGTCCACATCCGCCTCGCCGGCACCGTCGTCGATCACCATGATGATGACGCCGGGCTGCGCCCGCGGCCCGCTGGCCGGGAAGGTCACGCGCTCGTGGATGAGCTCGGCGGAGCCCAGCGAGAAGAGCGGCGTGCTGCGCCGCAGGCGCAGCAGGTCGAACGCCTGCGCCTGAGCGACCGCGATGTCGTGGGTGGTGGGGCGCAGCTCGTCGTGCGCGAGCAGCTCGGCCTGGATGATCCACGACTCGAAGTTGCGGTCCGCCGGGGGAAGCCCCCGCCCCCAGCCGTTGTCCCGCCCGGCCCAGTCGAGGGCGTTGAAGTGGTCCCCGGAGTTGTGGGAGTCGCCGTCCAGGGACTTGCTGCGCAGCAGCTCGCTCCCGGCCGCCCAGAAGGCGGGCGTCTGACCCAGGGTGATGGTGGCCAGGCACAGGGTGTTCATGCGCACCCGGTCCGCCATGGGCGTGGACAGCGGCAGCTTGTAGGCGAGACGGTCGAAGAGGGTCTCGTCGTCGTGGGAGGACACGTAGGCGATGGAGTCCACGGGCTGGGTGCCGTAGGCGGCCGGGGTCTCCCCGTAGCCGATCTCGTCGCCGCGGCGCCACCGCCCGTCGACGGCCTGCAGCGTGTAGTCGCGCAGGTTGCCGGCCAGCGACAGCCGCATCAGGTCGGTGCGCCAGGCGAGGTCCTTGTGCGCCTCGTCCTTCATGCGCTTCTCCAGGGCGTTCGGATCGGTCAGCTCCCCGTTGCCCAGGCCCTGATCCGTCCGCGGGTCGGCCTGCTCGAAGTTGCCGCCGTGAACGGCGTCGCGAACGCGATCGTTGAAGGTGCCGATGCCCAGCTCGCCGAGCTGTCCCTGGCAGGCCTGGCGGAACAGGGCGTTGCCGGCGACCTCCCCCAGGCTCCAGCCCTCGCCGTAGAGGTAGACGGGGTGGCCGACGGCGTCCTCGGCGATCTCCTCCAGGGCCTCGCGCAGGCGCGCCATCGTCCCGACGCTGTGGTGGCCCATGAGGTCGAAGCGGAAGCCGTCCACCCGGTAGTCGCGCACCCACGCCACGCACGCGTCGATCATGATCCTCTCGGCCATGGCGCGCTCGGTCGCCACATTGTTGCAGCCGGTGCTCGTCTCGATGGCGCCGTCGGCGTCGAGGCGGTGGTAGTAGCCGGGCACGATCCGGTCGAGCACGGAGTGCGGATCCTGACCCGCGGCCGCGGTGTGGTTGTACACCTGGTCGAGCACCACCTGCATCCCCATGCCGTGCAGCGCGCCCACCATGTCGCGCACCGCGCGGGTGCGGGCGCCGCCGTCCTGGTGGCCCTCGCGCGCGTAGGATCCCTCGGGCACCATCCAGTGATAGGGGTCGTACCCCCAGTTGTAGGCGTCCTGGTCGGCCACGGCGGTCACGGCCGCCTGAGGGCGGCGGGAGGCCGCGGAGGCGTCGACCGGGATCTCGGGCACCCTCTGGTCGGCCCGATCCTCGGGGACGGTGGGCATGTCGAAAATCGGCAGCAGGTGCAGGGTGTCGATGCCCGCGTTCGCCAGCGCGCGCAGGTGACGGGTGCCGAGCGAGTCGACCGTGAACGCCGCGTAGGTGCCGCGCAGCTCGGCCGGCACGGAGGCGTCGGCCGCGGAGAAGTCCCGCACGTGAAGCTCGTAGATGACGCGGGCGGCGTCGGAGTCGACGACGGGGCTGAGGTTCTCGCACCAGGCGGCGGGCTTGAGGCTGCGCTGCCCCAGGTCGACGGCGACCGAGCGGCGCGAGTCCAGGGTGAGGGCCGCGCTGTAGGGGTCGGTGACCCGGTTGAGCTCGACCCGGCCGGTCGAGGGGGCGAAGACCTCGACCTCCCACAGGTACTGCGCGCCGGCGCCGACTTGGCCCGCGCCCACCTCCCACCGGCCGTCGTCGAGCCGACGGGCGGGCAGGCGCACGGGCGAGTCCTCGACCAGGGGGACCGACCCGGTCGGGTCGCCGGTCTCCCAGACCAGGAGCGTGACGGTCAGAGCGGTGGGCGCCCACAGGGCGAAGGCCGGGAGCAGGGCGGTCCCAGCGGAGGCCGGGCGCCCGGAGTCGGAATCGCCGTCCCCGCCGCCGTCGGCGCTGTCGGAGCCGCCGTCCCCGGCGCCGTCGGCACTCTCCACCTCGACGAAGTGGACCCCCAGGGGCGCCGAGCCGTCGCGCGCCGAGGCGGCCCGCCCCCAGAACCGATCGATCAGCGGCCAGATCTGCACTCCCGTGTAGGCGGTGAGCCACCCGCCGGTGGCCGCGGTGGTGCGCTGGACGATGGCGAGCTGCCCGGTCAGGAGCTCCTCGACGTCCGCGCGCTCCAGACGGGAACGACCGAAGTCGTCGGTGGTCGTCAACGCCAAGTAGCCGGCCAGCTGGGGGTGGGCGGCCACGAACTCGGGGGCGATCTCACCGCTCAGGACGAGCGGGAACTCGGACCCGCGGGTTCCGCGGCGCAGCAGCCCGCTCTCGACATGGACCCGCCCATCGGGGGAGGCGACGAGCCCGAAGCTGACGGGCGGAGCGCTGCGGGGGGGACCGCCATCGGGGCCCACGCACATGGCGTGCGTCACTCCATGAGGCAGCAGGTCGACGGGCCAGGCTAGGGTCGTCTCATCAACCCAGTAGGCCCGAGCCCGACCGCTTCCGGGAACCGTTCGCCGCACCGGGGCGTCATGATGGCGGTGCGGGCCGGGGCCGGTCGGCAGGGTCGCCGGCGCTGCGCGATCCGAGGTTCCGGCGCCGGGCTGAGGGTCATGAGGGTCAACAGTCATAAAGCACCACCTTCCTGAGTAGGCCCAGCCTTGCACGTCGGGCCACGGTCCCGCTAGGGCCGGAGGGCTCATCATTGTGCGATCTTTGTCCGGACAGCGAACCAGGCCGCTCGATATCGAGGCCCATGGTCCCAAACATCCAGGAGAGCATCGGCGCTTATGAGGCTCGTCACGCAGCATGTTCATGCGAAGCGATGACGCCCCGCCCGGGCTCGTCCGGGAGGGCGGGCGCCGACGGTGCGGGCGGACCCGAATCGCCCCGCCCGGATCCTCCGCGACACCGGCCGGCGCAGCACCCCCATCGTCATTGCCGGTCCCGCCCGGGCCCGCCCTGCAAGCCGGTTGGCCGTTCGCGCCGAGGCGCACCCCGCCCGGACCCGCCACCCGGGTCGCCGGACCCGCCGCTCCTCGACGGCGCCGCAGGGCACGGCGGCCGTCGTCGGAACCCCAACCGACGACGGCCGCCATCAGGCGCTGCACCACTGCCCGGAGCGCCCAACCGGGCTGACGGACCGGCCCGCGGGCCGACCCGGGGTCGTAGGCCCCGCCTCAGGCGACGCTCGCCTCGTAGACGCCCTTGGCGGTCGCCGCGAGCACGGAGTCGAACTCCTCCTGGCTCTGGGAGTCGCTCAGCCCCTCCAGCAGGGCGCGCGAGAAGCTCGCGATGAGGCCGGGGTTGCGGGCCAGGCGCGCGTTGGCATCCTCGCGCTCGTATCCGCCGGACAGAGCCACGACGCGCATGACACGCGGGTGCCTCATGAGCTCGGAGTACAGGCCGTCCACGGTCGGGATGCTCACCTTGAGCATGACGTCACTGCCGTCGGGCAGGGCGTCGAGGTGCTCGGTCAGCGCAGCGACCAGCAACTCCTCGGCCTCGGCCTTGTCCGGGGCGTGGATATCGACCTCGGGCTCGATGATCGGGACCAGGCCCCTGGCGATGATCCGCTCGGCGATCTCGAACTGCTGATCGACGACGGCGCGCACGCCCTCGGGGTCGGCGCCCAGGATGACCGAGCGCATCTTGGTGCCGAAGATCCCGGCGGACACCGCGCGATCGAGCAGCGCGTCGAGCTCGGGCATCGGCTTCATGACCTTGGCGTGGTGCTCCTCGTCGGCCAGGCCCTTGTCGACCTTGAGGAAGGGGACGACATGCTTGACCTCCCACAGGTACTCGGCGGTGGGACGGCCCTCGATCCGACCGTCCATGGTCCGCTCGAAGAGGATGGCGCCGATGATGCGCTCGGAGGTGAAGGCCTTCGAGGTGATGACGCGGGTGCGCATGGCATGGACCAGGTCGAACATCTCGGCGTCGTTCGAATAGCGCTCGGGGCCGACCCCGTAGCCCGCCAGGGCCTTGGGCGTGGAGCCCCCGGATTGATCGAGCGCGGCGATGAAGCCCGCTCCGTGCCGCATCTGCTCGGCCTGCTGCTCGTTCACGATGGTCTCCTGTGATACGGGGGTGCCGCGGCGCTTCCGCGGTCGGGCCCGACCGGCCCTGCGGCCACCACCCTACATGAGATTGATTTTCATGTGCACCCCCTGCGCGCACCCGAGCCGTGAGAGCCCCTACGCGGCCGCCCTGCGGTGACCGCGGGGCACTGCAACCGCGACGGGCGACGGCACCGGACACGCGGCCGCCCCAGCGGGGCTGCGGCCCGGCGGGTCCGGCGGGCGATTCCAACCCGACCAGACTCGACCCGCCGGACCGCGCCGTCCTACAGGTTCACCTGGCGGGAGATGATCCCGGCCCTAGCGCGGCGGGCGGCGGCGTCCAGCGGGGCGTCGTCGGCCATGGCGGCGTCCAGGCGCTCGGCCATGGCCCGCATGGACGCGGTCAGCTCCTCGGCCTCGGTGCCCGGGACCAGCTCCCACACGGGGATGGCCAGACCGCAGGCGCGGAAGGCCCCGACGAAGCGGGCCCCCTCCTCCAGGTCCGACTCGCGGGCCGCGTGCACCCGCGCGAAGGCGTTGAAGAAGTCGTCCTCGTCCTCGCCTCGCACCCAGCGCACGAACTCCTTGCCGTTCATGCGGCACCAGTAGGCGTGCTCGACGCCGGGCACGGGCGCGGTCGGGGCGATCTCCTCCTTGGCGTCCTCCAGCGACCGCAGCACCTCCGGGTTCTCCGCCGTCTCGGAATCGAGCCAGAAGTCGAAGGTCTCGCGCACGTCGAGCTCCCCGACGGCCTCGGCGTCGAGGATGTCCTGGAGTCGTTCGCCGGGCTCCGGCAGGCCGCTGGCCGTCAGCGCGGTCCCGGCGCTCAGGTCGAGGGCGCTGAGCAGAGCGGCGGCGACGTCGCGGCTGGCGTCTCCGGAATGCATGCTGGTCTGCATGGCGACGAGGACCTCGCCGTCGGCGCGCTTGAGAGCCCGGGCGAGCTCGGGCAGCAGGGTGACGAGCCTGACGTCGCCCCCGCCGTGCTCGGCGTTCAGCCGCACGATCATGGTGGCGGCCGGGAGGATCTGCATCATCGCGACCAGGTCCTGCTCCCCCGCGAGTCCCTCGAAGGGACGGGCCACGAACGGGATCTGCTTCTTCTTGGGGGCCTTGGTCGCGACGTCGGCGCGACGCCGCTGGCGGTTCTTCTTCGACATGCCGGTCAGACTACCGGGAGGCCCGACGACGACGGCGCACCGGTCGCCGAGCGGTTCGGGCCTGCGCGCGCCCTCCGCGCACCGACTGCTGAACGACTCCGAGGCTCGGACTCGCCCGCCGTGCACCGACTGCTGAGCGGTCCGGGATGCGCGTCCCGCGCGACGGCGGGGCGGCGTAGCACGGGGAGGCTCCCGCGCCGATGCGTCTGCTCGGTCCCGCGCACGAGGGCGGGACCCGACACCGGAGCGCATGAATCGCTGATCCGCAGCTCGGTCCCGCACGCGAGGGCGGGGCGACACCCTCGGCCTGGTGCGGCATGCCGCCATCACGACCGCCCCGAAGACGGGGCGACACCATCCGGCCCTTCATGTGCGAGGGCGCGGTCGGAGTGGGCGAGTGCCGGTGGTTCGGCACCTTGGAGCCCTGCGCGGTCGTACCCGGAGGCGCGCGGTCGTACCCGGAAGCGCGCAGTCGTACCCGGAAGCGCGCAGTCGTACCCGGAAGCGCGCAGTCGTACCCGGAAGCGCGCGGTCGTACCTTAAAGACCCTCTAAGGTACGACCGCGCGAAGTTGCGTACGACCGCGCGCGCCGGGGGTACGACCACGCGGCTTTACGTACGACCGCGCGGGACCGATGACGCACGGCGACGAAGCGGCATACGCTCCCCGGCGCCCCGGGCTCCACAGGCCGACGGCGCACGGCGCGCGGACCAGCAGCGCAGGACTGCGGGACCCGCGGAACGCAGCAGAACCCATGCCGACGCCAATGC
>NZ_AUBN01000021.1 GCF_000429265.1 Actinomyces gerencseriae DSM 6844
CGACAGACCCAGAAACATCCCGTATTAGCCACCCTTTCAAGCGGTTATCCAGAAGTGAAGGGCAGGTTACTCACGTGTTACTCACCCGTTCGCCACTAACCCCCAGAACCCCAACCAAAAAAGCCAGAACCCCAGAAGCCCGTTCGACTTGCATGTGTTAAGCACGCCGCCAGCGTTCGTCCTGAGCCAGGATCAAACTCTCCAAAACAAACCAAAAACAAACAAAACAAACCACAAACACAAAAAACAAGACACACTATCGAGATCTCAAACAACACACCCACCGGAGATCCATCATGCTCCACCACTCGCGACGGAACCGCTTCTCCCCGGAAGCACCCGATGAACCTTAGCGATCCGTCCCCCTCAGGTCAAACCCGGGACTCGTGATCCCGATCTCACCCTCGACGGCCTTCTCAAACTCATCAGTTCCCGCACGGCTCACGGCATCACCGCTCCGCCCGGGCCGCAGAGAAGATTACGGAGCGCCCCTCCGACGGTCAAGCCGAACAATGGTGGCGCCGCCCACAGCCCTCGCCGCGCCCGAGACTGTCGGCGCTCCCGTGCCCGCGGACCCCGGAATGCGATTGCGTCCATGGCGTCCACAGGACGACGGCGGTCCTCGTCAGCTCCGGCTCTGCCGCGCCACCGCGAGGTTGCGACGCCCCTTGCGCACGAGAACCACTCCCCCGGCGAGCAGCTGCTCCGCCGTCACGGGCGCGTCCTCGTCGATGATCTTAACGTTATTGAGATAGGCGCCCCCACCCGCCACCGTCTTGCGGGCGGCGCTGCGCCCCTTCTCCAACCCTGTGGACACGAGCAGATCCACGATGGTCGATTCGCCCACCACGAGCTCCCCCGCCGGCAGGTCGGCGGTCGCCGCGGTCACAGTCGCCTCGTCGAGCCCCGAGAGGCGCCCCCGTCCCCACAGCGCCTCCGTCGCGGCCTGAGCGTCACGGACGGCATCGACCCCGTGAACCCAGGCGGTCACCTCACGCGCAAGAGTCCTCTGCGCCTCGCGCGCCTTCGGATTCTCGGCCGTGGCCGCTTCGAGGCGCTCGATCTCCGCACGATCCAGGAAGGTGAAGACCCTCAGGAAGCGCGCGACGTCAGCATCGTCCACCTGCAGCCAGAACTGGTAGAAGGCGTACGGCGACAGCAGCTCGGGGCTGAGCCAGATGGCCCCGCCCTCGGTCTTGCCGAACTTGGTGCCGTCGGCCTTGGTGATGAGCGGATTGGTCATCACGTGCACCGTCTCGCCCTCGACTTTGCGGATGAGATCCATGCCCCCCACGAGGTTCCCCCACTGGTCGTTGCCGCCGACCTCGAGCGTGCAGCCGTAGCGGCGGTAGAGCTCGAGGTAGTCGTTGGCCTGGAGGATCTGGTAGCTGAACTCGGTGAAGGAGATTCCCTCCTCGCTGGCGAGTCGCCGGGCCACGATGTCCTTGGCGAGCATCGTGCCCATGCGGAAGTGCTTGCCGATATCGCGCAGGAGGTCGATGGCGCTCAACCCTCCGGTCCAGTCGAGGTTGTTGACGATGCGCGCCGGGTTATCGCCCTCGAAGTCGAGAAGATGCTCCAACTGCGACGTGAGTCGCGTCGCCCAGTTTGCGACGACCTCCCTGGTATTGAGAGCGCGCTCGCCCTTGGTCCGCGGGTCGCCTATGAGTCCGGTGGCGCCCCCGATCAGAGCGAGAGGATGGTGGCCCGCCATCTGAAGGTGCCGCATCACCTTGACGGCGACCAGGTGGCCGTGATGCAGACTCGGTGCGGTCGGATCGAAACCGCAGTAGAAGGTGAGCCCGCCATCGGCCAGCGCCGCGCGCAACGCGTCGATGTCGGTGTGCTGGGCGATGAGGCCCCGCCACTGCAGCTCCTCCAGGATGTCGGTCACGGTCCTGTTGCCTTCCATGGGTCGGGCCCAGTGCCTCCCGCTGAGCTCGGGGCCGGGCGTGCCGCTCCGGCGCGGTTAGTGTGCCACGTCCGGTCGCACGACTCCGCCCGTGTCCGGGGCGCCGGAGCGGGCGGGGAGCCGGTCGCCCGCCCACCGCGACCGCCTGGCCGCCCGCAGGGCACCGGGGCGGACGGAACCGGAAGCCGTTCAGGAGCTCGGCACCCCGGGCGAGATCACCGGCAGGCCGACGGCGGCGGCGGCCCGCCCCATGCGCTCGTCGTAGGTGACGATCGCCGTCGCGCCGCAGCGCAAGGCCGCGCACACGTGCAGCGCGTCCAGGGACCGCGGGTCCGGTCCGCCGATGAGTCCGGCCTCGCCGTAGAGGGAGGGCGGCATGTCGTAGATCGTCAGGGTCGCGAGGAACGCACTGACCGCCTCCTGCGTGAGCGGCTCGTGGCGGTGGACCGCCCGACGCAGTTCGGTCTCGAGCAGCAGCGCGCTGATGAGGTCCGGCCGATCGGCTCGCAGACGCTCGGCAAGCGCCGTGGACTCGAACTCCCGCTTGATGAGCTTCATCGCGGCCGAGGTGTCGAGGTACCACCTCATCGATCGTCCCGGATTGCGGCCATGGTGACCTCAGTGGGTTCACCGGACGTGATCCACGGAAGGTCCAGTTCCCAGATCGACCTGGTGGCGGGCCTGACGCACCTCAGGTCCGACTCATCCGACAGGGGCACCAGACGCGCCACGGGAACCCCCCGACGGGTCACCTCGAGCACCTCGCCCGCCTCGACACGGCGCAGCACGGCCCCGCTGTCGTTCCTCATCTCCCGCTGACTGATCTGCGCAACAGCCATGCACCAGATGTAGCACGACGTAGCATCAATAATCGAGGGCGATGGTCGGGAACACTTTCGGACCCCGATATCCCCCGCCGCTCCCGGCGCGATCCCGCTCGTGCTCGTCAAGCCGTCCCGGGCCGGTCCCAGGTCAGGCGGTAGCGCCAGTACATGCGCCGTCGCAGACGGCAGCCGGGCAGGACGCGCGCCGCGACAGCGCGGATCTCGCGCAGCGACTCGCGCGCCGGAGCCGTGAGCACCCCGATGTCGCGCGTCTCGTGATGCCATCGGCCCGCCGCTCGGGCCGGGATCAGGGTGAGACCGGACAGCAGCCAGTCCCAGGCGCTCTCATTGGCCGCCAGGCCGACGATGATCAGCCGTCCTCCCGGCGCGACGAGCTCGCTCAGTCGCATGAGCCCCGCCTCCAGCGGCAGGTGGTGCAGCACCGCCACGCAGGTCACGGTCTCGAAGCGGCCCAGAAGCTCGGCGGTGGCGCCACTCATGATGTCGGCGTCGAGCACGTGCGCCGAGGGGGTTCCCGCCAGCCGACGGCGGGCGCGCAGCAGAGCCGCGGACTCGTTGTCGACCCCCGCGACCTCACGGCACGCTCCCGCCAGCCTCTGCACGAGCAGCCCGTCGCCGCAGCCGACGTCGAGCGCCCGCCCGCCGCGTGCGGCCGCGTCGCGCACCAGCTCACGATGGAAGGCGGCGTTGTGGTTCCAGTAGTCGTGCCGCTCGCGCTTCTCAGGGATCATGCCGCCTCCTGCGGGGGCGAGCGGCCCTGTAGGGGGAGACGGTCGGCTCGCCGTCGATCCAGAACCGCCACGGGTAGGCCTCGCCGTCGCCGCCGGTCCCCGCGACACCGGTACGGGGACCCGAGCGCGTGACCGCGGTGCCCGGTCCCGACTCGAGCGCGGGCAGCGTCAGGGAGACCCGATCGTCGGGACCGCCCAGGCGAGCGCCGTCGTCCGCCCGGCCCAGGCCCAGGGCCCGGCACAGGCGAGCCGGGCCCCGGGCCAGGTCGCGATCGGTCTTCGCGGCGGGCCGACGCCGTCGGGCGAGATCCGCTCCCCGGATCACCTCGCCCGCTCGCAGGAGGACGGCCCGCGACAGGCCCTGCGGCCCGCACACGATGTTGACGCAATGGTGCATGCCGTAGGTGAAGTAGACGTAGATCGCTCCTGCGGCCCCGAACATCGCTGAGTTCCGCGGCGTCCTGCCCCTGAAGGCGTGCGAGCCGGGATCGGTCTCCCCCCGGTAGGCCTCGACCTCCGTCAGGCGGACCGCCACGGCGCCGTCGTCGTCCCTCGCGGCCACGACCGCCCCGAGCAGGTGCGGTGCGACATCGACCGGATCGCCCTCAAGAAGGTCGAGGACGTCCGACGGCGTGACGACTCGAGCCGGCTGCGCGGTCATCCTCAGGCCGCCTCGCCCTCATCGGGATCGGGGCCCGACGGATCGCCCGGGTCGTCCAGCAGCGAGCCCTCCCGGCTGAAGGCCCGCAGCTCGGAGGCGTGCTCGATCGCCCGGGCGA
This sequence comes from Actinomyces gerencseriae DSM 6844, assembly GCF_000429265.1. GTDB lineage: Bacteria > Actinomycetota > Actinomycetes > Actinomycetales > Actinomycetaceae > Actinomyces > Actinomyces gerencseriae. The sequence continues at coordinate 4,268 of NZ_AUBN01000021.1, forward strand.
GCTGCTCGACGACGCGCACGGGGGCCGTGCCGCCGTGCCCGGCCCGGGCGGCCACGGAGCCGGAGACCGAGAGGACATCGCGCACGCCGGGCGTCAGGCGGGGGTCGATGCGGGCGAAGTCGTCATCGTTGAGGTCCCACAGCTCGATGCCACGGCTCTCGCACTCGCGCACGCAGGCCCCGGAGATCTCATGCGCCTCGCGGAACGGAACGCCGGACCTCACCAGCCACTCGGCGACGTCGGTCGCCAGGGAGAAGCCCCGGGGCGCCAGCTCGGCCATCCGATCCACGTGCAGGGTCATGGTCCCGACCATTCCGGCGACCGCCGGGAGCAGGACGGTCAGGGCGTCCACCGCGTCGAAGACGGGCTCCTTGTCCTCCTGAAGGTCGCGGTCGTAGGCCAGCGGCAGGCCCTTGAGGCTCGCCAGGAGCCCGGTGAGGTCGCCGATGAGGCGACCGGCCCTGCCGCGAGCGAGCTCGGCGACGTCGGGGTTCTTCTTCTGCGGCATGATCGACGAGCCGGTGGAGTAGGCGTCGTCCAGGGTGATGAAGCCGAACTCCCTGGTGCTCCAGATGATGATCTCCTCGCTCAGGCGGGACAGGTCGACAGCGGCCATGGCCAGGATGAAGGAGAACTCAGCCACCGCGTCACGGGCCGAGGTGGCGTCGATGGAGTTCTCCGCGCCCGCGCGGAAGCCGAGGTCGGCGGCGACGGCATCGGGATCGAGTCCCAGGGTGTTTCCCGCCAAAGCCCCGGATCCGTATGGGGAGACGGCAGCACGGGCGTCCCAGTCCTCCAGGCGCTCGACGTCGCGCATGAGCGGCCAGGCGTGCGCGAGCAGGTGGTGCGCGACCAGGACGGGTTGAGCATGCTGCAGATGAGTGCGCCCCGGCATGATCGCCTCACCGGCACGAGCGGCCTGGCTCATCAGGGCCTCGACGACGTCGAGCACGAGCCCCGCGATACGGCGGGCCTGATCGCGCAGATACATGCGGATGAGGGTGGCGATCTGGTCGTTGCGGCTGCGGCCGGCGCGCAGGCGTCCGCCGAGATGGGTCCCCGCGCGCTCCATGAGCCCGCGCTCCAGGGCGGTGTGGACGTCCTCGTCCGACGGAACGGGGGTGAAGACGCCGGCGACGACGTCGTCCTCAAGGCGGTCCAGAGCGCCGATCATGCCGTCCAGCTGGACCTCGTCGAGCAGGCCCGCGGCGCGCAGGGCCCGGGCGTGGGCGCGCGAACCGGCGATGTCGTAACGGGCCAGGCGCCAGTCGAAGTGGGTGGAGACGGACAGGGCGGCCAGCGCGTCGGCCGGCCCGCCGGTGAAGCGGCCGCCCCACAGGCTGATCCCGGTTCCGGCGTCGACGGACTCGTGCTGGTTCTGCTCGCTGGTCATGAGTCCATCATGACGCATCGCGGCACGAGCCGGAGCAATCGATGCGGCGACACTCGGATCCCCGATAACCCGCACCGCGGCCCGTCCGCCGCTGCGGGGCATCGCCTCCCGGTGGAGGACGCGGCGGACGCATCAGCCCCCGAATCAGCGCGTCCGCGAGATGCTCTTCTCGAGAGCCCACGGATCGTTGCGCTCGCGCTCGATGATCTCGTGCAGTCCGAGCCAGGTGCCCAGGGCGCACACCGTCACCCAGTTGCCCTCCGAGAGCAGTCGCGACTCCGTCATGGACTGCACGACCATGGCGGTCATGAGCAGGGCGGGCAGGAGCACCGAGGCGTCGGAATCCAGGTAGCGCACGGCCAGCCTGAAGGAGCGGAAGGTGAGTGTCAGCACGAGGACGGCGATCAGCGAGGCGCCCACGACGCCGGTCTGGAGAAGGGCCTCGATGTAGGCGTTGTGAGCGCTGAGCGTCGGCGTGCCGTCAGGACGGATCACGAGCGTGCCGAACATGGGCAGCCACGGCACCCAGTACATGATCCATCCCCAGCCCAGAAAGGTGTGCTGCTCCCACAGGTCGAGCACCTTCAGCCAGATCTCCCATCGCCCGGTCATGTCCGAGCTGCGACCGAGCAGGGCGGTCACCTGCGAGTGCCAGCCGATCGCGATGGCGACCAGCGCCACTCCCAGCGCCGAGGCCGTCACGATGACGGTGGGCCTCATGACGATGGGGACATGACGCAGCAGCCACAGGAACATCATGACGACACCGCACACGACGGCCGCGACGATCACGGTGGCCGAACCGGTCAGGACGAGCGTCAGGACGGACAGGGCCGACCACGCCACGAAGTTCGGCAGTCGCAGCCGGTAGTCCCTCCAGCGCACGGCCACGCAGATCAAGGTGAGCAGAGCGATGAAGGCCAGCGGATTCCGATTACCGACAACGCCCTGGATCGGTCCGCCCTGGAGGATATTGCCCTCGACCCAGATGTAGGAGGGGGGGACCTCGCTCCAGTCCTTCATGTAGATGGGGATCAGCGGATGGCGCAGGACGAGTGCCACGTAGAGCTCGAGCAGGAGGCTGAGCACAAGGGTCGTCTCGAGGGCCCGGCTGAGGGCATCGGTGAATTGGCGCAGGGACAGTCCGCAGGCCAGAAGCACGCCCGTGGCCGTGGTGGCCAGCATGAGAAGACCGGCCAGAACGGTTTCGCGCGGATAATGGGACCATATGACGCTCGCCATGCACAGGACCGTGTATGCGCTGGCGATCGGGGGCAGCGCCCTCCACGGGACGCGGTGTCCCTCGCGCACGAAGACGACGAAGAGCATGACGCCGCTGATCGCGGCGATGACGCCGAATGCCCACCAGCCAACGACATTGCGCAACCCCTGACCCGAGAACGTGACGATGAAGCCCCATGTGCCCAGGGCGGGCATGAGACTGCGACGTGCGCCGACGACGGCGGCTCCGGAATGAGCCTCGGCTGCTGGCACGTGGAAGTCCTCTCGTGTTATCGAATCGCCTGCGCCGCGGGGCGGTGGCCGAGCCCGAGACTCGGCGGCGATCCATATTGCTGCCCGCATCGTAAGCAGATCTCAGGAGTATCGCCGACCAGCACCGTCCCGCGGCGTGGCTCGGGCACGGGACCGCCTCCCGGTTCCGGGACGAGCGGCACGAGAGCATATGCCGCTCGCGGTAACCGCATCACGCCGGGGATTCATGACCTCTGGAGCATTGTCGTATTCGCGATGAGCGCACTCTTATCCCCGCCGATTCCGAGGCGCCCCCGTCAAGCGGACCGGGGTGCCCGGGCAGAATCCGGACTAGCCGGCCCCGCCCGAGCGCCCCGGTCGCGATCAGAACCCGACGCCCTCGCCCATGCGCATATCGCGGGCCGCGGCGAGCTTGGAGTGCATGCCGTAGATCTCGATGAAACCGCGGGAGGAGGACTGGTCGAACGTGTCACCGGTCTCATAGGTCGCCAGGTTGAAGTCGTACAGGCCCGAGTCGGTGCGCCTGCCGTTGACCGTGGCGCGTCCGCCGTGCAGCACCATGCGGATATCGCCCGAGACGTACGTCTGAGTGTCCTCGATGAACGCGTCCATGGAGCGCTTGAGCGGGGAGTACCACTGAGCCTCGTAGACCAGATCGCTCCAGGTCTGCTCCATCTGCCGCTTGTAGCGATGCTGAAGGCGCTCCAGGGTCACCGCCTCCAGCGCCTGGTGAGCCTCGATCAGAGCGACGGCCCCGGGGGCCTCGTAGATCTCCCGGGACTTGATGCCGACCAGCCGGTCCTCGACCAGGTCGATGCGCCCCACGCCCTGTGCGCCCGCTCGGCGGTTCATCTCCTGGATGGCCTCCAGCGGGGTGACCTTCTTCCCGTCGATGGCCACTGGAATACCGCGCTCGAACGTGATGACGACTTCATCGGGCAGTGGCGGGTAGGTGGGGTCATCGGTGTAGACGTAGACGTCCTTGGTGGGGGCGTTCCACAAGTCCTCCAGGAACCCCGTCTCAATGGCGCGGCCCCACACGTTCTGGTCGATGGAGAAGGGGTTGTGCTTGGTGGTCTCGATGGGCAGCTCGTGCCGTTCGGCGTACTCGATGGCGACGTCGCGAGTCAGGGCCAGGTCGCGCACGGGGGAGATGCAATCCATGTCCGGGGCCATGGAGGTGATGGCCACCTCGAAGCGGACCTGATCATTGCCCTTGCCGGTGCAGCCGTGGGCGACGGTCGTGGCCCCGAACTCTCGGGCAGCCTTGACCAGGTGCTTGGCGATGACGGGACGGGACAGGGCCGAGACCAGCGGATACGCGCCCCCGTACAGACCATTGGCCTTGAGCGCGGGCATGCAGTACTCCTCGGCGAACTCCTCGCGCGCGTCCGCCACGTAGGCCTCGACGGCGCCGCAGTCCAGCGCTCGTCGGCGGATGACGTCGAGATCCTCTCCACCCTGACCGACATCGACGGCGACCGTGACAACCTCTCGGCCCGTCTGCTCGCCGATCCAGCCGATGGCCACGGAGGTGTCGAGACCCCCGGAGTAGGCGAGGACAACGCAGTCCTTGTGAACACTCATGTGTCTTCTCTTTTCTGAGTGGTGCTGCCGAAGCAGCGTTCGGGATCAGGAAATGAAAAGCGGTCTCGGGAGGGGCTTGCGCAGTGCCGTCGGTATCCGTCCGGCACCGCTCAGTGCCCGTGTCGGTGTCTGCTCCATGTCCGCTGAATGCCCGCTCAGGGTCTGTCCAGCGCCTGGTCGGTGCCCGTTCCACGTCGGGCGCCGGGCTCCGCCAGGGACAGCAGATGGGCCGCCAGGCCACTGGCGACGCGCTCGGAACGGGTGACGACCAGAACGGTGTCATCGCCCGCGATGCAGCCCAGGACGCCGGGAAGCATGGCGTCATCGACGGCGCCCGCCAGCAGCTGCGCGGCGCCCGCGGGCGTGCGCATGACCACCTGGTTCCCGGCGCACTCGGCGGTCACCAGCAGGTCGGCGCACCAGCGCGTCAGGCGCGAGGTCGTGTACTCGGCCATGGAGCCGCCCCCCGAGGTCGGCGCACCGGGCGCGTCGGGGCGGATCTGGCCGGGAGCGCCCGCCTCGGGAACCGCGTAGAGCTGGACGCCACCGGGTCCGCGCACCTTGGTGGCGCGCAGCTCGACGAGATCGCGTGAGAGCGTGGCCTGGGTGGTGGTCACCCCCCGCTCGGCCAGGGCGCGTCGCAGCTCGGCCTGCGACCGGATGCGCTCCCTGCCCAGGATCTGCACGATGAGACCGTGGCGTGCCGTCTTGGTGGCGGGTGACGACATGCCGATGGCCTCGATCTCATCGCCCGCGGAGCAGGTCCGGGGCCGACTCATCGCGCTCCCTCGGGGAGCCGTTCCGTCAGGACCTCGTCCAGTGCCGCGGTGAAGGCGTCGGCATCGACGTCCGACAGGATGAGCGGAGGAGCCAGGCGCAGGGTGTCCGGGCGGGGGGCGTTGACGATGAAGCCCCGTCGGGCGAGGCCCTCGACCACCTGGGCGGCGGGTCCGACGGCGTCGATCAGGCCGAGGCCCCGCAGAAGGCCGCGCCCGCGGACCTCGACCACGGCATCCAGCGCCCCCAGGGAGGCGGCCCAGCGGTCGCCGAGCGCGCCCACCCGCTCGAGCAGGCCCTGTTCGCGAATGGTGCGGATGACGGCCAGTGCAGCGGCCGCGGCGACGGGGTTGCCGCCGAAGGTGGTGCCGTGCTGCCCCGGCCCGAGGAGCTCGGCGGCCCGGCCGGTGGCGACCGCCGCACCGATGGGCACGCCCCCGCCGAGCCCCTTGGCCAGCGTCACCACATCCGGCATCACGCCGGGGGCGAGCAGATGGTGGGCCATCCAGGCGCCGGTGCGTCCCATGCCGGTCTGGACCTCGTCGATGATGAGCAGGGCGCCGGCCGCCTCCGTGAGCTCACGGGCCGCCTCGAGGTAGCCGGCGGGCAACTCGCGCACGCCCGCCTCGCCCTGGATCGGCTCGACGATGAGCGCCGCGACGTCGGGTCCCAGGGCCGCCCCCAGCGCCTCGACGTCCCCCGCGGGAACGAACTCCACGCCCCCCGGCAGCGGCTCGAAGGGCTCGCGGTAGACGGCCTTGTGCGTCAACGCCAGGGCGCCCATGGTGCGACCGTGGAAGGCGCCCTCCAGGGCCAGGACGCGCGGCCTGGCCGGGCCCCCGTGGCGACGGGCGATCTTGAAGGCGGCCTCGTTGGCCTCGGTGCCGGAGTTGGCGAGGAAGGCCTTGGAGTCGCCGGGACCGGCGGAGGGGAACACGATCCCGCCGAGCTCCTCCGCCAGGCTCACCTGGGCCGGCGAGGTGAAGAAGTTCGAGATGTGACCCAGCGTCGACATCTGGTCCGTCACGGCCTCCACGATCGCGGGGTGGGCGTGCCCCAGGCAGTTCACGGCGATGCCGGCGAGCAGATCGACGTACTCGGCGCCATCGGCGTCCCACACGTGGGCTCCCCTCCCGCGCACGAGAACTCGCGCCGGAGTGCCGAAGGTGTTCATGACGGTGCCCGCGTAGCGCCGCAACCACCCCTCGTTGCCGTCCGCCCGCGAACCGGGCCGTCCGGCGCCTCCAGCTGTTGATGCGGTCATAGCCTCCTGCCTCCGTTCAGTGGTGGGATCGGTGCGGTTCCGGGGTGGATGACGGTGCCGACGCCCTCATCGGTCACGATCTCCAGGAGCATGCTGTGGGCCTGGCGGCCATCGACGACGTGGGCCTGCCCCACTCCCCCATGCACCGCTCTCAGGCAGGCCTCCATCTTGGGGATCATCCCGGACTCCAATGACGGCAGGAGCTCCTCCAGCGCATCGGCACTGATGAAGGGGATCAGGGAGTCGCGATCGGGCCAGGAGGAGTAGAGCCCCTCGACATCGGTGAGCATGAGCAGGGTGCGCGCCCCGAGGGCGACGGCGATGGCCGCGGCGGCCGTGTCGGCGTTGATGTTGAGGACGGTGACCGAGTCGGTCACCAGAGGCGCCACCGAGGAGATGACGGGGATGCGCCCCTGGTCGAGCAGGTCGATGATGGGCTGGGGCTGCACGTCGACGACATCGCCCACCAGGCCCACGTCCACGCTCTGGCCATCGACCGTGGCCAGGCGCTGACGGGCGCGCAGCAGCCCCCCGTCCTCCCCGCTGATGCCCACCGCCGCGGTGCCGTCGATGTTGAGCAGGGAGACCAGCTCGCGCTGCACGGAGCCGGTGAGGACCATGCGGACGACGTCCATCACCTCGGGGGTGGTCACCCGCAGGCCGCCGCGGAACTCCGAGCCGATGCCCAGCCGCTCGAGCATCGTGTTGATCTGCGGGCCGCCCCCGTGGACGACGACGGGTCTGACGCCGACCTGGTGCAGGAAGAGGATGTCCTGGGCGAAGGCCCGTTTGAGGTCCTCGTCCACCATGGCGTTGCCACCGTACTTGATGACCATGGTGGCGCCCTTGTAGGAGCGCAGCCAGGGCACGGCCTCCAGGAGGACGGAGGCCTTGACCTCGGGCGGCAGAGCGGGACTCGCGTCCGAGCCCGTCGAGTCCACTGAGTCCGTTGAGTCCGTCATGTCGTGTAATCCCCATTGATGGTGACGTATCCGTGAGTCAGGTCGTTGGTCCACACGGTGGCCCGGGCATCGCCTGCGGACAGGTCGATGTCGATGCGGATCTCGCGGGGACTCATGTCCACGAGGTCCGGGTCATCCCCCGGGCCCCCGTGACGGAAGATCGTCGTACCGTTGATGGCGACATCGACCGCATCGGGGTCGAAGGGGCATACGTCCTCGGGAACGGTGCCGAGCTGCGACAGCACGCGCCCCCAGTTGGGGTCCGCCCCGGCCACGGCGCACTTGAGGAGGTTCGAGGCCGATACCGTGCGGGCGGCGGCCTCGGCGGCGGCCTCGGTCGTCGCACCGCTCACCGTGATGGCGATGTCATGGGTGGCGCCCTCCGCGTCGGCCACCAGGCGCCGACCGAGCCGGGCGAGGACCTCGGCGACGGCGGCGTCGAAGGCCTCGGGGGACGGAGTGGTGCCGGAGGCCCCCGAGGCCAGGAGCAGAACGGTGTCATTGGTCGACATGCAGCCGTCGGAGTTGATGCGGTTGACCGTGCGGGCCGCGGCCGCCGACAGGGCGCGCTCGGCGGCACTCGCATCCACGACGGCGTCGGTGGTGATGACGCACAGCATGGTGGCCATGCCGGGGGCGAGCATCCCGACGCCCTTGATCATCCCGCCAATCCTCCAGGTCCCGTCGGCGGCGTCCAGTGCGACCTCATCCTCCTTGGAGACCGTGTCGGTGGTCAGGATCGCGGCAGCGGCGTCGTGCCCCGCCTGCTCCGAGGCGGCCAGGGAGCGCGCGGCCGCCTCGGCTCCCTCCAGAAGGGACGCCATGTCGATCAGGACGCCGATCACGCCCGTGGAGCAGACCAGAACATCCCCGGCGCTCGCACCGGACAGCAGGCCGGCGACGTGCTCGGCGGCATCGGCGGCATCGGCGGCTCCCCCGGGCCCGGTGCAGGCATTGGCCGAGCCGGCGTTGAGGATGACGGCGCGCGCGGCACCGGGCCGCCCGCGCTCGCCGGTGATGACGCCGCGCGACCAGACGACGGGCGCAGCGGCGAACCGGTTGGTGGTGAACACCCCTGCGGCCACGTCCAGCGGGCCGTCGTTGACGACCAGGGCCAGGTCCGGGCTGCCGGAGGGTTTGAGACCGGCTCGCACGCCGGCGGCGCGGAAGCCCCGGGCCGCGGTGACGCTCATGGGGCGACCCCCTCCGTCATGAGGCCCGTGGTCTCGGGCAGCCCCAGAGCGAGGTTGAGGGACTGCACGGCGGCGCCGGCCGTGCCCTTGCCGAGGTTGTCGATGGCGCACATCATCGTGGCCGTGCCCGCAGCACGGTCGTAGGCGACCTGCACGGCGGCCGAGCCGGAGCCGACGACGGCACCGGTGGTCGGCCAGCTCCCCTTCTCGAGGAGGCGGACGGCCCGCTCCCCCTCGCCGAGGGGGCCGTACCCGACCTGCCAGGCGCTGCGGAGGACCTCGTCGGGATGCTCGCAGTCCAGGACGATATCGGTCACCGGAGCGGTGACGGTGGCCAGGATGCCGCGGCTCATGGGCACCAGCACCGGGGTGAAGGACAGTCGGACGCCATCGGCCCCCGCGAGGCGCAGGTTCTGGATGATCTCGGGAATATGACGGTGGGTGCCCCCCACCGCATAGGGCTGAGCGCAGCCGAGCGCCTCGGCCGCGCTCAGGTGCGGCTTGAGGGACTTGCCCGCGCCGGAGTAGCCGACGGCGAGGACCGCCGTGACCTGGGAGGTCTCGACCAGGCCGGCGGCCACGCCCGGCTGTGCGGCGAGGGTGACGGCCGTGACGTTGCAGCCCGGCACGGCGATGCGATGAGTGGAGGCCAGCTCGCGGCGCTGTGCGACGGCGACGGTCTCATCGGCGTGGAGGAGCTCGGGCATCCCGTAGGTCCACGCCCCGGCGTACGGCGCGCCGTAGAACCGTGCCCAGGCGTCGGCGTCGGTCAGGCGATGATCGGCTCCGCAGTCCACCAGAACGGGCGGCGGACCGCCCCAGGCGTCCGCGGCCACGGCCTCCTCGATGGCCGAGGCGATAGCGCCCGAGGCCCCATGGGGCAGGGCGAGAACGACGACGTCGTGCCCGGCGAGGCGGCCGACGTCCGTGGGCTCCACGAGCCTGTCGGCCAACGCCGGAAGATGGGGATGGTGCTGACCGAGGCGATCCCCCGCGGAGGAGTTCGCCGTGACGGCGCCGATCTCAATGTCCGGGTGGGCCGCGAGAAGGCGGAGGACCTCACCGCCGGCGTACCCGGTCGCACCGGCGACTGCTGCTGTCCACGTCATGCGAGAACGATACGACTCGATGCATAGAAATACGATCCTTGTTGGCGTCGCCGAACCGTATCCTTGCTCACATGCCGTTGAGCGCGACCGAGCGCGCCCCGGCGTCCGGCACAGCCCCTATTCGCGCCCGACTCACGGGCGTCATCACGGGAGCGGCCGGCTCGCCAGCCGTCGCCTCACAGGCCGTTGCACAGGGTCGCCGCGATGGAGGCGCCCCACGCCCGTACGGCCTCGAGGTCCAGGAAGTCCCCCTCGGTGGCGCCGCCCATGCGGGCGATAGTGCGCTCGCGCACGTTCAGCGCGCCGGGATCGAAGCGACCGGGGAAGGTGATGTGGTCCTCCGGCTCGATGGACAGCAGAACCGGGCCTATGCGGTTGGGATCGGCGATCCTGCCCTTGGGCAGGCCGGACAGCCCCACCGAGAACGCCCACACGTGGTGGTCGCGCAGGGCGCGGCGGAAACGGCGGGTGAAGTCCACGGCCTCATCGGTCCATCGCGTCATGTACACGGCGCTGCCCAGGACGAAGGCGTCGTAGCCCTGGACGTCGACGACGTCCTCCGGACGAGCCTGATCCACCTCGAGCCCGGCGGCGCGCAGTTGCTCGGCGATGACGGCGGCGACCTCATCGGTCGCACCGTGACGGGAAGAAGAAGTGAGAAGGATCTTCATGGTGATCAGTATTGCGGCTTATGCCGCGCACCGTGCGGAAGTCACGACACCATCGCTAAAGATGACGACCGTCACAAGCGGTCTCTCCTCCTCGTCGTCGCGGCCGATGCCCGCGGCTCAGGCGCGCAGCTCGGCGCCGAGACGCCTGGCCGCGCGCTTGACGATGCGTTTGCGCACGCCCGCCAGCTCCTCGGACGTCAGGGTGCGGTCGGCGGCGCGCAAGCGCAGGGAGAAGGCGAGCGACTTCCGGTCCTCGCCCAGCTGAGGCCCGCGGAAGACGTCGAACAGGCGCACCTCCTCGGCGAGCTCGCCCGCAGCCTCGCGAATGACCGCCTCGACAGACGCGGCCGTCACCGACTCGTCCACGACGAGCGCAATATCCTCCTTGCCCGCGGGGAAGGTCGAGACCGCCCGCACATGGAGCGCCCCGGCGGCCCCGGCGGCCTCCAGCAGAGGCTCCAGGTCGATCTCGAGGGCGCAGGCGCGCTCCGGCAGCCCGAGGCCGCGGGCGACGCGCGGATGGAGCTCGCCCGCGTAGGCGACGACCGTCCCCGGCAGGACGGTCCGGCCCTTGCGCGTGCTCGGCAGGCGCACCTCGGCGATGCGCCCGGGGTGCCAGGGAGCGCGGGGCTTCTCGGGGGCGGCCGCCTCGACGGCCACGCCCAGGGTGCGGGCCACGATCCGCACGAGCTCGATGGCATCGGCCCAGTCCCATGCGCGCCGCTCGCCGAGCACACCCGGGCGGACGCGATCGCCGACCAGCACGGCGGCCGCGTGAACCGGCTGAGCCGGGATACCCGCCTCGAGCGCCGAGATCTCCTCCTCCGTGGGACGGCGATCGACGCCCGGGATCGCGGCGGGAACGGTGCCGGCAGGACGGGTGACGGCGCCGATCTCGTAGACGGCGACGTCGTGCAGGCCGCGGGAGACATTGCGGCGGGCGACCTCCACCAGCGAGTCGAGCACGCTGGTGCGCAGGTACGGCGCGTCCTCGGCCAGGGGGTTGGCCAGGCGCACCGCGTCCCGGCGCGGGTCGTCGTCGGGAAGCTCGAGCGCATCGTGCACGTCGCCGATGAAGGGGTAGGACAGCACCTGGGTGAGGCCGGCGTCGGCCAGGGCCCGCACCACGTCGCGGCGGGCGCGCTGGCGCGGCGTCAGCCCCGTTCCGGGCGGCGCCGCGGGCACGACGACGGGAATGCTGTCGTAGCCGTCGAGGCGGGCGATCTCCTCGGCGACGTGGGCGGCGCCGACCAGGTCGGGTCGCCAGGTGGGCGGGGTGACGGCGAGCAGATCGTGCCCCGCGGACTCCACGGTGCAGCCGATGGCCTCCAGCAGCTCGCGCACTCGCCGTTCGCCGTAGGCGACGCCGGTGAGGCGCTCGGCGTCGTCCGCGCGGATGACCAGGGCGGACGGCGCGGTGGTCCTGTCGACATCGGTGGCGACCGGGTCGGCCGTACCGCCGCCGTACTCCACCAGCAGGTCGACGGCCCGCTGCGCGGCGACGGGGGCGAGCTCGGTGTCCACACCGCGCTCGTTGCGCTTGGACGACTCGGTGGGCAGCTTGTGCCGACGGGCCGAGCGGGCGATGGACACGGGATCGAAGTGGGCGGCCTCGATGAGGACGTCGGTGGTGCGCTCATGGACCTCGGTGTCGGCACCGCCGAAGACGCCGGCCAGCACCAGGGCGCGCGACCCCTCCCCGGCCGGCGAGTCGGAGATCACGAGGTCCTCCGGGTCCAGGGCGCGCGTGACATCGTCGAGGAAGGTGAGGGTCTCCCCCGCCTCGGCGCGACGCACGACGATCGGGGCGCGCAGCTCGGCCAGATCGAAGGCGTGCAGCGGCTGCCCCAGATCGAGCATGACGTAGTTGGTCACGTCCACGGCGAGGCTGATCGGCCGCATGCCCGCGGCCGTCAGCCGGTCGCGCATCCATCGCGGACTCGGCGCCGTCGGATCGACGCCCCGCACGACGCGGGCGACGTAGCGATCGCACCCGGGGCGCCCGTGGATCGGAGAGGGGTCGTCCGGGATGCGGATCTCGAAGCCGCCGTCGCCGGCCGGGGCCACGCCATGGGGGTACAGGGCCGGATCTGCGCCGTCGGCGGGGTCCGTGAAACGGGCTCCGGTGGCGTGCGAGTACTCGCGGGCGATCCCGCGCATGGAGAAGCAGTAGCCCCGGTCAGGGGTCACGTTGATCTCCAGGACCTCCTCGCCCAGGCCCAGGAGGGGGATCGCATCGGTCCCGGGGTCGGGCAAATCCTCGTCATCACGATCATCACGGCCATGGACGACGAGCCACTGGTCGAGCACGATGATGCCGTCGTGGTCGGCGCCGAGGCCGAGCTCGCGCTCGGAGCAGATCATGCCGTCCGAGATGTGCCCGTAGGTCTTGCGCGCGGAGATGGCGAAATCGCCCGGCAGCACGGCTCCCGGCAGGCAGACGACGACCGAGTCGCCGACGTCGAAGTTGTGGGCGCCGCACACGATGCCGCGGCTGGGCAGCTCGGAGGGCTCCTTGCCGGTGCCGGGCGGGTCGTTGTGAGCGGGGCCGACGTCGACGCGGCAGTAGTTGATCACCTTGCCGTTGGTCTGCCTCCTGGCCTCGCGCGTGAGCACCTTGCCGACGACGAGAGGACCGGTGACGGGCGGGGGGACGATCCGCTCCTCCTCCAGGCCCACCTTGACCAGGTCCGCGGCCAGTCGGGCGGCCGTGGTGCCGGAGGGGACATCGACGTGCTCGCGAAGCCACTCGATGGGAACGTAGGGCATGTCAGATTCCCCTTCCGGTGGTGCCGAACTGCTGGGAGAAGCGGATGTCGCCCTCGACGATGTCGTACATGTCGGCGATGCCGTGGCGCAGCATGAGGGTGCGCTCCAGGCCCATGCCGAAGGCGAAGCCGGTGTGGACCTCCGGGTCGATGCCGCAGGCGATGAGCACGTTGGGGTTGACCATGCCGCAACCGCACCACTCGATCCAGCCGGGCCCGCCCTTCTTGAAGGGGAACCACAGGTCCATCTCGGCACTCGGCTCGGTGAAGGGGAAGAAGGAGGGCCGCAGGCGGGTGCACGCCCCGGGGCCGAACATCGCCTTGGCGACGTGGTCCAGAGTGCCCTTGAGGTGGGCCATGGTCAGGCCCTTGTCGACCGCCAGGCCCTCCACCTGGTGGAAGACCGGGGTGTGGGTCTGGTCGAGCTCGTCGGACCGGAACACCTTGCCGGGGCAGGCGACGTAGAGCGGCGGCTCGGCGGCGAGCATGGCGCGGGCCTGCACCGGGGAGGTGTGGGTGCGCAGCACGAGGTTGGCCGTCGCGCCCGGCTCACCGCCCACCGATGCGCCATCGACGTAGAAGGTGTCCTGCATCTGCCGCGCCGGATGATCGGCGTCGAAGTTGAGGGCGTCGAAGTCGAACCACTCGTGCTCGAGCTCGGGGCCCTCGGCGATGGACCAGCCCATGGCGACGAAGAGATCGGCGACCTCATCGACCAGGACGTCGAGAGGATGCCGCGCGCCGGCGGCCAGGCGCGCCGTGGGGATGGTGACATCGACGGCCTCGGTGGCCAGCATGCGGGCCTCGGCCTCGGCCTCGAGGACGCTCCGGCGCTCCGCCAGGGCCTTGTTCAAGCGGGCGCGGGCCGCGCCGAGGAGCTTGCCCGCGGCGGGCCTGTCGGCCTTGTCGAGCGCCCCGATATCGCGTCCGGCGCGGGCCAGGGCGGAGGCGTCACCGGTGAGGGCCAGGCGCACCTCCTTGAGGGAGGGCGGGTCGCCGGCGGCGGCGATGGCCGCCAGCCCCTCATCGACGAGGGCGCTGATGCCCGCTTCGTCCAACGGCGACAACGCGTCGGCAGTGTCAGTCATCCGGGAGCCTTCCGGTGATCGGGGCGGTGGTCGGTATCCGCGCCCAGGGTAGTCCGCGCCCGGCCGACGCTCGAAATCGCGGGGCCCCGTGCGGGTGGGTCCGGTTCCGGGGCAGGCCTCGTGGTCCCCATGAGCGGCCGCGGGGCCCGTGCGGATGGGCCCGGTGCACCGCTCGCGGGGCGTCGTCCTCGGTCGGCTCCGGATCGGGTTTGACGGTGACGTTGCGTCACCTGCTGGGATGAGCCCATGCGCGTCACCCAGATCGCCGACCTGGCCGGTACCACGCCCCGGGCCGTGCGCCACTACCACCGCCTGGGCCTGCTCGAGGTCCCGCCGACCGTGCGCGGCAGGCGCGAGTACGGGGTGGAGCACCTGGCCAGGCTCCTGCGCATCCGGTGGCTGGCCGACGGCGGCCTGTCGCTGCGCCAGGTCGCCGAGATCATCGCATCGGATCCGGAACCCGTCGAGCCGGCTGAACCGACTGAGCCCGCCGGCCCGCGAGGCGACGAGCACCGGCGGGAGGTGCTGCGAGACCTGCGCGCCGCTCGGGGCACGATCGAGGCGAGGCGCCGCAGCCTGGACGAGCAGGCGCGGCGGATCGACGAGCTCATCGCCCGCGTGGAGGCCGGGGAGGCCCTGGCCCCGGTCCCGGCGTTCCTGACCCGCTTCTACGACATGATCGAAATCCGAGTCCGGGCGCTGGGCGGCGATCCGTCCAGTCTGCGCACGGAGCGTCAGATGGCGCAGATCATGGGGTCGCTGGGCATGGTGCCGGCCAGCGTCGTCCCCTACATCGAGGCCTTCGACGACGCCGAGATCGATATGTGCGCGCAGCAGATCATCGGCTTCTCCCGCCTGACGCGGCTGCGCGGCGAGGAGGGCACCGCGGCCGCGCACGCCCTGGCGGAGCGCACCTTCGGCCTGGCCGTCCGCCACAAGGACCTCGCTCTGACGGTCCTCGACGAGCTGCCGGGAGGAGCGCTGGGGCGCGCCACGTGGCATCTGACCCACATCCTGTCCGTCACCGGTTATCCGCACCCCGCCCAGCGGGCCTTCGCCGCCCGCATCCTCGAGCTCCTGCTCTCCGACCCCGACTTCGCCACCACGATCCGCCGCACGGCGGGAGAGGACCCTGTGATATGACCACTGCGAGCGCACAACCCGCCTCCGTCACGGCCCCGCGCGCCGCCGACGACTCCCCCATCCGGATCCGCGGCCTGACCAAGCGCTTCGGGCGCCTGACCGCCCTGGACGGACTCGACCTGACCGTCGCCGCGGGCTCCGTCCACGGCTTCCTCGGGCCCAACGGCGCTGGTAAGTCCACCACCATCCGGGTCCTGCTGGGCCTGTACCGCCCCGACGCCGGCGAGGTGCGCGTGCTCGGCCGAGACCCGGGGCGCAGCGCCTCCGCCATCAACCGGGAGATCTCCTACGTACCGGGCGACGTCGCCCTGTGGCCGAACCTGACGGGCGGCCAGGTCCTCGACGTCCTGGCCGGTCTGCGCGGGGCGCGCGACCGCGCCCGGGAGGAGGATCTGATCGAGCGCCTCGACCTGGACCCGAGCAAGAAGGTGCGCACCTACTCCAAGGGCAACCGGCAGAAGGTCGCGCTCGTCGCCGCGCTGGCGGCGCCCACTCGCCTGCTCGTCCTCGACGAGCCGACCAGTGGTCTCGACCCGCTCATGGAGAGGGTCTTCACCGAGGAGGTCTCCGCGGCCGCGAGCGCCGGGCGCACCGTCCTGCTCTCCAGCCACATCCTGGCCGAGGTGCAGCGCCTGTGCAGCGCCGTGACCATCATCAAGGACGGGAGGGTCGTCGAGCACGGCGATCTGGAGCATCTGCAGTCCCTGGCGGCCACTCGCATCGAGCTGCGCGCCGGCCCCGAGCGCCTGGCGTCGCTGAGATCAGCGCTCGCGCCCCTGCACGCGGACCTCGAGAGCGGCGAGGGCCGGCTGACCCTGCAGGTGCCTCCGGAACGGGTACCCATGGTCCTCGGCGTCGTCGCCGAGCAGCGGGTCGTGGATGTGACCTGCGAGCCCGCGAGTCTGGAGGACCTGTTCCTGCGCCACTACGAGGACGCCCGATGAGCGCGGCGACCGGATCGGCGGAGGCGGCGCCATCGAGCGGACGGGCGGCCGGCGCGGAGCAGCCTCTGAGCGGGCTGGGGCGGGCGACGGGTCTGATGGTGCGGCGGCTGCGCGTCCAGGCCTGCGCCTGGGTCCTTCCCCTGTGGGCACTGGCGGCGGCGACGCCGAGCTACGAGAGCGTCTACCCCTCATTGCAGTCGCGAACCGTGCTCATCGAGGCGATGCGCGCCAGTGCCGGCACACGGCTGCTCTACGGGATCCTGCCACTGCCCGGGACGATCGGGCAGCTCGCCCAGTGGGAGATCGGCAGCTACCTGGTGGTGTGCACCGGCCTCATGGCCGTGCTCCTGACCTGCAGGACGCTGCGGGCCGACGAGGACGAGGGACTGGTGGAGCTGCTGCGGGGCGCGGGCGCGGGGCGGCGGGTGCCCTTCCTCGCCCCGGTCGGCGTCGTGACCGGGATCGTGGCGCTGCACGCGACCGGGATCGGTCTGCTCATGACGATCCTGACCGGGCGGGTGGAGGAGCTGACAGTCTCGGGCGCCTGGGCCCTGGCGGGCACCGTCGCGGTGGTCGGCTGGGCCTTCACGGGCGTGTCCGCGATGGCGAGCCAGCTCGCCCACGATGCGGCCTCGGCACGGGGACTGTCCCTGAGCGCGCTCGGCGCCGCCCTCGCTCTGCGGGTCGTGGCCGACGAGACCGACGCCTCCTGGTTGCGTTGGCTCAGCCCCGTCGCCTGGCGGGATCTGATCGAGCCCTACACCCGTGATCGCTGGGCGGTGCTGGCGGTGTGCGCAGTCGCCAGTCTGGCACTGGTGGCGGCGGCCGGGGCGATCCACGCGCGCCGGGAGCACCTGGACGGCTGCCTGCCGGACCGCTCGGCGAGCCGACGACGGTGGCGGGTGCGCGGGCACGCCGACCTGCTGGCGCGCCTGGACCGGCGACCCCTGGCCGCCTGGGCAGTGGCGGCGACGTGCGTCTCGGCACTGTTCGGGGCGATGTCCGGCAGTATCACGGATCTGCTGAGGCCGGGATCGCCCACGGCCCAGATGGTGGACAGGATGGCGGAGGGCAGTCCAGTGGTGCAGTTCATGGGCAGACTCACCGTCTTCACCGTTCTGCTCGTCGTCGTGGCGGCGGTCGGGCGGGCGGGTTCGCCGGCCGGCGATGAGCGCCACGGGCTGGTGGAGGCGGAGGTCGCGGCGGGGGTCTCCCGGACGCGGTTGTTCGTCGTGCGGGCCTGCGCCGCGCTGATCGAGGCGGTGGCTCTCCTGCTCGTCTCGGGAGGCGTGCTCGCAGCGACGACCGCGGGACAGATCACTGAGGACCACGCGGTGGCTCGCGCCTTCGTCTACACGGTCAGTCAGCTTCCGGGCGTGTTCGCGGCGATCGGTCTGGCCCTGGCCCTGGTGGGCCTGGCGCCGCGGCGAGTGGCACTGGTGTGGGCGGTCGTGGCATGGAGCGTCTTCGCGCAGTTCTTCGGCGGTCTCGTCGAGCTGCCCGACCGGGCGCAGGACCTGAGCGTCATCGGGCACTACCTCGACGTGGTCGGCCCGATCGACTGGAAGCCGTTGGCGATCCAGGCGGCAGTGGGTCTGGTGGGCGCCACCGTCGGGCTGCTCGCCTACAGACGACGGGACCTGGGGGCCTGAGCTCCCGCACGATGCCGGCGGGAGCTCATCCCCGCGTCGAACGAGACGCATCGAACGGGTCTTCATCGGGATCCGTTCGGGGCGGGCGGGGGCCGAGGATGGGATGGACGGGCGGCGCCGGCAGAACCGGCGCCGCCGGCGCCCCGGCCGCATCGGGAGCGGATCCGTCCTGTCCGGCACGAGCGGGACTCGCGCGAGCGGGTCAGGCGAGCGCCGGGACCAGCGCGATCAGGGCCGACGCCGCGTAGAAGCAGGCGTAGACCACGTGCAGGGGAAGGTTGAGGCGCAAGTAGCGGGCGAGCTCCGCATCGCTCAGGTCCCGACCGCTCAAGAACTTCTCCTCGGGAGAGGCGAAGCCCGTGACGACGTGCACGAGGAGCAGGATCGGCAGCGCGCAGACGGCCGGGACGAGGCCCAGGGGTCCGGAGTCCCAGCCGGCGATCAGCGCGGCGATGGCGATGAGGAGCTGCATGAGCATCGCCAGGCCGTAGACCGGTCTGAGGCGGGTGCGGCGTCGGAAGTCGGGGTAGGTGCGCTGGAGCTCGTCGAGGTGCCCGGTGCGCGCCATGAACGTGAAGTAGCCGCCGATGGTGAGGCAGTACATGGTGAGGAAGCCCGCGATCATGCCCGTGGCGAGCACGTCGCAGGCGAGGAGGACGGCGGGCGCCGAGATGGTCGGCGACATGTTCGATCCTTTCTTCGTCGTTTCGTCGTTCCCGGAAGGGTCTCGCCCGTCTCCGATCCGTCCACGGGCCCTCTCCGGCGGACGCAGCGGAACGGGACCGATCCCGGGATCAGCGAGTGCGCGCCTCGATGGCTCGGGCCAGTGCTCCCAGGCCCCAGTTGATCACGATGTAGAGCACCGAGACGATGATGTACGCGGGCAGGTAGATGTCCAGATGCTGGTTCTGCCGGGTGCTGGTGATCAGGACGTTCCCGGCGTACATGAGCTCGGCGTAGGAGACGACGTAGCCCAGCGAGGAGTCCTTGAGGATCGTGACCAGCTGGGTGACCAGGGTCGGCAGCATGAGTCGCAGGGCCTGGGGAGCGAGGATCAGCCGCATGGTCTGGCCCCGGCTCAGCCCGAGGGCCCGAGCCGCCTCGGTCTGCCCCTGATCCAGCGCCAGCACCCCGGAGCGGAAGACCTCCGCCGTCGTCGCCGAGGTGCACATGACGATGGGGATGACGAGCATCCAGAAGGACGGCAGCGTCGGTCCGAAACGGGGCACGGCCAGCAGGAAGAAGTAGATGAGCAGAAGCATGGGCACGGCCCGCATGGTGTCGATCCAGGCCCCCACGATCACACGCCCGAGACGGCCGGCCCCCAGCCTCGCCCAGCCCAGGAGGATGCCCAGGGGGAAGGACAGGGCGGCCGAGACGACGGTGACCAGCAGCGTCGCCCCCAGGGCGATGCCCAGGTACCTGACGATCGACTGCCCCAGGAAGTAGCGCCACTTCGGGTAGGCGAGCTGTCCCTGGCGGGCGAGCTGGTAGAGCGCCGCGGCGACCAGCGCCGCCGCGAGGAGGGTGACGACGCCGGAGATGACGGCGATGCGCCGTCGTCCGCGGGGCCCGGGGGCGTCGAAGAGAAGATCGGCGTCCACCGTCCGACCGCGGTCGCGCCGCGCCGCGCGTTGCGCCGCAGGAGTCCTGGGAGCTGCGGGAGCGGAGCTCATGCGCGCGCCTCCCGTCCCCCTGCCGCGCGGCGCTCGAGCATGGCTCCGAGTCTCGTGGCGCCGAGGGCGAGCGCGAGGTAGATCAGGCCCGAGAGCAGGAACGTGACGACGGCCTCGGCGTAGTGCAGGTTGAGCTGCTGAGTGACGCTGGTGAGCTCGCGCACCCCGATGGCCGCCGCCAGTGCCGAGCCGATGAGGCAGGAGATGAAGACGTTGACCAGCGGCTGGATGGTGCGGGCGAGCGCCTGGGGGAGCACGATCTCGCGGACGATGAGTCCGAAGGGCATCCCCAGGGCGCGGGCGGCCTCGACCTGGCCCTTGGCGACGGAGTTGATGCCCGAGCGCACCGCCTCGCACACGTACCCCGAGCCCGCGAGGAGGATCGCGCCCACCGCCGCCGGGAACAGGGACAGCGGCACGCCCGCCCGGGGGGCGACGAAGGCCAGCAGGATCATGAGGCACAGGGTCGGGATGTTGCAGGCGATCGTCACCCAGACGGCGCCCAGCGCCCGCAGCGGGGGAACCGGGCTGACGCGGCACACGGCGACGAGCGTGCCGACGACGAGTGCGCCGGCGTAGGCGAGCAGGGCGATGGCCAGGGTGGTCGCCAGACCGGCCCCGATCATGTCCAGATTGTCGGTGATGATGCTCAAAGTCGTCTCCTCCGATGTGCGTGCCGACGGTCCTGGCGGCGCGAGCGCATGGAGCCGGGCTCGTCAGGCGGTCGGCGGGACCGCGCCGCCGGTCTCGGAGCCGGGCACCGAGCCGATGGCGGGCGGCTCGGGAGCCTCGCCGCCCGTGACGGCGCCGATGGTCGCCCTCCAGATCGCCTCCCAGGTGCCGTCGTCGTAGATCGTCTGGAGGAAGGCGTTGACGAAGGCCTTGGCGTCCGAGCCCTGGGGCAGGCCGATGCCGTAGGGATCCTCCGTGAAGGGCTCGCCGATGCTCTTGAAGGCGTCGCTGCCCTGCATGTCGCCGAGCAGGATCGACTGATCGACGACGTAGGCGTCGACGCTCCTGGCCTCCAGCGCGGCCAGGCAGGCGTTGTTGTCGGCGAACGGGGTCTGCTCGGCGTCGGGCGCCGCCTTCTGGAGCGCCGTCACCGAGGAGGATCCGGACTGGACGGCGACCTTGATGCCCGCCAGGTCGCCCACGCCGGTGATCCCGTCCTCGTCCGCCCGCACGAGCAGCCCCTGGCCGGAGGCGTAGTAGGGCCCGGCGAAGTCGATCTTCTCGTCGCGCGCGGGGGTGATCGAGTACGTGGCGATGACGGCCTGCACGGTGCCGTTCTCGAGCGAGGTCTCGCGGGTGTCCGAGGTGACCTGGGAAATGTCCAGCAACGCGCGGGCGTCGTCGCCGCCGATGATGTAGCGGGCGAGGACCTGGCCGATGGCGGCGTCGAAGCCGGAGACCCGACCGGTGGCCGCGTCCTGGGAGGAGAAGACCGGCAGGGTCATCGTGCCGCCGGTCCTGAAGACGCCCGCCTGCCTGATCGCCGAGGCCCAGGAGGAGGCGGTCACGACGTCGTCGGAGGCGACCGGACCGGAGTTGATGACCGTGTCGTAGTCGATGCTCGCGCCGGTCGAGACGGCCTTGCCATCGGCTCCCGTGTCGGAGCAGGCGGCCAGGATCGCGGCCAGGGAGACGGCGCCGGTGGCGGACAGCAGCGCGCGACGGGAGAGATCCGTCCTGGTGGATGTCATGGTGGGGTTCCTTTCGTCATGACGGGCCGGGTCCGTCGGTCGGAGGTGGTGGGCCGGCGACCGGGCTCGGCGGCCGGACCCAGCGGCCGGGCTCAGTGACTCAGCACCGTGGACAGGAAGTCGCGGGCGCGGTCGGTGGCGGGGGCGGAGAAGAAGTCGTCCGGTGCTCCGGACTCCACGATCTGTCCGGCGTCCATGAAGACGACGCGATCGGCCACGGAGCGGGCGAAACCCATCTCGTGGGTGACGACGAGCATGGTCATGCCCTCGGCCGCCAGGTCCCTGATGACGTCGAGGACCTCGGTGATCATCTCCGGGTCGAGGGCGCTGGTGGGCTCGTCGAAGAGCATGATCTTGGGGCCCATCGCCAGGGCGCGGGCGATGGCGACGCGCTGCTGCTGGCCTCCGGAGAGCTGCGGCGGGCGCTTCGAGGCCTGGTCGGCCAGACCGACTCGCTCCAGGAGGGCGCGGGCGGTGGCCTCCGCCTCGCCGCGCGCCGTACGGCGGACCTTGATGGGCGCCAGGGTGATGTTGTCCAGGACCGTGCGATGGGGGAAGAGATTGAAGGACTGGAAGACCATGCCGACCTCGGCGCGCAGACGGGTCAGCTCCCCGCCCTCCTCGGGGAGGCGCTCGCCGTCGATCTCGATCGTGCCCTCCTGGATCGTCTCCAGGCGGTTGATGGCGCGGCACAGGGTCGACTTGCCCGAGCCGGAGGCTCCGATGACGGCGACGACCTGACCGGGGAGGATGTCGAGCGAGACGTCGTCGAGCGCCTTGAAGTCGCCGTAGTACTTGCTCACGTGATCGATGCGCACCAGGGGGCGGGCGAGGTCGTCGACGTCGTTCGCGCCGTCGGCACTGCCGGCGCCGGTGGCGCTGTTGGCGGACTGCTCGGGGAGGAGTTCGGGAGCGGGCACGAGTACCTCGTCTCAGTCAGAGTGGCGGATGGGTGCGGAGGCGTCTCAGCGACACCGACAGCAACACATCCGCATGCGCACCGCATTCCTCCTGGTCTCGATATCCGACCGCGGTTCCCGAGGCGACCGCGCGACGCCGGGACGATAGCATCGCGATCGCGCACCGGGCCAAGAACCGCCCGGTGGCTGAGACGCGGGCGGGAGGGGCGGACTGGGCGGCGGCCGCGAGGCCCTCAATCTCCTGGTACAAGAAGGCAGAGCTGATCCGCAACCGCAACTACCTCGATGAGCATGGCCCCTGGGAGGGCATCGACGCTGCCTGTGGTCACCATCGCCGAGTGGGTCCACTGGGCGGGCACCACCCGACCCCACTCCGCCAACGGCATGCACACCCCCATCCAACACGAGCAGGCCTACACCCCACCGCGGGAACGTTCCCGGACTCCAACACCACGGCCGGGTACAACCCGGTAGTCGTGCACCACGAACGTGCTCCTCTCCTGGTCATGCACAGACCTAAGCAATCCGCATTATCCCAGGAAAAGAGCACCTTCACCCCACTTTCAGCACCCCAACGACGAAAGCTCGAGGCAAGGCCCTGCCCAACGATGAGGCGCGCATACGCACTCTCTACGAGAGGCTCGCCGCCCATGGGAGCCCGCTGGTGGTCGACCAGCCTGCCGCCATCGGAACGCCGGCGGTGGCAGTTGCCCAGGACATGGGCATCCATCACCGTGAACTACCCGCCGGGACCGTCTGTGAGACGCATCGCCGACCCTGCACACTATGTGACCCGACGGTTCCCTTCACGAATCCCCAACCAGCGCACAGCTCCCCACAGTCGCTTGGCACACCACAGTAGGTGTCAGGGGGTCGGCAAAGTCGGTGGGTGGTTGTCTGATCTCTAGAGGGTCTGGTGTGTTGGTGCGGGTGCGGCGTGACCCGCATGGTGACGATGAAGGCGTCTACTCAATCCCGTCACCAGCGAGGTCACGCCGCCATGTCATCTTCCACCACGACCGCTCTGTCGCGCCAGCCCCTGGCCCAGGTTCTTAAGAATGTGGAAGACCCGCGTGATCGGCGGGGTGTGCGCCACAGCCTGTTCGCGGTCCTGTCCCTGGCCGTGACCGGAGTGCTCGCCGGCTGCCGGAGCCTGACGGCCATCTGGGAGCACACCACCGACCTGACCGCCGCCGACCTGGAGGCCCTG
>NZ_AUBN01000022.1 GCF_000429265.1 Actinomyces gerencseriae DSM 6844
CACCACCAGCACCAACGGCCGTGGAGGCCACTACCCCACCATCACCACCAACCCGCCGCAACGTCATCGGACAAGCACCCCCGCACCATCAGGAACCAGGAACACGCACCACAATACCGCCCCACAACCACCAGAATGGATC
This sequence comes from Actinomyces gerencseriae DSM 6844, assembly GCF_000429265.1. Classification (GTDB taxonomy): domain Bacteria; phylum Actinomycetota; class Actinomycetes; order Actinomycetales; family Actinomycetaceae; genus Actinomyces; species Actinomyces gerencseriae. The sequence goes on from NZ_AUBN01000022.1 coordinate 143, forward strand.
GTCCTGGGTCTAGTGGAGTATCTGAATTCGTGGGAGGGCGTAGGGTCGTACCCGCGCCCGAGAAGTACTCCGATGACTGGACTGCCGAGCGTTTTTCGGATCCTGCTCGCCTCGCGCTCAGGCCCGGCCCAGGACGTCGGCGAGGTCGATGACGCCGCCGCGCAGTGCCAGCAGCACCAGCTGGACTCGATCACGGCAACCGGTCTTGGACAGCAGGTGGCTCACGTGGGTCTTGACCGTGGGCATGGACAGCCACTCGCGGTCGCAGATCTCCTGATTGGTCAGCCCCAAGGCGATGAGCGCCAGGACCTCGCGCTCGCGCTGGGTCAGGTCGGCGACCTGCTGAGCGGCCTCCGCCGCCCGCGCCGCCTCGACCGAGTCCTCGGAAGCGTGGCGCCCCGCGTCGGCGCCGCTCCCGGTTCCGGTGACCTTCCCGGTGCGCACGGCGGTCAGCAGCCGGCGCGTGGGTCCCGGGGAGATGACGGAGTCGCCGTCGTGAACGGTGCGGATCGCGGTGATGAGGTCTTGGGGCGGGGTGTTCTTGAGCAGGAAGCCGGCCGCGCCGGCCTCGATGGCGCCCATGACGTAGCCGTCGGTGTCGAAGGTGGTCAGGATGACGACTCGCCCGGTGATGCCGCGGGCCACGAGCTCGCGGGTGGCGGCCAGCCCATCCAGGCCCGGCATCTGCACGTCGAGCAGGAGCACGTCAACGGGGTCGGCGGCGTTGCGCGTGAGGGCGTCGTTGCCGTCGACGGCCCGCCAGACGACCTCCATGTCCGGCTGCGCTCCCAGCAGCATGCTCAGCCCCATGGTGAACAGCGGCTCATCATCGGCCAGACCCAGGCGGATCACAGGCGCCTCCCCTCCTCGACGTCGACTCACCGGACGTATCCACTCCCAGGTTCGGCCCATGCGATTTCGTGCCGGCGAAGCGCCGACGACGCCCCGCGATGGTCATCATATGAGTGCAATCGGCCCTCACTCCGGGACGATAGGGAACTCGGCCATCGCCCGCCAGCCGCCCTCGTCGGTGGGCCCGGCGGTGAAGGAACCACCTAGGTCGGCGACCCGGTCGCGCATCCCTATCAGGCCGAAACCGCGGTGCGCGGGCCGGTCAGCGCGCGATTCGGCGTCCTCAAAGGCGTTCTGGCCGAAGCCGCGGTGCGCGGACCGGTCTGCTCGGCTTTGACCGTCGCTGTCGCCGTCGCCGCCCCCTCCGTCGCCGTCCGGCGTCCCGGTCACCGGCGTCGATGATGCCGGCGGGGCAGCCGGGACCGGAGCGTTCTCGACGACGAGGACGGCCCGATCCGCCCCGGAGCGCAGCGTGACGGTCGTGCTCGCCCCGGGGGCGTGGCGCAGCACGTTGGTCAGCGACTCCTGAGCCACTCGATGGAGGACCTGCGCCATCGCCGAGGGGATCCGGCCGACCGGGCCGATCTCCAGGGCGACCGGCAATCCCGCCCGCTGCGCCTGGCGCACCGGTTCCCGCAGGAGCTCCATCGGTCGGTCCGACGCCGCCGCACCGCTTCCGGCGTCAACGATGTCGGCGACGGCGCTGGTACCACCGGTGGGACGGCCGGCAGCACCGGAACCGTCCACACCTGAAGTGCCGGCATCAGAACCACTGCCACTAGCGGGACCGAAACCGGGCGCTACGGCCGTATCGATATCGGCGGCTTCGAGACCGCCCGTACCGGCAGCGTGGACATCAGAACCACTACCAGCGGCGGAGCCCGAACCGGGCGCGGCGGCAGCATCAACAGCGGCCGTATCGACGTCGGCGGCACCATCTGCGGCCCCGGAGCGCAGGATGTCGACCAGGGCGCGCACCTCGTCCACCGAGCGGCGGGAGGTCTCCCCGATGACGGCCAGGGCCTCGTCAGCAGCGGCCGGGTCGGTCGCCAGGATGGCGCGGGCGCCTTCGGCCTGCATGGCGATAACGGTGAGGCTGTGGCCGAGCAGGTCGTGGACGTCGCGGGCGATGCGCTGCCGCGTCTCGATGACCGCGAGGCGCCGCTCGGCGGCCTGCTGCGCCTCCAGGACCGTGGCCCGCTCGAAGGCCCGGTTGTAGCGGTCGCGGCTGCGGCGCCGCGCGGCGCCGACGAAGGCGGCCACCGCCACCACCAGCCAGGCGTTGGTCAGGAGGATGAGCCGTCCCGCACCGGCGTGGACCTGGTCGCCGATGAGCTCGTGCGCCCGCATCGTTGCCGCGGCCGCCCCCGCGAGCTCGAGGACGAGCCCCGCCCACCGCCACGGCGCCTCCAGGCGGGACTGCGTCGTCTCCACCGCGATGAACGCCGTGACGACGAAGAAGATGGAGAACTCGGTGAACAGCACCAGGTGGACGGCCAGGCAGACGCCGGCCACGAGAACGAACAGCATCGGGGAGCGGCGCCTCACCGCCATGGCCAAGGCGCAGGTGCCCAGCATGAGGAGGTAGAGCGCCGGCGTCACCCCTTGGACGATCCCGAGCTCCGCCTCCGGCCGGCCGATCAGGGATAGGAAGAAGAAGGCGAGGGCGATGACGACGTCGGACGCCGTCGTCCACGGGCCCGACCGCGGGTAGCGCCAGGCGGCCGGAATCGGGCCCGCCGGCGGCACGCGCCCGGCCGACGTCGGCGCGGGCGCACCCGATTCCGCCCGCGCAGCCTGGCCGACCCGCCGTCTTCTCATGCCTGAACCGTACCGTCGCAGCCGCGAGCCCCGGAGGCCCGAGCCAAGATTTCATACCCGAGTATGAGCCGGGCCGACGGGCCCGCTCGGGAAGCAGACCACGGGCTGATGACCGCCCGGCTCGGCGCGCGCAGGCTTCATGCCATGACGACCTCGCATCACTTCCCACCAGCCCCCAGCACACCGGTACCAGCGCCGACGACGGCCTCCGGCGCACCAGCACCGCCGTCCGGTCCGTGGCTCCGAACCGCACCCGCCTCGCTCTCCCAGCCGGTCCAAGCGCACCAGCCCCGCCCGGGCACCCCGGCCCAGGCCGCCCGGCAGCCCTTCCTTCGGCTGAGCCCCGACGCCGGCGCACCAGTGCCCGGCGGACTCCCGACCACCTCGGCACCCGGCGTCGTCTCCCCCGGCGCAGCACCCGCCGAGCCGGCTCCTGTCCCGCAGGCCGGCCCCGCACGCGCCGGATCGGCCGACGACGTCGTCGTCCTCACTCATGACCTCGCCAAGACCTTCGGCCGGCGCACCGTCGTCGAGGGCCTGAACCTCGTGGTCCCGCGCGGGAGCGTCTACGGCTTCCTCGGCCCCAACGGCTCGGGCAAGTCGACCACCATGAAGATGCTGCTCGGGCTCCTGGCTCCCACCCGCGGGCGGATCAGCGTGCTCGGGCGGCCCTTCACCCCGGGCACGCGCGCCGAGATCATGTCACGCACCGGCTCGATGATCGAGAGCCCGCCCGGCTACGGCCACCTCACCGGCGCCGAGAACATGAGGATCGCCGCGAAGATGCAGGGCCTGAACGACCAGCAGGTCAGCCGTGCCCTGGCGCTGGTGCGTCTGACCGAGCACAAGGACCGCCTGGTGCGCACCTACTCCATGGGCATGAAGCAGCGCCTCGGGATCGCCTTGGCGCTGGCCCGCGAGCCCGAGCTGCTCATCCTCGACGAGCCCACCAACGGTCTGGACCCCGCGGGCATCGAGGAGGTGCGCCGACTGCTGGTCGAGCTCGCCGGCGAGGGCGTCACCGTCATGGTCTCCAGTCACCTCCTGGACGAGATCGACCGCATGGCCTCCACCCTCGGCATCCTGTCCGCCGGGCGCCTCGTCTTCCAGGGCACGCGCGCCGAGCTCATGGAGCGCTCGGTGCCCGACATCCTCGTCGTCACCCCGACGCCGCAGGCCGTCCTGGACCCGCGGATCCTGGCCGGACTCGTACCGGTTCAGGCCCCCGACCACGCGACGCCGACGGCGACCGGCCCGGTGCTGGTGCCGCAGGGCGTGCGCATCCCGGGCATGTCGAAGAAGGCCGTCGCCGAACTCATCGGCCGGCTGATCGCCGCCGGCGTCGAGCTGTACGAGGTGCGCCGCGAGGCCCAGAACCTGGAGGACGTCTTCATGGACCTCACCGGCCGGGGAGGTGTGCTGTGATGACCAGCGCCGCGCTCTCCACAGCCCCCGCCCCCGCCCGGTCCCCCGCCGTGGCCGGAGCCGCCGGACCAACGGGAACTGCGCCGTCGGCGCGCGGCTCCCGCAGCACCCGCGCGTCCGCCGTCCCCGGTTTCCTCACGTCCATGGGCGTCGAGATCCTCAAGATGCGCCGACTGCGCGTACTGCTGGTGACCGCGCTTCTCCTCGTGGCCTCGATCGCGATGAGCGGCCTGGAACTGTCCAGCCTGGCACGACAGGGGCATCTGAGCGAGCCCAGCGCCCAGCCGTGGACGGCCCTCCTGCTGTCCATGGCCATGTTCAACGCCCTGACGCAGCCGATCTTCGTCGCGATCCTCGCCAGCCGGCAGACCGACATCGAGCACAGCGGGGCCGGGTGGAACCTGGCGGCCACGTCGGGTCTGACGCCAGGAGCCCTGTGCCGGGTCAAGCTCGCCGCGCTGACGCTCCTCATCGTTCCCGCGACCATCGCTCAAAGCGCGGTCCTCATTGTCGTGGCGCGGTCCATGGGACTGTCCCTCCCGCTCGACGCCGGCCCCTGGGTCGTCTACACGCTTCTGCTCGCCCTGGTCGACACGGCGATGTGCGCCTACCACCTGTGGCTCGCGGCCGTGGTGGAGAACCAGCTGGTCGTCATGAGCGCGGGGCTTCTGGGCGGTTTCATCGGCGTCTACATGCTGCTCGCCCCGCCAGTGCTGGCGCGGCTGCTGCCATGGGGCTACTACGCCGTCATCACGCCCGCGAAGGTGTCGATGGTGAACGGCCACGACGCCTACGAGTACATCAGCGTGCCCGCGGGCTGGATCGCGGGCTTCGCCGCCCTGACCGCCGTCGTCTTCACTGTCGTTACCCGCCGGCTCGACCGGATCGAGAGGTGATCCTCATGAGCACTCCCGCACACGCTCCCGCCATGTCCCATGGTGCTGGCCTCGCCCGACCCGCCCCGGCCGAGTCCAGCGCCCGACCCGCCCCGGCCGAGTCCAGCGCCCGCCCCGCCCCGGCCGAATCCAGCGCCCGGCCCGCCCCGGCCGAATCCAGCGCCCGGCCCGCCCCGGCCGAGTCCACAGCGCCGGGCCGCAGCGGCAGTAATGACCGAAGCGGTTTCGTCTCCCTGCTGGCCGCCGAGGCGATCAAGCTCAAGCGCTCCTCGGCCTGGGTGGTGGCTGTCCTGCTGCCGCTGCTGGCGGTCATCACCGGCACCTTCAACGTCTACGGGAACCGAGAGACCATCCCCCAGACCTGGGTGTCCCTCACCTCCCAGATGACACTCTTCTACTCGATGTTCTTCTGTTCGCTGGGGGTCGCCCTGCTGGCCTCCACCGTGTGGCGGGTGGAGCACCGGGGCACGAGCTGGAACGCGATGCGCGTCACCCGCCACTCTCCGACGGCCGTGACACTGGCCAAGACCCTGGTCATCTTCGTGCCGGTGCTGACGATGCAGATGATTTTCGTGGTCCTGGCATGGATCTCGGGGACGCTCGTCATGGGGCTGGGGCCCGCAATGCCTGCGGCCTTCATCGTGTCGGGTTTCCTCGCGGTCATGGGGGCGGCGCCACTGGTCGCGGTGCAGTCGCTGCTGAGCATGCTCATGCGATCCTTCGCCGCGCCCGTGGCGGTCGCCTTCGTCGGCTGCGTCGTGGGCTTCGGACTTCTGGCGAGTCAGAGCCCCCTGGCCTACGCCGTCCCGCAGGGCATCCTCAGCAAGACCCTGACCCTGGGATCGTCAGCCATGTCGACGGCGGGGAAGCTGGACGCGGCGAGCATGCTCCCCCTCCTGGCCGCTGTCGTGGGCGTGGGCGCCGTCCTGTGGGGCCTATTGGCCCTCGTCGCCCGCCGCACAGCCGGTGTGCGCTAGCCTCGAGTTCTCATCGTTGAGGTGCTGAAAGTGGATGAAGGTGCTCCTCTTCCTGGGATAATGCGGACTGCTCACGTCCATGCGTGTCCGGGAGAGGGGCACTTTCACCCGCCAACCTGAAAGCCCGAGGTCAAGCGCGCCCGGTGACACCGGCGAGAAAGTCTCATTGCAGTACGAGCGGGTTCGGCACGTCATGCTCGGCCTCCCTGCTGAGTGCGAGCAGCGATCCTGCAGTTCCGAGCATGAGTCCGCGAACCGTGGTGACCCCTTCCGGAAGCCCGCTACGCGGTGCGCGTTCCTGCAATCGGGACAGAACTGCGTCACGGTATCGACGCACGTCCACCTTGCCCGGACAGCCATCCACGACTTCGCGAAGGGCGAGAAGGTTCCCGAGCGCGCCATGACAGAGTGAATCATCTGCGGGCAGCGGACCCGCGGCAGTTTCCTGCGCCCCGAAGGCGGCTTGGTCGTAGAGAGTGTCATCATCGAGCGACACCGCTGCAGATACGCGCGCCATGGCGATGCCCGCGGCCCCATGACACCAGTGGGCGGGGTAGAAGCGGCCTCGCTCAAGCGACTCGGGTCGCGCATCGAGCCACCTGCGACGGCTCATGTCGAATAACGATTCATCGAATCGAAGAGCGGCCCGGGCCGCGTGGGCGATCGTGCTGTCGTTCAGCACGGCGCCGGCTTTAGCCAATGCCCACCCGATTCCCGTGGCGCCATGAGAAAATCCCCCCAGGCGAACATGATCGTTGCCCGTCTCCCATGCAAGGTCTCCGTCATCGGTTTCAACGGCATGGTCGAGCAGATGTCGAACAAGCGTTTGCGACACCGCTTCCGCATCTATATCATCAGGTAGGGAGGTAACAACAGCAAGAGCACCCGCCGTCCCCGCCATGATATCGAAGTACGCGTCGGATCGCACTGCTGCTGCGAGTCTCCGGAGAGCCTCGATTATCGCTTGTCGATAGCGAAGGCCACCAAGCTCCACGTCATAGTGCGACAGGGCGTAGATAAGGCCCGCCACTCCGCTGAATGCGCCTATGGGGAGTGCGAGGCGGGCTTCGGTCCAATCACCGAGGACTGCTGCGATGGCACGCGCGGTCCGGTGCGCGAGATCGTCAAGGCCAAGACCGGGAAGCACACGATCGGCATAGGTCGTCGCAAAAGTGATTCCAGCCAAGCCATCATACAGAGTGGGGCCGAGTGGGCGATAGTCGAGTCCGCTGCTATCCGTGCTGCTGGCGACGCCGAGCCAGGTCACGTCGTCATCGCCAAGGATCGCAGAATCCAGCAACGTACTCGCCTGCCTCCTCGCAAGGTCACGAATCCTTCCATTCATATTGCCGATAGAGGACGCCGCAGAGATCGGCCACGACTCGGGCCTCACCAACCGGGGCGTAGCCGCTAGAATAGACTCCTCGATCAACCTCGACGACTCCGCTATCTCCTCATCATCCAAGCCAGCGATCCTACTGATCACGTCTTCTCGGGCATCACCCTCGAAGTAGGTCGGCAACACTCGATGCCGTCGTGCAGTAAGCGCCCGACTGTCGAGCGTCGCGCAGAACAGGGGGACGTCGAGCTCACGGAGAGCCCGCTCCTCCGCCTTGATCAGCGATTCCTCTCCCGGGTGCTCCGCGAGTCGCGTCCAGAGACTGCGAAGGAGATGATCGCGTTCGATCCCGTTGCGAAGCCGCGCCGGCTGACGCATTTCGGTAAGCAGCAGCGAGTACGATCTGGTCGCCCGCACGATGTGACGGATCTCGAAACTGGGCACCGATGCCACCAATTCGATGACCGCCGCCCGCCGCACGATGATCGCCCGACTCATCTCGGTAAATCCTCGGATGAGTCTCGATCGATTATCTCGGACGATGTCGGCAGTCATTCCGGGCGGCTGATTATTGGAGCGCCCCACGGGCACCGACACCACGGCGATGCGCATCCGGTTGGTGAATGGCTCCACTATCTGGTGCACGGAGGCATTCCGCGTACTGTCGGCGTCAAGACCACCAGTGGCGACACTGACATCGATGCTGGTGCCTTCTCCGGCAGTGAGTTGCACCGGCAGGATGCCGGTACCGAGAACAGATGCATTCAAGGCGGTCACCGCTCGCGCCGCAGCAGTTCCCGATCGGCCGTCATGGCTCCGGTTCTGGATAAGGGTCTCCATGTCAACCGGAACGGGCCCCCGTGCGGATGCTATGACGTTCTCAAGGTGCAGGTCCGATGCTCCAAGCGCATGCGCAATTCCGAGTAGAGCGCCGAGCAGCTGAAGATGGTCCCCGGGAGCGATGTCCCCAGCGCTCGCCTGCGGGACGAACTCGACCCACCCATATCCCGATCGGTTAAGAGCCTTTGGAGCGTGCAGTGCCGATGCGGCGGTCACGTACGGCGCAAGAAGCCTGATCAGATCACGATAGAAGACGAACAATCCGCAGTCCCTCGGCTTGTACACGACGCGCTTCCCATCATCAAACGTCAAGATGGCGACGGACTGACCCGAGTCATGACGGTCGCCCGCAAAGCGAACGGACCTCACAGAATCCACGTCGGCGGACAGCATACCGCATTCCTGGAGCGCACGGGTGTCAGCAATGAGTCGCGACAGCAGGGCATCCACCTGCTCCCGCCATCCTCGTATCGCGGCGATGAGGTCATGGGCGAGGACGGGGTAGCGAATCAGAAAATCCACGCGCGCTCGCCGACCGCCCAGGTATTCGTTGAGCCGCCCGTAGTCGCCGTCGTCAGCAAGTTCGGCGAGCAGGCACCTCAGGGATAACGTTGCGACAAGCTCGCCCAGGTGCGTGAGCAGACTACTTCGCGCCGAGGAGCTCAGACGGGACCATCGATCCAGGTGCTTGCTCTGCTCGGCAATGATCGGACCGAAGAATTCGGGAAACGGGATCGACTCCAGAACAGTGTTCTCGACCACGAGTCGCTCTATCCGCGGTTGCTCCGCCGTCGTCGAGAGCAACCATTGCTCAACATATTGAAGCCATGCGGTCGCCTCTTCTCGCGGAATCCAGGCGCCGCCGTTGAGCAGTGCCTCCAGACTCCGACGATCCAGCCCCTGACCGGCGACGTACTGGTCCAATACCTCCTCATCACGCAGGGCACCATCAGCCCATGCGCCGGTCTTTCCAGAAAAGTTATCGCCAGTCGTCCCGAGCGAAGGGACGCGCCCGGAGAGCGGAGTCGCCTGAAGAAGCGCTATAACGTCATTTCGTGAAAGCATTGACTGCACCTGCGACCTTCGGGGAAAGGAATGATGCGGGAACGCGGGCGACCCGGGTCTCTCACCTGGGCCGCCCGCGCAGGGCGCCGGTCATCGACAGGCACAAATGAACGTTCCGCACTCAATCGTCAGCGTGCAGAACCAACCGCTGCTGGCCATGTACGGGCTCACGATCCGCTCGAACTCCGCATCAATCTGCGCTTGCAGCGATGGGGTAGCGCCATCTGTTGCGCGGGCCGCCACGTCCCAGCTCGGGCTGACGACGGTGAGCTCCTGGTCAAGGATCTCGCTCATCTCTCACACCTCCTCTCAGACTCATCAATTCCTCCACGACATCGACAGCGTGGAAGCTCATGGATACAGTGCGAGTAACAGTTCGATGAAGCACATACGGAACTGGAGGACGACGATAGGAACGGTACCACGATCGAATCGTCGGCCCCGGCAGGGGATTGCTAGCGCAGTCTCTCGCCGTGATCCCATATTAGAACCGGTCCGCAGCGGCGCATATTATGCGATCGGGTGATATTCTCAAGCGGGCCAACGACGCTCGTTGATAGATCTCATCGGAAGTCGTAGGCGTCGGGATGAGGGGCTCATCCCGATCGGGGATGCCGTTGTGGTCCGAACCTGCTAGGTGGTTGGTCGGGTGATGTCCGACGGCTCGTTCGGGGCGTCTCGCCGGAGATCCGGTGGTCGCCGCGCCGGGTGATCCACTCGGCGGCGCCCGCCCGGGTGCGCATGGCGTCGGCGGTCACCGCCGCCCCGTCCAGGTCGAGAGGTTCTGACGCCTGACCGGTGCGGGCCCCGCGCGCACTCCTGCCGTCCATCGCGATCACCCTTCGCCCCTCGATGGTGCCGGTGCGCGTGCGCATCCACTCCACGGGGCCCGCGCCCCCGTCCCAGCGACGCACCGCCCTCCGCCGAACCAACCCGGACACCCCCACCCACCGACCCCGCCGACCCCCAGCCTCGCTCCTACGGCTACCGACGCGCCGAGAACGTCCGGCAACGACCTCCCCCGTCCGCTGCACCCGCGACTGCGAAGAGCCGGATGAGAGCGCGCGGCTGGAATGGTGAACTTTCCGTGACCGTTGCAGGAGCGGGCCGGTAGTAGGGTAGCGGCGTGGATAACGAGCGGCGGGGCGATGCGGTCGTCGCAGTCGGCGCCGTCGTCCTGTGCGCGATCCTGGGGACGGTCGGTCAGCCCGACTGGGGTTGGTCGGCGGCGATGGCGACGACTTTGGTGATCCGGCGCAGCTTTCCCGTAACGTTCGCCACAATTGCCGCCACTATTTCCGCACTGCATCTGCTGGCCGAAGGAGCCCTCCTGTTTCCCGGTGACGCGGTGCTGCTTGTGGCCGCATACTCGGTCGCCGCGCAGGCCGACGCCCCCCGCCGCCGCCTGGGCCCTGCGCTCGGGCTGGTCTTCAGCGCGGTGCTCGCCGGCCGGATACTGCACGGCGGGACCGCGCCAACCGGGATGGCAGCGGGCTCGGTGATCTGCCTCGTGGCCCTGAGCTTCGTCGCGTCGTGGACGGCGGGGTTGCTCGCACGCCGCAAGACGGAGGCGCTCCGAGATGCCGAGCACCGCCGGCTTCTGTCCGAGCGCGATGCGGAGGCCCGCACACGGCTGGCGGCGTACGAGGAGCGTGAACGAATCAGCGATGAGATGCATGATGTCCTCGCGCACACCCTGACCAATATCGTGATCCAGGCGGAGAGCGGTCAGGTCATCGCGCCGACGGAGGAGATCGCCGAGCTGTTCGGAATGATCTCGCGTACGGGCAGATCGGCGCTGAGTGGCGTCCGCAGCCTCCTCGCCCCCGCGGACGACGCGGAAACGGCCCCCTCGCCGAGCCTCGCAGACCTCGATGATCTCATCACGGACTTCCGCGCGTCGGGTCTGCCCGTTGATCTGAGGGTCCTCGGAACCCCGGAGGAGGTGAGCCCGGGTATGTCGTTGGCGATTTATCGGGTGGCCCAGGAGTCCCTGACCAACGCATTGCGATACGGGACCGGAGAGCACGCGCACGTCACCCTGGAGTGGGCCGCGGGCCACGTCATGGTCGTCGTCTCGAACCCCGTCGATCCGGACACGGGGCACTCGCCGATCCATGAGCATCGCGGACTCGCCGGCATCCGCCGGCGCTGCGCCCTCTACGGCGGCACGGCGCATTACGAGCTCACCGACACCTTCACGCTCTCGGCAACGTGGCCGTTGACGACGGGAGCACCGGCGGAACTGCGATGAATACACCCGAACGCATGATCAGAGTCCTCATCGCTGACGACCAGTCCCTCATCCTGGACGGATTCAGTCGTATCGTGAACGCTCAACACGACATGTGCACCATCGGCACCGCCCAGAATGGCGAAGAGGCTGTGGAACGAACACAGGAGTTGCATCCCGATGTCGTGCTGATGGACATTCGAATGCCCATTGTTGACGGTATCGAGGCGACCCGCACGATCATGACCGAGGAACTCAGTCCGAAGACCCGGGTGATCGGCCTGACCACATACGACACCGACGCGTACGCGATCCGCATGCTCAAGGCCGGGGCAATCGGATTCATCCTCAAGGACAGCACCGCCCTGCAACTCGTCGACGCCATCCGAACCGCCCACAACGGAGTATTCACCGCTACAATGAGCACCACCCAGCGTCTCCTGCGGCGAATCACGACAGCTACGCCGCGGACGCCAACGGACATGGGGGCGCTGGATGCGCTGACCGATCGCGAGCGGGCAGTGTTCTCCCTGGTGGTCGCCGGCCGCTCCAACCCCGAGATCGCCCGAGAATTGTCAATTGCGATCGTCACCGTCAAGACCCACGTCGGGCACATCCTGACGAAACTGAAAATCCGCGACCGCGTGCAACTCGTCATCTGGGCTCAGCGGCAGGGCCTTGCCGATCCGCTCACCGCGGCCGCGAGCAGCGACGACGGCCCGCGCAGCTGAGCGGGGAGCAGGGCGGTCTCCTACGATGGTAGGAGACGCCGACCGGCGGATTTCATACCGTGGTATACTTCACTGCAGATTCCGTTCATGCAATCATTGGCGTGTGCTGACCAGCGAAAGCGAGCGCGTCATGAATGCTGTTATCATGACCCGCGGATTAACTAAACGATTCAAGGACCACACCGCCGTCGATAGCCTCGACCTAATGGTTCCGCAGGGGGTCGTCTACGGATTCCTGGGCCCCAACGGATCGGGAAAATCGACAACGATGAAGATGCTCCTGGGTTTGACCCAGCCCACGGCGGGTGACATCGATATCTTCGGCAGACCCCTCACTCCCGCATCACGCGGCGATCTCCTCCCGTCAATCGGATCGATGATCGAGGCCCCTCCCGGGTACGGCCATCTGACCGGGTGGGAGAACATGCTGATCGTCCGCGACATGCTCGACCTCGTTGATCGGCAGATCGAACAGGCTCTGGCCACTGTGCGACTGACCGAGCAGAAGGACAAGCTCGTCCGGAACTACTCCCTGGGCATGAAGCAGCGTCTGGGCATCGCTATGGCCCTGGCGCGCGATCCGTCCTTGCTGATCCTGGACGAGCCGACAAACGGGCTCGACCCCGCTGGCATCGAGGAGATTCGCACCCTGCTGATAGAACTGGCGAACAGGGGCATCACCGTCATGGTCTCCAGCCACCTTCTCGATGAGATCGATAAGATGGCCACTGTCCTCGGCATTCTCTCATCCGGAAGGTTGATCTTCCAGGGCACCAGACAGGAACTCTTCGAGCACTCCCTCCCGGATCTCGTCATCGAGACGTCTCGTCCCGAGCAGGCGCGATCCCTTATCAGCGGGGCGTCCATCACGCCGGGGGGCATCACTGTGAGCGGGCTCGACAAGGAGCAGACCGCCGTCGCGGTCAATCGGTTGGCCGCCGCGAATGTGCCGATCTACGAGGTGCGACGTGTGCAGCAGAGCCTGGAGGACGTCTTCATGGACCTCACTGGTCGGGGAGGACTGCTATGAGCAGCGGCATCGGCCTCGAATTCCGCAAGATGCGACGCCTGCACACCCTTCCTCTGCTGATCGGTCTCGTGGTCGCCGTTGCTGCGCTCAGTTCCGCGTCCCTGTTCTCCGGCAGTACCAGGGACACCTTCGACGACCCGACCGCGCGGCCCTGGGCAGCACTGCTTCTCAGCTACACGATGATGGCGGCGATGACCTCCCCCATCCTCGCCGCCGTGCTCGCCAGCCGGCAGACCGATATCGAGCACTCCGGCATCGGCTGGACACTCGCCGCCACCGCGGGCCGACCACCCGGCGCCCTGTGCCGAGCGAAGCTCTCAGCACTCGCGATACTGCTCCTGCCCGCCGTGGCGGCGCAGTCCCTGCTCGTCCTCACCATCGGTCTCCTCGTGGGCATTCACGCGCCTGTGGACGTCGTCCCCTGGGCGGTGTACACGGTTCTGCTGTACCTCGTCGACGTCGCGTTCTGCGCCCTGCACATCTGGCTCGCCGCGCAGGTGGAGAATCAGCTCGTCAGCGTCGGAATCGGCATGCTTGGCGCTTTTCTCGCCGTGTTCTCCCTTTTGATGCCATCCGCAATCAGCAAGATCATCCCCTGGGGCTACTACGCCGTTATCTCTCACGCCAGGCAGGACAACGGGGACATCACCTACATGACCGCGCCCTACGGGTGGGTCATCGGTTTCCTCGTTCTCGTCGCCGTCGTCTTCCTCGCGGCTACACGACGCCTTAACCGGGTCGAGAGGTGAGACGTCCCGTGTTCCGTGCAGAACTCATCAAACTCAAGCGATCCAGCACCTGGCTCATCGCGCTCATCCTGCCCAGCCTCGCCGTCGTCACCGGCACCATCAACCTCGCGAACAACAAGGACGCATTGGACTCCGGATGGGCCTCCTTCACATCCCAGGTCGTGCTGTTCTACGGGCTGCTGTTCTACTCGATGGGCATCAGTCTGCTCGCCGCGACGGTCTGGAGAATGGAGCACCGCGGCACCAACTGGAATCTCCTTCTCACCACCACGGCGCAACCGCTCCGCCTGGTGCTGGTGAAGACCGCCGTCATCCTGCTCCTGGTCGCACTCATGCAAGCAGTGCTCATCGCTGGGACCGCCATCTCCGGAGCATTCATCCTCGGTCTCGACGGCCCCTTCCCCTGGCAGTTCGCCGTCGTTGGGCTCCTCGCCCTCATCGCCGCGATTCCGCTCACCGCCGCCCAATCGCTCCTGTCAATGCTCCTAAGGTCCTTCGCAGCCCCTGTCGCACTCTGCCTTCTCGGCTGCGTGATCGGCATTGCAGCAGTCACATCAACAGCACTTCGGCCGGTCGGCTACGTCCTCCCGCAAGCCATCAATACCCGTGCGCTCAATCTCGGATCCACCGCCATCTCCCAATCCGGCGGGCTTACCGTCACCGACGTCGCGCCCCTGCTGATGACCAGCATCTGCATAGGAGCGCTCCTCATCTGGCTCACCATGATCCTCATCCGGATCGTCAAGCTCCGCTGACGAACGAGGCTTTCCCGCCGGGGCGCGTGGGGCTTCTGAGACGTAAGAGGACTCATGCGGGCGGACATCTTCGGAGATCGAGGCCGCCGCGGGCAGCATCGACAAGGAGCCATCGCGCCGTCGAAGCGGGCACCATCGAGACGGGTACCAGCGGAACGCGTCTCAGGAGCCGCCCGTGAGGAGCACGAGGAGGGAGTGGCGGCGTCGAGTGATCACCATCGATGAGGTCGCGGGCCCCGCCCGGCGACACCGCTGACACCGGCGGGAAAGCCTCCACCCTCACCCTCGTCTCCGGTCGCCCAGCCATCCGCCCAGCAGATAGCCGGCGTACACCACCAGCGCCCCCAGCGAGTTGGCGAGAATATCCCAGTTCGTATCGGTCAGACTGAGCCGCACCAGACCGGCCCTCACCGTTCCGAGCTCGAACAGCTCATTGATGCAACCGAGCGCCGAGACCAGTGCGAACAGTGAGAACGCCTCGATCAGCCAGTGGCCGCGCCAGCCCAGCGCCCGCTTCAGGTAGTACCACAGCAGTCCGGTGAACACGCCGCCGCCCACGAAGTGGGTGGTGAAGCTGGTGTCCTGCCCGTCGATCAGCGGCGACGGCAGGTACCACGACACCGCGAACATCGCGCACGCCGCGTAGAGCCACCAGCGCCAGCGCCGCTCGTCGGCGACCCCTGCCCGACGCAGCACCACCGGCACCGCCACGGCCAGGGCAATCGGTACGCAGGCTGCCACGCAAAGAAGAATAAGCATAGAAATCATCCGAGGAGTGCAGAGGACAGGAGACATGCGGATTCCGAGGGGCGGCCGCAGCCGGGCTATTCCGGGCGGTTACTCCGGCCGATCGGGCGACCGGTCCGGGGCCCGCTCGACGCCGACGGACCGCCGCGGCTCCCGGCTCCCGCTGCGGCGCCGGAAGTCTCCTAGCATATAGAAGACGATGAGGAGCAGGTACGTGGTCACGCTCAGCCAGGCGCTGACCATGCTCACGGCCGCGGCGATCGCGTAGAGGACCGGCCCCATGGCGAAGCGCCGCGTCATGGCCCGCACGACGGCGTCGGGGACCCCGGGCCTCAGGCAGCGCCTGTCCCTGATGGCCGCCTGCCACAGGCCGTTGAAGAAGAAGCCGCCGTACATCATGACCAGGCCGTAGAAGACGGCGCCGGCCCGCGCCTCCCCACCGGTCTTGAGGGCGCGGGTGAGCACGGTGGTGGCGAAGGGGAGGAAGGCGACGTCCAGCAGAAGCAGCAGATTCCAGACGAGGACCCACTGATCGACGTACCGAATCCGCTGGAAGATGGCGTGATGATTGAGCCACACCTGCCCGATCAGCAGGAAGCTGAGCACGAAGCCCACGTAGCCGGGCCACAGCGAGGACAGCCCGTCGAGCAGATTCAGGTCCTCCGGAAGCCTGATCTCCAGACTCAGCAGCGTGATGGCGATCGCGATGACGCCGTCGCTGAAGGCCTCCAACCGCCCCGGCGACATGCGAGCGGCCTCGTCATCCACCTCCTCCTCCATGGGCCCCTCGTCAACGCCGTCAGCGCTGCCCGCCCTATCAGCACCGCTGTCGCCGTCACATCTCTTGTCATTCCGGCCATCAGGCATGCCGTTCACGCCCCCCTCGACGTCGTCGCCACGGTTCACCACGGACGGTCCCACCCGATCCCGCTCGATACTCACGGCGCTCGGGGACGATCCTGACCCGGACCACGGGACTCGTGCAAGCGCTCCCCGCCCGCGGGCCTCACTCCATCGCGGTGAGGGCCGGCTGCCCGAGGCCCCGAGGAGGGCCGACCGCCCGAAGCCCCCAGGCCCGTCACGAGCACAGTCGCGGCCAGCCTCTTATACCCCGCGAACCCGACCCCCGACCACACGACGCACCAGGTTCCGCGCTCGGCATAGGGCGGTGGATGGTCCGACGACCGCTGAGTACGGTCATCGCATGTCTGCCAGCACGTCTCGCATCGTCATCATCGGCGGTCACGGCAGGGTCGCGCTCCTGGCCGCCCCGCTGCTCGTCGCCGGCGGCCACGAGGTCACCTCCATCATCCGCGACCCCGCGCAGGCCGACGACGTCGCCGCCACCGGGGCCTCCCCCCTGGTCCTCTCCGTGGAGGCGGCCAGCACCGAGGAGCTCACGCGGGCCCTCGACGGCGCCGACGCCGTCGTCTGGTCCGCCGGGGCCGGCGGCAAGGGCGGGCCGGAGCGCACCGACGCCGTCGACCGCGCGGCCGCCATCCGCTCGATGGAGGCCGCCGCCGCGGCGGGAGCGCGCCGCTACATCATGGTCTCCTTCATCACCGCCTACGGGGAGGTGCCCGAGAACCACCCGCTGCGCGCCTACGCCGTCGCCAAGATCGCCGCGGACCGCCACCTGCAGTCCACGGACCTGGACTGGACGATCCTGGGCCCCGGCCTGCTCACGGAGGCCGAGCCCACCGGCGCCATCACCGTGGGGCGCCCGGCCGCCGGCGACTCCTCCGCCGGCGCGCCCACCTCCCGCGGGAACGTCGCCCGCGTCATCGCGGCGGCGCTCGCCGAGCCCGCCACCATCGGACGGGTCATCCCCTTCCGCGACGGCGAGACCCCCATCGCCCAGGCGGTCGCCAACGTGCCGCAGGCCTACGCCGACCTGTCCTGAGCGCAGCCGCCCGCGGGGCGGACGGGACGGCCGGCCGAACCATCGTCGGCAGGACGCAGCATCAGCACCATGACCTTCACCTACACGATCACCTGCACACTCGACACCGCCGCCCTCCCGCCCGTGACCGGCAGCGAGGAGCAGCGCGCCTACTGGGTCGCCCCCGACCTCCTGGCCTGGCCGCTGTCCCTGCTGCCCCTGGGGATGGGCCGCGAGAGCGTCGTCGCCGCCTCCGGCGCCCCCGTCCCCGGCACCGGCCTGGCCCTGCGCCTGGTCACCGCGCCCGACGGCGGCGCGGCAGCCGTTCACGGACGCATCATCGGCGCCGACGGCCTGCCCGCCCCCGCGATCACGCCGCTGCGCGTCGTCGGCAACCTGCCCCGGGATGTCCTGGCCGCCCACCCCAATCTGGAGGGGTGCATCGCCCTGAGCATCACCGACGCGGCGGGCGCCCCGCTCCTCGACGACGACGCCGTCGCCGCGGCCCTGACCGGACAGATCGCGGTCGCCCAGTACACCGGCGCCCACGAGGACGGCACCGGGGGGCGCCTGGACGCCTTCACCGGCGTGCAGACCGCCATCCTCCTGGACCGCCTCTACGCCGGAGCCGCATCCCGGGCCGAGCTGGGCGTCGCCTTCAGCGATGACCGCGCTCCCGGCGCTACCGGCGACGGCGACGATGCTGGCGGCCGTCGCCCCTCCTTCGCCCTGTGGGCGCCCACCGCCAGGGCCGTCACCCTCCTGACCTGGGAGACCGGCGACCCGCTGGGCCGCGCGCCCGAGGCCCCCGGCCCGCCCGTGCGCACCCCCGCCGTCCGCGGCGACGACGGCCGCTGGGTCGTCGCCCCCGCCCCTTCGGCCGACGACGCCGCGAGCGACCCCGCCCAGAACCGGCCCGACGCCCCCATCGGGCCCGGCTGTCAGTACCTGTGGGAGGTCGAGGTCTACGTGCCCTCCACCCGCCGGGTGGAGACGAACGTGGTGACCGACCCCTACTCGACGGCGCTGACGACCGACTCCACCCGATCGGTCGCCGTCGACCTGGCCGATCCGCGCCTGGTGCCCGAGCAGTGGGCCGCCACCCCGGCCCCGCGAGTGCGCAACGACTCGGCACGCAGCATCTACGAGCTGCACGTGCGGGACTTCTCCGCCGCCGATGAGACCGTCCCGGCCGGACTGCGCGGCACCTACCGGGCCTTCACCGTGGAGGACTCGGCCGGGGTGCGCCACCTGGCCGATCTGGCCCGGGCCGGCATGAACACGATCCACCTGCTGCCCACCTTCGACATCGCCACCATCCCCGAGAGCAGGGACGCCCAGCGCACGCCGCGGATCCCCCGGGGGGCCGGACCGGCCTCCGCCGACCAGCAGGCGGCCGTCGCGGAGGTCGCCGACCGCGACGCCTACAACTGGGGCTACGACCCCTTCCACTGGGGCGCCCCCGAGGGCTCCTACGCCACCGAGGGGCACCAGGACGGCGGGGCGCGCGTGATCGAGTTCCGTGAGATGGTCGGCGCCCTGCACGCCCTCGGGTACCAGGTGGTGCTCGACCAGGTCTACAACCACACGGCGGCCTGCGGACAGGACCCGCTCAGCGTCCTGGACCGGGTGGTGCCCGGCTACTACCACCGCCTCGACGCCGTCGGAACGGTGACGAGCTCGACCTGCTGCGCCAACACGGCCACCGAGAACGCCATGTGCGAGCGCCTCATGATCGACTCGGTGGTGCGGTGGGCCAGGTGGTACCGGGTGGACGGCTTCCGCTTCGACCTCATGGGCCATCACCCGCGCGCCGTCATGGAGCGCGTGCGGGCCGCCCTGGATGAGCTGACCGTGGCCGGCGACGGCGTCGACGGCGCCTCGCTCTACCTGTACGGGGAGGGCTGGAACTTCGGGGAGGTCGCGAACAACGCCCTGTTCGTCCAGGCGACCCAGGGGCAGTTGGACGGAACGGGGATCGGCTCCTTCAACGACCGGCTGCGCGACGCCGTTCACGGCGGGGCGCCCTTCGACTCAGACCACCGCATCTTCCAGGGCTTCGGCACGGGCCTGCTCACCCAGCCCAGCGGGCTCGACCCGCGCGGCTGGGACGATCAGTCGGCGGACCTGGCCCACCGCACCGATCTGGTGAGGCTGGGGCTGGCGGGCAACCTGAAGGACTACGTCATGACGTTCTCGGACGGCTCGGTGCGCCGGGGCATCGACCTCATCCACAACGACGCCCCGGCCGCCTTCGCCTCCAGCCCGCAGGAGAACGTCAACTACGTCGACGCCCACGACAACGAGACTCTCTACGACCTGCTCGTCTACAAGCTGCCGCGCGGGATGCCGGTGGCCGAGCGGGTGCGGATGAACACCGTGTGCCTGGCCACGGTGACGCTCGCGCAGTCGCCGGCCTTCTGGTGCGCGGGCACCGAGCTGCTGCGCAGCAAGTCCCTGGACCGGGACTCCTACAACTCCGGGGACTGGTTCAACGCCATCGACTTCTCGGGGCAGCGCAACGGATTCGGCCGGGGCCTGCCGCCGGCCGGGACGAACGAGGGGGCCTGGCCCATTCAGGGGCCGCTGCTGGAGGACGCGTGGCTGCGGCCCTCGCCCGATGAGATCGCGGCGGCCCGCGCCCAAGCGCTGGACCTGCTGCGGCTGCGATCCTCCACGCCCCTGTTCAGCCTGGGGGAGGCCAGTCTCGTCCAGGACAAGCTGAGCTTCCCGGGATCGGGCTTCGGGGCTCCGCCGGGCATCATCGTCATGCTCATCGACGACACCGCCGGGAGCCGCGACATGGATCCGGAGCTGGACGGCGTGCTCGTGGTGTTCAACGCCTCCGGTTACACGCTCACCCGATCCCTGGCCCAGCTGACGGGCCGGGACTTCCACCTCTCGCCCATCCAGGCCGAGGGCGCCGACGACGTCGTGCGGCGCACCGGCTTCGACCGGTCCACGGGAACGGTGAGCGTGCCCGCGCGCACGGTCGCGGTCCTGGTTCAGAGTCAGGAGGATGGCAGCCGGACCGGCTAGGCCGGCCGATACCCGATGCCGGGGCCCGGCGCGCGTCCCGCGAGGCCCGGAAAGGGCCCGGCAGGGGCGACGAACCAACGATGCCAGCGGGCTCGGCGCACTCGGCGCAACGCCGGCGGGCTCGGCAGCGCCGCCGAGCCCGGCGACGGCCGGACCGCCTCACGCCGCCGACTCGGCCAGGGCCTCGGCCCGCGCGAGCACGGCGTCGAGCATGTCCTCGGTGAGCCGACCGGTGAAGGTGTTCTGCTGGCTGGGGTGGTAGCTGCCCAGCAGTGCGACCTCGTTCCCGTCGGGACGCGTGAGGGCGGCCTCGGCGCCGTGCCCGAAGCGGGGCTTGGGCCGGGGCACGCCCCACCCCGCCCGGCGCACGACTCGCAGCGCCGTGTCCCAGGCGATGCCGCCGAGCGCGACCAGCACGCGCACCCGCGGCATGAGCGCGAGCTCGCGGGCGATCCACGGCAGGCAGGCGGCCTTCTCCACCGTCGTCGGCTTGTTGGCCGGCGGGGCGCACCGCACCGCCGCGCCCAGGCGCAGACCGATCGGCTCCTGCCCGTCGCCGGCGCACCGGGAGGAGTCCCGGGTGGCCAGGCCCGCGCGATGGAGGGCGGCCCACAGCCAGTCGCCGGACCTGTCCCCGGTGAACATGCGGCCGGTGCGGTTCGCGCCGTTGGCCGCGGGCGCCAGTCCGACGACGTAGATCCGCGCGTCCGCCGGCCCGACGCTCGGCACGGGGCGCCCCCAGTAGGGCTCGTGGGCGAAGGCGGCACGGCGGCCGGTCGTGGCGACGTCCTCCCGCCACGCCACCAGACGGGGGCAGGCGCGGCACACGCTGATCAGGGCGTCGAGGGCGGCGGCATCGCGGGCCTGACGCGCCAGGCGCGCGACGTCGCCGGCCGAGCGCGCCACGGGCGTGTCGGCGTCCGCGGGATCACCGGGCCAGCCGGTACCGGGAGGGACGGGCGACTCGAAGCCCGTGCCGGTCAGCGGATGCGGATCCATCACGTCTGTCACGACCCCATTGTCGCGCGCCTGTCGCGCGCATGCCGCGCCTCTGACGCGCGCCCGGGGTCCTTGAATCCGGTCGCCGACTGCGGACGAAGACGGACGGACGCAGGCGGGCCCGGAGTCCGTGGGGACTCCTGCCCGCCGACGGAAGGGCCCGAACACACAGGCGGCGGGCCCGGGCCTGCCCGCCGACGGAAGGGGCCGGACGGACGCAGGCGGGCGCAGACGTACGCGGACGAGTACGGGCGGGTAGGTTCGCCGGCGCTTCATCCGAGCCGCCCACGCGGGGCGGCGGCCCGCTCACTTCCAGCGCATGAGTCGGGTGGCGGTCAGGAAGAGGACCGCTCCGGCGGCGGCGGTGATGCCGCACCCGAGGAGCGCGTCGCTCAGCTCGGCCACTCCCGTGAGCGACCAGCGCAGGGCGTCGAGCAGATAGGTCAGCGGGAGGACGTGCGAGAGGGTCTGCACCCAGCTCGGCAGGATCTCCAGCGGCATCATCGCACCGGAGGCGAATCCCATGGGCATGACCACGATCGTGACGACGAGAGACACGGCGGAGACGGTCGGAACCGCCAGGCCGACGAGCACGCCCAGGGAGTAGAAGAAGAGCGTGCCCAGGAACACCGGCACGATCGACAGCCCCGCCCAGACCGACAGGTGAACGCCCACCGCCGGGACGAGTCCGACGCCGACGACGAGCACGGCCTGGATGAGGGCGGTGACGACGGCGACGGTCAGGGCCGAGCCGAGGATCGAGCCCACACTCATCGGGGCGCTCCGCAGGACGCGCATGACGCCCTTCTCGCGCCACTCGGCGATGTTCATCGCCCCGGCGAACATGCCCACGAAGGCGATGCCGAAGCCCATGACGTTGGGACCGATGGTATCGACGAGGGCGTGTCCGTCCATTCCGGGCAGGTCGCCCATGCTCAGGGCGAGGACCAGAAGCAGCGCCGGTGGGAAGACGAATGAGAAGAACAGGGTGACGGGGTCGCGCAGGCAGGTGCGCGCCAGTGAGGCGGTGAGTGTCTTGTAGGCGGTCATGACGTGTACTCCTTTCCGGTCAGCTCGATGAACGCGTCCTCCAGCGTCGGGCCGTGCACCTGCGCGCCCTCGACCGGCACACCCGCCGCACCGAAGGCCGCGAACGCCTCACCCACATCACGCACACGCACCACCAACCCATCAGCACCCGACTCAACACCCACAACCGGACCCAGCCCCACGACCACATCCGCACAACCACCAGCACCCGGCAACAGCACCGACGCACCACCACCAGCACCAGCCACCAACGACGACGGAGAACCCGTGGCCACCACCCGACCACCATCGAGAACACTGACCACATCGCACAAGCGCTCAGCCTCCTCCAAATAATGAGTCGTGTACACCACCGTCGTCCCCTCCTCGCGCACCGACCCCAGCAGACCCACCAGATCATGCCGCGCCGTCGCATCCAGAGCCGCCGTCGGCTCATCCAGGAACAACACCTCCGGACGATGCACCATCGCCGACGCCACCGCCAGCTTCTGACGCTCACCCCCCGAGAGCCTCTCCACACGCGTGTCCCTGACCCGCGTGAGGCCGAAGGAGTCGCGGACCTGCTCGGCGCGGGCGGCCGAGGCCCCGAAGATCGCGGCCACCGTCGACAAGTGCTCCCACACCGTGGCCCGCGAGAAGAACGCCGTGGCCTGCGGCTGAATACCCACCCGAGCCAGCAGACCCGGATCCCTGGGCACCGGCGCCCGACCCAGCAGCTCCACACCACCGGCCTCGCACCGACGAACACCCTGAACAATCTCCACCAGAGTCGTCTTACCCGCACCATTAGGACCGATCACACCATGGAACGAACCCCGCTCCACAACAAGATCCACCCCCCGCAGCACCTCACGACCCCCATACGACTGACGCACACCACGCACAACC
>NZ_AUBN01000023.1 GCF_000429265.1 Actinomyces gerencseriae DSM 6844
GCGCGGTCGTACCCCCAGCGCACGCGGTCGTACGTAAAACCGCGCGGTCGTACCCCCAGCGCACGCGGTCGTACGTAAAACCGCGCGGTCGTACCTTAGAGCCCCTCTAAGGTACGACCGCGCGCCGCCGGGTACGACCACGCGACGCCGAGTACGACCGCGCAGGACCCCGAGACGCCGAACCACCGGCACCCGCTCACCCCGACCACGCCCCCACACACGAAGAACCTCAAAACATAGCGGCGGATGCCCGCCACACTTCCGCGTGGCGGGCATCCGCCGCTGGTCCGATCGCGCAGGATCCGACGCGTGCGTCCGACGTCTATCCGGCGACTAGGGAACGACGACGAGGACGTCGCACTTCGACTTGCGGAGCACCTGGACGGAGACGGCTCCGAAGATGCGGCCGAACAGCGAATCGACGCCTTTGGATCCGACGATGACGAGGTCCGCCTCGGTCTCCAAGGTGACGAGGGTGACGGCATCGACCGCCGTGCCCTCGACGACGACGCCCTGGGCGAGGGCGACGCCGCGCTCAACGGCGGTATCACGCGCCTTCTCGACGACGGCGTAGGCCTGGTCCTCGGTGAGCCGAGCCTCGACGACCCGCACATCGGCGACGGGGGCGGACTCGTTGATGCGGGCCTTGTCCCGCGCCGAGACGGGGTCGAAGCCGGCGACGAGGAGAAGAGCGGCGTCGCACAGGCGAGCCATCTCGCAGGCGCGGTCGATGACGTGGGTGTTCGCCTCGACATCGCCGACTCCGGCGACAATGGTGGTATAGGTCACGGATGTCATCCTTTCGTGGGGCACCCGGTCAGGCCATGGCAGTCTCAGTGGCGGACACGGTGGCGGCGCGCACCCGCGGGTCCGCGTCCTTGACGGTGTCGATCCACTCGATGAGCAGACCGGCGATGATGAGGAAGACTGCGACGAAGAGCAGGGCGTTGAC
The DNA here is from genome assembly GCF_000429265.1 of Actinomyces gerencseriae DSM 6844. GTDB lineage: Bacteria > Actinomycetota > Actinomycetes > Actinomycetales > Actinomycetaceae > Actinomyces > Actinomyces gerencseriae. The sequence continues at coordinate 953 of NZ_AUBN01000023.1, forward strand.
CGGGTGATCGCCGAGCAGGTGCTTGTAAATGGGACCGAAGGTGAAGGTTTGGATGAGCTGGGGGATGACGATCATTATATTGATGACGCCCATGTAGACGCCCCGGCGCTCCTTACGGATCATCTCGGTGGCCATAACGTAGGGTACGCCTATGATTGAGGCCCACGCCACACCAATGCCGATCATCGGCAGGTAGAGGATGGTCGTGTTGTCGGAGCTGCCGATGTGGGTGAGCAGGAAGAGGCAGACGGCGGCGAGGAAGAGAGCCGCGGTGTGGACGTGCTTGGGGCCGAACTTGTTGGAGAGCCGCGCCAGGAAGAGCGCGACGACCGTGCAGGAGATGTAGTAGACGACCATGAGTCCGGTGGCGAAACCGGAAGCGTCGTTGAAGGCGGCCGTCTCGGCGTACCCCTCCTGATGGACGTCGACTCCGAAGTAGGCGGCCGCGCACATGAGGCCGAGATACTGCCAGAAGACGTTCATGGCGTACCACTGGAAGAGGTAGACCAGGGCGAGCTTCTTCAGGCCGCGGGGCATCTCGACGATGGCGACGCCGACATCCTTGACGAAGCCGAGGGCCCCCTCCTCCTTCTTCTTCCGTTCGAGCTCGACCAAGCCCTCCGGCGTGGGCGGCAGCTCCTTGGTGGAGAGCACCGAGATGAGCACCGAGCCGATGGAGCAGACGGAGCCGACCATGAAGGCGCCGAAGACCCAGTAGGGGATGCCGGCGTCGGTGGCGCCCTGGAGGATCTTCTCCAGAACGGCGAGGGTCCCGGCGGCCAGGGCCGACCCGGCGCCGGCGAACAGGGACTGCGCGAGGAAGCCCTTGGCGAGCTGCTTGTCGGGCAGCCGGTCCGCGATGAAGGCGCGGTACGGCTCCATGGCCGTGTTGTTGGAGGCGTCCAGCAGCCACAGGCACAGCGCCGCCATCCACACGGCGGTGACGAAGGGCATGAGGAACAGGAACACGGAGCAGCCGACGGCCCCGATCAGGAAGAAGGGCTTACGGCGTCCCCACTTCTCGCTCCAGGTCCGGTCCGAGAGCGCCCCGATGAGCGGCTGGATGAGCAGGCCGGTGACGGGTCCGGCCAGATTGAGGATGGGGATCTCATCAGCGGAGGCCCCGAGGAACTGGTAGATGGGCGACATGGCGTTCTGCTGCATGCCGAAGGAGTACTGGATGCCGAAGAAGCCGACGTTCATCAGCAGGATCTGAGCAGTGCTCATCATGGGCTTGTGCGCGATATCCGCCGCGCTGTTCTGGGAGGTCTGTGCCATAGGTCATCCTTGTCCTGGGCCCTGCGGGACTTTGTCGACGCCGCCCGAGACGGGCGCCGCGCTTCCTGCCCGAGAGAACGCTGTGCGGGACGGCGGGGATCTCAGGGAAGCAAGCAGATCAATGATCCACCCAGTATGACTAACGTTTGACAGGTCTTTAGTCCCATTATCGGATCTCGCACGAGCCGGACCGGGTCATGACTCAGGCACGCAGGGCAATCATCCCACGGTGCGCGGTGAGGGGCACCTCCAGCGCCAGCGCCTCACCATCCGGGTCCCCGGTGGGCCCCGGCGACCTGAGGCCCGCCGGGAGACGCACGGTGCCGCCCTCCTCCTCGCCGAGAGCGACGGCGGCCACTCCGCCCTCGAAATCGCGGCGCCACACGCCGTCATCCCTCGTGGCCTCGCCGAGGGGCGCCCCGAGGTCCGCATCCAGCGCCGGGAACCAGGGAGTCCGAGAGTAGTCGTCGGCCCCCGTGGCCGCGTAGGCGCGTCGAGCGGCGCCGCGCGGCAGCGACGGAGGCCCGGCGACACCCGCGCGCGCATCATCCGAGCCGGCGGAGTCGCCCGGGCCTGTTGAACCGATCAGGCCGGTCGAGTCGGAGGAGTCGACCGGACCGACGGAATCGACCGGGCCTTCCGAGCCGATCGAGCCCGCTACGCTGCCGGCGCAGTCGGGTCCGCCCCCGAAGACCCAGAACGCGGCCAGACCGTACAGGGCGGACGGCGAGCGGTCGAAGCGCGGGCCGAATCCGCCCGACGGCGTGCGCACGATGCTCAGCCCCGGCCCGTCGAGCTGCGGCATCTGCGAGAGCGCGGTCCCCTCATCGAAGAAGGCGTCGTCGCCCCACCCGAGCCAGCACTCGTCGAAGCCCCCGCCCCAGGCGGAGTGACGTCCCCAGCGCCCCGGCTCCCGACGCGCCTCGGCGATATTGGGCACGAGCAGCAGATCCTCGGCCGCCAGTGCGCGTCCGGCGTCATCGACGAACTGCCCCAGAGCGGCGCGCAACCCGGCGATATCGCGGGGCGCGTCGGCGTCGGTGGGGTCCAGGGAGTGCAGGTCGAGGCCGTAGTAGTCATCGAAGACGTCGTTGTCCGCCATGATGCCGTCGAAGGCGGTGCCCGCGACGGAGTCGAGGACGCGCTCGATCCATCGCCGCCGATACTCCTCGTCCCACACTCTCATCTGGTAATGGCCTGGATAGGTGCTCCACTCGATCGGCCGTTCGGAGGCGCGACGCGCCACCCAGCCGCTCCTGCGGGCCTCGGAGAGCCCCAGCCCCGAGGCTCGCCGATCGGCCGGCTCGAAGTCGCGCGCCGAGGACAGGCATCGGTAGGCGAGGACCACCATGTCCTCGCGGCGGTCCTTGAGCAATGCCGCCGCCTCGGTCTCCCAGGGCTGGAGGATCGCCATGCGGTAGTGCGCCGCGGCGAAGGCGATCTCGCTGTTGGTCAGCCGCTCGCCGTAGCGGATCCAGGCCCCCGCCCCCCGTCCCGGCATTATGACCGCCTCACCGGCTGCGCCTCGGACGGCGCGGCTGCGCCTCGGACGGCGCGAGCGGCATGGGCACCGGTTGCGGGACGAACGGCGTCGGCGGCCTGAGCGACCGCGCCGCGCCGCGCCGGCCCCGCCGCACGGGCATCGGAGGGGCTGACCGGTCGGGCGGCCGCAGCCGGAGGCGCGGACTGCGCAGCGTGAGCGCCAGCGGGCCGAGCAGCGGGACCACCTGTGGGCCGGGCGGGCTCGACAGGACGAGCCGGGGCCGGGGGCGCGGGCCGGGCGGGAGTCGTAGAGCCGGGAGTGCCAGCGGACGGCGCGGCCCCCGCGGCATGAGCACCCGCGGGCCGGACGGCGGGACCACCCACGGGCCGGGCGGGCTCGACAGGACGAGCAGCGGCACGGGCGGCGGCCGGCGGAGCAGACGCAGCCACCGGGGGCACCGGACCACCCGCGGGCCGGACGGCGGGACCGCCCACGGGCCGGGCGGGCTCGACAGGACGAGCCGGGGCCGGGGGCGCCACGGGCTGAGCAGCGGTCGCGGGGATAGCGGGTCGGGCAGCGCCGGATGGAGCCGCCAGGGGCGGGGCGGGCCGGACGGCGACCGCGGGCGGGGCGTCCCTCGTGACGGGGGCGTCGCCTCGCCCGGCGCCCATGCGACCGGCCCCGCCCCGTCGGTAGAGGTCGTTGTAGGCGGCGTTGACGCGATGGAGGTCGTACGCGGCCTCCACCCTGCCCCGGGCGGCCAGACTCAGCTGCTCGTACAGGTCGATGTCCCTGATGATCCGCTCGACGCCGTCCGCCATGATCTCGGGATCCCCTGGCACGATGACCAGACCGCACGGCCCCCAGACCCTGGAGTCGGGCCCCACGATCTCGTCCTCGACCACGGTCCGCACGGCCCCGACATCGGTGCTCACCGTGGGGATGCCAGCCCCCATGGTCTCCAGGGAGACCACGGGCAGGCCCTCGTTGTAGGACGGCAGGAGGAAGAGGTCGAACTCGGTGAGGCACTGGCGGACCTTGACCGTGCCGCGAATGGTGATGGCGTCCTCCAGGCCCAGCTCGGCGATGCGCGCGCAGCATCGCTCGTAGTACTCGGGCACGTGCTCGGTCGGGCCGCACACGTCCAGGTGGATCGACAGGCCCCGTTCGCGCAGGATCCGTATCGACTCGATGAGGTCCATGAGCCCCTTGATGGGGACCACGCGAGCGATGTAGACGAGCCGCCACAGGTGGCTGTCCGCCCCCTCGGCGCGAATTCCCCGAGTCTTCTCGCGCTGCGCCGCGAAGGCCGCGTCGAACTCCTCGGTGACGATCCCGTTAGGGATGACGACGGCCTTGGAGGGGTCTCCGCCCAGGGCTCGGGCCTCCTCGATGGCGGCCGGGTAGAGGTAGGTGGTGGCGTAGGCGCCCGGGTAGCACATGCGTCCCATCTCCAGCCACCAGGCCATCCACATGCGCTCACGCGACGTGACGTCGAAGAACCGGTAGTCCGTCAGCGTGACGGTCTGGTCCATTCGGCGATCCAGAAGCGTGTTGACGGTATCGCGCACGTACAGGTTGTGCTCGGTGAGCAGGTAGGAGGTGCCGTGCTCGCGAGCCGCGTTGGCGGCCAGGAGCGCGGCGTAGCCGGTGGTGTGGGCGTGATAGACGGCGGCCCGCGGCATGGTCTCGGACAGCACCGCGTAGGCCAGGGAGAAGAAGTCGCGCAACGACCAGAACAAGTCGGCCATGCTCATGCCCAGGTTCGGCATGGAATCGCGGTAGACCTCCATGAACTCCCGCGTGCCGAGCAGGGCCCACAACGGGTAGCGGCGGGTCGAGGCGGCCATGCCGTCGGCGATGAGATCCCACACCGGTCCGCAGTCCGCGTCCTCCGCCAGCGAGCGCAGGGCGGCGACGAGTCGCTCGGCCAGGGCCCGGCGCCCCCGCCTCCCCATGCGGAGATCCTGCGGCCGGGTGCGCAGGAACTCCTCGTGCTCCTCCATCGACAGGTAGAGCACCCGCACCCATGCCACGTTGTCGGGCATGTGGTACAGATCGGTCAACGGAGAGGTGGAGGACCAGGCGATGTGGATGATGCCGAAGCTGAGGTCGGGATTGCCGGTGATGATGTCGTGGACGACCGCGCTCACCCCTCCCTTGAGGTACGGGTAGGTGGACTCCATGACGATGGCCACATCGACGTCCTCGTAGTGGCCGTCCGGGGGGACGCCGTCGGGGAGGACGAGCCCGCCTCCCTCCCCGACGGCCGGCAGGTGATCGTCGCCGCGGAGGACATGTCCCTGGTTGCTGCTCGCGATGCCTACCACGACAATGCCTTCCCCCAGAAGAACGCGTACTCCGGTGAGCTCCACCGGGACCTGTACACGGCGATCGCCACTGCCACCAGAACGAGATCAACGATACCGACGGCGCCGTACGCCCGCACAGCGGTCGTGCCGAGACCGATGAACAGGGCCAGTGCGGCCACCATGTGCGCCCCCGACAGCACGATGGCGGCAGTGCGGTCCCCGACGTGCTCGATCTCGTAGGCCAGGAGCGTGAGCGCGGTCAGCATCAGGCTGGCGCCGGCGATCAGGGCCACCTCGATGACGTCGGAGACGTTCAGGCCCCGCCCGACCGTTCCTCCGCCGCCGAGGAGAGCCGCCACGAGGACCGCGAGGCCCACGCTCACGACGCCCACGACGGCGGTGCGCCGCAGGGAGGCGCTCACGGTGCCCCGCAGGAACCGCCCCTGATCGCGCAGCCTGTCCATGCTCGCGTCGGCGAGCTGGGCGTGGAAGCGCGCGACCGCCCGGTTGATGCTGGGCGAGGTGATCGCGAAGTAGTAGGAGTAGGCGACCACCGCGGGCTGGAGGCAGAGGTAGACCGTGGCGACGTCGAAGTCCGTTCCGTTGACCAGGAACAGAAGGAGCTTGTCGGACCACAGGACGCCGCCCATGACGAGGCCCCGGGCGGTGTCGGCGATGAAGGGGCGCAAAGGCACCCCCACGGGGTGCGCGAGACCGCCCAGCGCCCTGCCCATGAGGAGCACCTGACTGACCAGGCCCGCCAACGGCGGCAGGATCCAGATGGTGGGCGCGATCAGCAGGGCGATCGCGTAGGCGACCCAACCGAGAGTCCAGCGTCCGCGGCTGCCCCCCATGTCGGCGACCACGAGGGACTGGACGAAGAGCATGTTCATCAGCGCCAGCGCGATGTAGGCGCCCATCGCGGTCGCCGACCAGCCGGTGGTGAGGGCGACCAGCGCCGTCACCACCAGGACCGGCGGCAGGACCAGCGCGAACAGGGCGGGCCACACGCGCACGAAGCGACGGGCGGCGCCGTCGCCCCTGTACGGGGCATCGCCGATGAGCCGGTAGACGGGAGTGCCGGCGACCTGGCTGAGCCACGGCACGGCCACGGAGACGCCGACGACGAGGGAGGACAGGGGGATGCCGCCGACGTCGTGGCTGCCGAGCTGGGGGCCGACGATCGGATAGCAGGCTCCCAGGAGGATGGCCGGAGACATGGCCTGCAGCATGCTCCACAACGACGCGACCCGCGCACGAGCGGAGCGGTCCCGCGGACCGCCGACCGCCGTCGTGGTGCGCATGCGCAGGTGAACGGGCGGAACCTCCTCGGTGTCCATCCCGGTGGGCGACGACGCGGGCCTCTCGACACTGCCGACCGCCGCGCTGGCGGGGGGCGCGGTGAGCAGCATCAGCGCCGTGGCGGCGAGGGCGATCAGGGCGACGGCGGCGGCCGCGATCGTGGCGCCCAGCGCCGCCAGGACGACCACCGCCTCCACGGCGGCGGCCGCCAGGAAGACGGAGATCCAGCGAGCGCGCGCGCCGGCGTGCCGGGAACTGACCGCCGCACCGGCGGGGGAGCCCGCGGGGGCGCCCGCGATCACCTCATTCAAGGGTCGTGGCATCATTCGGATCCATCATCAACGGGCCGGGAACCGGTCGGCATCGGGGACTCATCGGGAACGCGACCCCGCCACCTGCCCGGCGGTAAGATCACACTACAGTAACGATGCGCTCTCCCGGCCGGGTCCGAGGAGATGGAGAACTTTCGCACAGGAGGCTCGTCGGGCGGTCGCAGGCCGCGGCGAGCGAATGGTGCGCGGCGGATAGCGGCGGAGGAGACGGATCCGGGGGCGCCGCGCCCCGAGCGGGACGCGGCGCCCCCGGTCGGGGCCCCGCTGCGTCCGAGGCGCTGCGCGCTCAGACCACGGCGATTGAGATGGCACTCGAGAGGGAGCCGGACATCACTGCCCCCCACCGCCTCGGGCCTCCGCGCCCACGGCGTCGACGACGGCCTCGGCGTCCTCCTCGGCGGCGACCTCGGCGCTCAGCGGGTCCGAGCCGATCCTGGAGTCCCAGGGCTCACCGCGGAAGGTGAACTCGCCCAGGATGCCCTCCCCCTCGGCGTCGACGATGACCTTCTGGCCGCGCTCGATCTCCCCGAAGAGGATCTTCTCGCTCAGGGCGTCCTCGATGTCGCGCTGGATGGCGCGACGCAGCGGGCGGGCGCCGAGCACCGGGTCGAAGCCGCGCTCGGCCAGGAGCTCCTTGGCGGCGTCGGTGAGCTCGATCGTCATCTCCTGCTCGACCAGGCGCCCCGCCAGGCGGGTGATCATGAGGTCGACGATCTCGCGGACCTCGGAGCGGGTCAGCTGCGGGAAGACGATGAGGTCGTCGACGCGGTTGAGGAACTCGGGACGGAACTGCTGCTTGAGCTCCCGGTTGACGTGGGCCTTCATCTCCTCGTAGTCCATGGTGCCGCCCTCGGAGGACTGGAAGCCCGTGGCCACGGACTTGCCGATGTCCTTGCTGCCGAGGTTGGTCGTCATGATGATGACCGTGTTCTTGAAGTCGACCTCACGGCCCTGGGCGTCGGAGAGGTGCCCGTCCTCCAGGATCTGCAGCAGCGAGTTGAAGATGTCCGGGTGGGCCTTCTCGACCTCGTCGAAGAGCACGACGGAGAAGGGCCGGCGGCGCACCTTCTCGGTGAGCTGGCCGCCCTCGTCGTAGCCGACGTAGCCGGGGGGCGCGCCGAACAGCCGCGAGACCGTGTGCTTCTCGGCGAACTCGGACATGTCGAGTTGGATGAGGGCGTCCTCGTCGTCGAAGAGGAACTCCGCGAGGGCCTTGGCCAGCTCGGTCTTGCCGACGCCGGTGGGACCGGCGAAGATGAAGGAGCCGCCGGGGCGCTTGGGGTCCTTCAGGCCGGCGCGGGTGCGCCGGATGGACTTCGACAGGGCCTCGATGGCCTTGTTCTGGCCGATGATGCGCTTGTGGAGCTCGGACTCCATGTTGAGGAGCTTGGCGGACTCGGCCTCGGTCAGCTTGACCACCGGGATGCCGGTGGACATGGCCAGGACCTCGGCGACGAGGCTCTCATCGACCTCGGCGACCTGGTCCAGGTCGCCCGACCTCCAGGCCTTCTCCTTGTCCTCGCGCTGCTCGGTCAGACGGCGCTCGTCGTCGCGCAGAGCGGCGGCGCGCTCGAAGTCCTGGTCGTCGATCGCCGACTCCTTCTCGCGCTTGACCTCCGCGATGCGATCGTCGATCTCGCGCAGCTCCGGCGGAGCCGTCATGCGACGGATGCGCAGTCGCGCGCCCGCCTCGTCGATGAGATCGATGGCCTTGTCGGGCAGGAACCGGTCGTTGATGTAGCGGTCGGCGAGCTTGGCGGCCGCCTGGATGGCCTCGTCGGTGATGACGACGCGGTGGAAGGCCTCGTAGCGGTCGCGCAGACCGGTGAGGATGCCGACGGTCTCCTCGATGCTGGGCTGGTCGACGGTCACCGGCTGGAAGCGACGCTCCAGGGCGGCGTCCTTCTCGATCTTGCGGTACTCCTCCAGGGTGGTGGCGCCGATGGTCTGGAGCTCGCCGCGCGCCAGCATGGGCTTGAGGATGGAGGCGGCGTCCACCGCCCCCTCGGCGGCGCCCGCCCCGACGAGGGTGTGGATCTCGTCGATGAACAGGATGATGTCGCCGCGGGTGCGCACCTCCTTGAGGACCTTCTTGAGGCGCTCCTCGAAGTCGCCGCGATAGCGCGAGCCGGCCACGAGACTGCCCATGTCCAGGGAGTAGAGCTGCCTGTCGCGCAGGGTCTCGGGGACGTCGCCGTGGACGATGGCCTGGCTCAGGCCCTCGACGACGGCGGTCTTGCCCACGCCGGGCTCCCCGATGAGGACGGGGTTGTTCTTGGTGCGCCGGGAGAGGATCTGCATGACGCGCTCCATCTCCTTGTGGCGCCCGATGACCGGGTCGAGCTTGCCCTCGCGCGCCGCGGCGGTGAGGTTGCGCCCGAACTGGTCGAGGATCGCCGAGCCGGAGGGGACGCCCTCCTTCGACGAGCCGCCGGCGGTGACGGTCTCCTTGCCCTCGTAGCCGGACAGCATCTGCATGACGGTCTGGCGCACGGTGGACAGGTCCGCGCCCAGCTTGGTCAGGACCTGGGCGGCGACGCCCTCGCCCTCGCGCAGCAGGCCGAGCAGGATGTGCTCGGTGCCGATGTAGTTGTGGCCGAGCTGGAGGGCCTCGCGCAGGGAGAGCTCGAGGACCTTCTTGGCCCTGGGGGTGAAGGGGATGTGACCGCTCGGGGCGGACTGGCCCTCGCCGATGATCTCCACGACCTGGGCGCGCACGGCGTCCAGGGAGACGTCCATCGACTCCAGGGCCTTGGCGGCGACTCCCTCTCCCTCGTGGATGAGGCCGAGGAGGAGGTGCTCGGTGCCGATGTAGTTGTGGTTGAGCGCCCGCGCCTCGTCCTGAGCCAGAACGACGACGCGGCGGGCGCGGTCAGTGAAGCGTTCGAACATCGCTGGTTGTCTCCTCGGCACGTGCGGTCGATCGGTGCGCCCACCCGGGAAGGGCGATATGCGTACGGGGCGCTGGCACGTGCTGACAAGGCTAACGGCACGGGCACCGCGCCCATGCCCCTGTTCGCGGTAGGCGTGAGTCAGGGTTGAGTCTGCCGGGCTCAGGTATCCCCCGGCCGCCCCGTCGTCTCCGCCCCCTTCACCCCTTCCCCTTCCTTTCGCCGAGATCGGTTCAGTTCCGCACCGAGATCGGTCCGGTTCCGCACCGAGATCGGTCCGGTTCCGTGCCGAGATCGGTCCGGTTCCGCACCGAGATCGGTCCGACAGCGGCGAGCCCGACAACGACGGGAGTCCTCCCGGAGGCCCTTGCCCGAGGACCGGCTCGGCCCCACCCAAGGATCTCAGCGCCTCGGCCAGGGAGCCCGCCCGGGAGACGTCCTCGGAGTTCACCGCGGGACCGCCTCGGCCCGGCCGGGGAGATCCCGTAGCGGGCGGAGCGGCACTGGGCGGAGTCAACTCGTGGTTGCAACACGGCTGACCCCGTCCCGAATCCCGCGGTCGGCCACGGCGGGCGCGAGTCGCGCGCCGTGGGCGATCCGGGCGCCGACGCCGGTCGGCGTCCCACGGATCCGCCAGACCCCGTGCGCCCCTTCCCGGCCCCGATGCAGTCGCAGATCAGCGGCGGGGGCGCTCATGCTCCGCCGCGACGGACAGATCGGCGCGCTCCTCGGGATCGCACCCCCGGAGCGCGCCGGGTCCGCCAGCACCGCCCAACGTCGCACTCGTGGCCCGATCACACCACTCCAGTGAGTACTTCCTCGAGTCCCATGGCAATGATCGCTCCCCTCGCATCACCGTCCCCATCGAATCTCCATCAAAACCCGAGTCCCAACAGGGCGGCGTCATCCGCCCCTTCGTGTGTGGGTGCGGTCGGGGTGGGCGGGTGCCGGCGGTTCGGCGTCTCGGGGCGCGCGGTCGTACCCGGGAGCGCCTGGTCGTACGTGGGGACGCGCGGTCGTACCCGGGAGCGCGCGGTCGTACCCGAAGGCGCGCGGTCGTACCTTAGAGGGGCTCTAAGGTACGACCGCGCGGAGTTGCGTACGACCGGGAGCGCCAGGAGTACGACCGCGCTGGATTGCGTACGACCGCGCGGCTTTGCATACGACCGCGAGAAGCCGGTGGCGCACGGCGACGAAACGGGGCACGCTCCCCGGCACCCCGGGCTCCACCGACCGGCGGCGCGCAGGCCGGCGGCGCGCCGTCGGTGAGCGCGCACGGCACAGGGATGCGCAGCGACGGGCTCCACCGGCACAGACCAGTGCACGGCCGCATCGAGGGCAGCCTCAGCGCCGGGCTGCACAGGCCAACAGCGCGCGGACCAGCAGCGCGCGGACCAGCAGCGCGCGGTGCGCAGAACAGCGGCCCGGGGCCGCGGGTCATCGCCGATCGCTCTGGACTGGAGCGGTGACGCGCAGACCAGCGGCCGGGGCCGACGGGGCCCATGGAACGCAACGGGACCCATGCCAGCACCGGCGCCGGTGCACGCACCCGCAAGCAGCACGCGACGAGCACCCAGGACCTCCGGGACTCATCCGTACGGCAACGCACCCGAATCCACTGCAAAGAAGCCGCCCACCGGCACCAGCGGCGCAGAAGAGCCCGGAACATCACCCACTCCTCCCGCGCCTTCCGGCCGAACCCCGGTCCTCGCAACACCCGGACACCGGGACAGCCCCACCAGCAGACAATACGGCGCGGGCCAGCGCCCTCCGGGAAAACGTGTTCCCTGGCCCGCGATGGGGACGGCGAGCCCCGTTGGTCGCGTGGCAGTCGCAGCCGCGGGCGCCCCTGGCCCGCGATGGGGGCGGGGAGCCCGGTTGGTCGCGTGGCAGTCGCAGCCGTGGGCGCCCCTGGCCCGCGATGGGGACGGCGAGCCCCGCCACGGAGGACGTCTCCCAGACCTGGGCGGAATCCCCGCCGTGGGCCCGACAAGCCCCACCACGGAGGGACGTCTCCCAGACCACTGATCTGCTGGATCCGTCGGGCCGGTCGCAGGGCATGCGGATGATCATGTGTCGCGAGCACCCCGACGAAAGCGCCCGGCGCGATTCGAGGACGTCAGCGTCCGCCGTCTTCGCGCCCGTCGCCAGGATCCCGTGCAGCACAATGCGACGACACGTCCTCATGCACGAAGATGACGGGAAGTCGCAATGCCGTCCACCCTCGATGGGAAGCTCCGCGATGAGCCCCGAGCCCTCCCCTCTCACCTCTTGACATCGTAGTTACGAGACAACTAACCTCTTTCACAGTTGAGGACGACCGCTTTGATGATCGTCCCCGCTGGCATTCCCATCCGACCACCACCCACTCCCCTCGCCCACCTCGGGCATTCACCCCGCCCACCCTTCTCGGGTCAGCACGTTCACCCACCAAACATCACGTCCCGATCCCGCTGCGGAAACCGATATCGGAGATCTGCATGCCGACGGTTATCGATATCATCGCTGAAGCCCCCGCTGCACCCCGAACATTATCGCGATACGACTCCTCGACCATGAGAGAAGTATGAGAAGAAACGCACCCATGCACTTGCGAATTGTGGAACCTCACCGGGCGCTTCGCCTCGAAAGTTCCAAAGAGGCAGGGAGACGGAGCGCCCCTCTCGTAGGCGGTGACGGCCACCCCTCCTGTTAGTTCTCGGAAGCGATGACTCAGGAGCGAAGAAGGGCGGCCCCGTCGGAGAAAGATCACGGAGTCGAGCCAGTCGGCGCCGGATCATGCCGGCCGGACACTTCCGCGATCACGGCCAACCCCGATCACTTGGAGCCAGCGCCCACCGGAACCGTTGGAGAGACAGAGATATGGCCGAACCGCCCCGGCGCACCACCCGGCCACTGGAAGCGCGAGGGCACGATCGAAGAACCATCCGCGCGCGCCCGAAGACATGCGGGGACATGCCGCGCTGCGGCTGGGCGATCACGAACCCATCCGCGCGCCCGAAGACACGGCGTCGACTATTCGCGCACTGGCGACGCCGGCCTCTCCCGCAAGGGCGCATCCGTGCATCATCGGCCGCCCGAAGAATCTCATTACTTTTTACTTTGCCCCGGAGCGAATATCCACCTTATCGACTTTCTCAAGCAGCATCCTTTCGAATCCGCGAAAAGAGAAGAATATGCCCATCGTCATCGACTCGGTGAATAAGTCCTACGGAGAGGGAGAGGGGACGGCGCACGTCCTCAAGGACGTATCATGCACGATTGAGGATTCCGAGATCTGCGTCATCATCGGCGCGAGCGGATCAGGGAAATCGACACTGCTCAACTGCCTGGGAGGCCTCGACCGACCCGATTCCGGCACTATCAAGGTAAACGGGCAGGACATCGCATCCTTACACCCCAAGGACCTCACCCGGTTTCGACGAAAGCAGATCGGATTCGTGTTCCAGTTCTACAACCTGGTGCCGAACCTGACGGTCAGGGAGAATATCGAGGTCTGCGAGTACCTGACGAGCAACCCGCTCCCCCTGCGGAGCCTCATCGATTCCCTGGGCCTGACGGCTCATCAGGACAAGTTCCCCTCGCAATTGTCCGGGGGGCAGCAGCAACGATGCGCCGTCGCACGCGCACTCGTCAAGCGCCCGCGCGTCCTCCTGTGCGACGAGCCCACGGGGGCGCTGGACTACACGACCTCCAAGGAGATGCTCGAACTGCTCGAGCGGGTCAACCGGGAGCACGGAGTCACAGTTGTCATCGTGTCCCACAACAAGGCCATCACGGCCATGGCCCACCGTACCATCACCATTCGCGATGGTCGAATCCGAGGCGTATCGGTGCAGGACGCCCCGGAGGCCGCCTCCACCCTGACGTGGTGAGCGAGGAAGGAGTCCAACCGTGAAGATTCTACGCGAACGGGGCCTGCGCGATCTCAAGCGGCAACCCGGACGGTACATCGCCCTGCTCCTTCTCATCCTCCTGGGCGTCACGGTGTCGACCGGCATCTCAGCAGGAAACGAATCCGCCCTCGCAGCGGTGCTCGACAGCCAGGAACGGGGTCATGTCGAAGACGGCTACCTCACCGTCCCCGAACCGCTCGACGAGGAGCTCGTCTCGACTCTGACCGGAGAGGGTCTTCAGATCGAGCAGGCCGATTACGCGGATCTGAGCCTGCCCGACGACAGCACGCTACGAGTATATCGGAACCGCTCCAGCATCAATCTCGTCAGCCTGGATTCCGGAACTCCCCCGCAGAACTCGGATGACATCGTCCTGGAAAAGCTCTACGCGAAGGAGAATGGAATCTCGGTCGGCGACACCGTCGACCTGTCCGGACTGACTTTCCGCGTCAGCGGACTGGGCAGTACTCCCGACTACTCGACGGTCACCTCTCGCGCCTCCGACACCTCGCCCGACCACAAGGAGTTCGGCACCGCGTTCCTTTCCTCCGGAGGCCTGGAGCGACTGCGGCGGGCTGAGCCCCAGTGGGTGATCGGCTATTCCTACGTGCTCGCCGACTCGGACCTGACGGCAGAGGGCCTCGTCAGGAGAATCATGACCTCGGCAGCGGACGGGAGCGGTGACCCCACCACTGTCGCATCACTCCTCAAGCAAGAGGACAACCCGAGGATCAACACGGTCGTCGATGACACCAGGGTGACTCGGCAGATTGCTTTCGTCGCCGGTGGGATCGCCCTCATCCTCATCGCCTACGTTCTCGCCGTTCTAATCGCCGAGAGCATCCGGAGGGAGTCCCCGGTCATCGGAACCCTCTACGCTCTTGGACTCACGCGAGGCGAGCTGATCCAGCAGTACATGATGGCGCCCATGCTGCTCGCGGTCGTCTCCGCGATCGGCGGCACCGCTGCGGGGATCGCTTGCGCCCCCTATATGCAGAACAACTCCGCGTACTACTCGTTCCCGGATGTCCACAGCCAGGTGTCGCCCCTGATCGTCGCCTACGGCTTGCTCGTACCGGTGGCCTCGGTGGCGATCGTGAGCTACTCCGTCCTGAGGCGCAGGCTGTCGAGGGAGCCGCTTCAGTTGCTGCGGCGTGATCTTGGGGAACCGCATGCCTCTCGGATCGGATTGGTTTCGCTCCCGTTCCGGACGAGATTCCGCTTGCGCGGGTTCATTCGCGAACTGCGAACCAACGTGCTGACCTTCACATGCATCGTTCTCAGTCTTCTCCTCCTCGTCTTCAGCTTCGGCATGCGGGGAAGCATTCTCGCCTACTCCGACGCCGTTCGCCAGCAAGTCCCCTTCTCGTACATGTACATCTTCGATCGGGCCCCGTCAGAGGTCCCCGACGGCGCCGAGACCGCCTCGGTGAGAACGGTATCCCTGACGGATTCCAGCGGCTCGGACGTGACTTTCGTCGGACTCGACGCCGATAGTGACCATTTCGGGTGGGATCTGCCGGATTCCTCTCCGGATCACGTCCACGTGTCCTCCTCCCTTGCTCTTCGTCGGGGCCTGTCGAAAGGGGACCGGCTCTCCCTGAGAACGACCGACGGATCAGACCACCAGGTGATCGTGGACGGAGTGCTTCGGTACCCCGGGCTCGCCGTCTTCGCGCAACGCGACCGGGCCAACGAGTTGTTCGGAGACCAACCCGGCGCGGTGAACGCCGCGATCACGGACGAGGCGGATGATGCCCTGGCGGCACAGGCGCGCACCGTCGTCGACAGGTCGGAGATGATCCGGGGGGCCGACACCCTCATCAGCCTGATGGGCACAACCGTTCATCTCATTCTGACGGCATCTGTCGTCTTGTTCGCGATCATCATGTTCCTCCTCATGAGGATGGTGGTCGACAAGGAGCAGTACAGTATTTCCCTCATGAAATCCCTGGGGTACTCGGAACGCGAAGTGGGCCGTTTCTTTCTCGGCAACTTCCTCCTTATCGTACTGGCGGCGCTCGTCGTGGGAGTACCCATCTCCTTCGCGGCGATGAAACCGTTGTGGCAGTACCTGATCAGCAGCCTGCCGGCAGCATTCGAATTCGTTCTGCCTCGCAGCTCCGTCATCGCCATCGTCCTCATAGTCCTGGCCGCCTATGCGCTGGTCCGCCTGGCCGCGGGACGACGCCTGAGCAGGGTCGACGTCACGGAGGCTCTCAAGGACCGGGAGTAGGCCACCGCCGGTTCGACCACCTCTGGAGCGCCGGGCGCCCCCGCCGACGCCCGGCGCTCAGCCCAGGTCCAGCAGCCCGAGTCGCAGCGCCTCGGCGACCGCCGCCGTCCGGGTGGCGACCCCGAGCTTGTGGAAGGCGCGCAGCAGATAGGTCTTGACGGTCGCCTCGGCGATGAACAGCTCCGTCCCGATCTGGCTGTTGGACATCCCCCGGGAGACGGCCCTCAGGATCTCGCGCTCGCGCGGCGACAGCACCACCGGCGTCGGGACCCCGCCGGCCCCGCCGCCCGCGCCTCGGGCCGCCTCCACCAGGCGCGAGGTCACAGCGGGACTGAGCACCCCGCGTCCGACGGCGGCGGCGCGCACGGCGGCGAGGATGTCCTCGCGCGGTGAGTCCTTGAGCAGGTATCCGATCGCACCGGCCTCCACGGCGGGCAGGATGTCGCCGTCGGTGTCATAGGTGGTCAGCACCACCACACGAGGCGGATCGGAGACGGCCAGAATCCGCCGCGTCGCCTCGACCCCATCCATACCGGGCATCCGCAGATCCATCAGAACCACATCGGGAGCCAGCTCCCCGGCCAGCTCCACCGCCGCCGCACCATCGACCGCCTGCCCCACCACATCGATGTCGACGGCGGAGTCGAGCATGCCGACGAGCCCCGAGCGCACCACCGGGTGGTCGTCGACGATGAGAAGCCGCACCGGCCTGGCGCCGAGAGCGGTCGAAGAGGGCGAGGACAGAGCGAGGGTGTCGTTCACAGGGGCATTCTGGCCTCGATCACGGTTCCGACGCGACCGTGCGCATCCGACGCGCGCAGAGGGACGACGGAGAGCGTCCCGCCGAGGGACTCCACCCGCGCGCGCATGCCGGTCATCCCGGTCCCCTCCGGAGCACCGCCGACGCCCACGCCGTCGTCCTTGACGGTGACGACGAGCTCCCCGTCGTCCGGCGCCACGAGCACCTCCGCGTGCTCGGCACGGGCGTGGCGGACGACGTTGCTCAGCGCCTCCTGGACCAGGCGCAGCACGACGACCTGGAGCCCGGGGGTCAGGTCCGCGGGCGGTCCGGCACTGAGCGAGACCTCCAGCCCGTGGTGGCCCTGGGCGCCCACGAGCCGTTGCAGCACCGCTTCCAGGCCGCCGGAGTGCAGAGCGCTGGGCGCCCGCCCCGTGACGAGTGCCCGGGCCTCGATGAGGTTGTCTCGCGCGGTCTCCTCGATCTGAGCCAGTCGCCCGTGCAGCACCGGGTGAGGCCCCTCCCCCGCCGCCTCCAGCTCGGCTCGCGCGGCCTGGGAGAGGGCGACCACGGACACGAAGCCCTGGGCCAGGGTGTCGTGGACCTCCCGAGCCCAACGCTCCCTCTCCGCGGCGGCGCCCGCCGCGTGCTCGGCGGCGGCGAGCTCCCCCCGGGTCCGGACCAGGGCCTCCATCGCCCGATCCTTGGCGTCCAGCGCCGCCATGAGGTCGGCGCGGGCCATCTGAATCCGGGTCATCCAGATCCCGCCGATCAGCGAGCACAGGATCGTCACCAGGGGCCCCACCCACCATTCCTCCAGCCCCTGCATGAACAGGACGCCGGCGAAGCCCGCACCGAAGACGAGGTTCGCGAGCACCGCGGCCCACAGCCTGGTGTGAACGAGCCACAGCATCGGGAAGATGAGGAAGAACCCGGCGTAGGCCCAACGGGTGCGGGTCAGCGCCGTCAGATCGACGGCCACGAGGGTCCAGGTGAGCAGGCGCCACGCCCGCCCGGGCAGCCCCAACCGGTGCAGTGGATCATGGACGCTCCCGGGGCACTCATTGCCCCGGGAGGCGAAGGCGACGAGACGGCCCCGGCAACGGCGGCCGGGCGTCGTCACCTCTCGCATCATCGGTCCACTGTATCCCGCCGGGCGATGACGATGGCGGCCACGACGCCGCCCACGAGCCAGGCCGCGATGACGGCCAGGGCCTTGCCGGTCTCCCAGGCGCCGGTGGGCTCGGCGGAGGCGAAGGACGCGGGGAGGAAGGCCTCGCGCATGAGCTCGGCCGACCAGCGCACCGGGAAGACCGAGAAGATGTCGACCATCCAGGTCGGCAGCTGGGCCAGGGGGAGGAAGAGGCCGGAGACGAACTGGAAGATGATGACGAGCGGCGTCATGATTCCGGAGGCGGCGCGCGAGGAGGGGCAGATGCGGCCGACGGCCATGCCCAGAGCGGTGCAGGAGCCGATCGTGAGCACCAGGCTGAGAATCATGAGTCCCCAGGAGCGAGAGGAGGAGGGCAGGTCGATGCCCAGGGCGAAGCGGCCCACGACCATGAGGAGGACGACGTTGAGCAGGGCCAG
This sequence comes from Actinomyces gerencseriae DSM 6844, assembly GCF_000429265.1. GTDB lineage: Bacteria > Actinomycetota > Actinomycetes > Actinomycetales > Actinomycetaceae > Actinomyces > Actinomyces gerencseriae. The sequence goes on from NZ_AUBN01000023.1 coordinate 19,012, forward strand.
GACCGTGTTGTACATGCACTTGGCGACCACGTACGCCCACGGCGGCACGGGCAGGACCGCCAGGCGCTTGAGCTCGCCGGTCTCCCGCTCGCTGGCCACGGTGATGGCGAGGACCTGCAAGCAGGTCATGAGCACTCCCATCGTGATCATCACCGGCAGCATGTACTCGCTGTAGGTGATGCCCCCGTCGATCTCCCAGGGGAAGACGGTGTGGAAGAGCACCAGCATGGCCAGGGGGTAGAGGATCCCCATGACGAAGGCGACGGGCTCGCGCGCGAAGGTGAGCAGGCTCGTCCAGGTCATGGTGAGGACGGCGGCCGCGGAGCTTCCGGGTCGTTGAACGGCCCGGCGTCCTCCGGATCCTCCGGCGGCCTGGGCGTTCGGGGCGTGCGGGTCGAGGGCGGTGGTGGTCATGGGTTCCTCGTGGTGTCGACAGTGGGTGCGGGGAAGGGCGGGTGCGGGGCGGAGCGGCGCTCAGGCGGCGTGGTGGCGGGAGACGAGCTCGAGGTAGTGGTCCTCCAGGGTCGGGGTGTGGACCTGCAGGCCGGGGACCTCCCCATCGGGGCCCGCCAAGCGGTCGGCCAGGCGCCGCACGACGGCGGTGGGCGCGGTGGTGCGCTCGGTGCGCTCCTCGCCGTCCTCGATCCAGCTGACGGTGCGCTTGCCGCTGGCCTCGCGGGCGAGATCCTCGGGCGTGCCGTACTCGACGATGCTCCCGCCCAGGACGACGGCGACCTCGTCGGCCAGATGGGCCGCCTCATCGAGGTAGTGGGTGGTCAGCAGGACGGTGGTGCCGTCCGCCCCCAGGTCCTCCACCAGACCCCAGAACACGCGGCGGGCCTCCGGGTCGAATCCGGTGGTGGGCTCATCGAGGAACAGCAGCTCCGGACGACCGACGATGGCCAGGGCCACATCGAGCCGACGACGCCGACCACCCGACAGACGCGAGGCCCGAGTACCGGCATCATCGGCCAACCCCACCCGCTCAACCGTACCGGCGACATCAGCCGGATCACCGTAGAACCGAGCCACATGACCCACCGCCTCAGTCACCGTCAAATCCCCCATATCGGTCGAGGCCTGAGACACGACACCAATACGAGCCCTCCAAGAACGCGAAGAACGCTGAGGATCCTCCCCCAGAAC
>NZ_AUBN01000024.1 GCF_000429265.1 Actinomyces gerencseriae DSM 6844
CCCCCGGATCATTAGAAGACAGGGGCAAGACACCCGTGCCCACAGCAGCTGGCCCAGCCCCGGACCACCCGGGACCACCAACAAGGTAACGGGCGAGCCTGGCCCTGAACCCGTCGATCGAGAACTACAAGCGCATCCGGAGCACGTGGAAGGACCCGACGAGGGCCGCCTGGTTCTCGGTGGGAGCGAGCCTGTCGACGGCGATGGGCACGGAGCGCCGCTCGCAGGAATCGCGCAGTTCGAGCTGACCCGCTCCTACCAGGCTTACCGGGGCCCCTTGCCATCGCCAGCGGATTTCAGCGGCTTCGAGCAGGTGCTACCGGGAGCGGCGAACCGAATCCTCCGCATGGCGGAGCAGCGTCAGAGGGCGGGCTCGCCGTCCTATGCGCCGGTCGCCCCTGCGGACAGCCGACGGGGCAGCCGGCCGAAGCCGCTGATCGCCACCACGGCGACGCCGATCGCCAGGGCGGCGCAGGCGGCGGAGTATCCGAGCGCCGAGGTGAGCGCGCCCGCCAGCGCGGGCCCGAGCGTCAGCCCCGCGGCGTAGGCGAGGTTGTAGAGGCTGTAGGCGCCGCCGAGGGCCGGAGGCTCCGTGCGCGCCCCCTGCACGCCGATGAGAGTGCTGGCCGGGGCGACGAGGAAGGCGATGGCCGCGCCGAGGCAGACAATCCCCGCGATCACGACGGACAGGCGCGAGCCGATCCCCAGGAGCATCAGGCCGGCGACGGCCAGGACCGCGCCGACGAACGCGAGCAGTCTCGGGGAGACCCGGCCGAGAATCGCACCGACCATCGGGTTGAGCACCGCCCCGGTGATGACGAGCAGCGCGAACAGCAGTCCGATGCCCGCGGCGTCGAGGCCGAGACCGCCGGCGAGACGGACTGGCAGGATCGGCTCGATCGCACTCGTGACCGCGGAGCCCAGGGCGATGAGGACGACGACGGGCCACGACCCGTCGACGCGGAGCACATCGAGGGCCGTCGCCGGATCGTCGCTCTGCACGGGCGCGCGCCCGACGAAGACGACGCGAAGGACGCCGTCGACGAGCAGGACCGCCGCCGCCAGGACGAAGGGCGCGGCGTGCCCGTGGCCGCGGGAGATCCATCCGGCCAGGGGAGGACCGGCGAGTGTTCCGACGGAGACCATGCTCATGGCCAGTCCGAGGTACGTCCCCCGCCTCTCGAGGGGGATGGAGGCGGCGATCAGGGCCAGGCTCGCCACCCAGCCGAGCCCCGCGGCGGCGCCCTGCAGCAGGCGGGAGACCAGGAGCAGCCAGTAGGGGCCGTCGAGGGCGAACAGCAGGCAGGCCGCGGCCAGGCCCAGGAGCGCGACGAGCAGCGGGCCGCGGGGTCCCCGCCGGTCCACGAGCCGCCCGGCCAGGGGCGTCACCGCGATCATCATGGCGGCGTAGGCCGCGAACAGGAGTCCGGTCGCCGACGAGCCCGCGCGTTCGACCGCGGGCATGAGGGGCAGGAGCGGGATGAGAATGCCGTAGACGAGCATGTCGGTGAACAGCGCGACGCAGGAGACGACGACCGCCATGCGCGCACTCGTCCGGGACCGCGCCGGGGACGTCGGGGCAGTCGGGGCGGTCGAGGGGCCCGGCGGGTCGGGGATGTTCGAGTTGGAGGTTGTCATTCGTTCTCCTCTGAGTCTGAGCGCGACAAGGGCGCTGGCCGGGCGGTGCCCGGCTCGGGTGGCGGGCAGGGGCCGCGGGCCGATCCGCGGCGGGCGGGGCGGCATCCAGGTTCAACGGGGGCGCAGGAGCCCGTCGACGATGGACTCGGCGATCGTCCGGCTCTCCTCGGACCCGGGAAGCTCCGCGGGCGAGACGGCGGCGATGAGCGCGGCACCGTGGATGACGGTCATGATCGTGAAACGGCTGGCGTCGCGAGAGGCGCGCAGGATGTCCTCGCACTCCTCCAGGGCCCGGTCGATGCGCTCGGTCCAGGGGCGCAGGCCTTCGTGCTTCGCCCTCAGGCCCGACTCGAGGGGCATGGCCCGGGGCGCGACCAGGGTCGAGACGACGATGAGGTCGCGGAACGGGCGGTCCTCCTGCAGGCGGCGCAGGTAGTCGGCGAGGAAGGCCGTCAGGCGCTCGGCGGCCGGTTGCTCGGCGTCGAGCAGGGCGAGCAGGTTGCGTGCCCGGATCGCCCACTGCTCGACGAGCACGGCGGTCAGCAGGTCCATCTTGCCGGAGAAGTGGTGGTAGACCGCGCCGCGGGTGACCCCCGCGCCGCGAGCGACGTCAACGAGCGAGCAGCCGTCCCACCCGTCCCGGGCGAAGCGGTGCAGGGCGGCGCGGGTGATGGCCTCGCGGGTCAGGGCGGCATCGGCAGCGGTTCGTCTCACGCTTTACAAGCAAACATGTATGTATATCTTCGTCAAGTCCGCGTCATCGGCCGAGGAACGGCCGCTATGCTGACCCATGGCATCCGGCGCGGCCGCTCCGCGCCCGGCTGGCACGCCCCTCTAGCTCAGTTGGTCAGAGCTGCGGACTTTTAATCCGTCGGTCGTGGGTTCGAGCCCCACGGGGGGCACCACAGCATCGCTATACAAACCCTCACCCTGAGAAACAGCCCCTGTGGCCGTCTCAGCCGAGGACCGTCGTCCACCTCCCATCGAGGTGGGCGTTTTTCGTAGGGCGGAGATCCGTGCCACAGCCCGGAGTCGTGCACTGGCCAGCTGGTCGAACGGCCGGTTGAGTCGCGCTTCCAGGCAGACATCGCTACCGGTGTCCGCCACGCGGACAGAGCAGGGCACCTCATCAGCTCGACCCGTTGGCTCATCGCCAGCATCGTCTACCTCACACTCACCGGGCTCCTGCTCATCACGCTCTCCACCAGCACCCCTCACACCATCGTCCGCATCCTGCAGCTCTCGGCCAGCCCCGTCATCACCACCGTCGCCAGGCAGAACAACCCGTCCGTCCTCATCGACTAGCCTCGAGATTTCGTTGTTGGAGTGCTGAAGATGGGGTGAAGGTGTCGCTTCGCCTGGAATAATGCGGGTTGCTGAGATCCGAGAACTCCAGGGGAAGGACACCTTCGTGGTGAAGAATATCGGGTTGTACCCGGTTGTGGGTGTGGAGTCCGGTGATGTTCCTGCGGTGGGGCCGGCGGGGGCGAGGCTGCTGACCGAGACGAGCAGGGTCACGGGCCTGGGCGACGAGCTTTCACGGGCCCTGTCTGCGTGGCGGCGGACGTGGTCGGTGCACGACCCGGGCAAGGTCATAGCGGATCTGGCGGTGCGCGTGGCCCTGGGAGGCCGTTGCCTGTCTGACCTTTCGCTGCTTCGGTGCGACAAGGAGGTCTTCGGGCCTGTTGCCTCCGACCCGACGGTCTCGCGACTTGTGGGGACCCTGGCCGACCACGTCGAGGCTGTCGAGGCCGCCGAGGCCGGGCCCGCAAGACGGTGCGGCAGCGGGTGTGGGACCTGGCCGGCGAGCACTCACCAACGGCTGGAATCAGCGCTGAGCGTCCGTTGGTGATCGACGTCGACGCCACCTTGGTCAACGTCCACTCAGAGAAAGGAGGGGGCGGCCCCGACCTTCAAGAAGGGGTTCGGCTACCACCCCCTGACCGCATGGTTCGACCACGGCACCGGCCAAGGGGCCGGTGAGTGCGCGGCGCTCGTGCTGCGGCCCGGAAACGCGGGCTCGAATACCGCCGCCGACCACGTCGAGATCATCCGCCGGGCACTGGACCAGGCCGGGCTCGGCCCCAGACCCGGGCGGCGGGTCCTGGTGCGCATCGACGGGGCCGGGGGTACGAAGGAGACCATTGAGTTCCTGGCCCGTCGGCGGGTGTCCTACAGCGTGGGGTTCATGCTTCCCGAGCACACGCCGCAGATCTACGACACCATCCCCGAGACCGCCTGGGCCCCGGCCTACAATGCTGACGGCCAGCCCAGGGATGGTGCGGACGTCGCCGAGAACCGCCGACCTGCTGGACCTGACCGCTTGGCCCAAGGGGATGCGGGTCATCATGCGCCGAGAGCGGCCCCATCAGGGCGCCCGGCTGCGCTTCGAGGACGTGGGCGGCTACCGGCTGACCGCCTTCGCCACCAGCACGAGGGTGGGTCAGCTCGCCGATCTCGAGGTGCGCCACCGGCTGCGGGCCCGCTGCGAGGACCGTATCCGCTGTGCCAAGGACACCGGGCTTGACCGCTTTCCCTTGCAGGGGTTTGCGGCCAACCGGGTCTGGTGCCTGATCGTGGCTCTGGCCTGTGACCTGCTGGCCTTCTCCCAGCTGCTCGCCATGGCCTCTACCCCCGCCCGCGCCTGGGAGCCCCGGACGATCCGCCTGCGGCTGATGAGCATCCCCGCTGTCATCGCCCACCACGCCCGCCGCACCGTCCTGCGCTACAAGGCCGACCACCTCTGGACCAGCCTTCTGCTTGACGGCCTCGGGCACCTCCAGGCCCTACCGGCTCCGTAGACACACGGCTCCTGCCTCCTGTCCACCACGCCCCTGAAGGAAGAACCCTCTGGCCCCCGGAAAGGCCCGACCACCGCGAGACGACACGCGGCAAGCCGTCACACCCAACCGGCATAATCCCAGCCACGACACCGGCAACGACGCCACCAAACCCCACTCAACCAACCAATGAAAGATCGAGGCCAGCCGCCCATCACTATCTGCCAGGACGAAGCTGTATGCCGTGGCCGGCTGCGGGCCCGCTGTATCGGCGATCTTGCGGCGCAGCTCTGCACTGCTTCTCGGCCGCCAGTACGGCGGGCCATACTGCGCTAGCTCTGGCCAGTCCGCGCACGCCTCGAGAACGGTGGGGATGTGGGCCTCGGCCAGCGCCTGGAGGGTGATGGCCATGGTGTTCCTCCCCTCTGCTACCGCGCATCGTCTGCCGCCCGCACCATTTGATGCTACTCATCAGTCTGTAGACCTTCAAGTAGCAGGTGGCCAGGCTGAGAGATGTGGCTGTTGGTGATCTCCAGAAGACGGTGGGCAGGAACCTGCGTGCCTACTGGCTGGAGAGAGGCCTGAGCCAAGAAGCCTTCGCAGACGTTCTTGGCGTCCACCGCACCTACATGGGCGGAGTGGAGCGCGGCGAACGCAACCTCACCCTCAAGAGCCTGGAGAAGATGGCAGAGCAGATTGGGGTGGAGCCTCTGAGGCTCCTGCAGAAGTAGTGCAGGGTTGAAGGAGTTGCGAGAGCGGGGTTGTGGTGGGCACAGACATGCCTCCCAAGCTAGCCGCAGCAAGGAATCGAAACTTCACCTACTTGCAGCTAGTCTGAGTCAACCAAATCCAGCGCAGTACTCGCCCGCAACAGCACTACCCGACGTCGCGCCCTAGTGATTGCGACTCTCAGTAATCTCCGAGCGCTATCTCGCTCCGACACTGACGCATTGGGCCGAATAAATGCGCTAGAACTCCTTGAGTCGCCATCGACAATTACTACGCCGTCAAACTCCTTGCCTTTCGCCTTGTGCACCGTCATCAACGAGCACCCATGAGGCTCTCTATAATCAGCTTGCAGCGACTGCATTTCAAGTGGACGACGTAACACACTCGACGCCCCCAGATAACTTGCTTGTTCATCCCACAGATCACTCAAGCATTCTCCGATCTGATCGGACGCTCGAAATAGTCGAACAAACTTCACGTCATTGTACAACTTATCCAGGTTACCAGTACTAGTGTTGAATAGTTTACGAACCCTCAACCAATCATCCCCAGGATTACCGCCAAATGCTTGCATAGTTTCGTATGCGCTGCTAAAGTGCTTCGATAACATGTATTTCAGGGCATCACCATGGTCCAACCTAACCATATCAACCGATAACTTTTCACTCATTTCTTTTGCATATTTCACACCACCAGGCTTCAAAGCGCTTTTGACATCAAAGTACTCAGCAAGCAGTTCAAAAGTTTGCATTAAGGCAGCGTTCCTGGGAAGTGCCGTCCATTCCAGGATGGAAGCGACAACGAGTGAGCCAGTTATGGTGAGGGCAGCATCCCACAGAACATCATGCGCAACTGGTTTGAGCAGACGCCCATTATAGAAATGTTCTTGGGTAAGGTAGTCTGACACATTTGCAACCATCAAGTTGGTTCGCCCAAGAACAGCAACAGAAGGCCTTTCGATTCCTTCGCGTCGCAGATTTGAAAACATCCACACGACAGCCGCATGCATCGTCATATCAAAACTTTTGGGATAATATGGTGCAACAACCACTTCAGGAACAGACGGAAGAGGGGTGTTGTGAAGCAAGGCGTTGGCGTAGCTAAGAATCCCTGAATTCGGGCTTCGATGGTTATCACCACCAAGATCAAACTCAGCCGGACGGAGGTAATCACGAAGGTGCTGTAGTCTCTCAGCACTCACATGCTCATCATATTCAAAAATCCGCTGATCGGGATCAGCAAGAAACATCATGTGTGACCGCTGCGAAAGTGTCTTGACTAGCTCCCATTGTGAATCATCGGTGTCCTGAAATTCGTCGAGAATGATCACCGGATATGTGTCTGCAATAAGCTCAGCAACTGCATTCGATCCCGAAATAAGTTGATTAGCAACCGTCGCAAACTCGCTGAAAGCATAGCGTCCTTCTCCTGACGCCATCCGCTTCAGCTCACTCGCCCAATGTCCCGAGAAACGCGATTTAAGAAGGGCTTCTTTGTTAGGCGATATGATCCGTGGGGGTTCTCCCGAAAGAAGCCGGCCATGAGTTTGAATTACATCACGCGCAAAGGAGTGGTACGTACGCACTTCTATTGATCTCCGCTCCTGTGTGTCCAGTAGGTCATGGCATCTAATCTCGACCTGGCGAACAGCGGCTCGAGAAAAACTCAAGAACAGAACCGCCTGGCCATCGGAAAGTTCCGATGCGTATGTTTTGGCCTTCAAGAGGGATAAGGTTGTCTTGCCAGATCCAGGGCCGCCAAGTACCAGTACAGGGTACTCAGACTTTAGTGCGCTCTGGGCATCATTCGACAATTTCATGCGAACAACCTACAATTCTTCTTCGCCGACCTGATCATCTGAAGCAGAACCGTCTAAAAACAACTCTTCCTGGCTAAACTCGGGAACACCAATGTATCCTTCTGACGGCTTCAGATACTCATCAATAAAGAGCAGCGCATCACGGATGAACGGCGGCAGTTCTTCCTCACTTTGACACTGTTCGATGAGGAATCCAGCATAGCCAAAGCCGTAGGAGTCTCCTTTTCTTGCCTTTAGTACCTTCTCCACAAGATGTTTTAGATCGACATCCTCAATAGATGGGTCATAGTTGCAGTTTGCTGGATAGTCGTCACGTGTCGAGACTTCACTAAGAAAGCGATGCAGCACCTGATGAGGTGTTTCCTCGACGAGTATGCGCTCGATTCCTTTCTCTGGGGATTGCCAAAACTTGTCGAAAGCGCCTATACTAACTACTGCGTCAGGGGAATCCGGCCTATTTGGTTCATCTCGCATACCGAACACTGGCTTCCCAAGAGCCTTAAAAATTGGCCCAAATTTTGGCGCCTCTCGATCATTTTCAGCATTGAATAATGAAACACCAGCTAAATCAATGTGAGAGTAGCCTCTATGGAACTTCTCAAGCGCCGTCGACACCGCATTAACGGTCGCTACTTCGGTCGCACCTTCGACTACAAATACTGCCCTGCTGAGGATCGCCTCAGCAAACTGCCGACGTTGAGCACGATAATTCTTTGGCTTAATTACATCAGCCTCAATCGGATTGCCTGAGAATTGATTCTCGCCATCACGACCTAGAATGACAACACTCTCGGCATCATACTGCTCAATAATGTATGGCGAGTGGGAGGTGACTATAGATTGCCCCATTCTTTGGAGAACATACTTTACCACCCGACGTTGGATGTGGGGAGACAAAGCGATCTCAGGCTCTTCCATCACAAATATTGCCGAACTCTCTCCCTTTATGTCAGCAATGATCGTCAGCAACGCGAAAACGAGCAGATTGACTGCCCCGGTGCCTTGTCGGTTGAAAGGAACAGGATAGTTACTCGGTTGAGTCGCAACGAATAGCCTCACGACTTCACGCAGATTGTCTCGAGTTAGATTGGATGCATAGAAAGATGTCGGATCATTCTCAGAAGAGAGATTAACAAACTGACCAAGACGTTCCTGCAACCGATCGCGAATCGACTTAAGCTGCTCTATCTCTCCGATAGCTGGGTTAATCTCTTTAAGTGCCTGAAGAGTATCTGGCCACATCTTTGCGTCGCCTTCTTCTCCAAGGCGAAGGATAGTGTCCAACAGCGATCCTCGTTGGAGGCTCAAGGCTCGTGTACCAGTACGCAATGCACGCAGGTAAATGAATCCGCAGATTCGCTTATGGGCACGAGTAAACACCGAACGTCCACCGCCCAAGGAAGCCTTTTCTTCATCGCCTAGGTCATCTGGATGTTTCACTGGATGATCAAAAAATGTGCCCCCAACAAAGTCATCTTCTTCGGGATCATATCGACCGACAAATACCACCGGCAACGCCCAGGTGACGTTCTCGTTGTCGGCACGCGAAAGGCCGTCAACTTCTTCATCAACAAATTTAAGTGAAGCATCGTCCCAACGACGAAGATGTTGTCTGAAACGTATCTGATGGGTTCGATCGAGGTTTGTTAGAACCACGCGAATAACAATGTCCCGCGATGAGCCATCATCTTCTTCATATCTTCCATTATGAAAGTCGTGCTCGTCAATGACCGGACGTCGGTACAGACGTTCCGGACCCAACACCAGATCCAAAGCCTCGCAAACGGTTGATTTACCAATGTTGTTGCCACCGACAAGCAATGAATGTTGCCGAAATACGACATCCCCGTTAGCGATGCCTCGAAAGTTGTCAATAGTTAGCGTACGGATTTGCATTTTGGTTGCCAATGGGTGAGACGGGACAGGTCTCACCCAGATTATACCCTATTTGAGACTAGACACACCGTTTTCAGGTCGTTAATGTATCGATTTGGTAAAACCGCTGTTGTTCAGGATCGTCCTGGGTCGTCCTACCGTTGCAAGAGCCATCAGGCCTGAGTTTGCTGTTCGTTACCGCTCGGTCGTCAGATGCCTCTCGACGGTGTCCCGCCCGAAGCCGAGCTCCAGGCCGATCTCGATGTAGGTGCGCCCCTGAGCATGGAGCTGCTGGGCACGCCGGAGGTCATCAGTAGTGAAGCGTCGCCTGCGGCGGGGCGGCTGCGTGGCCTGGCGGCAGGTGGCACGGACAGTGGTCTCTGCGACGCCGACCTCGGCAGCGATCTGGCTGACAGCCATGCCCGTGCGGGCCAGGTCGAGGATCTGCTGCTTCTTCGCCGTGCTGATCGGACGGCAGGCCGTCTTACGGATACCGCGAGCCGTCGTGGTCTCGCTGGCCGCTGCAGTAAGCGCTACGCTAGCCGTGCTCGGTTCCGGAGCCACCTCACCCGCGATGAGACGCTTGCGGAAGGCGAGTAGGGGCTTCCAGTTGTTTGTATCGAGCTTGCTGAAGCGCACCGGGACAGTTCTCCGCCCGTTACCTTGTTGGTGGTCCCGGGTGGTCCGGGGCTGGGCCAGCTGCTGTGGGCACGGGTGTCTTGCCCCTGTCTTCTAATGATCCGGGGG
>NZ_AUBN01000025.1 GCF_000429265.1 Actinomyces gerencseriae DSM 6844
CCACCATCACGACGACGCAACCCCTGCAGAATCTCCACAGTCGTCGTCTTACCAGCACCATTGGGCCCCAACAACGCCAGGACGGAGCCGGCGGGAATGTCGAGGTCCAGGCCCCGGAGGACGCGCTTATCGCCGTAGGACTTGCGCAGGGAATTGATAGTAATCGCCGATTTCGCTGCCATGACGCACATTTTCGCCCTGCGCCGACAGCCCCGGTAGCCACCGGAAGGGCTTCATGGGCCGTCCACCATTCGGTGGACACCGTTCGGTCGGTGCGGCTCTCGACGGCGTCCGGGACCGGGCCCCGGAGGCGCCCCGCCCCTCGCCCGCGCCTCCACGGCGGCGCCCCGCCCGCATCCGCCCGCTGCTCTCGGCGCACCGCATCCCGGGACGCGACGTCAACTCACCCCGTCCGCATCCGCCCGGCGCTCTCAGCACCTTGCCGGCGGCAATGCAATGCGTTAACGTGACGCACGTCTCTGTCCATCCCTATAGCATCCGGCCCGGTATCCGGCTGGTGCGCAGGAGTCTGCCCCATGGTGCTGGAAGTCAATGGTGAGGAACTGGTACGTGCGGCCTCCCTGGCCGACGAGTGCGGCCAGGAGGTGTCCACCGTCCGAGTCAGCGGCGAGGGGGAGGGCGTCCTGGGCTCCTCCGTGCTGGCGACCGCCACGACGACGTTCGCCTCCGCCCGAACGGATGAGGTCGCCCGTGCCGCGTCCCGAGCCGGGCGGATGGCCGACGGGGCCCGAGAGGCTCTGAGTCTGCTGACGAGCGCCGACGAGAACGCCGCCGCCGGCGCACGCGCTCTGGGGCACTCGTCCGGCGCCCCCTGCGGAGGACCGGGGGCCTGGCGGTGAGCGCGGAGACAGTGAGCATGGAGACCGAGGCCCTTGCGGGCGCAGCAGTCGGAGAGGTGCCGGGCTCTCCCGGAGGAGTGCGCGCTCTGGCGGACTCGTGGAGGTCCGCCGCGCGCACCGTGACGTGGGGAGCGGATCTGGCCGACAGCGCGCGTGCGACGGTCTCGTCATGCCAGGGGATGAGCGCTGACGCGTGCCGACATGCTGCCCGCGGTCTGACGCGGGACCTGGAGGGCACGATGGACTGCCTGCTGGACGGGGCCGGCGTCCTGGAGGACTACGCCGGCGTCCTGGACGAGGCGCGTACCGCGATCGAGGAGCTGCGTCGGCAGGCGGCGGCCACGGTGCAGGAGACGCTGGACAACCCGTCGGCTGCGCCGGAAGCGGCGGGAGCCCTGGCCCCGATCATGGGAGCCGCCGCCGGCCTCCGCATCAAGGTCGACCTCGCGGCTCACCTGGCCGCTGCGGCGCTGACCTCTCTCAACGCCGGCGGCCAGCAGGCAGGCGCGGGTGGCGCGGGCAACGGAGCCTCGGGATCGGATGACCCGCTCACGAGGCTGTGGAAACGCAATTTCGAGCATAAAAAAACGGTCGACGGCAAGAGGCGTTTGACCACGGAGGACGTCAACCGCATTAAAGAGCAGGACGAGGGGGGAGTCGACTGGAGAACCGTGGATCAGCAGGGGATTGGAGACTGCTTTCTCCTGGCCACCCTCCAAGCCTATTCGCAGAGCGAGGACGGCCAGCGGCTGTTGCGAGACAATATCCGTCTGAATGACGCGAGAGACGGCTTCATCGTCACTCTCTATGACAACGGCCAGCCCGTCGATGTCAACGTCACGGACTATTACACCAATGGCCTGCAGGGCCAGGAGACCGCGCCCCCCACCCTTCTCAACATCTACGAGCGCGCGTACGGCCTGTACTTCGGCGGACAGAATTTGGCGAGGGGCGGGAAATCGGAGACGGCCATGGAGCGCATCTCCAACCGCGAACCGGATCGCATCGACACCCGTGGCGGCACGGGGGCGACGTTCTGGTCCTGGTGGGACGATGACGCCTACAGCGATTCCGAATGGCAGCAGATCGAGCAGGCCATCGACGACGACCGGCCAGTCGTCGCCTCATCGCCCAAGGGCGGCATCGTCAGTGACGATAATGTCGATGCTGACACCAACAACGATGGCGTCTTCGACGCGGGCAGCGGCCCCGGCGCCGAGGACCAGGGGGGCGACTATCAGATCGTCAACGACCATGTGTACACGGTCGAGAGCATTGACGACGAGTACGTCACCCTGATCAACCCGTGGGGGAACAACCCGGACGCCAGTGACACCCACGTCGGTTCGGGTGGGCGGATCAGGATCACGCGTGAGGAGTACGCGAGGTACTTCCCCAGTACGGACGTCGGGCGGACATCCTGACGAAGAAGACCACCGGTCGTCATTCATTCTTGGAAAGCAGGTGCGAGATGAGCGAGTCCGACCCGCCGGAGGACCGAAGCGACGTGGCGGAGCTCGAGGGCATGATCATGGAGGCCTCGTCAGCACTGCGGGAGGAGGACCTTCGCGCGGAAGCCATTCGACAGAATCGTTACCGCGTGGCGAGAAGAATTATAGCCGTAGTGATGATCTCACTCACCTGCTGGGGACTCCGACTATTCTGGACCCACCCCCTGATCCAAAGCGCTCCCCTTCCCGAGGGAGTAGAAAAAGGGAAGCAGATTGATCTAGATGATTCCACAGGACCTCCGACGACAGAGGCGGGGAGATTAACTTCCGGCCCACTGTATTCACGCGGCTACAGGTGGGTCGGAACTCTATACTGGACGCACAAGGATGGCTCGAGGGACACCATCGCGATACACCTGGGAGAAAGCGTCCACATCGACGGCCTGGGGACCATCACCCTCACAGACGTCAACCCAGACCCCATAATACCGGAACCTAGATACGGGGGATGGACTTGTCTGTTCAACCTCACTCTCGACCCCGGCGTCACCCTCCAGAATTAACGAACGCCCTCCAGGAAGACAGGTGCGAGATGAGCGAGTCCGACCCGCCGGAGGACCGAAGCGACGTGGCGGAGCTCGAGGGCATGATCGCGAACGGGACACCGGGGCGCCGTCGCACAAAACCGACATGGCACAAGCGGCACCGCACCCTGGTAGCGATTCTGAAAATAGCGATGATCTCGCTCGCCTGCTGGGGCCTCTGGATATTCTGGACCCACCCCCTGATCCAAAGCGCCCCCCTTCCCGAAGGAGTAGAAAGAGGGAAGCGGCTGGAAATCGGAGGGGCAATACAATCACTATCCACCGAGACAGGGAACCTGATGTTCGACCCTCCGCGCGCACGCAACTACAGGTGGGTCGGGACCCTGCACTGGATCCGCCACGACGGCCCGAGGGACACCATCACACTGCCCCTGGGCGAAAGCGTCCACATCGACGGCCTGGGAACCGTCACCCTCCTCGGCGTCGAACCCGACCCCATCATGTCAACCCCTAGTATCGGCGGCTCCTACTACACCATCAACCTCACCCTCGACCCCGACGTCACCCTCCAGTACTAACAACCCCCTCCAGGAAGACAGGTGCGAGATGAGCGACTCCGACCCGGGCCGAAGCGACGTGGCGGAGCTCGGGGGCATGATCGCGAACGGGACGCCGGGGTCCCGTCGCGCAAAACCGACATGGCACAAGCGGCACCGCACCCTGGTAGCGGTTCTGAAAATAGCGATGATCTCGCTCGCCTGCTGGGGCCTCTGGATATTCTGGACCCACCCCCTGATCCATAGCGCCCCCCTTCCCGAGGGAGTAGAAAGAGGGAAGCAGATCGATCTAGATGATTCCACGGGACCCCCGACGACAGAGGCGGGGAGATTAACTTCCGGCCCACCGTATTCACGTAACTACAGGTGGGTCGGAACTCTATACTGGACACACAAGGATGGCTCGAGGGACACCATTGCGATACGCCTGGGCGAAAGCGTCCACATCGACGGCCTGGGAACCATTACTCTCACAGACGTTAACCCAGACCCCATAATACCGGAACCTAGATACGGGGGATGGACTTGTCTGTTCAACCTCACCCTCGACCCCGACGTCACCCTCCAGCACTAACGAACCCCCTCGAAGCTGGTGCCCGCTCGTCCCAAAAGGCCATCATCACCGCCGTCACAGCCTCGATTATCCTCGTCCTCCATAAAGGAAACTGGTAAGAAAACCTCATCGTCCTGTCGGCGCCTCGGCAAGCGGATCCCGGACGATCAGCCGGGTGATCGATGCTGTTCGGGTGCGACCGGTGGTGCGGGACGGCAGCGCGGGCTGCCGCTCAAAGCCTGCCGTACCGACGACACCGGCGATGCGTCCGGCCGCGCGCTCCCGCCGCACGCCCCACCACCAGTCGGACATCCTTGCGCGAGTCCGACGGCGGCGTCGTCGAACTCGCGCCGACATGCCGGCCTCGTGCAGAAATGCCCGACTCGTGGCGCCGGCGACCGGGCGCGGCGTCGTCGGACCGATCTCGATGCCGAACCGGACCGATCTCGACGCGGAACTCGACCGATCTCGGCGAGGGAGGCGTCGGCCGCCGAGCCCGGGATCGGGCCCGGCCTCGGCACCGGCACCGGGGGCGACCGGTCAGCCCAGGTCCAGCAGACCCCTGCGCAGGGCCTCGGTGACGGCGGCCGTCCGGGAATCGACGCCGAGCTTGGTGTAGGCGCGCAGCAGATGCGTCTTGACGGTGGCCTCCGTGATGTACAGCTCGCGACCGATCCGGCTGTTGGACAGGCCTCGGGAGACGGCGGCGAGGACCTCGCACTCGCGCGGCGACAGGGTGACAGGAGCCTCGGCTCCCGTGCCGCGCCCGGCCCCGCCGCGGGATCGGCCGTAACCCGCCCCGGTACCGCCGCCGGTCCCGCGAGCGGCCCCCACCAGGCGCGTGGTCACACTGGGGCTCAGCGCACTGCGCCCCGCCGCGGCGGCGCGCACGGCGGCGAGGATGTCCTCGCGCGGTGAGTCCTTGAGCAGGTATCCGATCGCACCGGCCTCCACGGCCCGCAGGATGTCGCCGTCGGTGTCATAGGTGGTCAGCACCACTACACGAGGCGGATCGGAGACGGCCAGGATCCGCCGCGTCGCCTCGACCCCATCCATACCGGGCATCCGCAGATCCATCAGAACCACATCGGGAGCCAGCTCCCCGGCCAGGCGCACGGCCTCGGCGCCGTCGGCCACCTGCCCCGCGACCTCGAGATCCTCCTCGCTGGAGAGCATGCCGACGATCCCGGAGCGCACGACGGGGTGGTCGTCGGCGACGAGGAGCCTGATGCGGGCGGTGCCGGCCTGGTTCGGGTCAGCCTGGTCCGGCCCGCCCCGGCTCACGTCGGCCTGGCCCGGCCCGCCCCGGCTCACGTCGGCCTGGTCCGGGCCGGCCTGGTTCGGGCCGCCCCGGTCCGAGGAGCCCTGGTCCGGGTCGGCGTCTGGAACGGGAGGACGGTTGGGAGCGCTCATAGGGGGATCCTCGCTTCGATGACGGTTCCGGTGCTGCCGTCGGCGTCGGGGGCGTGGGCGGGGTCGACGGTGAGAGTGCCGCCGAGGGCCTCGACGCGCGAGCGCATGCCGGCGAGTCCGGTTCCCTCGGGGCGTCCGCCCGTGCCCGTCCCGTCGTCGGTCACGGCGATGACGAGCTCGCGGACCGCTCCGAGACGCTCAGTGCCGATGACGACCTGCGCCTGCGTGGCACGGGAGTGACGGGCGATATTGGACAGGGCCTCCTGGACGGTTCGCAGGACGACGACCTCGACGGGGCGCGCCAGGGCCTGAGGCGGGTGGGCGTCGAGGTCGATGCTGCGCCCCGACCCGTTCCGGGCACCGACGAGGCGCTGGAGGGCCTGGGCCAGATCGCCGGAGCGCAGGGCGGAGGGGCCCTCCCCGGCGACGAGGGCGCGTGCCTCGGCGAGATTGTCGCGGGCGAGCGCCTCCATCTGGTCGAGGTGAACGGCGGCCGCGTCGGTGCGATCCCGGGAGAGATCGGTGCGGGCGGCCTGGGTCAGGGTGATGACGGAGATGAATCCCTGGGCGAGGGTGTCATGGACCTCGCGGGCCCAGTGCTGGTGCTCGGCGGCCCGGCCCGCGGCGCGCTCGGCGGCTGCGAGCTCGGCCTGGGCGGCGGCCAGGCCCTCGCGCGCGACGCGCTCGTTGTCCAGGGCGGAGGCCAGGGCGGCGGAGACGTCGTAGACGCGCCAGAACCACAGGCCGATGAACAGGGAGAACAGGCAGGACAGGACGCCGTTGGCGGCAGCACGGATCCAGTCGTGGTCCGGCCGCGCCAGCATCATCGCGCCGATCCCGATGGAGAAGACGACGGTCGCCACCACACCGGAGCGACGGGTTCGGTGGACGGCCCATAGAAGGGGGTAGACGACGAAGAACAGGATGGTCGCCCAGCCGCCGGACAGCACCGCGAGGAGCGCGGCCCCGGCCGCCGCCCAGATGATGACGAGAGCGACGCGGTGATGACCGGGGTTGTCGGGGGCGCGCACGAGGTCGAGCAGACCGGTGCGCCGTCGGATGGTGAAGGGGTTGAGCCACCACGGGCGCCGGTCCGCCCCCGCCAGTGCGGCGGGGGCGGACCGGCCCGGGGCGGGGGCGGCTGGGGCTGCGCCCCTCATGCCCTGGATGTCCCTCATGGCGGGTTCCCTCACCGGTCGACCGTATCGCGGCGGGTGATGACGATCGCCGCGAGGACGCCGGCCACCAGCCAGGCGGCCACGATGACCAGGCCCTTGCCGGTCTCCCAGGCGCCGGTGGGCTCGGCCACGGCGAAGGTGGAGGGAAGGAAGGCCTCGCGCATGAGCTCGGCCGACCAGCGCACCGGCAGGACGGAGAAGGCGTTGACCATCCAGGTCGGCAGCTGGGCCAGGGGGAAGAAGATGCCGGAGACGAACTGGAGGATGAGGACGATGGGGGTGACCAGGCCGGAGGCGGCCCGCTGGGTGGGGCGGGTGCGGCCGATCACCAGGCCCAGGGCGGTGCAGGTGGCGACCATGAGGACGATGGTGGCGGCCAGCAGCCCCCAGGCGCGGGCGGTGCCGGGCAGGTCGATGTCCAGGACCCAGCGGCCGACGAGGATGAGCATGGTGGCGTTGAGCAGAGCCAGGATCGTGTTGGACGCGCACTTGCTCGCCACGTGCGCCCACGACGGGGCGGGCAGGACCGCCAGGCGCTTGAGCTCGCCGTTCTCGCGCTCCCCGGCCACGGTCACCGCCAGGTTCTGCAGGCAGGTGGTCATGATCCCGGTGGTGACCATCGCCGGCAGCAGGTACTGGGCGTAGGACACTCCGGCGAGGAGCTCACCGGGGAAGACCGCGTGGAAGATGAAGAGCATGAACAGGGGGTAGAGGAACTGCATGACGAAGCCGACCGGTTCGCGCACGAAGCCGAGCAGGGTGCTGCGGACCAGCGCGACCACGATCCTGAGGCCGCCGGCCGGAGCCTGGGTGCGGTCGTGCGCACGCAGGGAGACGGGGGCTGGGGCCTGCTCCGAATCCGGTGCTGCCGAAGCCGGGAAGGCGGAGGGAGCGGTGGGAGCAGGAGTGGAGACGGCGGTGGTGGTCATGGGGAACGTCCTTCGGAGAGTATCGGCTGGTTGATTCGGTGTCAGGCGTCGGCCGTGAGAGCGGCCCGACGGACGGCGGCCTCGTAGGCGGCCACGAGCTCGAGGTAGCGGTCCTCCAGGGTCGGCGCGGTGATGCGCAGGCCGGGAACCTCCTCGCCGGGGCCGGCCAAGCGACTCATGAGACCTCGCACGACGGCGGTGGGCGCGGCGGTGCGCACGCTGCGCTCCTCGCCGTCCTCGACCCAGGAGACGGTCAGATCGCCCTCGCCGCGGGCCAGGTCCTCGGGGGCGCCCTGCGCCGCGATGCTCCCGCCCAGGACGACGGCGACCTCGTCGGCCAGATGGGCCGCCTCATCGAGGTAGTGGGTGGTCAGCAGGACGGTGGTGCCGTCCGCC
>NZ_AUBN01000026.1 GCF_000429265.1 Actinomyces gerencseriae DSM 6844
CGAGGGCGCGCAGGTGCACGGCCCGACGCTGGAGGACGCGTTCATCGAGCTGACCGGAAAGGAGCACGAGTCATGATGCGCGGGACACTCGCCGCCCCGACGGCGCGCGGATACCGATTCGGCCCGGCCACCGCCCTCGGGGCGCCGCCGGCCGTCTGGGACCTGGAGAACGAGGAGGACCCGCCCCCGGGCACCAGGGTCTTCCGCAGCGAACGGACCCTGCTCGTCTGGCCCGCGTGGGCCGCCGGGATCGAGGGCGCCTACGCGCTGCTGCGCACCCGCTGGGCCGCGACCCGATCGCCCATCGTCCAGGGCCAGTACAGCCTGGGCGTCCCGCTCCTGGGGCGCCGGGACCTCGTGCCGCGTCGTCGCGCGGACGCGGAGGGCCTCCAGGCGCTGGCGGACGTCCTGAGCCCGAGCCCCGTCCGCCTCGGCACGGGCTGGCGGGTTCCCGTCTGGGAGCTCGACATCGTGACGAGCCGCATCCGTCGGGGCGAGCTCGCCGTCCTCGTCGGGGAGACCGGACCGACGCGCTCCGACGGCTCCGGCCCGCTGCGCCGTCGCGGGCTCGACGACCTCCCCCTGGACCCCGAGGTCCTCATCAACCCCGTGTGCGGCATGGTCGCGGCCGACGCCGACCAACGGCTCGACTGGGAGACCACGGCCCCCGTCGCGGGCCAGACCCCCGTGTGGAACGACGGCCGCGTGCGCCCCCTGACCTGGAGCGGTCAGGCCGCCTCCTACGCCCGCAGCCGCACGGCGGCCATGCTGGAGAGCCTGGAGAGGCTCGTCGGCTCCCGCCAGCACACGGGCACCACCGTCCTGGCCGCCCAGGCCGACCTCGCCGCCTCCGGCAGGGAGCACCGGGTGCCCGGGGACTTCGGGGACTACGGGCCCGCCGCCTACCGGGACATCATGGTCCCCTTCTCCCCGCACGACCCGCACGAGTGGGTCGCCTCCGAGTCGCTGCGCGATGGTCGCGCCGTCCTCGTGCCGCGGGACCTCGCCTTCTTCGGCCAGTCGCTGTCCACGTCCCGCTGGGCGATGGTGTGCTCCTCCGGCGTCGCCACCGGCTCGACCCGGGAGGAGGCGATCGTCTTCGGCCTCATGGAGCTCATCGAGCGCGACGCCTTCGTCAACAGCTGGTACGCGCGGGTGCCCGGTCGGCGGATCGACGTCGAGTCCGTTCCGGGACTGCGCCCGCTCCTGACCCGGGCCTCGCTCCTGGGCCACCGGATCGAGCTGCTCTCCCTGCCCTCCGAGACCGGCCTTCCCATCATGGTCGCCGTCGCCCGCGCCACGAGCGCCGCCGCCGTCGGCGCCGCCGCCCACCCGGAGCCCGCCCGCGCGGCGCGGGGCGCCGTCGAGGAGGCGTGGACCTACCTGCCCGAGCGCACGAGGGCCGTGGAGGCCGACCGCGCTCGCTGCCTGGAGCTGCGGCGGGACCCCTCGCTGGTCAGGGAGATCGACGACCACCCGCTCCAGTGCCTGCTTCCCGAGGGCGCCGAGGACCTCGACGACTACCTCGGCGACGGCCCCGCCCTGCCGCTCGACGAGGTCGTGACCGCCGGCCCCCTGGCCCGCACCGGGGCGGCCGGGCTCCTGTCGGCGCTGGTGGGGTCCCTGGGGACGATCGGCGTCGAGCCGCTCGCGGTGCGCTGCACCGCACCGGTCGAGTCCGCGCTCGGGCTGGAGACCTGGTCGGTCCTGGCGCCGGGGCTCGCCCCCCTCGACTTCGGATGGCACCGCCAGCGCGTCCTGACCATGCGCAGACCCTTCGACTACTGCCGGCACGTCGGCGTCGTCGCGCCCGACCGCCTGCGGGATCGCCCCCACCCCTTCTCCTGAGAGGAAGACCCGTGAATGAGACAACCGCCCGCCCGAGCGCCGCCTCCCCCGGCGCCCTCGTCATCCTGACCTGCAGCGCGATCGCCATGTCCCTCCCGGGAGCGGTGCTCGCGGGCCCGCCCGGGCTCCTGGTCACCGTCCTCATCGCGCTCGCAACCCTCTGGTGCTGGACCAGGACCCGCCCGACCCCGCCCCCCACCCGGCTGGGGCGCCGGGGCGCGGCCTGGGTCCAGGCAACCGCGATCGCGGAGGGGGTCGTCACCACCACCGGCTTCATCCCCCTGATGATGACGGGGCATATTCGATGGTGGCTCCCGCTCGTGCTCTGCTCGGTCTCCATCCACCTGACGACCTTCCTGGTCTGGGCGCGCCGGAGGGCGGATCTCCTCCTGGTCCCCGTCTCGTGGGCGGCCGTCGGCCTGGCGGCGGCCCTCACGGCGCAGGGGCAGTGGCGCGCCGGCTGGGTCGAGGGCGGCTGGGTGATGGCCGTCGCGGTCCTCGGCTACGTCCTCGTCCTGGCGACGCCCGCCGGGAACGTCCTGTGCGGGCCCGTCAGGATGGGACGGGCCCGCACGATGGTGAGGGGGTCAAGAACGAGCGAATAACTGATTCCGCTGTTTATTAGCCTTATGAGCCTTATTAGCCGTGGCAACTCCAGATAGCGAGACAACCTTTCCAACTCGCCGCGGGCGCCGAGTGCGATGCGCCCTGCGGGAACGGCGTCGGCGATGACGGGGCGGCCACCGCGGGGGCGGCGAGCCCCAGGAGCGAGGCGGTCAGGGCGAGGGTGGAGAGGGCGCGGAGGGAACGGCGCATCTGAGTGACTTCCTTGTCGGTGGGCTGCTTGTCATCCCGGTGGGATGGCATCCACCCTGGTCGATCCGCTCGGATGTGCGGTTCCTCACTTGGGTCCTCGGGGCCTCCTCCCTTCGTCGGAGGAGGTGATTCGGTGGGCGGGCGCAGCCGGCGGCCCGTCAGCCTCCGATGCCCCTCTTGTGCGCCTCGACGACGATCTCGAGGCGGCTGCCGACGTCCATCTTCCGCATGATGGAGGAGACGTGGGTCTTGACGGTGGTCTCCGCGACGTTCATCTGGCGCGCGATCTGATGGTTCGTTCGGGCCTGGCACAGGAGGTGGAGCACCTGCTGCTCGCGGTCGGACAGGTCCAGGTCCGTGATGGTGCCGGCATTGGGGGACTGGCCGTGGAGGTATCGGTCCAGGATCCGGCTCGTCGGCTCGGGCGAGAGGACCTTGCCGCCGGCGTGGATGGTGCGGATCACCCCCGCGATCTCCGTCGGGCGCGTGGTCTTGAGCAGGAAGCCGGAGGCGCCTGCGGCGATCCCGCCGTCGAGGAAGGTGTCGTCGTCGAAGGTGGTGAGCAGGAGGACCCGTGTCCTCTCGCTGGTCTCCAGAATCCGGGAGGTCGCCTCCACGCCGTTGAGCACGGGCATCTGGATGTCCATGAGGGCGACGTCGACGGTGCGCTCGTGGACGAGGCCGACGGCCTCGGCGCCGTCGGCCGCGGTGGCGATGACGTCGATGTCCGGTTCCGAGTCGAGGATCGAGGACAGCGTCTCGCGGACGATGGCGTCGTCATCGACGACGATGACGCGGATGGTGCCGGTCGGGTTCTGGTGGGTCATGGGGTGTCCTTGGGTGTGAGGGGGAGGGTGGTGTGGAGGATCCATTGGTGGTCGGTGGGTGTGATGGTGGTGGTGCCTCCTAGGGCGTGGGTGCGTTCTTGGATGCTGAGGAGTCCGAGTCCGGAGGAGAGTTGTTGGTCGTGGTGGTGGTTGGCCAGGGGGTTGATGACCAGGAGTTCGGCGTGGGTGTCGGTGATGTCGAGTTGGATGGTGCATTGGGCGTCGGGGGCGGCGTGCTTGATCATGTTGGCGGTGGATTCGTGGAGGATGCGGGTCAGGGTGGTGGTCAGGGTGGGGGGTAGGTTGGTGAGGTCTCCTTGGTGGGTGATGGTGGTGTGCAGGCCGGCGGTGGTCAGGTCGTGGTGGGCTTGGGTCAGGGCGGTGGGGAGGTCTGTGGTGGGTGTGGGGTCGAGTGGGGTGTTGGTGTCCTGTCGGAGGAGGCGGAGCATGGTGCGCAGGTCGGTGACGGATTGTCGGCCGGTGGTGATGATGTCGTTGAGGGCGGTGGTGGTTTGGTGGTGGTCGTGGGGGTTGTTGCGGGCGTTTTGGGCGAGGAGGACGATGTGGGTGTTGGCGCGGGCGAGGGTGTCGTGGAGCTCGCGGGCGATGAGGGCTCGTTGGTTGCGCAGGGCCTCGGTTCTGGCGGTCTCGGCCCTGGCCACGCTCGTGTCGGCCCTGCGCAGCACAGCAGCCATCCCGAAGCAGATGAAGAACCATGAAGTCTGTTGCTGGATGAACACTCCCATGCTCCGGCCCGCGTGCCAGGCCAGGAGGTTCCCGCCCGCGGTGGCCGCCGCGATGACCAGGGCCTGGGGGCGGCGACGGGCCCGCAGGAGGATGAACAGCGCGAGCCACGTGGCGACCACGGTTCCTGTGAACTCGCCGGTGCCGATGGTGCAGGCCGTGCTCAGCGCCATGACCGCGGTGATCGTCCACGGAAAACGGGACAGTAGCAGGAGCCCCCAGGGAACGAGGATTCCGAGGAGGGCGAAGACCCCGAGGTCCAGGGACATCAGTGACAGGGCGGACAGGCACAGGCTGGTGGCCGTCAGGGTGTACAGCCCCCAGCGGGCGCGCCAGGCCGCCCGCAGTCGGGCGGAGGCACGGCGGAGCGTCGGCGGCGACAGGGATGGCATCGGCGACCTTTCAGATTCAGGTTGGTCCTAAGCGTAGTCGACTTCAGTTCGACTCCGACTAAAGGAGGAGGGCCCCGGGACGGGAAGAAGGAATCCACGCCCCCCGCCGCCGCGGGATGCTGATGCCGTCACACAGATCGACGGCTCGCCGCCGTCGCCCGAGCAGAGGAGACAGGCATGACCATTGTCCTTGATCGTCCGCGTCCGGCCCCCTCCCGGCCGGCGCGCCCCTCGGAGGGGCCGCCCCGGGCCGCCGCCGGCCGCAGAGCGGAGACGGTCCCCACCGCCGCCGAGCCCGTTGCGGCGACCGCCGCGGCACCGGTGGTTGTGCGTGGTGTGCGTCAGTCGTATGGGGGTCGTGAGGTGCTGCGGGGGGTGGATCTTGTTGTGGAGCGGGGTTCGTTCCATGGTG
>NZ_AUBN01000027.1 GCF_000429265.1 Actinomyces gerencseriae DSM 6844
CCCCCCCCATCAAAGAAAGGAGGGGAAATCAGGCGACAGACGCCCGCGCCCGCCGGGACACCCCGACGACACGCGGACGCGCTCCTCGTGCTCGCAGCCAAGAACAACCCCACCGCACCCGGCCCGACCACCCCAACCCCCCACACACGACGAGCAGGGGGCAGCAAGGCGGAACACCGAACCACGCGCAGCAGAAGAAGAACTCCCTAGAAAGGAGGTGATCCAGCCGCACCTTCCGGTACGGCTACCTTGTTACGACTTCGTCCCAATCACCAGCCCCACCTTCGACCGCTCCCCATAGGGCCACGGGCTTCGGGTGTTGCCAGCTTTCATGACGTGACGGGCGGTGTGTACAAGGCCCGAGAACGTATTCACCGCAGCGCTGCTGATCTGCGATTACTAGCGACTCCAGCTTCACGGTGTCGAGTTGCAGACACCGATCCGAACTGAGACCGGCTTTAAGGGATTCGCTCCGCCTCACGACATCGCAACCCACTGTACCGGCCATTGTAGCATGCGTGAAGCCCAAGACATAAGGGGCATGATGATTTGACGTCATCCCCACCCTCCTCCGAGTTAACCCCGGCAGTCTCCCGCGAGTCCCCACCACGACGTGCTGGCAACACGGGACAAGGGTTGCGCTCGTTGCGGGACTTAACCCAACATCTCACGACACGAGCTGACGACAACCATGCACCACCTGTGAACCGACCCCCGCAAAGGGAGGACCCTCCGTCTCCGAAGGACAACCGGCACATGTCAAGCCTTGGTAAGGTTCTTCGCGTTGCATCGAATTAATCCGCATGCTCCGCCGCTTGTGCGGGCCCCCGTCAATTCCTTTGAGTTTTAGCCTTGCGGCCGTACTCCCCAGGCGGGGCACTTAATGCGTTAGCTACGGCGCGGAGGACCCGGAAAGACCCCCCACACCTAGTGCCCAACGTTTACAGCGTGGACTACCAGGGTATCTAATCCTGTTCGCTCCCCACGCTTTCGCTCCTCAGCGTCAGTAACGGCCCAGAGACCCGCCTTCGCCACCGGTGTTCCTCCTGATATCTGCGCATTCCACCGCTACACCAGGAGTTCCAGCCTCCCCTACCGCACTCAAGCCAGCCCGTACCCACCGCACGCCCCCAGCTGAGCCAGAGGATTTCACGGCAGACGCGACCAACCGCCTACAAGCCCTTTACGCCCAATAATTCCGGACAACGCTCGCGCCCTACGTATTACCGCGGCTGCTGGCACGTAGTTAGCCGGCGCTTCAATTAACCCAGCTACCGTCAACCCCACCACACGGGCAAGGCCTTCCTCACTGGCGAAAGAGGTTCACAACCCGAAGGCCTCCATCCCTCACGCGACGTCGCTGCATCAGGCTTCCGCCCATTGTGCAATATTCCCCACTGCTGCCTCCCGTAGGAGTCTGGGCCGTATCTCAGTCCCAGTGTGACCGCCCACCCTCTCAGGCCGGCTACCCGTCAAAGCCTTGGCAGGCCATCACCCCACCAACAAGCTGATAGGCCGCGAGCCCATCCCCCACCAAAAACACCAAACAGTGCCATCTTTCCCGAACCCGCCATGCGACAGACCCAGAAACATCCCGTATTAGCCACCCTTTCAAGCGGTTATCCAGAAGTGAAGGGCAGGTTACTCACGTGTTACTCACCCGTTCGCCACTAACCCCCAGAACCCCAACCAAAAAAGCCAGAACCCCAGAAGCCCGTTCGACTTGCATGTGTTAAGCACGCCGCCAGCGTTCGTCCTGAGCCAGGATCAAACTCTCCAAAACAAACCAAAAACAAACAAAACAAACCACAAACACAAAAAACAAGACACACTATCGAGATCTCAAACAACACACCCAC
>NZ_AUBN01000028.1 GCF_000429265.1 Actinomyces gerencseriae DSM 6844
TGTGGGGCGTGCTTGTTTCCCGTCTCCGCTGGGGCGGGGCGCTTGCGTGGTCGGGTAGCCGAAGCGTCTGGGATGGCGTGCCGGAGCGGGTGATAGCCCCGTAGGCGGAACCTGGTTGGCGTGGGTGTGGGCGCGTGCCCGTTGTAGCACGGGGCTCGTGGAATCCTGTGTGAGTCTGCCAAGACCACTTGGCTGCCTGAATACGTCCTGGTGACCGATAGCGGATGAGTACCGTGAGGGAATGGTGAAAAGTACCCCGGGAGGGGAGTGAAAGAGTACCTGAAACCGGGCGCCTGCGAGCCGTCAGAGCCTGTGCCGCCGCGTGTTCGCGGTGGTGGGGGTGGTGGCGTGCCTATTGAAGAATGAGCCTGCGAGTCAGTGCCGTGTCGCGAGGTTAACCCGTTGGAGGGGTAGTCGTAGCGACAGCGAGTCCGATAAGGGCGATTGAGTGGCATGGTGTGGACCCGAAGCGGGGTGATCTACCCATGGCCAGGTTGAGGCGCGTGTAAGAGCGCGTGGAGGACCGTACCCGCCTGGGTTGAAAACCGGGGGGATGAGCTGTGGGTAGGGGTGAAAGGCCAATCAGACTCCGTGATAGCTGGTTCTCCCCGAAATGCATTTTGGTGCAGCGTCGCGTGTTCGCCCGGCGGAGGTAGAGCTACTGGGTGGCTGAGGGGCCTCACAGGGTTACCAAGGTCAGCCAAACTCCGAATGCCGTTATTGGGTGTGGCGCGGCAGTGAGACCGCGGGGGATAAGCTTCGTGGTCGAGAGGGAAACAGCCCGGATCGCCGGCTAAGGCCCCTAAGCGCGCGCTAAGTGGGAAAGGATGTGCGGTCGCGCGGACAACCAGGAGGTTGGCTTAGAAGCAGCCATCCTTGAAAGAGTGCGTAATAGCTCACTGGTCGAGTGGTCGTGCGCCGACAATTCAGCGGGGCTCAAGCGCGCCGCCGAAGCCGCGGACCCGCCCCCCCTTCTTCTTGTCGGGTGGGGGTCGGGTGGTAGGGGAGCGTCCTGCGCTGGGTGAAGCCCGGGGGTGACCCGCGGGTGGACGGCGTGGGAGTGAGAATGCAGGCATGAGTAGCGATGACTGGGGTGGGAGTCCCCAGCGCCGAGAGACCAAGGGTTCCAGGGCCAGGTTCGTCCGCCCTGGGTGAGTCGGGACCTAAGGCGAGGCCGACAGGCGTAGTCGATGGATGACGGGTTGATATTCCCGTACCGGCGAAGCACCGACCATGCTGACGCGCGGGTGCTAACCCACGCCCCTGCCGCCACGAGAAGCCGCGGCCGTCTCCTTCGGGGGGTGGTCGTGGTTGTGGCGGCGTGTGGTCTGGGGGTCCTCCGTGCTGGTAGGCAAGCGTGTTAACAGGGGTGACGCACAGTGGTAGCCTCGCGGGCCTGATGGCTTGGCCCGTTCAAGCGCGCGGCCCGGTCCCCAGGCAAATCCGGGGGCCTGCCCCGCCGCCCCCTATTGCGGGGGCGGCGGGGTGTGGGTGAGGCGTGATGGTGACCCCGCAGCTGGCGGGGGATAGCAGGGTGATCCTGGGGTGCCGAGAAAAGCCTCGACGTGATGGTGCCAGCCGCCCGTACCCTAAACCGACACAGGTGGTCCGGCAGAGTATGCCTAGGCGAGCGAGTGAACCGTGGTGAAGGAACTCGGCAAAATGCCCCCGTAACTTCGGGAGAAGGGGGGCCCGAACCCTGAAACGGCTGG
>NZ_AUBN01000029.1 GCF_000429265.1 Actinomyces gerencseriae DSM 6844
GGTGTTGCGGTGGTGGCGGTTGGTGTGGGTGGGTGGTTGTGGTGGACGCGTCCGCTGACGCGGAGCGCCCCCCTGCCGGCGGGTGTCGAGAAGGGCGACGTGGTTTCGATGAACAGTTCCATACCTCCGCCCGAAACCAATGAGGGAGAACTGCGGTGGGAGGATCTGCGTTCGGAGCGCCACGAGTGGATCGTTGAACTGGCCTGGAGGAATTATCGGCAGAATTCCGACACTCCTGTAAGACTGCACTTGGGAGAGAGTGTGCATATCGACGGCCTGGGAACCCTCACGCTGCTCGGTGTCGATCCGGCGCCTCTTCTGCGATCGTATGATGCAGGCGGTGGTGGTTCACGTGCGACGTTCAATCTGACTGTCGATCCGGAAGTCTCCTTGACCAGGTAATTTCCGATGGAAGTCCGGCGGAATGCCGCTGCTGAGTTCATCGGGGAGTGCTGCCGATATCGGTGCAATTGAAGTGCTGTTCGTACTCTTCGCGGGTAATGCGTATCAATCCGTCCGGACGGTCCCCGGCGGGCGGCTGGTATCCGTCGGCAGGTTTGTTATGCCCCCAGGGGTTGCGGAGGGTGACGTACTCGTCGTCGACGGCGACTACTGTGTAGACATGCTCTTTCGCAATCCGATAAGTTCCTTGTTCGTCTGCGTCCGTAATCTTAAGATCTCCATTGGTGTCAGTGGTCGCCTGGACAATTCCATCGTCCTCACTGAAGTCCCCACCTGTGGTGACTCCCGTAGTTGGTTTTCCGCTTTGAGCGCTATTTTTTATGTCGTTCCACTCGTCTTCGGTGTACTGGTGCTGCTGCCAGGGGATGAATCCCCATGTGAATCCGAAAGTATGCACACTGTGGGTCTCCTCGCCCGAGATGGCTTCCATGGTTTCCGCTCCTGTGCCGCCGTCGTCGAGGTTCTTGTCGCCGTAGTGGATGCCGTAGGCGCGTTCGTAGATGCTCATGATGGTCGGCTTGCCGAATGGGTCCTTGGCGCCATTCGTGTAATAGTCGGTGACATCGACGTTCACGGGCTCTCCCTTGTCGTAAAGAGTGACGACGAAGGCTTTCTTGTCCGGGTCCCAGTTGACGCGATCGCGTAGATTCTGAGAACCGTCCGCGCTTCGTGAATATCCTTGCAGCGCTGACAACAGATAACAGTCGTTGAGAGTTCCTTGACGCGGAGAACCCCAACCGCCACTGCCGTCCGCTTGCCGAGCAATCCGCTTGATGTCGTCGTCGGACAGGGGTGTTTTCTCGTCGGTTGCCGGGGGGCCGTCGGTCTTCTTGCCGCTGCTGGTTCGGGGGTTTGCGGTGTCCCCGGTGGTGTCTGCGGTGTCGTTGGTGTTGGTGGTGGTGAGGAGTGCTGCGGTGCGGGTGGCGGCGGTGGTGA
>NZ_AUBN01000030.1 GCF_000429265.1 Actinomyces gerencseriae DSM 6844
CTTCTCCCGGCGGGCCCACTTGATGTGGCCCCGGCCGTCGATGATGTTGCGGGAGACCAGGCAGCCCCCGGAGTCCTTGATGAACTCGGTGAAGTCAGGCGTGCTCACGGACATACTCCTTCATGCGGTCGGCGATGGCGGTGCGGCAGTCGGTCGGCGATGTCGATCGGCGTGCGGCCCACGGCGTAGGCGATGGCGCACATGAGCAGCGACCTGCCGTAGAAGCGGCGCTGCTCGTCCCTGGGGCCTGTGTGCGGCGATGCGGCGAAGAATGGCTCCGGAGACTTCTTCTGCGCGCGCTCATCGAAACATCCATGATGGGCCTCTCCTCATTGTGCTGGGGCGCCTGGCTGTGGGGCGGGTCGGGGTGGTCAGGTCAGTGGGGCGGTGAAGCGTCGGCAGTAGTTGGGGTCGGTGGGGCAGGGGCGGGTCTTGGCGTTGGCGATGGCTGTGGTGACGGTGTTGGTGAGCTGGGAGACTGCTTGTGCGGTAAGGCTGCTGATCCACTGGTTCCGGCCGTTGTCGGGGATGAGCTGCTCGATGAGTTCGACGTCGCGTCCGGCAGCCTGGATGAAGCGTCCGGTGTACAGTACGGCGCCTGGTGGGAGAGCGATTTCCTGGGCTTCGGGGACGGCGGACAGGGGGGTGAGGTCGCGGCCGGTGCGGAGGACGACGACGGCGATGCCCGGGCTGGTCAGGCCGGCGGTGGCTGCGGACAGGTCGCGGCTGGTGGCCGTGATGCTCTGGGTGACCAGGATCGCGGGCTTGCGGTTGCGGGGGCTAGTGGTCCCGCGGAAGGTGATGGCGTCGATGGCGGGGAGCTGGTGCAGTCCTCTGACGACGTCGTTGAAGAGTTCCTGGGGGCTTTGCGCGTGGTTGTCTCTCATGTGAGGCCTTCCGGAAGATGGGGCGGCAGGGGCGGGTGCGTTTCTGTCGTCTCGGGTGATGTTCTCACTGGCGATCTGCGCCGGGAAGGGGTCGGCGGCTGGCGGATCGAGGGGGCGAGCCGGGGTCGGTTGGCCCGGCGGCCAGGGGCCGGGAGCGGACCGGGAGCCAGGGGGCGGGCTGTCGAACATGGTGCTCAAGTCGATGAGTCAGGGGCAGCCGTCGGCGCGATGGCCCGGGCCTGGCCCGTGTCAGGGGGTCGGCAAAGTCGGTGGGTGGTTGTCTGATCTCTAGAGGGTCTGGTGTGTTGGTGCGGGTGCGGCGTGACCCGCATGGTGACGAT
>NZ_AUBN01000031.1 GCF_000429265.1 Actinomyces gerencseriae DSM 6844
GGGGGGGTGGGGGTGTGTGTTTGTGTTGGCCTGTTAGTACCAGTCGGCTTCGACCGTTGCCGGTCTTCCACGTCTGGCCTATCGACCCAGTGGTCTGCTGGGGGCCTTCCAGCAGCACGGGGTGCTGCTGCGGAGACCTGGTCTTGAAGGTGGTTTCCCGCTTAGATGCTTTCAGCGGTTACCCTGTCCGAACGTAGCCAACCAGCCGTGCCCCGGGCGGGACAACTGGCACACCAGAGGTTCGTCCGTCCCGGTCCTCTCGTACTGGGGACAGGTCTTCTCAAGTCTCCTGCGCGCGCAGAGGATAGGGACCGAACTGTCTCACGACGTTCTAAACCCAGCTCGCGTACCGCTTTAATGGGCGAACAGCCCAACCCTTGGGACCTGCTCCAGCCCCAGGATGCGACGAGCCGACATCGAGGTGCCAAACCATGCCGTCGATATGGACTCTTGGGCAGGATCAGCCTGTTATCCCCGGGGTACCTTTTATCCGTTGAGCGACGACCCATCCACACGGGATCGCCGGATCACTAGTTCCTGCTTTCGCACCTGCTCGACCCGTCGGTCTCGCAGTCAAGCTCCCTTGTGCACTTGCACTCGCCACCTGGTTGCCGACCAGGCTGAGGGAACCTTTGAGCGCCTCCGTTACCTTTTAGGAGGCAACCGCCCCAGTTAAACTACCCACCAGGCACTGTCCCTGACCCGGATCACGGGCCCAGGTTCAGGCGCACGCCACAGCCAGAGTGGTATCTCAACAACGACTCCGCCGCCGCTGACGCGACGGCCTCAACGTCTCCCACCTATCCTGCACAAACCATGGCGGACGCCAATACCAAGCTGTAGTGAAGGTCCCGGGGTCTTTCCGTCCTTCTGCGCGTAACGAGCATCTTTACTCGTACTGCAATTTCGCCGAGCCCGTGGTGGAGACAGCGGGGAAGTCGTTACGCCATTCGTGCAGGTCGGAACTTACCCGACAAGGAATTTCGCTACCTTAGGATGGTTATAGTTACCACCGCCGTTTACTGGGGCTTGAACTCACCCCTTCACCCCCATCACAGGGGGCTGAGGGATCCTCTTAACCTTCCAGCACCGGGCAGGCGTCAGTCCGTATACATCGCCTTACGGCTTCGCACGGACCTGTGTTTTTAGTAAACAGTCGCTCCCCCCTGCTCTCTGCGGCCC